>NZ_JARGNU010000020.1 GCF_029212375.1 Zhongshania sp. | reverse complement strand
GGTTCAGTATGAGAAATTAGCAAATTAATGTGTCCGGTTTTGTTGACCAGAACACACTGAGCAAGTTGGCAGATTGGGTTTCTTAGAAAAGTTCATGAATACCCCTTCTCACCATCGAGTACACCACGGCAGCAACCCTGCACAGATAGACCGTAACTTTGGCGGTATCTTTATTTTTTGGGATAAATTGTTTGGCAGTTTTCGCGACGAAGCCGATGCCGGCGAAATTAAATACGGCGTCACCCACATGCCGGCCAAGCCGTATAACCCTTGGTATTTGCAGACTCATGGCTGGGTAGAAATGGCGCAAGACCTATGGCGCTATAAAGATCTACGTATTCTTTACAAGCATCCAGAGTGGGTTGATGAAGTCTATGCGAACAAGGCTGTCAAAACTGAGTGGCAAGGAGAAAAGGCCTGAGCCAACAGGCCTTAATGACCTATGCAGGTTCAGACCACACCGCAAACTCATTACCGCTCGGCTCGGCAAAATGAAAACGGCGGCCACCAGGAAAATCGTAAATTTCCTTGAGAATAATGCCGCCAGCGCGCACCACGTCGTTGCGGGTTTCCTCCAAGGTGCTGCTATAAAACACGAGCAACGCGCCGCCCTGTTCAGCCTTGCTACTCAGTGGCGCGCGGTAAAAGCCACCATCCAAGCCTTCATCAGAAAAGGCGGTGTAATCTGCGCCGTAATCGGTAAAGCTCCAATCAAAGGCACTACTAAAGAATGCCTTGGTCGCCGCTATATCCACCGCGGCCATTTCAAGATAATTAAGTTTGCCATGAATTTTCATTTGCCCACCTCTTTGTAAACGGATATAGCGAAAACACCGATACGCTTAATTAGTGCAAAATTTCAATAATTTCTAAAGTGGCAGCAAGTAAACGCAGGCGCCGGTCTTCAATCTCTACAGTGATATAGCCGTAATTATCAACGGGCTCAATGATATGACCATGACTGTAAATGTCGCGGTCTAAATGGTGGCCCACCGCCAATTTTTTCTGCCAACCTGGCGGTAGTGAGCGACCCTCAGCCACTTTCTTCTGTAAACCTGGCGGCAAGCCTTTGCCCTCGTGATTGTTACCGGCCATAGTTGGCGCCGTCGCAAGCAGCAAGCCAGACGCCAATATAATTCCTAAAAGTGCTTTTATTTTCATGGGTAAGTCCTTTAATGAAACCAATTAAAACGATGCCCCCTTACAAACCACTGAATTTAGGTAAGAAAGATCATCACTAAGCCTCTGACCGCAAATCGGCGGCTAAGTGCGACACCGTCTGCAGCGGCCCCTTTACCTTGGCATTTCCCTTATACTAGGCAACTCGAATTCCCAAGATCAGCCAGTACTATGCGCAAAAAAGACAAAAAAGCCGAAAACGACATTATTGAGGTATTAACCGAAGCCTGCGACGAGGCGCTAAGCAGTATTGCTGATTTCCGCTGGCTCAGCCATGAATTGGACTACGGCAATATTCAACAGAGCCTAACCGTGCGCTGCGTGTTCGATCCCGACGCCGACCTTAAAACCCTGAATAGCAGTGCCGAGGGCCTAGCCTTAAAGCAATTAATTCGCGACAAGTTGCGCAGTGTCGGCTACCTGCCCGGCAATAATATGAATTGGATAGAATTTGAGCTCGATACCCCAAGGGGCAAGCGCAAAGGCAGTGCCAGCGAACGTAAGGTACACTAAATTACGACCGCTGCAGCACATCTAACAGCTGCGCAACAACGTAATACTCGCGTTACAATAATGCGCTCTTAGCGCCATTTTAATAAAAAGGAAACCACTATGTTTGAACCCTCAGCCATTTTGGCGCCCATTATGATTTTGGTGCTGTGGAGCTTTGTGATGATGTTTTGGATGGCCGGCACCCGCCTACCCGCTATTCCTAAATTAAAGCTAGGTCGCGATGTAGGTAAACGCACCAAAGACTTGGGCGAGAAAATGCCTCCCCATATTCAATGGAAGGCCGACAACTACAACCACTTAATGGAACAACCCACTATTTTCTACGCAACGGCCTTGGTTTTGGCAATGCTTGGTGCAGGGGAAGGTCTAAACCTAATATTGGCGTGGTTTTATGTTGGTGGTCGTATCGTGCACAGCTTGGTTCACGCCACAACAAATGTCGTCTTAGTCCGCTTTGGGCTATTTCTGGTGACCTCCCTAGCCCTACTTATTATGGCAATACGAGCCTGCCTGATTATTTTCTAAGGCACTCAGATCGAGACCACACAAGGGTATCAATTACGCTGGCCAGCCCTAAACTATGGGGCTAACCAGCGTTTTTTATTATTCTGCTTATAAAGCTTCGGTGATTAGCGCGTTACTTATACGCACCGCCCGATGGGGCTGAAACTGCGGCCCATGCAATTGCTCTATTTTGCCGCCCTTGTTTAAAAAATCATCGACCTGCCGCGAGATCTCAGCCCTAAGACCCTGCTGATATTGATTCGAATACGTACCATGCTGTTTTATATAACGATTCATATCTCAATCCCTTTACACTGTTAGGTATATAAGCCACCTCGCCAGCGGCAAAGAGAATGCTATAGGGGAGCAATGACAGTTTCGGGACGGTTTTATGACAGCTTTAAAAATATTTTAGTGACCTAGGGCGTCGCCAATAATAACGATCTACGCCGCTAAACACCTGAGGTATTCGGCCCACTGCCAAACTTCTGCTAGAATACGCCGCTAATATATGCGCCCGCCGCAACACCAATTTACGCTACAGAAGCCGACACTCTATGACAGCCCTCTCCCCAACCCTGCAACTCGCCTGCGAACTCATTGAACGGCCCTCGGTGACCCCTGCCGACGCCGACTGCCAAACCATTATGATGGCGCGGCTAAGCGCTATTGGCTTTGAGTGCCAATCGCTGCGCTTTGGTGACGTTGACAATTTCTGGGCGGTACACGGCCGCAGCGGGCCAATATTTTGCTTTGCGGGTCATACCGATGTAGTGCCGACTGGCCCCGCCGCCAACTGGCAAACCCAGCCGTTTAATGCGGTCATTCAAGACGGCATGTTACGGGGCCGCGGCGCCGCCGACATGAAGGGCAGCCTCGCGGCGATGATCACCGCCTGCGAAAACTTTGTTGCCGCCCATCCCGACCACAGCGGCCGTATCGCTTTTTTAATTACCAGCGACGAAGAAGGCCCAGCGATTAACGGCACCGTGAAAGTAGTTGAGTGGCTAGAACAGCAAAATGAAAAAATCACTTGGTGTTTGGTTGGCGAACCCTCCTCAACCGACCATGTTGGCGATGTAATTAAAAATGGACGCCGTGGTTCGCTGGGCGCCGTAATGACGGTCAAGGGCATCCAAGGCCATGTCGCTTACCCACATTTAGCCAACAACCCAATCCATGTAGCCGCCCCAGCACTCGCGGCGATGGCTGCGGAGCAGTGGGACGAAGGCAATGATTTCTTCCCCGCCACCTCATTCCAAATATCCAATATCAATGGCGGCACTGGCGCCACCAATGTCATTCCCGGCGAGCTGGAAGTGGTTTTTAACTTTCGTTTTTCAACCGAACTCACCGCCGAGATATTAAAAGAACGCACCCATGCCATACTCGACAGCCACGGTGTGGATTACCAAATAGACTGGAATCTAAGCGGCCAACCCTTCCTCACCTCAGAAGGCCCGCTGGTAGAAGCCGCCCAGCACGCCATAAAAGCGGTAACGGGTAAGGACACCATTTTATCTACCGCCGGCGGCACCTCCGATGGCCGCTTTATTGCCCCAACAGGCGCGCAAGTGGTCGAACTCGGGCCCGTTAACGCCACCATCCACAAAGTAGATGAATGCGTTAAAGCCGAAGATTTAGATAAGCTGTCGCTGATGTATGAGGGAATGTTAAAAGAGTTGCTAGCCTAATATTAAGAAACCAGCACTAGGCCAAGCCTTTGCATTCATCGTCTAACGTAAAGAATCCCGCTTCCAGTTACTTAGGAAACGCCCTAAGCGGATAAATATCAAAGCGCACCGCCTTGCCCGCCACCGACAGCTGGGGTTTGCGCTCGGCTAAATACGGCGCTTTCGGCGGGCGTTTAACCACCACTCTATGCCGCGCTCTTTGCAGGGCAATATCCAGCAAAGCGGCGCTGTCTTCATCCAAACCTACTAGGGAATGGAAGAGTCGCATTTCTTTTTTAACCAAGGCTGATTTACCCGACACCGGAAACATCGGGTCTAAATACACCACATCGGGGCAGTCGCCCTCGCCGAGTTGTTCAAGATAATCCGCCGCGCCAGCCTTCACCAGGGCCATTCTCGCGGCAAACTCCATGGTATCAATACTGATATTGGCGCGCATTAAGCCGTCTTCTAACAGCGCAGCGACCACCGGCATGCGCTCGCACATCGTTACCGTGCAACCATTGCTGGCCATCACAAAACTGTCGCGGCCGAGACCGGCGGTGGCGTCTACCACCGTCGGCCGCTTGCCGCCTAGCGCTTTGATTAATAATTCTTTGCCGGGGTGGCGGTGCTGCAGTGCGTAGGCAAAATCTACGGCAACGGGGTTTTCTCTTTGCGATGGCGCTAGGCCGATGCCCAGACGGCCTAGCTCAAAAAACACATACAGCTGCTCTGGGTCGGGCAGCCATTTTTTAACTAAGGCTAAACCCAAGCGCGCCGCCATGGCATCGCAGGCGGCGCTGGTTTTGAAGAATACTGGCGCTGCTGGCGAGCTACTCAAGACTTGGGCTTGGCCGCGGCAAAGTCCAACATCCGCGTGAGCGGCTTCATGGCTTGCACGCCAAGGGCGGGGTCAACATGCACTTCATTGCCGCCATGTTCTAAGACATAGGCAAGGTTGTCGAGGGCATTCATGGCCATCCACGGGCAATTTGCGCAGCTGCGGCAAGTCGCGCCACTGCCTGCCGTGGGCGCAATAATAAATTCTTTATCTGGCACCAGCTGTTGCAGCTTGTAGAAAATGCCCTGATCGGTGGCAATGATCATTTGCTTATTGGGCAGATCCCGCGCCGCGTTAATAATTTGAGTGGTGGAACCCACCACGTCTGCCAGCGCGACCACGCTCTCTGGCGACTCGGGATGCACCAGCACCGCGGCGTCGGGGTAGACCTTTTTCAGGTCGAGAATACCCTGCGCTTTAAACTCTTCGTGAACAATACAGGCGCCGTCCCACAGTAAAACATCGGCGCCGGTTTCGCGGCGCACATAATCACCGAGGTGTTTGTCTGGCGCCCACAGAATTTTTTGGCCTTCGCTGTCGAGGTAGTCCACCACGTCTAAGGCAATACTCGAGGTCACCACCCAGTCGGCGCGGGCTTTTACCGCCGCCGAGGTATTCGCATAGACCACCACTGTGCGGTCCGGATGCTGGTCGCAAAACGCCGAAAACTCTTCAATTGGGCAACCGATATCCAGCGAGCAGGTTGCCTCCAGCGTGGGCATGAACACCTGTTTTTCTGGCGACAAAATCTTTGCGGTTTCACCCATAAACTTGACCCCAGCAACAATCAAGGTCGATGCTGGATGGTCGCGGCCAAAACGGGCCATTTCCAATGAGTCGGAGACACAACCGCCGGTTTCTTCGGCCAAGGCCTGAATCTCTGGGTCGGTGTAGTAATGGGCAACCAGCACTGCATTGCGCTCTTTCAATAAACGCTTAATTTTGTCTCGCAATTCAACGCGCTCAGCGGCGGGCACCTGAGGCTGCTCGTGGATCTTGGCCAAATGATCGCGAACCACCTGCTGGGCAGAAGCTTGTTCCGTCATATTCAATCTCGTTCTAGGCGGATACCGGGGGGCGAAGTTTAACAGAATTGTTATTGGCAATCCCAGTTACACATACCGCTGGCAATTCAGTGGCCGAGCATATCGCCGTAAATTTATTGGTAATAATTCGCCACAGCAGCAGATCAATTACCGAAATTGCTCTCAGATATACAATAAAAACGTTATTTTTCAAATATTTAAATAAAAAAAGGCCATGCAAGCGGGTTAGAACACTATTATTAATTATTTGTGAACACATGTTGACTTAACATCTTGCCAGCCATAAAGTGCACAGATGTTTACAAATAAATCTTTTAGCAGGCCCACCACAAGGAGAAAGCAATGAAGCTCAGCACCAATCCATCGCGTAGTACTTGGCGGAAAATTGCCGACTCTCGGCTAATTAATGCCCTCGCAGCCCCCAATGGCATGGGCCGTTATTTAGAGGCATTAAATCCAATGTGGTCGCTGGATCCGAATCGAATTCCGGCTTATATCACTGCAATTCACCGTGAAACCAGCGATTCAGTAACACTAGAGCTTTCGCCAAATGGCGACTGGCAGGGCTTTCGCCCAGGTCAATTTTGCCAGTTGTATATCGAAATTAACGGTCGCTTGCATAGCCGTAGCTACTCCTTAAACTGCCGCGCTGGCCGCCTCGCGATTACCGTAAAAGCGCAGGCCGATGGCTTGGTTTCCAAGCACATCAACAGTAAATTAAACGTGGGTGACATAATCCGTTTATCGCCGCCGATGGGCGACTTTGTTTTACCGGTGCAGTTGCCCGACGCCATGCTAATGGTCGCCGCTGGCAGCGGTATTACGCCAATCATGGCAATGGTAGAAGCAGCGCTAAAAAAGGGCTACCAAGGCGGCATCACCCTGCTCTACTACAACCACAGCGAAGCCGACACCATATTCATTAAGCGCCTACAAGAACTTGCCAGCGCTAATCCACATTTCTCGCTGTTACCGGTTTTTAGTGATGGCAGCAGTGAGTTGAGTGGCCATTTCAACCAGCATCATTTACTCAAGACATTGAGTTTTCAAAACACCCTTAGTGCGCACACCGCAGCAGTGAGCTTACCCGAGTGCTTTGTTTGCGGGCCGGAGTCTTTAATTCAGGCCGTTAGCGAGGAATATAAACAGTTTGGCCACGCTGAAAAATTCCACGCCGAGCGCTTTAAGCCGGTAATCAATGTATCGGGTAATACCGAAGTCGTTGGCAAACTGGCTTTTAAAAGCAGCCAAAGTGAAGTGAGCAGCGACAATCGCAATTTGCTGGAACAAGCCGAAGCTGCTGGCCTACAGCCCCAAGCGGGCTGTCGCATGGGCATTTGTCACAGCTGTAGCTGCCTTAAAACCGAAGGCAGCGTACGCAATATGAATAGCGGTGAAATAAGCCACGGCGAAGAATATATTCGCCTGTGTATTTCCCAGCCACTTGGTAATGTCAGCCTCGCCATATAGTGAGCCACATTACAGGAGAAACTAGAATGAATTCGAATACCACAACAATGAATCCAGAGTTACTCGATGCCTTTGGCAGCGAAATAGAAGCCGTAAAGCAGCGCGCCCTTGCCGATCGCGGCGAGCGTGATGCCCGCTACATCAAAAAACTGATGCGAATTCACGACCTGCTCACCATTGGCGCTCGCCTTAGTATTTTTGCATCGTTGTTATTTTTACCCGCCGAGCTGTTCGGCTTTAGCATTGCACTAAACATCGCCAGTTGGCCGCTATTCTGGCTGCTATTAAGCGCCGGTAGCATTGGGCTTGGCATTGCCAAAATTCTCGACAATATGGAAATTGGCCACAATATCATTCACGGCCAGTACGACTGGATGGGCGACCCACGCTTTCATTCACGCCACTATGACTGGGACACTAACTGTCCGGGTTCACAGTGGGCAAATTCCCATAATTACGAGCACCACACTTATACCAATATTTTGGGTAAAGATCGGGATATCGGCTACGGAATCTTACGCATGGATCCTGCGCAAAAATGGCACCCAGCCTATCTTGCCAACCCTATTTTCGCGACATTGCTAATGCTGCTTTTTGATATGGGTGTTGCCCTACACGACGTCGAAATGGACAGTCTTCGCGCTGGCCGCAAAACCTTTAAAGACGTGTGGCCAAAGTTAAAGCAGTCACTTCGCAAAACTGCCCAAATTTGGGGTAAAGACTTTATTCTGTATCCCGCCCTCGCTGGGCCATTCTTTCCGATCATTCTAGCCGCCAATGCCAGCGCGAGTGTTATACGCAATATTTGGAGCTTCTCCATAATCTTTTGCGGCCACTTTCCCGATGGTGTACACACCTTCACCGAAGCATCCTGCGAAAACGAAAGTCGCGGCCAATGGTATTACCGGCAATTGCTTGGTTCAGCCAATCTCAGCGGCGGCAAGCTTTTCCATGTAATGAGTGGCAATTTGTCGCACCAGATTGAACACCACCTATTTCCAGATGTACCCGCTCACCGCTATGCAGAAATGTCAGTAGAAGTTCGCCAAATCTGCGAGAAATACGGCCTGCCCTACAATACTGGCCCGCTATATAGCCAGTATGCCACGGTATGGATGAAGATCTTTAAATTAGCGCTACCACCACGCAATACGCCACGCCCTTTAGCAGCCTAAAACCTCTAGCCGCTGGGCTAGGTTTAAATACAAGTCGTAGCCTCAGCCTGCTGAGGCTTGTACACTTAAGCCCATTAACCTAGCAAAGCCAGAGTAGTCAGCCCCAATGAGTCGCCCCCAAAAACGCCACCGCAGCCACAGTGACACCCTGATCAACACACGTCAGGCACTGCTCGAAGCGGTACTGGAGCTCATTCGCCGCGACAAGAGTTTCGATGCGATTAGTCTTCGTGAGGTCACCCGCGAGGTTGGCATTACACCCGGCGCCTTTTACCGACATTTTCCAGACATGAATACCCTTGGACTGGAACTGGTGACATCCTCTTTCAGCACCCTGCGCGCGATGCTCATTACCGTGCGCGCCAACCCGCTGCCAAAAGAATTGATCATTCGCCGTTCAGTAGAGACGTTTATCACTTACGTGCGCGCCCACCGCCGTCAGTTTCAGTTTATTGCTCGCGAAACCTTTGGTGGTGTTGCCTGTGTCCGCGAGGCAATCAATGATGAATTCAAACAATTAGAGGCGGAACTCGCCCGCGACTTAGGCCGCATTGTTGCCAATGAAAACTGGAGTGAGGCCGATTTACGGATGCTCGCCAATTTAATGATCAGGTCCATGATTCAAATCGTAAACCAACAATTGATGGCAAGGCCCCGCGGCGAAGATGACGCGGAGCTAATCAATCTTGCCGAAAAGCAGCTGCGGCTCATCGCCCTTGGCGCCAGTTTGTGGCAAAGCTCAGAAAGTAGCGCCCTTGCCAACAACAACATCACTGGCGAGCACTAATGGATCTTGAGCAGAACCCTCAGCAATTGATCGACGCGGTTAATCAAGTGATGCCCTTTGGTAAATACAAGGGCCGAAAATTACTAGAGTTGCCGGAGCCCTATTTAGTGTGGTTTCACAAACAGGGTTTTCCGGCAGGAAAGCTTGGCGAGCAGCTGGGCCTCATGTACGAAATTAAACTCAACGGCCTAGAGGGAATGCTAAGACCTTTGCTACGCTGAGCTTACAAGCCTGTTAATGGCGCGTTTACAATCGGTATTGGCGGCAGCGCAAGCTCTTTGGAAATTAGCGTGCCCCCCGCCAGCAAATAATCACCCAGGCCCAGTGGATTCTCCATTAGCACATCCAGCACCGGAATTAATTGGCCCTTTAATGGCCCGCCCAAACCAATTACCGTCCCTACCGGTCCTAAGTCGCCCAGTACAATATCTTCACCAGCCTGAAACACCACCCCGCCGTTTTGGACACTGCGCGGCAACAACCCCAAGTCCAGTACTGGTGCAAACAGCGCCGCACTAGGACCCGCGCTCAGGCTGAGCAAATTCGCCACGCCCTCTTGGGCAAAACTCACCGAGCTCACCATTAACGACAAGGTGAAACATCCAAGGGTACGCGTTAAGCAAGCGTAATTTTTTATCTTTGTCATATCACTTCATCCTTTTCAGTATTATTAAAAAACCGAAGCACTCACCCATCGTCCCACAGGTAGAGGCTCCGGCAAGGCAAGCATCATTAACCGCCAAAATCCCACTTTAGCCGCAGACCATATGTGCGCGGCGGCGCTAGGGTAACGGTGCGACCAAAGTCTTGCTGCACCATTGCTTGGGTGTATTGTTCGTCCTTCGCATTATTAACAAAGCCCGTTAGCTGCAAGCCGAGGGGATCGTAAAAATAAGAAACTCGCGCAGACCAAGTTTCGAATTGGCTCTGCTCGTAAAAGGGCGAGTTTTGCGGCGTGGTGTTGTAGCCACCGTTAAAGTAGTAGTCAACGCCAAATTCGAGATCGCCAATATCCCCTAAACTCACAAACTGGTTGGCCGACACACTGGAGCTAAAGCGTGGCGTGCGCACAATGCGGTTGCCGCTAAAGTCACGAGAAGTGTCGCCCACTAGGCTATCGGAACCAAAGTACAGGCCGGTGTCGTCATCAAAGCCAGCGCCGTCTTTATAGTCTGTATAAATCGCATCTAAATAGGTGGCGCCGCCGGTAATCACTAAACCCGCATTCCAACTCGGCATTGGCTGCCATTGGAAGTCGATCTCGGCCCCTTCAATTTCGCCAGTACCGGCGTTTTTAAACGTCACCACCCCGCCAGAGGGAATCGCCACCAGAGCGGTGAGCAAACCGTCTATTTTGGTTTTAAACAACGCGCCGTTTAAACGCAGTGTGCCATCCATCAAGTCCGTCTTAATCCCCAATTCAAAAGCGGTGGCCTCTTCGCGCTCGACCGGGTCGGGGTTAGTAAAGAAGTTAACAATATTGTAGGTAGGGCTTTTGTAACCACGCTGCGCCGAGGCGAACAACTGGATATTCTCTGCGGGAAATATTTGCAGGGCAATACGCGGCGACACGGTATTCTCTTCTAAATCCGGCGCGCTAAAATTAGAGAGCCGAGTATTTTGCGAGCGATCACCGGAGCGGTAATACTCGTTTGGCGGGTCACCCGCCAGCGGGCTAACCACATCTAAATAGCTATTGGTAATGCCGCGCACTTCTTCTTGATAGCGCACACCCGCAGTAATATTTAACCAATTAGTGGTAAACCACGTTGCCTGCGCATACGCAGAATTCGACTCGGTGGTGAGAATACCGCCGTTACCGAGCACAATATCTGGCGTGGAGTTTAATAGCGGGCCAATAATTGGCGCCAATAAACTCGGCAAGCCCAGTGCCGACGCCGCCACACCGACCGCATTCAAGGTGAGGTATAAGCTGCCAAAACCGCCCTCGCCCTCTAAACGATAAAGCCCCGCTACCCACTCAACGTCGTCGGCCAGCCAAGTGTCTTCATTGGATAAGATTTGCAACTCATAGGTTTTCTGATCATTGAACTGATCGGCGCTGTAAAAATAGGCCTCGGCTTTTTCGGTAGAGTCCAAATCGTAATGGGCCTCGTCAACCACCGCGTAATTTTCTGAGTAAATAAACTTCACGTCTACCGGACCAGGATGCCACTCAACAATACCGCCGTAGAGTTCGTTCATGGTGGAGTTGCCGCCCAGATCATTATTGTGCCACACCCGATCTAGCTCATCTGGCTCTACACCGCCACCCAATAGCGGCGATGGCCGCGTGTTTTCCTGAGACAGCGAATTGCTCGAAAACTGGTTTCCGTATGCGGCAATTAAGGTCATGGCAAAGCTGTCGGTAGGGTCCCAGCGCAATTTCACACGGGCGCCCTCGGCAAACTCATCGCGCATTGGTCCAGCTTCACCGTAAACTTCATTGCGGCCGTACAAATCTTGATAGCTCTCAAACAAGGAAACGGTAGCGCCAAAATGCTCACCAATTGGCAGGCCGAAATAGAGCTGATTTTCTCGAGCGTTGTAGTTACCGAATTCAGTTTTTAAGTAACCACCAAACTGCTCTGGCGGATCTTCGGTAATAATACTAATGGCGCCGCCAGTGGCATTGCGACCAAACAAGGTGCCCTGCGGGCCTTTAAGTACTTCCACCCGTTTTACTGCGCCAAGGGTGTCTTGCTTACCCTGGCTAGGACCAATATTAATGCCGTCGATGTAGGTGGCAATACTGGGGTCTGCATTGGGCAAAAACGCATCACTGCCCACCCCACGCAAATAAATAACCGTGTAGCCATAGGCATAAGTAAAGGTCAGGCCAGGCGTTACTTTTTGTAAATCGGCTGTCGACTCCACGCCCATAGCATCGAGTTTTTGACTGCTAAAGGCGCTAATCATAATGGGAATATCTTGGGAATCTTCCTCGCGCTTTTGGGCAGTAACCATCACCTCTTCTATTAAACGACTGCCTTGGCCAGCTGCCATGCTGGGAACAGAAGCCACCGTTCCCGCGCTTGCGACCATTGCTAAACACAGTTTTTTGTATTGAATTCTCATTGGGCACTCACCATTTTTATAAAACTATTTATTGTTATATACACTGCAATTTTTATAGCTTTGCTTTTATTAGCTTATAAATTAAGACTCATTTCGACTCACTAATGCCCTCAATAAAAGCAGCGCCGACATAAAATCGGCGGCCGCCAAGGCCATAAACGCCGGCGACACGCCCTGCATATAGGCAAACAACAACCAAGCGGCGGCGCTCGTTTTTACAAACAAGCTAATACCGACTATTGCCCGCGAATCTGCCAATTGCAGCCGTAATAACGCAAAGCCAAGCCCAAGCACCCCAGCAACGCCAACAAAGGTATTTATCGCAGCCTTGGCGCCGCCGCGATAAATATCACTTTCGCCAAAACCCAATAAAAATTCGACAACATAGTCATTGAGCACCGGCGTGGCCAGCAGCACGAACAAACCGACATCTGAGCGATAAACACTGCGATGATTAAACGCCATTGGGAGCAAACGCCTGTTGTGCAACGGCGGTGTTCATAAAGTCGCGGAACCACAACCAGCGTCCGTCTTTGCAGGTAATCACATGCACAAAGGGCGACTTAATTTCATTGCCATTGGTTTTGGTGGTCAGTCTAAGTTTGCCAACCACAATCACCCTGTCGTTCTCACAAATAAATTCATCGGCGTCAAACACATGAATATCTACCGACGACAACACCGTGCTAAAAAACTTTCGGCACTCGGTTTTGCCATGGTATTCACCGGCATAAGGGATCGCCGCTGGCCCGTAAAACTCGATGGTCGCTTCATCGTGTAGCAGCTCTACAATGCCATCGACATCGTGATTACCAAAGCGCACAAAAATTTCTTTGGTTAGGGCTAAGTTGGCTGTTTCAAGAGTCTTTACGTCGCTATCAGTCATTGCTATTTCCTTTTATTAAATACCATCATTATTGATTCGAAATGCGTTTACCAAGTTAGCTTGACGCTAATGTTAAGGGCAAGGTACTAAAGCCATAGGCCAGTAAACCGCCGGATTGACGGCTAGAATTTAATAAGCTGCCCTCCACTCCGGTGCATTTATCTAAAATCATATTCAACATAATCTCACCTTCAATACGCGCTAAAGGCGCGCCCAAGCAATGATGAATACCACGACCAAAGGTGAAGTGTTTGTTGGCATTTTTGCGATTGATATTAAATTGCTCGGGATTTTCAAATACCGACTCATCGTGATTGGCCGCAGCCATAAAAAAGGCCACCCAATCGCCAGACTTAATCTGCTGGCCACCAATATCGCAGTCTTGTGTAACACAGCGGAATAAACGCTGCGGCGGGCCATCGCGCCGCAGACTCTCTTCCATAAAGGGGCGAATTAAACTGCGGTCTTGCTTGAGGCGTTCAAACCAGCTGTTGTCTTCTAGCAGCACGCCCATCAAATTGCCGAGGAAATAGGTCGTCGTTTCGGCGCCAGCCACCACCAAGGTGATGCAGAACAAAATAACCTCTTCCTTACTCAGGCCATTGCCCTCGTACTCGGCGGTAATAAAGGCGGTCATTAAGTCGTCTGTAACCTCATTACCCGCTTCTATGTTGTGGTAGCGCTCCCCCACTTTGGCAACAAAGTAATGGAATAACTCTTCATTACAGCTTTGCCGCTCTTCGGGCGTAAAATCTGAAGACACCATAAAGGCATTGGCCCAGCGCACGAGTTTTTTGTAATCTTCTTTGGGTAAGCCCATCAAATAGGTCATTACCATAGCGGGAATCACCCCCGCGACCTCGGTCATAAAATCGATGGTCACGCCAAGGTTGTGGTCGATAATGGTGCTAACGTCATTGCGCAATCGCGCCACAATATTGTCGTGAATTCGCTTGGGGGTGAACGCCATTTTGGCGAGATTGCGCAATTCGGTATGGCGCGGCTTATCGTGATTGACCAACATTAAGCTCGGCGCACTGGAATTTGCCTGCATAGGATCTTCCGATGAAAAAATATCGGGATTGCTAAGCACATAGTCCACATCTGCATAGCGGGTAATCACCCACGCGGGAAATGGCGTATCCACCCCTGGCACTGTGCCCGGCGGGTAGTCGAGCAAACCATTTACCGGCGGCTGGCCACGGAGCTTTTTATACACCGGATAGGGATTTTGAATACATTCCGGCGCCAGCATATTGGCAACGACTAGGCTCAAATCATCTGCGCTATTTTCAAGTACATGACTACTCATATCTTCCTCATTATTTTATTAAGTATTCTGAACTGGGGGGTGTAGGGCGGCGTCACCCAGCCGGAAATATCCAGCCAGCCAGACTTAAATATCGCCCGTGTATGTGAAAACTCATTAAAGCCGTCGAGGCCGCGATACTTACCCATACCGCTGCGGCCCACCCCGCCAAAGGGCAGGTCATCATTGGCGTATTGAAATATCACGTCGTTTTTTACTAGTGCGCCAGAACACGTCTGCTCGGCAATAGCCTTAAATTCGCGGTCATCGCTACCAAAGTAATAAATCACCAGAGGGTGGCCACCACGGCGAATTTCAGATAGTTGCTCGTCTAAATTACCGATGGTTTTAATAAGCAGCAGCGGCCCGAAAATTTCTTCACTACAGATTTTGGTATTTGCAGGGGCATCAATAACAATATTCAGCTGGTAAGCGTGTTCGCCGATGTCATCGCCAAAGCTGACGACCCGCGCGCCCTGCGCCGCAGAATCGGCCACCAAGCCGGCCAGGCGCTGACGATGGCGGTCGTTAATCACGGTGACGCTGTCTACCGAGCCTGCGTTGGCGTTCATTGCCGCTACCGCTTCGCCCAGGCAGTTAAGAAACTCTTCGAGCCGGTCGGCGGCGATCATCAAATAATCTGGGGCAATACAGATTTGGCCAGCGTTGAAATACTTGCCAAAGGCGATGCGCTGCGCGGTCTTTTTTAAGTTGGCAGACTCGCTAACAATCACCGGCGACTTGCCGCCTAATTCCAAGGTTAGCGGCACCAAATTAACGGCTGCTGCGGCCATAATATGGCGGGCCACGGTTTCACCGCCGGTATAAATAAGATGATCAAAGGGCAGTGTTACAAATTGCTGCGCCAGCGCCGCCTCACCACACACCACGGCAACCTCGGTGTCGGCAAAATATTTGGCTATAAGCTCCCCAAGTAAGGCCGAGCTGGCTGGGGTAAATTCCGAAGGTTTTATTAAGGCCCGATTGCCCGCCGCCAACACCGACACCAGCGGCGACAGCGCAAGATTTATCGGGAAATTCCACGGGCTGACAATACCCACCACACCTTTTGGAAAGGCTTGGGTCGAGGTTTTAGCACCACTCAGCCACAGGCTAAAATCGGGGCTGCGCCGCGAAGCCTGCATCCAAAATTTAAGATTCTTAAGGGCGTAATTCACCGACTTGATGGTGGTGGTAATTTCTGCAAAGGAGCTTTGATCTGCCGAGCGATAGCCAAAATCGGCTGACAACGCAGCGCACAGCGCGGTTTCGTTCTCTACCAACAACGCCCGTAAACGAGTGAGACGGTCTACGCGGGTCTTTAAACTGGGAAAGCGCTCATCGGCATAGCCACGACGAAGCGTGCCAAAGGCCGCCTGTAAATTTGGGTCTAAAGATAAAGTGTTCATTGCTTACTCGTATTATCATTTTCACGAAATGTAATACTTATAAGAAATAGTGTCAACAGGAAATAGTTTCCATTAAACCAAGTTTCTCAATTCAAATATCTTGACACTAGACTGCTTTCGTCACTAAATTCACATACAAATCAATATATTGAGGCTCGCTTTGAAAAACCATTGGAAAACCGCTGCCGACGTACCTGTTACAGCAGATAATGCACCCAATATGTTTTTGGACTATTTCTACCCCATCCATTTTTCGATAGGGATGAAAATTGAGGCCGGCTTAATGGAGTGTGGCCGCCTAGATCGCCACCAAACCGTGATTATGTGGATTCTGCGGTCGGAAGCGCAGCGCCGAGATGAGTCGGTTATTCGCCGCAAAGACATCGTTAAATTGATGACCAACTGGTATGACATTACCAGCAGCAGCGTTTCTAAAGCGCTACGTGCGCTTGCCAAAGAGCCATTGAATTACATCACTATTCTGGAAGACCCAAATTCAGGCCGCGAAAAGCTAATCGAAATGACCCCAGCCGGCAAACAACACTGCGACGAAATGATCGCCAGTGCCTGCGAGGTGATTAAGCGGATTAACGCAAACTTTTCTGAGGAAGAAAATAAAATGGGAATTTATATGTTTATGCGTATGGACGAGGAGTTTTCTAAAATACGCAGTTAACAATACGCGGTGGATTGCCAGCCAGCCGCTTTACGCTATTGGATTAGTTGCTGGTGATATGACCCGCTTGTGGGCGCAACACAATATCCTCTACCACCACATTGCGATCTAGCTTGTAGATTTCTAAAAATGCCTTAGCCACATCTTCTGCGGGCATCAACTGCTCCTTGTTCACCCCACTGCCCTGCCACGATGGCGAGTAAGTTGGCCCTGGCGACACGCAACACACCCGCACCCCTGCACCCCGCACCTCTTCGCGCAGCGCCTTGGTAAAGCCGCTAACCCCGTGTTTGGCCGCACAATAGGCCGACACACCGGCGTAGCCTTCAAAGCCCGCGGTTGACGACATGGTAAAAATATCTCCCGACTGGCGCGCCATCATGGCGGGTAATACCATTTTAGATAGCAAGAAAGTGCTGCGTAAATTGGCGGCAATAATGCGGTCAAAGTCTGCAACAGCCATGTCGACAATACTCGCGCCCAGCCAGCTGCCAGCGTTATTGACGAGCACGTCTACGTCGCCCATTTCTGTTTTAAGAATTGTTGCGAATTCAGCAACCTGCTCGGCGTCGCTAACATCCACAGCGTAAACGTTTACCGCTTCGGCGCCAGTGCATTCGGCGGCGACCTGATGTAAGCGGCTGGCGGTTCTGGCAACAAGCGCGAGGCGCACGGGGAAATCTGCCGTGGCAAAGCTCTTGGCAATCGCTGCGCCAATACCTTGCGAGGCGCCGGTGATTAGCACCAAGGGCGCGGGGTGTTTATCGAACATAGAAACTCACCTAGCAATACACTCGTCGCTGCACTATACCAAGCCTGTAAAATACAAAGCCTTTAGCCCAACGCCAATTAATGTAAAATGTGTTAAACCGCCATATTACCTCATTTCGGCGCCAGTATTCCCGCTCAGCGATTTCGCCACTAGGATACGTCCATGATTAACAATACCCTTAACAATAAGGCCACCCGCCTGTTTATTCTGCTGGGCGGCTTTTTTGTGGCGAACGCCCTGATTGCCGAATTGATCGGTGTAAAAATATTCTCGCTAGAACACAGCCTCGGCATCAACCCGCTGAACCTGAATATATTTGGCATTGAGCACCTCTCATTCAACCTCACCGTGGGGGTTTTGCTGTGGCCGTTTGTGTTTGTGCTTACCGACATTATTAATGAGTACTACGGCAAGCGCGGCGTGCAATTATTGTCTTATCTCACCGCGGGTTTAATTGTTTACGCCTTTGCCATGTTCTTTATTGGTATTCGCTTGGTACCCGCCGATTTTTGGCCCCAATCACACATTAATCCGGCACTACCTCAAATCGAGCAAGATAATTTACGGGCGCTAGTAAGCGATTACGACGCGGCATTTAAGCTGGTATTTGGTCAGGGCCTGTGGATTATTCTCGGCTCACTGGTGGCTTTTTTGCTTGGCCAAATTATTGATGTGCAGGTCTTTCATCGGGTAAAAGAAATTACTGGCGAGCGCTGGATATGGCTGCGCGCCACCGGCTCAACGCTCGTCAGCCAGTTTATCGACAGCTTTGTGGTGTTATTCATTGCTTTTTATATAGGCGCCGACTGGAGTTTACAGCTGGTTTTCGCGATAGGCGTGGTGAACTATATCTACAAGTTTTTGATGGCAGTAGTCATGACGCCGGTGCTGTATGGTGTGCACTACCTTATTGAAAAATACTTGGGCGAGGAACTGGCCAGCACCTTAAAACAACAGGCACTGGCAAGCTCCAACTAACACTAAAGCAAGCGTAAAGCGCGCTACTCAGCTAAAAACACTGCGCGAAATAATCATGCGCTGAATTTCGCTGGTGCCTTCGTAAATACTGGTAATGCGCACATCTCTGGCCAAACGCTCCAGCGGATATTCACGGTTATAACCATTGCCACCCAGAATTTGCAGGCCGGTGTAACAAGCCCGATTAGCGGCTTCCGAAGCAAACAATTTCGCCATCGAGGCCTGTTTGCCAAAATCGCCGCCACTCTCTTTGGTGAACGCCGCTTGCATTAATAGCAAACGCGCCGCCTCCATTTCGGTGTAGGCATCGGCCAACATCCACTGCAAACCTTGAAAGTTCGAAATCGGCTGACCAAATTGCTGACGCTCTTTGGCATAGTCTCTGGCGTAATCCAAGGCCGCTTCACCTAAACCTAAAGCCAGTGAACCAATACCAATGCGACCACCTGCCAGCTCGCCCAAGGCCACTTGGTAGCCGCGATTCAGCGTGCCCATTAAAGCGCTGGCGGGTATACGGCAATCATCGAAATACACCGGATTGGTTGCCGAGCCCTTCTGTCCCATCTTCTCTTCAGCTGGCCCTACCGTAAGACCGGCAGTTTCGCGCTCAACCAAAAAGCAGGAAATACCCTTGCCGCGAGGTGCTTCTTTGTCGGTTACCGCCCACACCACAAATACCCCAGCGTACTCAGCACTGGTGATATAGGCTTTGGAGCCGTTTAGCACCCAACTGTCGCCGTCGCGCACCGCTGTGGTTTTCATGCCCGAGGGGTCAGAACCGGCGCCAGATTCTGTCAAACAGAAGCCCGCTGCCAAATAATCACCGGAGCAAATTTTGGGCAAGTAATTTTGCTTCTGCTCAGTACTGGCCACCGACTGGATTACCTCGGCCACCATATTAGTCACCGACACCGTTACAGCGGTAGATGCGCAACCCCGAGCAATGCTGCTAATGGCCAAGCTAAAAGCAACAGAGCCGGCCTCAGTGCCACCGTACTCGGCATTAACGTTCAGGCCCATAAAGCCCAAATCAGCTAATTTTTTAAGATTCGCTAAAAACTCGCTTTTGCCCTCGCCGGCGTCCAACTTCGCGGCATTGTCGACCAGCTCTTTCTCGGCAAAATCCCGTGCAGTTTGCTGAATAAACTGCTGCTCTTCCGATAGATTTAAATTCATATTGATCGCCTGCTTTTCTCAGATTTACTTACATACGCTCAATAATAATAGCCGGTGCCATGCCACCTGCGGTGCACATAGTAATAAGACCACGCTTTAAATTGCGGCGTTCTAATTCATCTAGCACTGTGCCAATCAGCATAGCGCCAGTCGCGCCAATGGGATGCCCCAGCGCCATTGCGCCGCCGTTAACATTGATTTTGTCGCGGTCTATATTCAACTTGCGAATAAAGCGCTCCAAGACCACGGCAAAGGCTTCGTTCACTTCGAACAAATCAATATCATCAATCGTAAGACCGGCTTTTTTCAATACTTTTTCTGCCGCAGCAACTGGCGCATTTAACATTAAGGTTGGGCAGTCGCCCATATTGGCCATGGCCACAACCTTGCCGCGGGGCTTCCAGCCCTGCTTAGTTGCATAGCTTGGCGACGCCAATAAAATAGCCCCAGCACCGTCAACCACACCCGAGGAATTACCGGCGTGGTGTACGTGATTAATTTGAATGTCAGGGTATTTCGCCTGCATTAAGCTGCGGTAGGTCGTGCCCTCTTCGTCTAGCGGCTGATCGGCCAACACAGGGAAGGATGGCTTTAATTGGCCCAGCGATTCTAGGGTCGTGCTCGGCCGTGGAAACTCTTCACGATCCAGCGCTAAGCGGCCATCTTCATGGTAAACCGGCACCAGCGATTTGTTGAAATAGCCGTTTTCAATCGCGTGAGCAGCACGCTGCTGACTGACCACCGCGAGCTTGTCTAGGGTTTCGCGATCAATACCCTCGAGGGTCGCAATAGTGTCGGCACACACACCCTGATGGGTTTGGGGGTGGCTGGCGCGCAGGCGCATATTGCCGCTGTCCATTACCACTGGCAGGCCATTGTCGTGACCATAGCTAGACATCATCTCGGCGCCACCGGCAATCACCACATCTTCCATGCCCGACATAATCGAGGCTGCCGCAATATTGACGCTGGTAATGCCCGAGCCGCAAAAGCGGTCTAAGGTCACACCGCTAGAGCGAATATCAAAGCCTGCATCAAGGGCAGACATACGCCCCATATCACCCGCGTGACGCCCCCGTTGGCAGCTTGTGCCCCACACCACGTCATCGACATCGGCGGTATTTAGCGTATTGCGTTCAACCAGCGCCTTGAGCACGCAGGCACCCAATTGTTGGGGGTGAATATCGGCCAAAGCCCCTTTGCCCAATTTGCCAATGCCACGGGGGGTACGGCAGGCGTCAATAATCCACGCTTCAGTCATCACTCGCTCCACTTAATTTTTAATGGGAAACCCGCGGGCTTCCCGTGCTGTGTTGATTGGAGATTATTTGCGTATTTACTTAGGTTGCATGCGCAAACCGGCATCCATGCGAATACATTCGCCGTTGATGTAGTCGTTCTCAATAACGCTCGTTACCATGTGAGCAATTTCGGTTGCGCGGCCAAGGCGTTTAGGGAATAGCGGCGTGCTGCTCAGCGCTTCATACACCGGCGCAGGTAGCGATTCAAACATGGGGGTGTTAACTAAACCGGGGGCAATACAATTAACGCGAATACCAATAGTTGATAGGTCGCGGGCAATAGGCAAGGTCATGCCCACAATACCGCCTTTACTGGCGCTGTACGCCGCCTGACCAACCTGGCCTTCAAACGCCGCTACCGACGCGGTATTCATAATCACGCCGCGCACGCCGTCTTCGTTCTCGGGGGTATTTTTAGCCATTTGCTCGGCGCACAAACGCAGCACATTAAAGGTACCGGTCAAATTTACGGCCAAGGTTTTGTTCCACAAATCCAGCGGGAACGGGCCATTTTTGCCAAGGGTTTTACTACCAGTAGCAATACCTGCGCAGTTAACACAAATATGAATCGCGCCAAAGGCGGTCATGGTTTGCTCTATACCGGCTTTAATCGAATCTTCGCTGGTCACGTTAACCTCGGCAAAAACCACCGCCTCGCCCAACTCGGCAACCACCGCTGCACCCGCAGTGGCGTTTAAATCGAATATCGCGGCCTTGGCGCCTAGGCTTACTAAGCGGCGCACAATCTCTAAACCCATGCCAGACGCACCGCCACTAACAACCGCTACCTTACCTTGAATATTCATATCGACTCCCCGCGCCACACGCGCTTTTAATTAACCGCCAAACCGCAAAAAAAAGCTGTGCGGCAAAATGTGATATCACAATATAGAAAAGGTCTATTGTCGGCGACATAGCGCGCCAACAACAATGACGCATACCTGACAAAAAATAGACATTTTGTTATAATTCGCGCTCGGTATTTATGAGTTAATCGCCATGCGATCACCCACTATCTCAATTTACTTTGTGCACAAGTGCCTACAGAACCTACACCAGCAACCAGAGACCCAAAGTGCGCTACTGGCCCAAAACCACATCAGCACCAGTTTGCTGAGCAAAGACAGCGCCCGCATACCCGCCGACAACTACGCCAATCTGCTGCGCGACACCATGCAAGTAATGAACGACGAACTCATGGGATTTGGCCAACAGGCGCAAAAACTCGGCTGCTGGGCAACCATGACCGAGCTTGCCGCCAGCACCACAACCCTAGGCGAAGCCCTAGTGCGCTTAAGTCGCTTTTACCGCTTAATTCCTTGGGGGCTAGAAACCCGATTAAGTATTAATGGCGACAACGCCACAATATCCCTGCGACCAAGCGATCCAACACAAAGCTTTGACCCGTATTTGTACGAGTCATTTTTATTCTATATTCACCGCACCGCTAACTGGTTAATTGCACGGCAAATCCCCCTGCACAGGGTCGATTTTTGCTTTGCCGAAACCCCGCAAGCCGCCGAGTACTGGAACTTATTTTTATGCCAAAATATTCAATATGAACAAGCCACCTCGCAAATCCATTTCTCTGCGTCACTGCTCAATCAAAATATACACAAATCACCTCAGGCCTTGGCAAAATTTTTAGAACACGCCAACCTCGCCATGATCACCCAAAGTTACACCCAAAAAAGCTGGCACTACAAAACCAGCACCGAGCTGGAATCCAGACTCGCAGACAACCCCAGTTTTAATGAAATTGCCAAAGCCCTAGCGCTACACCCGCACACCCTGCGTCACTACCTGCGCTTAGAAGGTTTTCAATATCAAAACATAAAAGACCGCGTGCGCTGCGACACCGCCATTTACCACTTAAGCAGCGCCGGCCGCAGCGTAGAAGAAACCACCGCGCTCATTGGTTTTTCAGAACCCAGCGCCTTTATTCGCTCCTTCAAAAAATGGACAGGGGCAAAACCCTTGGAATACAAAAAACGAAGCTAAAGAATACAATCGCGGCATTATAGAATTTGCCGAAAAACACCAACTGGTCGATGCAATTCTTTATCAAGTGATGCAGAGTGAATTTAAAGCTAGCAGATTGGCTTTTCTCTTGGATTTGATACAAGCAATACGTCTTGTATGGACTCAACTCCAAATCGGTTTTGGTGTCGACTTTATTTTTTTCCATCTTATTACTAATAATTATCCCGCTCTTTCGTAGGTTTTTCTATGATCTCAAAGACGTGTCTCACGAGCGGAATAAAACACAGATTTTCGCTTTCCGTGTACGTACTTTTTACGACTTTTCTAGCTTCGCGAATATTTGTGGTGCTGCTTCATATAAGCAGGAATAGTGTGACAGCCCCTCCATCGCTTCTATACCCGTAGCACTCGGTATTGCATCACATAGATATGAAGCCATAGTATATGGCGACCAATTATCTTTTGTTCCATGCCAAAGGTGCACACTAATTTTATACTTGTTAAGGTTATCTAGCCATGTCACATAAAAATTTATATCTCTTATGTAGCCCTTAACCCGACTTTTAAAACAGATCTTCAGTACTGGAGTGATATAATTTTTAAAATCAGGTTGCCCACTCAATTCTTTATCTTTGCCAGTAGAGCTGGAAAAGAGCATATTAACGAGCATTCGAGGAGCCAGAAAAGCGATCAATTTCTGACATTGTGTTAATAACAAAAAAACAAATGGCTTTTCCATTGCCAGTGTAAATATCACACCTCCGGCCATATTGCCTATAAAATCTCCGGCATTGAGCGGGGCTGCGGCTGAAATCAAATGCGTGTAACGAACATTACCACTTAAAAGTGCGCCGACCTCAAGCGCTACATGAGCACCAATTGAAAAACCTATTAAATCTACTAGCTCTGTGCCAGCTTGAAGCTTGATTTGATCCGCTATCGCTTGGTAATAACTTTCACGATCAAGAGAATTGTCAATTGAAAACCTATCGAAACTAATTAGTCTAAGATTATGATTTTTTGCGTAGTTATCAAATAAAGCACACTCTTCTATAGCGCCTGGAACACCATGAAAATATACGACTAGTCCCCCCTCTTTTTTCCCGTATTCAACAAACTCCACTTGGTGCTCCGTATATAGTAATAACAGCTTACTCCTATTATAGAGACTCGCGCGTTCTATTACTTTTATCTAGGCCAAACATCCCTTGCTCTTGATAATATCGCGTTTTTTATGGATTTCAATGCGTTAAATAGCACGCCAAAGTGTTACGGGGAATGACTCTACTGCTCACACTTCATGATGGCGCAGAAGCGGGAAGCATCTGTGTGTAGTGCTTGTTTATGGGCTCAGTGAGTTTGGATTCTGAATCAAGTTCAGAATGACGATGTGCGAAGTTCAGAATGACGATGCGCGAGGTTCAGAATGACGATATATAAAGTTCGAGATGGCGGCATTTAGCGTACGACGGCAATTTTTTTTGTGTGTGTGGGGGGGGGCATCTACGAGGCATACCAAGCCTGTAGCTAATCAATTTACATCCTAGCAGCTTGAGCACCGGTGCCAGACTTTGGTTTGGTGCCATTAGCGGCTAATCCACGCATGCTATTGGCTGGCAAAATACAGTTCGGCAATTGACTTGTATTGCTCGACATGTGCTTATACTTTCAAAACCCTAATAACACGGCCCTACGCCCCAAAGGGCGCAGCTATTTTATCGGAGACAATAATGCAATTTACCCAAGGCCTGCACCGCGCCGTACAGCAACAGCCCAATGCTATCGCCACTATTCAGGGTGATCGGCAGCAAAGCTTTCAGCAGCTTCACGACCGCGTTGCCCGCTTTGCGGGGGCGCTTAAGGCCCAGGGTTTTGCCGCGGGCGACCGCATCGCGATTTTGTCTTTGAATTCAGACCGCTATCTAGAGGCCTATCTCGCCATTGCGTGGCTGGGCGCGGTGGTGAATCCCATCAACTTTCGCTGGAGCAATGCGGAGATTATTTATTCTTTAAATGACTCCAATTCTGTCGCGCTCATTATCGACGACAATTTTGCCCCGCAGGCCACCGAAATAAAGGCCGGCACACGTTCACTGCGCAGCATCTTTTACAACGGCGAGCAAAGCGCGCCGGCCGATATGCTCAGTTGCAATGCGCTGATCGACACCGCCACGCCCATTCCCGATGCCGAAGCTGGCGGCGATGACTTGCTGGGGGTGTTTTACACCGGCGGCACCACTGGCGCGCCCAAAGGAGTAATGCTGTCTCACGCCAATGTGTTCAGCTCTGGCCTTGCCCTGCTCAGCGAACACCTGTTTGCCGAGCACGCCGTTGGCCTGCATGCCGCGCCCATGTTTCACCTTGCCGATATGATGGTTAGCATCAGTTTACTGATCCGTGGCGGCCGCCATGTTTTTCTGCCGGCCTTTCGGCCCGAGGCGGTATTAGCCCTCACCCAGCAACACGGCATTACTGATTTGCTGCTGGTTCCGGCCATGTTGCAGATGGTGGTCGACTGTCCTGAGTTCGGCAATTTCAACACCAGCAGCGTGCGCAATATTGTTTACGGCGCGTCACCGGCCTCGGAACCGCTGCTGGATCGCACCCTGCAAAACTTCCCAACAGCGGCGCTTACTCAGGTTTACGGCATGACCGAAATGGCGGCGGTAATGACCGTTCTGCCCCCCGCCATGCACACTGCAGATGCCCGCGAGTTCGGTCGCCTGCGCAGCGGTGGCCGCGCCGCACATCATGTGCAAGTGCGGATTGTGGATGAACACGACGCTGAGCTAACACGGGGCGAAGTAGGTGAAATTATTGTTCGTGGCCCCAACCTAATGCAGGGCTATCTCAACCAAGCCGAGACCACCGCAGAGACCCTGCGCAATGGCTGGATGCACACCGGCGACGTGGGCTACATGGACACCAATGGCTATGTCTTCATTGTTGATCGATCAAAAGACATGATTATTTCAGGCGGCGAAAATGTGTATTCGGCAGAGGTCGAAAACGCCATTGTTAAACACCCCGCCATCGCCAGCGCGGCAGTTATTGGCATACCCTGTGCAGAAATGGGCGAGAAGGTGCACGCCGCACTAGTCTTAAAAGCAGGCGCCAATATCACCCAAGAGGAGCTTTACGCCCACTGTAAAACCTTGATTGCCGGTTATAAATGCCCGCGCAGCATTAGCCTGCTCGACGCCCTTCCCATCTCCGGTGCCGGCAAGGTATTGAAGACCGAATTGCGCAAGCCATTTTGGGAGGGCAAGGCCCGCAATATTGGCTAGTAACACCCCAAGCCGCCGCGCAGCAGTATAAGTAGCATTGACATTCGCGCCACTTAATATACTGTATATGCATACAGCAAAAATCTGCTAATGTATTTTGTGCGGCACTATGAAAAACCACTCTCTCAATCAATTACTCGATGAGCGCAAGCTCTGGCGAGGCCAGCAACTCCGCACTACGGTGGCGGCCAGCGACCGCCTGAGCACCGGATTTAGCCCTCTAGATACCGCCTTGCACACCGGCGGCTGGCCCCGCAGCGGCTCCACCGAATTATTGAGCGAGCAGGGTATTGGCGAATTGTGGCTGCTGATTCCCGCCCTGCGCGAACACCTTTCAGACCGACCTATGGCGTGGTTGAATCCGCCCTACTTACCCTATACCCCAGCCTTGGCTGAACAGGGTTTAGCCATAGACCGGCAGCTATTAGTTAGACCCAAAACTTTGGCCGATCAACTGTGGGCCGCAGAAGAGCTACTGCGCAGCGGCGCATACGCCGCCGTATTAAGCTGGTTTAGCGAAGCCGATCTTAATGATAGACAGCTGCGCCGCTTGCATATTGCCGCCCTAGAAGGCGAGTGCTGGCATATTCATTTTCGCCCCACCGCCTTGGCCCAGCAAATATCCCCCGCGCCGCTGCGCCTGTGCTTGAGCGCAGCAAAACAAGCACTGCACATTAAAATTCTTAAGCAGCAAGGCGGCCACGCTGGCCAGCAAGTGCAATTAGCCCGCCCCGCCGCCCTGTATGTGCAGCAAAGCGCCGCCACCCAGTGGCCGGTTTATAACAGGGCATCCGCCGCTGTCGCCACTAAGCCTCGCCGTAAAATCAGTCTGCTTGCCAATACCGGCCTATTCGCTACTACAGGCCAGCAAGACAGCGCAGCGCAGTTTAGTAAGACTGGCAATAATGAGCCCTCTCACTAATGCTGTGGTTATGCCTACGGCTGCCAAGCCTGCCCCTTGATGCCCTTGGCCCGCAGCACACAAAGGGCATGTTAGCGCTAAGCAATAACAATATTATTGTAATGGCGAATGCCGCCGCCCAGCAGGCCGGAATCGCTGTGGGCATGTCGGCGGCTAGCGCATTGAGCCTGAGCAACAAACTTGAACTTCGCCCCCGCGACGAGCAACGCGAGCAACAGCACTTAGCCAATATCGCGCTCTGGGCCTACCGTTTTAGCGGCGATGTCTGCCTTTGCCCGCCCAATGCAGTGTTGCTAGAACTGGGGGCATCACTGCGTCTATTTAAAAATTTAGCGCGGCTCTACCGCAAGTTTATTAGCGCCTTTCGGCGCCGTGGGCTTAGCGTGCAACTGGGCATTGCCCACACGCCATTGGCGGCGGAATTGCTCAGCCACCAAAATCTAAGCCCAGCGAGCCTAGTGAATGGCGCGGGCCAGCTGCACCGCACCGCATTAGACAATGCCCTGCGCAAACTGCCCATTGGCCTATTGCCACTGGCACCCAAAACCTTGAACACCTTACAGGAAATGGGTATGCACACACTGGGCAATATCCAAGCCCTGCCCCGCGCCGCCCTTGAGCGCCGCTTTGGCAAAAACATCGCCACCGTACTGGCTAAATTACAGGGCGAGCAGCCCGACATTCGACCCAAGTTTACGCCCCCAGAAACCTTCCACGCACAGCGTCATTTTGACGGCGGCCTACACAGCAAACAGCAACTGCGTTTTCCGATCTCGGCCCTGCTAAGTGAGCTGGAACACTATCTACGCCTGCGGCAATGCCTAAACCGCGACTTAGAATGGACCTTCCACTATTTGGATGGCAGCAGAGAAGCATGGTCTTTAGATCTGAGCCATCGCCATTTTGATCGGCGCAGCTTGATTGAATTGGTCATGCTACGCCTAGAACGCCTCAGTTTGCAGGGCCCAGTAGAAAGCCTAAGCCTTAGCTGCACGCAGTTTATTGGCAATGAGCAACACAGTGATCAATTATTCGATACCGCCAATCATAGCAAGCATCAAGAAAAAGCCGCGCAGGTATTAGACAAGCTAAGGCTCAGATTAGGCGCCCAACGCTGTCACCTATTTAGTTTGCAAGACGCCCATCTACCGGAATTAAATTGGGTGCTGCGCGATGCTCATACATCTGCATCGGCACCTAGCCAAAGCAAGTTAAAGCCGATCTTAAAACCGGTTGCCGCCCAACAAACTACAGCCCCAAGCACCACCGAGCTAATTCGCCCCAACTGCTTATGCCATCCACCAGAAGCCATTACCGAAACCACCGAGGGCTTATTTTGGCAGGGCGAGTTGCACTTATTACAAGGACCAGAACGCTTCGACGGTCAGTGGTGGCAACAGCGTCAAACCCGCGACTATTATATTGCCCGCCACCAGCACGGCGCGCTGTGTTGGGTGTTTAAAGACTGTCTAAACCGGCGCTGGTATTTGCACGGTTTTTTCGCTTAAGCCCATGCCTAAAACAAATACCGCCGACGCGTTTTACGCCGAGCTTCACTGCCTGAGCAATTTTAGTTTTTTGCGCGGCGCCTCCCACCCTCAAGAGCTGATCGCTAGCGCCGCTGAGCTTGGCTATACTGCCATTGCCATTACCGACGAGTGTTCGCTGTCGGGGATTGTGCGGGCCTACCGCGCCAGCCATGAGTACAATATTAAACTCATTTGCGGCGCCGAATTTATGCTCGACGAAGGCGTTCACTTGGTCTTGCTTGCGCCCGTCAAACAGGCTTATACCGAGCTGTGCGCGCTGATCAGTCGCGCCCGCCTACACAGCGGCAAGGGCAACTACCAATTAAACTTAGGCGACTTGCGACGCTACAGCCAGCACTGCTTTGCGATTTGGATTAACCCCGATCAAACTGAAGATCACGCAACTACCCTGAAGCAGTATTTTGACGATCGGCTGTGGCTGGGCATTAACTTTCACGGCCAACAGCAGGCCGAACCTTACTATTTTAAACGCTACCAAATAGCACGCCACCACGGCATTAATATGGTCGCCTGCGGCAATGTGCATATGCATTGCCGCCAGCGTAAACCCTTGCAAGATGTGCTCAGCGCGATTCGTCTTAACACCTCGGTGCAGGGCCTTGGCAGCCAAGTGCAGGCCAATAGTGAATACTATCTTAAACCCCTGCCGCTGCTGCAACGCGACTACCCCGCCGGTTTGCTCACCGAGAGTATCGCTATTGCCGAGCGCTGCACGTTTAGTCTCGCCGAGCTGCGCTATCAGTACCCCAACGAGGTGGTGCCCAAACATAAAAACGCCAGCGAATTTCTGCGTGAAATCACCTTGCACGGTGCCCAGCGCCGCTGGCCTAAAGGCGTACCCGAGCTGGTTAAAAGCCTAATCGACAAGGAGCTGGGCTTAATTGCCGAGCTGCGCTACGAGCATTATTTTTTAACGGTTTACGACATTGTGCAGTTTGCCCGCAACCAAAATATTCTCTGCCAAGGCCGTGGTTCGGCAGCTAATTCTGCGGTGTGTTACTGCCTGTTTATTACCGAGGTAGACCCCTCGCGAGGGCAGTTATTGTTTGAACGATTTATCTCTCGCGAGCGCGACGAGCCGCCAGACATCGACGTTGATTTTGAGCACGAGCGCCGCGAAGAAGTTATTCAATATATTTATAAAAAATACGGCCGCCAGCACGCCGCCCTCGCCGCTACGATTATTAGTTACCGGCGGCGCAGCGCCGTGCGCGATGTCGGCAAAGCCCTTGGGCTGGACGATTATTTGCTGCAAAAACTGTCGGCCAATATGGCCTGGTGGGACGACAAAAACACCTTTATTCAGCGCCTAGAAGAAAGTCAGTTCGATACCGCCAGCGTGCCGGTGCAGCAGTTTATGAGCTTGCTCAATGAGATTCTGGGCTTCCCCCGGCATTTATCCCAACACGTTGGCGGCTTTGTGATTACCCGCGACCCCATCGCCAGCTTGGTGCCCATAGAAAATGCCGCCATGCCCGAGCGCACCATTATTCAGTGGGACAAAGAAGATTTAGAAGCCCTCGGGATGATGAAAATTGATGTGCTGGCCTTGGGCATGCTCAGCGCCCTGCGCAAAAGCCTCGGCTATATCAGCGCCGCGGGCGGTGCCATTCGGCAACTCAGTGATATTCCCGCCGAAGACCCCGCCACCTACCAAATGCTGTGTACCGCCGACAGCGTGGGGGTATTTCAAATAGAATCCCGCGCGCAAATGACCATGCTGCCCCGCCTGCAGCCCCGCACCTTTTACGATTTGGTTATTCAAATCGCCATTGTTCGGCCCGGCCCCATTCAAGGCGGCATGGTTCACCCCTTTTTACAGCGGCGGCAGGGCTTGGAAGCCGTAGAATATGAAAATGACGCCATCGCCCGCGTATTAAAACGCACCCTCGGCGTACCGGTATTTCAGGAGCAGGTTATTCAGCTGGCAATGGTCGCCGCGGGTTTTAGTGGCGGCGAAGCCGATCAACTGCGGCGGGCGATGGCAAGCTGGGGCAAAAACGGTGATTTAGCCGGGTTTCGCAGCAAGCTAGTCGACGGTATGCGCGAGCGCGGCTATAGCGAAGACTTTGCCGAGCGACTGTTTAGCCAGATGAAGGGCTTTGGCGCCTACGGTTTTCCCGAATCTCACTCCGCCAGCTTCGCCCTGCTCGCCTACGCCTCGGCGTGGCTTAAATGCCACTACCCTGGGGCGTTTTACTGCGGCCTCTTAAACAGCCAGCCCATGGGCTTTTACTCGCCATCGCAACTCATACAAGATGCCAGTCGCCACGGCATTGAGGTGCGGCCTGTTTGTATTAATCACAGCGACTGGGATCATCGCCTTGAGGGTGACGCTGCCACCCCCGCCCTGCGCCTCGGCTTACGTTTAGTTAAAGGCTTGCCCAAGAGCAGCGCCACCCAGCTTTGCCAAGTGCGGCAAGACGCGCTCTTTCACAGCATTGACGACTTCTGTACGCGGCTGCGCACCGCCAAGCAGTACTGGCAGCAACTGGTGCAGGCCGATGCCTTTCACTGTTTTAATTTGCACCGCTATCAAAGCCTGTGGGAAATCAGTGCCTGGCAAGCCCCCACCCCGTTGGCTAATCTAGCCTCGCCGCAAAACGAGACTACCGAGCTTAAGGCCCCCGCCGAAACCGACGAAGTACTCAGCGACTATCGCCACACGGGGCTCAGCCTGCGACGGCATCCGCTGGCTCTGCTGCGCGCCCACACGCTATTTGCAAACTGCGCCCGCGCAGAGGATTTAAAAAATATTGATAACGGCCGCTTTATTCGCATCGGCGGTTTAGTCAGTTGCCGACAGCGACCCGGCAGCGCCTCGGGGGTGATGTTTGTAACCTTGGAAGATGAAACCGGCAACAGCAATATTATTGTGTGGCCGGTGGTACAGGAGCGCTATAAAAAAGCCTTATTGCAAGGCCAAGTGCTGATTGTAAAAGGTTGTGTGCAAAAAGCCGCGAGCGGTCACGCCACACCGGTGATTCATGTAGTGGCCTTTAGTATTGAAAGCCACGATCATCTTATGCGGGTAGACGCTAGCTCCCATGACTTTCATTAAATGGCTACAGAATAGTTTTAGCCACCTAAAACCTAGCCAACAGCTCAATATAGGGCCAACAACAATCTACGCCTGAAACACCGCTGTCACACTCCCGCCATAGTATTTAATCCTCAATACTCTAGAGGACAAACGGATGAGTTCCCACGCGCCCAGCATACCTGCCGACGACGAAAAACCCACAACATCACAATGGCTATCTTGGGTATTGGTCGTTACGCTCATTTATCTATTGCTTGCCGCCGTTGGGGCCATTGGCGACGGATTTAAAATGGCCACCGGCAATAACGCCAAGGAACTCTTTGCCTTTGCCACCAACCCTTTTGTTGGCTTAATGATTGGCCTAGTCGCCACCGCGCTCATTCAAAGCTCAAGCACAGTCACCTCCATTATTGTTGGTATGGTCGCCGGCGGTTTGCCCATCACCATCGCCATTCCCTTAATTATGGGCGCGAATATTGGCACCTCACTGACGAGCACCATTGTCAGTCTTGGCCATGTTCGCAATGGCGAGGAATTTCGCCGCGCCTTCTCTGCGGCCACCGTACACGACGCCTTTAATATTGTCGCCGTTATGATTCTGCTGCCCTTAGAGCTTGCCTTCAGTCCACTGCAGCACACCGCCGAAGCCTTGGCTGGCTTTATCGCCAGCGATACCGGCGTGGACATGAAGAGTATGAACGTAATGAAAATGCTGCTCTCGCCGGCGTCAGATTTACTAAAAGGCGTGGTGAGCTGGATGCCTAATAAAATATGGATGGGGGCAGCGCTCATTGTTATTGGCATCGCCATGATCTTATTTGTGGTGTCTGCCATAGGTAAAGTTTTGCGCACCGTTATGGTAGGTAAAGCTAAGGACATTATGCACCGCAGTATTGGTCGCGGGCCCATATCGGGTATGGCCTCGGGTGCGGCCATCACGGTATTAGTACAATCCTCGTCAACCACCACCTCATTGATTGTGCCGCTAGCAGGCACAGGGGTATTCAATTTAAAGCAGGTTTACCCCTTCACCCTTGGCACCAATATTGGCACTTGTATAACAGCATTGCTGGCGGCAACTGCAATAAGTGGCCCCACCGCAATTCTGGCCATGCAGATCGCCTTGGTGCATTTATTCTTTAATATTTTCGGTATTGTCATTATTTATATGCTGCCATTTTTACGTGGCATACCACCCGCCATTGCCACCAAATTGGCCGAGCTCGCCCAGCGTAACAAACTCTACGTTGTGGCTTATATGGGCGGCGTATTTTTTGTATTACCACTGCTTATGATTGGCATAACACAGCTATAAGGAATCTGACCATGCCCGTAAACAAACACCGCGAAACCGAAAACCGCATCCAAGAATTGCGCCAGTCCATCGACGAGTTGGAGCAGCAATTACGCGAAATTAAAAGCACAGAAAGCGCTCAGCACGAGACCTTAGATCATCTCGACGAATATATAAATGCCGTCGACACCAAAGTTAGCAGCCTTAAATTATTCTGGGGCGAACTTAAGCGAGAGTGGGCATCACTATGAAGCCAGCACCTATGCGCCCTATGGTTCAGTATCTTACGCACAGTAGCGCCCTCACCCGCGCGCTGGCCATTTTAGTGTGTGCAAGCAGCCTAGCAGCCTGCGGCAATAAGCCGCTCAGTAGCGCCGAGCTGTCGCCACAAAGTATTGTCGCCGACGGTTCAAGCACCGTATTCCCATTAACCAAAGAGGCCGCACGGCGCTATACCCAAAAGCAAAACGGTGCAGATATTCGCGTTCACTTTTCAGGCACCACCGCAGGCTTCAAAATATTCTGCGCAGGTAAAAGTGATATAAGCGATGCATCTCGGCCAATGACTGCAGAAGAAAACGCTAGCTGTAACAGCAATAAAATAAGCTACATCCAAATTCCGGTGGCCATGGATACGATCGCACTGGTTGTAAACCCCAAAAACAACTGGGCGAAAGACATTAGTGTTGCCGAACTTAAAACATTGTGGAGGCCCGCAGCAGAGGGCAAGATCAAAACGTGGCAGGATATTCGCCCTGGCTGGCCAGACCAAAACATCGCGCTATTTGGGCGTGGTAAAAACTCTGGCACCTACGACTATTTCACCCAAGAAATCGTCGGCGCCACCCGCAGCAGCCGCAGCGACTACACCGCCAGCGAAGACGAAGAGTTTCTTGCCAAGGGCATCGCCAACGACATCAATGCCATTGGCTTTTTCGGCATCGGCGCGTATCACCGTCACTGGGACGAACTGAAATTACTCGCCCTTAAAAACAATAACGGCGATGTTGTTTACCCTAGTTTAGACACCGTCAAAAATGGCAGCTACACCCCGTTAACGCGGCCGCTCAATGTTTATGTAAACAAGCAATCTTTGGTCGACAAAAAAGATCTGCGTCCGTTTTTAAAAGACTACATTCAAAGACTACCAAGCTGGATTCACTTCACTGGCTATATACCTTTAGAAACGGCTCAGTATCAGCAGAGTCAGAAAATGCTTGATAAATAGGGTTTAGCACGCATCTCACGCCACCCAATCTCGGTTGGGTAGAACGCTTAACGGGAGACAATAGGATGGTCTCCCGTTAAGCATCATGTCTAAGACTCAATACGACTCAGGTATAAACATCTCTTTTGGCACAGGCTGACGAATATAATCTGCGTTATTTTCCCTCGCTGGCAACTCTATCAAAGGGCGCTTTAGCTCTTGATAGGGAATCTGACTTAAAAGATGGCTTATGCAATTGAGGCGCGCTTTCTTTTTATTCACCGCTTCAACCACCCACCACGGCGCTTCGTCGATATGGGTGCGTGCCAACATAATTTCTTTGGCTTTGGTGTATTGCTCCCAACGGCGGCGCGACTCTAGATCCATCGGGCTTAGTTTCCACTGTTTTAGTGGATCGTGTACGCGGCTCAAAAATCGCGAGTATTGCTCTTCGTCTGAAATTGAAAACCAATATTTAATGACCTGAATACCAGAGCGCGACAACATGCGCTCAAAATCTGGCACCGTGTGGAAAAACTCGTGGTATTCAGCATCACTGCAAAAGCCCATAACCCGCTCAACACCAGCGCGGTTATACCAGCTACGATCAAATAACACGATTTCACCGGCAGCGGGCAAATGCGACACATAGCGCTGAAAATACCATTGTGTGCGCTCTCGCTCGTTGGGCGCTGGCAATGCGGCAATACGGCAAATACGCGGATTAAGACGCTGGGTAATGCGTTTAATAACACCGCCCTTACCGGCTGCATCGCGGCCTTCAAAAATAACCACCACCTTATGGCCGCTGTCTGCCACCCAGTCTTGCAATTTCACGAGTTCAGTTTGCAGGCGGAACAATTCTTTAAAGTAAACGCGGCGCGCCAATCTACGCTCTTCCTTAACATCGGCATCCGCGTTTTCTGGGTACACGCCCTCGTCAAAATGATCGTCTAATTCCAGTTCTAACTCTTCATCGTAGCTGTCGAGCAAATCGTCTTTGATTCGCTCCATAACCATGCTCTCATCCAAATTCATGTCGGTATCGCCCACAGTAGAGTGTGTTTGAACCAGCTTATTGAATATTTATGACCGTTTTGTACAAGGCTGAGAATACCCTACCAAAAGCGCAAAACTGGCAGCTGCGCACCCTCGCCAGAGATCGCTAAGCACCAAAGCCAACACGGCCGCAAATCAGCGTTTGTATTGTTCATGGCTACTCGGTCATACTTAAAATAGGATTTCCACAGGGCATTCGTCTAATGTCCTGCACAAACGCCATTTTGGCCCGTCTGCAAATTAACTCCTATTTATTAAAGGCCAAGCGCTATGCCAACTCTGCTCAGCTTACTTGCTGTTTTGTTTATTGCCCTGATTATTATCGTGCCACTGCTCGAGCGCTTTGCTCCCAAAGCCAATGCCGAACAGCAAGCTAAGATTAGCCGTTGGATATTGCCGCTGGTCGGTGTTGCCTTAGTGTTAGGTCTTATTAAAACACTCCTGTTTTAAACAGTATTACCAAGCATTCACACGTGGAACCGGCCCGCATTATCATTCGGCGCACGCGATGCATGGTCTATACTCGCCCACGCCTTCTCATGAAAGTAAAACACCACGGTATTCACCGCTGGCTCAACCAAGGCCAGCATGCCGCCAATTACCGCACTGCCGGTGAGTAAGTAGGCTACCGAAAATGCGACGCTGAAATGCATCATGGCAAAACTGATTGTTTTTTTCATGCTGGCAAGCCTCTCAATACTGTCCAAACCCCTGTGGGCTTTTATTCGTGTCAAAGGTAAACACGTATTAATAATAAGCTCTCACCATCAACACATATAACAAATTAAAACCATAATCACGATAGTTAAGCCCTATCTAAATAACGGCACCACCAAAATGCGTTTACACGCACCACACCCAAGCCTACGTAGATTTTTTGCACCATAACGATGCTTTAAATCCCTTTATTTACCCAATACTGGCGGCAAAATCGCCAAAGCTCCGCAGACCGCAACAACTTTTCGAACCGATAATATGTGGCATAGCAGTTGCAATAACGCTAGTTAAGGGTTGCGCCGATTAAGTGCGCAACCACCTTATGAAATAAGGTTTCTGATGAAAAAAACGCACCAACCCTTTGCATTCGCCATACTGCTGTTTTCCCCACTCGCCTTTGCCGCCGACGGTGACCCCGCCACTGACATGGTCTGGCTCGTCACCGCCAGTGCGCTGGTGTTTTTAATGCAGGCCGGTTTCGCGCTTTTGGAATGCGGTATGTCTAGAAGTAAAAACGCCCTAAACGTAGTAATGAAGAACTACATGGATGTGTGCCTAGGCACCTTGATTTTTTGGGCACTGGGTTACGGCCTTATGTTTGGCAGCAACCCCAGCGGCCTGATCGGCACCGACCTATTCCTTATTAACGACAGCGACCCCACCACCTACGGGGTACTGTTATTTCAAACCATGTTTGCCGCCACCGCCGTAACCATCGCCAGCGGCGCCATGGCCGAGCGCACCCGCTTTGATGCCTATCTGGTTGGCGCGCTGTTTATCACCGCGGTGATCTACCCAATATTTGGTAGCTGGGTGTGGAATGCCGATGGCTGGCTGGCAAAATTGGGCTTTATCGATTTTGCAGGCTCGACCGTAGTTCATTCAGTTGGCGCATGGACGGCACTGGCCGGTATTATTATTTTGGGCCCCCGCCTAGGTCGCTTTGACAGACAAGGCGCGCCGCGCGAGATACGCGGCCACAATTTAACCTTTGTGGCACTTGGCGGCTTTATTCTGTGGTTTGGCTGGTTCGGGTTTAATGGCGGTTCCACCCTTGCGGCCTCAACCGATATTGGTTTAATCAACCTTAATACTCAGCTCGCCGCCGCCGCTGGCGCCACAGCCAGTATGTTGCTCGCGGTAGTCATGCGCCGACCCATTCTACTCACCGACACCGTGAATGGCAGCATTGCCGGCCTTGTCGCCATCACCGCCGGCTGCGCCACTATGCTGCCAATGTATGCCGCGCTAACCGGCGCCATTGGCGGTGTGGTATGCACCCTTGGCAGCCAGCTGATGCTGCGCATGCGCTTAGATGACGTAGTAGGCGCCGTCTCTGTTCACGGCTTTGCCGGCGCGTGGGGAACCCTCGCTGCAGGTATGTTTTACACCGGCAATCTCTTTAACGGCCACCTTATAACCGTGCAGCTAATTGGTATTGCCGCCTGTTTTATTTGGACTTTCTGCTGCGCACTTATTATGTATTTTGCCATCGACATAGTGATGGGTCTGCGCGCGCCAGCACAGCACGAGCAGCGCGGCCTAGATTTAAGTGAGCACGCCGAAATAGGCTACCCCGAATTCGACTCCGGCAATATCGCCTACACTGCCGACCGCGCCACCAATATGGATTTACGCTAATGACTAAGCGAAGCCTCAGCGAACGGCGGCGCGCGATATATACCGGACTCAAACCCTTTTTAGATGAAGCGACACTGCTCAAAGCTGTCACCCACTGGGAGAATCGCTACGCCGACCAACCCAGCCTCGCCCTGCAACGCTATGTAGCCGACATTTGCCAAAACGCCGGTTTAAAGGATAAGCGCGCAACTATTCTGCGCAGTTTATTGCATGCCATGGGGCAGGACAGCACCGCGCTTCTGGCCGACCCCCGTGGCGACAGCAACACCAGTACAAGCACCAAGCATGTGGAGTCAGCCTCGGCTAGTCAGGCCTTTGCCGAGCTAATGTTGGCCATGATGAGCCAAGTAGACGAAAGCCAACAACACAAGCTTAGAATCGAGTTATTTGCCGCACTGCGCCAACGGCAATTGCCCTTAACAATTCTTGAGGCGCTGCAGCGCTGGCTGGGCAACCGCGAGCGATTAGAGCTGGGCACGGCGCCGCCAGCACTTCTGCAAAAGCTACTCAACCAGTACTATGTACTGCTGTGTGAAAACTTAGGGCCAGTTAACGCCGATAAAATTTTGGCGCGCGGGGTTCAGCACGTACAAGCCCAACACCCAAAGCTCGACCCTTTTCTCGCTAGCCTGCTGTAAATCGTCGATTTTATCGGCGCTAACGCCGGATAAAATTGGAGAACCACCGTGCAAAACCCTACTGCAATTTACCCAAGCGCGGCGTCAACAAGCGCCGCAGTGCTTTTTATTGGCCTCGCACTATTAATAAGTGGCTGCAGTGAAGCAACAGACAACAAGGCCCCTGCCACCGTATTAAGTGCCCCTCAGCAGCAGGGTTTAAACTCAGCGCAGCAGATGGAACAGCAGCTCCAAAAAGATGTTGAGCGCCGCGAGCAGCAGATGCGCGATCAAGATATTTAAGCGAGCTATTTAAGGAAAGATATAATCATGAAGACTCTGTGCTGGCTGGGAATATTCACCGCTGCATTGCTGTGGTCGGGCATCAATCCCAAAGATTATTTCACGTGGGTCTTAGAGGTTATTCCGGCGCTAATCGCCCTAGCTATTATGGCGGCCAGCCGCTCGCGCTTTCCCTTAACCCCTCTGCTCTACACCCTAATTCTTGTCCACAGTGTCATTCTGATGGTTGGCGGCCACTACACCTACGCCGAGGTTCCGCTGTTTGACTATTTGGCCGAGCAATTCCACTGGCAGCGCAATCACTATGACAAGCTCGGCCACTTTGCACAGGGTTTTGTGCCCGCCATGGTCTGTCGCGAGTTGTTTCTCAGGCATCAGGTTATTGCCAAGCCACGCTGGCTAGGCAGCGTGATTGTGCTTGTTTGCTTGGGCATTAGCGCATTTTACGAACTAATTGAGTGGTGGGTGGCGGCGCTTAGCGGCGAAGATGCCGAGGCATTTCTAGGCACCCAAGGCTATGTTTGGGACACCCAATCCGATATGGCAATGGCCATGCTTGGCGCAATTGTCGCCCTAGCAAGTTTAAGCAAGCTACATCAGCGCCAGCTTACAGCAATTCATCAAGGGGACTGTTTGCCCAAGGCGACTTGAACATCGCCTCCATTTCCAGCTCGGGCACCTCGTCAATACCGCGGTAACACCAGCGCGGGTCATGATCGCGATCTATTAAGCGCGCCCTAACGCCCTCGGCAAACTCAGGGTCGCGCACTCGGTTTGCCGACAACACCAGCTCCATGCGAAACACCTCGAGCAAACTTAGGCCGCGACCGGTATCTAATTGACGAAATATTAATTTAGCGGTGCTCGCCGCTCCCGCCGAAAGGCCTTGGGCGGCCTTGCTAAGCCATGGGTCGGCGCCGCGATACTGGCAAATGCCTTTGGTTACCGCCAACATTGAAGGCTGAGCACAAACCTCATCTATCCAGCCTCGACAATCTTTTAACGACGCCGCGCCAAGTCCAGCACCCTGTTCTGCCTCAATATCGGTCAAGCACTCCGTTAAACACTCGGCATTCCACTCGGGGTCATCGCACCAGTCCAGCTGCAGCAATTTGCGCAATACCAAGGCTTTACTGCTGTCGGCAAGGCAATAATCTGCCAGCCCGGCATAGAGCACATCGGCGGGTGACAACTCCACCCCCGTCAAGGCGGTAAACAAACCGCTACGCCCCGGCATTTGCCCTAAAAACCAACTGGCCCCCACATTGGGAAATAAACCAATGCTAATTTCCGGCATGGCAACCCGGCTACTCTCCGTTACAATACGATGACTGGCCCCCACCATTAACCCCAGCCCAGCACCCATCACAATGCCGTTGCCCCAACACACCACCGGTTTAGGAAAGGTGTGAATTAAATACGCCGCCGCGTATTCATGGGCAAAAAAGGCTTCTGCCTCCACCGCCGCGCCACCGGGATTGGCGAGCGCCGACGCCCGAATGCGCAGGGCGTCTGCGCCCACACAAAAACCTCGGGCGCCCGCGCCATCAAAAAACACCGCTACCGCCTCGGGGTCGTCGCGAAGTTCTATTAATAAGCGATGTAATAAGGTGACGGTTTCTAGGGTCAAGGCGTTGATACGCGCAGGCGCATTGAGGGTGAGCTGGGCCAAATAGCCCCCCACCGGCAGCGGATGACGCTCTAGGCATACAGAGTATTCAATTTGCATTGTGCCCCCATACCAAGTGTGTACTCAGATCAAGCGTGGGATTAAAGCTGTAATGCTATGTATATACTGTAACAGTACACCCTAGCGAGCAAGCGGCTCAAGACTGACATCATTCACTGCCAGCTTGGGCAACAAAGAACTCGGCCATCACGGTAAAATAGGCGCTCTATTGAGATCAAATTTTGCATTGCAGAACCTCTCTAGCGGTAATTACCTACCAAGCCCGCTAGCCCACTGTTAGCAAGGTAATACGCGCTAAATATCACTAAATTGACCGCAGCGTCGGCGCAGCAACTCGATGCGGCCAATTGCCCACCTAGTCGCTTCCGCTATGCTCCATGACGTTAATGATATACCCCGTATCTTGGGAATAAGTACAGAGGCTACATATGACCACATTTAAAGCGCCAGTTAGAGACATCGACTTCGTCCTTAATGAAGTCCTAGACTACCAGGCCCACTACCAAACCATTGCTGCTGGCGCCGAAGCCACACCAGACATGGTTGAAGCCATTACTGCAGAAACGGCAAAATTTGCTGAAGAAGTGCTCTCGCCACTTAATAAAGTCGGTGATGAAGAAGGCTGTAAATGGAACGATGGCGAAGTCACCACGCCAAGCGGTTTCAAAGAAGCCTACCAAATGTGGATAGACGGTGGCTGGCAGGGTTTGTCGCACCCAACCGAATACGGCGGCCAAGGCCTGCCAATGTCACTGGGCCTGATTAAATCGGAATTGATTGGCACCGCCAACTGGTCTTGGGGCATGTACCCAGGCCTGAGCCTTGGCGCAATGAATACCGTGTTTGTACACGGTACTGAAGAGCAAAAAAATCAGTATATGCCCAAGCTTTGCGACGGCACCTGGACCGGCACCATGTGCTTAACCGAGGCCCACTGCGGCTCGGATCTTGGCCAAATGAAAAGCAAGGCTGACCCTCAGCCCGACGGCAGCTACAAGCTGACTGGCAGTAAAATCTTTATCTCTGCCGGTGAGCACGATCTAACCGAAAACATTATTCACATCGTGCTAGCACGCACCCCTGGCGCGCCAGAAGGCACCAAAGGTATCTCGCTGTTTATTGTGCCTAAGTTCCATGTAAACGCCGACAGCAGCCTTGGCGAGCGCAACAACGTGAAGTGCGGCAGCATTGAGCACAAAATGGGTATTCACGGCAATGCCACCTGTGTCATCAACTTTGATGAAGCAACCGGTTATATGCTGGGTGTTGAGAACGAAGGTTTGAACGCCATGTTCACCTTTATGAACACCGCGCGAATCGGCACTGCGATACAAGGCTTGGCGGCATCAGAATTGGCGTATCAAAACGCCCTGCCCTACGCCATGGACCGCTATTCAATGCGTTCACTGTCGGGCACTAAAAACCCCGACAAACCAGGTGATGCCATTATTCATCACCCCGACGTGCGCCGCATGCTACTCACCGCCAAAGCCTTTGCTGAAGGCGGTCGCGCCATGATTTATGACGCCGCTAAATATTCAGACCACATGGTGCAGGCCGACACTCAAGAAGAGCGCGATGCCGCCGAAAATGAACTGGGCTTTTTAACCCCTATTTTAAAAGCGTTTTTGACTGAAACCGGCTTGGAATCAGCCAGCAATGCAATGCAGGTGTTTGGTGGCCACGGCTACATCAAAGAACACGGCATGGAACAGATCTACCGCGATGCCCGTATTGCCACCTTGTATGAAGGCACCACTGGCATTCAAGCCATGGATTTGATTGGCCGTAAAGTGGTACTGGACGGCTTCAAACTCTACGGCGGCTTCTGCAAAAAGCTGTATAAATTTGGTTTTAAAAACCTGATTGGCGGCAAGCGTCGCGGCTACTCTGCAAAACTGATTGGCTACACCATTGCGTGGAACTGGCACACGGTTAAGATGGTGGCTCGCGCCTCTAAAAACCGCGATGCAGTGGGTGCAGCGTCTTACGACTTTTTGATGTACAGCGGCTATTTGTCGATGGCCTACTACTGGGCAATGATGGCTGAAGTCGCGGCCACAAAATTGGCCAGCGGTGAAGGCGATTCTGCTTTTTACCAAGCCAAACTAGAAACCGCCGAGTTCTACTTCTCGCGTTTACTGCCACGCGCTAAAGCGCACGGCGGATCGATGGGCAGTAGCACTGACAGTGTAATGGGCATGGATTTAGAACGCTTTACCGTTCGCTAAGCCCTCGCTTATTGCCAACCAAAAAGGCCCCGCAGTTTTCACTGCGGGGCCTTTTTGGTAACTTAAAATTTATACCGCAATAATGCGCGCTTAATAGCTAACTTGGGAAACCTGGTATGCGCTGCCGTTATGCATATCACAAGGATTAGCAACTTCTTCGGTCTGGCCGGGATCAACGCTAAAAGACTGTACGCTCATCACCGATTTTTTACTGATATCGTCTTTGTAATACGTGAGCACACCGTTGATTTTGATATTGCAGCTATTTCTCACCACAAAGCGTGTTGAGACTTTGTCTTGATTAAAATAAGCACAACTGGATTGCTCGGAACTGGCCGGAAAATTCTGCACATCCCAGTCTAAACATTTCTCTGCTTCGGCAGTCGCCGTTAAGGCCGCTGAACTCAATAAACAAAAAAATACGCTAGGAATTAATTTATTATTCATGGCTGACTCGCTTCTATGTTTGCCATACTACTGCCTTAATTACGTAACCCTGTACATCAGTAGTAGTGATCCTGACCTGTACAATAGTTAATAATTAAACGAAATGGCAGTGGGTACTTACTCGTAATGGCAATTCGCAAGGCAATGAAAAGTGATATAAATCAAAAGGATGATTAAATTTAACAGCCCCAAAGAAAATGAAAAAAGAACCAGCTTTGTGACCTGTATCGCAATTAATTTTTATCGTTAGATGTCTATTTTTTCGAAAATCCAGCAATAACCGCCCTAACCAAACGCCTTAAGGCGCGATTTTTAACACCACTGGCCTCCTCCAGCCCCAAAGTTCGCAGGCCGGTATCTGCTTCAGCACACCACTCACAAGGCTTCAATAGCAAGACTAGAGTTTGCCACCACGTCAACCCAGACAATGTTGTTAAGGCCTTGCCTGCAAGTAATTCTTCGGCATTAAAATCGCAGCCAAAAGGGTAATTTGGCAGCATATCTCGGCTTTTTGCCCACGCCACATCTGCACGTAATCGCGCTGGCGTGTTATTGCTAAATGCAGCCGGCAACTGGTAGTCCTCCGCCAATTTGCCGGCGGCTTTGGCACTGCGCATTAAATCACCTTGGAAACGCGAATCGGCAATATTCAGCAAGGCCTTAATAACCTGCTCATCGGTTTTAGAGCGCAGGTCAGCAATGCCGTACTCAGTAATTACAATATCGCGTAAATGTCGGGGAATCGTGCAGCTTGGAAAGTTTTCTACAATATTAGACAGCAATCGACGGCCTTCGCCACGACTCGCTCTAATCATCAGTATCGAACGGCCGTCAGCCAACTGGTGCGCCATCGCCACAAAGTTATACTGGCCACCCACCCCCGACACCACCTGTCCTGAACCTAGGGTATCTGAAGCCACAGCCCCCTGCAGACTCACGTTTAATCCGGTATTAATAAAGCGCGCTTTGCGCCGCTGGGCTTGGTACAAACGCGGATTAAAATCTAACTGATTAATTTTTCCGACGCTGCACATGGCTAATTTAGCGCGCTCAGCATCACTCATTGTGCGTAAGCCGCGATAGAACTCGGCGCTACCCAAAAAGAAACCGCCGTGTAAAACCTTGCCATTGCAAAGCTCAGTGCCTAAACACTTTTCAGCAATAATACGCTGACTCTTGGGGTTAGCCATATTCGCAGGAAAGGATTCGCCATCGGGGGCAGTAATATAGCCATCGTGATATTGGCACTCGGCAGTAAAGTAACCGTGATACTGCAATACTGCAAAATCTTTGCCCCGCAACTCTCTTACGCCCAATTCGGCCATTGCGCTAATGGTATTGGCACTCAGCGCCCGAGAGTCGCAAACACCGTCATTAATTAGGATTTGCAAAGCCCAAAAGTCATAAACCTCGCGGCGCAATATTCCACTATTAAAAAGTTGCCAAAACCCTTCAACAAACATTTCGGTGGCGCCGTACAAGCCCTCTTTAAAAGGCCCGCGACCACCCCAGCGGTCAACTAAGTCGCCCCAATGCGCATCAATCTTAAAACGTTCGAGCAAGGCTCTATAGTCTTCATTGCGGCTGTGGCGCAGCTGTAAGCCATGCACAATGGCATCGCTCATGGCGCCGATGCCCAATTGCAGAGTGCCGCCGTCGGCAACGAGGCTACAGGCATGTACGCCAATGGCATAATCTGCCGCGGGCACTGGCGGCAGCTTAGGCATCACAAACAAGCCGTGCTGAGATTCGTCGGTGTCGAGCAAAAACTGGTATTGCGTGGCCTCAACCTCCGCGTCGCCACACATATAAGGCAGCTCGTGGTGAACCACGCCCACACTGACAAAATCGCGCCCGAGTTCAGTAAGACGTTGCACCACTTCTAGGGAGGTATCGGGATTACAGCTCATACTCAGGCGCTGTGGATTGCTGGGATCTTGAGCGACCAGTTGCATCACCACATTGCAGCCTTGGGCCACCACATCGCGGGCGGCGTGGGTGTAATTTGAGCTTACGTAATTTTGCTGCGCCCCCGCATTGCCAAGGCGACTGCCGGGTTTAAAATAAAATTCACGAACAATGATATTTTCTGGCAAAGCCGCTTCGCGCACCGCGGTTGCATAGCTTGGCTCGGTGTAATTAGCATAGAGCCGATCAAACACCGGATTCAGCAACCGCCCGCGAATAGGGTCGGACTCACGCGGCCGCTCAAGGGTCAGTGCGGTTAATATCGTTAACGACAGCGATGGGTCCTGACAAGCCCGCGCATAGAGCGCGTTAATCAACTCCACGGGTTTACCCAAGCCCAGCGGCAAGGCCACCACCAAGGTCTTACCTAGCCGCGCAATAAGGCCATCTAGGCATTGCTGGTATTGCTTGGCCCGCTCCTCAGCAGTGCTTGCTATCGCCTGTTGCATAGGTCTCCGTTAATTCCGTGTTTCACTAGGCCAATTTAATGCAATTTTAAGCGCGGCCGTAATAGGCGATTAAAGCGGCCAGCCAAGAGCAGCATCAAGGTGCGGCCCCAGCCGTAAATCGCCGCTTGATGCAGGCGGTACAAACTGATGTACATCATGCGTGCCAGCCAGCCTTCAATAAAGAAGCTACCGCCGCGCACACCGCCCATTAAATTACCAAGCGCAGAATACTTAGACAGCGACACCAGCGAACCGTGATCCCGATACTTAAACGCTTGCAGGGGCTGACCCGCAACTGCCCGCTTTAAATTTGCGGCGGTGTGCATGGCCATCTGCTGGGCAGACTGCGCGCGCGGTGGAATATTTTTACCCTCACTCATCTCGCAGGCGCAGCAATCGCCTATTGCAAATATTGACGGGTCTGCCGTTTGCAGCGTGGTATTAACGGTTAATTGGTTAATACGATTGCTTTCAAGCCCAAAAGACCCGAGCACATCGGGGGCTTTAATACCCGCCGCCCACACCAGCAGCTCACCATCAATACGCTGCTCATCGCTGGTCACAAAGCCCTGCGCATCGGCGGCCTTCACTTTGGTATTGGTGTGCACCAGCACTCCCATTTTTTCCAGCTCAGCTTGGGCGGCAGCGGCAATCTCTTCTTTGAGCGCAGGCAATAGCCTCGGTCCAGCTTCAATAACATGCACTTGTAGGCGACTGCGATCCAGCTGCTCATGGCCATAAAGTTTTAACAGCGCCACCGCGTGATGAATTTCAGCGGCCAGTTCAACGCCGGTCGCCCCACCTCCCACAATCGCCACTGATAGAGCGCTACTATTAAAATTGGCGGTCATGCAATGATTTAAAAAGCGCTCGTGAAAACGGTCGGCCTGTAGTCGGGTATCTAAAAACAAGCAGTGTTCACGTACACCGGCGGTATTAAAGTCGTTGCCCAAACTGCCAACGGCAATCACCAAATAATCGTAACTTAGCCGCCGTTCAGGGAGAATTTCTCGACCACTAGGGCCTATCATTGCCGCGAGGATTAACTCCTTCCGCTCGCGATCAAGGCCAATCACCCGCCCCATCGCAAAGTGGTAGTGATTTTGATATGCGTGAGCGCGGTAGTCGACCGCGTCCAGATCGGAATCAATAGCGCCGGTGGCCACTTCGTGAAAGCGCGGTTTCCAGATATGGCTTGCGCTGCTATCAACGAGGGTAATATCCGCTTTTCCGCTCTTGCCTAAGCTACGACCTAATTTTGTTACCAATGGCAGGCCGCCTGCACCGCCGCCAACAACCACAATTTTTGCCGCCACAAGCACCTCCGCGAAAACACAGCCAAATTAATACTGGCGCCTGAATGGCCCCAACTATTAAAAAAAATAAGAATTACCCACCAGAATAGAGAACACTTTCCAATGGATCGCGCTTTGCCGCATGAAAGAAACTAAGCCGCGAACCTTACGGCCCGTTGAGCATAATCCGTGTTGCCAATTGAATTTCGCGTAAAAAACCCGTTAGCGCGAATATCAAAAAAACCATGGCAAAAACAAATAAGGCCGCCACCGCCAAGCTGCTATTCCACTCCATAACGGCGCTAATAAACAGCATGGCAATGACCACACAAACTAATAATGCACTGGTAGTGCTATAACCAATAGAGCGATGAACGACGCGGGCGCGCCGTGTGAGCATGGCCAATTCCTGATGCACCACCGCACCGCGCTCCGCGCTAAGCGACTCTAAACGGTGGTGCAAGGAACGGCTGCGGTCGATAATCCGCGCCAAGCGATTGGTTAATACGTTGAGAATACCACCGATGCCAGCGAGTAAAAAAACCGGCGCAACCGATTGTTGGATCGCGTGCGCGATAGTAACAACTTCAATTTCTACAGCCATGAAGGACCTTAATTACGCACTTAAAGAAATTCACACATTCACAAAAACTTGTTCGCCTTCGCACTCTACTTTAAAGGTATTAAGGGCTTTAGGGGCTTTGCCAAGGGCGATTAGTTTGTGAGTCCAGCCGGGCATTGGCATACCAAAAAAGGCATTGGTCCAGTCAACATTTTCGCCGGTCAATAAATTAAAGCTCGAACCATGGAAGGGACAGGTAACTGCACCATCGCAAATTTCACCTTTGCCGAGCGGCAAACCAAGGTGCGGGCAGCGATTTTCTACCGCGCAAATCTGACCATTTACTTTAGTCAGCAACACTTTCGCGCCGCCAAGGGTTTTATTTAAAAAAGCGCCTTCTTCGATCTCATCAAGATTTGCCGCAAAAATCCTATCCATTGCCGTGCTCCTTAGAAGTAATCAAACGTATTTATATACTGCCGTAGCCTTCTACACTTCTCCATATTACAGTTAAATTCACAGCATGCCGCGACAACAATTACTGCAACAATGGCAAAGCGGTTTTACTTACTGGCGACTTCATAACAAAGCTTGAGTGTACGCCGGTGACGCCATCAATTCGAGTAATCTTATTCAACAACAAGTCCTGAAAACCATCCATATCGGCAACGATAACTTTCAATAAGTAATCGGCCGCTTGGCCGGTGATTAAATGGCATTCTAAAACCTCGGGGCATTCGCCCACATGGCGCTCAAAATTTTCAAACCGCTCGGGGGTGTGCCGGTCCATACTAATATGAATAAAGGCCATTAGGTTAAGGCCCAATGCCCGCGCATTGAGCAATGCTCGATAACCGGCCAGCACGCCAATCTCTTCTAGTCGGCGCACCCGCCGCAAACAGGGCGAAGGCGATAAGCCGATGCGATCGGCCAGCTCTTGGTTACTGAGCCGACCATCTGCCTGCAGTGCTTCTAAAATCCGCTTATCATAGCCATCCAACTTCACAGTAAATCCACCATCCTCATTTTTATGAGCATAATATGCCAATATAATGAGAAATACAGCAATAATTGAAAAGTTAATCGACAATTTACCGCCAAGTTCGCAATCCCCTGCTGCGGCATTATCCCTATACTGGGAACCGTGGAGTTACCCCTTCGCAAACATCGTTAGCCAGCTTGCACCACCCCGCAAACTGAACACGCGAACCCGCTCTTACACAACAAGAGTGCATGAAAACGCCCAGCACCGCTGGGCTTCAACACCCGGAACCCAATAGCCCTCCCACAGCCCAAGGAAGCGAGATTTATCATGGCCGACTTTAATCACCGCAAATACCGCGCAACACCGGCAATAGTTATGTCCGACCGCCAGTGGCCAAACAACACCATAACCCAAGCGCCCCAGTGGTGTTCTGTGGATCTTCGCGACGGTAACCAAGCATTGGTTGAACCTATGACGGTACAGCAAAAATTGCGGATGTGGGATCTGCTGGTCAAACTCGGCTTCACCCAGATTGAAGTCGGTTTTCCCGCGGCCTCGCAGCCCGATTTTGATTTTGTGCGCGCCTTAATCGAAGGCGACCGGATTCCCGACAACGTGACGATTCAAGTGCTAACGCAAGCGCGAGAAGAATTGATCGCCCGCAGCTACGAAGCTCTTAACGGCGCCAAACAAGCCATTGTTCACGTTTACAACTCCACCAGCCCCGTGCAGCGTGAGCGGGTATTTGGCTTAGACAAAGACGGAATAAAGGCAATTGCGGTGCAAGGTGCGCGCTGGGTAAAAGAATATGCCGCGCGCAACCCCAAAACATCCTGGTCGTTTCAATATTCACCAGAAAGCTTTAGCAGCACCGAGGTTGATTTTGCAGTAGAGGTCAGCGACGCCGTTATTGCTGAATGGCTAGATACCGGCGCGCCCATCATTATTAATCTGCCGGCCACCGTGGAGTGCGCCAGCCCCAATGTATTTGCCGACCAAGTGGAATGGTTTTGCCGCCACACCCAATTCCGCAACAACATTAGCGTATCTGTACACACCCACAATGATCGCGGCTGCGGTGTGGCTGCTGGCGAACTGGCAGTAATGGCGGGCGCCGACCGTGTTGAAGGCACTTTGCTAGGCAATGGCGAGCGCACCGGCAATATGGATATTGTGACCATGGCCATGAACCTGTACAGCCAGGGTGTAGACCCAGAGCTGAACTTGGCCGATATGGACGAAATTATTGCCGTTGTCGAGCACTGCACTACGATTCCGCTGCACCCCCGCCACCCCTATGCTGGTGAGCTGGTGTTTACCGCGTTTTCTGGCAGCCACCAAGACGCAATTCGCAAGTGCTTGGCCAAGCAAGGCCAAGACGAGCATTGGCAAGTTGCTTATCTGCCAATCGACCCCGCGGATTTGGGGCGCAGCTACGAGGCGGTTATCCGCATTAATAGCCAGTCTGGTAAAGGCGGCGTGAGCTGGGTACTGGAAAACGACTACGGCCTACAATTACCGCGTTGGCTGCAAATAGACGCCAGCCGCGCAGTGCAAGCCAAGGCCGAAGAAATTGCCGGCGAAGTCAGCGCCAAGCAAATTTGGGAACTGTTCGACGAGCACTACCTGCAAGCGGCACGCAATACCGAACTAAGCCATTTTGCTATTAGCCAGAACAATGCTGAAAACCAAGGCCAAGATCAGCTGAGTCTGAGCTTTCAACATCGCGGCCAAGAAATTGCTCTGCAAGGCCATGGCGACGGTGCAATTAGCGCCCTAGTTAACGCATGGCAGCAGGAGTTTGGCGACAAAGTAGAAGTCCTAGACTACCGCGAACACGCGCTAGACACCGGCACCGCTTCACAGGCCGTGGCCTATGTGCACCTGTCGATCAATAATCAGCGCTATATTGGTGTAGCCATGCACCGCGATGTGGTAACAGCGTCATTGCAAGCAGTGCTGAGTGCGGCGAGTCAGGCAGTGATGGAAGCTCGGAAGGCGGGTTAAAAGCAAGACGGATGTCCGGCGTCTGACGTCGGACGTAAGTCAAAAGCATTGAAATACGATTAAAGTGGCTTGCCTTTTTAGCGTCAGACCTCCGACGCCTGACATCCGACTCACAAAACTCAATGCGTCTTCTGATACAACATCGTAATCAAATCTGCTTCTGAGGCAGAAATACCACAGCGCTGGGCGAGCTCTTCGGCGCTAAGGCCTTTATCCGCCATGCTGATCGCCTGCTGATAAAAGCGCATGTCTTTTTTATCGGCGTCTTGCCGCTGTTGGCGGGAGCCGATCATTTCTAAATACTCCTCCAAGGCCGAGACCCGCTCACCCAGCAGGCTCATGGCGGAGTTTTGCAATTCGATTTTCTTTTCAAGGCTCGCAATTATTTCTTCAGAACTTGGCGGCCGCGGTGCGTCGAGTACTGCCGAGCGCCGCGTTTTAAAGGCGTATAACAGCAGCCCCATGCCCACCACACTTAACACCAAGCCCAGTAGCGATGCCTCACCCAAGCCATTAAACCAATCACCGACAAAAGAAGAGAACTGCTGACTACTCTCCATAATAGCTACTCCGCAATATTATGCCGCCGTCCATTCGCCAAGCCGACTTTTTAAGCGCACGATGGCCTGACTGTGAATCTGACAAATACGCGACTCACTCACTTCCATTACCTCACCAATTTCCTTGAGGTTTAGGCCGCTGTCGTAATACAGGGCCATAACAAGTTTTTCGCGCTCGGGCAGGCTATTAATTTGGCTCGCTAAGGCCTGCTGAAAATCGTCTTCGAGGATGTTTTCTAAGGGCGCATAGCGATCATCACCGCCGCCAATATCAGCGGGTTCCTGCTCGCTCTCGCCAATTTGCTCTAGGCTAAACAAGCGTACCGAACTGGTGTCGCGCAGCAGGTCGTGATACTCGTCTAGTGACACACCCATCTCACCGGCAACTTCTGCGGCCCCCGCTTCGCGGCCAAGCCGCGCCTCGGTACGACGCACCGCCTCAGACATTTCGCGGAGCTGGCGGGTTACCGAACGGGGCGCCCAACCACACTGGCGCATTTGATCGATCATGGCGCCGCGAATACGAATACTCGCGTAGGTTTCAAAACTGGCGCCTCTGTCTGCTTGATAGTGGCTACCGGCTTCGAGCAGGCCAATCATGCCCGCTTGAATTAAATCGTCTACCTCTACACTCGCGGGCAAACGACTAACCAAGTGGTAGGCGATTCGCTTAACCAAGGGTGCATGGCGGCTCACCAGCTCTTCGCGACTGCCGTTCTGCACATCGAGATAAGCGGCGTGACCGTTCACATCGCCGCTCCCGTAGTGGTTTCGGCGCTGGTACTGGCTTCTGCGGTGTCGTCAGAACTGAACATGCGGTCTACAAAAAACTCGATATTACCGCTCGGCCCCTTGGGTCCATCCCATTTATCAACGGTTTCGGCCAATTTACGAAAAGCCAATGACGACTCCGCGCCAGGGTATAAATCACTCACCGCTTTTTGGCGGGAGTCGGCTTTAATTAAATAGGGGTCGCGAGGCACAAACCCCGCGTATTCTAAACTTACGTCTAAAAAGCGCTGGGCTACCTCGTTGAGTCGCTCGAAACCATCCCGCGCTTGATCTTGGCTGTCGACCATATTGCGCAGCACTTTAAAGCGCCGAATACCGGCATCGCGATTCATCACTTTAATCAGCGCATAGGCATCGGCCATTGAGGTTAGCTCGTCGGTTACCACCACCAAAACGTACTGACTCGCTTGGCAAAAGGTCACTACGCTGTCGGAAATTCCCGCTGCCGTATCGACGATTAACACGTCGTAATCGTCGTTTAATTCACTTAACGACCGCACAATCGCGGCATGTTGCGCGGCGCCTAAATCCGCCATTTTCTTAATACCCGATGCGGCCGGAATAATGGTGATACCAACGGGACCAGGAACCAAGATGTCTTGAATTTTACATTTGCCATCCAACACATGAGACAAATTCCATTTTGGCCGCAAGCCCAGCATGATATCGACGTTAGCCAAGCCCAAATCAGCATCCATTAGCAGTACTCGCCGGCCGCGACGCGCCAGCTGGCAGGCGAGGTTTACCGATACATTGGTTTTACCAACTCCACCCTTGCCACTGCTTACGGCTATTACTTTTACTGCGCTCATTTAATTATCTTTCTCCGTTAATCCATCACCGCAGCTAATCTTAGGCCTTCAACACCAAAATTACTCTACGCAATAGCACTCACTTTAGTCCATCAATCCGGCATTTACTAAGCTCACTATCGCATCAGACCCGCACACTAAGCCGCGCTGGCGATGAATTCACCACAGGGCCTGGCACCGCCTGCGCAGATTGCGAAGGCTCGCGCTCTGGACGGGATTTCAGTTCAAAGGCGCGACCCATGCGCACTGCCATATTCACCAGTTTAGTCCCATCTGCGGCCGACAAGTTTTGCGGCACTTTGGGGCCATTCGCACACCAAACCACGGGTAGGCGGTGCTGTATTAAGTTAGAGATCACACCACCCAAACGCATGGCCTCGTCGATCCTTGTAATTACTGCACCCTGCGGCGCCAACGGCGCATAGGCATCGATAATTTCGCTTTGCACATAGGCCTCGGCGTCGGCCGGCAGGGTGACAAACACCTGCACATCCTGCATGGCTGCAGTTAGTTGCTGCAATTCACTAATCCCTTTGCTGTCGCGAAATGACATGCCCGCCGTGTCGATTAGCACTAACTTTTTCTTGCGCAGAATACGGTAGGTTTTAACTGCCTCTTCGATATCTACTGCGGTGTGTACCGGAATTTGTAAAATTCGGCCATAAGCTCGCAATTGCTCCTGCGCGCCAACCCGTGCCACATCGGTAGTCAGTATAGCAATGCCGTCGCGGCCATGATTTAACACATACTGCGCCGCAATTTTTGCAATTGTAGTGGTTTTACCTGCGCCCTGCGGGCCAACCAAACAAATGGCGCCAGAACTTGGCGGCGCCGCAACCGGCAATTGCTTAATTAACAGCATTTTTAAAATTTCGCGCTGCAATGAATCGCTTTCATCAGCGGGAATCTCGGCGCACAAACGCTTACCCAAGCTGGGATCGATATCGAGGGTTGATAAAAACTGGTTTAATTCTCGCTGTTCAGGGGCCTGAAAACTGGCTTGCTGCCAATTGTGGCCTTTAAGCTGTTCCATCAGCATCGACTTCATTGACGACAGCTCCTGCTTGAGAGTCAGCAATTCATCCTGCTGTGACCACGCCAGCTGCGGGCTTTGGTGTTGCTCACTTTGGCCGCGGCTAACTGGCTGGTTTGGCATCTCTGGCGCGGGCTGACGACTAGCGCCAAGATTTTGGCGTTCGCTAGCGGCAGTTTCCTGCGCCATTTGCGCGTTCTTTTTTTGACGATCTAATAAGGCATCTAGCGCAGTGCGCTCACTGCGCGGCGCGGGTGAAAACTGCTGGCTAATTTGGCGAGCAAGCTGCTGTGCGGCATTTTCAGTAACGGCCACTTGAGCACTCGCCGCGCCGTGATTAGCAGCCTCGTCGAGGCTAACCACCACCTCTACACCACCCTCAATGGTATGTAAGTCTAGAATCACCGCATCGGGGCCGTGGGCGGCGCGCACCATCCGCATGGCCTGCTGGCTGTCCACAGCACGATATTTCTTTACTTGCATACTCGCTCTCCTGCAGCCCTGCGTCTTACGCTAAGCGCGCTTGCTGCCCAATAGTTGATAACAGGCGCACTTGCTTGCTATCGGGTACTTCGTTGTAAGACAAAACCGACAATCCGGGCACACTGCGCCGAGTAAAGCGCGACAACCAAGCCCGAATCGACGGCGATACCAGAACCACCGCAGGCTGACCAGATAACTCCTGCCGGTGACTAAAATCTGCCAATTCATTTTGCAATCTCTCGGCAATCCCCGGCTCTAATCCCACCGCGCCAGAGTTGCCTCTAAGCATGTCTTGCAACAACTGTTCCAAATCAGCATCCAGCGCAGAAACTGGCAATTCATCTTCTAAGCCATTGATTTCCTGAACAATCATTCGCCCAAGCGCAACCCGCACACCCTCCAATAACTCGTCAGGATTTTTGCTACGCGGCGCCTGCTCCGCCAAACTTTCGGCGATCATTCGAATGCTGCGGATCGAAACCCCCTCTTTCAGCAAGTTTTGCAGCACTCTCACCACAATACTCAGCGGCAATTGCTTGGGCACCACATTCTCTACCAAGCGCGGGTCAGTCTTGGCCAAACGATCCAACAGCTGCTGCACTTCTTCATGCCCCAGCAGCTCATGAGCGTGTTGTTTAATGACCTGGCTGAGATGAGTCGCAATAACCGTGCAGGGATCCACCACGGTATAGCCCATGGTTTGCGCCTGATCGCGCTGGCTAGAGTCGATCCAGATCGCATCCATACCAAAAGCAGGGTCTTTAGTAGTGGCGCCACGCAGACCAGGCTGGGCGCCGCCTGGGTTAATCGCTAAATCTTTACCAACCTGAATATCACCCTGGGCAATGGTGTCGCCCAATAACTGAATGCGATAACTACCTGGCGACAACTCCAAATTATCGCGGATATGCACCGGCTGAATCAAAAACCCTAAATCCTTGGAAAGCTTCTTGCGAACCCCCGTAATACGGCCAATCAGCTCGCCGCCCTGATTGCGGTCTACCAAGGGAATTAGGCGATAACCAACCTCTAAACTCACCACGTCCATATGCGTCACTTCATCCCAACTCAACTCGCTGGGCTCGCGGGGCGCGGTCGCTAGCTCTTCACCAGACTCCTCTTCTGCAACAAATTCCTGGGCGTTCTTTTTCTTGTTTTGCAGCCACCAACCACTGCCGCCACAGGCCGCTGCGAGCATTAAAAACACCAAATTTGGCATACCTGGAATAACACCAATTAAGGCCATTAAGGTTGCCGAGAGATACAGCACATTGGGGTTAGCAAACATCTGGCTCGCCATCTGCTCGCCCATATTTTGGGGCCGCGAGATACGAGTAACAATTATCGCCACTGCCGTTGATAACAGCAGTGACGGCAGCTGCGCCACCAAACCGTCACCAATCGTTAGCAAAGTGTAGTTATGCATGGCTTGATCGAAGCTCAAGCCATGCTGGCTCATACCCACGCCCAAGCCGCCAATGACGTTAATAAACAGAATCATGATGCCGGCCACAGCGTCACCGCGCACAAACTTGCTGGCACCGTCCATGGAACCGTAGAAATCGGCCTCGGTACGCACTTCCTCGCGGCGGCGGCTGGCCTCTTCCTGATTTAACAGACCGGCGTTTAAATCCGAGTCAATCGCCATTTGCTTGCCAGGCATCGCGTCCAAGGTGAATCGAGCCGTTACTTCAGATACCCGGCCTGCACCCTTGGTCACCACCACAAAGTTAATAACAACTAAGATGATGAACACCACAATACCAACAACATAATTGCCGCCGATAACAAACTCGCCAAAGGACTCAATAACCTTACCCGCCGCACCAGGGCCAGTGTGACCCTCGAGTAACACCACGCGGGTTGAGGCGACGTTCAATGACAGGCGTAGCAAGGTCGCCAGCAGTAATACGGTAGGAAAAACCGAGAAATCGATAGGCCGTTCGACGTAAATAACCGCCAAAATAATGATCAGCGACAGCGCAATATTAAAGGTAAACAGCAAGTCGAGTAGGAATGGCGGCATTGGGATAACCAGCATTCCCAAGCACGCAACAAGCATAACCAGCACGCCAATGCCGCTGCTGGCAACCTTCTCCATCCAGCCGTTTGTCGCTATTGTTTGTGTTGCTGTAGCCATACCCACTCTCTTCTAAGATGGATTTTCCAGCGCGGAAAAGCGCCAAAATTTCGTCGTTACCGAGAGTAATTGCAACAACAAGGCCAACTTAGCTAAGCGGCACGAAGATCTAAGCGCCAAGCAGCGCATCCTCCTCGCCCCTACAGCCCATCAACCTCTTCCGACAAGTTTTTTAGTTCTAAGACCGCCAGCGGCAAGCCATTAACAAACACAATCACATCGGGGCGGCGATTACCCTTGCTGCCGGTAATCGTGTATTGGTTCACCACTAAAAACTGATTATTCGCGGTATTGGCAAAATCCACCAATTTAACGTAATCGGTCTTCTCTTCCCCTGTCCCATTGTTAAAGCTGACCTTAACGCCTTCCAACAAGCATGAATGAAAGGTTTTATTGTTTTTAATTAAGCTCGGGGATTCTGGTTTAGCGACCTGAAAAGCCACTTGCACCAAAGTGCTGGCCGGAATAGTGGGATTTAAACGCTGTAAACTACCCAACGGGCGGTCATGCAAAACGACTTACCAGTAGTCACTGCGCTCAGGGCTGTCGCCATCTGGAGCAATATCTTAGCCGGACATATAGTCGTAGCCGATGGCTTAAAACCAAGCGAGGCAGAGCTGGTCTTTTGTTATCACTTATTAGTCCTTCAATAAGCCTTAAGCACTATAAACTGCTGCACAAGGCGAATAATCAGCTCTTTTTGATCTGGCTTACTTTCGGCAACCAATAAGGCCAAGGCCACCAAGGTGTTGTCGTTAACCAGCGCCTCAACCGGCTTGGCCAGCAGATGCTGATTATTGCGCAGATACCACAAAAACAGAAACGAACCCGTGCGCTTGTTGCCATCTGCCAAGGGGTGATTCTTAATAACAAAATACAGCAAGTGAGCGGCTCGGCTTGCCACATTGGGGTAAAACCATTCGTCGCCAAAACCCTGTTCTAAGGTCCCCAGCGCCGAGGCCAGACCATCGCCGCGCAACTGCGCAAACAGCTCAGTGGCCTCACCTTTGGCAAGCAAGGCCTGCTTCAACTGCGCAATGGCGGGTAATACCTGCTCTAGCTCCAGCCTTGCCATGTCAGTTTGGCGGGCAGTTTGATCAACGATACTCTGCTCATCGTAGCCCTGTAACAAGGACCAACTGCGGGCATAGTCTTTAATCACCTGCAATACCGCCGCGCCCTGCTCGGTCACTAACTGCTGATTTGCTAATGTTTGCGACAGCAGCTCTACCACCTGTTCAAACTCAATACCGCGTTCCTTCAGCCGGCGCTGGTTGAGCGTGAAACCTTGGACCAAGTGCTGTTTTAAGGTGTTGGTTGCCCAAATGCGGAATTGCGTAGCACGGGCAGAGTTCACCCGATAACCCACAGAGATAATTGCATCCAGATTATAGTGTTTAACGGATTTCGTTTGAGTTTTACCGGCTATAGCACCATGTACAGTGGTATGTTCCAAAATGGAACATACCACTTGCTCTTCAAGCTCATTGCTTTTGAAGATATTACTTAAATGCTTGGTGATAGCGGGCCGCTTAGTGCCAAACAGCTCAGCCAGTTGCGCCTGAGACAGCCAGACGGTCTCTTGCTGTAAGGCGACATCTAATTGCACACTGCCATCGTCAGATTGATAGATTTGAATTTGCTGCGCTTCAGACATCTATAGCTCCTCCATAAGCCTTTTATAATATGCTACTACAAACCCCCAGATACCCATGGGAGATAGATTTATCATAAATTGCGCCGAATTAAGGACGTCAGCGGAAAAATGAAAATACTCACTTGGAATTGCAACGGTGCACTCAGGAAGAAACTCTTCGCATTAGAGCAATTTGATGCCGATATTTTAATAATACAAGAGTGTGAAGACCCAACCCAATCCACCGAGGCTTACATAAATTGGGCCGGCGACTATATTTGGAAGGGAAAAAATAAAAACAAGGGAATCGGCATATTTCCGAAAAAGCAGCATCGAGTTAAAAATTTGAATTGGACTGGCGAGTTCTTTCTATCAGGGCTGCACAGCACTAGCCCCAGCTTAAAGTGGCGGTCCGAAGACTTGCAGCTCTTTGTGCCTTTCTCCATAAACGGCAAAATAACAATTTTAGCAGTCTGGACGAAAGGCCGAGAAGACCAAGCCTTCGGCTATATGGGACAGTTTTGGAAGTACCTTCAAATACACCGTAGCGATCTAGCAAGTGGAACCACCGTGATTCTTGGTGATTTTAATAGTAACGCTCAATGGGACAAACCAGACAGATGGTGGAGTCATTCAGATACCATAGTTGAGCTACAGAAAATCGGGCTGGAAAGCGCTTACCACATGCAAACAGGTGAAACCCAAGGACGCGAATCAAAACCTACATTTTTTCTTCAGCGCAACGAGGGAAAGCCATACCACATTGACTACTCCTTCCTTTCGAGTGATTTATTAGAATCAGCAAACCTTCATGTCGGTAACTATCAAGAACGGATTAAGCTAAGCGACCATGTCCCGCTGCTGCTGGAGATACACACACAATGAGATTGATACGAAAAGCTCAGTAGCAGCCATTCACGAAGCCTCAGAGATAGCCTAACCCCGCACCACTAGCCGCTTCGAACCTTAGCAAAGACGCTAGCGTCTTGGATGACATCGATTGTTGCCAAATGGCGATTTCGAAAAAGTAACGGGATTACTGAAGGCTTTCACAACAAGATAGAAATGATCTCACGGTGAGCGTATGGTTTTAGGAGCTTTGAGAATTATCGATTACGAGTGCTGGTCCACTGCGGGTGGAACGGGATTATAAACAGGGTTTGATGAGTGCCATCCCCCCGTATATGGTCTCCTCCTCTTTTGCAAGGTAATAGCGGGTAACAGAATCAGGTTTGCTGTCGTATATCCGGCCTATTATTGAAGCTGAGCTTCTGGCCTCGATAAATATCCGCGCACACTGCCCTATACGTTAATACGACCTAATCGATTCAGGAATCGGGTCAACGGGGGATTCAGGTTTACAGTATGCCGGTCTCACCTGTGCTGCTATCTCTGCTTTTACCTACGCAACCTTGAGGGGAAGTACTTACCCCTTACTAATTTTTCTGTTCTGCCTGCTTACATGCTCAGAGAGGGTTTATAGCGCTCGCCTCGGGTAACCAACACCCAAGCAATGCGAATCATTTTATTAGTCAACGCAATAGCGGCTTTGTTGAAGCCTCTCCTTGCTACCAGTTGATTTATCCAGCGGCTCAGAGCATCTGTTTTTCCTTTGGCACGGCTGACCACTGCTCGAGCGCCGTGCACGACCATGCTGCGAACATAACTATCACCCCGCTTCGTAATGCCAAATAAACGGTCATGTCTGGCGTCAACTATCTTGGCCGGTCGGCGACAACTATGATGGCCGGTTAG
>NZ_JARGNU010000019.1 GCF_029212375.1 Zhongshania sp. | reverse complement strand
GACGGGAGACGGTGAACGCAAAAGATAAAACCAAAACCTAGCAGCAGTCATCTGCCGATCTCACAAAAAAGCCCCTGCAGGAGTCCCTGCTGGGGCTTTTAAGTCTTAGCGTCTCCCGTCTACCGTCAAGCGCCTCCCAGGCACTTAGCGTCCACCGTCTCCCGTCGAGCGCTTCCCGATCACTCTGCGTTAAACGTCTCCGCCGCCGCGCCACTAAGCATGTTTACGGCTTACCGTGGGCTAGTTCAGCTATGTCTGCTATTATCCGAGGCGATTCAATGGCGGGATTTGTGTGTGGATAATTCAGCATTATTAACTATTTTGGCAGACGGTGATTACCACTCCGGCGAGGAGGTAGGGCTTCGTCTTGGGATTAGTCGTGCGGCGGTATGGAAGCAATTACACAAGCTTGAAGGGCTTGAGCTGCCTATAGAGTCAGTAAAAGGTCGAGGATATCGTATTGCTGGCGGACTGGATTTGTTGTCAGTTGATAAAATTCGTGGCTTATTGCCGGAAGCTGCAGTATCGAGCTTGGGCGAATTTGATGTGTTCCCGCTTATAGACTCGACGAATGATGCAGCCGCAGAGGCCATTCGCAAAGGTCGTGGGCGTAATTATTGCTGCATGGCGGAGCAGCAAATAGCAGGTCGTGGCCGTCGCGGTCGCGATTGGCAGAGCCCGTTTGGTCGCAATATCTATCTGTCGATGGTGTGGGAGTTTCAGTCCGGTGCGGCGGCGCTTGAGGGTTTAAGTCTGTCGGTAGGCTTGGCGGTAGTCCGTGCATTGATTGCTTTGGGTGTTTCTGGTGCTGGTCTGAAGTGGCCAAATGATGTTTTGCATGAAAATAAGAAGCTGGCGGGCATTTTGCTCGAAATGCAGGGTGACCCCGCGGGTTTGTGTCAGGTTATCGTTGGGGTCGGTTTAAACGTAGATTTGACGTCTTGCAATACCAGTGCGATTACTCAGCCGTGGACCGATTTGCGTACAATAGCGGGCAGCGTTGATCGCAACGTGTTGGCCGCGACGTTGATTACCGAGCTTTACGCTGTGCAGGCTGAGTTTACTCGCGATGGCTTTGAGTTTTTGCGCCGAGAGTGGTGCCGCTATGATGTTTTTGCTGGCAAATCGGTACGGGTGCAGCTGGGTGATAAATATATCGAGGGCCAAGCGCGCGGTGTCGATAGCGGTGGTGGTTTAGTGCTGGATACCCCAGAGGGCGAAAGAATCTTCCGCGGCGGTGAAGTCAGTTTGCGGGGTGCATGAGGATGAGCACTTTACGCCTTGAGCTGGATGTCGGTAACTCTTCGTTAAAGTGGCGCCTTATGAGCGGTGCTCAGCGGCTTGATGGTGGTCGACTTACAGAGTCACCGATGGCGATAGCTGATTTACTGCGTGCGGGACCTGCTGTGGTTCACATCGCCTCGGTACGGTCGGAAACGCGAAACCAAGAACTAGTTGATGCATTAACGTTGGCGGGTGTGCCGTTTAGTTTTGCTCGTAGTCAGCGCGAGTGTGCAGGGCTTAGTAATAGTTATGCTGATATAACAAAAATGGGTGTTGATCGCTGGCTGGTCATGGTGGCGGCGTTTGTAGATTGCGGTCGGCCTTGTGTGGTCATTGATGCTGGTACCGCACTTACGATTGATATTGTTGGTGGTACGGGCGTGCATCTAGGTGGTTATATTATTGCGGGAGCCGGATTATCCGCTAAGGCGCTGGCTGAGCACACAGGTAGAGTGCGATTTGGAGGCGAGGAGCAATTTAGCTTGGCCCCAGGGGTGGATACTGAAGGCTGTGTGCATCACGGTAAATGGTTGGCTCAGCTCGGGGCAATTATGGCTGCGCTACAGCAGGCCGAGGAGGCGATCGGTGATCTCGCTGAGGTTTATATCACCGGTGGCGACGCGCCGACCCTGCTTGGGTTAGCTGGCGCCCAGGCGTCGCGTTGGCGATATCGTGAAGAATTGGTGTTAGATGGGCTCGCGGCCGTAATGGCGGCACCCTAAGAGGGAGATATTGGTGCGTTGGTTTTTGCTATTACTAATACTCCTTAATGGGGTTGTTTATCTCGCGGGTAAATCTGAACAGGGTTTTGACGCGCTTGTTGATCGTGCTGATGCAGGTGGGCTGTCTGGTAATATTCAGTTGTTGTCAGAGCGCAATGGGCCGGTTGCAAATAGTGACGAGGGGGCTTCGGTAGCGGCGCCGGAAGTAGCCCTAAAGTCGGGTCAGTGCTTGATTTTGGGTCCATTTCTTCAGGTATCGTCTATAAAGGACGAGCAGAAAAAAAATCCAGGGTTGCTGGCGTATAGTGAAGAGTACGAGCGCGGTGCCGATTACTGGGTGTATCTTGGGCCGTATCCGTCGTTTAACGCTGCGAGCAAAGTCAGTGCTGAGTTGGAGGCTAAGCAAATTGATAATTTTGTGATTCGTAAAGGTGAGCTAAAAGATGCGGTTTCATTGGGGGTTTTTACCGATGCAGAGCGTGCCGCTACTCATGCTAAGGGTTTGTTAAAGAAGCATTATACGGCTGAAATTCGGCGTATTGCCAAGAATGCGACGCGGTATTGGCTGGTTTTGGCGGGCGGCAGAAGTGACGTCGATTACGGCCAAGCCGAGGCTTCGATGGCTGCCATGGCGGACAATAATAAAAAGCTTAGGAAAAAAAGCTGTAATCTGATTGCGTCTTACAAACAGTTAGACTAGAATGCCGGCCTCGTTTGGAAGCGACGTGGTAGCTTGCTGGCGTAGCTCAGTTGGTAGAGCAGCTGACTTGTAATCAGCCGGTCGGGGGTTCGACTCCTCTCGCCAGCTCCACATATTTTTTGTTGCGGAGTAAATATTGATCATTCGGCCAGAGATTTGGGCGATAGGTATTTGAGCTAAAACAAATTATTCCATTTTCTTGGGGAGGGGTTCCCGAGTGGCTAAAGGGATCAGACTGTAAATCTGACGCGCGAGCTTCGGTGGTTCGAATCCACCCCCCTCCACCATTAATTGCTAAGCTTGCCAGAAAACTGCTGTTTAAGCGGGTATGGTTCAATGGTAGAACCTCAGCCTTCCAAGCTGATGGTGCGGGTTCGATTCCCGCTACCCGCTCCAGTATGGGCAGGTTTAAGGTGTGAATTGCGGTGCTCATATAGCTCAGTCGGTAGAGCACTTCCTTGGTAAGGAAGAGGTCAGCGGTTCGAATCCGCTTATGAGCTCCATTAATTTGGCGGCAAAAGCTGATTGGTCGGCTTTTGTCTTTTTGTAGTGACTAGACGAAAGGTCCGCTAGGAGACTGTCGCAATGGCAAAGGAAAAGTTTGAGCGTAATAAGCCCCACTTGAACGTGGGCACCATCGGTCACGTTGACCATGGTAAAACCACGCTGACTGCAGCACTAACCCGTGTATGTGCGGAAGTGTATGGCGGTAAAGCAGTGGCGTTTGATGGTATCGATAATGCACCTGAAGAGCGTGCACGTGGTATCACCATTGCGACCTCTCACGTCGAATACGACTCGTCAGTTCGTCACTACGCGCACGTTGACTGCCCAGGTCACGCCGATTATGTAAAAAACATGATCACTGGTGCTGCGCAGATGGATGGCGCGATACTGGTATGTGGCGCAACTGACGGCCCAATGCCGCAGACGCGCGAGCACATCCTGCTGTCACGTCAGGTTGGCGTACCTTACATTGTTGTGTTCCTGAACAAAGCAGACCTTCTTGCAGAAGATTGCGGCGGCGTAGGCAGCGAAGAATACAACGAGATGCTGGAATTGGTTGAAATGGAGCTGCGCGAGCTGCTCGATTTGTACGACTTCCCAGGCGATGACACGCCAATCATTGCTGGTTCTGCCTTAATGGCATTGAACGGCGAAGACGACAACGAATTGGGTACCACCGCGGTTAAGAAATTGATTGAAGCGTTGGATACTTACATTCCACAGCCTGAGCGTGCAGTTGATCTGCCGTTCCTGATGCCAATTGAAGACGTGTTCTCAATCTCTGGTCGCGGCACGGTAGTAACTGGTCGTATCGAGCGTGGTATTCTGCGCACTGGCGATGAGATCGCTATCATCGGTATTCACGACACCACCAAAACAGTATGTACTGGTGTTGAAATGTTCCGCAAGCTGCTTGACGAGGGTCGCGCTGGTGAGAACGTTGGTGTGTTGCTGCGTGGTACTAAGCGCGACGACGTAGAGCGTGGTCAGGTACTGGCTAAGCCCGGTTCAATCACGCCTCACACGCGTTTCGAAGGTGAAGTATACGTACTGTCCAAAGAAGAGGGTGGTCGTCACACGCCATTCTTTAAAGGCTACCGTCCACAGTTCTACTTCCGTACCACGGATGTAACTGGTGCTTGTGAGCTGCCGGAAGGTACTGAAATGGTTATGCCTGGCGACAACGTGAAAATGGACGTAACTTTGATTGCGCCCATCGCGATGGAAGAAGGTCTGCGTTTTGCAATTCGTGAAGGTGGCCGTACTGTTGGCGCCGGCGTTGTTGCTAAAATCGTAGAATAAGCCCGGTAAGATTGGGTTAAAAGTCCGGGTGATTTAGCCCGGCACTTGTAGGCCAGTAGTTCAATTGGTAGAGCACCGGTCTCCAAAACCGGCTGTTGGGGGTTCGAGTCCCTCCTGGCCTGCCATTTACGTTAACACCGCTTCGCGAATGCGTAGTGGTGTTTTGCGCTTAGCGGAAAAGGGAAATTTTTTAACAATGAGTGCTAAGGCGGAAGACGCTGGTCGCCTCGACGGTCTGAAATGGGTGCTAGTAACCCTAATAGTGGCTGGCGGCGTTGGCGGCAATATATATTTCTCTGGTGAGTCTCTGCTCTATCGCGTCATCGCCTTGTTGGTGTTGGCGCTGATTGCAGGGTATATCGCATACAGTACGGTCAAGGGCGCTGCATTTTTTGAGCTGCTCAAAGGCGCACGTACAGAAATTCGTAAGGTTGTCTGGCCATCGCGTCAGGAGAGTACCCAAACAACGCTGATTGTGGTGGCGTTTGTAGTTGTTGCGGCATTGATTCTGTGGGGCTTAGACACTCTGTTGGGTTGGTTGGCATCCATGGTTATCGGCTAGAGGTAGGGCATGACAAAGCGCTGGTATGTTGTACACGCCTATTCGGGTTATGAAAAGAAAGTCGCTCTGGCACTAAAAGAGCGTATTGAGCTCTCTGGTTTTGCGGATCGTTTCGGCGATGTGTTAGTGCCCACCGAAGAAGTGATTGAAATGCGCGGTGGTCAAAAGCGCAAAAGTGAGCGCAAGTTTTTCCCAGGTTACGTGCTGATTCAAATGGAACTCGGTGACGATACTTGGCATTTGGTTAAAGAAACACCCCGTGTTATGGGTTTTATTGGTGGCAAGGCAGATAAGCCTGCGCCAATTACCGAGAAAGAAGCGCAGGCTATTTTGCAGCGCGTTGAAAGTGGTGATAAGCCCAAGCCTAAAACCTTGTTCGAACCGGGTGAAATGGTACGGGTTATCGATGGGCCGTTTAATGACTTTAACGGTGTTGTCGAAGAAGTAAATTACGAGAAAAACCGCCTGCACGTTGCGGTCCTGATCTTCGGCCGGTCTACGCCGGTTGAATTGGATTTTGGTCAGGTAGAGAAAGCTTAATATTCGGTTTCACGCGTGTGGGACTGAAGAAATGTTGCCCGTCTGTCAGATTAATTGTTTGGCGGGCGAGCAGTTTAAACCGGGGAGCCAGTAAGCGATTGCAAGATCGTGTGGCGTTTGTACCCACTAGGAGGAAGTTATGGCTAAGAAAGTACAAGCTTATATTAAGCTTCAGGTTGCTGCCGGTAAGGCCAACCCAAGTCCGCCAGTTGGTCCTGCACTGGGTCAGCACGGCGTTAACATCATGGAATTTTGTAAAGCTTTTAACGCTCAAACACAGAGCCTTGAAGCAGGCATGCCAATCCCAGTTGTGATCACTGTTTATTCAGATCGCAGCTTTACCTTTGTCACTAAGACTCCTCCAGCTTCGTACTTGTTGAAGAAAGCGGCCGGTGTTACTAGTGGTTCTGGTACTCCCAACTCTAAGAAAGTCGGTAAAGTGACTCGCGCCCAGCTGGAAGAAATCGCCACTATTAAGATGGCTGATTTAACTGCTTCTGATATGGATGCAGCAGTGCGCACTATTGCGGGCAGTGCCCGTGCCGCCGGTATTGAAGTTGAGGGTCTGTAATCATGGCTAAGCTCACAAAACGTCAAAAAGCGATTAATGAAAAAGTTGTCGCTGGCAAGCAGTACAGCTTTGAAGATGCAGTTGCGCTTCTTAAAGACGTGTCTGTAATTAAATTTCCCGAAGCAATTGATGTTGCAATCAATCTTGGTGTTGATGCGCGCAAATCTGATCAAGCGGTTCGCGGTGCAACGACTCTGCCCCACGGTACAGGTAAAACTGTTCGCGTAGCGGTTTTTACTCAAGGTGAAAATGCCGAGAAAGCGAAAGCAGCCGGTGCCGACTTTGTTGGTATGGACGACCTAGCAGCCCAAGTTAAAGGCGGCATGATGGACTTTGACGTAGTTGTTGCATCTCCTGATGCAATGCGCGTTGTCGGTCAATTGGGCCAGGTGCTTGGTCCACGTGGCCTGATGCCTAACCCGAAAACTGGTACCGTTACTGCTGATGTTGAAACCGCAGTAAAAAATGCCAAAGCGGGTCAGGTTCGCTACCGTACAGATAAAAACGGCATCATCCACGGTGCAATTGGTAGTATCAGCTTTGAAGCCAATGTGCTCAAAGATAACCTTGAAGCATTGCTGAGCGACTTGCGTAAAGCAAAGCCGTCTTCTGCTAAAGGTGTTTACATGAAGAAGGTCACCCTTTCTTCTACGATGGGCCCCGGTATCGTAATTGATATGGCGAGCTTGTCGGCAAAATAATTTTAAGGCGCTAGTCGTCTTGAATGAGGCGGTCTTTTCGGAGGCCGTTTTATAGGCTTTGTGGTCTTTGACAGCTGACCTACTGTGTCAAAAGACAGAGACCATCAAAGACCGTAGGCGGGGTTTGGGTTGTTTAGACTTTCCCCTTAATCGATGTGTTGATTCGTCAACGTTTACCGGCATTGGCCTACGCAGATGGTGGAGTGGATTTGTTCTCCAGCAAATGACTTAAAACCTTGTGTTTTGAGTCTACGGTAAATAACTGACAAATCCAGGAGTTATCCAAGTGGCATTAAGACTCGACGACAAGAAAGCGATAGTAGCTGATGTTAACGAGACTGCTGCGAGTGCATTGTCATTAGTTATTGCTGACGCCCGTGGGTGTTCAGTAGGCCAAATGACTGAGCTCCGCAAATTGGCGCGTGAATCAAAAGTAAGTGTACGTGTAGTGCGTAACACCCTTGCGATCCGCGCGCTGAAGGGAACTGACTTCGAGTGCGCAGAGACGGCCTTTAAAGGCCCATCTCTGTTAGCTTTCTCGATGGAAGATCCCGGTGCGGCGGCGCGTATCTTCAAAGATTTTGCGAAAGCAAATGCTAAATTTGAAGTAAAAGCACTGGCAGTCAGTGGCCAATTGATGGGCCCAGATCAGTTAGATGTACTGGCGAAATTGCCTACCCGCGACCAAGCGCTGTCTATGTTGATGAGCGTTATGCAAGCACCGGCAACGAAACTTGTACGTACACTGAACGAAGTACCCGGAAAATTGGTTCGTACTCTAGCTGCAGTTCGCGAGCAGAAAGAAGCTGCGTAAGCGCAGCGTTTTAATGGTTTTTCTTTAAGTAATTGACACAGTAGGGAGTTTCACATGGCTCTGTCACAAGACGATATTTTGAATGCAATCGCTGAAATGAGCGTAATGGACGTAGTTGGTCTAATCGAAGCGATGGAAGAGAAGTTTGGCGTTTCTGCTGCTGCAGCTGTTGCTGCTGCACCAGCCGCCGCTGCTGAAGCTGGCGCTGCCGCTGAAGAGCAGACTGAATTTGACGTAGTTCTGACCGCTGTAGGCGAGAAGAAAGTTAACGTTATCAAAGCAGTCCGCACTATCACTGGTTTGGGCTTGAAAGAAGCTAAAGAATTAGTAGATGGCGCGCCTTCTACTATTAAAGAAGCTGCTTCTAAGGCTGATGCAGAGTCTGCGAAAAAAGAACTTGAAGAAGCTGGCGCTAGCGTCGAGCTTAAGTAAGTTGCTTGTTGACCTGCTTGCAGGTCAATCTCAAGCGAGGCTGGTGGGTTAATCCCGCCGGCCTTTTGCTGTTGTTTGAGACATTACAGTCGGCTTCCTGTTGGGAGCTGGCCAGCGGCAGATGAAAAACTGCCGTACTAACGATGCCGTCGCCGGTCGCGACGGGGTCAAGAAATGATGCTGGGGAGTACTGATGGCTTACTCGTACACTGAGAAAAAACGTATCCGCAAGGATTTTGGCAAAATGCCGCACGTCATGGACGTGCCTTACCTCCTTGCGATTCAGCTGGATTCTTACAAGAAGTTCACTCAGCAGGGTGTTCCTGCCGGTGAGCGCGGTGAGTATGGTTTGCACGCCGCATTTAAATCAATATTCCCGATAGTGAGTTATTCCGGTAATGCCGCGCTTGAGTACGTCGATTACGTGCTTGGCGTGCCGGCGTTTGATGTGAATGAGTGCCAGCTGCGCGGTGTGACTTATTCGGTGCCGCTGCGGGTTAAGGTTCGCTTGATTATTTACGATCGCGAATCAGCTAACAAAAGTATTAAAGATATTAAAGAACAAGAAGTCTATATGGGCGAAATCCCGCTGATGACGGAAAACGGAACCTTCGTTATCAATGGTACTGAGCGGGTTATCGTTTCCCAGTTACACCGTTCACCTGGTGTGTTCTTTGATCACGATCGCGGCAAAACCCACTCCTCGGGCAAGCTGTTGTACTCTGCGCGCATTATTCCTTACCGTGGTTCTTGGTTGGATTTCGAATTCGACCCTAAAGACATGGTGTTTGTGCGTATCGATCGCCGTCGTAAATTGCCGGCCACAATTTTGCTGCGCTCACTCGGCATGACGGCAGAAGAGATTCTTGAACTCTTCTACGACGTTAACACCTTTAAAGTATCCAAAAAAGGTGGCTTTACCATCGCATTGATCGCTGAGCGTTTGCGTGGTGAAGTTGCGACCTTTGATATCTGTGCCAAGAACGGTGAAGTCATCGTTGAAACTGGTCGTCGTATTACAGCCCGCCATATCCGCCAGATAGAAAAAGCGGAACTGAGTGAACTGGCGGTACCGGTAGAGTATTTGGTTGGTCGTGCTCTGGCTAAGGACATCGTCGACAAGAAAACCGGTGAAGTACTCTTTACCTGTAATACCTTGATCACTGCCGAAATTCTCACTGCGCTTGAAGAAGCTGGTGTGGCAGAGATCGACACGCTTTATACCAACGAATTGGATTGCGGTCCTTACGTTAGCGACACCTTGCGCGCTGACCCAACCAATACTCAGTTGGAAGCACTGGTTGAAATCTACCGCATGATGCGCCCAGGTGAGCCGCCAACTAAAGAGTCGGCTGAGAATTTGTTCCAGAACTTATTCTTCTCTCCAGAGCGTTATGACTTATCTACCGTTGGTCGGATGAAGTTCAACCGCCGCGTTGGTCGGGAAGAAATTTTGGGTTCCGGTACGCTGGATCAAAGCGACATCATCGCTGTTATGAAGATGCTGGTTGGCATTCGTAATGGTAAGGGCATTGTTGACGATATCGATCATCTCGGTAACCGTCGTATTCGTTCGGTTGGTGAAATGGCTGAAAACCAATTCCGTGTTGGTTTGGTACGTGTAGAACGCGCAGTTAAAGAGCGTCTGTCTATGGCCGAAAGTGAAGGCCTGATGCCTCAGGATCTGATCAACGCCAAGCCCGTTGCTGCAGCAGTGAAAGAGTTCTTTGGCTCGTCTCAGCTGTCGCAGTTTATGGATCAGAACAACCCGCTGTCGGAAATTACCCACAAGCGTCGTGTTTCTGCGCTTGGGCCTGGTGGTCTGACTCGTGAGCGTGCAGGCTTCGAAGTTCGCGACGTTCATCCAACGCACTACGGTCGGGTATGTCCAATAGAAACGCCAGAAGGACCAAACATTGGTCTGATTAACTCATTGGCTACCTACGCGCGCACTAATGAGTATGGTTTCCTTGAAAGCCCTTACCGTAAAGTTAAAGACGGTAAAGTAAGTGACGACATCGAGTACTTGTCGGCAATCAACGAAGCTGAAGAAGTTATCGCTCAGGCCTCTGCGGTCATGAACGAAAAGGGCGAGCTGACCGATGAAATGGTTGCCGTTCGTCATATGAACGAATTTACGGTAATGCCGCCCGAAAAAGTAAGCTACATGGACGTTTCGCCCAAGCAGGTTGTTTCGGTTGCTGCGTCATTGATTCCGTTCCTAGAACACGATGATGCTAACCGCGCCTTGATGGGCTCGAACATGCAGCGTCAGGCGGTGCCAACGCTCAAGGCCGATAAGCCTTTGGTCGGTACTGGTTTTGAGCGCTATGTGGCCTCTGACTCCGGCGTGTGTGTTGTAGCCCGCCGCGGCGGTGTGATCGACAGTGTTGACTCTTCACGTATTGTTGTTCGTGTTAACAACGAAGAAGTGCAACCAGGTCAACCACCAGTTGATATTTACAATCTGACTAAATACACCCGTTCTAACCAGAACACCTGTATTAATCAGCGGCCAATCGTAAGCGAAGGTCACGACGTTGTGCGTGGCGACATTCTGGCCGACGGCCCGTCTGTCGATATGGGCGAGCTGGCACTTGGCCAGAACATGCGTATCGCGTTTATGCCTTGGAATGGTTACAACTTCGAGGATTCGATCCTAGTTTCTGAGCGCGTGGTGAAAGAAGATCGTTTCACTACTATCCATATTCAGGAACTGACCTGTATCGCACGTGACACCAAATTGGGTTCAGAGGAAATCTCTGCAGATATTCCCAATGTTGGCGAAGGCGCGCTGGCCAATCTCGATGAGTCCGGCATTGTTTATATTGGTGCTGAAGTCGGCCCCGGCGACATTCTGGTCGGCAAGGTGACGCCTAAAGGCGAAACCCAGTTAACCCCAGAAGAAAAGCTGCTACGTGCCATCTTTGGTGAGAAAGCATCTGACGTTAAAGATACTTCCCTGCGCGTGCCTACCAGCACCAAGGGTACAGTTATCGACGTTCAAGTATTCACCCGCGACGGTCTTGAAAAAGACAAGCGCGCGCTGGAAATTGAAAAGATGCAGCTCGACCAGTTCCGTAAGGATCTGAACGAAGAGTACCGTATTGTTGAAGAAGCTACGTTTGCGCGTCTGTCTACCGCATTAGACGGTCAGGCGATTCTCTCTGGCCCAGGTATGAAGAAAGGCGATGTTCTTTCTGCTGCTGGCTTGGCTGAAGTTAAGAAAGACGACTGGTTCAAATTGCGTTTATCTGATGAGGCCTTGAATGCTGCATTAGAAGATGCTGACAAGCAGCTCGTTGCGCACCGCAAAACCTTGGAAGAGCGTTTTGAAGACAAGCGCCGCAAGCTGACGACTGGCGATGATTTGGCGCCGGGCGTACTGAAGATCGTTAAGGTTTACTTAGCAATCAAACGTCGCATTCAGCCTGGTGATAAAATGGCTGGTCGTCACGGTAACAAAGGTGTTATCTCGGTCATTATGCCCGTTGAAGATATGCCGTTTGATGAGAATGGCGAGCCGGTTGATATCGTTTTGAACCCACTGGGTGTTCCGTCGCGGATGAACGTAGGTCAGGTTCTTGAAACCCACCTTGGCCTTGCGGCGAAAGGTTTGGGTAGCAAGATTGACGCAATGATTCGCGAGCAGCGCCAAATTGCTGATGTGCGTAAGTTCCTTGGCGAGATTTACAACGATGGCGCTGGTCGTCACGAAGATCTCGACAGCTTCAGCGATGAGGCGATCATGGATCTTGCTAAGAATCTGCGCGGCGGCGTGCCAATGGCAACTCAGGTATTCGACGGCGCTAACGAAGCAGAAATTAAGAGTCTGTTGCGCTTAGCAGGTCTGCCAGACAGCGGTCAGTTGAAACTGTGCGACGGCCGTACCGGTTTGGAATTCGATCGTCCGGTAACTGTCGGCTATATGTACATGCTGAAGTTGAACCACTTGGTAGATGACAAGATGCATGCGCGTTCTACCGGTTCGTACAGCTTGGTAACTCAGCAGCCATTGGGTGGTAAAGCTCAGTTCGGTGGTCAGCGTTTCGGGGAGATGGAAGTGTGGGCACTAGAAGCTTACGGTGCCGCCTATACCCTGCAGGAAATGCTAACGGTCAAGTCGGACGACGTGAATGGTCGTACCAAGATGTATAAAAATATTGTTGATGGTGATCAAAGCATGGAGCCGGGCATGCCCGAGTCTTTCAATGTATTGGTCAAAGAGATCCGCTCGCTCGGTATTAATATCGAGTTAGACACGGAATAAGTATCAACAACGAGATGGCAAGGGGTGCCGCTACAGCTTTGTAGCGGGCACCTGTTGAATACCCTTGCGGAGGAACGGCCTTGAAAGATCTATTGAGTCTATTAAAACAGGGACAACCGAACGATGAGTTTGACTCTATTCGTATCGGTCTGGCGTCACCGGAGCTAATTCGTTCGTGGTCATTCGGCGAAGTGAAAAAGCCGGAAACCATCAACTATCGTACCTTCAAGCCTGAGCGCGATGGCTTGTTTTGTGCCAAAATTTTTGGACCCGTTAAAGACTATGAATGTCTGTGCGGTAAATATAAGCGCCTGAAGCACCGCGGCGTTATTTGTGAGAAGTGCGGCGTTGAAGTTGCGCTGGCAAAAGTGCGTCGCGAGCGCATGGGCCATATTGAACTGGCCAGCCCCGTTGCTCACATCTGGTTCTTAAAGTCACTGCCTAGCCGGATTGGTTTGCTGCTGGACATGACCCTGCGTGATATCGAACGTATTTTGTACTTCGAATCCTACGTGGTGACTGATCCAGGTATGACTACCCTCGAGAAAGGCCAATTGCTGAGCGATGAGCAATTCTTTGAGGCAATGGAAGAGTTTGGTGATGACTTTGTGGCCAAAATGGGCGCCGAAGCCATCATGCACCTCTTGATGGAACTTGACCTGCCGGTTGAGATTGAGCGTCTGCGCGAAGAGATTCCTGCGACTAACTCAGAAACTAAGATCAAGAAGCTGTCTAAGCGTTTAAAACTGATCGAAGCCTTGGCTGATTCAGGTAATAAGCCTGAGTGGATGGTAATGAAGGTGCTGCCAGTATTGCCGCCTGATTTGCGCCCACTGGTACCGCTAGATGGTGGTCGTTTCGCGACCTCGGATCTGAACGATCTGTATCGCCGGGTTATTAACCGTAACAACCGTTTGAAGCGTCTGCTCGACCTGAATGCGCCAGACATTATCGTGCGCAACGAAAAGCGCATGCTGCAAGAATCCGTTGATGCGCTGCTTGATAACGGCCGTCGTGGTCGCGCCATCACTGGTTCGAATAAACGCCCACTGAAATCTTTGGCCGATATGATCAAAGGTAAGCAGGGCCGTTTCCGTCAAAACCTCTTGGGTAAGCGAGTCGACTATTCTGGTCGTTCGGTTATCGTGGTTGGTCCTACCCTGCGTCTGCACCAGTGCGGTCTGCCTAAGAAAATGGCACTCGAGCTGTTCAAGCCATTCATCTTCGGCAAGCTTGAAGCGCGTGGTTTAGCAACAACGATTAAAGCCGCTAAGAAAATGGTAGAGCGCGAGCCGCCAGAAGTATGGGATATCCTCGCCGACGTTATTCGCGAACATCCGGTACTGCTGAACCGTGCACCAACCCTTCACCGTTTGGGTATTCAGGCTTTTGAGCCAGTACTGATCGAGGGTAAGGCTATTCAGTTGCACCCCTTGGTGTGTGCGGCCTATAACGCCGACTTTGACGGTGACCAAATGGCGGTACACGTACCGCTGACAATTGAAGCGCAGCTGGAATCTCGCGCGCTGATGATGTCTACCAACAACATCCTGTCGCCCGCTAACGGCGAGCCAATCATCGTACCTTCGCAGGACGTGGTATTGGGTTTGTACTGGATGACCCGCGACCGCGTAAACGGCGCCGGTGAAGGTACTGTATTCGCTAACCCAGAAGAAGTGCATCGCGCCTATGTTACCGGCATGGCGCATTTGCAGGCGCGGATTAAGTGCCGCTTGACTCAGGTGAGCTTTGGCGAAGACGGCGAGCGCACAGAGAATCGCTCTATCGTTGAGACGACTGTTGGTCGTGTGCTGTTGTGGCGGATTGTGCCTGAAGGCTTACCCTTCGACATGGTTAACCATGCGATGACCAAGAAGGCGATCTCTCGTATCCTTAACGAGTGCTACCGCCGCGTTGGCCTAAAAGCCACGGTAATCCTTGGCGACCAACTGATGTACACCGGTTTCGAGTACTCGACTCGCTCTGGTTCATCGATTGGTGTTAACGATTTTGAAATCCCAGAAGCCAAGGCGCGCATTGTTGCTGCTGCCGACGCCGAAGTGGTTGAGATCGAGAAGCAGTACGCTTCTGGTCTGGTAACCCAGGGTGAGAAATACAACAAAGTTATCGATATATGGTCCCGTGCGAACGACATGGTTTCCAAGGCGATGATGGAAGGCCTGTCTAAAGAGCCAGTCATAAACCGCAAGGGTGAGGAAGAGATGCAAGACTCTTTCAACTCGGTTTATATCTACGCTGACTCGGGCGCTCGTGGTTCGCCAGCCCAGATTCGTCAGTTGGCGGGTATGCGTGGTTTGATGGCCAAGCCAGATGGCTCGATCATCGAAACGCCAATCACCGCTAACTTCCGTGAAGGTTTGAGCGTACTTCAGTACTTCATCTCGACCCACGGTGCGCGTAAAGGTCTGGCTGATACGGCATTGAAAACGGCTAACTCCGGTTACCTGACTCGCCGTTTGGTAGACGTTGCTCAGGATTTGGTTATTACCGAAGACGATTGCGGTGCCACCGAAGGTCTGACCATGACCCCCGTTATCGAAGGTGGTGACATCATTGAAACCTTGGGTGACCGCGTACTGGGTCGTCTAGTGGTTCGCGATGTATTCATTCCTGGCACGGAAGAAATTGCTGTCGAAGCGGGCGTAATGCTCGACGAGAAGGCCGTAATCGCGCTGGAAGAGATGGGCATCGACGAGATTGATGTGCGCTCACCTATTACCTGCGAAACCCGTCATGGTGTTTGTTCGGCCTGTTACGGTCGCGATTTGGCGCGCGGTCACTTGGTTAACCGTGGTGAGGCGGTGGGCGTTATCGCTGCTCAGTCTATCGGTGAGCCGGGTACCCAGTTAACCATGCGTACCTTCCACATTGGTGGTGCGGCATCGCGGGCAACTGCGGTTGACAATATTCAGGTTAAGCAAGACGGTAAAGCCCGTTTGCACAATCTGAAATACGTTGAGCGTGAAGACGGTTTCCTAGTTGCGGTAAGTCGTTCTGGTGAGCTGGCTATTACTGATAAGAGCGGTCGTGAGCGTGAGCGTTATAAGCTTCCTTACGGCGCCTTGATTAAGGTTGCCGACCGCGCCGAAGTGGCAGCGGGCGATATTGTTGCTACGTGGGATCCGCACACTCACCCAATTATTACTGAAGTAGCGGGTATCGTGAAAATGTCCGGTATGGAAGAGGGCATTACCGTTAAGCGCCAAACCGATGAATTAACTGGCTTGACCAGTATATCGGTTATGGACCAGGGCGAGCGTCCTGCGGCGGGTAAAGATATGCGCCCCGCGGTAACGTTGGTTGCGCCTAATGGTGAAGAGCTGTGCTTGGCAGGTACAAACGTGCCGGCTCACTATTTCTTGACCGAAAACGCGATTGTCTCCTTGGAAAATGGCGCTACCGTAAAAGTCGGTGACGTTGTTGCGCGTATTCCGCAGGAAAGCTCGAAGACACGAGACATCACCGGTGGTTTGCCACGGGTTGCCGACTTGTTCGAAGCGCGTAAACCGAAAGAGCCTGCTATTTTGGCAGAAATCTCTGGCACCGTGAGTTTCGGTAAAGAAACCAAGGGCAAGCGTCGTCTGATTATTACTCCTGCAGACGGCAAGCCGCTGGCTGATGGCTCTGATTACTACGAAGTACTGATTCCGAAATGGCGTACCTTGACCGTGTTCGAAGGTGAGCAGGTTGAGAAGGGCGAGATCGTATCTGAAGGCCCATTGAGCCCGCACGATATTCTGCGTCTGAAAGGCGTTGAAGAATTGGCCAAGTATATCGTTAACGAAATTCAGGACGTTTACCGTCTGCAGGGCGTAAAGATCAACGATAAGCACATCGAAGTTATCGTTCGTCAGATGCTCCGCAAGGTTAATATTCTGACTTCTGGCGACTCAACCTTCATCAAAGGTGAGCAGGCTGAATTCGTTCGCGTTATCGAAGAAAACGAGATATTGCACAATACCGACAAGATTTGCGCCAGCTATGAGCGTGAATTATTGGGTATTACCAAGGCCTCGCTAGCGACTGAATCCTTTATTTCGGCGGCTTCTTTCCAAGAAACCACGCGGGTTCTAACCGAGGCGGCAGTGACAGGTAAGCGCGATCATCTCCGTGGCTTGAAAGAAAACGTGGTTGTAGGCCGCTTGATTCCTGCGGGAACGGGCTTAGCGTATCACCGCGATCGCAAGATTAAGAAAGACGAACTAAGTAAAACCGTGTCGGCGCAAGATGTCGAAGCGGCTCTGTCAGAGGCGCTCAGCGATAACGGCTGAGTAAATTTGGCTACTTGACGGGAGTGGAGCGCATCTTTAGAATTCGCGCTCCACTTTTTTTATAAGCTGTCGGTGGTTTCGGCAGTTGGTCGGCCAGTGCATTGGTGTACTGACCTTTAGTTTTTGGAGTTTATGAATGGCAACGATTAACCAGTTGGTTCGTCAGCCGAGAAAACGCAAAGCGGCTAAAAGTGACGTTCCTGCATTGCAGGCATGTCCACAGCGTCGCGGCGTTTGTACTCGTGTTTACACCACTACCCCTAAGAAACCGAACTCGGCACTGCGTAAAGTATGTCGTGTACGTTTGACTAACGGCTTTGAAGTTTCATCCTACATCGGTGGTGAAGGCCACAACCTGCAGGAACACAGCGTAGTGCTGATCCGCGGCGGCCGTGTAAAGGATTTGCCAGGTGTGCGTTACCACACAGTTCGCGGCAGCCTTGATACATCCGGTGTTAACAACCGTAAGCAAGCTCGTTCTAAGTACGGTACCAAGCGTCCTAAGTCGTAATTCGATTTAACGCTACTTAAATAGACCTTAAGTAAGGCCAAGCCATCGTCTCATCGCTGTAGGGCGACTCGGTGTTTGGATTTACCTGAAGACAAAGGAAGATAGAGATATGCCAAGAAGACGCGTCGCCGCAAAGCGGGAAATACTCCCAGATCCAAAGTTTGGAAACCTGACCCTAGCTAAGTTCATGAACCACGTGATGGTTAGTGGTAAAAAATCAGTTGCAGAGCGCATCGTATATGGAGCTCTGGACTTGGTTAAAGAGCGCCTGAACACTGATCCCCTAGAGGCTTTCGATACTGCCCTAGAAAATATTGCACCTATGGTCGAGGTTAAGTCTCGCCGTGTTGGTGGTGCAACGTATCAGGTGCCTGTAGAGGTGCGTCCAAGCCGTCGTACAGCTTTGGCAATGCGTTGGTTGGTAGATTACTCACGTGGTCGTGGCGAGAAGTCTATGCGTCAGCGTTTGGCTGGTGAAATCATCGATGCATCACAGGGCAAGGGCTCTGCGGTTAAAAAGCGTGAAGACGTGCATCGCATGGCTGAAGCGAACAAAGCGTTCTCCCATTACCGCTTCTAAGAAAATACACCAGAGTTTAATTGGGGAAGCATAGTGGCACGTAAAACGCCTATCTCAAGATATCGCAATATTGGTATCTGTGCCCACGTTGACGCGGGCAAGACGACGACGACAGAGCGGGTGTTGTTCTATACCGGTATGTCGCACAAGATCGGCGAAGTTCACGATGGTGCTGCGACCATGGACTGGATGGCCCAAGAGCAGGAGCGTGGTATTACTATCACCTCCGCTGCGACCACCTGTTTTTGGGCGGGCATGCAGCAGCAGTTCGAGCAGCACCGTATCAACATTATCGACACCCCAGGGCACGTCGACTTCACTATTGAAGTTGAACGATCGCTGCGAGTGCTTGATGGTGCGGTGGTGGTTTTGTGTGGTTCGTCTGGGGTGCAGCCTCAAACTGAAACAGTCTGGCGCCAGGCCAATAAATACGAAGTGCCACGTTTGGTCTTTGTAAATAAAATGGACCGAATGGGCGCAAATTTTCAGCGTGTAATTGAACAGCTTCGCACTCGTCTGGGTGCGATAGCTGTGCCTATGCAGATGACTATTGGCAGCGAAGAGCAGTTTCGTGGCGTAGTTGATCTCATAAAAATGAAAGCCATTATTTGGAATGAGGCTGATCAGGGGATGACCTTCGAGTACGAAGAGATTCCCGCTGATATGCTGGCTGCTTGCGAGAAAATGCGCGAGTACATGGTTGAGGCCGCAGCAGAAGCTACTGACGAGATGATGGAAAAATACCTTGAAGGCGAAGAGCTGAGCGAGGAAGAGATCAAGGCGGGTATTCGTAAGCGTACTTTAGCTAATGAGATCATTCCGGTGTTTGGTGGTTCGGCGTTTAAAAATAAGGGTGTGCAAGCAATGCTTGATGCCGTTATTGAATATATGCCGTCACCGACCGAAGTAAAGGCTATCGAGGGCACCCTTGACGATAAAGACGAGACCTTGGCAACCCGCGAGGCAGATGACGACGCCCCTTTTTCGGCCTTGGCATTTAAAATCGCGACTGACCCTTTCGTGGGTACCCTAACCTTTTTCCGGGTTTATTCCGGCAAGCTGGAAAGTGGTACTGCGATTGTTAACTCGGTTAAGGGCAAGAAAGAGCGTGTCGGCCGTATGGTGCAGATGCACGCTAATGAGCGTCAAGAAATCAAAGAAGTTTGGGCGGGCGATATTGCCGCTGCCATCGGCTTAAAAGACGTTACTACGGGTGACACCCTGTGTGATCCAAATAATGTCATTGTGCTTGAGCGCATGGAGTTCCCTGAGCCGGTGATCTCCGTAGCGGTTGAGCCAAGGTCTCAGGCCGACCAAGAAAAAATGGGTATTGCTCTGGGTAAGTTAGCCCAAGAGGACCCGTCTTTCCGTGTAAAGACCGACGAAGAGACTGGTCAGTGCATTATCTCTGGTATGGGTGAGTTGCATTTGGATATCTTGGTGGATCGTATGCGCCGAGAATTCAGTGTTGAGGCAAATATCGGTAAGCCTCAGGTGGCCTACCGTGAGGCGATTCGCAATACCTGCGAGATTGAAGGCAAGTTTGTTCGGCAGTCCGGTGGGCGTGGTCAATTCGGTCATGTTTGGATTCGTTTTGAACCAGGCGAAGATTCGAATGCTGAGGGGCTGGAGTTTGTCAGCGAAATTGTCGGTGGTGTAGTTCCTAAGGAATATATCCCTGCAATCGAAAAGGGTATCGCCGAGCAAATGCAAAATGGTGTGTTGGCTGGCTACCCTTTGCTGGGGCTTAAGGCGACCGCATTTGACGGTTCATACCATGACGTAGACTCTAACGAAATGGCGTTTAAAGTTGCTGCCTCTATGGCAACAAAGCGGCTCGCTCAAGAGGGCGGTGCAGTGTTGCTTGAACCCATTATGAAAGTAGAGATTGTTACCCCAGAGGCAAATATGGGTGACGTCGTCGGCGACCTTAACCGTCGCCGCGGCATAATCTTGGGCATGGATGAATGTATGTCTGGCAAGGTTATTAATGCCGAGGTACCGCTGGCAGAGATGTTCGGTTATGCAACCGATTTGCGCAGTGCGACCCAAGGGCGTGCGACATTTACGATGGAATTCGAAAAGTATTTTGAAGCGCCGCGTAACGTTACTGAAGAAATCATGGCTAAAAACAGAGCTTAATTTTTAAAACCTTTATGCGAGGAATATATTGTGGCTAAGGAAAAGTTTGAACGTAATAAGCCCCATTTGAATGTGGGCACCATCGGTCACGTTGACCATGGTAAAACCACGCTGACTGCAGCACTAACCCGTGTATGTGCGGAAGTGTATGGCGGTAAAGCAGTGGCGTTTGATGGTATCGATAATGCACCTGAAGAGCGTGCACGTGGTATCACCATTGCGACCTCTCACGTCGAATACGACTCGTCAGTTCGTCACTACGCGCACGTTGACTGCCCAGGTCACGCCGATTATGTAAAAAACATGATCACTGGTGCTGCGCAGATGGATGGCGCGATACTGGTATGTGGCGCAACTGACGGCCCAATGCCGCAGACGCGCGAGCACATCCTGCTGTCACGTCAGGTTGGCGTACCTTACATTGTTGTGTTCCTGAACAAAGCAGACCTTCTTGCAGAAGATTGCGGCGGCGTAGGCAGCGAAGAATACAACGAGATGCTGGAATTGGTTGAAATGGAGCTGCGCGAGCTGCTCGATTTGTACGACTTCCCAGGCGATGACACGCCAATCATTGCTGGTTCTGCCTTAATGGCATTGAACGGCGAAGACGACAACGAATTGGGTACCACCGCGGTTAAGAAATTGATTGAAGCGTTGGATACTTACATTCCACAGCCTGAGCGTGCAGTTGATCTGCCGTTCCTGATGCCAATTGAAGACGTGTTCTCAATCTCTGGTCGCGGCACGGTAGTAACTGGTCGTATCGAGCGTGGTATTCTGCGCACTGGCGATGAGATCGCTATCATCGGTATTCACGACACCACCAAAACAGTATGTACTGGTGTTGAAATGTTCCGCAAGCTGCTTGACGAGGGTCGCGCTGGTGAGAACGTTGGTGTGTTGCTGCGTGGTACTAAGCGCGACGACGTAGAGCGTGGTCAGGTACTGGCTAAGCCCGGTTCAATCACGCCTCACACGCGTTTCGAAGGTGAAGTATACGTACTGTCCAAAGAAGAGGGTGGTCGTCACACGCCATTCTTTAAAGGCTACCGTCCACAGTTCTACTTCCGTACCACGGATGTAACTGGTGCTTGTGAGCTGCCGGAAGGTACTGAAATGGTTATGCCTGGCGACAACGTGAAAATGGACGTAACTTTGATTGCGCCCATCGCGATGGAAGAAGGTCTGCGTTTTGCAATTCGTGAAGGTGGCCGTACTGTTGGTGCCGGCGTTGTTGCTAAAATCGTAGAATAAGCATTACCGCTAAGGCGGTATTTGTTTGGGAAAGGGAGGTTTGGGCCTCCCTTTCTTGATTGTTGGTCGGTAATTTTTCCGGCTTTATATTTAGTTGTGGTTTGCTGAAGAAATCCTTGGATATTGTGTTGACAATGCCTCGGTATATCTTTAACATTCCGCTTCCTTTTTTCGGGTTACCTCGGCGACAAATGGCGAGGATCCGGATTTATTCGGGATGGGAGTTTGATCAGGTGCAGAACCAACGGATAAGAATTCGTTTAAAAGCTTTTGATCACCGCCTCATTGATGCGTCTACGCAAGAGATTGTGGACACTGCAAAACGTACTGGTGCTCAGGTTAGAGGTCCAATTCCTCTGCCTACGCGCAAAGAGCGTTTTACAATCCTAGTCTCTCCACATGTAAACAAGGATGCGCGTGATCAGTATGAGATCCGCACCCATAAGCGCATGTTGGACATCGTAGAGCCTACAGAAAAAACTGTAGACGCGCTGATGAAGTTAGATTTGGCGGCTGGTGTAGAAGTTCAAATTAGCCTCGGCTAAAAACAAGTAAACACTGAATATTTTTTTCAGACCCGCTCGGGGGCTGGCCCTGGGTTGTGTAACGCGTGTTAGAGCGCGGCCATAGAGGGTGTTAGCCCCGTACACTGAGAGGTTGGAGCAATGACTATAGGTTTGGTCGGTCGTAAAAGCGGCATGACGCGCGTTTTTACAGAAGACGGTATTTCTATTCCGGTAACGGTGATTGAGGTTGATCCTAATCGCGTTACTCGTGTCAAGGCAGATGATGTCGATGGCTATCGGGCAATCCAGATTACTACTGGCGCTCGCAAGGCATCACGTATCCCTAAAGCGGAAGCAGGTCACTTTGCAAAAGCCGGAGTTGAGGCTGGGCGTGGTTTGTGGGAGTTTCGTTTGGAGCAGGGCGAAGAGGCGCCAGAAGTTGGTGCTGAGCTAACTGTTGCTGCATTCGAGGCGGGCCAAAAGGTTGATGTCACTGGTCAGTCTAAAGGTAAGGGTTTTCAGGGCGGCATCAAGCGCTGGAACTTTACCATGCAAGACGCAACTCACGGCAACTCGCTGTCGCATCGTTCTAACGGCTCTATTGGTCAGTGTCAAACGCCTGGTCGAGTTTTTAAGGGCAAGAAGATGTCTGGTCACATGGGTGCTGAGCGCGTAACCGTTCAGACTCTTGAGGTTGTTCGTGTGGACGCTGAACGCAACTTGATTTTAATCAAGGGTGCGGTTCCAGGTGCTCCAGGTGGTGATGTATTCGTACGTCCTGCTGTAAAAGCTAAAAAATCCTAGGGGGCGATGCAATGGAATTAAGTATTGCGAAACCCGGTAACGGGGCAGCCGGGACGGTTCAGGTATCTGACGTCACGTTTGCACGCGAGTTTAACGAAGATCTAGTGCACCAAGTGGTTGTGGCCTATATGGCCGGTGCTCGTCAGGGTACTCGTGCTCAAAAGACACGTTCTGATGTTCGTGGTGGCGGTAAGAAGCCATGGCGTCAAAAAGGTACTGGCCGCGCGCGTGCTGGTACTATCCGTTCGCCAATTTGGCGTGGGGGCGGCGTTACATTTGCTGCGCGTCCACAGGATCACAGCCAGAAAGTTAACCGCAAGATGTATCGTGCTGCACTGTGCACAATTCTGTCTGAGCTGGCTCGTCAAGAGCGCTTGGTAGTGGTTGAGGATTTTGCGCTCGAGTCACCAAAAACCAAGCTGCTGGTTCAGTCGCTAGGTGAGTACGGTCTTGAAGGTGCGTTGGTTGTGACAGAGGAAGTGAATGGCAATTTGTATCTTGCTGCTCGCAATCTACACAATGTTGATGTTCGCGATGTGAGTGGTGTTGACCCAGTTAGCCTAATTGGCTACGAAAAAGTGGTTATTACTGTAGCTGCATTGAAAAAGTTTGAGGAGCTGTTGGGATGAATACAGAGCGCATCTATAAGGTACTGCTCGGCCCGCACGTTTCTGAAAAAAGTGCAGCGAGCACCGAGTTGAACAACCAAGTGGTATTCCGGGTTCTGCCTAACGCCACCAAGCTGGAAGTTAAAAAAGCGGTAGAAAAGCTTTTTAAAGTCAGCGTTTTGGATGTTCGTACCGTGAATGTTAAGGGTAAGGTTAAGCGCAATCGTTTTGGTTTGAGTAAAAAGTCAAACTGGAAGAAAGCGTATGTGAGCCTTGCGCAGGGTCAAGACATCGACTTTGCGGTCGCTGAATAAGTCTGGAGTTTAGTCAAATGGCAATTGTTAAAAGTAAACCGACTTCTCCCGGCCGTCGCTTTGTTGTTCGGGTGGTTAACCCCGATCTACACAAAGGTGCACCGCACAAGCCGCTGCTTGAGAGTCAGTCGCGCAATGGCGGCCGTAACAATAACGGTCGTATCACCACTCGTCACGTTGGTGGTGGTCATAAGCAACATTACCGTTTAATAGATTTTAAGCGTAATAAAGACGGTATTCCTGCACGCGTCGAGCGTTTGGAGTATGATCCTAACCGCACCGCATTCATCGCCTTGGTGATGTATGCAGACGGTGAGCGTCGCTACATTATTGCGCCAAAAGGTGTTTCTGCTGGAGATCAAATTGTCTCTGGTGATGCATCGCCGATTAAGCCTGGTAATACCTTGCCTATTCGCAATATTCCGCTGGGAAGCACAGTTCACTGTGTGGAAATGAAGCCTGGTAAAGGCGCGCAGATCGCGCGTAGTGCCGGTACTTCAGCTCAGTTGGTTGCTCGTGATGGCCAGTACGCAACGATTCGTCTGCGTAGTGGTGAGACGCGTAAGGTGTTGTCAGAGTGCAGAGCAACATTGGGTGAAGTATCCAACAGCGAGCACAGCTTGCGTAAGTTGGGTAAAGCCGGTGCCTCGCGTTGGCGTGGTGTTCGTCCTACCGTTCGCGGTGTGGCGATGAACCCGGTAGATCACCCACATGGTGGTGGTGAAGGTCGTACTTCTGGTGGTCGTCACCCTGTATCTCCTTGGGGTATGCCGACCAAAGGGTATAAGACCCGTAAAAATAAGCGTACAGACAAACTAATTGTACGTCGTCGCGATAAGTAATCGATCAGACGTCAATTAGAGTAAAGAGGATTAGCTTGTGCCACGTTCATTAAAGAAAGGTCCGTTTGTCGATCTTCATTTGTTGAAGAAGGTTGAAGTAGCGGTAGAAAAAAACGATCGTCGCCCCATTAAAACGTGGTCGCGTCGCTCCATGATTCTGCCTGAAATGGTGGCTCTGACAATCGCTGTTCACAACGGTCGTCAGCATGTTCCGGTTATTATTTCCGAAGACATGGTTGGTCACAAATTGGGTGAATTTGCCGCGACTAGGACCTATAAGGGTCACGTGGCCGATAAAAAGGCCAAGCGTTAAGCTTGGGCCGGGAGAGGCTTTTAAGATGGAAGTAGCAGCACGTTTAAAAGGCGCACGAATCTCTGCCCAGAAGGCGCGTTTGGTTGCTGACCAAATTCGCGGAAAGGGTGTGGAAGAATCGCTTGATCTGCTGACGTTCAGCTCTAAGAAAGCGGCGAGCATTATTAAGAAGGTGCTTAACTCCGCAATCGCCAATGCTGAGCATAACGAAGGCGCAGATGTTGACGAATTGAAAGTTTCGACAATCTTTGTAGATGAAGGTACGACGATGAAACGTCTTCGTCCTCGTGCAAAGGGTCGTGCGGATCGTATTCTGAAAAGATCTTGTCATATCACGATTAAAGTTGCAGACGGCGAAGGCTAGGTAGGAGAGACCACATGGGTCAGAAAGTACACCCGACCGGCATCCGGCTGGGAATCGTAAAAGATCATAACTCCATTTGGTATGCGAGTGGTAAGAACTACGCCGCGCACCTAGTAATGGATTTGGAAGTACGTGAGTTGCTTGAGAAAAAGCTCTCTCACGCTTCAGTAAGCCGTATTGTTATTGAGCGTCCGGCACAAACTGCACGCATCACGATTCACACAGCGCGCCCCGGTATCGTTATCGGTAAAAAGGGTGAGGATGTCGACAAGCTTCGTAAAGAGCTGTCAGTGAAAATGGGTGTGCCAGTTCATATCAACATCGAAGAGATCCGCAAGCCGGATATGGAAGCGAAGTTGGTAGCCATGAACGTCGCTCAGCAGCTTGAACGCCGTGTTATGTTCCGCCGCGCTATGAAGCGTGTGGTACAGAACGCAATGCGCCAAGGTGCGGAAGGCATTAAGGTACAGGTTAGTGGGCGTGTCGGTGGTGCAGAAATTGCTCGTACCGAGTGGTATCGCGAAGGACGTGTGCCACTGCACACACTGCGCGCTGATATTGACTACGCGACACACGAAGCAGCTACGACCTACGGCATCATTGGTGTCAAAGTCTGGATCTTTAAGGGAGAAATCCTGGGAACCAGAAAAGAAGCGGTCGAAGCTAAGGCTAAGAAAGGTTCAGAGTAAGGGTTACGCAAATGTTACAGCCGAAGCGCACAAAGTTTCGCAAGCAACACAAAGGACGCAACCGTGGTCTGGCAGAACGCGGTAGCCGGGTCAGCTTTGGCGAGTTTGGCCTTAAAGCAATCGGTCGCGGTCGTATTACAGCTCGCCAGATCGAGGCGGCACGTCGTGCAATGACGCGCCACATCAAACGTGGTGGAAAAATCTGGATTCGTGTGTTCCCAGATAAGCCAATTACCCAAAAGCCTCTCGAAGTTCGTCAGGGTAAGGGTAAGGGTAATGTTGAATACTGGGTCGCACAGATTCAGCCGGGCAAGGTCTTGTACGAAGTAGAAGGCGTGTCTGAAGAATTGGCGCGTGAAGCATTCGCCTTGGCGTCAGCAAAGATACCTGTGCCGACCGCTTTTGTTAGACGGGTGGTGATGTGATGAATGCTTTAGAGTTACGCGATAAATCAGTTGAAGATCTTAATGCCCAACTGTTGCAGCTGCTTGAAGATCAGTTCAAGCTTCGCATGCAAAAGAGTACCGGCCAGTTAGCGCAAACGCATTTGCTGAAGAAAACTCGTCAGGAAATAGCACGCGTTAAAACTGTGCTCCAGGAAAAGGCAGGTAACTAAAAATGTCAGAAGTAGCAAAAAGTGCTCGTACAGCCACCGGTAAAGTGGTCAGTGACAAAATGGATAAAACCATTACGGTACTGATTGAGCGTCGGGTAAAGCACCCGATGTACGGTAAGTACATAACGCGTTCATCGAAAGTTCACGCTCATGATGAAAACAATGAGTGCAAAATTGGTGATGTAGTGACAGTTTGCGAAACGCGTCCAGTGTCCAAGTTAAAAACTTGGGCGTTGTTGAGCGTTGATGTAACGGCTACCCAGGTTTAATTTGGCCGGCGGCCTGTGTGCAATCGCTTGATGCACTGTTGACTGGTTTGGAGTAAGAAATGATTCAAACAGAAAGCTATTTGGAAGTTGCAGATAACAGTGGCGCACGTCGCGTTATGTGCATCAAGGTGCTTGGCGGCTCTCATCGTCGCTATGCACGAGTCGGTGATCTGATCAAAGTCACAGTCAAAGAGGCTATCCCTCGCGGCAAAGTGAAAAAAGGTCAGGTAATGACAGCTGTTGTAGTTCGTACTAAGAAAGGTGTGCGTCGTCCAGACGGTTCACTGATCAAGTTTGACGATAACGCTGCAGTGTTGCTAAACAATAACAACGCACCTATTGGCACTCGTATTTTTGGGCCAGTAACGCGTGAATTGCGTGGCGAGAAGTTCATGAAGATAATCTCTTTGGCACCGGAAGTACTGTAGTTCCAGGTGTGGAGAGAAGGCTGAGGTCAGGTTATGCGTAAGATTAAGCGTGAAGACGAAGTTATCGTCTTAACCGGTAAAGACAAAGGTAAGCGCGGTGTTGTCCAGAAAGTTTTGGATAACAACAAGGTGCTGGTCTCCGGCATTAATATGATTAAGAAACATCAGCGTCCAAACCCGCAGCTGGGTGTGGCCGGTGGTATCGTTGAGAAAGAAGCAGCGATCCAGGTTTCTAATGTTGCAATTTACAACCCGTCTACTAAGCAGGCGGATCGCGTGGGCTTTAAAGTAGCCGAAGACGGCAGCAAGACCCGTATTTTTAAATCAAGCGGCGATGCGATCAACGCGTAGGGGTTAGTGAAAAATGGCACGATTAGGTGAACTATACCAAACCGAGTTAAAGGCTAAGCTGATTGAAGAGCTGTCTTTAGCTAACCCTATGGAAGTTCCGCGCATCACCAAAATCACCCTGAACATGGGCGTTGGTGAAGCAGCTGGAGATAAGAAAGTTCTTGAGGCAGCACTGTCCGACCTGACAAAGATTGCAGGTCAGAAGCCAGTGGTGACCAAGGCGCGCAAATCAATCGCAGGTTTTAAAATCCGTGATGGTTGGCCGATTGGCTGCAAAGTAACTCTGCGCGGCGAAAACATGTATGAATTTCTGGATCGCCTAGTTAGCATCGCTATTCCTCGCGTGCGTGACTTCCGCGGTATCAGCCCGAAATCATTCGACGGTCGCGGTAACTTCGCGATGGGCGTAACGGAACAGATTATCTTTCCGGAAATTGATTACGATAAAATTGATACACTACGCGGTATGGATATTACGATCACGACTACTGCTCGTAATGACGACGAAGGTCGCGCGCTGTTAAAAGCGTTTAACTTTCCGTTTAAAGGTTAAGGGGTTCAGGGGACATGGCAAAGCAGTCAATGAAAGCGCGCGAATTGAAACGTGCCCAAACTGTCGAAAAATTCGCTGCAAAGCGCGCTGAGCTTAAAGCGATTTTCGCCAGCGTAAATTCGAGCGATGAAGAAAAGTGGGATGCGCAGGTTAAGCTGCAAAAGCTTCCGCGTGATGCAAGTCCATCACGTCAGCGTCGTCGTTGTCAGATCACGGGTCGTCCGCACGGTGTATACCGCAAGTTCGGTCTATGCCGTAACCAGCTTCGTCAAGCCGCTATGCGCGGTGATGTCCCCGGCTTAGTTAAGGCTAGCTGGTAATAGTGGGAATTTTGCTGTCGCTGGCTATGGCCGCGGCGTTTAATGGGAGCAAAACATGAGCATGCAAGATCCTTTAGCGGATATGCTTACACGTATCCGCAACGCTCAGATGGCAGGTAAAACTGCTGTTCAGATGCCTTCTTCAAAACTTAAGGTATCGGTTGCAAAGGTACTGGAAGACGAAGGTTATATCGCTAGTTCGCGCGTCGAAGCCGATGGTGGCAAAGCGCAGCTAACAGTTGAGTTGAAGTACTATCAGGGTAAGCCGGTAATCGCTGAGATTCATCGGGTAAGCCGTCCAGGTCTGCGCGCTTACGCTGGTAAAGATGAATTGCCATCAGTGCGTGCCGGTTTGGGTATCGCGATTGTCTCTACCAGCAATGGTGTGATGACCGATCGTGCAGCGCGAGCGGCCGGTGTGGGCGGCGAAGTGCTTTGCACTGTTTTCTAACGCGACAGTTTAAAGAGTTCTTAACATGTCAAGAGTAGCGAAAAGTCCAGTGACTATCCCCGCAGGGGTTGAAGTCAAGCTCGACGCCAGCAGCATCGCAGTCAAAGGTAAAAAAGGTAGTTTAGTACTGCCTTTACACCAGTCTGTTGAAGTGCAGCAAGAAGACGGGCGTTTAGTATTCTCAGCGCGTGAAGGCGCGAAAAATGGTTGGGCAATGGCGGGTACTACTCGTTCTTTGACTAACAATATGTGTGTTGGTGTTAGCGAAGGCTTTCAGCGTAAGCTGATCCTAAACGGTGTTGGTTACCGTGCTAAGGCCACTGGTAATAGCATAAATTTGGTGTTGGGTTTTTCCCACCCTATTGATTATGCATTGCCAGAAGGCGTAACTGTTGATACCCCAACTCAGACGGAAATCGTCTTGAGCGGTACCGACAAGCAAATACTGGGTAAGGTAGCGGCCGAAATCCGCGCGTTCCGTCCACCAGAGCCGTATAAAGGTAAGGGTGTTCGCTACGCAGACGAAAACGTCCGTCGTAAAGAAGCGAAGAAAAAGTAAAGGCTAGGTTATGAGCGATAAGAAAATATCAAGATTACGTCGTGCCCGCCGTGCTCGCTTTAAAATGCGTGAGCTCCGCGCCGTACGTCTTAGCATTCACCGCACACCGCGTCACATGTATGCTCAGCTTATTGCTGCTACAGGTGATGTCGTGTTGGCGAGTGCCTCTACACTAGATAAAGAGTTGCGTGCTGGCGTTACTGGTAATGTTGCCGCAGCCGCTAGTGTGGGCAAGTTGATCGCCGACCGCGCGAAAGCCGCAGGCGTGACAAAGGTCGCCTTTGACCGCAGTGGATTTAAATTCCACGGCCGTGTCAAGGCGCTGGCAGATGCTGCCCGTGAAGGTGGTTTGGAATTCTAAGGTTTTAGGCGATGGCGTATAACGATCAGAAAGACAAAGCAAACACTGAAGGCTTGCAAGAGAAATTAGTGCAAGTAAACCGTGTTGCCAAGGTGGTCAAGGGTGGCCGTATTTTCAGCTTCACTGCTCTGACTGTAGTTGGTGATGGCAATGGTAAAGTCGGCTTTGGTCGCGGCAAGGCACGTGAAGTGCCGGTCGCTATCCAAAAAGCGATGGAAGCTGCCCGCCGTAATATGGTTCAGGTAGACGTAAAGGGTGATACCATCCAGTACGCTGTCAAAGGCCGTCACGGTGCCTCCAAGGTTTACATGCAGCCCGCATCTGAAGGTACTGGTGTTATTGCCGGTGGTGCAATGCGCTCGGTGCTGGAAATTGCTGGCATTCATAACGTACTGGCCAAGTGCTATGGTTCTACCAACCCGGTAAACGTGGTTCGTGCAACTGTTAAAGCACTGGTAAGCGTTTCTTCTCCAGAAGAGGTCGCAACTAAGCGCGGCAAGACTGTTGAAGAGATCTTGGGCTAAGAAATAGGCAGGATTTGCAATGAGCAAGATTAAAGTCACACTAGTTCGTTCTGTTACAGGACGACTAAAGTCGCACAAGGCCTGCGTTGCTGGTCTTGGCTTGCGTCGTATCCGCCACACTGTTGAAGTGGAAGACACTCCATCAGTGCGCGGTATGATCAATAAGGTCAACTATTTAGTACGTGTTGAGGGATAAGTGATGAGCGATATGCGTTTAAACACGCTGAGCCCGGCTCCCGGTCGAGTTAAAGATAGTAAACGGGTAGGTCGTGGTATCGGTAGTGGCTTGGGTAAAACCGCAGGTCGTGGTCACAAAGGTCTTAAGTCGCGTTCCGGCGGTAGTGTGCGTCCGGGTTTCGAAGGCGGTCAGATGCCTTTGCAAAAGCGTCTTCCGAAGTATGGTTTTACTTCGCGACTGTCACGTGTGACTGCACAAATCCGTACCGCTGAACTAGCAGCTGCTGGTGATGGCGTGATTGATCTGGATGCTCTGAAGCGCGCTGACTTGGTTGGCCGTAACATTGAGCGTGCAAAGATCTTCCTGTCGGGCGATCTGAACAAGGCAGTTACTGTAAAAGGTTTGGCAGTAACAAAAGGCGCGCGCGAAGCTATTGAAAAAGCGGGCGGCAAAGTCGAGGAATAAGGCGAGATCCCCATGGCGAAATCCAGTCCATTATCAACTGGAAGTCAATCCGGAGTAGGCGAGCTGATGGCTCGCCTTCGTTTTCTACTGCTAGCGATAATTGTTTATCGCATCGGTACTCACATTCCGGTACCGGGTATTAACCCGGATCAACTCGCCGCGCTGTTTAATCAGAATCAGGGCACGGTACTCGGTTTATTTAATATGTTCTCGGGCGGTGCCTTGGAGCGTATGAGTATCTTAGCTTTGGGCATTATGCCGTATATTTCTGCATCGATTATTATGCAGTTGATGTCGGCAGTAAGCCCCCAGCTAGAAGCCTTGAAGAAAGAGGGCGAAGCTGGTCGCCGGCAGATAAGTCAGTACACCCGCTACCTTGCGGTGTTGCTAGCATTGCTGCAGGCCACGGGTATGACAGTAGGTTTGGCCAATCAGGGTCTAGCTTACAGTGCCGATTTTAGTTTTTTCTTTGTTGCCGTGGTGTCATTGGTAACAGGGGCGATTTTCATGATGTGGCTTGGTGAACAGTTAACCGAGCGCGGTGTTGGTAACGGCATCTCCATGTTGATCTTCGCAGGTATCGTTGCGGGCTTGCCCTCTGCGGTAGGGCAGTCTTTGGAGCAAGCGCGCCAAGGTGAGCTCAATGTATTAGTGCTGTTGGCGGTATTGGTGCTGGCGGTGGCGGTGGTGTACTTGGTGGTCTTTATCGAACGCGGTCAACGCCGTATCACGGTAAATTACGCTAAGCAGCAGCGCGGCAATAAGATGTATCAGGCGCAATCTAGCCATTTGCCGATGAAGGTGAATATGGCGGGTGTTATTCCGGCGATTTTCGCTAGCTCTATTTTGCTGTTCCCTGCGTCGATTGCGCAGTGGGTTGGTCAGAGCAGCGAAGGCATGGAATGGTTGCAGGAGCTTGCTCTAGCAATCGGACCTGGTCAGCCTCTGAACATTATTATGTTTACAGCCTTGATCGTGTTTTTCTGTTTCTTCTATACGGCGTTGATGTTTAACCCCGATGAAGTAGCAGATAATTTGAAGCGCTCTGGTGCATTTTTACCTGGGATTCGTCCTGGTAAGCAAACGGCTAACTACATCGATGGTGTGTTAACCCGATTGACCATGTTTGGCTCGCTGTATATAGCCGGCGTGTGTTTGTTACCGCAGTTTTTGGTAGTGATGTGGAATGTGCCGTTTTATCTCGGTGGCACATCGTTACTGATCGTAGTGGTTGTAGTGATGGATTTTATGGCGCAGGTTCAATCGCACCTTATGTCTCAGCAGTACGACTCGGTCTTGAAAAAGGCCAATTTGAAAAATTACGGCGGTGGTGTGCGCTAAGGCGCACTAACCTGATAGCTAGTTTGGAGTGTCACAATGAAAGTACGCGCATCAGTAAAGGCTATATGCCGCAACTGTAAAATTGTTCGTCGCAAGGGTGTTGTTCGCGTTATTTGTAGCGTTGAACCTCGTCACAAGCAGCGGCAGGGCTAAGCAATACGGTTGGGGTTGATTTTCAATCCCAATGCGGATAGACTACTGCGCCTTTCGTGCGGTGGTTTTCCGTTTACCGGTCATTGCTAGGCGTTGGAAGAATTAGGCTTAATTGGAGTAACCTGAATGGCTCGTATTGCAGGTGTCAACATACCAGATAACAAGCATGCTGTTATTTCGTTGACCTATATATATGGCATTGGCCGCACAACTGCTAAAGCACTGTGTGCCCAAACCACTATCGCTGAAGATGCAAAGATCGGCGATTTATCTGAAGAGCAACTAGATGCGCTTCGTGGCGAGATTGCAAAAATGTCTGTAGAGGGCGACTTGCGTCGTACCGTATCTATGAACATCAAGCGTCTGCTGGACTTGGGCTGCTACCGCGGTCTACGTCATCGTAAAGGCCTGCCGCTTCGCGGTCAGCGTACTAAGACTAATGCGCGTACGCGTAAAGGTCCACGTAAGCCGATTCGTAAGTAATTTAAAGGCAGTGATTCCTTTAGTGTAGCTACACCACTTGTGTAGTGTTGATATTAGAGATGGAAATAGAAGATGGCCAAACCAGGCAAGCAACAAGCTCCACGGAAAAAGGTCAAAAAGACCGTCGTGGACGGTGTCGCACATATACATGCGTCATTTAACAATACTATTGTTACCATTACAGATCGTCAAGGTAATGCACTGAGCTGGGCTACGGCCGGCGGCAGTGGTTTCCGCGGCTCTCGTAAAAGTACTCCTTTCGCTGCACAGGTTGCTGCAGAGCGCGCCGGCAATGCTGCGAAAGACTACGGTTTAAAAAATCTTGATGTACAAGTAAAAGGTCCTGGCCCAGGTCGTGAATCTGCGGTCCGCGCCCTGAATAACTGTGGCTACAAGATTACTAACATCACCGACGTGACGCCTATTCCGCACAATGGTTGCCGTCCTCCCAAGAAACGTCGCGTTTAATTAACAGTTGAGGAATACAGAAAATGGCTAGATATTTAGGCCCGAGCTGTAAATTATCCAGACGGGAAGGTACCGACCTGTTCCTGAAGAGTGGTGTTCGTCCGCTGGATTCAAAATGTAAAGCTGAAACTGCACCTGGTATGCATGGTGCTCGTCGTGGTCGTCTTTCTGACTACGGTGTTCAGTTGCGTGAAAAGCAGAAAGTACGTCGTATGTACGGTGTACTGGAAAAGCAATTCCGCGCTTATTATACAAAAGCTGCTCGCCGTAAAGGCGCCACAGGCGAAAACCTGCTTCAGCTTTTGGAAGGCCGCTTAGATAACGTGGTTTACCGTATTGGTTTTGGCTCTACACGTGCCGAATCACGTCAGCTGGTATCGCACAAATCTGTACTTGTAAATGGCAAAACGGTAAACGTTCCGTCTTACCAAGTTCAAGCTGGTGATGTGGTTAGTGTTCGTGAGAAAGCTAAGGCACAGTTGCGGATTCAGTCTGCGATTACTCTGGCCGCACAGCGCGGTGATTGCGCATGGATCGACATTAACGCCACTAAGATGGAAGGCGTTTTTAAGAGCGTGCCAGATCGTAGCGACTTGTCTTCTGAGATCAACGAACAATTGATCGTTGAGCTTTACTCGAAGTAAGTTAACCTCCGGACAAATCACTACAGGTGAATTATGCAAAGTGCTGTCAATGAATTTTTAACCCCGCGTGTCATCCAAGTTGAAGAATTTGGTCAGACTCGCGCGAAAGTGACCTTAGAACCGCTAGAGCGGGGATTTGGTCATACCCTGGGTAATGCCTTGCGCCGTATTTTGCTGTCTTCTATGCCGGGTTGTGCAATCACCGAAGTTGAAATCGACGGTGTATTGCATGAGTACAGTGCTATGGAAGGTGTGCAGGAAGATGTAATTGAAATCCTGCTTAACCTGAAAGAAGTTGCGGTAATCATGCACGGCAAAGATCAAGCGATTCTTAGCTTGAACAAAAAAGGCCCCGGTGTTGTTACTGCTGGTGATATCCAGACAGATCACGAAATTGAAATTGTAAATACCGACCACGTAATTGCTAACCTGAACGATGATGGCGAAATTAACATGCGCCTGACTATCGCTCGCGGTCGCGGTTATGTGCCGGCAGATGCGCACGATAATGGCGAAGAAGAAACTCGCTCTATCGGTCGTCTTCAGCTTGATGCCAGCTACAGCCCGATTAGCCGGGTGAGCTATGTGGTAGAGAGCGCACGTGTTGAGCAGCGTACTGACTTGGACAAATTGGTTCTCGATTTGGAAACCAACGGTACTATCGACCCAGAAGAGGCGATCCGTCGTGCGGCAACCATCCTTCAGCAGCAGCTGGCGGTGTTTGTTGATCTGGAAAGCGAAGGCGAGAGTGAGCCTTCACGCGAAGAAAGTGAAGTAGATCCTATTTTGTTGCGTCCAGTAGATGATCTAGAGCTGACAGTGCGCTCTGCCAACTGCTTGAAAGCGGAAAATATCTACTACATCGGTGATTTGGTGCAGCGTACAGAAGTTGAACTTCTCAAAACGCCTAACCTTGGTAAAAAGTCACTGACAGAAATTAAAGACGTATTGGCGTCACGTGGTTTGTCTCTGGGTCTGCGCCTAGATAACTGGCCGCCAGCAAGTCTTAGAAACGACGACCGAGTTTTAGCGTAATTTTAACGTTAAACTTTCGAATATTTTTTGCTGAGATAGCAACGTTTATTAAAGGAAAAAGCCATGCGTCATCGTCATAGTGGCCGTCAATTAAACCGTAATAGCTCTCATCGTAAAGCGATGTTCCGCAACATGACGGCGTCGTTGCTCGAGCACGAAATGATTAAAACTACCTTGCCAAAGGCAAAGGAACTGCGCGGTTATGCAGAGCCTTTGATCACCCTTTCTAAGGTTGATAGTGTTGCTAACCGTCGTTTGGCGTTTGCCAGATTGCGCTGCAGTGCTGTTGTCGGTAAGTTGTTTACTGACTTGGGCCCTCGGTACGAAGGTCGTCCAGGTGGTTATATCCGTATCATGAAGTGCGGTCTTCGCGCTGGTGATAAGGCGCCAATGGCTTACGTAGAATTGGTTGATCGCCCGGTAGCAGAAGAAGCTGACGACGAGTAAATCTTGTTGTAGCAAAAAAGCCGACCTTAGGGTCGGCTTTTTTTTGTCTAAATTAATTGTTTTTAGTTTGAGGTAGGCTTTATAGGGCTTGCCGAAGGCAGGCCCACGTGGTGTTCGCTATTAAGCGCTGCGCTGTTTGGCGAGTTTTAACACCTCATTTAAAAAGTGCCCAGTATGAGATTGCGCCATCGTGGCGATCTCTTCTGGTGTGCCTTCGGCGATTATCATGCCGCCGCCGCTGCCGCCCTCTGGGCCGAGGTCGACGATCCAGTCCGCGGTTTTTATGACATCGAGGTTATGTTCAATCACCACCACGGTGTTGCCGTGATCACGCAAGCGATGCAATACCGTTAGTAATAATTGGATGTCTTCAAAGTGCAGGCCAGTTGTGGGCTCGTCGAGAATATACAAAGTTTTGCCGGTATCACGCTTCGACAGCTCTTTCGCTAGCTTTACCCGCTGCGCTTCACCGCCAGATAGCGTTGTAGCAGCTTGACCAAGGCGAATATAGCTTAGTCCCACATCCATCAATGTTTGTAATTTCTTGCTGATCGACGGCACATTCTCAAAGAAGGTGTTGGCGTCTTCAACGGTCATGTCTAAAACCTCGTGAATATTTTTGCCCTTGTATAATATTTCCAAGGTTTCACGGTTGTAACGCTGGCTGCGGCACACTTCGCAGGCAACGTAGATGTCGGGTAGAAAATGCATTTCTACTTTAGTGACGCCGTCGCCCTGGCACGCCTCGCAGCGTCCACCCTTTACGTTAAAGCTGAAGCGACCAACTTTATAGCCGCGTGAGCGGGCTTCTTGGGTGCCCGCAAAGAGCTCGCGAATTGGTGTGAATATACCCGTGTACGTCGCAGGATTGGAGCGCGGGGTGCGGCCTATCGGGCTTTGGTCGATATCGATACATTTATCAACCTGATCCAAGCCGGTCACTGCGCGGTGGGCTGCTGGCGTTAGAGTGGTCGCGCCGTTGAGTACTGTTGCCGCCACTGGGTAAAGTGTGTGATTGATAAGGGTAGACTTTCCGGAGCCGGAAACGCCGGTAATACAGGTCATTAATCCAAGCGGAATGGTGAGGTCAACATCTCGTAAATTATTACCCGTGGCGCCTTCTACTCGCAGGCATTTATCGGGGTTAACAGGGTTGCGTATTGCTGGTATCGCAATGGCCCGCTTACCCGACAGGTACTGACCGGTAAGTGACTCGGGGCTATTTAAAATATCTTCTATTTTACCTTCGGCGATGACCCTGCCGCCGTGTACTCCGGCACCGGGACCGATATCAATAATATGGTCGGCGGTTCGAATAGCGTCTTCGTCGTGCTCTACCACAATAACAGTGTTGCCAATGTCACGGAGGTGGCGCAGCGTTTTTAGCAGCCGCTCGTTGTCGCGCTGGTGAAGGCCGATAGAGGGCTCATCGAGAATATACATAACACCCACTAGGCCAGCGCCTATTTGACTGGCAAGGCGAATGCGTTGGGCTTCACCGCCAGACAACGTGTCTGCGCTGCGGTCTAGGGTTAGGTAGTTAAGGCCTACATCGACCAGAAAGCGCAGGCGGTCGTTTATTTCTTTGAGGATTTTTTCCGCAATTTGAGCGCGACGGCCACTCAGTTCAAGTTTAGTAAAATACTCCCGTGCAGCGCCCACCGGCATAGCCGTAATTTCGGGCAAAGTGTTATCTAAGATAAATACATTGCGTGCTTCTTTGCGCAAACGGGTGCCGGCACAGTCTGGGCAGGATTGGGAGTTTAAAAACTTGCTCAGCTCTTCGCGTACAGTTTGCGACTCGGTTTCTTTGTAGCGGCGATCCATATTGGGAATTACGCCCTCGAAAGGGTGTTTACGCTGGAAATTGTCGCCGCGGTCATTGATATAGGTGAAGCTAATTTCTTCGCTGCCGCTGCCAAATAAGATTTTTTTGCGGTGCTCATCACTCAGTTCTTCAAAGGGCGCGTCTATATCAAATCCATAATGCTCGGCCAGTGAGGTAAGCATGTGGAAGTAGTAAACGCTGCGTCGATCCCAGCCGCGAATTGCGCCAGTCGACAAGCTCACGTCGGGGTGCTGCACGATACGGGATGAATCAAAAAACTGTTTTACACCTAAGCCATCACAGCTGCTGCACGCGCCGAGCGGGCTGTTGAAGGAAAAGAGCCGTGGTTCCAATTCCGAAAGACTGTAACCGCAGTGTGGGCAGGCAAACTTAGATGAAAAAGTAAGCTCTGCTGCTTTAGGGTCATCCATGTCGGCAATACTGGCGATGCCGTCGGTAAGTTCTAACGCAGTCTCAAAGGATTCAGCCAGGCGCTGGGTGAGGTCTTCGCGCACTTTAAAGCGGTCAACCACTACTTCGATGGTGTGCTTTTTGTTTTTATCTAGCGCTGGCAAATCGTCTAGGTCAGTTACCAAGCCGTTAATTCTGGCCCGCACAAAGCCTTGGCTGCGCAGTTTTTCAAAGGTGTGAATATGTTCGCCTTTGCGATTTTGCACAATCGGCGCCAGCATCATCAGCTTGCTGCCTTCGGGTAGCGCCAGCACGGTGTCGACCATTTGGCTGACGGTTTGCGCAGAAAGCGCGGCGTTATGATCTGGGCAGCGAGGTTCGCCAGCGCGAGCAAACAGCAGGCGCAGATAATCGTATATTTCAGTAATCGTACCCACCGTAGACCGAGGGTTGTGCGATGTTGATTTTTGTTCGATCGAAATGGCAGGTGACAAGCCTTCGATATGGTCAACGTCGGGCTTTTCCATCATCGACAAAAATTGCCTAGCGTAGGTCGACAGTGATTCGACGTAGCGGCGTTGACCTTCGGCGTAGAGCGTGTCGAAAGCGAGAGACGATTTGCCAGAACCAGACAGCCCAGTAATAACGACTAATTTGTCGCGGGGTATATCAAGATCGATATTCTTTAGATTGTGGGTGCGGGCACCGCGAACGATAATCCGATCCATATAATTTCTCGGCCTGATAAACCGGTCATTATACGACGGCTAAGGAGTGCGGCGCAAAATAAGCTCGTCGCTAATATGTATGGTTTTTTGACGAGGGCATAGCTGCTAGAATAGCGCGCCATACCCCCATATTTTTCAGGATCCTTCCGCCCTTGAATCATCAATCGATGAGTGCAACTGAACGCCGCGCGGTCGTATCGCTGGCCAGCTTGTATGCTTTCCGCATGCTCGGTTTATTTATGCTGCTGCCAGTATTAAGTTTATATGCCGCCGAGTATGAATTCAGTACGCCGGTGTTGGTTGGACTGGCGCTGGGCATTTATGGCTTGGGGCAGGCGGCGCTACAGGTGCCGCTGGGCATGTTGTCGGATCGCATTGGTCGCAAGCCCGTCATTATTGCAGGGCTGCTATTGTTTATTGCTGGCGGTTTGGTCGCGGCGGGCGCCGACAGTATTTTTGGTATTATTGTGGGGCGGCTGTTGCAGGGAACAGGGGCAATCGCGAGTACCTTAACCGCCTTGCTTGCGGACCTCACTCGTGAACAACACCGCACCAAGGCGATGGCGGCAATCGGCATGAGTATTGGCGTGTCCTTTGCCGTTGCAATGGTGCTTGGACCTTTGACGGCTTCTTGGTTTGGCGTGACAGGTTTGTTTTTGCTCACATCGATAATGGCGGCGGTCGGCATCGCAATCACTCTATTTGTAGTGCCAACGCCGGATATTCAAAGTCTTGATGCCAACAGCCAGTCGCTGGGTAGCTTGCTAGGACGCTGTCTTCGCGACCGTAATTTGATGCGCCTCAATTTGGGTATATTTAGCCTGCACGCTATTTTAATGGCGATATTTATCGCCGTGCCCGGCATTCTGGAAGACCAAGGTTTAGCGCGTAGTGATCATTGGCAGGTGTATTTGCCAATGATGGTGGTGGCGTTTATTGGTATGGTGCCGCTGATTATTATTGCGGAAACACGCAGTAAAATGCGTGAGATTTTTTTGCTCGGTATTGGCGGAATTCTTTTGTCGGCAATCGTCGCTATTTATTTTGGTCAGTCGCTAATACCGTTGCTCGGAATTATGACCTTGTTTTTTGTTGCCTTTAATTTGCTAGAGGTGTCGCTGCCGTCGCTGGTAAGCAAGACCGTTTATGCTGGGGGCAAGGGCACTGCCATGGGTGTTTACTCAACATTCCAATTCTTTGGTGCCTTTTGTGGCGGCGCAATTGGCGGTGGTCTATTCGGGCGCTGGGGCGCGAGTGCGGTTTTTGCCGGCGCGGCTGTGCTCGCAGGAGCATGGTTGCTGGTGGCTTGGGGAATGTTGGTGCCGGCTAAATCAGAAAGCCTTATTCTATGCTGGCAGTTTGGCGTTTGGGATGTTGCGGACATTCGCCGCGAAGTGTTGGCGCTGCCCGGTACTATTGATGTCACCGTACTGGAAAGTGAGCGCGTTGCGTATTTGCGGGTAGATGGTAATTTTGATCCAGCGAGCTTGCCCGAAGGCTTGCAACTGGGCAGCTAAATGGCCGCTATCAGCGGAATCCGGTATAGTGCAGTATCTGTTGCGGACGTTGGTTCGCATCCATAGAAAAACAGGAGAGAACGCATGGCGCGTGGTATAAATAAAGTTATTTTGGTCGGCAATTTGGGCCAAGATCCCGAGACCCGTTACATGCCTTCCGGCGGTGCCGTGACCAATGTCACCATTGCAACAAGTGAAACTTGGAAGGACAAGCAGAGCGGTCAGGCCCAAGAGCGCACAGAATGGCACCGCGTAGTATTTTTTAACCGCTTGGCCGAAATCGCCGGCGAGTATTTGAAAAAAGGCTCAAAGGTTTATGTAGAAGGTTCGCTGCGAACTCGCAAATGGCAGAACAAAGAAGGCGTTGATCAGTACACTACTGAAATTGTCGCGGCAGAAATGCAAATGCTCGACAGCCGCGGTGGCTCTGGTGGCGGTTCTGCTAGCGATAGCTACGGTGATGACGGCTATGGATCTCAACAGGCGCCACAAGCAGCTGCGCCGCGCCGTGCGCCGCCAGCTCAGTCTGCGCCACAACAGCAGAATCGTGCGCCGGCACCGCAGCCTGCACAAAATCCGCCGGCAGGTTTTGATGATTTTGATGATGATATTCCGTTTTAAAAAATACCTTCGAAAGTAATGTGAAAATCGAATACCCGCCTTGGCGGGTATTTTTTTTATAGTGGGTAAGTCAATTGCTGCGCAGAGGCTTTATACAATCTTGCGCATCTCGCTCGCATTGAGTAATGTTGAGTCCCTTGTTTTTGTGTTAATAAAGTCGGGTATCGGGCGCTACTGCCTTTCTGCAAGTTCTATTAACTTGCCTTACTTCTGAATTCTGTGAACCTTCTGTGAATGTTGTTGTGATTTCTCGCAGCAGTGCCCTGAGCACTGCCTTGCAAAGCCAGTTTGCCTCTCGGTCGCGGGCCAGTATTGCACTGCCGGTTGACGACTTACACGCCTTGGGTGTGGATCAGTTGCGTGGCGCGATGGTTGTGGATGCCGACGCTTTGGTGTTTCTGCAGCGCAAGGACAGTCACGCTGCGGCAGAGCAGCAGCGCCTGCTGGCATTGCGCCAAGATTTTAAGGCGCGCTGTGATGCGTTGGCGGTGCCCTATTTGTTATTAAGTGATGGTCGTCTGTTTGGCGCTGCCGCCGAAGAGGTGGAGTACGCCGAGGGTGATGAACTCGCCCCAACCGATGCGGCGGGGTTTCAGCTCGCGGAGCTTGAACAAGTGCTGTGCGCGGCTGGCGAGCAGGGGATGGTGCTGCGCACTGGGCCGCTGATTGCAGTGCAGGGTGGCAATTTCCTCGGCGACTGCTTGGCAACCATGCGCGGTGGCAAAGTATTGCGCTTGAATGATACGAGAATGACATGTCCAACACCGGTGGCTGATTTAGCCCGCGTGATTTCTGGTTTGGTCGATCAAATTAGCTGCGGCACTCCCTGTCGCGGGGTATATCACTATGCCAGTAGTGGCACCGCCAGCGCTTACGAATTTGCAGAAGTAGTTTGCGCGTTTGCATCACAGTTTGTGGCGCCTATCGCGGATATTGAGGTTGATGACAGTGGCGAAGGCTGGCGCCCAGCCGTGCCGGTGTTGAGTTGTGATCGCATACTGCAAGATTTCGGTATTAAACGTTTGCCGTGGCGAGCATATTTGCCGCGAATGATTAAGTCCGTTTGCGAGGAGGCTGCCAAATGAGCAGTAGTACAGAGTTTACTCCGCTGGGAATGGCGGTATTAACGGTATCGGATACCCGTGATGAGCGTAGCGACAGTTCTGGCCAGTATTTAGCTGGCGCTTTGGCTGAAGCGGGGCATCACTTGGTGGCCAAACAGATAGTGAAAGACGATATCTACCAGATTCGCGCCACAGTGTCGGCGTGGATCGCCGACGCGGGTATTGAGGCGGTGCTAATCACTGGCGGCACCGGATTCTCGGGGCGAGACTCAACCCCAGAGGCGGTGTCGGTGTTATTCGACAAGGTTATTGAGGGTTTCGGCGAAGTGTTTAGGGCGGTCTCGTTAACCGAAATCGGCTCCTCTACAATTCAGTCCCGCGCTGTTGCCGGCTTGGCAAATAACACCGTAATTTTTTGTATGCCGGGTTCTACCGGCGCGTGCAAAACCGCGTGGCAGCAAGTTATTCGGGATCAGCTCGACAGTCGGCACCGGCCCTGTAATTTTGTTGGGGTGCTCAAAGTTCGCGCTAACACGGCAACTTGATCATGGCTCTGCGTTCTGTAGATGAAGTTTTGCACCAATTATTGGCGGATGCGCCGATATGGGGCGCCGAGTCGCGAGATTTGGCACGGGCTTTGGGCGCGGTCCTTGCGGTCGATGTCTTTGCTCAGATCGATGTGCCACCCGCCGCCAACAGTGCGATGGACGGCTATGCACTGCGCGCAGCGGATGTTAATGAGGGGCAAACGCTGCCTATTACTCAGCGTATTCCAGCTGGCGCACTTGGCAGTGCGCTGCAAGCGGGCAGCGCGGCGCGTATTTTTACCGGCGCTTTTGTTCCACCTGGCGCCGATGCAGTGGTGGCGCAAGAAGACTGCGAGCTGCTTGGCGGCGAGCTAAAGGTCAATATTGTGCCGCGCACTGGCCAGCATATTCGCCCTCAAGGGCAGGATATTGCCAAGGGCCAGCTAATTCTCGGCAAGGGCCATCGGTTGCAGGCGGCGGATCTCGGTCTGTTGGCCTCGCTGGGGTTTGCCGCTGTCGACGTTGGGCGGCAGCTGCGAGTTGCCGTAATGTCGACCGGTGATGAGTTGCGCGAGCCAGGCGAGGTCTTGGCTGCAGGTCAAATTTATAATTCCAATCGACCAATGCTGGCTGCACTATTGAGCGAGCTGGGCGTGGAGGTAATCGATATTGGCATTGTTGTCGATACGCCCGCAGCGACTCGCGCTGCTTTGCAGCAGGCTAGCGCCAGTGCCGATGTGGTGATTTCCAGTGGTGGTGTGTCGGTCGGTGAAGAGGATCACGTCAAGGCTCAGGTCGAGGCCATGGGCTCGCTAGATTTGTGGAAGCTCGCTATCAAGCCGGGTAAGCCGTTGGCCTATGGCCGTGTCGCGGGAGTGCCGTTTTTCGGCTTGCCCGGTAATCCGGTATCGGGCTTCGTCACATTTTGTATCTTAGTGCGGCCATACCTGTTGAAAATGCTGGGAGCAGAGCAAGTATTGCCAGCGCAGTGGCCTGCCAAGGCTTTATTTGACTGGCCGCGCGCGGGTTCGCGTCAGGAGTATTTGCGTGCGCGGGTCGTGCCTAGCACGGACGGGATGACGGTTGATATTCACCCTCAGCAAAGCTCGGGGGTGCTGTCTTCGGTGTCTTGGTGTAATGCCTTAGCAATTATTCCGGTTGGCAAAACCGTGGCGCCTGGTGATCGCGTTGATGTGATTTTTTTGCGGGATTTGAATTGAAATAAAGACGGGGTTTACTTGTTGTGTGCGGCAAAGCAAACACTTGCAGCGCTGAGCGCTGCAAGTGTTTGTAGGCGGTGTTAGGCCTGATAACGCTGAAATACCAAGCTGGCGTTGGTGCCGCCAAAGCCGAAGCTATTCGACATTACTGTATTGAGCGTAACGTTGTCTTGGCGTTTTAGCACAATCGGTACGCCGGCTGCTTCGTCGTCTAACGTCTCAATATTGGCTGATGCCGCAATAAAATTATGCTTCATCATTAATAATGAGAATATCGCTTCCTGCACGCCTGTCGCGCCCAGTGAGTGACCGGCCAGTGATTTGGTCGAGCCAATCGCGGGAATCGTTTTGCCCTCATAAGCTTGCTTAACGGCTTTTAGCTCTTGCATGTCACCTGCAGGTGTCGAGGTGCCGTGGGAGTTGATGTAATCCACGTCGGCATTAACCGTCTGCAGCGCTTGACGCATGCAGCGCGCAGCGCCTTCGCCGCTTGGGGCAACCATGTCGTAGCCGTCAGAGGTTGCGCCATAGCCCACCAGCTCACCATAAATAGTGGCGCCGCGCGCTTTAGCGTGTTCTAGCTCTTCCAGCACGACCATGCCTGCGCCGCCGGCAATAACAAAGCCGTCGCGGTTGGCGTCGTAGGGACGAGAAGCCTGCTCGGGGGTGTCGTTATACTTGGTCGACAAGGCGCCCATGGCATCAAATAAGCAGCTCAAAGACCAATGCTCTTCTTCGCCGCCGCCAGCAAAAACCACGTCTTGCTTGCCAAGCTGGATTAGCTCCATGGCGTTGCCAATGCAATGCGCGCTAGTCGCGCAGGCAGACGAGATGGAGTAGTTAACGCCCTTGATTTTAAAGGGGGTGGCCAAACAGGCTGAAACCGTGCTGCCCATGGTCTGGGTAACGCGATAGGGCCCAATGCGTTTTACGCCGCGCTCGCGGAGGGTGTCGGCAGACTCAATCAAATTAGCCGAAGATGCGCCGCCAGAGCCGGCAATAATGCCAGTGCGCTCATTGCTGACCTGGTGCTCTTCTAGGCCGGAGTCGGTAATGGCTTCTTGCATAGCAATATAGGCGTAAGCCGCGGCATCGCCCATAAAGCGCAGTTGTTTGCGGTCAATGCGTTCTTTGATATCAAGGTTTTTGATGGAGCCCGAAATCTGGCTGCGGAAACCCATCTCCTTGTATTTTTCGTTGAACGCGATTCCCGACTTACCTTCTTGCAGTGACGTCAGTACTTCTGACAAGTCATTGCCGATGCTGGAAACTATTCCCATACCGGTTACGACAACACGTTTCATCGGATACCTCGTTTGTAAGCTGTGGTTTTAATTTAAGGGGTGTGTAGTGGACGCTAGAAGCTGGCGTCGTCTTTGAATAGACCAACACGCAGATCTTTGGCGGTATAGATGACTTTGCCATCAACCGCGACTTCGCCATCGGCGATGCCCAGAATCAGTTTGCGTTCAATAAGGCGCTTGTAATTCAGTGTGTAGGTAACGAGCTTGGAGTCGGGCAGGATTTGACCGGTAAATTTGACCTCGCCAGACCCTAGTGCACGGCCCTTGCCGCTATTGCCGCGCCAGCCAAGATAGAAGCCCACCAGTTGCCACATAGCATCTAGGCCTAGGCAGCCCGGCATAACGGGGTCGCCTTTAAAGTGGCAGTCGAAGAACCAAAGGTCTGGATTAATATCCAGCTCGGCCACTAAGATGCCTTTATCGAAGCTGCCGCCCTCGGTGCTGATATGGGTAATACGATCTACCATCAGCATATTGTCGGTAGGGAGTTTCGGGTTGCCGGGGCCAAATAGTTTGCCGTGTCCGCAGTCGATGAGTTCTTGTTTGTTAAAGCTATTTTGATGAATTAAAGACATGAGGCCATATTATCAGTTTGAAAATGTTGCGCTTATCTTAGCACGAAGGTTTTGGATGGCACATTAAAATGTCAACATTGGCGTGATGCTTGCTGTCATTACTTCGTCATATCTCGTCGGTAAAAGAGCAGTGCTTGCCAAGTGTTGCTGCTGTTGGGAGAATGCTCGCAGCGTTATCGTATGTAAAAGGATTCGGGATGATCCCGACAGGAACTCAGGAATTACTATGATTAGAAAATGTCTATTCCCCGTAGCTGGCTACGGTACCCGCTTTCTACCAGCAACTAAGTCTATGCCCAAAGAGATGCTGCCAATTGTTAATAAGCCGCTAGTGCAGTACGGCGTTGAAGAGGCTATTCAGGCGGGTTTAAAGGAAATAGCGCTGGTAACGGGCCGCGGCAAGCGCGCTATTGCCGACCATTTTGATATTAGCTATGAGTTAGAAAACCAAATTGCAGGCACGAGCAAAGAGCGCTATCTCGACTGTATTCGCAATGTTTTGAATGAAGGCACCTTCATGATGACGCGTCAGCGGCAAATGAAGGGCTTGGGGCATGCCATTCTCACCGGCGAATGCCTAATTGGCGATGAAGCCTTTGGCGTTATTTTGTCGGACGATTTATGCCTGAACCAAGAAGACGACGGCGTTATGGCGCAAATGGTTAAGCTGTATAAGCAGTTTCGCTGCAGTATTGTGGCAATTCAAGAAGTGCCCTTGGATGAAATTGAGAAATACGGTGTTATCGCCGGTGAAGAAATGGGCGACGGCTTGTATCGGGTCAGCAGCATGGTTGAAAAACCTAAGCCCGAAGATGCGCCAACCAATATGGCTGTTATTGGTCGTTATATTTTGACCCCAGATATTTTTGATATTCTGCGTGACACCCCGCCAGGTAAAAATGGTGAGGTGCAGCTTACTGATGCCCTGATGACCCAAGCTCAGAACGGCTGTGTGCTCGCCTATAAATTCCGTGGCAAACGTTTTGACTGCGGCAGCGTGCCTGGTTTTATAGAAGCGACGAACTACGTTTATGAAAATATTTATAGCGAGGGCTCATCGTGAGTAGCAGTGAAATAACCTGTTTTAAAGCCTATGACGTTCGCGGTCGTATTCCCGATCAATTAAACGAAGACATTGCCTACCGCATCGGCCGTGCTTTCGCTGAAGTGATTCAGCCTAAGAAAGTGGTTGTTGGCCACGATATTCGCTTGAGCAGTGAGTCTATTAAAGGCGCCTTAAGCGACGGCCTGCGTGATGCCGGTGTCGATGTTTACGATATTGGTCTGTGTGGCACTGAAGAAATTTACTTCGCTACCTCCCATGCTGGTATGGACGGTGGTATCGCGGTTACCGCCAGCCATAACCCTAAAGACTATAACGGCATGAAGTTTGTGCGCGAGGGGTCTAAGCCCATCAGTGGCGACACCGGCTTGTTCGATATTAAGGCCCTTGCCGAGAAAAACGAATTTGCGCCAGTCGCCACACGGGGCAGCTTGCAAGCCCTAGATACCTCGGTTGCCTATGTTGAGCATTTACTTAGCTATATCGATGTAGAATCCTTAAAGCCCCTTAAAATTGTGGTTAATGCCGGTAATGGCGGCGCGGGTCGGGTCGTGGACTTGCTCGAGCCTTATTTGCCCTTTGAATTTATTCGGGTGCATCACGAGGCAGACGGCAATTTCCCTAATGGTGTGCCTAATCCCCTGCTGATTGAAAATCGCCAGCCCAGTATCGACGCGATTAAAGAGCATGGCGCCGATTTGGGCGTGGCGTGGGATGGCGATTTTGACCGTTGTTTCTTCTTTGACGAAACCGGTGATTTTATTGAAGGTTACTACGTTGTCGGTTTGTTGGCCGAAGCCTTCTTGCTGAAAAACCCCGGCGAAAAAATAGTGCATGATCCGCGTCTAACGTGGAATACCATTGCTATTGTTGAAGCGGCAGGCGGCACGGCAGTGCAGTGCAAAACCGGTCATGCTTTTATTAAAGAGCGGATGCGGATAGAGAACGCGGTGTATGGCGGCGAGATGAGTGCCCACCATTATTTCCGCGATTTTGCCTTCTGTGACAGCGGTATGATTCCCTGGTTGTTGGTGACGCAGTTAATGTCGGTGAAGTCGGCGAGCCTGTCGTCGCTGGTTGAGCAGCGAGTCGCGTTATTCCCTTGTAGTGGCGAAATAAACCGCGAAGTTGCCGATGCTAAAGCGGTCATCGCGGCTATTCAAGCGCATTACACGCCTTTGGCGGTGGCAGTCGATTTTACTGATGGTTTAAGCATGAGCTTCGACGGCTGGCGCTTTAATGTGCGCATGTCTAACACTGAGCCGGTGGTGCGTCTTAATGTTGAGAGCGATGGTGATATACCCTTGATGGAAGCAAAAACCGCCGAGTTGTTAGCGATGCTGTAATTGGCTTTTGCCAACAAACAGTACAATAAAGGCGCCGTGAGGCGCCTTTATTGTATATGGAGTATGGCTTAACTAATCAGTTGTTTTGGGCCTGCTGGTAGCGGGCAATCAGTTGTGCAGTCGATGAGTCCAGTGCAGGATTATTGTCGTCGCTGTTGCCACTTAGGGTGCTCATTAAGCTTTGGCTAATCTGCTTACCCAATTCGACCCCCCATTGATCGAAGGGGTTTATGCCCCATACAAAACTCGCGGCAAATAGGCGGTATTCATAGAGCGCAATAAGCGCGCCCAAGCTTTCGGCGTCGAGTTTGTTCATTAAAATAGTGGTGCTGGGCCGGTTGCCGGGCATGGCTTTGTGTTGGGCAAGTTGCGCAGCGGCGTCAGCTTTCATGCCGCTGGCTACTAAATTGCCCTCAATATCGGCCGCAGTTTGGCCCTGCATTAAGGTCAAACTTTGGCCGAAACAGTTGGCAAGCAAGGCTTGGTGCTGCTCACCAATGGGGTTGTGAGAGCTGAGGCTGGCGATAAAGTCGCAGGGAATGGCATCGCTGCCCTGGTGAAGTAACTGATGAAACGAGTGCTGGCCATTCGTGCCCTCGGTACCCCAAATAACGCCGCCAGTGGCGTTGTTGAGGGGGCTGCCATCCGCTTTAACGGATTTTCCCGCGCTTTCCATAAACAATTGCTGCAAGTAAATAGGCAGCAATTTTAGGTGATGCTCGTAGGGCAGTACGGCTTGCGAGGTCATGCCCCAGGCGTTGCGATACCACAGGTCGAGCATGCCTAGGATCACGGGAATGTTTTTTTCTAGCGGCTGCTGTTCTACATGCTGGTCAACCGCGTAGCCGCCTTTGAGTAGGGCGCAGAAACTGTTCATTCCGGCGCATAACGCTACCGTCAAGCCAAAGCCCGACCACACCGAAAAGCGTCCACCGACCCACTCGGGTACGGCCAAAATATATTGCTCGCGAATGCCAAAGGCCATGGCGGCTTCGGGCTTGGAGCTCACCGCCACAAAATGGTCGCTAACATCCTCGCGGCCTAGGCTGGCTTGTAGCCATGTGCGAGCAGCTTGAGCATTGCAGCGGGTTTCTTGAGTGCCAAACGATTTGGAGGCAACAACAAATAAGGTGGTTTCGGCGGGTACGGTCGCCAGTATTTCGGTCATTACGCTGGGGTCGATATTGGCGGCAAAATGGGGGCGCAAGCTGCCGAGTCCTTGGTTGGCTAGCGCGTCGCAAACAAGTCGTGGGCCAAAGTCCGAGCCGCCAATGCCAATATTCACCACGTCGGTAAAAGCTTTGCCGGTGCTGCTGCGGTGTGCGCCGCTGTGAATTGCTGTAACCAAGTTTTCCATTGCTTCGTACATCGCTGCAATGGCGGGATCTTGTTGGCTTGGGTTGGCGCCGTCGCTGGCCCAGCGCCGCAGGCTTGGGTAGTTGGCGCTGCGGTCTTCGGTGTTATTCAGTTTGGCGCCGGCGCGCAGGGCGTTGAATTGCTGCTCAAGGCCGCGCTGGCGCGCTAGTTCGCAGAGGCTGGTGATAATGTCCGTATCGAGGTGGTGCTTGGCGTAGTCGACAAAAAGTGGGCCGAGTTCGCCGCTCAGCGTGGCGGCGCGGTTAGGGTCGAGATTGAAGCGAGATTGTAATGGTGTGTTTGCGGCTTTCTTGGCGAGTGCGCGCAAGGTGGTTTGTAAATCAAGATCGCTTAATAGGGCTGGTGCTTGGTTTACAGTGGGGCTCACGGCCACTCCTTAAATATCCATTTCGGTGGGCGCCAGTCTTTCCATCCCAGCGATAAGTCTAGAAATTGTAACGATTTGGCGCTGGGATTGTAATCCGCGAGAACGTCGTTTTGACGAGAAATTTAGCTGCGGCGAGAAAGTGCGATTTCGGTCAGCTTTTCTAGCGCGCTGCGATAGGGGCTGGGCGCTAGGCTCTCTAATGCGGTTAGCGCGGCGTGGGTGTAGCGCTCGGCGGCGGCGTGGCAATAGTCTAGTGCGCCGCAGTGCTTAACCGCGTCAACGATGGCGTCGAGCTGTTCTGCGGATTTATTGCTAATGGCGTCGTGGACTAATTTTTTGTGTTCGTCGCTGCCGTTCTCGAGCAAATAAATCAACGGCAGCGTCGGCTTGCCCTCGGCGAGGTCGTCGCCGACGTTTTTGCCGGTTTCGGCAGGGTCGCCTTCGTAGTCGAGAATGTCGTCAATGAGCTGAAAAGCGATGCCTAGGTTCATGCCGTACTGGTGTAGGGCGCTTTGGTGTTCGGTGCTGCGGCTGAGAATGGCTGCGCCGCTGCAGGCTGCGCCAAAAAGTACCGCCGTTTTACTGCGAATAACTTCAAAGTAGGTGGCTTCGCTGGTGTCGGGGTTGCCGGCGCGGGTCAGCTGGAGCACTTCGCCTTCGGCGACCGTATTGGTGGTGTCGGAAAGCAGGCCCATCAGCGGAAAGTTGCCAATGTTGACTAAAATTTGGAACGCGCGGGAATATAGAAAGTCGCCGACCAGTACGCTGGGGGCGTTGCCCCAGTTGGCGTTGGCGGTGGGGCGGCCGCGGCGCAGGGCGGAGATATCAACAACGTCGTCGTGGAGCAGGGTAGCGGTATGGATGAATTCAATCACCGCGGCCAGCTGCAGGTGTTTCTCTTCGATTTTGCCAATGGCGCCAGCACATAACAGGCTGAGTAGTGGCCGAAGGCGCTTGCCGCCAGCATCGACGATATAGTGGCCGATGTTTTCCACGAGAGGCACATTGGAGTGCAGTTGTTCGATGATGAAATCGTTGACGGCGGCGAATTCGCTGTCCACGACCTGTCTAATCTGTTGCATGGTAGCGAAGAGTCGTCTGGCGGAGTCGGCTGGCATCGTATGAGTGCAGCCGCGAGCTGTCAAGGTCTACGCGTCACTTGTGTATGCGGGTATTGTGTATTATTTAAAAACTGCGTACAATTCGCGCCCCTGAAGCAAAACCGTGCGGCCCCTTAATGGTTAAGTGGTGGTGACGGTGCCTGGACTTGTCCCGGTGCTTTATATCTGCGGTTTTAAGGTATGAGCGCTCGGCCGAAACAAACTATTGCAAGCAGGCTCTTGGAGATATAAACATGTACGCAGTGATTGAAAGCGGTGGTAAGCAGCACCGTGTTATCGAGGGCGAAACCCTCAAGCTAGAAAAAATTGAAGTTGCCACTGGTGAAAGCCTGACCTTCGACAAAGTGTTGATGGTTAAGACCGGTGACGATCTTAAAATTGGCGCGCCTTATGTAGAGGGCGGTAAAGTGACTGCGGAAGTAATCGCGCAAGGTCGTCACGCCAAGGTGAAAATTGTTAAGTTTCGCCGTCGGAAGCACAGCATGAAGCAAGCTGGTCACCGTCAGTGGTTCACCGAAGTGAAAATCACTGGTATCAGTGCTTAAGGAATTTAGGAGAGACTCATGGCTCACAAGAAAGCTGGTGGTAGTACTCGTAACGGACGCGACTCGCAGAGTAAGCGTCTGGGCGTTAAACGTTTTGGTGGTCAGGTAGTTAGTGCAGGTAGCATTATTATTCGTCAGCGCGGAACTCGTTTCCACGCTGGTGAAAATGTTGGTTGTGGCACTGATCACACCCTGTTTGCTAAGGCAGACGGTGTAGTGAAGTTTGAGGTTAAAGGTCCCAAGAGCCGCAAGTATATTAGTATAGTTGCAGCGTAAGTCGCTCGGTGATCTAGAAGGCCTCGTCTATTGACGGGGCTTTTTTGTTTCTGTAGACAGGTTTTTCGGTATATTCATTTTATTTGGTTGGCGCGGTAATGAAATTTGTAGATGAGGCAGTAATTCGAGTTGAAGCAGGCCGCGGTGGCAACGGCTGTCTCAGTTTTCGGCGGGAGAAATTCATTCCTTGGGGTGGCCCCGACGGCGGCGACGGCGGTGACGGCGGCAGTGTGATTCTGCGCGCCAACCCTTCAATGAATACCTTGGTCGATTTCCGTTTTGTGAAATCCTATACCGCCCGCCCTGGCGAGGGTGGTCGTGGTGCCAACTGTCGTGGCCGCAGCGCTGAGGATTTGATCTTGGATGTGCCGGTGGGGACTACCATCGTCGATGAGGATACTCTGGAGGTGTTGGGCGATCTGGTTGCTGCCGGCGATGAGATTAAAGTCGTGCAGGGTGGTTTCCACGGTCTGGGCAACACCCGTTTTAAGTCGAGCACTAACCGCGCCCCGCGTCAGTTTACTCGGGGTAGTGATGGCGAGATTCGAAACCTGCGCCTAGAGCTAAAAGTGCTGGCCGATGTTGGTTTGCTGGGTATGCCTAATGCCGGTAAGTCGACGTTTATTCGCGCAGTGTCTTCGGCTAAACCTAAGGTTGCCGATTATCCGTTCACCACCTTGGTGCCCAATTTGGGCGTGGTGCGGGTGCAGCAACACCAGAGTTTTGTTATTGCCGATATTCCGGGGCTTGTTGAGGGCGCCGCTGAGGGCGCTGGCTTGGGCATTCGTTTTCTTAAGCACTTAACCCGCACGCGCTTGTTGCTGCACCTTGTGGACATGGCGCCTTATGACGAGACCCTGCCGCAAGATGCGGTGGCGATTATCGCCAAAGAGTTGGGCCGCTTTAGTCCAACTTTGGCGAATCGTGAGCGTTGGTTGGTGCTGAATAAATTAGATTTGATACCCGAAGAGGAGCGCGAGGCGCGCTGCCAGGAAGTGGTAGATGCGCTGGGCTGGACGGGGCCGGTGTACAAAGTGTCGGCAATAACGGGTACCAATACCAAGGCGCTGTGTCAGGATATTCTGCAGTTTGTGGAAGCTCAGGCCGAATTGCTGGCCACCGACAGTGAAGCCGCTGAGCGCGAGCGCGATATTCAGGATGCTATGCAGTCAGAGGCGCGGGAGCGCATTCAGGCGCTGGCTGATAAGCGCCGCTCTGAGCGTCGCGCCGCTGGCGATACCGATGATTACGACGACGATGAAGATGACGATCACGATGTTGAAGTGGTTTACCGGCCCTGAGGTGAAGAAGCTTGTCTGATAAGCGGCAAAGTTTACGCGCTTGTAAGCGCGTCGTGGTTAAGATCGGCTCGGCCCTGCTCACCAATGATGGTCGCGGCCTCTGTGTAGAGGGCTTGGATGCGTGGGTGGCGCAGATCGCCGCCCTGCGTGCTGACGGTCGAGAGGTGGTGTTGGTGTCTTCTGGCGCGGTGGCAGAGGGTATGACTCGCCTTGGTTGGAAAGAGCGGCCTGACGATCTTCATAAATTGCAGGCGGCGGCTGCGGTGGGGCAAATGGGTTTGATTCAAGCCTATGAGCAGCGTTTTCGCACTTATAATTTACAAACGGCACAAATTCTCTTGGGTCACGACGATATTTCCGCTCGCGACCGCTATCTCAATGCCCGTGGCACACTGTTAACCCTGCTTGAGTTGGGTGTGGTGCCGGTTGTTAATGAAAACGACACCGTGGTTACCGACGAAATTCGCTTTGGCGATAACGATACCCTTGCTGCGCTAGTGGCCAATTTAATTGATGCCGACACCTTGGTGATCCTAACCGATCAGCGCGGCTTGTTTGCTGAAGATCCTCGCAAAAATCCCGCAGCTGAATTAATTTCCGTGGCCAGCGTGGCAGATGGCAATCTCGATGTCATGGTGGGCGGTAGCGCTGGCGCCTTGGGGCGCGGCGGTATGTTAACCAAGTTGCGGGCGGCGCGCCTTGCCTCGCGCTCGGGTGCGAATACGGTCATTGTTGGTGGTCGTGAATCGCAGGTGCTGGATAGGGTGTTTGCCGGCGAAGATTTGGGTACCTTGTTATTGTCTGGGCAGCGGCCTATTGCGGCGCGCAAAAAGTGGTTGGCGGGGCAGTTGCAGCTGCGTGGTAAGCTCCAGCTTGACGATGGCGCAGTGCGTGTGTTGCGCCAGCACGGTCGCAGCTTGCTACCCGTGGGGGTGGTGGCGGTAAGTGGCCAGTTTGCGCGTGGCGACCTTGTTATGTGTGTTGGTGCCGATGGTAGTGAGGTGGCACGAGGCTTGGTTAACTACAGTGCCGACGATGCGCGCAAGGTGCTGGGTTTGTCCAGTGCACGGATTGCCGAGGCGCTGGGTTATATTGCCGAGCCAGAATTGATACATCGCGATAATTTGTTGATTAGTTAAAATGCCGCAAGATGCTTGGCGGGAGGCGGTGGACGCTAAAATAAAAGGGCGGGTGGCGGGCCGTAGAGAGCGCTAATTTGCCTTAGGCTGTTGAGGCTTAAATCGCAGCCAATAAAAAACCCGCGCTTGGCGGGTTTTTTATTGGCAAAACCAAAAGCGAATTAAGCGGCTGCGCTCATTGCTTTGATTTTGCTGTTCAAGCGGCTCTTATGACGAGCAGCTTTGTTCTTGTGCAGAATGCCTTTGTCCGCCATGCGGTCAATAACAGAAACTGCAGATACGTAAGCAGTCTTGGCGGCATCTTGATCGCCAGAAGCGATTGCGGCCAACACTTTCTTCAAGTACGTGCGTACCATTGAGCGCAGGCTGGCGTTATGCGTACGACTTTTTTCCGCCTGACGTGCGCGTTTTTTAGCTTGTGGAGAATTCGCCACCCTTATAACTCCTTGAAACCTAGTACTGAAAATTTAGGCCGGGAATTATTCCTGTTTGCGGCCCGGTTGTCAACACTGCGTGGCGCTAAAACCAGAAAATTTCACGCTGGCCTAGCAATTAGAGGAAGCGCTGGGCGGCAATCATACCCCAGCAGCTGATACACAGCAGCAAACTCAGCATCACGGCGGCAGAGCCAATGTCTTTGGCTTGGCCAGAGAGTGGGTGGTGGTCGGTGCTAATACGGTCGACAACCGCTTCGATGGCAGAGTTGATTAGCTCCACAATAATAACAATGACGACCGTGGCAATTAATACCGAGCGTTCTACTGCGTTGGTGCCTAGCCACAGTGCGGCGGGTAGCATAAACAGCGCCAAGGTGCTCTCTTGGCGAAAGGCTTCTTCGTAGCGCCATGCGGCGCGCAGGCCTTTAAGGGAATACTTGGAGGCGTCGAGTATGCGGGCGGGGCCGGTGCGGCCGGGTTTGTTCATCATGGTAGTGTGCGAATCTCTGTCGGGGCTGAATGGCAATCAGCGCGGCTAATCAGTGTACAATGCGGCACTCGAATCTGGCTTGAATTAGCTTGAATTTTTTGCGAGGCGATTGTTTGATCATGCCGCCTTGCAGTAACGCGTATTGTAATAATAGTGTAATGCCCGACGATGACAATTGAGAGACAGTTAATTTACCCTCGGCACTGGCCTGCGTGGTTGGCTATTGCCTTGCTGTGGCTGCTGGCCCACTTGCCGCGGCGGCTGAGCTACGCGCTGGGCGCTGGGGTTGGCAATGTGTTTTATCACTTCGCCAAGGATCGTCGCCATATCTGCGAAACCAACTTTCGGCTGTGTTTTCCCGAACTAGACGACGCGGAGCGCGACGCCTTAACCCGCAAAACCATGCGCAATCAGGGCGTTGGTCTAATGGAGACCTTGCGCGTTTGGTTTTTGGCCCCAGACAAACTCGATGTGGGTTTTGAGCTGATCGGCAGTGAGCATCTCGAGGTCGGCGACGATGGTAAAGGTATCATTGTGCTGGGTACCCACTTCACTTCGCTGGATGTGTGCGGCACCTTAATCGGTTTTCGCTATCCGGCAGATTCGTTTTACCGCAAGCACAAAAATCCGGTTTTTGAATATATTCTTAGCCGTTCGCGGGGGCGCTACGGCGAACCGATTCATCGCCGCGATATTAAGCGTGCGCTGCGTCGCTTGCGCGAGGGACGACGGCTCTATTATTTGCCCGACCAAGATTATGGCCGCAAGTCGGCGGAATTTGTGCCTTTCTTTGGGGTGTTGGCCGCAACGACGATTGGCACCAGTACCTTGGCAAAAGGCGGGCGCGCGCGGGTAGTGTTTGCCCAGCAGCAGCGCTTGCCGCATGGCGAAGGCTATCGGGTGGAAATAATTCCTATGGATAATTTTCCCAGCGGTGACCCCGCCGCTGACGCTAGGGCGATCAATGCCCTACTTGAAGATAATATTCGCATGGTGCCAGATCAGTATATGTGGGTGCATCGCCGCTTTAAAACTCGCCCAGAGGGCGAGGCCAGGGTGTATTGATGGCGGCTTTGCAGCTGTGGATTATTACCGACGGTCGGCTTGGGCATCTCAATCAGCTCAAGGGTTTGGTGGCGCGCCTGCAAGCAAAGGTCGAGTGCAATGTGGCTTGGCTCAATATTGCCGAGCAAAGTTTTGCCTATACCGGCCGCAATGGTTTAAAAGCACAATTTGCCTGTGAGCAGTTACCTCACTGGATTATTGGCGCAGGCAGCCGCAGCCATATGCCGCTACTGTGGGCTAAGTGGCTCACGGGTGGACGGGCGCTAGTATTGATGCGACCTAGCTTGCCACTGTTTTTGTTTGATGCGGTGTGCATGCCTCACCACGACTCGCCGCCAGTTCGGCCCAATGTACTTGCCACCCAAGGGGTGATAAATCATATTGTGCCGGTGCGCGCTGGCCGCGATGCGGGCCGAGGTTTGATTCTGCTGGGCGGAATAAACAAACACTTTAATTGGGATGACGACGCGGTATTGCGGCAAGTGCAGACTGTTGCTCTGGCGTCGGTTGATGTGGCTTGGTTGGTGTCTGATTCACCGCGAACCCCCGCCAGTTTGCTCAACCGTATTGCCGCTTTAGGCCTGCCTAATGTGCAGACCATTGCTTACCAGCAAACTGGAGCGGGTTGGTTGCAAGCCAATTTGGCGGCAGTGGGGCAGGCGTGGGTGAGCTGCGACAGCGTGTCGATGGTTTATGAAAGCATTAGTTCTGGCGCACGCACTGGTTTGTTGGCGCTGGCGCCGTTGCGCGAATCGCGGGTGACCAAGAGCATGGCGAATGTACTTGCCGAAGGTTTGGCAACGGGTTTTGCCGCGGCGAATTTAAGTCAGCCTTTGCCCGAAGCGGCCTACCCTTTGTGGGAAGCAGATCGCGCTGCGGATTGGTTATTGAAATTGAATGGGAGCGTCTGAGCGCATGGCCGATAAAAGTCTGCCCTTAAAAATTGTGCAAGTTTTGCCGGCGCTAAATTCCGGCGGCGTAGAGCGCGGCACCGTGGAGTTGGCCAGAGAGCTGGTGCGCGGCGGTCATAAGTCGGTGGTGATATCCGCTGGTGGGCGAATGGTCGAAGGGCTGGTTGCCGAGGGTAGCGAGCACATTGCGATGCCCGTGCATCGCAAGTCGCTCATGTCGTTATTGCAGGTGCGGCCAATGCGCCGTCTGTTAACTGAGCTGCAAGCCGACATTGTTCATGTGCGCTCGCGGGCGCCGGCGTGGATTGTGTGGCTGGCGTGGCGGGGTATGAACCCAGCAACTCGGCCCAAATTAGTAAGCACCTTTCACGGTATGTACTCAGTTAATTTTTACAGCGCGGTAATGGCGCGCGCCGAGCATATGATTGCCATTTCTAACTGCGTTAAAAACTACATGCAGAGCAATTACGGCGTTGCGGACCAAAAGATCACCTTGATTCCGCGAGGTCTCGACCCCGCCGCGTTTAATCGCGAGGCGTGCACACCGCAATGGCGGGATGCGCTGTTTGCGGAATATCCCGAGCTGAAGGGCAAACATTTGATTTTAATGCCCGGCCGCTTAACCCGCTGGAAGGGCCAAGAAGCCTTTTTGGATATGATGGCGCGATTAGTACGCTTGCGCCAAGATTGCCACGGTGTGGTGGTGGGCGATGCCGAGCCAGGTAAGCAGCATTACTATGAGGAGCTCATTGCCCAGCGCGATGCGTTAGGCTTGGCGGATAAAGTGACCTTTGTAGGGCATCGCAGCGATATAGCCGCGTTTTATGCGCTGGCGGCGGTAACCTGCCACATGTCCAACAAAGAAGAGCCCTTTGGGCGCACCGTGCCGGAGTCTTTGGCTACTGGCACGCCAGTGGTCGCCTACGATCGCGGCGGTGCCAGCGAATCCTTAAATGCCGGCTTTCCTCAGGGGCTGGTGCCCGCCGACGATGTGGTGGCATTTGCGGTGCGGGTCGACGATTTGATAGACGCGGATGCCGAGATTAAGCTCCCAGAAAATTATTATTTGAGTAGCCAGTTGGCCAGTACTCTTGGTGTTTATCGGCGCTTAATAGCGCAGCGTAAAGGCGAGGTTTAATAATGAAAGTGCTTCACGTGGATTACGAGCGCCTGCGCAGTTACGGTGCCAATCGTATTAGCTGGGCCGAGAAAATGAAATACGGCTTAATCCGCAATAATCATTATGTGCGCAGTTTTTCCGACCGTGATGTAGCGGCGTTTGAGGCGCCGTTTGGGATTCGTGAGTTGGGCAAAAAGGCCGCCAATAAGCGTTTTCTTGAGGTTGTTGAGCACAATGACCCCGACCTTATTATTATTGGCCACAGCGACATTATTACCGTAGAAAGCCTTAAATTGGTTCGCCAGCGTCGCCCCGAATGCGTGTTGATTCACTGCAACTGCGACCCTTTGTTTGTGCCCAGTAATAGCAAGCGAATCGCGGCATACGCGGGGGTGGTTGATGCGGTATTTGTGACCACGGGCTTGCGGGATTTGCGACGCTTCGCCGGTTTGGGGGCGCGGCTCTATTATATTCCCAACCCCGTAGAGCCAACCGTAGAGGTTTTGGATAACTCTTTAAAAACTGACTTGCCCATCGACCTGTTGTTTTGCAGTAATGCCACTAAATTCACCAAGCGCTTAGAAATGGTTAAAGCGATTAAAGACGCTGTTGACGGTGAAATGAATTTTAAAACCTACGGCAGTTTTGGCGAGGCGCCGGTCTGGGGGCGGGATTATGATGTGGCCCTGTCGAGAACGAAAATGGCCCTCAATCTAAATCGTCAGGAGGGCGATCACTGGTATACCTCCGACCGCATGTCTCAGCTTGGCGGTAACGGTGTATTGCAGTTTGCGCACAGCAGCGGTTGTTTTGACGACTATGTGCCACCGGAAACCTTGGTGTATTTCGACGACCAAGAAGATTTAATTCGCAAAATTCGTGAGTTTCATCACGACGACGCCAAGCGCCAAGACTGGGCGGCGCGGGCGCGGGCGTTTTTTCAAGAAGAATTAAATTCAAGCTTATATTCGCGCTACATTATTGAGGCGACCATGGTTCAGCCCTTTAGTCACGACTATGTTTGGGCGCGTAATATTAATCCTGATGGCAGTGATAAGGCATGATCGCACTTAAGGACCGTAAGCCATTTGCGGCGGGCGGCAATCGCTGGTGCTATGTTGACCCCGCTGATTCTGCGCGGTGTATTAAAGTGCGGCGTCCCGACTTTAGTATTGAGGAGCGGCGGCGCAGCAAGGGCTTTCCAAAGAATTTAAAACCCTTGTCGAGCTTCGATGACAACCTTGATGAATTCAAGGTGATGGCGAGCCTGCAGCGTCACTACGACGATAATGTCTTTGCCCACATCAGCCGCTGCTATGGCTATGTCGACACCGATATGGGCGCGGGGCTGTGCTCTGAGCTGATTCGTGACAGTGGCGGCGACGTCTCGCTGTCGCTAAAACAGTATCTCTGGGAAAATGACTACGACGCGGATTGCCGCCGTGCGGTGAATGCCCTGTGTGAGCACTGGGTTCAGTATCGGGTGCCCTCGCGGGATTTGATTTTGCACAATGTGGTGGTGCAGCGTGAATTAAGCAATGCTGGCACATTAACGATAAAGCGCCTCGTGGTGATTGACGGGGTTGGCAGCGCCGGCGTTGTGCCAGGGCATTTAATGCCAAAATTTATGCAGCAGAAAAAGGCGCAGCGTAAGGTAGCCAATATTCATCAGCGCATAGACGACTTGCTGAATGATAAAGCCCAGGGCAAAGGCCCAGGTATGCACGGCTTCTTATTCCACAGTGGCCAAGAATAATGGCTCTGGCTCAGTTAGCCTTGGGCTGCTCGGCAACATAATCCAGTAATTTTTGGGCTATTTGCGGCCACTGCAATTCAGTTTGCGCGCGCTGCTGGGCGTTGTGGCCGATCGTTTTCAGGGCCTGCTTGTGGCTAAGCATTTTTTGAACGCTCAGGTAGATGTCATCCGCACTGTCGCCATCGCACAGTAAGCCGGTATGGCCGTCGATCACGGCGTCACCTGCACCGCCTGCGCGTCCGGCAAGGCTAGGCAGGCCGAGCATGGCGGCTTCTATATAAACAATCCCAAAGCCTTCAACTGAATCGCCAACGGCGCGGCAAGGCATGGCAAAAATATCGGCTTTTTGTAGCAGCGCGGAGCGCTCGCCGTCGCTCACTCGGCCGCAGAATTTAACGCTGGCGCTAAGGCCCAGTTCTTTGACGCGGGCGACAAGACTATCTTGCAATGGCCCGCTACCTGCGATCAGATACAGCGCCTTGGGGTGCTCGGCGACAAGCTTGGGCATGATCTCAATGATCTTGTCTTGGCCTTTGCGGGCTTCCATCCGACCCACGGTGATTAAAATCGGCGAGTGCTCGCCAAGCCATGCGTTGGCTTTTGCCTGTTCGGCCTCGGTAGCGTGAGCCGGCGGGTTTACCCCAGGGTGAAGTATGCGCAGCCGCGAAATATCTGGCGCGTAGGGCGTTACTCGCTGCGCGGTAAACTCGGAATTAGCCAGAATTAAATCGGCTCGGGATAAGGTGTTGGCAATGCGCTGGTGCTTTTTTGCCTGGAGCTGGGCGGGAAACTCCATGCCATGGGCAATACATATACAGCTAGCGAGGTTTGTTTTGTCGGTTTTCAGCAGTTCTAGGCTTTTCCAGCTGTCGCAAATCAAGATGGCATGGTCGGCCTTTTTGAGCAGAGATAAAACCTTGTTGGCCTTGCGATAGCGGCGCAGTACCTTAGGGCCACTTAGCCGCGCGACGGGGAACGGCAGTGAATTGTCGAAAGCGTCTTGGCCGTCTACCGTGGGCGCATCGCAGATAACCTGCACCGAATTGCCAAGCAAGTGCAGCGCTACCGCCAGCTCATGCATGTAATTTTGAATGCCACCAGCGGCGGGGGGGTAGTTTTGCGTGCTAATAATAATGTTGTGACCTGGCATCGCGCTGTAATCCGGTTGGGGTGCTGGTGTATGCGGTCAAGCCAGTGCATGTCGTTTGGTGGGCTTGCTGCGTCCTATTCTATTTTAAATGTTACAATAGCCGCCGAATTGGGGCCGGTATGGCGGCCAATTAAGCGCTGGGTGAATATAAACGGCAGCTTGAAATCATACAAGGTATGGCGTCCTTCGGTTTTTACTTGAGGACGGGATTAGTCAATCGTCGGCGCAGCGTTATTGAATTGTGTTCGGCTTGGAATGTTTGACGGGTGAATATTGAGGGTTTCATGCCAAAAAAATGCATATGCTGGGTGATTAGCCTTAATCCCGCGTCGGAAAATGCTCAAAAGCTGATGGCTGACCTGAATGGACAGGGGATCGATGCTGAGATATTTCCCGCAATCGACGGCAGGGTCGGCACGCCAGCCTTAGAGGGCGGCGAGCAAATACTTGGCAATTTGGCCATGGTGCGCCACGGCAAACATTTAACTGCCAGTGAGTTGGGCTGTTATCTGTCGCATTTGCGGGCGGTAAAAGCAGCCTACCGCAATGGCCACGAGTATGTCTGCGTTATTGAAGACGATGTTGTTATTGAAAACCTCTTTGGCGATGTGTATCGCGCGGTACTCGATAAAGACCTCGATATGGTGCGCTTAATGTCGCTGCGCATCCGCAAAAGAACGATTATTGAACCCCTCGTTGGCGAGCATAATTTGGTTCGCCCCGAGCGTGGCGGCTTGGGAACCCAAGCCTATGTGTTGAACCGGGTTGGCATGAAGAAATTTATCGATTATGCCCAAAACATATACGAGCCAGTCGACAAAGTATTCGATCACTTTTTCCTGTTTGATTTAAATGTATTTGCTGTTGAGCCCCATGTTGCCTACGAATTGGTTCACGAAACCAGTGTCGTTAAGTTGGCAAAGACTGTGGTCGATAAGCCCTTGCTGTGGCATCGGTTGGTGTTTCACCCAGTAAAACTGTGGTTTAGCTTGCGTCGGCACTTTTATCGTTTTCGTCATTGGCGCGACTTTAGCCAGTCGGCAATGCCAGAGCATAAGGTAGGTAGAACTGAGCGTGCGCGCTGATGTTGCTGTTTGTGCGGCGTGCTAGTTTAAATTGTTCTCTGGGCGCGGATAGCGCGTGGGTTTTCTAATATGAAATGTTTAGTCACCGGCGGCGCCGGCTTTATTGGCAGCGCGGTGGTTCGGCATATATTGGCCGACACCGATGCCTCGGTAGTGAATGTCGATGTGCTTACCTACGCAGGCAATCTTGAATCCATTCCCGCGGAGCTTCAGGGCGAACGCTATGCCTTTGCCCACGTCGATATTTGCGACTCGGCGGCAATGAACGCGGTCTTTG
>NZ_JARGNU010000018.1 GCF_029212375.1 Zhongshania sp. | reverse complement strand
CCCTCACCTCGGTGAAGTCCGCGTCAGCAGTTGAGGAGGCGCATTATAGAGATGCTAGCTTGGGAGTCAACACTCTTTTGTAATCATTTTGAAATACTTACAAAGACGTATGTTTTTCGAACAATATGGTTGAGAATCATACATTTAAGGTCAAGAACTGATCACTTAAAGACCAGCATCTGATATTTTTTCTTGCCGAGCTTGATAACGTAGTACTTTGCAAACAAGGCATTAGCCGCCGCAAACACCGATTCAGCGGCCATATTGTCAGCTAAACCCACAGGCGAACCATTTACCTGAACCGCATTACGCCCCAAGGCATCCTTAATTTGCTTGCCCGCGCCCATTCCGACATCAGCTAAAAGCTGAGTAAGCGGCCGATCAACGAGTTCACCCCTATCTAATATAGCCGTGGGCAAGCCATCTAACTGCAGCTGCGCAAGATCACTTGCCGACAATTCAGCCAAGTCACCGGAGAATAAGGCCTCGGTTATACGCTGCGCGCCAGCCAACTCTTCGTCGCCATGTATAAGGCTCGTCATTTGCTCAGCGAGAATGCGCTGAGCAATCGGGCGCCCCGCCTCTTTATCAGCCTGCTCTATCGCATCAATCTCGACCAGCGACAAAAACGTAAAATAACGCAAAAACTTATAAACATCGGCATCTGCCGTTCCCAGCCAGAACTGGTAAAAAGCATAGGGTGAGGTTTTATCTGGGTCGAGCCAAACCGTACCCGACTCGGTTTTACCAAATTTAGTACCATCAGACTTCGTTACTAAAGGCATCGTTAAGCCGTGCACCGCAGCGCCGTGCTGGCGACGAGTGAGATCCACCCCCGCAATAATATTGCCCCACTGATCCGAACCGCCTAACTGCAAAGTACAACCGTTACGCTTATACAGTTCGGAAAAATCCATGCCCTGCAATAAAGAGTAACTGAACTCAGTAAAAGAAATTCCCGAACCTTCTCTATTAAGACGCTGCTTAACCGACTCTTTAGCAATCATATTATTAATAGTGAAGTGCTTGCCGACATCGCGCAAAAACTCCAGTGCCGACATCGCGCCAAACCAGTCGAGATTATTAGCAAGCTCCGCAGAGTTTACCCCGCAATCAAAATCAATAAAGCGCGACACTTGCTCCTTGAGGCGACCAGCCCAGTTGGCAACGATATCAGGGGTATTTAGTTGACGCTCCTGCGCCTTAAAACTTGGATCACCTATTAAGCCTGTTGCACCACCTACCAAGGCGATCGGTTTATGACCCGCGTGTTGAAACCGGCGCAGGGCCAATAGCGGAACCAAGTGACCAATATGCAAACTGTCTGCAGTCGGATCAAAGCCACAATAGAGGGTACGCATGTCACTGGACAAATATTCCGACAGCCCATTTTCTCCGGTCATTTGCGCCACGAGGCCTCGAGCTTCTAATTCCGTGAGCAATTCTGCATTTACCGCTGTCATACCGTCGACCTTCATCATTTGAGAAGCGCAAACCGCCACCATACAGGGCGCTTGCTATATTGGAAAACTGATTAAGAAGGCGGCAAGATACAACAACCTAACCGAAATGCAAACCGCGAAAAGCTGACAGCTCGACGTCTACAAGCTAGAATCTACATTAACATTCGGTTTATACGGGCTTCAGCAGCCCTGTACATTTGTTATACTGAGCAAAAAATCACCAGCAAGGTATGAAGTAGCGAAATTATGCAGAACTGGATCCCTAAACGGCATGCCGTGCGTAGAACCTCAGGCGGCAAATTTCCTCGCCGTCATCTCGCACTCGCGGCGTCAACATTGATCGCCCTCGGACTCGCCTTACTTCTGCTGCCTGGCGAAAATGCAGAAGCCAAGCGCACGGCCATTCCGCTAAATCTCGAATTAACACCGAGCAGAGTCGGCGTAAGTGTAAGTACTCACGAAGAGCCGCCTATTGAACAAGAGCAGGCGTGGAAAGAGATCCCCGTAGAAAACGGCGACTCACTATCGGCTATTTTTAGCCGTGCCTCCTTGTCACCCCAAGATCTTCACGAGCTATTAACCAGCTCGGCCAAGACAAAGGAACTGAACAAGATTCGGCCAGGGCAAAAGCTGTCGTTTAAAATTGGCGACACAGGCCAGCTCGACGCGATGAGCCTTCAAATTGACAAGCTTAACAGCCTTGTTTTTGAACGCGGCGTAAACGGCTTTACCACGACCAAGCTAACCGCAACCCCAGAAATTCGCCAGCGAGTTGCCAGCGCGACTATCACCTCATCGCTCTATAAAGCCGCTCAAGACGCAGGCGTAAACCAAAGCATTATAATGGAGCTGGCCAATATCTTTGGCGGGGTCTTAGATTTTGTTTATGACGTTCGAAAAAACGACTATTTCATTGTGATATACGAAGAACTTTACCTAAACGGTGAAATGCTTGGCAGCGGTCAAATTCTTGCCGCCCAATACTTTAACCAAGGCAAATCCTTTGAAGCTTACCGCTATGTCAACACCCAAGGCGAGGTTGACTACTTTTCTGAAAATGGCGAGAGCATGCGCAAGGCTTTTTTACGCGCACCACTGGACTTTACACGCATAAGCTCCGGCTTTAACCCAAAACGCCTGCACCCCGTATTTAAAACAGTGCGCCCCCATCGCGGAGTAGATTACGCCGCACCCCGCGGCACCCCAGTTTACGCCGCCGGCGATGGCCGCGTCGCGGCCGCAGGCTACTCAAAGGCAAACGGCAACTACGTGTTTATTAAACACGGCGAGGCCTACATGACCAAATACCTGCACCTACACAAGCGCGCAGTTTCAAAGGGTGATCGAGTTCGACAACGGGAAACCATAGGCTGGGTGGGATCAACTGGTTACGCAACCGGCCCCCACCTCCACTATGAATTTTTGCTCAATGGCGTGCACCGCAACCCTGCCACCATCGTCAAACAACTTCCCGCACCAAAGAAAGTCGCTGCTGGCGCCATGCCTGAATTTAAGGCGCAGATTGCTGGCATGCAACTGCAGCTAAGAACCTACGCCGCGCAACGCAGTTACACCAATGGTAGCGACGCAGGCTAATGCATAAACGGTACTATATCGGGTTGATGTCTGGCACCAGTCTAGATGCGGTGGATGCAGCACTGATTAGCATTCACAACGAACAAATCCATTTAGAGCACGCGCTGTCTACACCTCTGCCAGCCAGCCTTAAAGCGCAAATACTATGGCTTTGCGCTGGTACCAGTGCCGAGATTGAACTACTTGGCCAAGTCGATCGCGAATTGGGCTGCCTGTTCGCTCAAGCCACTCTTAATCTGTGTCGAGCTGTTGACGTACCTCCCGCCAACGTGACCGCCATTGGCAGTCACGGCCAAACTGTCCGCCATCGACCGCCAGACAAGCTGCGCGCGGCCGACACCGCCTTTACACTGCAAATCGGCGACCCCAATACCATTGCCGAACTTACCGGCATCACCACTGTCGCAGACTTCCGTCGCCGCGACATTGCCGCCGGCGGCCAAGGCGCGCCCCTAGTTCCAGCGTTCCATGCGGCGGCGTTTAGTCAAACCGGCCATGAGCGTGTAATTGTTAATATTGGCGGCATGGCGAACATCAGCCTGCTTAAAGCCAATGGCGAAATCCTTGGCTTTGACACCGGCCCAGGCAATGTATTGATGGACAGCTGGATTAGCCATTGCCATGGGCAAGCGTTCGACCGTGATGGCGACTGGGCCCAGACCGGCAATCTGAACATCCAACTCTTAAACACAATGCTAGAAGATCCTTACTACGCGACACTTGGCCCCAAAAGCACGGGCCGCGAGCAATTTAATTTAGCGGGTTTACTGAATACGCTAAAAAAGCTGGACGACATTTCTCCAGCAGACGTCCAAGCGACCTTGTTAGAGCTTACTGCGCGCAGTATTTGTGAGGCAATTGACCAGTGCAGCCAAAACGGTGGGAACGTTTTTATTTGCGGGGGCGGCAGCGCCAATCGCGCACTTTGCTCGCGTATTCAAATATTGCTGCCTAACCAAAAGGTAGCGACAACAGAAGTGCTAGGCATCCACCCCGACTGGGTTGAAGCCGCGGCCTTCGCGTGGCTGGCAAAACAGAGTATTGCGGGGCTGGCGGGTAATGTGCCCGCCGTAACGGGCGCTAAAGGACCACGAATCTTGGGTGCGATTTACCCCAGCTAGCTACCAACGCGGGTCAAAGAATCAGACCGAAAAAGAAGAACCGCAACCGCAAGTAGTACTCGCGTTGGGGTTACTAACAATAAAGCGCGAACCTTCCAAACCTTCTGTGTAATCAACCTGAGCGCCGTCGATATACTGGTAGCTCAGCGGATCAACGAGCACAATCACCCCGTCTTTTTCCACTAACGTATCATCTTCTTCAGCCAGCTCATCAAAGGTAAAGCCGTACTGAAAGCCGGAACAGCCACCGCCCGTCACAAATACGCGCAATTTCAGGTCTTCATTAGCCTCTTCGGCCACTAAATTTTTTACCTTGGCCACAGCCCGATCCGTTAAGGTCAGCACTGTAGGGGTAAATTGCTCAACTGCAGACATAAGCCCACCTCACAAACTAACGGCACCGCTTGGTGCCGTAAATAGAGTGATTATCCAATTCCCGACTAAATCAGTCAAGAATTAACCACCTCTGTCTCACTAGGGTATTTCCTAGACCACATTGCAAGCGCCCCTAAGGCATTAGGGCCAAACCCTGCAAACCCATGGTTTCGGGTAAGCCGAACATCAAGTTCATGTTCTGGATCGCTTGGCCTGAAGCACCTTTCACCAGATTATCAATTGCCGACAACACGACGATAGTGTTCCGATTCTGGGGGCGATGCAGCGCCAAACGGCACATATTGCTGCCACGCACGGTGCGGGTTTGAGGTGTACTGCCGAGGGGCATCACATCCACAAAGGGTGCATCCGCATAGCGCTTTTCAAACATAGCCTGCAATTCATGTAAGGACACTGCCGGATCTAGCAGCTCGGTATACATCGTGGCATGGATACCCCGAACCTGCGGCAAAAGATGTGGTGTAAATGTTAAATTGACTGGACCGTTCGCCGCGAGCGCCAACTCCTGTTCAATTTCAGGCAGGTGACGATGCCCATCCACCCCATACGCTTTAAAGCTTTCAGACAATTCGGTAAACAAATTATCAATCTTGGCTTGGCGCCCTGCACCACTCACCCCTGACGCAGCACTAACAATCAGGCGACTAGGGTCAATCAGTTTTTCCTCAAGCAGCGGAATCAGACCCAACTGCACCGCCGTGGGGTAACACCCTGGGCAGGCAATCAACTTAGCATGACGAATTTTATCGGCATTGCGCTCGGGCAAGCCATAAACAGCCGTTGCCAGCACATCTGGACAAATATGTTTTTCGTGGTACCACTTGGTCCACAAATCCGCGTCAGTAATACGAAAATCTGCCGACAGGTCAATAACACGTGTTCCCGCCGCAAGTAACTCGGGCACCATATTCATGGCTACATTGTGAGGAGTAGCAAAAAACACCACATCGCAGCTAGCGAGGGCTTCCACATCTGGCGTAGAAAACCGCAGATCCATCGCACCGCGTAAACTAGGAAATAATTCATCTACCGCTACACCATCTTCCGCGCGCGACGTAATCATCGCCACTTCAGCCTCGACGTGAGTCGACAATAAGCGCAGCAATTCAACGCCGGTATAACCTGTACCACCTACAATTCCTACTTTTAACACGCCGACTCTCCTTCGTTTATTCAATGCTATTTAGCACTTAAAAAGTGTATTTTAAATTAATGATTCGAGTTAGTACGCCCAGCCTCGTCTAGCTGCGCCGTTGGCGCTGGCTCCTCTTTATCGCGGAGCAAATACTCCCAGCCACGCAATAAATCTTTGGCCAGCACATGATAGACCGGTTCGGGCATAATTAATTTCGACACCGCCGTTGCGGTAAGGGCACTCACCATTAGCGCGGGCAGTATATCGTGGTTGTTGCCCGTCAACTCCAGCACAATCACAAAGGCGGTGATTGGCCGCTGCACCACGCCGGCGAAATAACTCGCCATTCCCACTAAAATCAATGACACCGTAGGCACTTGCGGAAACAACGATCCCATCGCCGAGCCCAACTCGGCTCCAGCAGCCAAACTAGGCGAGAAAATGCCACCAGGAATGCCGCTAAAATACGTTAGCAAGGTAGCCAACATTTTACCAACAGCGGTGAGCCAACTTGCCTCATCTTCACCCGCCAGCAGCATTCTCGCCTCAGCATAGCCGCTGCCCATGGTTAAGCCGCCAGACAATATCGCCATTACCGCCAGCAGCAAGCCCACAACCAAGGCAACACGCAGCGGCCAGCGTTGCACCAGCGGCGCTACCGCACGATTACCCTGAACCAAAAGCACACTAAACAAACCACCCAATAAACCGCAGGCCACACTTACACCAATAATATAAGGGTAATAAGCAAAGGGCATGGCACTGACTTCTGGCACACCAAAATAGCTGTAATGACCCGCAAAGGCCAACACCACCACCCCCGACAGAATAATCGCCATAATAAACGTACCGGTGGTGCGCGCTTCCATCGACTGCTGCAACTCTTCAATGGCAAAAACAATACCCGCCAAGGGCGCATTAAAAGCCGCCGACACCCCAGCCGCGCCGCCGGCAACAATTAAACTGCTCTCTACTTGGCGCTGCTTTAGTTTTGCCCAGCAGCCAAATTTATACATGATTGCCGCGCCAACATGTACGCTTGGCCCCTCACGCCCCACCGTTGCACCCACCAGCAAGCCAGCACAGGTCAGCAATACCTTTAGCGTTGCCACCCGAAGCGATAAAAATGGTCCGCGTAACCAGTGATAGCTTTGCTTATGTGCGAGCAAAACTTGGGGAATACCACTCCCCCGCGACGCCTTGCCGCCCTTATTCATCACCCACACAATCGCGGCCAAACCTAAGGGGGTTATCAGTAAAAACAAATAGGGATCGTAGGCAAAAATGGTCTCGGTTAGGCCGTAGCTCTCTTCAGACAGCCACGCAAAGCCTTGAATCACTAAACCAACCGTTAAAGCACCCACCCAAAAAACCCCTCGGGTTTTCCAGTCTTCTAGGGTGCCGAACTGGCGGCGAGTGTGGCGATTACCCAAAACCCACCACAGACGAAGCCTGCGAGCAGTTCGGGCACGTTTACTATTGGTGGTCATTATATAAGCGGCCTGTACAGGCAGTTGAGCGAAAACAAATGCCCAGAATGAAAATCAGCACGAAAAAAACCTGCGGCGGGCCGCATTTGGCTAAGGGATATTGTATGCTAAATACCCTAGTACACCCAGCACCGACACAGTAATTTTAGCGCCTTCAATAGGATATTGCCCCATGCTCTGGCTTAAAGCCTTCCATATTATTGCGGTGATCTGCTGGTTTGCCGGCATTTTTTACCTGCCGAGACTGTTTGTTTATCACGCAATGAGCGAAGACCAAGCCACCCGCAACCAGCTCAAAATCATGGAACGCAAGCTCTACCGTTTTGTTAGCCCCTTTGCCATATTAACGGTGGTTTTTGGTGGCTTACTAATTAGCCTGCAACCCAGCTACTATCTTCACGCGGGGTGGCTGCATGTCAAACTGGTATTTGTCGCGGGACTAATCGCCTACCACCTGTATTGCGGGCATTTGGTAAAGATTTTTGCCAATGACCAAAACCAGCGCCGACACGTATTTTATCGCTGGTTCAACGAGGCACCGGTTTTTGCATTGTTCGCTATTGTATTACTTGCGGTCTTAAAGCCCTTTTAAGCCAGCGCTCAGCGCGGGATAATGCCCCCCATTCATCGCCAAGTTCCATTTATTGATTACAAGAAGCCTTTATATGAGCAGCTCTGAACAATTATTTGAAGTCGCACGTCAATTTATACCTGGTGGAGTAAACAGCCCAGTTAGAGCCTTTAAAGCTGTTGGCGGCACCCCGCGTTTTATCGACCACGCCAAAGGCCCCTATCTGTTCGATGTAGAGGGCAAAAAATACATTGATTACGTGCTGTCTTGGGGGCCAATGCTACTCGGCCACGCCCACCCCGACATCATTGCCAGAGTGACGGAGCAGCTGCAAAAAGGCCTGAGCTTTGGTGCACCCACCGAAATAGAAACCCAGCTCGCCGCCAAAATTTGCGGCATTATGCCCAGCATGGACATGGTGCGTATGGTGAGCTCCGGCACCGAAGCCACCATGAGCGCCATTCGCCTCGCTCGGGGTTATACCGGCCGCGACAAAATCATTAAATTTGAAGGCTGCTACCACGGTCACTCAGACTCGCTACTCATCAAAGCCGGCTCGGGCGCACTAACCTTTGGCGTACCCAGCTCACCTGGCGTACCCGCGGCGCTGGCCGAGCACACCATTACCCTCACCTATAACGACATTGAGGGCGTGCGAGCGGCCTTCAAAGAATTCGGCGAGCAAATTGCCTGTATTATTGTTGAGCCCGTGGCCGGCAATATGAATTGCGTACCGCCGATTCCAGGCTTTTTAGAATGCCTGCGCGAGTGCTGCGACCAAAGCGGCAGCGTGTTAATTATTGACGAGGTGATGACTGGCTTCCGTCTTGGCCTACAGGGCGCCCAAGGTTATTACGGCGTGACCGCCGACATCACTTGCCTAGGTAAAGTCATTGGCGGCGGCATGCCCGTTGCTGCCTTTGGCGGCAAGCGCGAAATTATGAGCTGCATCGCCCCCAGCGGGCCGGTATACCAAGCCGGAACCCTCTCTGGCAATCCGGTCGCCATGGCCGCCGGCCTTTGCATGCTAGAGCACATTGAACAAGCAGGCTTTTACGAGCCTATTTTTGCGCAAACCGACAAATTAGTGAAAGGCCTGCGCGAGCGCGCCGCGGCGGCTGGCATCCCCATGACCAGCAACCACGTTGGCACTATGTTTGGCGTGTTTTTTACCGATGCCGAGCACGTCACCAACTACCAGCAAGTCATGGCCTGCGACATCGAGCGCTTTAACCGCTTTTTCCACGGCATGCTAGAAGGCGGCGTCTACCTTGCCCCAGCCTCCTACGAGGCAGGCTTTTTGTCTGCCGCCCACACCGACGCCGACATTGCCGAAACATTGGCAGTGGCCGAAACAGTATTTGCAAACCTAGGCTGAGAACTACTATGAGCAAGTCACTACACCGCGGCGCATTTCCAGCCACTCGCTTGCGCCGGCTACGCGCTAATGATTTTTCACGCCGCCTAATGCGCGAAAATCAACTTAGCGTTAACGATCTTATTTATCCCATGTTTGTTTGCGAAGGCAGCAACGAGCGCCAAGCGGTCGGCTCCATGCCAGGCATCGAGCGCTTAAGCATCGACCTAATCACCGCCGAGGCCAAGCAACTTGCCGCCCTCGGCATTCCGGCCATCGCTTTATTTCCCGTGGTCGGCGCCGACAAAAAATCGCTCTTCGCAGAAGAGGCATACAACCCTAATGGCTTGGCCCAGCAAGCGATAATGGCCATTAAAGACGCCGCCCCCGAGCTTGGCATTATCACTGACGTCGCCCTCGACCCCTACACCACCCACGGCCAAGACGGCATTATTGACGCTAGCGGCTACGTACTTAACGACCGCACCGTGGAAACCCTGTGCAAGCAAGCCGAGGCGCAAGCCAAGGCCGGCGCTGATATTGTCGCGCCTTCCGACATGATGGATGGTCGCATTGGCGCCATCCGCCACACACTTGAAAGCAACGGCCACATCAATACCTGCATACTCAGCTACGCAGCCAAATACGCCTCGGCCTATTATGGCCCCTTCCGCGACGCAGTCGGCTCAGCCGGTAACTTGGGCAGCGGTAATAAATACACCTACCAAATGGATCCCGCCAACAGCGACGAAGCCCTGCACGAATGCGCACTGGATTTAGCCGAAGGCGCCGACATGATTATGGTTAAACCCGGCATGCCCTATTTGGACATTGTGCGCCGAGTCAAAGAGGAACTAGCCGTGCCCACTTACGCCTATCAGGTAAGTGGCGAATACGCCATGCACTGCGCCGCCTTTCAAAATGGCTGGTTAGACAAAAATACGGTGATGGCCGAATCCTTAATGGCCTTTAAGCGCGCTGGTGCCGACGGCATCCTCACGTATTTCGCCAAGGACATGGCATTATTACTGAATAACTAGTATTTACCCTGTAATAGACAGGTACTATGGTTGAAGCAATGCGAATGACAACATTAAAAACACTTAGGGGAATAGACCATGCAAAAAAGACTTATCGCATTGGCAATACTTGCCGCTAGCGTATCAATAAGCAGCCAAGCAGATATTGTAGGCGCCACCGCTGGCGGCTACATGTGGAAACAAAGCTGGGACGGTGACGTTAAAGCCGGCTCACAAAGCATTGATATGAATGACGACCTCGGCTACGACGACGAAACCGGCAAGAGTTTTTATGTTGCCCTAGAGCACCCCGTGCCACTGCTGCCAAATATTCGCCTACAGCACACCAGCCTCGATATTTCCGAGAAGGGCACCTTAACAAAACCTTATACTTTCGACGGTAAGGGCTATCTCGTCGGTGAAGAGGTTGATTCCACAACCGACCTTACGCATACCGACGGCACCTTTTACTACGAAATTCTAGATAACTGGGTGAACTTAGACGTGGGCGTAACCGTGCGCATGTTTGACGGCGAAGTCAGCATTCGAGGCACGAGTGGGGAGGGTTCTATCGAGATCGACGCACCAATCCCAATGGCTTATGTAAACGCCCGCTTTGAATTACCACTAACAGGGCTTTATGCCTCTGGCCTTGGCAATGTCATTGCCTATGGCGACAATAAAGTCACCGACATGACCCTTGCCCTAGGCTATGAACTTGGGGTGCTGGGCCTAGAAATCGGCTACCGCAATTTTGACGTTCAGCTAGAAGACGACAACGAAGAAGCCAATGTCACCGTTGATGGCTACTTCATAGGCCTCGTGCTCGACATCTAAAGATCAACTAAGCAAGACCCCGAAAGGGTGTAGCGATGGCTGCACCCTTTTTTATTGAGAACATTAAAATACCTTTCTAAGCAGTATATGATTAGCCACTAATTACCCGGCCCAACACCACCGAGCATCATGAGGAAAACCATTGAAAATTGCGCTCACCATTATCAGCCTGTTATTTAGTACGACCACCCTCGCCTGCGAATGCCTGTGGCAGGGACCGTTTAAAACGGTTTATACCGAAGCCGACCTTGTTGTCTACGGCGAAGTCGAGCGCGGCCAAGGCAATGGCTTTGATTTAAGTATCAAAGAAATCATTCAGGGTAGTGAGTACCGAGAGCAAATTCGAATTTGGGGTAAAAAGGACAATTTATGCCGACCCGAGGCCAAGGACTTTCCCCCTGGCAGCCAGTGGATAATGGCCCTGCACCGCATTGACAATCCACCGGCAGATGCCTTCAACCCCTTTAAAGCCAACATCAGCTTTGGTCGCCAAGACGATTTCAGTTTATCCAGCTGCGGGGTTTACTGGTTACCCGTAAAAGAAGAACGGGTGTCTGGCAACATTCTTGATGGCTCGCGCTGGCAATATGTCGACCCCAAGAAAACCCCCGTTATTATGGCGGTGTTTAAAGCTTGGCTGCAAAAATTGCTCCCCGACGAGGCCCTTGCGGAAGCCGCTAGACCCCAAAGCCAAGCGCGAAAATTACTCAACGAGACCAAAATGTTTCTGTGGGAAGACCAGCGCAACTTACTACCCGAACCAGAGCAAAGCAGTGACGAGGAGTTTGGCCCCGTACGGCCAAATTTACGCTCTGGCTTAGACGCCGCGCAAGCCGACGAAGAATTAGCGAACCCAACCGCGAAATCGGAATCCAACTCAAATCAGACCAAGTAACTCGTCGAGCATTTTGAGCGACATACCCCAGATACGACGCTTCTCATAGAAATAGCAGGGCAAGTTCATTTGCAACTTGCCACGCCCCCACGTCATCGTCTCACGATTACCGTGGTCCATTAAAAACCGCAGCGGCACCCACACCGCTTCTGCCACTTCGTGATTGGCCTCGATGCTCACCGCGGTATGCAGGCGAAAAACATAGGGCGTTACTACCATCGGTTGCCGGCCGGAATGGGGCCGACTCACAATGTCGGACAAGCGCCCAATACAGTGCCCAGCCTTATCTAAATAAATACCAGTCTCTTCTTCGGTTTCGCGAATTGCAGTGCGCAAACCTGTCACATCTTGGCGATCCATACGCCCGCCAGGAAACGCCATATGCCCAGACCACGGATCGCCCTCGCGGTCTGCTCGCTTAATCATCAGCACTTCAATATGATCATCTAGCTCACGCAAAATCAGCGCTACGGCCGACCGTTTTACCCAGCGCCGCCACCAGCGTTGACGCGGTTTAAAATCATCTAGCCGCGATATAATTTGCTGTAAAGCAAGCGCCTCGTCGCTGTTTCTTTTCAATACCCACCTCGTCGCCATGCAGACATAAAAACAGGCCTGCTAACTCACCAAAGCACATATCATACCCTAAGGCGCACACGCCACGCGGTATTGAGTACGATAGCCAGCTGCCGAAAAATACCTTATGCCGCCGAAATGACGATACTTTTCGGTTAACAGCCTCCATTGGCAGCGACAAGAGCGCTATTCCCAGTGTCACCCAGTAGCGCAGAATGCGCCCTAGTATCGCGACCAACTCTTTCCATCCACGGTTACATAGTCGCTACTGCCAAAATGAATTACCGCACTGCCTTCATTTTGAGAGACCGCAGCAGTACTTGGCAGCCCGTCAACCACTGACTGAGGCGAAAAAGTATTAGACGCAAAAATATTCTGCTGCATAACATTAGCGATTAATGCTGAAATAGCCAAGAAAGAACTATCGGCGGCTACACTAACTTGACCGCCAACGCGTTTTAGACGCGGCCCAATAAATTTTATCGCAACGGGAATATGAGTAATGCTGGGTGAGGGTATTTCCCGAATGCCCGTCAATTGCATTTTATCACCACGCAGCGCAGCTCCGTGTTCTGGAATTAAGATTAACAATGTATTGCGATCACTCTGTGTGAGGTTATCGATAAAGCCCTGCAGGTCATCCAACAGAATACGTAAACGTCGCGTATAGCTAGCGAGCCCTGTGAGCCTGTTTTCGCCAACTACGCGATTACCGTCATGCAGTGATACCGTATTAAAAAAAACAGCTTGGCTTTCTACGCTTGAGGTATTGCGGGCTTTCAGCCACTGATCCAGCACTGCTCGATCGCACAAAACTGGGCTACCATCAAATGCCTTTTGGCATACCGGAATATCAACTTGGGAGGCAAGGGACGCATCGATGCCGCCGTAAACTTTTAACTGATTAAGAAAGCCATCAAACCGACCATCGTGATTCATAAGCAAGGCCTGCTCGTAACCTAAATGCTTTAGTTGCTGAAACACCAAACAATGATCAACACCGTCGCGAACAGACAGCTTTTCGTGGGGTGATTGTCCGCAACTAGCACGGAGCAGCCGAGTCACTGCCGGACCACTATACGAAGAAGCAGAGTTAAATTTTTCAAAGACAATATCAAAATTATTGAACATGGGGTGATCATTCATTCCGACTAGCGCAATGTCGTCCCATGCTAAAGAACAGATACTAATAAAAACAATATCAAAGGGTGCCATTGCTTGACTGGTGTTAGTCATCTCAATAGTGCGACTTTGTTCACTCTGGAAAAATTTTTGAAGGTAGCTATTTAACGCTTGATCGGAGTTTGGCAACGGCACAGCGCTAGCGCCATGACTCGCAGACACGTTCGATGCAATACTGTAATTGGTCGCAAATAACGGCGTCGCAATCCCGCTTTTCAGTAACGCCATAGCCAAGAAACCAACAAAGACAATAACGCCAATTTCCAGATACTGAGAAATATAGAAATTTACTATGCAAAGCAGCGCAATAATCAGCACAACCTGCAAAGAAAGAAGCCTCAGCACTACATCTAGCGAGTACCACCATTCGTACTCAGGCAAATTAATCAGCGCTAAAGCGACCGCATTTAACGGAATTTTTGCATCTACATAAAGTAAAACAATGGCAATGCCAATAGCACAAATTTGGCGAAGCACCCGTGCGGGGCGCCCCTGCAGATGCAGCAATAGCAACAAGGCAAGCAATAGATTACCGAGAAAATGAAACTCCATTTTTCCCAACAAAAACAAGGTAATCTTAATAAGGAAGTAATTACTCCAGATACCCAATTCATTAAACTTGCCGACGCGCATAATATTCAGAAATTTCCGTATTCTTACCCAAAACAATACCAATCAATTGGAGGGATAAAGACTCCAATGTTGCCCGTCCAAACTAATATAGTGCTCGCCACCGATGCTTATAACGGTGCTACCTTCATTTTGAGACACGGCCGCCGTTTGAGGAAGATTATCGGTAAGGCTGGCCGCCGAAAATGCGCCGCCATGATACACATCGCTAGTAATAATATTGGCAATAAGCTGTGACAGTGCCATGTGGCTGCTTGGCTTTTTAATGTAAGCCACCTTATCGCTGCGCTCAATGCTCGGCCCAATCAACTTAATAGCCACCGGCACATGGGTAATTGACGGCGACGCAATTTCGCGCATCCCAGGAATTTGCATTTTATCGCCACGTAAACCCCCACCATGCTCCGGCACCAAGATCACCACAACATTACGCCCAGATTCTTTAAGCTGCTTCATAAACTGGCTTAAATCATCAAATAGGCGGTGTACGCGTATAGAGTAGCTTTCCGTACCAGAAACTCGCTCGCTATTGAGAATACGATTACCGTCGTGGAGGCTCGCCGAATTGTAAAGTGCCAGTACGGGCTGGGTGCTAGCTTGCCTAGTACCCAGCCAGCGCTGCAATAATTCCAAATCACTGGTAACCGGTGAGCCAGCAAAGGCTTTTTGGCTTACTGTTAGACCTTCTTGAGATACCAGTGGAACGTCAATACCACCGTACTGGCGAGTGCGCTCTAATAGACTGTTGAAAACACCATCATGATTCATCATTAAGGCTTCGCCGTAGCCTAATGCCTGTAAATTATCGAACAATCTACACTGGGGATCGGCCGCTTGATATAACGCGTCATGGGCCGGCTGACCGCAGCTGGCGCGTGTTAGTCGAATCAGCGCGGGGCCACTGTACGAGGTGGCAGAATTAAATTGTTCAAAAACAATATCAAATTGCGACATCAATGGATGATCAGTAACCCCCGCAATACTCATGTCGTCCCACGCCAGCGAACAGATGCTAATCATTAAGATATCAAAGGGCGCGGCATCGCCAATCGCTTTAGGGAAGTCAACCACACGTTGACGTTCACTACTCAAAAACTGCTGAAGGTATTTGTTCAGGCTTGCATCATCACGCCCCATCGCGGTGGTTTTGTCGGCGGCAGTCGCCACCAAAGCGGGCGAATCGGCCACCTTGCTAACAGAATTATCGCCATACAAACTCACGCCAACACAAGCCAGCACCACAATAACGGATATACGGAAAAACATCGCGAGATAATAATACGCCGCCACCAATAGCCCCGCTGCAAGCAAGGTAGCGGGTGGAATAAAGCGAAGGACTAACTCCAACATGTAAAACCATTCAAACGCCATCAGCTGATCTAACTGTGCAACCAACCTTTCCAGTGGCGGTAAAAAAGAATCGTAGTGAAACAACCACAGCGCCAGCGGCACTGCAGCAAGATGGCGTACTGCATTGAGAATTTTGTTGGTAATGGGAAATAATAGAAATGCCAACAGGCTAAAATTTTCAAGCGGGTGAAAATCAATTTGGCCACGGGCAAACAAGAAAATTTTAACGATAAAATAAAGGTTCCACCACCCGAGCCCTTTAAGAGCTACGGTGCGCGGCACTGGCGTATCGGTCATTGTGAAGGCTCGTTACTAGAGGTGGCATCTACGTTTTTAATTATATTTTCGGGGTCAAATGGTCGAAAGTAGCGAGGTTTGGCATATACCCTATAAATAAGCGCGGCAAGCGCGGCAAATACATCGCGCACAAAGTAGCCAATAAAACCGCCGGCAACGCAGCCTAACAAGAGCGTAATCAAAAAACTTTCTATATTCATACTGAATTTTCACCGGCTATTATGCATAAACCTATCGATCAACTGATTGATGAATCTTGGTGCGGCAATAGCGCCACTGGTTTTGCCACAATCCGCTTTCCGTTAGCAACATTAATTAATAGCGTATCAGCACCCATTTGAGTGGGTGATTGACTGAGCAGCTGCCTGCCGCGCTCAGCCGCAATAAAGCTGCGGGCAGGCAAAATACTGGCAACCGCCTCTTCAATATCGGCCACTTCACTAAATTGCAACGTTTCCGCAAAGATCTCTTTAGGTGGCAAAGCAAAACAATTGCGCAGCGCTATATCTGCGTCTGTAGCTCGGCAGGCTCTAAATAGCATGTAGAGTTCTCCATCACAGACCGTCACTAAGTCGCCGTCACGCGTCATGCTACACAAGCTTAAACAATGTTCGATGGCAAGGGTTTCTGCGGGCGTAAGTATTAGCAACACCAAGTCGAGATCAGTTTGCCGCGAGGCATCTAATGCCAGCTGGGCGTAACGAACAAACTCTTGCGGCTCAAAGTAACCACGCTGTGTTACACCTTTCCAAGCCTCCAGCATTGAGCTCAGCGATGCCGGCAGGCTGCGAATCATCACCTGGCCCTGCAGGGCATCAATTTGATCTAGGAAATCCGAAAAAGCGATAGAGTGCGGCACCACTAAGCTAACACCCCCACGCAGCAAAAATCGAGTATCGGCGTATCGCAGGCAGGGCCTAACTTCGCGAACAACTAATTTAGGCCGACCGCCATACTTGGTGCGAAGTTTGTAGCACATTACGGCAACATCGCGGGCGTCATCGGATACAGAACAGCTAAATACCACCGTTGCCGCATCTAGGTGGGTAATAGAATCCATCAGTTGATGGTTGTCGCGGAAGGAGCGCGTAACAACGGCATCCACAATTGCATGATTATTAAGCCGTTGATCGGCCCCGAGTAGCGCGGGCGCCGCAATATAAAAGTCGCCCTCGTCAACTGCGGTGGTAGTCTCGGTGCTGGTGTGTTGCTCGCTGCTGTCAATAACCGCGAAATGTCCATTCTCGGCGCGCGCGAGCAAAAACTCGCGATCAGCAATAACATCCACTGCACTACACCAATAATGTATACAAACATCAATTTGCTGATGGCTTACTGGTAACAGACTCAGCATCCCCGCGATATGGTTACACTCTTTTATCATTGTAGGGCGAAGCGATTCGTAGTGGCCGTAGATCAGCAGCAACACGGTTATATTTTCTGCCCGCGCCCATTTAGCCCACTGTTTAATTTGATTGCTTCGCTGCTTCTCCGTGCCATTAGCAACACTAAACGCGCTAATGGCAACGACCAACATCGTATTCTTGCGCACATGAAGACGCTGACATTCAGACAACAACGTCGCCAAATCTCGGCGTTCGGCGACAGCGGGAGCGGAATGCCAAAAATAGGCTGTGTGCTGCGCTGAAGTAAACGCATTAATTAACCGCGTTTGCACATCCAAACCTAGCTCGGAAAAAAGCTCTGTTTCCAAACAATCAGCCGCAAAAACACCGCGCTTGCTGCTTTCCAAAATTCGACTTAGCACCGGAACTGCGTCTCGCAAAGCGGGACTAAAGCCGCAATAAAAGGCGCCTTCGCGAAGGGTGAATGCTTCCGCGGGAAGCTCGGGAATACCGTGCATAGCGTGAATGTGAATCCTTCAGGGCAAAACGACCAAATGAATACAACTTATTTACAGGTGAGAATTCTGAATTGTCTTGAAAACACATTAATAGGTCGACAAAATGCCCCCTATTAAGCCTAATATATACTGTATAGTGCCCTATACATCGGTGGAATTGAAGTGCCGGACATGCCAATTGATTTACAAGGAATAGAGTAAATGGGCGCAAGCCAGCAATGCGAAGATGTACAGGCAATCTATCGAGCCTACAAAATTGAGGACCAAAAATACATCGAAGTGGTTGAGCAACGCCGCTACCGGCAAATAAAGCAGCGCTGGCCCTTATTGGCTGAGCTGCATGCTACTGCAAGCATTGCTACGCCATCGCCTATTTCCAGTGCTCGGTGAATACTAAACGGTTAGTACATTGAAAATAATCCTGCTTCATTCAGTCAGTGGCGGAAGTGGCGTAACAACCGTCACCGCTAACCTCTCGGCAGCCTTACAAAACCTTGGGCATCGCTGCCTCGCCATAGATTGCGCACCAGAGAACGTCCTTGCGCTGCACTTTGGCGTAGCTACCGACACCATAGCGGGCTGGGCTACAAGCACACGGGCCTCGCAAAGCTGGTCAGATAGCGGTTTTGAAGCTAGCGATGGCAGCCGAGTGCTGCCGTTCGGAATGCTTACCGAGGCAGCATTAACGCAGTTAGCCGACACCCTCAAAAAGCAGCCCGACTATCTTGCAGCTATCTGCCAAGCACTGCACGGCCAGCCGCTGGACTTTTTACTATTGGATTTGGCCTCGCCGATAACAGGATGCTTTTCTAACCAGCTCTGCGCCTTACAGAAAATAGCCGATTTTTCCTTGCTAATTGCTCGAGCAGACACCCAAACCTATCGCCTGCTTGTGTCGCACCCCCTTTACAGCCAGCGACTTATGGACAGTAAATTACTGCTAAATTCAGTAAAGACTGAAAATGAGCTGCAAAAAGACCTTCTCCTAGTAATGCGACATGAATTTGAGCACTGCTTAGCGCCAAATGTCATTCATTATGATGCCTCAGTGCCAGAGGCGTTCGCCCACCTCCAAGCCCTAAAGGCTTACGCGCCAGAGAGCGCGGCTGCACTAGATTTCCATTTACTAGCGCTGTGGTGTACAAATCAGCTGCGGCAGGCAACCGAGTGAGGGAGGCTCTCCGCCGGCGACGCGGCATCATCACCCAGCGGGCAATATTAATAGCACCGCTCTTTAAACCTTGGCTGCAAAATGAATTGCACCATCAATATAACTGCCTAAAAGGCGCAGGCGGCTACTCTTTAACGGGCAAGGTATTGGTCACCGTATGGCTACTCTTTGCACTCACATTCTTAAAGCCCCGCATTGCCGGCATCGAAAGTTGGCGTTTACTACAATATTTATTCCCGCATATTGATTTGAGCCGCCCTCGAATTGGTGACCCCCTGCGTGCCGTGGTGCAGCTGTTTTGGTTACTATTTATTAGACCATACTCCGCGCGCCGCTCAGCAAAGGGCGCCGCCAGTGCTATTCGCCGAGTTAACAAACGCTCGCAAAAGCTATTGACGCTGTCTCTTGGCTGGTTTAAGCCCCTGCTAGATTCGGGGCAACAGGCTAATGAGCGCCAAACAGAGGCGGTGGTTAACGCCGACTTAAACAACAAGTTTGCGGCCAGCTTTTGGCACAATATGCAATGGCGCGACAAGTTACTCATGCTGCTTATTGTCTTGTTAAGCCTGCTTTGCATCACTGTTCCCTTCAGCCTTGAAGCTCAGGCTATTTTTGTGTGCGCACTATATTTAATGGCACGAGCCCTGCAGCGCATGCCGGGACGTTTTTCAAGTATGCTACTCATTGTGCTGTCGCTAGTCGTTTCAACCCGCTATATCTGGTGGCGAACCACAAACACGCTGAATTGGGACAGCACTACAGGGCTCATTTTAGGCTTAGTATTACTAAGCGCAGAGCTTTATGCTTGGCTAGTATTATTATTGGGCTATTTTCAAAATATCTGGCCTTTGCAACGAACGCCACAGCAGCTCCCCGACGACCCAGAAACGTGGCCAACAATCGATCTCTTTATTCCTACCTACAACGAAGATTTGGATGTTGTCAAAGCCACTGTGTATGCAAGTTTGGGCATAGATTGGCCCCAACATAAACTTAACATCCATATCCTTGACGACGGAAAGCGTGACAGTTTTCGAGATTTCGCCGCCGAAGTAAACGTGAATTATATTCGCCGACCGCACAACAACCATGCCAAAGCGGGGAATATTAATTACGCGCTTACCAAAACCAACGCCGAATATGTCGCTATTTTTGATTGCGACCACATACCGACTAGGGCCTTTTTCCAATTAACAATGGGGTGGTTATTGAAGGACCCCCAATTAGCCCTAGTACAAACCCCCCACCATTTTTATTCACCAGATCCTTTTGAACGAAATTTGGCCAACTTTAGAAAAATTCCCAACGAAGGCAACTTATTCTACGGTCTAATTCAAGATGGTAACGACCTCTGGGGGGGCACATTCTTTTGCGGCTCCTGCGCAATTTTGCGCCGTAAGCCGCTTGAAGAAGTAGGCGGGATTGCGGTGGAAACGGTTACCGAAGACGCCCACACCTCACTGCGCCTGCATCGCCGCGGTTACCGCTCGGCCTACCTCAGCGCACCCATTTCCGCTGGACTGGCCACTGAAACCCTGTCTGCCCATATTGGCCAGCGCATACGCTGGGCGCGAGGCATGGCTCAGATTTTACGTATAGACAACCCGCTCACTGGGCGAGGGCTGCGCTGGCAACAAAGGCTGTGCTATTTCAATGCCATGCTACATTTTTTATCCGGCGTTCCACGGCTTATCTTTCTTACTGCGCCCCTCGCATTCTTGCTGTTGCATACGTACATTATTTACGCCCCCGCGCTGGTATTACTAATGTATGTGGTGCCGCACATGGTTCATGCCGCATCGGTCAACTCAATTCTTCAAGGAAAGTATCGCTATTCTTTTTGGGGCGAAGTTTATGAGTCGGTATTGGCTTGGTACGTTGCCAGACCCACAACCGTCGCACTTTTTGCGCCGCATAAGGGCACATTTAATGTCACTGCCAAGGGCGGCGTAATAGAGCGGGATTATTTCGATTGGGTAATATCAAAACCCTATATTACCCTAGTGTTATTAAACGTTGCCGGCGTTATCTGGGGGATTGTCAGAATAGTATCAGGACCGAGCGAAGAAATTTCGGCTGTTATTATTAACCTGACATGGACTTTTTATAACATGCTAATTCTAGGCGCCGCCGCGGCAGTTGGTGGCGAAGCCAAGCAAGTGCGCACAGCCCCTCGGGTAGAGGTATCTATCCCCGTTAGTTTGATTTTGCACAGCGGGCACCGCATTCAAGCAAAAGTACGTGATTTTTCCTTTGACGGTTTACGCTTAGAAATAGCCGACTGCCAACTACTTCAGAACCAAACGGAACTGAACGTGGCCTTGCGCCGCGCCAATGAAGAGTTCATTTTTCCGCTAAATATCGTTTACGCCAGCAACGGAGTTGTCGGCACGCGCTTACCACCCCTGTCGATTCAGCAAACCATCGACTATGTGCAATGCACCTTCGCCAAAGCTGATACGTGGGTAAATTGGAAAGAAGCTTACGACGAGGATGTCCCTGCGATTAGCATGGGTCAAGTAATTGGCGCAGCCGGACGCGGCTATAATAGATTACTTACTAATGCGCCAAAACCAATACCGCAAATATACGCTGGCGTGGTCTGGATGCTGAGAGGGCTTACTACGTTTCAGCCTCGCAGTGTATCAACCACGGCACGAAACTAAACAATGAGGGTTAAATTTTGCTAAACGCAAAAATTTTATCGCTACTGGGCTTGTTCATAATATTGTCGCCTTTCTGTTTTGCTGAGGACATCAGTAAAGCCGAGGAAATAGACCCGAGCCTAGTCAGCAACACCATGACCTTCACTAGCTTAGGCTTCGCTAATTCAATCGACGTACAGGGCAGTGAAAGCAGCATTTACCTCGGCTTTGGCTCTCGTTTAGATAGACTGGTTACCGACGCCGAACTGAAATTAGACTTCATCAGCTCACCGGCACTCACCCAAGTACTCTCGCACCTTAAGATATATTTAAATGGTGAGCTGCAACACGCGGTGCAAATTACAGAACAAAACAAAGGCCAACGTCACCGCGTAACGCTACCATTAGATTCGCGCTACCTCAGTGACTACAATCAATTACGAATAGAATTGGTTGGCCATTTAGATAAAGAATGCTGGAACCCCAGCGATCCTTCAATTTGGGTTGAGATCAGTCAGGCCAGTGAGGTAGTGCTCAATAGCCGCCGAGTGCGCCTAAGCAATGATTTAAGCATCTTGCCCGCACCGTTTTTTGACCACCGAGATTTTGGCAAACTTACCTTACCCGTTGTGTTTGGCCCAAAGTATCAGCTCGACACCGTGTATGCGGCAACAATAGCAGCATCGTATTTCGGTTCGCAGGCCAAATGGCGGGGCGTCAATTTTCCGGTGTTAATTAATCAGCCGCCTGAGCAGCACGCAATCGTAATGCTCACCAATGACAATCGCCCTGCCTTCCTTGCCGACTACCCGCTGGTAGACAAACCAACGATCCAAATTATTAACCACCCAGACAAACCCTATGTCAAATTATTACTCATTCAGGGCCGCGACAGCGAGCAGTTACTAACCGCCGTACGAGGACTAGCACTGGGCACAGAATTAATGAGCGGCCCAATTGCGACCATTACAAATGCCGAACAGATTCAAGCGCGCCAGCCCTATGATGCGCCAAACTGGATTAGAACCGACCGCCCCGTAACATTAGGGGAGCTAGTTAATGACCCAAAGGACCTGCAAGTAGAGGGGCGTAAGCCCAGCGATATTTCGGTGTCTTTACGTGTTCCGCCAGATCTATTTACATGGCAAAGCCGCGGTATTCCGCTCGATTTACGCTACCGTTATTCGCCGCCGGCCAGCAACAGCGACGATTCAAACCTTAGCATGTCAATCAACGGTCAGTTTGTAGAGGCATTTAGCCTAACCACCACAGGAATCAACGGCGAGGCCAAACGAGTAAGAGTGCCGCTCTTAGACGATAGCTTGATGGGCGGCAGCGATCGAATTCGGATTCCAGCGTTTCAAGTAGGTAGCCTGAATCAAATGAATTTTCGTTTTGCCTTCGCGGCGGTAAATGAAGGCGCCTGCCAGACAATACCGGCAGGAAGCCCTCGAGCCATAATCGAAGCAGATTCAACACTGGATTTTAGCGGTTACCCACACTATATCGAAATGCCCAACCTGCAAGTCTTTGCAACTGCTGGCTACCCATTTACCCGCATGGCAGACCTGTCTGACACCGCCGTGGTTATACCGCCATCACCAAGTCCACTCTTAATTCAATCGCTATTAGAAACCGTTGGTTACTTCTCTGCGAGTGCCGCATATCCGGGAATTGGTTTGGTCTTACTAGATAACTGGGAGCCCTCCCGCTTGGCGAACAAAGATATTCTGACAATCGGCGTTGATCCCTCAATGGCCGCCTCATCAGCCGAGCAAGATCTGCCCGCGCTATTGTGGAAAAAAAGCCAGCGCTCCTTTGATCGCCCGCAACACTTAGGTAACACGCATCGCTCCCCATTAGCTAAGACACAGGCATGGACCACCGCTGAACAAGTCAGCGTGAATGCCAACGGCGCTTTTGGCGCACTAATAGGCATGCAATCGCCATATAACGATTCGCGCAGTATCGTTGCGCTGCTCGGCACCCGAGACCAAGACCTTCTCGACGTTAGCCGCTCCCTAAACACCCCTGGCAGAATGCCCTATATATACGGATCGGTGGCATTGTTTCGCGGCGACTCAGTAGCCAGCTATAACGTGGGAAAACCCTATTACGTTGGCCACTTACCGTTGCAAACACTGATTTGGTACCACTTTTCTAAACATCCATTCATTCTGGCAGCGTGTGCACTACTGTTAGTTGTTCTCATATCCATTACCTTGTGGCGGCTGTTAGCGGTTGTTGCCGCTCGCCGTCTGCGGGAAGGCGACGACGAATGAGACCCCTTCTGCTGGCGTTTACGCTGATGCTGCTGGCATCGGAGCTACAAGCAGCAGACGGCAATTGCGCGTGGCCGGACTGGCTTGCGTTTCGGGAAGCTTATATCGATGACGGCCGTGTGCTTGACCGCAGCGGCCGCACACCAATCACCACATCTGAAGGGCAAGCCTACAGCTTGTTTTTCGCATTAGTTGCCAATGATCGCGACAGCTTTGATCGATTGCTAATGTGGACCAACCAAAATTTGGCGGCTGGCGATATAGGCTCCCAACTGCCCTCGTGGTTATGGGGTGCTAAGGCAAACGGTCAGTACGGCATCATTGATAGCAATGCCGCCGCTGACGCGGATTTATGGATAGCCTACACGCTCAGTGAAGCGGGAAGACTATGGAATTCTCACTATTATGCGAGCCTTGGCTATCTTATGGCCCGACGCATCGCGGGTGAAGAGACTGCCAATATTGCCGGCCTAGGCCGCTTACTATTGCCGGCACCATCAGGCTTTATTACCCATAAAAGCAATCCTTCCGAAAACACATATCGCATAAACCCAAGCTACACTCCGTTGCACATTCTCGACTATCTCGCCAAAATCTATCCACAGCAACCTTGGGCCGAGATTGCCAGCACCACAGCGAACTTAAATCATATGGTTTCAACGTCTGGTTTTGTCCCTGACTGGTTACTCGTGTCAAAAACAGGCGTCGCCACCGACAAGCAAACGTCTGGCAAGGGAAGCTATGAAGCGATACGCAGCTATTTATGGGCCGGAATGCTAGCCGACACCCATCCGCACAAACAGAATCTAATAACGGCTATGGCCCCAATGCTAGCAAAAACTATCGCTAATGGCGCTGCGCCAGAATCCGTAGACACCCGCGACGGTCGCAGTTCCGGACACGGCCCAGTAGGTTTTATGGCGGCGTTACTGCCACTAATGTCCTCGTCGCCCACTTATCACCAGCAGGCACCGAAAATAGCCGCGCAAGTAGCGCTCGCTAGAGCAGAAATTCCAAGGGGCAGGGGCTATTACGACACCGTACTAAGCCTATTTGGTGTTGGCTGGATTGAGCACCGCTACCGCTTTGCGCTCGACGGCACGCTCTTACCAGCGTGGGAGAATGCGCAGTGCAATTAAGCTGGATGACCTTGCTACGGGCCGTGCCAATTATTGGCTTGGCGTTTGTACTTTGGTTTTTCTTTATTCGTGACAACATAGAGACAACGCCCAGTAACGAAAATGCCATGGCGGTAACGCTCTCTGAAACCACAGACTCGCAAGCTGCGGCTATAGACACCGGCACCCTAGACGCCACCACTATTTTACGTCGGAAACTGCACCTCGCCGAAGCGGCAAATCGCTTGGATTTACTCGACCACGCCTTAGCGCAACTTGAGGCCATATCGCCGTCACATCCCGACGTTAAATTTTATCGCGGCTATCGACTCATCGCCGACCAGCGCTTTGACGACGCAGATGCTGTTTTACGAGATATGCAAAAGCACGACCCTCAAAGTAAACAAACCCAGTATTTCCAACAGTATTTACGGGCAATGACAGAACAAAAGGAGCTACTGTCGCACGCGCAATTACTGGCAACAGCTGGGCGGCGCGAAGAGGCCGTTACGCTATTTAAAGAACTGTTCCCCAATGGTATGCCCACCCTAGGACTGCAATTGCGGGTAATGGATATTGAGGGCCATATACCTGAACGCTGGGCCAGCATTCGAAACAGCCTTGAACGTCTAAACAAGGAATACCAAGGTTTTCCGCTAATAGAGCTCATGCTGGCAGAACACCTCAGCAGGCGCAGCTTACAAGATCCACAGGCGGTGGAAATTTTTCAGCGCTTAGCAATAGGCCCCGGCTTGGGAAGACGCGCCGCCGCCTCGTGGCTGCTCATTTTGGGCGAAAGACCCATTGATGCATCGGTGCTTCGCGATTACGCTACCCTCGCGTCGCGCTACCCCACCGACATCAGCATCCAAGACAGCTACCGGCACGCAGCTGAACGCTTAGCAACCGAACGTCAGCAATTAAAAGACCCCTATTATCGAGCGCGCAAGCAAGGCTTGGCTGCACTAGACGCGCAGCGCAACACCCAAGCCGAGACAGAATTACTGTATGCCTTAAAAGGCCGGCCAGACGATGAGCAGGTGCTCGGAGGGCTCGGCGTGTTGTATTTGCGAACGGGCAATAGTGCCGCCGCCGAGCGCTATTTCCAACTGGCGCTACAGCACAACCAAAACCCAGACTGGATCGGTAAATGGACGCGACTGATCGACACCGCCCACTTTTGGAAGTTACTGAAACAAATAGATCAATTATTAGAGCTGGAACAATTTCACCAAGCTGAGAGCACGCTGGCCGAAGCGCAAGCACTGCGCCCAAACTCAGTTCACGTGCATATTGCAACAGCAGATGTGGCCAAAGCCCAAAAGCAGTATGCGCGGGCAGAGACTGCCTACCAATACGCACTGAAACTATCACCCCAAAATGGGCAAGCCCTGCGCGGCATATTGGCTCTGCGCGAACTGCGCAGTGGGCGCCATGCCGCGCTGCGGCTTGCCGCCGAGTTCAGCCCTGCCCAACAACAAACAGTCAGCCCACAAGTTAAAGCGCTTAAGCAACAAATCGCACAAGCCCAAGTCGACTTTGCTAAACGGAGTGGCGACCCAGATCAAATATTAGAAGCGGTGGAGCAAGCCCTAGCCTTACAACCAATCTCGCCATGGCAGCGCGCTGATCTCGCGAAAGAATTACTCAAGCTGGGGCAAGCCCAGCGCGCCGACCAGTTAATGGCAGATTGGCAACAAACCACACCCTCTGCCGAGATGACGTTTGCTTACGCCTTATATTTGTCATTTCGAGAGCAAGGTCTCGCCGCCGTAGAGCAACTGCGAAGCATACCCCCGCAGCAACGCAGCGAGGCAATGCAGCAAAACTTATTGCGCTTGGAGCTGGATCTTGCCCTGCGGGGCATTGATATTGACAACCCCAATGTACAAACCAAACTCAACACACTAACAAAGCATTATTCAAACGACGACGATGCCCGTATTCGATTGGCAAAAGCGTGGTTGGAATTGGACCAAAAGCCGCGAGCATTAACGATATATCACGCGTTAAAGCCGAGCCAAGATTGGCCATTGGCACGACAATTAGCCTATGGCAATTTGATGTTGTCACTTGAACAACTCAATGATTTTTCAGTGTGGTATTCGGGCCGCAACTTACGCGCCGCATCACCACAAGCGCAACAACAATTCGCTTTATTAAATACCCGCTATCAACTGACGCGGGCTAAACAAGCAGAGCAAGATGAGCATCATATGCTCGCCTATTCCTTATATCACCGCGCAGCCCAATCCCTTGGCCCCGACTATATTGCGGCCAAACTCGGGCTACTCCGCAGTAGCGCGGCAATAAACGAACGCGCCATATTTCAACAGCAAGCAGCCAACTTGCTCACCATCAGCGCCGACCTAACTCCCGCAGAGTCAATGCAATTGCTGACCATACTCAGCGACAATAACGACCGTGAATCTGAGCACCAGCTCATTACCCAACTGCGTGAGCGCGACGATATGAGCGCCATGCAAATCCGCAAGGCGATGCTATTAAGCGCAAAAGAAAGCCAGTCAGAATTAACAGAAGCACTTGCTTACAACGTGCTGCTGCGCGCCAGCGCTAAACCGCCTGCTACGCCGCTAAACAAGCAGTCTCAAAAAAAACAGCTATACCAATCTGCGCCAGACAACTGGCTAACACGCAGTGCGCGCCAACAAATAGATACCCTGCGCGACCGGAATGATGGCCATGTTACTTTCGGGCTAGATTTTAAAAAGCGCGCGGGGCGCGATCAGGCTAGCCAAGTCCCAGTAGAGGTGAAATGGCCGGTTCCAAGCTTGGACGGTCATATTATTGCACGGGCCGATTTTGTTAAGGTCGACTCGGGTACCGTAAATTATCTAGACCCTCAAAGTGGAAGCCTAAACCGGATTCCCTTTAGTAGCACTGCCGACGGCATAGCCCTGGGACTAGGCTGGCTAAGTGATCGCTGGTGGGCCGATATTGGCACTACCCCGCTGGGTTTTCAGAACAGCAATATAGTAGGCGGCGCGGGCATTAGCGGCAAACTAGCAACGGTGGGCTGGAATCTTGCGGTGTCGCGTCGGCCCGAACTGGGCACTACCTTGTCCTACGTTGGCATGGAAGTTCCCGCCACGGCAAACAACGCAGGTACAGAGTGGGGCGGAGTCGTTCGCAGCGGCGCCAAGCTCGGGCTGAGTATCGATCGCGGTGGTGCCTATGGTTACTGGGCCAGCTTACAATACCACCTGATGACAGGCGAAAACGTCGCCGATAACACCCGCTTAGGTATATTGGGTGGCGTCTATCATCGTGTAATTGATCAGGAAGATCGCAAGTTTCGGGTGGGCCTAAACTTACTCCATTTCCAATACGGAAAAAATTTAAGTGAATACACATTGCAGCACGGCGCCTATTTTAGCCCCCAGAATTATCTCTCGCTGTCTATTCCCGTGCGTTATTACGGCCGCGTTAACGATGATTGGTCCTATTTAATCGGTGCCTCGGTCTCTAGATCATGGTCACGCGAGGATGCACCTTATTTACTGGGCGGGAACAGCTCTTCCGGCGGGGGCGCTGGCTATGCGGCAGAGGCCGCGGTTGAAAAGCGTATTAGCAAACGGTGGTACTTGGGCTTAGCTGCCGATGTTCAGCGCGCCGATTTTTACGAACCAAATCATATTATGCTCTACGCAAAATACACTTTGGAGGATCGCTGGCAGGCTATTTGGACGCCGCCCGAACCACCTATTCTCTATAGTAATTTCGACTGAGCACGCGAGTAATCAAAACGAGCCGAATCATTCAATATATGATTAACAACAGCAATCACGACATCCGCAATCGCGGCGATATAGAAACCCTGCTTAGGCATTTCTACGAGCACGTGCTCAATGACGATATTATCGGCTTTTATTTTACCGACGTAATGGTCTTCTCACTCGAAGATCACCTGCCGAAGGTCACCGATTTCTGGGTGCAGCAATTGCTGTCTGAACGGGTTTATCAAGGCGAATTATTTAAGCGCCACCAAGAACTCCATCACCGTGCCGCGCTGAGCCCACACCACTTTCACCGCTGGCTGTATTTACTCAACAACAGTATCGACCGCTTATTCTGCGGCCCGCGCTGCGAGGCAATGAAACAGCGCGCCCAAGCAATTGCGCAATCCATGGCAAGTGCCCTCGCTGCACGCGCCGATGACAGTAGCGGCGAGCTTGGTGTGCAAATTTACAGCAATCCTCAGCCGTAAAGCTTGCGCAGCCGCGCCACACCCTCGGCTAAACGGTCCATACCGGTGGTGTAGGCAAAGCGCACATGCTCATCGGCTCGGTAGCGACCAAAGTCTTCACCAGGGGTAATGGCAATGCCGTGGTCTTCCAGCAATGAGCGGCAAAATTCTGGACTACTCATGTTAAAACGCTTAATACCGGCGTAAAGATAAAGCGCGCCGGCTGGACAGTGAGGAATGTCAAAACCCAAACTCCGCAGTTCCGGCAACAAATAATCGCGGCGCTGGGCAAATTCATCGCGGCGAGCGTTTAGGATAATGCGGGTCTCTGGCGCAAAGGCAGCCAGCGCCGCGTGTTGCGCCATCGTCGACATAGAGATAAACAGATTCTGAGCCAATTTTTCTAATTCCGGCACCGCCTCTTCTGGCGCCACCAACCAGCCTAGGCGCCAGCCGGTCATCCCAAAGTATTTAGAAAAACTATTAATCACAAAGGCCTGATCGGTAATCGACAAAATACTCGGCGCATCCACCCCGTAATTCAGGCCGTGATAAATCTCGTCCACAATCAAGTGACCGTGTTTGCGCTCACAGAGGCTGTGTAAATCGCGCAATTGCGGCGCGGTGAGAATTTCGCCGCTGGGGTTCGCCGGTGAGGCCACCATAATGCCCTTGGTATTGGCCTGCCAATGCTGCTCGGCTTTTTCTGCGCTGAGCTGAAAACGATCCTCTGGCCCCACCGGCACCAGCTGCCCCTCGCCCTCAACTAGCCGCAAAAAATGGCGATTGCAGGGATAACCTGGGTCGGTCATCAACATGCCGTCACCGGGATTAATTAATAACCCCGCCAGCAACAACAGCGCACCCGAGGCGCCTGGGGTGATCATGATTCGGTTCGGCGATATATCTAGCCCATAATCCTGACGGTAATAATTGGAGATTGCCTCGCGCAACGCGGGAATGCCAGCCGCGGGGGTATAGCTGGTTTCACCGCGGTCTAACGAGGCCTTTGCCGCGCGAATAATCGGCTCGGCACTGCTAAAATCCGGTTCACCAGCCTCCATATGAATAATATCTCGGCCCGCCGCCGCGAGCGCCTTGGCGCGAGTGAGCACCTCAACCACCCGAAACGGTTCAATATCGGCTAAACGACGCGCAAAGGATTTACTCACCTATACTATTCCTATGATCCAAAAGCAGGAGTGTAACTTTATCCACGGAGCCTTAACATCATCACATCAGCCCAATGAATATCCGCAACAGGGCTTTAAGCGCAATTTCGTGTGGCGCAACAGCGCCATATCTGGTAGTTTTGCCGATTTGGCGGCACAGCGTCGCCGCGCATGCCCGCGGTTTGCGGTTAACGGCTTGTAAAAAAGAGGGCCAACCATGCCTGCACAACAGAGCACACCTGAAAACTTGAAAACCTTTGTCCCTTATGTAGAAAAAAAGGGCGAAGAATATATGAACGACAAACAGAAGGAACACTTCCGCCAAATTCTGCTTAATTGGAAGGCAGAGCTAATGGAAGAAGTAGACCGCACTGTGAGTCACATGAAAGATGAAGCGGCCAATTTCCCTGATCCAGCCGACCGCGCCACACAGGAAGAAGAGTTCAGCCTTGAGCTCCGCACCCGTGATCGCGAGCGTAAATTGATTAAGAAAATTGACTCAACCATAAATCTGATCGATGAAGACGACTACGGCTACTGCAATACCTGCGGCGTCGACATTGGCATTAAGCGCTTAGAAGCGCGCCCCACAGCAACGCTGTGCATAGACTGCAAAACCTTAGACGAGATTAAAGAACGTCAAGAACGCGGCTAAAATCTTGCTGGGCGGCTCGCCGCCCACAAACACCCCCAATGTCACTCCCTAGCACCCCCTATATTGGCCGATTCGCCCCCTCGCCCAGCGGCCCCTTGCATATTGGCTCCCTTGTTACCGCCTTGGCCAGCTATTTAGACGCTCGCGCCAACCGTGGCCAGTGGCTGTTGCGCATGGAAGATATAGATCCGCCTCGGGAGCAGGCCGGTGCCGCGCAAATCATCCTCAACAGTCTAATAAATCATGGCCTAAAGTGGGACGGCGATGTTTTTTGGCAGAGCCAGCGCAGCGCCGCCTACGAGCAGCACCTTAATCAATTATTCACCACTAATCTCGCCTATTGGTGTGCATGCTCCCGCCGGCAACTCGCGCCCAGCAATGGACTTCACACCGGAGCATGTCGCCACCTAGGCCAACCCGAACAATCCGCCATCCGCTTGCGCATTGGCGACCAGCCGGTGGAATTTAACGACCGCCTGCAGGGTCCGCAAATTCGCCGCGGGGCAGATATTGGCGATCCCATTCTAAAACGCAAAGACGGCTTATATGCCTATCAACTCGCGGTCGTGGTCGATGACGCAGCACAAGGCATTACCGATATTGTGCGCGGTGTCGACCTTCTTGATGCCAGCGCGTGGCAAATCCACCTGCAAAAGGCCCTCGGCCTTCCCCTTGTTCGCTACTGCCATATTCCAGTGATCGTCGGCGACGATGGCCACAAGCTCAGCAAACAGAGCTTTGCGCCGGCATTGGACGATAGCCACGCCTTTAACAACCTTTGCTTAGCGCTGCGCTATTTGCAGCAAACCCCGCCCCCTGATCACATCAACACTATTCCCGAGCTACTTAATTGGGCCGCTGGGCACTGGCAGCTCCAAGACATACCCGCCGGTCGGCAAATTCCCGCGCACTGATCCGCCCGCGACTATCCCGCGCCAATCTTCAGCATCACTTTTCGACACATTCTTTGCAGTTTCCCCGCGCGTCCAGTAACATCAAGCCGACAGTGAACGCGTTCCGGTCGCCATGCAAATTCATTCTCCCCTGCTCTTATTAGTTACCTTTGCTTTTGTTTACGCGCCCAGCTTGGGCCGCTGGCTCTACACGGGTAGCAATCTCTGGTATCGCCACCATTTGGTGTGGCTAGCCATAATTCTTTTTGTGTTTTTTAGCCTTCGTCAGCAACGCCGCAATGATCTTTGATATCAATACCCTGTTATTTATTGGTATCAGCTACCTGCTGCTGCTTTTTGCCATCGCCTATGCCGCCGAGCGCCAACTTCTCCCTGCCAAGCTGATCAACCATCCCGCCACCTATGTTTTGTCGCTGGGCATTTACGCAAGTGGTTTCGCGGTGTACGGCGCGGTAGGTTTTGCGCAGCACTACGGCTACAGTTTTTTGAATTACTATATTGGCCTCTCCGCTGCGATGATTTTACTGCCCATACTACTGGCACCACTGCACCGGATCTGCAAAAGCTACCGACTGAACTCTCTGGCCGACTTACTTAGCTTTCGCTTTCGCAGCTCCTGGGTAGGTTCGCTAGTCACCGTGTTTACGGCGGTCGCTGTATGGCCACTGCTCGCCATACAAATTCAGACAGTGTCAGAATCCACCCTCATTTTAAGCCTCGGCCGTTCAATTGACAGCGGCAGCGGTGATTACCGAAACCTCACCGGCTTTCTGTTTTGCCTCATTATTACGGTATTTACCATTCTATTTGGCTCGCGCAACCTCGCGTCAAAAGATAGCCATCGCGGCCTCGTCACCGCGCTAGCCTTTGAATCCTTGGTGAAAGTCTTTGCCGTGCTGCTCATTGGCATTATCAGCACTTACGTCGTGTTTGGCAGCTTTGAGGGTTTACAGGTTTGGCTAGACAGCAAACCAGAGACCTTAGCGCCCCTTAACGAACCCCAAGCTGGCGATGTGAACCGCTTGATGCTTATTATGTTTTTTGCCGCTGCGGTGTGCATGCCGCATATATTTCACATGCTGTTCGCAGAAAACCCCAGCAGTAAAAACCTAGCCACAGCGAGCTGGGGGCTGCCTTTATTCCTACTAATAATGAGCCTTCCCATCCTGCCGATTCTGTGGGCAGGGAGCGCTAGCGAGCTCAGCCTTCCCGCCGACTACTATGCCCTGGGCTTGTCGTTGGAAATCGGCAAACCATGGCTAACGATATTGATCTACCTCGGCGGCCTGTCGGCAGCCAGCGGTGCCATTATCATCACCACCCTCGCCTTAGCATCGATGTGCTTAAACCATTTAGTCTTGCCAGTGCTGCGGCCCAGAGGTCGCAACATCGACATTTATCGCTGGCTGCTAATGACCCGCCAGCTTTTAATCTGCGTGATCATTCTCGTTGGTTTTGTTTTTTATGAATTGATCGGCGAATCCCAGAGCCTGACTAATTTAACCATGACCTCTGCCAGTGGCTGCCTCCAGTTTTTACCTGGGGTACTGGCCGTATTGTATTGGCCCAGAGCCAATCGCAACGGTTTTATCGGCGGCCTCTGCGCCGGTTTTACAGTGTGGACAATTGGCCTTGTCGTCCCGATGTTCACCGGCAGCCAACCCAATTTCCTCAAAGATATTTACATTTATCCCGTAAGTGACGATCAGTTTTGGGTGGTGGTAACAAGCCTATCCTTAGCGTTAAACGGCCTAGTCTTTATTATTGTTTCACTGCTCAGCGATGTCTCTCCCGAAGAGCGCCGCGCAGCCGAGGCGTGCACCCTCGACGACCTAAACCGACCCACGCGCCAAACCCTAAATTTGCATTACGCCAGCGAAATCCGATTGCGCCTACAAGAGGTCTTGGGCGACAGCGCCGCCGCCCAAGAATTTAAACGCGCCCTCGATGAGCTAAAGCTCGACGAATTAGAAACGAGGCCATACGCCCTGCGCCGAATCCGCGATCGCATTGAAGTCAATTTATCTTCGCTCATCGGCCCATCCAGTGCCCGCCGCGTAATAGACCGCGCCCTACCCTATACCGACAACCTCATCGGCAGCAGTGAGGACATTACCTACATTGAAGAGCGCTTAGAACGCTATCAAACCAATCTCACCGGCCTAGCGGCAGACTTAGATAGCCTGCGTCGCTATCACCGCCAAACACTGGAAGACCTTCCCATTGGCGTCTGCGCACTAGGCCGCGACCAAGAGATACTGCTATGGAATACCACCATGGCCGACATTACTAAAATAAAGTCCAATACCGTTACAGGCTCGCGATTAACGGGCTTGCCCGAGCCCTGGGCAAACTGCCTGCTCAGTTTTTTGGCCAGCAGCGATTTACACCGCAGCAAATTTAGCGTTGAAACCAATAAAGGCCTGCGCTGGCTAAACCTGCACCGCACTGAATCGCAAATGCTGGGCCGCGACGAATTGATCGTGGTAGTGGAAGACATCACCGACACCCAACTGCTAGAAAACGAGTTAACCCATCAGGAACGACTAGCATCAATAGGCCGCCTTGCCGCGGGTGTCGCCCACGAAATTGGCAATCCCGTTACGGGTATCGCCTGTCTTGCCCAGAATTTGCGCTTTGAGAGCGACAACCCCGACACCTTAGAGGCGGCTTCGCAAATCGTAAAACAGACCCAGCGCATCAGCAGTATTGTGCACAGCTTGGTCAACTTTGCCCACACCGGCCGCGAAGACCCCACCCAAGCCTTTGAGGCGGTCACTGTGCGCGACTGCGTAATGGAGGCAGTGCAATTACTCAGCCTAGATCAGCAGGCGCGCCATATTCACTACAACAATAATTGCCCCAGCGACATCGTGGTGGCCGGTGATACTCAGCGCTTGATGCAGGTATTTATTAACCTACTATCGAATGCCCGCGACGCCAGCCCCGAAGACAGCATGATCACCATTGACGCTACGCGAGATGACAACTCAGCCCATATCATGGTCACTGACCACGGCACTGGCATCGACGAAAAACTGCAAGATCAAATCTTTGAACCTTTCTTTACTACCAAAGAGCCAGGCAAAGGCACTGGCCTTGGCTTGGCGCTGGTGTACAGCATTATTGGCGATCTCGGCGGCGATATCAGCATTGAAAGCCCCGTCCCCGAATTTGGCGGCAATGGCACCCGAATACATATCCATCTCAATCTGATCGACAGCGAGGCGGCCAAGGCCACCCTAGAAATAATCGGCTGATCGCGTTATGTTGTCCGGCTGAATAAGCCGACGCGCTGGCCGTATGCAAGCAACGGAGAGAATTATGCCCAAGATCCTTTTAGTTGAAGACGAAGACGTCATCCGCGTCGCACTACGTCGCCTGCTAGAACGCAATGACTATCAGGTAGACGAGGCCGACTCTGTTCAAAAGGCCCTAAGCACCTACAATGTCAACGACTACGCCCTGATTATTAGCGACTTACGGCTCCCCGGCGCTCCAGGCACAGACCTCATTAGTAAAACCGACGCGCCGGTACTCATCATGACCAGCTACGCCAGCCTCAAATCAGCTGTCGACTCCATGAAAAAAGGCGCTATCGATTATATTGCCAAGCCCTTCGACCACGACGAGATGCTCGAGACTGTAGAACGCATTATTAACAGCACCGCCAGCGAAAAGCCCCCCGCCGGTAGCAGCCCCGAGCCCAGCAGCAGCCAGCGCAAGCAAATTGCCGACGCCAACGGCATGATAGGCAGCTGCAAGGCCATGCAACAACTCTACGACCATATTCGTCGCGCCGCGCCCACCGATGCCACCGTCCTTGTTCACGGCGAAACCGGTACCGGTAAAGAACTGGTAGCGCGGGCTATTCACAATCAAAGCACACGGGTTAACAAACCCATCATCTGCGTGAACTGCGCGGCAATACCTGAGTCACTGATTGAATCTGAACTGTTTGGCTATGAAAAAGGCGCATTCACCGGCGCTAACAGCAGCCGGATCGGTTTAATTGAAGCCGCCGATGGCGGCACCTTATTCTTAGACGAAATTGGCGAACTGCCCTTAGAGGCCCAAGCGCGACTACTGCGGTTTATACAAGAAGATGAAATTCGCCGCATTGGCTCAGTAGAGTCGAGCAAGGTTAATGTTAGATTGATCTGCGCGACCCACCGCGACCTCAAAGAGATGGCCCACGCCGGACACTTCCGAGAGGATCTTTACTACCGCATCAATGTAATGAAGCTAGAGCTGCCGCCACTGCGCGAGCGCGGCAAGGACATTCTCGAGCTGGCCGAAACCCTGCTTAAGCATCGCTGCGAGAAAATGAAAAAACCATTAATGCATTTTAGCCCCAAAGCGATTCAGGCCATCACCACCTATATATGGCCGGGCAATATTCGCGAGCTAGAAAATGCCATCGAGCGTGCAGTCATACTCTGCGACAGCAAAGAAATAGACAATGAGCTCCTTGATATCGACTTAGAACTTGTCGATATCAGCCAAATTCGCGGCCGAGGCAGTGAATTCACAAATCGCTCCACCAATAGCAGCACAGGCGTAGAGCGCAAAGACAGCCGCAGCAAACCCAGCCGCAGCAATAATGATCCCAGCGAAGATTTGTCGCTAGAGGACTATTTCCAGCGTTTTGTTTTAGAACATCAGGACTCAATGAGCGAAACCGAGCTTGCCCAAAAACTTGGGGTCAGCCGCAAATGCCTGTGGGAACGTCGTCAGCGCTTAGGAATTCCGCGCAAAAAGGTAGCCACTAGAAGCAATGCTTAAGTACCGTTTAAGCATTACGCCCATCGTTACCCCAAGCAAGGAAATGTAACAAAGGGCGTATAGTAAGGTAACAGTTCACAAATATGTAAGGGCTTTCCACAACAGGGAAAATACCTAACACACTGAAAAACAACGAATTTCATAACTTGGCACGGCATATGCTCTCTTTACTGTCAAACAACAATAAGAAAACAAAATAATAATAATAAAAGAGAAACAATAATAATAATATAATAGCAAAGAGACCTGGGTGGGGAAGACATTGTTTTCCCCTTCTTCATTTTAGAAACACCGAAAATTCCCCCTGAGCATTTCCCGCACACCCTAAATCCCTGTGCTAGAATACCGCCTTTCCAAACTAACGGCCGACCCCTAAACTCAATGACATCAAGCTCCGTTACCGGGCTGTGGAAAAAGCTAACCGGCAAATTTTCCAAATCCAGCCAAGGCTCCGCACACCAAGTGGCCATTATTCCCCGCGACGAACACTGCGTGTCGCGCAAACACATCAGCGATGCGGCACTGAAAGTCATCCGCCGACTCAACGAAGAAGGTTTCGAAGCCTTTTTGGTTGGCGGCGGCGTGCGCGACCTACTCCTTGGCGGCCAGCCCAAAGATTTTGACATTGCCACCGACGCCACTCCCGAACAAGTTCGCGGCGTGTTTCGCAACAGCCGCATCATCGGTCGACGCTTTCGTATTGTTCACGTCCGCTTTGGCCGCGAAATTATCGAGGTCACCACCTTCCGCGGCAGCCACGACGCGCCAGCCAGCAACCCCCAGCGCAATAAGCACTCCGCGCAAACCGAATCGGGCATGCTGACCAGAGACAATGTTTACGGCTCCGTTGACGAGGATGCCGCACGCCGCGACCTCACCATCAATGCGCTGTATTACTCTAGCCGCGACTTCAGTGTTTACGACTTTGTCGGCGGCATGCAAGATCTCAAGAACAAGCTTATCCGCATTATCGGCGATCCAGAGACCCGCTACCGAGAAGATCCGGTACGAATGCTGCGCGTGGTGCGCTTTGCCGCCAAACTTGACTTCGATATTGAACGCCACAGCGAAGAGCCACTTACGCGCCTTGCGCCGCTGCTCTGCGATATCGCCGCAGCAAGAATGTTTGACGAAGTCATCAAGCTGTTTATGTCGGGTCAAGGCCTGCACACCTACGCCCTAATGCAGCGCTATGGCTTATTTGCACCGCTCTTCCCCGCCACCCAAAAAATGCTCAACCAGCGAGAGCCTGCGGCAGAAGAAATTATCAAGCAGGGCCTGATTAACACCGACGCCCGCATCGCCGAAGGCAAGCCCGTTACCCCAGCCTTTATCTACGCAGTTATCTTGTGGCCAATGGTAAAACACCTTCACCAAGAGATAATGGCATCTGGCGCACCCGAAATCGCCGCACTGCATCAAGCCGCGGAGCGGGTGCTCCATAAGCAACAGCAAACCGTTGCCATACCCAAGCGCTTCTCGCTGCCCATGCGCGACATCTGGGAACTGCAGTGCCGCCTAACCCGTCGCTCCGGCAAGCGCCCTGAGCAACTATTGGAGCACCGCTACTTTCGCGCCGGCTTCGACTTTTTACTACTGCGCGAGCAAGCCGGCGAAATAGAACCCGAACTCGGACAGTGGTGGCTGGCATTCCAAGAAGCCCACGTCGACACCCGCGGCGCCATGCTCAGCCAAGTTCCTGCTAGCGAAAAGCCCCGCAGCAACCCTCGTCGCCGGCGCGGACCTCGCAAACCGCGATGATTCGTTGCTATATTGGCCTGGGCAGCAATCTCGAAAATCCGCTGCAGCACGTTTTAAGCGCGCTCAATGAATTGGCAGCCCTGCCCAACTGCCAATTCATTGAAAACTCAAAACTCTACGGTTCACAAGCCGTCGGGCCGGGCCAGCAAGACAACTACGTCAATGCCGCCGCCGCTATCGACACCGACTTAACGGCCGAGCAATTACTGCTCGCCATGCAAGGTATTGAAGCCCTGCATCAGCGCCGCCGCGAATTACACTGGGGGCCACGCACCCTCGACCTCGACCTCTTACTCTACGGCCAGCAGCGCATTAATAATGAATTGCTTTGCGTACCTCATCCACGCATGCATCAGCGCGACTTTGTGCTGCGTCCGCTATGCGATATTGCGCCTCAAAAGCTGTTACAGTCCGTATTCGGCGACAGCTTAAACCTAGACTTTAAAGACACTGATACTCTGTGGGTTTTAAACAGCAATGACGAATCACAACCTCGTTAACGAGCCGATTATCAACCCTCACAAACCACCCCGCTTTATTGCGGTTGAGGGGCCAATTGGCGTTGGCAAAACTACCTTAGCGCGCCGTTTAGCCAAATCTCTAGGCTTCCACCTGCTTTTAGAAAAGGCCGAAGACAATCCTTTTCTGGCACGTTTTTACGCAAACCAACGCCACGCGGCGCTTTCTGCCCAGCTATTCTTTTTATTTCAGCGCGCCCAGCAGCTCAGCGATTTGCGCCAAAGCGATTTATTTGAACAAACCCACGTCGCCGACTTTGTCTTTCAAAAAGACCCGCTATTCGCCCAAATCACCCTTGATGCTAACGAGCTTGAGCTCTACCGCAAGGTTTACCAGCAGGTCCAAGTCGATGTACCCACCCCCGACCTTGTGATTTATTTGCAAGCACCGGCCAAAACCCTGCGCGAGCGCATCCACCAGCGCGGCGTAAATTTTGAGCGCAATATCGATATAGACTACCTAGAGAAAATTAACGGCGCCTACAGCGAGTATTTCCACTCCTACCAAGACTCGCCGCTGCTCATTATTAACGCCGCAGAAATTGATTTTGCCCATAATGACCAGCAATATGAGCAGTTATTGCAATATCTGCTGGAAATTCGCAGCGGTCGCCATTACTTTAACCCCACTTTTTTTTAAGCACCGTCGAGGCGCGCTATGAGTAAGGTCAACATCCTCAGCTTGCTAGCCAAAAAGCAAAGCCAGCAAAAATTTGCCGTCGTCACCTGCTACGACGCCAGCTTTGCCAAATTGGTCGAAAAAGCCGGTATCGATGCCATTTTAGTGGGCGACTCACTAGGCATGGTATTGCAGGGTCACGATTCCACCCTGCCCGTCACCGTTGACGACATGGCTTATCACACCGCCTGCGTAAGCCGCGGTTGCCAGCGCCCGCTCATCATTAGCGATATGCCCTTTGGCAGCTACAACACCCCTGAGCAGTGCCTAAACAACGCCACCCAACTGATGCGCGCTGGCGCGCAAATGGTCAAACTTGAAGGCGGCAGCTGGCTCTGCACTAGCATTACCCAACTCAACCACGCTGGCATCCCTGTTTGCGGCCATCTGGGCCTGACCCCGCAGTCGGTCAACGTTCTAGGCGGTTACCGCGTGCAAGGCCGTGAAGACAGCCAAGCCCAGTCCATCCTCGACGATGCGCTTGCCCTAGAAGCCGCTGGCGCCGCATTACTGGTACTCGAGTGCGTGCCCCGTAAATTAGGCGCCGAGATTAGCAGCGCCTTAAAAATCCCCGTTATCGGCATTGGCGCAGGCAATGAAACCGACGCTCAAGTACTCGTTATGCACGACCTCTTGGGCGTCACCGAGAAAACCGCCCGCTTTGTTCGCAACTTTGCTGAAGGCAGCAGTAGCATTGGCGACGCGCTAGGCCGCTACAATGACGCCGTAGCAGACGGCAGCTTTCCCGCCGATGAGCACAGTTTTGACTGATAGCAAAAAGGTGTAAACTGTTACCTTGAGGAACAATTTACGGGGTAACAATCTCGTGAATTTTTTGTTACCAAAGCATTGAACGGCCATTCCGATTCGGGCATACTTGCCCGCCACTGGCCAAACTGATCAGATTATGAACAATCCATCAGTGTTTTTTAAAAGGCTTTACGCCAGTGTTTTGGTCGCCAGCCCGCGGTGTGCGCGGACTGACTTCACAGCAAACTACCTTCGCAACCGGCGAAGTATGAGATTGGGAAGTTAGGGGTATGAAAACTTACAGCACAGCCGCAGCATTAAGGGCCGCCCTTAATTCGGGAAAACGCGCCGGTAAAACCGTCGCCTTTGTTCCGACTATGGGTAATTTGCATGAAGGCCACTTGCGCTTGGTACGTCGAGCGCGCCAACATGCCGATATTGTGGTTGTCAGCATTTTCGTCAATCCACTGCAATTCGGTGCCAACGAAGACCTGAGCAACTACCCGCGAACCCTCGCTGCAGACAAAGAAAAATTGTTTGCCGAAGGCGCGCAGTTTTTATTCCTTCCGCAGGTAGACGAAATCTACCCAGAGGGAATGGACAGCCACAGCAAAGTATCTGTGCCAGAACTGTCTAATGAACATTGCGGCGCAAGCCGACCCGGTCATTTCACCGGTGTTGCCACCGTGGTGGCCAAGCTATTGAATATTGTGCAACCAGACACCGCGGTGTTTGGTGAAAAGGATTTCCAGCAGCTTAGCGTTATCCGTAAAATGGTGCGCGATTTATGCATGCCGATCGACGTGGTTGGTGTTGCCACCGCCCGCGCCGACGACGGCCTTGCACTGAGCTCTCGCAACGGCTATCTCAATGCCGAGCAGCGCCAAATTGCACCCGTTTTGCACAAGGTATTACAGGAGTGTCGCGAGGCGATTGCCTGCGGCTTTGACAGTTATTGCAAACTGGAGCAGCACGCCAAAACCAGCCTTAACCAGGCCGGCTTAGAGGCAGACTACTTCAGTATTTGCGATTCCCGTACCCTGCGTCCAGTAACAGCGGACACCGAGGAAGTTGTAATTCTGGCGGCGGCCAAACTTGGCACTACCCGCCTGATTGACAACGTCACCCTGAACGTTAACTCCAGCGCCGACTGGGGAATGCTAGCGACTAATTAAGCCAGCAGCGACCGAAGAGAAAGGAACAGCGTTATGCAGTCCGTTATGCTGAAAGCGAAACTCCATAAAGCCTGCGTTACTCACGCAGTGCTAAACTATGAAGGATCCTGCGCGATAGACGGTAAATTGCTCGATATGTCGGGCATCCGTGAGTTCGAACAGATTCAGATTTACAACGTCACCAATGGCGAGCGCTTCACCACCTATGCTATTCGTGGCGAAGACAATAGTGGCATTATTTCGATTAATGGCGCGGCGGCTCACAAGGCCAATGTCGACGACATTATTATTATCTGCGCCTATGCTACGTATTCCGAAGTTGAACTTATCAACTTCAAACCGCGCCTGATCTACATGAACCCAGACAATACCGTCAGCCACGCCAGCAACGCTATCCCCGTTCAAGTCGCCTGACCCCGAGCGGGAGCTGCGGCCACAAGCCGAGACTCCCGCACACCCCTCCCGCCCCGCTATTTACCAGTAAGTTATGGCTAGGCACCCCTGCACCAAATTTATTAATACCACCGAGCAAATACTCCCAGCGAAATCCTTACTCGACTTTAGTCGTAGGGGGCTTCAATCACTGCCGCCAAGCCGTTATCCTGCAAGTTGAAAATCCGCTATTCGACGCGCCACGCCGTCCAACGATAACAATCGCGCATTTGAGAGTTCTGCTATGAGTAAAGTCCATGTACACCCCGTGCCAGATAATTTCGCAGCCGATGCCCACATCAACCGTGAGCAATACGACGCCATGTATGAGCAATCCCTCGCGGATCCAGATACCTTCTGGTCAAATCAGGCAAAGGCCTTCTTAACGTGGGATCGAGATTGGCACACCGTCAACAGCTACGACTTTAGCAAGGGCGAAGCCAGCTGGTTTGAGGGCGGCGAACTCAATGTCGCCTACAACTGTATAGACCGCCACCTTGAAACCCGTGCCGAACAAACTGCCATCATTTGGGAAGGCGATGACCCAAGTGAATCCAAACACATTAGCTACCGCGAATTACACGAAGAAGTATGTAAACTCGCCAATGTTTTAAAAGCCCAAGGCGTCACCAAGGGCGACCGAGTTTGTCTTTATATGCCGATGATTCCCGAAGCGGCCTATGCCATGCTGGCCTGCGCCCGCATCGGTGCAATTCATTCGGTGATATTCGGCGGTTTTTCACCCGACGCCCTAAAAGATCGTATTCAAAACGCCGACTGTAAAATGTTGATCACCGCTGACGAAGGCCTGCGCAGCGGCAAAAAAATCCCATTAAAAGCCAATGCCGACCTAGCACTGGAGCACTGCCCCTGCATTGAAAAGTGCTTAGTAGTGAAACGTACTGGCGGTGAGATTAACTGGCAGGATGGACGCGACCTCTGGTATCACGACGAGATGGCCAGTGCGAGCAGCGACTGCCCCGCCGTCGCCATGCCCAGCGAAACGCCACTCTTTATTTTGTACACCTCCGGCTCCACCGGTAAACCCAAGGGCGTAATGCACACCAGTGCCGGCTATTTACTGCAGTCGGCCATGAGCCATAAATACGTTTTCGACTACAAAGACGGCGAAGTGTTTTGGTGTACCGCCGATGTCGGCTGGATCACCGGCCACAGCTATATTGTCTACGGCCCACTGACCAACGGCGCCACCACCCTACTTTTTGAAGGCGTGCCCACCTACCCCGACGCCTCGCGGTGCTGGCAGGTGGTCGACAAACACAAGGTAAATATTTTCTACACCGCGCCTACCGCGCTGCGCGCTTTAATGGGCGCTGGCGACGAGTACGTGGACGGTACCGACCGCAGCAGCCTGCGTGTGCTTGGCACGGTGGGCGAACCGATAAACCCAGAGGCCTGGGAGTGGTATCACCGCGTAATCGGCGAACATCGCTGCCCGATCGTCGATACTTGGTGGCAGACTGAAACCGGTGCCCACATGCTTACACCCCTGCCTGGCGCCATCGACATGAAGCCCGGCTCGGCAACCAAACCCTTCTTTGGCGTTGAACCCGCACTGCTCGATAATGATGACAAGGAAATCGTCGGCCCAGGCGAAGGCCTGCTCGTTATTAAACGCTCTTGGCCCGGCCAGATTCGCAGTGTTTATGGCGACCATCAGCGCTTAATCGAAACCTATTTTAGCACCCACCCCGGCTACTACTTTACCGGCGACGGCGCCCGCCGCGATGCCGATGGCGATTACTGGATTACCGGACGGGTTGACGATGTATTGAATATTTCTGGCCACCGCATGGGTACCGCCGAAATAGAAAGTGCGCTGGTACTCCACGAAGCTGTGGCCGAGGCCGCTGTGGCTGGCTACCCCCACGACATTAAGGGACAAGGCATTTATGCGTACGTAACACTGATGCACGATGTCCAAGGCAGCCCTGAATTAATCAAAGAGCTGATCGCACTTTGCGTTAAAGAAATTGGCCCCATCGCCAAACCCGACTTAATTCAATGGGCACCGGGCTTACCCAAAACCCGCTCTGGAAAAATTATGCGCCGGATTCTTCGCAAAATCGCCGCCAATGAACTCGACAGCCTTGGCGATATATCGACCCTAGCCGACCCCAGCGTGGTAGAGGAGCTTATTGAGCACCGCCTAAACCGCTAAACCTCCCTTAGCGGCCATCGCCACCCGACGCTTGAAACCAACAATAGGCGTAGGGTGGCAGCTTGATACTGCCCACATCACCTATTACTTGGCCACCGCTGAGTAAATCCTTCCACTGCAGACGCGGATCGAGATTTAACTCTGACAGGGGAATAGTTTGCGCTTCAGCACTAATGTTATACAGGGCAACAATGGTTTGCGGTGACCGTAAATCCTTGCTTCGCGTCTCACGGCGAATACCAAAAATTTGATCGCCAAGATGCAGCGGGTATTGCGCAGCATTGGGATGAAACGCGGGCTGCGTTGAGCGCAGCGCGATGAGCTCTTTAAGCACGGTAAAAATGCGCGCGTGGTGGCTCGACGTCGCCAGCTGCTCCTCTAGATCATCCGCCGACCACTGATGGCGGTTGATTGAGCGATTGTGACTGGTGTGCAAAACCCGATTTTCATCGTTCTCGGTGGCCAGTAAGCTGTGAATGTAGAACGCTGGCACCCCTTGCACAGCCAACATCAGGGCGTGGGCACAGATAAACCGCTGCTCTTGGTAGCCATCCTCGCCACCATTGTCACTATCACTGCCATCAAGCCGCCGACGCATGGCGTCGAACAAACTGATATTGATTTCATAAGGCCGATTTTCGCCATTGGCCAAGGCTCGCCACGACACTCTGCCGCCGCTTTTTTGCATCACACCAACAAGGGCCTGAATCTCATCGTCGCCGAGTAAACCTTCCGCCGGACGCAGGCCGATGCCGTCGTGGGAGGCAATAAAATTAAAATAGGTGGTGCCATCTTGAGCTGCTGGCATACCCATCATCCAGGTTTTTAGAGCGCGGCTGCTACCGGTAACTAAGGTGTTAATTAATAGCGGCGGCAGCGAAAAGTTGTAGACCATATGCGCTTCATTGGCATTACCGAAATACGCCAGATTCTCCCGCAGGGGAATATTGGTTTCGGTAATAATAATAGCGTCTGGCACCGCGTGCTCAATCAAGCTGCGTAGCAAGCGCACCGCCTCGTGGGTCTGCTCTAAATTTAAACTGCTGGTGCCCGGAATTTTCCACAGAAAAGCCACCGCGTCGAGACGAAAAATCCTAACCCCCATATCGAGGTAATGGCGGATAATCTTGATGAACTCCAATAGCACCTTGGGATTCTCAAAATTAAGGTCAACTTGGTCATGACTGAAGGTACACCAAACATGACGCTTGCCGTCGAGGGTTTGCACCTCGCTTAGCAAAGAGCTGGTGCGGGGCCGCACCACGGCACTTAAATCGACACTGGGATCGACCTCTACAAAATAATCTTGGCCGGGGTCGCGGCGCTGCTTAAAATTTTCAAACCACAGACTGCGGCTAGAGCAGTGATTTATGACCAAATCGGCCATTAAATCAAAATCACGGGCAATCGCACTCACGTCCTGCCAATCACCGAGCGAAGGATTCACTTCCACGTAGTTAATCACCGAGAAACCATCATCGGAACTATAAGGGTAAAAGGGTAAAATATGGACGCCGCTCACCACCCCGCGCAGCTCCCTGCGCAAAAAATCGTGCAGGGTGTGCAGCGGCCACTCCCCTTCGCGCAGAATTGAGTCGCCGTAAGTGATAACCAATGTATCACTTTCGTCCCAGTGGTTTTTATGGGCCTCAGGCATAAAGCAGCGCTGGTCTAGCGCCATTGCACCCATCATCTGATCAATTAACACCTCGCCACCAAGGTCTGGATATAAAACCTTTAAATGGGCGGCTAAGCGCGTGCGTAAATGCTGCTCGGGACCTAATTCCGTCATTACTGTGCGAATTCCTCGTTGTCAGCCTCCACCGCGGCCAGCATATCGGCCAGCAAGGTTGGCTCGGCGCTGCCTACCCGATTCCAGCTCGGTATAAACGGTGTTTCCATGGGGTTCTCTAAAAACATATTGCCGGCTTTCACAATATTCTGGGCGAATAGCTCGACCGCTTGTTCTTCGCGGTGCAAATCTAGATCAAGGCCGTTCATCACCGCGTCGGCGCGATAGCTGTCGACAAAATCTAGGGCAACTCGGTAATAGGTTGCCTTGATGGTGCGGAAGGTTTCGCTGTTAAAGACCACGCCATTAGTGGCCAATTTGCGAAAAATCGCTTTGGATATATCAATCGACATTTTCGACAGACCACTGCCGTCATCCGCCGCCGACAAGGACTGGTGCTTATGATCGTAAACATCTGCAATATCAACCTGACACAGCCGGTTGGTGGAGTAATTGCGGTACATCTCCGACAGCACGCCAATCTCTAAGCCCCAGTCGCTGGGAATACGCAGATCATTTAACACATCCATGCGCATTGAGAACTCCCCCGACAGGGGGTAGCGATAGCTGTCTAAATACTCGAGATAATCCGAGCCACCGAGAATTTTCTTTAAGGAGCGAATCAGCGGCGTGACCAATAAACGACTCACTCGGCCATTGATTTTGCCGTCGGCAACCCGCGCGTAATAACCCTTACAAAACTCGTAATTAAAGGCCGGATTAGCCACGGGATAAAACAATTGCGCAAGCAAGCGACGGTCATAAGTCAAAATATCGCAGTCGTGCAGGGCGATGGCCTCGGCGCGACCCGAAGCCTGAATAAAGCCAAGACAATACCACACATTGCGGCCTTTACCTGGCTCTTCGGGAGAAAGACCGCGCTTTTGCAGCCGAGCATCAATGGCTCGCAGCCGCGGGCCATCATTCCACAGCACGCGGTGACGCTGGGGTAGCCGACTAAAGAATTTCAAGGCGTAGCGATACTGAGCCTCATCGGCCTGATCCAAACCAATAATAATTTCATCGATATAATCGACCTTGGCAATTTCATCAATGATCGCAGCCAGTGCCGGACCTTCCAACTCCGAAAACAGCGAGGGCAACATCAGCGCCATTGGCCGCTGCTTAGCAAACTGCTTCAGTTCAGCCTCAATATCACTCACCGGCCGGTCAATTAAATTGTGTAAGGTAGTAATGATACCGTTCTGGTAAAAATCACCCATAACTTTCCCTATATTATTGTCATACGTTCATGGTGGTGGCTCGGCTTAATCGCCGGCGCCAAAAATATCCAACAAGGCTTCATTCCAGCCCACCGGACCAAAACCTTCGGTAATATGCAAGTCTCCCTGTGGCGCCACTATTTGCGGCGGCGAATGATGTGGTGAACGCACCAGCACAGCAATATCGGCTCGCTCTAACATGGCAATATCATTGCCGCTGTCACCCAGCGCGATCAGCTGCGGCGCAGGGCCAGATGGGTATAAGCAAGAAGCCAGCCACGCCATCGCCCGCCCCTTATCTGCGGCGCCCATAATATGGATAAAACGCCCGCCTTTTAGTGCCTGCAAGCCCTCCGCAGCCAGCAGCACCGCAAACGCCTGCCAGCGCTCGTCACTGTCTTCCCAGCGAATAGGCTCAGAATATTCACGCAGCAGAGCCAACTCTGCCTCTTGTAAACTTAAACCCGTTATTTTGCACAAAGTTGGTGCATCGTGGTCTGCAAAACCGGAAAACTGATAGCCATACTGTGCTCGCCACCCGTGCAATAGCGTTAAAATCTGTTCGCGGCGTGGCGCAAATTCCTTTACCCGCTGGCCATTTACTATGCTCAAATCAACATCGGCCAGCAAATCACAGCCGGCGGGCACCACCACCGCCGCGCCATTTTCAATAATAAAGGGATAGGGATTATTCAGCTGCGCCGCCAACTGATGCAACTCCGCTTGGGTCTTGCTGGTATTGAGTACCCAAATCACCCCCAATTCAGCTAAACGTGCCAAGGCTGGCAATGCTGCGCTAAAAGAGTAATTGTCGTGATCGAGCAAGGTGCCGTCTAAATCACTAAACACAAGGCTTGGGCATGTCTCAGCAGCATGGTCATCGCCTTGCCGTGGATAGTGCGCAGCGCTAATCTGACGATCCGCCGCCATCGTCATTACGCAGTCTGCGCGCAGGGGCAGCGCTCGCAAACATTGCTCGGTAATGCGCTGGTAGTGCTGAATAAAGCGCTGAATGGCCGGCGCATCCATTAATGCCGAGGCGGAACCCGCATCCACCTTCGCCGCCAATTTTTGTTCTTGCTCAAGCCGCCAGCCCTGCACACAGCCAAAACTGGGCGCCGCCAGCATTAGCAGATAATCAATTTGGGCAAAAAGATCGCGATACGGACCAGCGAGCGCGGTATTCACATAACGACGCCAAGCCCCGTCGCTATCCTCTGCCAACTCTAAAGCATTCACCGGCGCCAGCAGTGCTGCGGGCTCGCAAGCCTCTGCACCCAAACACCAGCCTTCAAATATAACGAGGTCAACGGGCCCACTGATTCGCGGCCAAGCTGACCGCTGGGCGCGGTCGTCGCAGGATTTATCAAAGCGCGGTAAATCCAGCGACTGGCCAGACTTGAGGGCCAATAAGGCCGCCAAGGTCTGTTTGGCAAGCGCCACGTCGTGGCTGCCTGGCACACCGCGGGTTAGGAGCAAAGGGTGCTCGGTTTTCGCCAACACCTCTCGTTCAGCCCGACGCAGATAAAAGTCATCGATGGACACCACCGCAACCGTCATCCCGTGCTCACACTGTAAATACCACTGTAAAAGCGCGGCCAAGGTCGACTTACCGCTGCCCTGGGCGCCGTGAATACCCAATACCCGCAAATCGCCAGCGCGAATACGCGGCAACACACCCTCTATAAACGGGATGAAGTAGGCGTGAATCTGCTGCCGATACTGCTCCGGCAAACGCTCCTGCAATAAAAACGCTGCGAGGTCCGCGTTAGACAAAGAAAACCCCCTATAACCTATAGAATTACTTCTTAAGTAGTTTGTTTAAGAGCTTAGTTATAACACAACCGCAAGTAAGCCCCATTACCAAGCATACCAATATGAGCTAAGCAGGTTTCTTGCCACCTAGGGTGAGACGGGAGAAAGTAGTTCCGAGGGATAAAACAACAGGCAAAAAAAAGAGGCCACTAGGCCTCTTTTAAAACACCTTCGCAGTCAGTGCTGATGACCGCCGGCGCCGTGAACATGGCCGTGGCTAAGCTCTTCTTCGCTGGCAACACGCACTTCTTCAATGCTGACATCAAACTGCAATACCTGACCGGCCAAAGGGTGGTTGGCATCAACAGTAACAGACTCGTCATCAACCGCTTTAACGACAACAGTTTGCACTTGGCCTTGAGCACCTGAGGCTTGGAACTGCATGCCGACTTCGATTTGATCGACGCCTTGGAATGCTTCACGAGGTACCGCTTGGATCAATTCAGGGTTCAGTTCACCGTAGCCATCTTCTGGCTGAACAGTTACTTTCATCGCATCGCCAATGGTTTTACCCGTCAGTTCACGCTCTAAACCGGGGATAATACCGCCGTGACCATGCAGATAGGCCAGTGGCTCTTGACCTTTAGACGTATCAATCTCAACGCCAGCTTCGTCGGTCAGGGTGTAGTGAAAAGCCACTACGCAATCGTTAGCAATAATCATGGGAGCCTCCCGTTAAAATAAGCCGACAAGCATGACAGTTTTGGCCGACGAGGTCACGCCGAGCGGCAAAATTATTGCGTATTTGGCGATATTCGCTGCCTAGCGATCAATATCGACGCCCAAGTGAGAAACTTGCCAGCCCCGGCAATCTGTCGCCATGCCCGAGTTTAAGCGCGACCAGAAATTCCCTCGCCCACCTCAACAATGCGCCTGCGCAGCCAAATATGACCGGGGTCGTGCTGCAAGAGCGGACTCCAAGCCAATTTAAGCTCAATAGGAATAATCATAAATGGCGGCTTACGCGCCGCTAAGCGCGGGTCATCGGCGTACAAATTGGCTACTTGGGTTGGCAGGGTGGCAATAAGATCGGGGTGTTTGGCCAATAGCGCCGCCACCTGGTAATGGCGGGTAAATACCCTAATTTGGCGCTCGTGACCGCACTCTGCCAAGGCTTCATCAACCCAGCCCAAGCGTTGGCTGTCGCGCTGACTCATACCGCGACCGACCCCCATACCGGTCTTGCTCACCCAAATATGGGGAGCAGCCAAAAAGGCGTCCATATCAAAATTATTAAGCGCTTTGTTATCACTACTCATCAGACAAGAAAAGCTGTCGCGCCACACCGTGGCCTGATGAAACGACTGAGGCAAACGATCGAAGCGATTGATCGCCATATCAATTTTGCCCTGCTCTAAATCCTGAAAGGTCACATCACTGGGCGTAAGCACGTCCAAGGTAATATTAGGGGCTTCATCGCGCAGCTTAAATAGCAGCGGCATCAGCAGAGTCGATTCAGCGTAGTCGCTGGCCATAATCCGAAAGACACGACTACTCTTCGTGACCTCAAAATCAGAAACTGGCAGTACCGCCTGCTCTACCGCAGATAAAATAGTCCGCACTTGAGGCTGCAACTCCAACGCTCGCTCAGTAGGCGTCATACCCTCGCTAGTACGTACCAGCAGCGGATCATTAAACAAATCACGCAAACGGCGCAGACCATTGCTCAGTGCGGGCTGGGTAATACCCAACTGCTCCGCGGCGCGGGTCACATTCTTTTCTCGCAGCAACACATCAAGGTAGACCAGCAAGTTAAGGTCGATTCGCGATAGATTCATACTAAGAATAACTCCGCAGGGCTTAATAGTTTTGCGTGATTATGGGCGTTTTTAAGCTTTGCTGCCAGCGGCAGCAAATTAGGTCTGGCGGCGGACGCCTGATGTCGGACGTAAAGGCCGCAATACCTTCGTCTGGCGTCAGACTTCCGACACCCGACCTCGCAATAAAAAAGGCCCGGAAAACCCGGGCCAAGCCTCACTGACAGGAAAGGAATCGTTTACAGATCAAGCCTTAGCTTGAGCTTTGTATTCAATACGACGGCGATGAAGGACTGGCTCGGTGTAACCGCTGGGCTGTTCGCAGCCTTTAAACACCAACTCACAGGCGGCTTGGAAAGCCACGTTGTCGTCAAAATTGGGCGCCATTGGCGTGTAACTCGGGTCGCCGGCGTTTTGGCGGTCAACCACCGCCGCCATGCGTTTGATGGTTTCCATCACTTGGGCTTGCGTACAAACGCCGTGGTGCAACCAGTTGGCGATGTGCTGGCTGGAGATCCGCAAGGTGGCACGGTCTTCCATCAGGCCAACATCGTTGATATCAGGCACTTTAGAGCAGCCCACACCCGCGTCGATCCAGCGCACTACGTAGCCGAGCATGCCCTGGGCGTTGTTATCCAATTCTTGCTGGATTTCTTCAGCGCTCCAATTGGGGTTCTGCGCAACCGGGATACTTAAAATATCGTCAAGTGCCGCGCGTTGGCGGCTAGCCAGCTGCGCTTGCACTGACTTCACATTAACTTGGTGGTAATGCATAACATGCAAGGTAGCGGCGGTGGGCGACGGCACCCAAGCGCAGTTAGCACCGGCTTGAGGGTGTGCAATTTTTGCATCCATCATTGCCGCCATTTCGTCGGGCATAGCCCACATGCCTTTACCAATTTGAGCGCGGCCGCTTAAGCCACAGGCCAGACCAATATCAACATTCCAATCTTCGTAGGCGTTAATCCACGCCTGCTTTTTCATGTCCGCCTTGCGCACAAACGGGCCGGCTTCCATACTGGTATGAATTTCGTCGCCAGTGCGATCCAAAAAGCCAGTGTTAATAAAAATAACCCGCTCAGGAACGGCGGCAATACACGCTTTAAGGTTAACCGTGGTGCGGCGCTCCTCATCCATTATGCCAATTTTTAAGGTGTTACGCGGCAGACCAAAAGCGTCTTCAACTCGCGAGAATAATTCGCCAGCAAAGGCCACTTCTTCTGGGCCGTGCATTTTGGGTTTAACAATATACACGCTGCCGGTGCGCGAATTACGCAGCGAGCCAGTTTGCTTAAGATCGTGCATCGCCGCCAAAACGGTGACCATGGCATCCATAATGCCTTCGGGCACTTCAACGCCGTCGGCATCAATAATGGCTTCGTTGGTCATCAAGTGACCAACATTACGCACCAATAACAAGCTGCGACCGTGCAAGGTTTTCTCACTGCCGTCGGCGGCGGTAAACACGCGATCAGCAACCAAGGTGCGCACCAGCTCTTTGCCACCCTTGGTGAGCTTTTCCTGAAGATCGCCCTTCATTAAGCCCAGCCAATTGCGATAAACCTCAACTTTATCGGCAGCATCTACTGCCGCGACCGAATCTTCACAATCTTGGATAGTGGTCAGGGCCGACTCCAGTACCAGATCTTTAACCCGCGCAGGATCATCCTTGCCAATGGAGTGTTGGTCGTCGATTTGAATATCAATGTGCAGACCGTTATTCACCAGCAAAACATTGCTAGGGCTGGCGGCAGCACCGAGAAAACCTACAAACTGCTCGGGCTGCTGCAATTCAGTAACAGAGCCGTCGGCCAAGCTAACCGCCAATGCACCATTTACAACGCTATATAGGGTGGCATCTGCATGACTACCACTGGCCAAAGGCACGCTGCTATCCAAAAATTGGCGCGCGTAAGCAATAACTTTGGCGCCGCGCACTGGGTTGTAACCCACACCCTTATCAGCACCATCGGCCTCGGAAATTACATTAGTGCCATATAGCGCATCGTAAAGGCTGCCCCAGCGCGCATTGGCGGCATTCAAGGCGTAGCGAGCATTCATTACCGGCACCACCAACTGAGGACCTGCCAAATTGGCAATTTCCTCATCAACATTCACGGTGCTAACCGCAAAATCAGCCGGCTCTGGGAGCAGGTAATTAATGTCTGTTAAGAATGCTTTATACTTAGCTGCGTCGAACTGACCGCGATTGGCGCGGTGCCATTCGTCGATCTGAGCTTGGATCTGCTCGCGCTTAGCTAATAAGGCACGGTTTTTAGGGGCGAGGTCTCTAATGACTGCCGCCATGGCATCCCAAAATTGAGTTGGGCTAATGCCCGTGCCAGGAGCGACCTCATCGTTGACCAAACGATAAAGTACATCGGCAATTTGTAAGCCGGCGTGCTGCACCCTAGAACTGGCCTGCGATGACATAATCACTCCTTATGATTTAAATATATTCTGTATAAGACATTGCAATTTGAGGCATCACTGTTTGAACTAAGCCTCAATGTAGACCACCATCCTAGCAGCTAGGGATAATTCTGCAAATTTATCCATATTATCGTTACTATTCTTTATGTGAATGAATAAATCTAAATTGCGCGATGGCAATGCTGAAATTCAACACCCCCTCGTTATCACGGCTATTATTACGTAGCGAGATAAGCTGCTAGTAGCAATCAGGCAGTCAGCATTCATAAAATAAATAATCGACATAAAATCTATAAATTAGAAAAATTTAGCCGCCGCGCGTAGACTAGCCAGCATTAAACCACCCCAACGCAACAAAATAGGGACCATATATGTCAACTCTACAAGCAGACATCCAGGCAGTTGCCGCACTCAAAGAAACCGGCGGCAGCAGCTGGGACGCGATTAACCCAGAATCCGCAGCGCGTATGCGTGCCCAGAACAAATTCAAAACGGGTTTAGACATCGCCAAATACACTGCCGACATCATGCGTGCAGACATGGCTGCCTTCGACAAAGACAAGACCAAATACACTCAGTCGCTGGGTTGCTGGCATGGCTTTATTGGCCAGCAGAAGATGATTTCTATTAAGAAACACTTCAATGGTAAAACCGATCGTCGCTACTTGTACCTGTCTGGCTGGATGGTTGCTGCACTGCGCTCTTCATTCGGTCCTCTGCCTGACCAATCAATGCATGAAAAAACGGTTGTTGCCGACTTAGTACGCGAGCTGTACACCTTTCTACGTCAAGCTGATGCACGTGAGCTGGGCGGCCTATTCCGCGCACTAGATGATGCTCGCGAAGCCGGTAACACCGCTGAAGAAGCTAAAATTCAAGATCAAATCGACAACCACGTTACTCATGTAGTGCCGATTGTTGCTGATATCGACGCTGGTTTCGGTAACGCTGAAGCGACTTACCTGATGGCCAAGCAAATGATCGAAGCTGGCGCTTGCTGCCTGCAGATCGAAAACCAGGTTGCTGACGAGAAGCAGTGCGGCCACCAAGACGGCAAAGTGACCGTACCTCACGCCGACTTCCACAATAAGCTGCGCGCATTGCGTTACGCTTTCTTGGAGCTGGGTGTCGACAACGGCGTTATCGTTGCACGTACTGACTCTGAAGGCGCTGGCCTGACTAAAGAAATCGCCGTTGTTAAAGAGCCAGGCGATCAGGGCGATGTTTACAACTCTTTCCTAGACGTTGAAGAAATCGACGTAGCTGACATGGCTGAAGGCGATGTTTGCTTCAACCGTAACGGCAAGCTGGTTCGTCCTAAGCGCTTACCTTCTGGCCTGTACCAATTCCGCGAAGGCACTGGCCACGAGCGTTGCGTATTCGATTGTATCGAAGCTATTAACGCCGGCGCTGACCTGCTGTGGATTGAAACTGCGGTTCCAACTGTTCACGAAATCAAAGGCATGATGGACGAAGTTCGTAAAGTTCACCCAGATGCGAAGTTGGTTTACAACAACTCGCCTTCTTTCAACTGGACACTGAACTTCCGTCAGCAAACTTTTGACACTTGGACTGCTGAAGGTAAAGACGTATCTGCTTACGATCGTGCGAACCTCATGTCAGCCGAATACGACGAAACTGAATTGGCTGCCGTTGCTGATGATCGCATCAGAACTTTCCAAGCAGATACTGCCCGTGAAGCGAACGTGTTCCATCACCTAATCACTCTGCCGACTTACCACACTGCGGCGCTGTCTACTGACAACCTCGCAAAAGAGTACTTCGGTGAGCAAGGTATGCTGGGTTATGTTGCCGGCGTACAGCGTAAAGAAATCCGCCAGGGTATTGCCTGTGTTAAGCACCAGAACATGTCAGGTTCAGACATGGGTGACGATCACAAAGAATACTACGCTGGCGAGCTTGCACTGAAAGCAGGTGGCGCGAAGAACACCTCTAACCAGTTCAACTAAGCTGCAAGCGGTTACCCTGGTGAATACACTTGTATAACTAGGGCACCGTTATCGCAGTACCAAAAGGCGACTCCTTGCAAAAGGTGTCGCCTTTTTTACAACTGAAATAGAGTGACCGCTAACGATCCTAGCAAAAGTATTGAATAGCTTTTTACGCTAGAATTCCAAATGCTTACCACCTCAAACAATTGAGTGATTTCGAATATGGCTGATACACCTGCTTATCTTAAAGACGCTAAAGCGTTGTTAAATGAACATGGCTTTGCCTCAAGCAATGTCTGGTATCACGGCACCTCATCGGCGCTAGTCGATTCAATCAAAGCACAGGGCCTGAAACGCTCTGGCGACCAAGTACTTAAGCGCGCTGCAAAAAAGACCATGGCCACGATCGGCAATAGCTACACTGAATCGATAGAGCCGGTATTTTTAACCCAAAGCAAAGAGCTGGCTTTTTACTGGGCCCTGCAAGCCGTGCGAAACCGCAGCGTGCGCGTTGAAGGTGACGAGCACGCCGTCGTGTTTGCCGTAAACCTGCCAGAAGAACTAAACGCTAAAGTAAAGCCTGATGTTGGAGCCGCGAGCTTACTGCTGCTAAAAGAAGGTGAAGATTATATGGCTTATCTCGCCCATATTTATCAAGAAAGTGGTTTTGACATACCCAATATAGACCTAATGACAGCCGACCGCTTAGCCTACTTAAATGTATTAGGTATGGCATATCTTAATACCGATATTAATGTTTCATACCTAGACATCATTACTGGATAAATGAACCCGTTTGACCAATGCTAGACGCGAGAGGCAAAAAGGCTTAGCAGTTTCCCCTTTTTCCATTGTTCGCCCACCATCAGGCACAGTAGGAGTTACTATGATTACAATATCCACCCCCGACCTCTGCGACGAACATGGCGACAAAGTTCGCGTACTCGAAGGCAATTTCCGCCACTACGGTGGTAAGCAGCATTTCTGGGGCGAGATCGCGACCATTAAATGCTTTGAAGACAACTCCAAAGTCGCCGAGATGGTTAAAGAACCCGGTAAAGATCGCGTGCTAGTGGTTGATGGCGGCGCCTCCCCACGGCGCTCACTGCTGGGCGACAACCTCGCCCGCGCGGCCGCCGACAACGGCTGGCGCGGCATCGTAATTTACGGCTATCTGCGCGACGTTGAAGAGCTCGCCAATATGCCCATCGGTATCATGGCCTTGGGTAGCGTACCCCGCAAAACAGAAAAGCTTGGTGACGGCCGCTGCAATATTGCACTCGAATTTGGCGGCACCACGCTCAGCCCAGGAGAGCACCTCTACGCCGACCTAAGCGGCGTTATTGTGGCCGCCCAGCCCCTGACAAATAGCTAATAATCTACTAGGGTCTAATAAGACTTAGCACTGTCGAAAACCAATAATAAGGAACAGACAATGAAACTTGGATTATTACTGGGCTACTCTGGGGCAAAGCTCGCGCTGCCGATGGACGCCGTTAGGCAAGCGGAGTTACTCGGCTTTGATTCGGTGTGGACAGCAGAAGCCTATGGCTCCGACGCCGTTACCCCTGCCGCGTGGATTTTAGCCCTTACCAACAAAATCAAAGTCGGTACCGCCATTATGCAAATGCCGGCGCGCACACCGGCCATGGCGGCAATGACCGCCATGAGCTTAGACCAACTCTCTGGCGGTCGCTTCATCGTCGGTCTCGGCGCATCCGGCCCGCAAGTGGTAGAAGGCTGGCATGGGGTGCCCTACGGTAAACCCGTCACTCGCACCCGCGAATACATTCAAATCATGAAACAGATTTTCGAACGCAAAGGCCCAGTAGAATTCGACGGCGGCATGTACCAAATGCCCTATAAAGGCCCTGGCGCTACCGGACTAGGCAAGCCACTAAAATCGATACTGCACGGCGACCCTAACATTCCTATTTACACTGCATCGATCACACCCGCCGGGGTGAGCGCTTCCGCCGAAGTGGCCGACGGCGTGTTTCCAGTGTGGATGAGCCCAGAAAAATACTCGGTTTTGGAACCCAGCATTGAAAAAGGCCTGCAAAAAAGTGGCCGCAGCAAAGCTGACTTCGACGTCGCACCCTTTGTTGGCGTCATTATGGACGACAACCTCGACGGCTGCCGCGCCTTTATCAAAGACTTCCTAGCGCTGTATATCGGCGGCATGGGCGCCAAAGGCAAAAACTTTTATACCGATTACGCAAGCCGAATGGGCTATGGCGACGACGCCGAAAAAATTCAAGACCTTTACTTAGCTGGCAAAAAGGACGAAGCACGCGCGGCCGTGCCCGACGCCCTTGTTGACGAAGTTGCCCTTGTTGGCCCCGAAGCGCGAATACGCGAACGCGCCAAAGACTGGAATGCCGCATCTAGCCGAGGCGAAATTAATACCATGCTGTTAAACTGTCAGCAGCCCGACGCAATGGAAGTCATGGCGGATTGTTTCCTTTAGTGGAAGCGGGAGAGGCTTACTGGGAGACAGGAAACGCAAAGACCTCGCGAAAATCTGGCAGCATTTGCATCTACCGTCTCTCGGCAAGCGTCTCCTCGCCATACCAAGCAACCAGCAACACACCTAGGAACCACAAATGACCGCAGTAACCCGCCGCCTCGCAATGGCCATACTCAATGGCTTTGACGCCTTTTTTGCCGAATACAAAAACATCACCCTTGGCGCCCAAGCGCGCTTCGAGGCGGCAGACTGGCACGGCGCCCAAAAAGCCATGCGCGATCGCCTAGATTTGTGGAAACAAAAACGGTCGATTGTCGCCGAAGCCGCCTACACAATTACCGGCGGTAGTGTCGAAGACCGCGATAACTGGGAGATTGCCAAACAAGAGTACGCTGAGCTAATCCAGAATCACGACAACTACGAAATAGCCCAGTCATTCTTCAACTCCATATACTGCTATGTCTTTAAACATGAAAAAATTCGCGATGTGCATACGTTTGCGCTCAGCTCAGTAGAGCACTGCACCCCCGCCTCCACCGAGTCCATACTTCGTCGCTACCGTTTTGACGGCGACAACGCCGCCGACATCGCCCGCTCACTGTTAAATGACTGCGAATTCAATATCCCTTGGGAAAACCTCGACCGCGATATTGGATTTATCATGAACGTGGTAAACGCCGAATTGATTCCCAAAATCCGCGATCGCAGTAAAGAGATTTACGTTGAAACCCTCGAGTCATTGTTTTTTCGCAATAAGGCGGCCTATTTAGTCGGCCGCATTGTGAGCGGCGATTTCAGCATGCCCTTTGTACTGCCGATATTGCACAGCGAAAACAACTCGATTTTTGTCGACACGGTGCTATCCGACCCCGACGACATCTCAATATTGTTCAGCTTTAGTCGCAGCTACTTTATGGTGGACACGTCCATTCCATCTGAGTACATCGCTTTCTTACACCGCCTAATGCCCCACAAAGAAATCTTTGAACTCTATATTGCCATCGGCATGCCCAAGCACGGCAAAACCGAGTTTTTCCGTTTTGCCGTCAACGAGACCGCCAATAGCGAGTCGCCCTATATCATTGCCCCCGGTATAAAGGGTATGGTCATGCTGGTATTTACCCGCCCCGACTTTGGCTATGTATATAAGGTTATTAAGGATCGCTTCACGCCACCCAAAGACATGAGCCAAGAACATGTGCGCAAATGCTATAGCTTGGTAAAGCGCTGGGACCGCGGCGGACGCATGGCCGACACCCAAGAGTTTAATAACCTCGCCTTTGACCGCCGCCGCTTTTCCGACGAACTCATTGCCGAGCTAGAAAAAGAAGCGCCATCAAAAGTCAGCGTAAGTGGCAACGCATTGCTGCTCAAGCACGTCTATGTAGAACGTAAAATGGTGCCCCTCAACCTCTATCTCAAAGACTGCGACGAACAGCAGCTTGAAAGCGTGATGGGCGAATACGGCAATGCCATTAAACAATTAGCCGCTGGTAATATTTTCCCCGGCGATATGCTACTGAAAAACTTTGGGGTAACCCGTCACGGCCGCGTGGTGTTTTACGACTACGATGAAATATGCCCACTCACCGACTGTAATTTTAGAAAACTGCCCGAGCCCAAAAATGATGAGCAAGCCATGGCGACTCAGCCTTGGTATGAGGTTAATCCGGAAGATGTTTTTCCTGAGGAGTTTCGCCTATTCTTCTCTGGCAACCAGCGCGCCAAGAAGGTGTTTGATTCGCTGCACAGTGACCTCTACGACCCAGCCTACTGGCAGGGCCTGCAGGAAACAATTCGCAACGGCTATGTTGCCGATGTATTCCCCTATCGGAAAAAGCAGCGGTTTCAGCAGCGCGCAATGCTGTAATCACACCCAGCCGCTCAATCAAAACTTCTTATTCGATGTACGCGTCGGAAGATCCGCAATACACTGCTCAAAAAGCAGCGCGGATTTTTCGTTAGAGGGTATAAAGGATTCAACAAAAAACCGTGGGGAATGGCCATTACTAATCGGCCCGTGAAAGCTGCTGGTGATATGAGTAAACTCCACACTTCTTGCGGCACCACCAATTAAAATATTATTAATGCCATGTAGCGCCCGTTCATTGGGTTCAAGACGCAAGGCCTCACGCACATCCTCACTGGCTGTAGCTTCGCGTTCCAAATGTTCAAATACTTCGACCTCTGGAGCCCGCCGAGCATGATTGCGCAAGCGCCAAATCATGCTCTTAACCACTTCGTGCCAATTAAAAAAATAAGGCTTGAGACTACTTTGGTCAACGACCGACAACAATAAATTAGGTTTGCCTTTAAAGTATTTTAAATTAATTTCAAAATACTCCAAATACAACTTAGACACTGTATTCATCGACACAATATTGAGTTGCCGATCAAGTAAATATGCGGGATACGGGCTGTATACATCTAAAACTTGCTGTATAGGCCGAGGTAATGCTTCATTTAAATTTATTTCATTATACGCTGACTGCCGCGAAGCAAAGCCCGCCAATTGCAATAACATCTCTTCTTGGCTCGGGGGCAATTCTAATACGGTAAAAATGCGCGCTAAAGTTTTACGGCTAACACCCGTCTTGTTGCACTCGACAAAACTGAGGTGACGACTTGAAATGCCCGCCGCTGAGGCAACAAATTGCTGCGAAAAATTTCGCTGCTTTCGACATTGTCGTAACGTTGCACCAAACAAAGCATTCCCTATGTACTTAGCCAAGACCCTTTCCATATTATATTTTTGAACTGACTGTACCAAGTATCTGAAAGAATGAATCAAATTGCACCGTACTCAAAATAAATACTACCTAAAAGGTTAGCGCAATTTTGAGCCCCAGAGTCAGCTCACCAGACTCGTTATAACAACGGCTTTTTAGGCCTTGCCAACCCCACACCAAAATCACTTGTTATGCACTTTCAGCCATTAACCACAGCCGCTCTGTTAATAGCAAGCTACACTTGTTTTAGGTGTAAACATTTATAACTACACAAAAACTAATCAAAGTGCCATAGTTGTGGTGCGCATAAAAACCGCGATTAGCTAGCGCTCAGAGGAGTATTACCGTGAATACAAAAATTCTCGCCATTGCGGCCACCCTAATGCTAGCCGCCTGCGGCGGCAGCTCAAGCAATAGCCGCGCTCAGCCTCCTCATACGGGGCCGGCCAGCGATCGAGCGATCGTGCAGGTGCTCTCAAACCGCCCCGACCTCGTATCGGCAGGCGATGTATTAATTGAGGTCCTACTAAAGGACGCTCAAGCCGCCGAAGATCTGACCCTTCGCCTCAATAATGTTGATGTAAGCAGCACGCTACAAGCCACCACAAGCAACCCACTGCGCTTACTAGGCCTGGTGGAAGGCTTAAGCCTCGGCGAAAACACTATCAGCGCAAATATCGGCAATAGCATTACCGTAATCAACCACCCCTCGGGTGGCCCTGTTTTTACTGGGCCGCATATTCAGCCTTGGAAGTGTCAAGATGGCGCTGACGACGAGGATTGCAACCAACAAGTGGAATATCTCTGGCTATACAAGTCGACCAACCCGACGCTAAGCGGCTTACAGCCATATGACCCCGAAAATCCAGCCGCCGATGTCGCCACCACCACGACTGATACGGGTGAGACGCTGCCATTTATTGTGCGTCAGGAAAATGGCTATCAGGCGCGCGATCAGTACAGTATTTTTACTTTGCACAAAACTGGTGAAGACTGGACCGCAATACAGCCACAATCCCAGTGGAATCGTCGCTTATTAGTTACCCACGGTGGCAATTGCCGAGGCGACCACGACACCGATTCGCCGCCCACTGATGACTACGCCGGCACGATTCCAGGCAACCCGCTCATCGAACAATCGTATATTACCGCCCTGAGCATGGGCTGGTCGGTACTCTCTACCGCGCAGTTAAACTTAGGGCACAATTGCAATTTGAGCTATCAAGCAGAATCGCTAATGATGGCCAAAGAGCATTTTATTGAACAGTATGGCGAGTTGCGTTACACCGTAGGCACAGGTTGCTCTGGCGGCGCAATTACCCAAAACATGATTGCCAATGCATACCCTGGCTTGTATCAGGGCTTGTTAACCACCTGTACTTACCCTGATGTAATGAGCACCGCGACCCAGTTTGCCGACTACCATATGCTGCTGCGCTACTTTGGTATTACCGCCGATAATCCTGTGGCGCCAACCTCTCGCGATGGCACTGTCTATGCTATACCCCAACAAAACGAAATTTACGGTCACGTGAACGGTATTGTTAATGCCACGGTGGCTGACACCGCGCTGTTTGGCGAGGCAGTAGACCCCGCATCTGCCTGCGGCGGCGTGAGCGCTGAAGAGCGCTTTGATCAAGACACCAATCCCGGCGGCGTGCGCTGCGATGTAATTAGCTTTATGGAAAATATGGTTGGTGAGCGCGAGCGCGTCCCTGCTGCCGATCCGCTGAGCGACCGCTGGTCACAAATTGAAAAAGATCTTGGCTATGGTTTTGCCGGCTTCCCATTGGGTAACGAAGGCGTACAGTACGGCTTAGTCCCTCTGCAACAGGGCACTATAAGTCCTGCACAATTTTTAGCCTTGAACACAAATATCGGCGGCTTAGACCCGAGCTTGAATGTGACAGCAGGCCGTATGAAGGCAGATTACCCAGCGCTGCCCAATGCCTACCGGACCGGCATTTTGAATACCGTAGTGAATATGGATACCGTGCCGATTATCAATATGACTGGCCCAGATCCCGGCGCGGCGCACGACGCGGTGCACGGCTATTGGGTGCGCTGGCGCCTTGAACGTGAATTTGGTCACCGCGACAACTTTGTTCACTGGGGTGGCCTCACCGCCTTGGTCGGCGACCTTAATTACATGAATCAATCTTTGGTAGCCATGGCCTCGTGGTTAGATGCCATTGAGGCGGATACCAGTGTTACGCCACTAGCACAAAAAATCATTGTGAATAAACCTGCAAGCGTGCAGGACCAGTGCAGCGGCGTACCCGGCCAAATGTGCCCAGAAGAATTGATGACGGTATTTGGCACACCTCGCACCCAAGCAGGGGCCGATAAGTATGGCGATCAAATACAATGCCAATTGAAGCCCTTTAGCCGCACCGACAATTACGGACTGGGCAATACCCTGTGGCAAGAGGCCGACTGGCTAGTATTGGAGCAAACCTTTGCGACTGGCGTTTGTGATTGGTCTAAACGTCCGTTGGCGTGGCAGCGCACGGTAACATGGCTAAAGTATCAAGACGAAAAAGGCGATGTTATTACCGGCGGCGAGCAAATGACGCCGGCCAATTTCCCCGTCGGCTGGGCAAGCCCCGCATTTTCTAAAACATGGGAGCCAAGCTGGCAGCAGCCCTAAAACCCAACACGCAAATAACTGAGACAATGGAATTTTAAAGGCAAGCTGCCCACTCTAAACTCAGGATTTCGTAAGCGTCCGGCAAACCCACGTTGCCTACGGCCGCCAATTATGCGGCAGTAGCT
>NZ_JARGNU010000028.1 GCF_029212375.1 Zhongshania sp. | reverse complement strand
TCCGTAGCACCAGATTCTGAATCAAGTTCAGAATGACTACGTGGGGAGCCCCGAGTGACCGCCTAATACACAAAACGCGTCATACCGAACGTAAAAAGCTGCGTCATACCGGACTTGATCCGGTATCTCATCGGGCGGCACCCAGCCAGCTCCGTAGCACCCACCTACCAAAACTAGCCCTTAGGCGCCCGTCCGTATCTATCTTCAAAACGTACTATATCGTCTTCGCCCAAATACGAGCCCGACTGCACTTCAATCAATTCCAACGGAATCACGCCTGGGTTTTCCAATGCATGTACAACACCAACAGGAATATAAGTAGACTGGTTTTCGGTCAGCATTATCTCTTTATCGCCATTGGTCACTTTGGCGGTACCCGACACCACAATCCAGTGCTCTGCGCGGTGATGATGCATTTGCACCGACAATTTCGCACCTGGTTTTACTGTAATCCGCTTAACCTGATACCGCTCGCCATTGTCGATAGAGTCGTAAACACCCCACGGCCGATAAACATGGCGATGCTGTGAAACCTCAGTGCGATTCTGCGCTTTTAAAGCCTCAACAATTTTCTTAACATCTTGCACTTGGTCTTTTGCCGCCACCAAGACCGCGTCATTGGTTTCAACCACCACCACATTCTCTAAACCAACCGTGGCGACCAAACGGTGCTCAGCGCGAATATACGAATTAGACGTATTGTGGCTCAATACATCGCCACTACTCACATTGCCGGCCGCGTCTTTTTCGCCAATCTCCCACAGCGACGACCACGCGCCAACATCACTCCAACCCGCAGCAAGCGGCACTACCACCGCTTTGTCGGTTTTTTCCATCACCGCATAATCAATCGACTCATCGGGGCAGGCCTTAAATGCTTCAGCGTCAATGCGCAAAAAATCCTTATCGCGCTGACGATTCGCAAACGCCTTCTCACAGGCTGAATAAATATCTGGTCTAAACGCCTTCAACTCATTCAAATACACATCCGCGGCAAATAAGAACATACCGCTATTCCAATAATAGCCGCCGGCATCAATATAACTTTGCGCGGTTCCTGCATCGGGCTTCTCTACAAAACGAGAAACCACATACGCGCCATCTTGGCCGCCAACTTGCCCGCCGCGCTGAATATAGCCATAACCGGTATGCGCAGACTCCGGCACAATCCCAAAGGTCACTAAATTACCCGCTGCAGCCTGCACCTGCGCAACGGCAACCGCCGAGTGAAAGGCCGGCACATCATTTATAACGTGATCTGCCGCCATAACCAGCAGCAAAGGCGCTTTATCGCCAGCTGACTCCAGCGCATCAAAAGCCGCCAAGGCAATAGCTGGTGCGGTATTGCGGCCAGCTGGCTCTAAAATAATAGAACTTAAAGCGGCACCAAAATCCTGCGCCTGCTGCGCCACCACAAAGCGGTGCTCTTCGTTGCAAATAACCGAGGTATTGCCGTTACCTAAGCCTTCAACTCGCGCAAGTGTGGCTTGCAACATGGTGTTGTCACCAGCTACTGATAAAAACTGCTTGGGAAATAAGCTTCGGCTAGATGGCCATAAACGGCTTCCGCTGCCACCGGCCATAATTACTACGTGCATAATGCAACCTCTATAAAATGCCTAATATTGCTCACACCTTAAAATAGCTGCAAGCACATCCAATAAGGAAAATGATACCAATTTAAATAGACCACGTGCATGAATCTCTTTGCAAAATCATTCCTATGCAGAGACGCAGCACGCCACCCAATCAACTAAAACTTAGTGCAAGAATAAAAAGCAACGCCACCTCTGCAAGTTGTTTACCAAGCTGAGTATCAGGAAAAGGTGTTTTTACTGCAGAGGTATTACGCAACAGCGGCAGTAAATCTTTAGCCGCCGCAAATAAAGTATTTTGAACCGCTAATAAATGCGCATAGGCTTCATTACGTTGCGTACCAACCTCCTTAAGCTCTAACTGCCGGTCTTTAGCAATAAAGCCCTTTAAGCCAGTCGTCTGTAACACAGTATTACCTATCCCCATTACAGGCCCTGCATTACAACCCAACACCGAGGCGCCTATACCAGACTTAGGCTTTTCAGACACCCCGCCGCCAACCAGCCGTGCTAGCCATACTCGTCACTCAATTTCTTCGATTAACGATAACAATTGCTATTTTTTATTAGCGCCAAACGGCTAAAGTATTAAAACCAAGTCGTTTCTTAACAAAATAAACTGCCAGTAAATTCTGTGTAGCAACCGCGATAGCTGTACCGGCAGCAGCGCCCACAATGCCAAATTGAGCGGTTAAGAACCAAGTCAACACCAGCGCAAATGTACCAGACACCAAAGTCACATTACGCATGTCTCGCTCATGGCCCGACATCATTAGCAAAAACCCCACAGAGCCGGTCATTGCATTTATAAATTGACCAACAGCCAAAATCTGCAATAGTACGGCCCCTTCAGTAAACCCCGTGCCAAACAAGCTCATTAAGAACGAAGGAAAAACTAGCATTCCACCAATTATCGGCAAGGCAAATAAACTGATCAATTTCACCGATTTTATGGCCAAGCGTTCCAATGCAAGCATGTCATTATTGCGATACAAAGTAGCAAACCTTGGTGCAACCACCAAATTCACTGCAATCAAAATAAAACTACTTAACAACGCAGTACGCTGTGCAACCGCTAATTGAGCCAAAGCCTCGCTGCTCACATAAGCACCAGCCATAAACTGCCCAGACCACTGCACCATCTGTGACATAATAACCACGATCCAAAGCGGGCCACAGCTTGCAAACAACGCGCGCCAAGAAATATCCAATTTGCTTTCACGCGGCCTAAACAGATAAAAAAAGCTAAAACCAATAATACCCACCAGCAGTGAAGACAAAGCGTATACGCCAGCCAATTTCATTGCTGACAAATCTGAAACCAGATAAAGACTAAGAATAAGTAATAAATTAGCCGCTATGTTTAACACAAAAATAGATGCAGATACTCGCCTTAAGCCCTGCAGGGCCATAGCGAAAATTGTCAGTACAGACAGCCCGACAACCCCTAAAGACATATATCGTAAAACTGGCGCCAAATCCGGTTTTGAAAACAACTGGGCAGCGAAATAGGGCGCGAAAAAATATAAATTGATCGCACTAAGCGAACTCACGGCCAAAATCAACAACACTGACTTTAAAGTAGTATCTACAGCCAGCTCGGGCGAGCTGCCCGTAAAACGCAACACCGTATTATCTAAACCGACCCGCGAAAAAGCTGATACTACCGCCACCACTGAAAATGCCAAAAAATAATAGCCTGACTCAGCTGCGCCCAAATGACGTGCAACAAAAAAGGTAGCCACAAAGCCACTTATGGCGCCTAAAATCCGGATAGCAAAAGCAAAAGCGCTACTGATCAGTAAATCCCGATTATCAGCATTAGCTAAAACATTTTTAATTTTTGAAGGAAGCAAAGCGGCTACTCAATTTTTAATAAAAATAAAGACGATTATTCACCGCTTGTTACGAGAGTAAGACGTTCAACAGCTTGGCGCCAGTCACTGGCTTGCACGCCGTAATCTTGTGCGAGCTTAGCCGAACTTAACACCGAATACGCCGGCCGCTTTGCCGGCGTGGGATAGGCCGCGGTGGCGATTGCATTTACCGTGGGCCGGCGCGCGATAATGCCCTGCGCGTACGCTTGCTCAAAAATCGCCTCGGCAAAGCCGTGCCAGCTAACCGCCTCGGCACCAGCATAATGGTATATGCCGTAGCGCGCGGTTTGCTTGTCGGTACCGGTGTGCAACTGGCTGGCAATGGCGATCAAGGCCTTGGCGATATCACCGGCATAGGTCGGGCAGCCAAACTGGTCAGCCACCACCCCAAGGGTGTCGCGCTCTTTAGCCAAACGCAGCATCGTTTTAAAGAAATTATTGCCGTATTCACTAAATACCCAAGCGGTGCGCATAATAATATATTTAGTGGCGTGGCGGCTAATCGCCTGCTCGCCAGCCAGTTTGGTCTGCCCGTACACACCCGTTGGACCAACAGCATCGGCTTCCACATAGGGTGTGGTTTTATTGCCATCAAATACATAATCGGTCGACACGTGCAGTAGCGGAATATCAAATCGGGCGCAGAGCTTAGCCAGAGCTAGTGGGCCATCTTCGTTGACCCGCTTCGCTAATTCCGGTTCAGACTCGGCTTTATCCACCGCAGTATACGCAGCGGCATTAATGATCGCTGTGATCCCTTTATCAGCAATAAGCTTTTCTAGGACCACAGTGTCGTTGATGTCGGCGTCTTGGCGACTCAGCAGGGTGTGGACGATATTTTGCGCATTTAACTGGTCAGCCAAGCATTGGCCTAGCTGGCCATTGGCGCCGGTCACCAGCAAATGCATAGCATGCGGCTCACTCATTGCTGAAATAGCTCGGCAAGAGTGGGGGCGGCGCTGTCTTTGGCAGACAGGGTGGGGTTTGCCAGCGGCCAATCAATCGCCATCGCGGGATCATTCCAAATTAGGCAGCCTTCATCGCTGGGGTCGTAATAGTCAGTGCATTTGTACTCGAAGTCAGCGGTGTCGCTGAGCACCACAAAGCCGTGGGCGAAGCCTGGCGGCACCCAGAATTGGCGTTTATTTTCTTCCGAAAGAACCACCCCCTCCCACAATCCAAAGCTGGGCGAGCTGGGACGAATATCCACGGCCACATCAAATACCTCACCACTGACCACCCGCACCAATTTGCCTTGCGGTTTGGTCTTTTGAAAGTGCAGACCGCGCAACACGCCCTTGGCAGAGCGCGAGTGATTGTCTTGCACAAAAGGCAGGCTAATGCCGGCCATGTCTCGGTAACGCTCGGCCTGAAAGGTTTCTAAAAAGAAACCGCGATGATCACCAAATACTTTGGGTTCAATAATCACGCAGTCTTTAAGCTTGGTTTGAATAACGTTCATTGAGCAAGCATCCTCTTAACATATCACCAACAGACTATTTATAGCCGGCCGCAACCCGCAACAGGTATTGTCCATAACCGGTCTTTTTAAGGGCTTCGCCCTGCTGTAATAATTGTTCGGTGCTAATCCAGCCCTGACGATAGGCAATTTCTTCTAGACAGGCGACTTTGAGGCCCTGGCGGTGCTCCACCGTTTGCACAAACTGACCGGCGTCGATTAAGGAGTCGTGGGTGCCGGTATCTAACCAAGCAAAGCCACGGCCCAGCACTTCAACATTAAGGTCGCCGCGCTTGAGGTAGGCGAGGTTTACATCGGTGATTTCCAACTCGCCCCTCGCAGAGGGCTTGATGTTACGGGCAATGTCTACCACGTCGTTGTCGTAAAAATACAGGCCGGTAACCGCATAGGGCGATTTTGGCTTGGCTGGCTTTTCTTCAATACTGATCGCCTTGCCATCCTCGCCAAACTCCACCACCCCAAAGCGCTCTGGGTCGGTGACATGGTAACCAAACACCGTGGCACCAGTCTCTTTGGCAATCGCGCTTTTGAGATTGTCGGAGAAGTGCTGGCCGTAAAAGATATTATCGCCCAGCACGAGGCTAACATTGTCATTGCCAATAAAATCGGCGCCAATGGTAAAGGCTTGGGCCAAACCATCTGGGCTCGGCTGCTCGGCGTAGCTGATGTTAGTGCCAAATTGACTGCCATCACCTAATAAGCGCTGGAAACCGGGTAAATCAGTGGGGGTAGAGATAACGAGTATGTCTTTAATGCCCGACAGCATCAGCACCGACAGCGGATAGTAAATCATCGGTTTGTCGTAGATCGGCAATAATTGCTTAGAGATACCCATTGTAATGGGATGTAAGCGGGTGCCGGAGCCGCCCGCCAAAATAATGCCTTTGTATTTCTTCGTCATTGACTTTCCTTAAGCGGCTCACCACCGCAAGCCTAATATAATATAAAATTAAATTTTCGAATCATGCCGATACCGGCGTAAATTACGGCCATACTAGACTTATTAACGCCAGTCATACCTGACGTAAAAAAATGCGTCATACCGAGCTTTTAAACACCGTCATACCGGACTTGATCCGGTATCTCATCGGGCGGCACCCAACCAGCTCCGTAGCACCAGATTCTGAATCAAGTTCAGAATGACTTCAAAAACATCGCCGCCCGGCCGAACTTAAAAAATGCGCCATACCGTAGGCGGTAAAGCCGTCATACCGGCGACTACAAAACCGTCATACCGGACGTAAAAAATGCGTCATACCGGACTTGATCCGGTATCTCATCGGGCGGCACCCAACCAGCTCCGTAGCACCAGATTCTGAATCAAGTTCAGAATGACTAAAAAATTAGCCATCACCAATCCGGTCCAATTTATAATCCCCC
>NZ_JARGNU010000017.1 GCF_029212375.1 Zhongshania sp. | reverse complement strand
AATTCGTATACGTCATACCGGACTTGATCCGGTATCTCATTGGGCGGCACCTTAGCCGCTTCGTAGCAGTAGATTCTGAATCAAGTTCAGAATGACGGTGTGGGGCGTTCAGAATGACGGTGTTGGGGGGTCAGAATGACGGTGTGGGAGTTCTGAATGACGTGTAGGTGGTTCATCGCGGCGACGTATTTGCATTTAAGTATCTGCTCCGTGCTTAATGCACTCATGCGCAGCTAAAACGCCAATAAATAATAATGTAAAGGAAATGGGTATGGACCGTTTAAAATCATTCTTTATTTCAGCGTGGATGAGCTTGCTCGTGGTGGGCGCGGTGCGCAGTGGCTGGGCAATTTACCAAAATCCCCATGCGCTTGCTTGGTATTGGGCTCTGCTGTGCATGCTTGCGCCATTATCCTTTTTTGCTTGGGTGTTTACGTTTAATGTCGCTCGCACCCAAATGGCGACCAAAGCGGTGTTAGGTATTACGCTAATTACATTGCTAGGCGCCGCGTTGTCGCCACTTATTATCGAGCCGCTTGCATGGATACTCGGTGCAGGGGTGATCGGAACGGCTGTGTACGAATGGTGGTACTCCAGCTTTGGCGGCAGGCACAATCAATTACTCGGTGTTGGCCAAACACTGCCCAACTTAGAATTTATTAACGCCGCTGGCACGTCGATTAAAACGCGTGAATTGAATAAACCGCTGCTCATGATTTTCTATCGCGGCAACTGGTGCCCACTGTGCATGGCGCAAATTAAAGAGATTGCCGGCCAGTATCGAGAGCTAGCTGCAAAAGGCGTAGAGATCTTGCTTGTTAGTCCTCAACCGCAAAGCCACACCGTCGACTTGGCGCAGCGCTTTGAAGCACCTATGCGCTTTTTGGTAGATACAGATAACGCAATGGCCAAGCGCCTAGGGATTGCCGCGGCCAATGGCTTGCCATTAGGAATGGAAGTTTTAGGTTATGACAGCGACACCGTCATGCCCACGGTTATCATGACCGATGCCGCGGGCAAGATATTGTTTGCCGATCTTACCGATAATTATCGGGTACGACCCGAGCCAGAAATATTTTTGCGCGTGTTTACCCAAGCGGGGATATAAGGCCGAGCATTCGCCTGCGCTAAACTACTCCAAACTGGCCAACCAGGCGCGCCCGCCTAATCTGCGCTGCTGAGTGAGGTTCCAGTTGGCGCGCTCAACTAAATGTGGTGCTGGCGCGGCGGGTTTGTAATTGAGAGGGCTGGGCAGGCTAGAAGCCAGCAGTGCTGACTGCCAGCTAGACAATTGCGCAGCGGGAATTCTAAAGTGGTAGCGACTGGCCGCGGCTAGTCCAAACACGCCGTCGCCCCATTCCGCGATGTTTAAATAGACTTCTAAAATACGCTGTTTGGGCCAGCACAGCTCCACCAGACCAGTGAACCACACTTCCAAACCTTTGCGTACCCAACTGCGACCCGTCCACAGATACATATTGCGTGCGACCTGCTGGCTAATGGTGCTCGCGCCGCGCAGGCTGCCTCGGCGCTCACGCTCAGCAAAGGCTTTTTGAATAGCTTTTAAATCGAAACCATAATGCTTTGGAAAATTCTGATCCTCAGAAACCACCGCTGCCAACGCCGCATGGCGGGGTATCTCATCCCAACTGAGCCACTGCTTTTTTAAGTGGTAGTCGTTACCGCGCTGCTGCCAGCTGCGCTCGAGCATTACCATGCTGACTGGTGGGTTGATCCACCGAAACGGCAATACCAGCGCAACGCTCAGTAACAGCAATATAAGCGCCGCACGCCAGAGCATTCGCGCTATTGTATTTTTATTCGCCATGCCAAGTTCCATAGTGAGTTTTGCCCGCTCTTTTTATACAGGCAAAGATCAAGGTTAGTCTACCGCATGCTCAGACGAAATATTTCGGCGTTGGTTGCATCCCTGCGGCACCTTAGTCGCTTCGTAGCGGCAGATTCTGAATCAAGTTCAGAATGACTGGCTCTTATACGTCATACCGGACTTGATCCGGTATCTCATCGGGCGGCAGCTTGGCCACTTCGTAGCAGCAGATTCTGAATCAAGTTCAGAATGACGGTGTTGGGAGTTCAGAATGACGATGCGGGCGGTTAGAGGGACTGGTTCTTTACGTCATGCCGGACTTGATCCGGTATCTCATCGGGCGGCAGCTTGGCCGCTTCGTAGCAACAGATTCTGAATCAAGTTCAGAATGACGGTGTGGAGGATTCAGAGCGACAGTGCAGGCCGTTCAAAATGACTGGCTCTTATACGTCATACCGGACTTGATCCGGTATCTGGTGGGGTAACCGTGCATTGGTTCAGCGGCAGTGGCTTGCCAAGCGCAAGGTGGTCACCGTTACTCAGTCTTTACGCAAACATACACCGAATTAGTCGATTCGCCATTTTGAAAGGGATTGTAAAACGATACCACGTGGGAGGTGACGCTCTTAAACACGGTTTGCAGCAAAGCCTCAAAGCTTGGTTCCGGCAGGTTTTGCGACCACATGGCAAACACGCCATTTGGTTTAAGTTGCGCCGCCATAAGTGCGAGATTTTCGGTGGTGTAAAAGCCTGCGTTGGCGGGGTTTAAGAATTCGGTGGGGGAGTGGTCGATGTCGAGTAGGATGGCATCAAACTTTTTGCCTGCGCACTGGGGATCAAAGCCCGTGCTCGGCGCAGTAGCAAGCTCAAAAAAACTGCCCAACACATAGCGGTTGCGGGCGTCGGCGTTGAGTATTTTCCCCAGCGGCACTAGCTCATCTTTATGCCAGCCAATAACCGTGTTTAAGGCATCGACCACCAGTAGCTCGCTAATTCGTGTGTCTTTGAGCGCCGCAACGGCGGTGTAGCCTAGCCCCAAACCGCCCACAACCACACTCAGCGTATCGCCCTGAGTTGCCGCTAAACCGAGGGTAGACAAGGCCTCTTCGGCATCGACAAACATGCTCGACATTAAAAATTCGTCGCCTAGCTTAACCTCATAAATATCCCGATCGCCAAAGGCGGGCATACGCCGTCTGCGCAGCGAGATTTCACCTAGGGCGGAGGCTTGGCTATCAATTTCTTCAAATAACAGGGGCATGGGTGATGTGTTCCTAAAGAGCCACCGGGCTCAGGTGTATTTTTATAATTGCCTAAACTACCATAATTCCAAGATCTGACCGAATGCGCTTATCACCAAACCACAGCCCGCTATTTCCTTAAAAACCGATGTCGCGGTAAAAGATCGGGGCCGTCGTACACGCTTTTAATATCAGACACTGAATAGACTGCACTCGGGTCCAGGGTGGTAATTAAGCTAATTAGCTCGCCGATATTGCGCCGCTTTTCGATAATAAACAGCACTTCAATGGGGTGGGCTTCGCCCATATCGCCGTCTACAGAAACCACTTTATAGCCGGTTTCACGCAGTTTATCGGCCAGCACATCGCGGTTAAAAGAAATGCAGCGAATAAGTTCTTTGCCAATTGCAAAGCGGCTTTCAATTGTAATACCAACGTAATTGCCCACTGCAAATCCGCTGGCGTAGGCCACCGCTAAATACCAGTGGTCGAGGTTGGTTAGCACCTGTCTGGCTGCGATTAACCAAATCATAATTTCGAAAAAGCCGATAACAGAGGCCAGTAGTTTATTGCCGCGAAACACAACGATGGTGCGAAACGTACCAAGTGAAACATCCGCAACCCGAGCAAAAAAGATTAGCGGTACTAATAAAAACGGATAATCTAGCAACAATTCCATACAGACAGCCCCTTATTGGCGGCCAGTGAAACATAAAGGCCAACACAAGGGCAGACAAACCTCTGTTGGGTGTTATTGGCTGATTGAATATAAGCTCTGCCGCCCCTTATTGGCGGCCAGACTGCTGGTTATCGATACTCCATGCGCGCCGACATCCGATTGAAAAAGCGCGGGAAAAACCGCTTTATAGTGGGTGCCAGAGCGCTAATACCTTTGCCAACCACAATTTCGTCGCGGCCGTTAAGCATGGCTTTAATAATATCTTGTGCGCACTTTGCTACCGGCATGCCGTTAATAATCGACTCGTCGTCTTTATTCTGAGCCTCGCCGCTGCCATTTAGGGCATTCACCGCGATATTGGTTTTAATGGAACCTGGGCAAACGGTAAGGCATTGAATACCCTGTTGGGCAGTTTCTGCGCGCAGGCAATCCATAAAGCCCACCACCGCGTATTTGGATCCAGAATAACCGGTGCGCAGTTTAGAGCCGACTTTGCCGGCAACGCTGCTAATACTAACGATCATTCCTTGTTGCTGAGCAATCATGCCCGGTAACAGCGCCTTGGTCATTGCAACTGTGCCAAGATAATTGACCTCCATTAACTTTCGGTACACCGCCAGCTCGGTATCCACAAAGAGCGAGCGCTGGGAGATGCCGCCGTTGTTAATTAACACGTGCACGGGGCCTATCTCGGCTAATTGGCCAGCGACCGCGGCTAGCAGATTATCGGCATCGGCTAAATCTAAGGGCACCACCCAATGGCGGTCGAGGCCGCCAGGCAGTGATTCGGCCAAAGCAATTAAGGTATCTTTACTGCGTGCAGACAGCACCATGCGCGCGCCGCGTTCGGCGAGTTGCCTACACAACTCCATACCAATGCCAGAGCTCGCGCCAGTCACCCAAATGGTTTTATTATTTATTTCCATTTTTATCCTCGTAAATTTTGGCATTGTTTTATATTAGGCCGCCGTAGCGATTTGGTTTAGGCGCTTATTATTGTTATACACCAATGCCTACTCACATTGAACAATGCTAGCGCTAATTCGTGCAAGCGACATGGCTAATAACGAAAGGCGCAATTTTATTGCGCTAACGAGATTTTTTGAAACTCACTAATACCGTGAAAAGCGGCGGTGTGCAGAATTTTTTACAGACTTTTATTCGCAAGGTGGCCTATTCTGAGTAAGGCTTCAAACTCTGCAATCGGTACTGGCTTGCTGAATAACTAGCCTTGAAAGGCGGTGCATCCGCAGGCTAAAAGTAATTGGCGCTGCTCTTCGGTTTCTACCCCTTCGGCAATCACTTCTATATGGAGAGTTTGTGCCATGGATATAATGGTTTTTACAATCGCTTCGTCACTGCTGTTTGTCGCAATATCGCATACAAAGGATTGGTCGATCTTAAATTGATTGAGAGGTAGCTGCTTGAGGTATTGCAGCGAGGAATAGCCGGTGCCAAAGTCGTCTAAAGAGAATTGAACGCCAACTTCTTTTAGCGCGTTCATTGTGGCAACGGTAACGTCGATGTCTTCCTGTAATAGGCTTTCTGTTAATTCCAGTTTGAGCAAGTTTGCGGGAATAGCATGGCGTTGCACCGCCGCTTGCACTTGCGTCACAAAATCGCTCTGCCTAAATTGCAGGGCACTCACGTTAACAGCAAGACTTAAGTCCCGTGTCAGTGCGTCTTTCTGCCACTCACCAAGTTGCGCGCAGGCGGTTTCAACAACCCAGCGACCAATCGGTACAATTAATCCGGTAACTTCTGCCAGTGGAATAAAGGTGCTCGGCGGCACCAAACCGCGCTTGCGGTGGGGCCAGCGGATTAGCGCCTCTGCGCCAATAGCTTGGTTGGCCGCGTTCATTTGAATTTGGTAATGCAATTGAAAATGCGATTTATCAACAGCAATGCGCAATTCATGTTCGAGGCTGGCGCGAACATTAATAATGTCCTGCATTTCTTGGTTAAAGAAGCGCAGGGTATTGCGGCCTGCCTGCTTGGCGTGATGAATGGCAATGCCTGCTTGCTTAAGTAGCTCTTCTGCAGATTTACCATCATCCCCAAAAAATACCGCACCCATACTCGCGGTGCCACGATATTTATGAAGATAAAGTTGGTAGGGCTTGTTGAGCGCGGCAAAAATGGTATCGCTCATGGCCTTCGCCATTGCCGCCGCTTCAATGGGTTCTTGGTCTAGGTCTTCTAGAATAACCACAAACTCGTCATCCCGCACCCGCGCTAAGGTATCGCCGTCACTTAAACACGAATTTAAACGTTGCCCCGTTTTTTCTAGCAATAAATCACCGTGGCCATAGCCCAAGGTGTCGTTGATATCTTTAAAATTATCTAAATTAATAAAAATTACCGCACTCTGCGAACCTTTGCGCAGGCTGGCCGCGAGTGCGTGTTGGAGCCGGTCTACCAATAAGCGGCGATTGGGTAAGCCGGTGAGCGGGTCATAAAAGGCCAAGGTGTTGAACTCGGCGGCGCGCTTATCTTTTTCTTCGTTTTGAAAAGCCAGCTCGGCGTTGGCAATAGTCAGTTCCGCGGCGCGTTTACCTTTCTCTTCGTTCTGAAATGCCAGTTCGGTGTTGGCGATGGCAAGCTCGGCGGCGCGTTTACCTTTTTCTTCGTTCTGAAAGGCTAGCTCAGTATTAGCTGTGGCCAGCTCTGCAGCTCGCTTGCCTTTCTCGGCATTTTGAAAGGCCAATTCGGCGTTGGCAATGGCCAGTTCTGCGGCGCGCTTGCCTTTCTCGGCGTTTTGAAAAGCTAACTCCGCATTGGCAATGGCCAGCTCGGCAGAGCGCTTACCTTTTTCAGCGTTTTGAAAAGCCAGCTCAGTATTGGCCGTGGCTAGCTCCACGGCGCGTTTATCTTTTTCTTTGTTTTGAAAAGCCAGCTCGGCATTGGCGGTGGCGAGTTCCGCGGCGCGTTTACCTTTCTCTTTGTTTTGAAAAGCCAGTTCAGAGTTGGCAATATCCAGTTCGGCGGCGCGCTTATCCTTTTCTTTGTTTTGAAAAGCCAATTCGGAGTTGGCAGTGGCCAAGGCCGCGTTGGCAGAAGCGAGCTTTGCTGAACTGGTCTTACTACTCTTTTTATGCACGGACATACTCCGCGTCGTCACCCAGTGGTGTCGCCGCTACAGATACTTTTAATATCCTTATAAATTAGTTTGTTACGATAGATTGAGATGCGATATGTAGAAAAACTGCTACTGCACGCTTTATATGATTGCGCTCTTTGCGAGCGTTAGGATGGCCCAGCCAAGGTAATTCCTGCCAAAGGGCTTTACTTGCTAAGTAATAATAATGTACTTACATCTTGCCCATAATAGGGAATGACCGCAATGATTAAACCGCCTAATGTGAATTAAGCAGACAAAACCTGCGTAAGCCATGGGCCGAGTGCGCTTGAATAATGCGAGGAAAGGCGCAGCCACGCTGCGCCTAAGGTCTTTAAGGCTTAATTGCCCCAAATTTCTGTTACCAGCTCAGGGTGATCTACAAAGGGGTTGCGATTGCCCTGATAAGAATAGGCCGCCTCATTGCGATCTATTTCCTTTTGGCTAACTGGGTCTTGTTGGTGCCAGCTTTTTAATAAGTTTAGCGCCCAGCTTTCAAACACCTGATTGGCGGTGCCATTCAAAACCGCATCGCTCGTGCTGCTGTTGTTTTCCCAGTTGGCAATTACATTTTGGTAGCGGGTCGCCATATAAAAATAGGCCCGCGCAAGATCGCCCTTAAATTCGTCTATCGGCTCAAATACCGTACCGCTGTACCCCAAGCCGCTGATCGGCGAGCCTAATTTAGAATTGTTTTGTGAAGTAAACGTGGCACTGCCAACTTCGCCATAGGGGTAGTTGCCGCGCTGGGAATTTACATAGCCGTCGCTGGCAAATATATGGTGAACATCCGAGTTCATTGGCTCAACCGCGCCGCCAAACCAACTGCGCGGAAAACTGTGTTCGCGGTTATAGCAGTCGGCTTCGCTATTGTAGCTACCGCATTGGGAGCTGCTATTGCTGTAAACATAAGCATCGTTGCCGCTGGGATTTTCTGAATAAATATCCAGTAAGGAGCCGTCGTTCTCGTAGTAGTTGTCGCGCTCATTACTATTGTAAAACGTCCACAGTGCGCCATAGCCCTGCGAACTATGATTTTTAATAATATTATACAGCTCAGTTTTTAAGGCGTAGCCACTCATGCCGTCGGCACTGGCGTAATAGCCACTCAACCCACTGCCAGTACCGCCACCACTGCCAACCGTAAAACTGGTGGTTTCTTGGCTGCTAAATTGACCGCCGCTGGCCACTGTTGTGCCAGCCACCGACACACTATAAGAACCGTTGCCATTGCTGCAACAAATACCATCGCCGTAGGAATCGAGAATGGTAAAATTGTAGTCGCCATCACTCAAACAAAGATCGTCGCTGTAGCTTTGATTACTCCCATAGCCGCTGCCGTTGACGACCACCGTGCCGCCTTTAGCCAGCTCCCAGCTGGTTTCGGCGCCGTAGTTATCGGTAGTTAGATTCACTAGCCCAACGGTATCAGCGCATGCGCCGCCAGCGGTGCTCGGTTGAAAATCGTCTACATAAACCACCTCCGAGCCGTCAAAACCGCTTACATCATAAAAGCGCAGGCCAATTTCAATGGTGGTGTTGGCGGTGGCCGTATAGGCGTAGCTAATTTGCTGCCACTGATTTAGCAGCAACTCACTAGAATAGCCTTGATAGCCATCCACGTATAAACGCGCTTTTACGCCGCCCTCGGTGTGATAAACCCACGCGCTAAAGGTATAGCTAGTGCCGCTAACAACCGCCACGCTTTGCCGGAAATCGGTAGAACCTTGGCTTGTGGTGTTTACCGTTACCGCCGCAGACAGTGCACCGGTTTTGGCTGTTGCCGAGGAGCTAAGGCTAATCCCACTGTCGATGGTGGTCCACTGCTCAGGCGCGCCTGCGGCCCATTGTTCAAAGTCGCCATTGCCAACCTGAGCAAAGCCAAGCTGCGCCGAACAGAGGCATATCAGCGTCGCTAATTTTTTCAACATAAATCCGTCCCTTCACATTGCACAAAGGGCGCATATTACGAAGGGCAAATGACAGTTGTGTTGCTAAGCAATGACAGTGGGTAATACCGCTGTAGTTAAATAGAAATTTGCGGCAGCGTGCACACTTCTATTACGCGTAGGTTTTTTTATTTGGGCTTTTTGCGCAGAGCAACTTGATGATGAGAGAAATCATCGCCCTTGGCGAGGCGGTCGTAAAGCACCACATTCACCGTGGCGGCTAAATTCATGCAGCCTTCAGTGGGAATGTAAACAACGTCTTGGCATAAATCGGTGATCTCTTTCTTTAACGTGCCGTCTTCTGGGCCAAATATATAAAACGCTTGGGCGGGGTGTTTGTAGGTGGTTAGCGGTTTAGCGTCTTTGACCAGCTCCACCGCCACTGGCACACAACCTAGGGGAATGGTGTCCATGAGGTCTTTAACATTAATCAGCGGAATTTTTTCATGTACTTTTTTGGTGTCGGTGTAAAAGGGCTTGGCGCGGTCGTAACGCACGCCGGTATAGAACACCGAGTTAACCCCGTAGCAGCCCGCGGCGCGCATCACCGAGCCAACATTCTCAACAGATTTTGGATTGAATAAGCCAATGCAGGCGTAGTTGTTTTTCATAGGGTTTACACAGTCATACTAAAATAATGTAGCCAATATAAGGCAGTGTAGTGCCTTGTTTATGGGGGTGTCTTAGCGACAGGCGTAATGATGGCACTTTTTGGGGTGGTTTTGGGGAAAAGGTGATGCTGTGCGGCGATGGTGGCCGATTTTAGAATCTCTATGTTTCTGCTAGCTTTATTTCGTCCACTGGCATCTGGTCTATACTGCAAGCCTATCTTCGCGATTAATCTAAAGACCAAAAATCTCAATGACGACTAATCAATCCCACCAAACCACCAAGCCCTCCTTGCTAGCCTTAATCATCGGCCCAGCTATGCTGGCAATAACCCTGTTAATCCCTGCCCCAGCCGGGATGAGCGCCGAAGCATGGTTGGCTTTAGGCGCAGCATTGTGGATGGCGACATGGTGGGCAACAGAGGCGGTGCCGATTCCGGCGACGGCGTTGTTGCCTTTAATTCTGGTGCCGGTGTTGGGCGTTGCCAAGGTGGGGGATTTGGCGGATGCCTATGCCAACGGCATTATCTTTTTGTTTTTGGGCGGTTTTCTTTTAGGTTTGGCGATGCAGCGCTGGAATCTGCACCGCCGAATTGCTTTGAATATTTTGTTGGCAGTGGGGCAACAGGCTAATCGGCAAATTGCGGGCTTTATGATTGCCACCGCATTTTTGAGTATGTGGGTGAGCAATACCGCGACCAGTATTATGATGCTGCCAATTGGTTTGTCGGTAATTAGTTTTTTACCTGCGGGCAACGAGACTGAGCGCCGCCGCTTTGCGGTGGCTTTGTTGCTGGCAATTGCTTACAGCGCGAGCATTGGTGGTATTGCGACGTTAATCGGCACGCCGCCCAATGCGATGTTGGCGGCGTATTTAAAAGAGACCCACGAGGTTAGCATCGGCTTTGCCCAGTGGATGATGATTGGCCTGCCGGTGGCGGTGGGCATGTTGGTGTTTACTTGGTGGTGGCTGTGTCGCGAGGGTTTTGCGGGTTTAGAAACGGCGGGCAGTCGCGATTTGCTGCGTGCAGAGTTGCACAAATTGGGACCGCTCAGCGGCGCCGAGGCGCGGGTATTGCTGATTTTTGTGGGCACGGCAGCGGCGTGGATTTTTCGGCCCCTATTAAACGATTATGTGCCGGGTGTTAGCGACACGGTGATTGCGATGGCCGCGGGGGTGTTGTTGTTTACGGTGCGCTCCGGCGGTCCAGACTCGCAAGCCTTGCTCGACTGGGAGAGCGCCGAAAAATTGCCCTGGGGTGTGTTGCTATTATTCGGTGGCGGCTTGGCTTTGGCAGTGATGATTAAAGACTCTGGCTTAGCGGAGTGGCTGGCGCAAAACGTTGCTTTGTTAAATGCGTGGCCACTGTTTGCGGTGGTGCTGGTAATTGTGGCGGTGATTATTTTCTTAACCGAGATCACCAGTAACACCGCGACCACGGCGACTTTCTTACCCCTGCTTGGCGCGCTGGCGGTGGCGCAGTCGGTATCGCCGATGCTGTTTGTGATTCCCGCCGCGATTGCCGCGTCTTGTGCGTTTATGATGCCGGTGGCAACGCCGCCCAATGCGGTGGTATTTGGCAGCGGCGAACTGCGCATTAAAGACATGATGCACGCCGGTTTGTTGTTGAATCTGTTCGGCATAGGCTTGGTGAGTGTGTTGGGTTATTACATTGTGCTCGCGGTGTTTATAGCCAACTAAGTGGGTTTTGCGTTGATGGTAAATTTCTATTTGGAGACGTTACGATGAATATCGCGCTTATGTGTATCGCCATACTTGGCGCCTTAAGTATTGGCTTAGGAATAATGGTGAGCCTGCAGCGGATAAAAGAGAAAAAGGGCACGGGCTGCCCAGACGACCCTAAAAGCCAATTGCATAAAGTGATTCGCGCCCACGCTAATACCGTGGAATTTGCACCGGCGTTGATGGTGTTGATCTACATCTTAAGCCAGTCGCAAATGGCGGCTTGGGTGCTGTGGTCGGTCATACTGGTAACGGTGTGTCGCATAATATTGGTGGCGGGCTTAATTTTGCCAAGAACCATGGCGCGGCCAAACCCGTTGCGGCAGATTGGCGCGGGTGGCACGTATGTTTTTGGCTTGGCGCTGTGTGTGGCGGTTTTGCAGTTGGCCGCGGTATAGGGAGAGACAGACGTCTGAGGTCAGACGTCTGACGAAAAATCAAAAGCCGCTTTTGACTGGACTCTAGACGCGAACGCCGCAAGCGTCAGACCCCCGACGTCCGACTTGCCGTTCAGATATCCCAACTTGGCGTAGTACTTGGCTTTTGCTCAGCACTCGCCGCAACTATATTCTGCACCCCAAGGTGGTGAGACAAAAACACTTGCCCGCTTAGGTGTTTCATAAACTCGGTGTGGGCGAGTACGTCCATCACAGGGCCTTTCACTTCTGATAAATGCAGGGTAATGCTGCTGTCTTTTAAGCGCAGGTTGATGGATTCTAGTACTTCTAATGCGCTTAAATCGATTTCATTTACTGCGGTACACATCAAAATAACGTGCTGAATATCGGGATTGCCGTCGACGAGTTCGTAGACCTTGTCTTCGATAAATCCGGCATTGGCAAAGTACAGGCTTTCGTCAATGCGCAGCGACAGGATATTGCTGTGGGTGATAACTTTGTGACGATTAATGTTGCGGTAGTGCTCGGTGCCGGGCACTTCGCCAACCACGGCCATATGGGGTACCGAGGTTTTGTATAAGTGCAAACCCAGGGAGGCAAACACACCGCAGGCGACGCCGGTTTCTACGCCCATGATCAGAGTCACAACTAGGGTGGTGACCACCGCTATAAAATCGCTGCGCGCATAGCCCCACGATTTTTTGATGATGGAGAAATCCACCAGCGATAAGACCGCAACGATAATGGTGGCCGCTAAGGTGGCCTTGGGTAAGTACGCCAAATAAGGCGTGAAATACATGGCGGCAGCGGCAATGCCCACCGCGGTAAACATACCCGCAGCGGGGGTAACTGCGCCGGCGTCAAAGTTAACCACCGAGCGTGCAAAGCCGCCAGTGACTGGATAGCCGCCAGAGAATGAAGCGGCAATATTGGCGGCGCCAAGGCCGATTAGTTCTTGGTTTGGCACTATGCGCTGGCGGCGTTTTGCTGCCAAAGTGTGGCCAACCGAAACCGATTCGACAAAACCAATGATTGAAATAAACACCGCCGACAGCATTAGCTCGCGCCACGCGTCGTGGCCGAGTTTGGGCATTTGAAAACTGGGTAGGCCGGTGGGCACTTCGCCAACTAAAATTACGCCTTTGCTGCCGAGGTCGAAATAGAAAGCAGCGTAGCTGGTGGCGATAATGCCCAGTACGGGGCCGGTTTTGGCCAGCATGCCAGCGGCTTTGTCGCCAAGGCCTGCGCGCACCAGCAGCGGTTTAAGGCCGCTGCGCACCCAGAATAAAAAGATCAGTGTGGGTAGGCCCACCGCCACGGTATAGACGTTGGTACTGGCTACCGAGGCGTAGAGCGAGTGCAGCAGAGAAAACAGGTTTTCGCCGTGGGCTTTGATGCCCAAAATATATTTGAGCTGGCTACAGGCAATGATAATACCCGAGGCGGTGATGAATCCGGCTATTACCGGATGGGATAGAAAATTGGCCAAAAAGCCCATGCGCAGCAAGCCCATGCCGAGCAGGAATACCCCAGATAAAAACGCCAGCAATAAGGCAGCTTCGATATAGCCCACACTGCCCGCACTGGCAATATGGCCAATGGCCGAGGCGGTCATGAGCGACACCACCGCTACCGGCCCCACCGACAAGGTGCGGCTGGTGCCAAAAATGCCGTAGGCGACCAGCGGCAACATACTGGCGTACAAGCCCATTTGCGGCGGTAGCCCAGCGAGCAGGGCGTAGGCGAGAGACTGGGGAATTAGCATTATGGTGACGATAAGCGCCGCCAGTAAATCACTGAGCAGTACGTCGCGATTGTATTCGCCAGCCCATGTGATAATGGGAAAGTAATTTTTTATCGCTGTTATTTTCAAAATTTTATTTCCTAAGCTTCATCGCTCATCACGGGGTTTACCAGCCACTCTTTGCCCTTGAGCATAGCGCGCCAGTAGATGGGCGGCAGTAATTTCTCTTTTAAGAACCACGCCGCACGAGTGGGTTTGGTGCCGTCGATAAGCCATTTTGGAAAGCTCGGCAGCAGCATGCCGCCGTAACCAAATTCGGCTAATACAATTTTTCCGCGCTCTACCGTTAACGGGCAGGAGCCGTAGCCATTGTAGTGGGCAACTTGGTGAGTGCCCTTGATGTCGGCAATAATATTGGCGGCCACAATGGGCGCTTGCACCCGCGCAGCGGCGGCGGTTTTGGCATTGGGTGCATTGGCCACGTCGCCCAGCGACCAAATATTGTTGAAGCGCTTATGGCGGAGCGTGTATTGATCTACATCTACCCAGCCAGCGGCGTCTACCAGCGGGCTACTGCGAATAAAGTCGGGGGCGGTTTGCGGTGGGCAAACGTGGATCATATCAAATTCGCGGCTCACAATTTCGGTGCCGCCGTCGGCGGTGGTGGTTTCAAAGTAGGCGGTTTTGTTGTCGCCATCGATGCGCACCAGTTTGTGGTTAAACTTTAAGTCTGCTTTGTATTTTTTAACGTATTCCATTAAGGCGGGCACGTAGTCGGCCACGCCAAACAGCACCGCGCCAGCATTGTAAAACTCAATATTAATATTGTTTATGCCCTGATTTTTATACCAGTGGTCGCCAGACAAATACATGGCTTTTTGCGGCGCGCCCGCGCATTTAATGGGCATGGGCGGTTGGGTAAACAGAGCGCGGCCACCTTTTAAATTGCGAACTAATTCCCAGGTGTAGGGCGCCAGATCATAGCGGTAGTTAGAGGTTACGCCATTGCGGCCAATGGTTTCACTTAGGCCTTCAATGCCGTCCCAGTTCAGCTTTATACCGGCGGCCACCACTAGGCGGGTGTATTTAATAAGTCGACAGCCTTCGAGGGTAACGGTGTTGCTGGCGGGGTCGAAGGCGGCAACAGCGGCCTTGATCCAGTCGGCGCCTTTGGGAATAAGCGAAGCCATTTCGCGCATGGTTTGCTCAGGGGTAAAAATGCCTGCGCCAACTAAGGTCCAGCCGGGCTGGTAATAGTGTTTGTCGGCGGGGTCAATAATGGCAATAGACAGCGCGTTGTTTCTGGCCAGCAGGCTGGCTGCGGTCGAGATGCCCGCGGCGCCACCACCAACAATAACCACGTCGTAGCTTCGCAGCGCGTCCATTTCGCCACTCTTGCCGGCAATACGGGCAGCCACGCCGCTCATGTCGTAGCCCGCGGCTTTTGCGGCGGCAACAATCTCTGCGAGCGGAAGTTGCTTGGCCTGGCTCAGTGCCCACAGGGTGGTAGAGCGCATGCCGCTGCGGCAGTAGGCGTGAAAGGGGCCGTTCTGTTTGAGTAGTAACTCGCCAAAGGCGGCGGCTTCTGCATCGCCAACTTTGCCGGTGATAACCGGCAGATAATGGCATTGTATGCCGTGCTCAGTGGCAGCCTTTTCTATTTCAGTAAATAGCGGTTGGTCTGCGCCTTCGCCGTCGGGCCGGTTGCAAATTAGGGTGCGCACGCCGCGCTTGGCCAGCTCGCCAATATCGCTGGCCAGTAATTGCTCAGAGACACTTAAGTTGGAATTCAATTCTTTAATGTTCATCGTAACTCCCTAATTTGGCCGGTTGTGTTGGTGGCTTAAAGCAGGTTTAGCGGTAATTTAAGATAGACCACATCGTTGGTGTCGGCTTTAGGTAAATGCCCTGCGCGCATATTCACTTGCAGTGACGGTAAGATCAGCCTGGGCATGCCCAGCGTTGCATCGCGCTTTTCGCGCATGCTCACAAAATCACTTTCGCTAACGCCTTGATGAACGTGAATATTGTTTTCGCGCTCTTGTTTTACGGTGGTCTGGTATTCAACGTCGCGGCCATTGGGCATGTAGTCGTGGCACATGAATAGGCGCAGTTCGTCGGGGAAAGACAATATACGTTGAATGGATTGGTACAGTGTTTTTGCGTCGCCACCGGGGAAATCGGCCCGTGCGCTGCCGCCGTCGGGCATAAACAGGGTGTCGCCAACAAAGCAGGCGTCGCCCATGATGTGGGTCATGCAGGCGGGTGTGTGGCCGGGGGTGTGCAGGGCGTGGCAGCGCATTTCGCCAACCAGATATTCGTCGCCGTCGTTAAATAGTTGGTCGAACTGGGAGCCGTCGCGGCAGAAGTCGCTGCCTTCGTTAAAGATTGTGCCAAAGGTGGTTTGCACCGTGGTGATCTCGGCGCCAATGCCAATTTTGCCGCCCAGCTTTTCTTGAATATAGGGCGCGGCCGAGAGGTGGTCGGCGTGGACGTGGGTTTCAATAATCCATTGCAGTTCCAAATTGTGGCTGCGGATATAGTCAATGATTTTATCTGCGCCTATCAAGCTTAGTCGCCCCGCCGCATAGTCGATTTCCATTACCGAATCGACCACCGCACAGGCGTTGCTTGCCGGGTCTTTAACTATGTAAGAGAAGGTATTGGTGGGTTCGTCAAAAAACGCCAGTACCACAGGTTTTACAGACAGGTCTGCTTTAAAGGGTAGCGTAGTCATTATTAAATCTCCTTTCTCGGTTTATTCGTAAGACAAAGCAGTGGCTTTGCCGTGGAATATTCGGTAAACAAAAAATGTGTAAAACAAAATGACGGGCAGGGTAATGACTACGCCCACCAGGGTAAATTGCAGCGATTTCACCGAGGCGGCAGATTCCCAAATGGTGAGGCCGCCAATAATAATGTCGGGGAAAATACTGTAGGCCAAACCTAAACTCGCCATAAAGCAGATCGCCACGGTGCAGGCATAGATAAGCCAACTATAGCCCTTGCTGAACATTTCGGGTTTGTTTAACGCCACCACAATAAGGCCGTAGCAAAAAAGGCAAACCATGGGGATCGGCATTAAATACAGAGCATTGGGCAGGGTAAACCATTTTTCGGCAATGCTGCTGCTCACCAGTGGGGTGGCGATAGACACCATAAACAGGCCCAAGCCCATGGGCCAGATGGCCATTCGCGCCCATTCAATGGCTTTATTACGCAGCTCGCCGTCGGTTTTCATGAGCAGCCAGCCACAGCCCAAAATTAGGTAGAGCGCGGGTAGGGTCATGGCGATGAGGGCAGAGAACAATAAGCTGGTGGTGCTGTGTTGCAAGCCGGTGATATAGGCGCCGAGCATCCAGCCCTGGGCTACCGAGGAAATTAAGGAGCCGGCAAAGAAGGCCTTATTCCACAGGCCGCGACGGTGGTCGCCGGCTTTTACGCGCAAATCAAAGGCCACGCCGCGCAGTATTAAGCCCATTAGCATAATGGTGACGGGCACATACAAGCTGGTGAGAATAATGCCGTGGGCGATAGGAAAGGCAATTAGCAACACGCCCACGCCCAGCACAATCCAGGTTTCATTGGCATCCCAGAACGGCCCAATTGAGGCGATCATCATGTCTTTTTCGGCTTCGTTAGCCAGCGGCACTAACATGCCAACGCCCAAGTCGTAGCCGTCGAGAATAACGTAGATCAACAAGGCTAGGCCCATGATGCCCATGTAAATTATTGGTAGCCAATATTCCATTGCTTAGGCCTCCTTGTTAGTGGCTTGGGGAGCGCTGATTGCCGTGAGGCTCAATGACGCTGCGGGTTTGCGCGACAAATTGAGCAGCGCGCCAATATACGAGGCCAGCAAAAAACCGTAGAGCAATATATAGCCAAATAAGGTGCCGCCCACGGTGGCGCTGCTGTGGTCGGCAACCACGTCTTGCACTTTGAGCACGCCGCTTACAATCCAAGGCTGGCGGCCAATCTCGGTAACATACCAACCCGCTAACACGGCGACCCAGCCCGAGAAGGTCATGGCCGACAGCGCGTAGAGCAGTGGTTTAGTAGGGGGCTTTTTGTCTCGCATTTGCCATGCTGCCCACCATGCAACTAAGACCATTAAACCGCCGATCGCCAGCATTATGCGGAAGGACCAAAACACGATGGCGACGGGTGGGTGCTCGCCTTCGAATTCGTTTAAGCCTTTGACTTCACCGTTAGCGTCATGGGTAAGTATTAAGCTTGCCGCGTAAGGTACTTCTAGAGCGTAGCGATTAGTTTTAGTTTTTTCGTCAGGTAACGCGAAAATGGTAAACGGCGCGCCGTTTTCGGTTTCCCACACGGCTTCCATAGCTGCGACTTTCGCGGGTTGATGCTCTAGGGTATTCAAGCCGTGAAAGTCGCCAACCAGTATTTGAATGGGGGCGAGTACCGCGGCGATGACTACGCCGGTTTTCATTACCTTCCAGGTAGCGGGGCCGTCGACATTGCGCAGCGCCCGCCAGGCGCTAACACCCGCAACCACAAAGGCCGAGGTCAACATGCAGGCAATGAGCATATGGAAAAAGCGATAGGGGAAGGAAGGGTTGAAGATCACCTCCATCCAGCTGTCGACCATTACCACGCCATTTTCAAGATGGTAGCCGGTGGGGGTTTGCATCCACGAGTTGAGACTCAAGATCCAGAACGCCGAGAGGGTGGTGCCAAAGGCCACCAGAAACGAGCTGATTAAATGCATGCGGTTAGAGACACGGTCTTTGCCGAATAACATAATGCCGAGAAACGAGGCTTCTAGAAAAAATGCGCTGAGCACTTCGTAACCCAGCAGTGGTCCCGCCACATTGCCGGCTTTTTCCATAAAGCCCGGCCAGTTGGTGCCAAATTGAAAACTCATGGTAATACCCGATACCACGCCCATGGCGAAGGTGAGGGCGAAAATCTTTACCCAAAAAAGGTAGGCGTATTCCCACGCTTTGTCGCCGGTTTGGGTGAAGCGCAGCCGAAAGAACAGCAGAATCCACCCTAGGCCAATGGAGATGGCGGGGAATAGAATATGAAAACTGATATTGGTGGCAAACTGAATGCGCGCCAGCACAAAGGGATCGAAATCCATATTCATCCTCCTGGAATGGGTGGTCGCCCAGGGTGAGTTCGCTTGTGTAGGCGAGCGCAGCCCAAATGTTGACAATTAGCTAGTAGAGAGCAAGGCCAGTGCCAGATCAGCGTTGAGGGCGGTGATGTTTTCTAAGTATTTGTTTTATATAAATTAAATAATTAGGTGAAGCTAGTAAGCAATGACTGGACTAGTATTAAGCGCGTTAAATTGTCATTATTGGCAAAATGCTTAGACAAAAATGACAAAACTATGCAGCTAATCGCGAAGGACTCAGACCGCAATGTTGCCCGCATGCTTGATGGCTTTGACTACCCCGCCATCTTGGTGTCGGCAGATTACGAAATTTTAGCAACCAATGAGCTTTATACCGCGACCTTTGGTGAGATACCCCGCGATCGTGGCTCTCGGTGTTATGAGATCTCACACGGCTATCGGGTGCCCTGCGATCAGGCGGGTGAAAGCTGCCCGCTGCTGGCCTGTAAAAGCTCTGGTAGCAAAGAGCGGGTACTGCATATTCACAGCACGCCGCGCGGCAAAGAGCATGTGGATGTTGAAATGCTGCCCATTCGTGGCGACGATGGCGAGCTAAAGTATTTTGTTGAGATTTTAAAGCCGGTCACTATTGCCAGCGCCGAATTTAGCACCCAGCAAATGGTGGGCCGCAGCCCTGCCTTTAATCGCTTAGTAGACATGATTAACCTTGTCGCCGCTCGCGATACCTCGGTGTTGTTGATGGGGGAGTCGGGCACCGGCAAGGAGTTGGCGGCCAAGGCCATTCACGATGCCAGCCCTAGGCACAAGCACACTATGGTGACGGTGGAGTGTGCAGGGCTTACTGAAACTCTGTTTGAGAGCGAGTTATTCGGACATGTTAAAGGCGCGTTTACCGGCGCGGTGAGCAATAAACCGGGCTTGTTGGAAAACGCCGAGGGTGGCACCTTGTTTCTAGACGAGATTGGCGATGTACCGCTGGGCATGCAGGTTAAATTGCTGCGCTTAATCGAAACCGGCAGCTATCGCGCGGTGGGCAGCACCCAGCTTAAGCGTGCCCAATTTCGTCTGATTTGCGCCACCCATAAAAACTTGATGGAACAGGTGGTCAGCGGTGCGTTCCGCGAAGACCTTTATTACCGTATTAATGCTTTTCCTATTGTGTTGCCGCCGCTGCGCGAGCGCCGCGAAGACGTGGGTTTAATTGCTAAATCTATCCTTAGCAAGCTCAGCCCCGATGAGAATTACCGCCTTACCGACTCGGGCATTAAAATGCTCAGTGAGTGTCACTTTGCCGGCAATGTTCGAGAATTGCGCAATATACTGGAGCGCGCCACGATTTTTGCGCATTCTAATATTATTGACCTTAAAATTCTTGAGCGCTGCTTGTTAGACGCGGCGCCTCGGCAGAAAATACCTGAAACATTTTTGTGGGAAGATTTAAAAACCCGCGAAGTGCGTTATCTTAATGATTTGCTTAGTTATTGTCAGGGTGACAAGGCGCAGGCGGCAAAAATCGCCGGTATTAGCTTGCGGTCCTTTTACCGCAAACAGGGCAGCATTTTTTAAGTTCATTGCAGGGTGTTGCTAGTCTCATGGGAGATTCCCTTGTATTGCTGAGCAGGGGGCATTTCAAAGTGTGTGCACAGTTCACGGGGATTACAGTGGCATGTTGAGCTTACTAAAAATATTGTTCTTTGGTGGGGCAAGTTTATTAACGCCACAAGCCATCGACCTCGTTGATAACACAACTATTATTAGGCTTGCCGAACCTATTTCGGCGATTACTGAGAATGCGTCGCTGACTATTGACGTGAGTCAGTACATTAGCGCCGATAATGAAAAAGACGCCGCTACCGAGTTTCCGCGGGCTTTTCCCGAAGACTGTATTAGCGCCATGCTACACTCTAAATTTGGCGTGTCGGTGTTCTTAAACCACACCGAGGGCCGATGGATTAACGGCCAGAAACTGTTGCGTTTAAGCGCATCTGCGGGGATGGAGGCTGGGCTTAATTTTGACCGTTTAGAGCTGCATGTTTGCAAGGAAATACGGCACACCACTTTAACGTGGTATAACTATGATAAGCCGTCTTTTCTACCCTAGAATGAAAAGTGCTAACTAAAGCGCCATAGAGGCCAATATTGATGAACAGTGAAGCAATGCTGTTATGGAGTTTATTATTCAACTCTATTGGTTTGGGTTACTTTGTTTATGGCCGCAAGCAAGGCAATAAAGTAGTGTTGTACAGCGGTGTAGCCTTAATGCTCTACCCCTATGTGTTTAGTAGTGTTTTGGCGGTGATTGGTGTTGGTGTACTGCTGATGTGTTTACCACGGTTTTTTAACTGGTGAGTGACGCGTGTTTGCGTGACTGTTCTGATAATTATAAATATGCACTTTGGAAAAGACATGATTGAAGTTATTCATAATACCGGCAACCGCATTGATATCTTAATCAATGGTAAGGTGCATTCTCACGATATGAAATTGGCCTTGGATACGCTAATTGAGGAATCTGAAAATATCGAAAATGGGGTGATGGTATACCGCATCGTCGATTTTAAATTTCCGTCGCTGGCGGCAATGGCGGTTGAGTTTTCGCGCATGCCTAAGTTGCTTAGGGTAATGAAGAAGTTTACCCATATTGCGGTGTTAACCGATAAGAAATGGCTTAAAAAAGCGAGTGAACTTGAAGGTAAGCTGTTTCCGTATTTAGAAATAAAGGCCTTTGATTTTAACGATATTGAAGAGGCAGAAATGTGGCTAGAAGCAGCGGCTTAAGTTGCCGCTTAGCAGTTTGCTCAGCTTGCGCGTGCGGGGTTTGCAGGCGGCGTGAGGCTGCCGAGCCGCGATAGGCCGCTTGATCTGAGCCAGCTCTGTAGTTTAGCGCTCAGCTTGGGGTCGCCGAGCACAATTACATCGCCAGCGCTTACGGCGTCGTTAAAGTGTTTTTGGCAAATCCAAATTTCAGTCATGGTTTTTAATGAGCACTTAATCAACAGATCGATCTCGAAGCCGGGATCTTTTAAGCACAAATCCAGCTCGCCTTGTTCGGATACCAGCCACCAATCTCGATTGCCGAGTTGGGCGTCGGGGTATTCAAATTGCGCCACTATTCTGCGCTTGGGAAACTGACTGGGATCGACGCTTCTGCGCATATCCCACATCAGTAAACCGGCGTCTAAGTCACCTTCGTTTAAATTAGATTGGGCCCAGCGGTGACCCCAAATGCCGAGTAATTCTATGACCGGCCGCAACTCCTTACCGGCTTCGGTCAATTGGTAATTTTGGTGGCCGCTTTCGCCCGTGTGTTCAATTACCCCAGATTTAATAAGTAACTTAAGCCGTGATGACAGTAAGCTGGGCGACATCAAGGGCACGCCTCTTTGTAAGTCGCTGAAGCGGGTGCTACCCGCCATAAATTCGCGAATGACAATTAAGGTCCAGCGTTCACACAATAATTGGCTAGCCTGCGCTAGGGGGCAGAATTGACCATAGGTTTTCATTGCGCAGCTCCATTGCCAGAACGGGCTATAGTTACTACAGATACTGTACTTAAGCGCGCAGATTATCAATGTTAGGGTGAAATCCCGACGGCGCGTATTGTCGTCAACTACGCCGCAAGCTAATTGAGGATGTAATAACATGAGCCAATCACTATTTGAGCGACTGGGTGGCAATAAGGGCATTACCGCGTTAACCAGCGATTTAGTCGACAATCACTTGGCAAACCCCGCCATTGCTAACCGCTTTATGAACAGCGATGTTGCCACCGTAAAAAATGCCGCCGCAATGTTTATGATCGCTGGCACGGGCGGCGAAAATAACTACAAGGGCAAAGATATGCTGGCCGCGCACAGGGGCATGAATATCTCGGCGCTTGAATTTATGGCGGTGCTCGACGACGCCTTAGTGGCGCTGGACCAATCCAAAATTGGCCAGCGTGAGCAGGAGGAGGTGCTCTTTATTTTGTACAGTATGCGCTCAGATATTGTGTTGGTTTAACCTGGGCTTGGGGTTTAATTGTCTTGTTTAAACGGCAGCATGGCACTGGCATCACGCAGATACTTAGCGATATGCAGTTTTTCGTCATCTAAAAACTGCGCGACGGCTGCTGAGAAATCGGCATCGGCCAGCCAGTGATTGGAGTAGGTTGCGATGGGCATGAAGCCGCGTTGAATTTTGTGCTCGCCCTGAGCGCCGGGGTCGAAATGGCGCAAACCTTCGCGCAGGCAGTATTCAATACCTTGGTAGTAACAGGTTTCAAAGTGCAGAAATTCGTACTCGCGCACGCAACCCCAGTAGCGTCCGTATAAGGTGTGCTGATCACGAAAATTAAGCGCCACCGCGACGGGCTCGTCGCCATGGCTGGCAATCACCAGCACCAAATGTTCGGGCATGGTGGCGGCCAATTGCGTAAAAAAGGCCTCGGGCAAATAGCCGCCGTGACCGCTGCGCTTGGCGTAGGTGAGCTGATAACAGTGAAAGAAAAATCGCCACTGGGCGGGGCTAATCTCGCTGCCACATAATATCTGTAAATCCAAACCTTGTTCGGCCACCGCTTTGCGCTCTTTGCGCAGGGTTTTGCGTTTGCGCGAGCTAAAACTGGCTAAAAAGCCGTCGAAATCGCCGTAATCGCGATCAAACCAGTGGTATTGGGGGCCGCTGCGCTGCATAAAGCCCAGCGGCTGCCACGCGCTGGAAACCTCAGGCTTGGAGAATAAAATGTGCACCGACGATGCGCCCATTTGCCGCGCATGCGCGGGTAGGCTGCTAGCGATGGCCTGCATTACGTCCTCGCGCTCAGCGTCGTTGGCCAGGCATAGCCTTGGCCCCGTTGCTGGGGTAAAGGGAATGGCGGCGAGTAATTTGGGGTAGTAGGAGCGGCCGTGGCGCTGGTAGGCATCGGCCCAAGACCAGTCAAAGACGTATTCGCCGTAGCTATGGGTTTTAATATACAACGGCATGAGCGCGACAATTTGCCCGTCGCGGCGCGCCACAAGGTGGTGGGGCTGCCAGCCTTTGTCGGCGGCAACCGCGCCGCTAGACTCTAATGCCTGTAAAAATTCGTGGCGGGTAAAGGGGTAATCTTGGCCGGCGATGGCGTTCCATGTAGCCGCATCAATTGCCGAGATGGCGTTAATAAACTCCAATTCCACCATTAAAAAATTCTCATGTCGCGATTAGGTAGTGCAGGGCAATGCCGGCAAAAATCACCGCGCCCACCCAGTTATTGTTTAAAAAGGCTTTAAAACAATTTTCTGGTTGGCGGTATTGAATTAGCCGTTGCTGGTAGATAAACAGGCCGCTGGCGGCGATTAAGCTGGCGTAGTAAATAAAGCTCATGCCAAAGCGCACGCCGACCATGAGCATGACAATAATCACGCAAACTTGGAGCATGGCGGTGATGGTGATGTCGTCGTCGCCAAATAAAATGGCGGTGGATTTAACGCCAATTTTGAGGTCGTCTTCGCGGTCGACCATGGCGTAAAAAGTGTCGTAGCAGACTGTCCAAATCAATACGCCAATATAAATTAACCACAGCGCGGGTGGCAGGGTGCCACTTTGCGCGGCAAATGCCATGGGTATGCCCCAGGCAAAGGCGGCCCCTAAGACCAGCTGCGGCAAATGGGTGTAGCGTTTCATAAAGGGGTAGCTGGCGGCGAGCAATACCGCGCCGAACGACAGCAGAATCGTTAAGGTATTGGTGAACAGCACCAACACAAAGGCGAGCAAGCACAGGCAGGAAAATAGAATCAGCGCCTCTTTTTCACTGACTACGCCCTGGGCAAAGGGCCGGTTTTTGGTGCGCCCAACGTGGGCGTCTATTTTGCGGTCGGCATAGTCGTTAATCACACAGCCAGCAGAGCGCATTAGAAAGGTGCCGATAATAAATATAAGCAGTAAATCCCAGCGCGGCAGGCCCTCGGCCGCCAGCCACAGCGCCCATAAGGTCGGCCACAGCACAAGATAAGTGCCTATGGGCCGATCGGTGCGCATCAGGGCTAAATAGTGGGGCCGCTGCTTTTGGATATGCTCAAGAATCCGTGTCATAAGGCGCTCTTCAGAACTGTGTGGCAAAAGTATAGCAGTAGCGCCAATCGAGAACGACGCGCTACCAAGGCGTAAAGGCTGGGAGAAAAATCTCGCTAACCATAATAGGCCGATCGCTGAGTAGAAACCGTGACCGCCGTCCCCACAGCATTTTCTCGGAATCAGGACTTATACCTAGCTGTAGGCCGCTGCTGGGAATTTGGCAGATCTCGTAGGGATCGCGGGCCATGCTGTGGTCGGTAAACAGCAAATGCCCCAAGGGCCGGTTGTCGAGATGGCGCAGGCGCGCCAAACGGCCAACTAAGGAGCTGGCGGGCATTACACTGCGGGCGAAAACCCAAGGTTGATTGTGGCAGCAGAGCAGGACTTCGCGCACTAGCCCCCAGTCGCGGTCGCCCATGCCGAGCAGGCGCCGCTCAGACAAGCGCGGCAGCTGCCAGCGCTGCGATAGTACCTCTACGTGGAAATGTCCGCCCGACGCCCTTCGCAAATGGGCGGTCAGCGAACCGGTGTCTAGGAGCCAGTGGGCGGTCGCCGCTGGGGGTTTGCCGGTGGCAAACTGGCGATAATCCCGCCACTTTGGCTCAGCGGTCTGGAATCGTGTCGTTTGAAAAGCGTACAATGGCGGCCTTCGGTATTGAGGGGGGCGTCAATAAGAGCCTTGCCGTTAAAGAAATCTGCTATATTGAAAAAAGCGTGGCGGCAGAATGCGCGATTCACCCTCGACTTGCAAGTGTCAGAATAGGCTGAGTAAGCCCAGAGATCTGATACCCTTATTTTTTTACGCTTCACTGATAGAAGCTCCGTGTGCAGAGGATTTTGGCTAATGAGTAAATGGGAATGTATTGTTTGCGGTTGGGTCTATGATGAGGCCGTTGGCGACCCCGATTCTGGTATTGCCGCAGGCACCCGCTGGGAAGATGTTCCCGATGATTGGTTATGCCCCGACTGCGGCGTGGGTAAAGAAGACTTTGAAATGATTGAAAAGTCGGAAGAGAGTGACCTGCCCCATCACGACGAGCCCGCCTCGGCCAGCGCCGAAGCCGCGATTGTGGTAATCGGCACTGGCCTCGCCGGTTACGGTCTGGTGCGCGAGCTTCGCAAATACGACAAAGACAGCCCAATTATTATGATTAGCGCCGACGATGGCCGCGCTTACTCTAAGCCGATGTTGTCCACTGGCTTTACCAAGAATATGGATGCCGATGCACTTACCCAAAAAGACGCCGGCACTATGGGTGAAGACCTTAACGCCAGCGTGTGGACCTCAACCAAGGTCACGGCCATAAACACCGCCGCGCAGACCATTACTATTGGTGACAAGGCCACCCAAGTTCACTACAAAAAACTGGTACTGGCGTTGGGCGCCGACGTTATTCGCCCACCGATTAAAGGCAATGCGCTGGAATACGTGTATTCGGTGAACGACCTGCTGGACTACGATGACTTCCGCACCGCAGTCGCTAAAAACAATGTTAAGAAGGTCTGCATTATTGGTGGTGGCCTTATTGGTTGCGAGTTCACCAACGACCTGCTCAACGGCGGTATTGCTACTGAAACGGTTGATCCGCTGGGTTATTGCATTCCTACTTTGCTGCCCGAAGCGGCGGGTAAGGCAGTGCAGGCTGGCTTAGAAGCCCAGGGCGCTAAATTCCACTTTGGCCCGCTGGTTACCGAAGTAAACAAAACCGGTGATGCGCTGACGGTTAGCCTGAACAATGGCGAAACCATTAGCTGCGACTTGGTGTTGTCTGCAGTTGGCGTGCGTCCGCAAATCGCCTTGGCGCAGGAAGCGGGTATTAGCACTAATCGCGGTATTGTGACTAACCGCCTGCTAGAAACCAATGCGCCCAATGTTTACGCCATGGGTGATTGCGCCGAAGTCGCCGGCCACGTGCTGGTATACGTGGCGCCACTGATGGCTCAGGCCCGCGCGTTGGCCAAGACCTTGACGGGTGAGGCGACGGAAGTTAGCTACCCAGCAATGCCGGTTACCATTAAGGTTCCCGCTTGCCCAGTTACGGTTAGCCCCGCACCCCGTGACGCGGAAGGCAGCTGGGAAATTGAGCAAGATGGCATCAACGTGGTTGCCCGCTTTATTGACCGCAACGGTGATTTGTTGGGCTTTGCCCTGACCGGTGACGGCACTAAGCAGAAAATGGCACTGCAAAAACTGCTGCCGGCGATTATGCCCTGAGGAGGTATTTACAAGCTCGGCATAGTCGGGCTTGTGAATTGATGCTCTGATCTGGTTTGTAAACGCTCAGCTATAAAAAAAGCCCTGCTTTTGGTATTCCAAAGCGGGGCTTTTTTATGTCTTTTATACTTGCCTTTAAGCGGGCCGCAATTCAAAGCCTAGGCGGGTATTGGCAATCTCTATGGTGTCGCCGTGATTGAGCTTGCGGGCTTGCAGGCCAATGGCTTCGCCATTGATTTTGGGGGTGCGGCCGTCTTGGCCCTCGATGTGCTCTAGGTAATAGTCTTGCTGGCGGCGACTAATGGCAGCGACCTGAAAACCGGCCTTACCTAATTTGGTCATGGGTTTGCTCAACTCCATTTCGCGGCCTGCAGCGCCGCCATTTTGCACCTGCAAATAGCCCATCATGGGCGCGGGTGCTGGCGTGCTGCGTTGCATACTGGGCCGAATGGCAATGGTTTTTTCTACCTCTTCTTCGGCTGCAGCCGCGCGAGCTAGACCGTGGTAGGTTAGTGAGTGCTTGCCAATGGTAATGTAGTCGCCGCTGCGCAAGGCGTGGCGAGTCACTGGGTTGCCATTAACCATGGTGCCATTGGTGCTGTCGAGATCGACCAGAAAACTGTCATTTAGAAAGGTTTCTACCGCGGCGTGACGGCCACTAACCGCTAAATTTTCAATGCAGATATCATTGTCTGCTGCGCGGCCAATCGTCACCCGCTCTTTATCAAGAGGGAAATCCTCAATCACTCTACCCTGAAAACTGAGAACCAGCTTTGCCATAATTCTTGTCCGTTACCGAGCTATTTCCCTTAGTCGAACCATTCAAGCGACTCATCATCTAGCGCATCGTCTTGACCGGCGACCACCTCATCTACACACACTACAATAATAGAAATATTGTCTTTACCGCCGGCGTCATTGGCCATTGTCAGCAAGCGCATGGTTGCTGCTTCGGGATCGTGTCCCTGTTCGCTCAAAATCTCGGTGATCTCGGCATCATTAAGCATACCGGTCAGGCCGTCGGAGCACAGCAGATAAATATCGCCACTGCGAACCAGTTCTTCCAGTAAATCTACCTCAAGCTCGCTTAACAAGCCAAGCGCTCTGGTGATTACATTTTTGTTTTTTGCGGTGCGGGCTTCTTCTTCGGTATACAGCTTGCGCGCCACCCATTCCTGTACAAGGGTGTGGTCGGTGGTGAGCTGATCTAAAAATCCCTCGCGGAATCGATACAGGCGGGAGTCGCCAACATGGGCTACCGCCAGGCGCTGGCCTATAAAACGCATAGCTACCACGGTAGTGCCCATGCCCTTGCGACTCGCGTCGTGCTCGGCGGCCGCCAGTATTTCGCGGTTGGCCGCCAGCACGGCGTCGCGCAGGGCGAGGGTTTGCGGGGAATAGATTGAGTCTTCGTGGTTGGGCGCACTGGCAATGTTAAGGTGGCGGGATACTTCGGCAACGGCAATACTGCTCGCCACTTCGCCGGCATTGTGGCCGCCCATGCCATCGGCAACCACCATATACCCATGGTCGGCAGCAATGCCGATAGCGTCTTCATTGTGCTCGCGCACTTGGCCTATGTGGGTGACCCCAAAGACCCTAAATTCGATATTCTCATCCATGAAACCGCGCCAAATTTGAAGTAGTTATTAATGACTGAGTATAGACAGCGGCTTTTAGCGGGGTCAATGCAGAAAATCGAATACCGCACCAAGCCGTTTGGCTTTGGTGCGGTGGCTTAGTAGGGTCTCTCTAGGGCTGCAATTGGTCTACTGGGCAGCTGTCATTAGGGATGTTGGGATCGATCACGCATTCAAAATAGGGCACGGTTTCATTGTAAGTGCCGTCGAGCATCTTGCGCATATTTTCAAATCCCACCCGCATTACTGGGTGGCTGGCTTGGGCCTCGGAGCCGTGGCCTGCAAGATTAAGATACGGGTCGAGATCACCCGCGCCCACGGTACCCGTGCCGGTGGTGCCAGGGTCTTGGCCTGGATAAACCTCGGCAATCGTAAAAAATTGGGTGGCAATTCCGGCGGTGGTTAAGGCGGCGGCCATCACTCGGCCTTGGTTATGGGGCACTAAGCCGTCGTTAATGGCGTGAACCACCGTTGCCGCGCGCAGCCCAGCCAGCTTCATTTCGGCGCCGTGGTAAGCGGGTGAGCGACGGGCATAGGCCAGCGGGCAAACAAGCGGATTGCCGCCGGTATCGCGCTCTAGGCCCGCTTGGGCTTGGGCGGCAGTTTCTGACATAGAGGCGACTGCGGCTGCCTCTGCATAGGTCTCAGCCAATTGGCTCACGCCTTCAAGATCCAGCCAGTAATCGTAGAGCGAGCTGCCGTCGGCTGTTACCGCTGTTGATTCTACGATAGCCGTACCAGACACCGCGCCGCCCATTGATACGCCAAATAAATACACCGTTTTTATTGATGGAAATCGCGCCATGGCATGCAGGGTGGCGGCAATGGTGTCGTGGGCGCCGCGCAAGGCCGGAAAGCCTAAATTGTCGCGGTAATCTGTGGTGACAAAGGCAACGTCGCTAGGGTGATTGGCAAGGCTTTTAGCCAGCCGAATTTCACGCAGCATATGGGGTAGCCAGCTGCTGCGCACGTTGTGGCCGATGCCGTGGCTAAACACCACCAAGCGAGTGGGCGCTTCGTCTTTTTTGAATACCAGTAAACCTTCTGGCAGGGGGGTGTTTGAGGCGGTGTCGGGTATACACAGCGGATTAATATCGCTGGGGCCAGCAATATTAAAGGCGGCGAGATCGGTGGCCGCATCGGTTGTAAAGGTTTCGGTAACGTAGCTACTCGCTGACGAGTTACTTGAGTTTGAATTACCTGTGGTTGAGTGACTTGTGCCGCCACAAGCACACAGCGAGGCGACAATACCGGCCGCGAGGAGTTGGGAATATTTCATAATGACACCACCAAAAAAGAGCCGGTCTAAAAATTCGCCCAAGGGTTTGGGGCTTTAGAACAAGGCGTTTATTGAAGACTCGCGATTTTGCTACGGTGCTCTCTGGCGGAAAAATGGGTGTAATCGGTGGTTTATCAGCTATAAACAGCCGCACTCTGTGCATTTTTTGTTTTATCAGAGAGCACAATATAGGCTTGTGCTAATGCCATTTATTGCTTGTGTGTATGTTTGACCCGAAAACATTTCTTGTCAATTACCGTTTATATTAAATACTCACAGACTGCAATGTGTGTAATATTGGCGTTAATGTGTGTGGCGGCTAGTGTATTGTAAACTGAACACGGATCTTTACTGGCGCCGAGAAAGCCAGTATTTACTATGATTTTCAATAAGATAAAAATATTTCGAGAATTTGCGGTTTTTCTTCTGCTCATATCGCAATTACGTCTAGAATCTGTATGGGTGCCTAGGTTTTGCGTATGTAAAAACCGTATTTGCCAGCAAAATCAATAAAAATACTAAGTAAGGAAATTTAATATGGGTTTTTACGAGAATAAGATTCTGCCCATGGTGATCGACAAAGCGTGTTCAATGCAGCCGATTATGGCGCTGCGCGAGCAGGTTGTGCCCTTGGCCACTGGTGTTGTGCTGGAAGTAGGTATGGGTAGCGGGATTAATTTGGCGCTATACAATGCTGAAAACATTGATTTTATTTGGGGTTTAGAACCATCAGCGGGAATGCGCAAAAAGGCCCGCGCCAATGTTGATAAGGCCGCAGTAAAGGTGAAGTGGTTGGATTTAACCGGCGAAGAAATCTCGCTGGAAGACAATAGCGTCGACACCGTGTTGCTCACCTATACACTCTGCACCATCCCCGACTGGCGACAGGCTTTGCAGCAGATGCGGCGGGTATTAAAGCCTGGTGGCCGCCTGTTGTTTTGTGAACACGGCGCCGCGCCAGATCACAAGGTGAATAACTGGCAGAACCGCGTTACCCCCGTGTGGAAAAGGCTGGCTGGCGGCTGCCACCTCAACCGCCCAATCGACAAGCTGATAGTGAGCTGCGGCTTTAAAATAGAGCAGTTGGCCCAATGCTATGTTGCCGATATGCCGCGGATTGCGGGATATATGTACTACGGTTCAGCGGTTAAGGCCTAAGCTTACTGAACAGGCGTCGGCGGTCTGACGTCTGACGTCTGACGAGGTGCGGGAACCTATCTCCGCGTTTTCCATCTCCCATCAAGTGTTAGCCCGTCCGACGTCCGACACACGCCTATAGCCATTACCCAGCCTTCACGCTAGAGTAAAGCGCTATGTCTTCCGCTTAAACAGCCAAGAGCAAATAGCACTATGCGCACTATTCCCCTGCACTGGCAAATTGCCATCGCCATCGTTTTTGCGGTTCTCGCGGGCATTATCGGTGGCCCCGACGGGGGTGTTGGTGGGCTTTCATTTATTGCGGTGTATGACTTTTTAGGCACAATCTTTCTCAATGCCTTAAAAATGCTAATTGTGCCCTTAGTAATGGCGTCGATTATTAGCGGTATGGCGGGGGTGGGAGGCGACAAGCTTGAAAAGCTTGGCGGCAAAACCCTTCTTTTTTACGCCTGCAGCAGTTTGATTGCGATTCTTATCGGTTTACTGGTGGTGAATATCATCGCGCCAGGCGGCGGCGATAATCAGGCCTTGGCCGCCACTATTAGCAGCAGTGATGCTGAACTTACCAATACCCTTGCCAAGGTTGAAGGCCGCGGCATGGCCGATGTGGTGCAAGTATTTGTGCGCATGGTGCCCACCAATGTGGTGGCTGCGGCCGCCGATGGTCAAATGCTGGGCCTGATATTTTTTAGCTTATTATTTGGTTTTTTCTTAGCTTCAAGTAAGTCAGAGCACGCCGCTACCTTAATGCACTTTTGGCAGGGTGTAATGGATATCATGACCGAAATCACCATGTGGGTAATGAAATTTGCGCCGCTTGGGGTATTTGGTTTAGTGGCCAAAACCGTCGCGGTAACCGGTTTTGCGGCCTTTAAACCGATGCTGCTATTCTTCTTTACCGCCTTGCTGGCATTGATGATTCACGCTTTTGTGGCGCTGCCTTTGCTGCTGCGTTACGTGGGTAAGGTCAATCCAAAAGCGCATTACGCGGCCATGACGCCGGCATTGCTTACGGCATTTTCTACCGCCTCGAGCTCGGCGACGTTGCCGCTTACCTTAGAAAGTATTCAAGAGCAGTCCGGCGTATCAAAGCGAGTTAGCGGCTTTGTTCTGCCGTTGGGGGCGACGGTGAACATGGATGGCACGGCACTTTATGAATGTGTTGCCGCTATGTTTATTGCTCAGGTTTACGGCTTGGAATTAAGCTGGGTACAGCAATTTACGGTAGTGGTGATCGCGCTACTGACCTCCATTGGTGTTGCCGGCATACCCGCCGCGAGCCTAGTGGCGATCTCGGTTATTTTGGGGGCTATTGGCCTGCCCTTAGAAGGCATCGGCTTGCTGCTGGTCACTGACCGCGTGCTGGATATGGTGCGCACCGCCGTGAATGTGTTTAGCGATTCTTGTGCAGCGGTGATTATTGCCCGCAGCGAAGGTGAAACGACCAAGGTAGCTATTGACGCTTAATCGCTTGCGCGATCAAGCCCAGAGAATAGTGCCGTAGCTAATAGGCAATATTCTCTGGTTTTTGCTACTGGCTATAATTGAAAGAATTCAGCGCCAGCGGGGAGTTTACGCAAGCGTTTGCCGGTAGCGGCAAACAGGGCGTTAGCTACCGCGGGTGCGACTACCGGGGTGCCGGGTTCACCGACGCCGGTGGGCGCTTCTGCCGAAGGCACAATATGCACTTCAATTTCTGGCATATGCTGCATCCTAATCACTTGGTAGGTGTCGAAATTCTTCTGCTGGGGCTGGCTTTTCTCTAGGCTGATTTCACTTAACATCAGCGGCGATAAGCCAAAGCCAATACCGCCCTCCATTTGCGCGCGAATCACGTCTGGATTTACCGCCACGCCGCAATCCACTGCGCAGGTTATTTTGTGGACGCGAAATTTGCCGTTGTCGAGTTTGGCAATCTCGGCAACCTGCGCCACATACGAGTTAAACGACTCGTGCACTGCTAAACCGTGAAAATGCCCAGCCGGCAATTTTTTACCCCAGCCAGCGCGCTCGGCAACTAATTTAAGTACCCCGCGGTGGCGGGGGTGGTCTTTGAGCATCGCCAAGCGGTAGTTAAGCGGATCTTGTTTGGCGCGGTGGGCTAGCTCGTCTATAAAGGTTTACGGCATAGGCGGTGTGAGTTGAGCCCACGCTGCGCCAAAAGGACACCGGCACGGCGTTATAGGTGTTGTGTGCCTCTACCAATATGTTGGGAATGGCATAGGGCAGGTTGGCGGCGCCTTCAACACTTAGGCGGTCGACGGTTTTGGCGTCGGCACCAGTGATGGCTTGGCCAACTATGCACTGCTGCCACGCGGTAATGTCGCCTTTGCTATTGAGGCTGGCAGCGAGGCGATGCACATAGGCGGGGCGATAATAGCCCGCTTGGGTGTCGTCTTCGCGAGTCCATACTAGTTTTACGGGTGCAGATTTGCCCCAAGCTTTGACGATATTGGCCAGTTCAACGGGGTAGTCGCTGGTGAAACCGGCGCGGCGACCAAAACTGCCGCCAGCGAGCAGAGTATTAATTTTGATGCGTTCTGGGGCCAAGCCAAACACCTTGGCCACGGCGGCTTGATCCCAGCTTTGGCCTTGGCAGCCGTACCACATTTCGACACCCGCAGCGGTCTTTTGCAGCACGCAGTTCATTGGCTCCATTGCCGCGTGAGCCAAATAGGGAAATTCGTATTCGGCAATAAGGTGATTTTTATCTGCGCCAAGCACGGCAGCGACATCGCCGTCGTTGCGGGCTTGCAGGCCAGGGGTTTGGGCGAGTTTCTTATACTCGGCCATCTGCGCAGGGCTTGATATGTCGGCTGTGGGGCTGTTCCACTCCAAGCTTAGGGCATCGCGGCCCTTTTTAGCCTGCCAGAAGGTGTCGGCCAATACCGCAACGCCGCTGGGTATGGTGACCACCGCTTTTACTCCAGGTAGCTTCTCGGCTTTGCTGGCGTCCACATGTTTAAGGCTGGCGCCGAAGGCCGGCGGGTGGGCAACCACGGCGGTCAACATATTGGGGAATTGCACGTCTTGAGTAAAAATTGCCTTGCCGTTGGTTTTGCCGGTGTCTTTGCGGGCCAAATTGGCTTTGCCAATAAGCACAAAATCCTTAGGGTCTTTCAAGCTTACCGTGCTGGGTAAGGCTTGTTTGGCGGCGGCTATGGCCATGTCGCCAAAGCTGGCGCTGCGCTTGCTGGCGGCGTGACTGATTACGCCTTGTTTCACCGTAATGCTGGCTGCTTTGACCTGCCACTGTTCGGCGGCGGCGCCGGCTTCGCGCATTTGCGAATAGGAGTTGGCAATAGCGCTGCTGCCGCCGGTGAGCTGAGCGCCAAATAACAAGTTTTTGAATTTTTCGGGATTGGCGGGGGCGCCAACGGTTTCTATTTGCGCCCAGTCGGCGTCTAGCTCTTCGGCAATCAAGGTAGCTAAACCGGTGTAGGTGCCTTGGCCCATTTCTAAGTGCTTGATGGTGAGAATAACGCGGTTGTCGGGGTGAATATTAACAAAGGCATTGGCCTCTAAGCCCTTGCTTGGGTCAGCCTTATTGGCGGCGTGGGCGCCACTACTGAATTGCAAGCCGAGGCTGAGACCGGCACCGGCTTGGGCGCCGCGAATTAAAACAGGCGGCGAGATACGCTAATTGTTTGGGTTTTCATAGGGTCACCTCCGTTGCCAATTGCGCCGCGGCGTGCTTAATACCAGCGCGGATGCGCACATAGGTCGCGCAGCGGCAAATATTGCCCGACATAAATTGATCAATATCGGTGTCGCTGGGTGTAGGCTTGGACTTTAAGAGATTAACCGCAGACATTAGCTGGCCAGATTGGCAATAGCCGCACTGGTAAACGGCGAGCTCTTCCCACGCTGCTTGTAAAGCTTCGGCTTCTGGACCGCTGACGGCCTCGATAGTGGTGATTTGCTGGCCCGCCACTGCGCTAACCGGCATCGAGCAGGAGCGAATCGGTGTGCCATTCATGTGCACGGTACAGGCGCCGCACTGGGCGATACCACAGCCAAATTTGGTGCCGGTTAACTGTAGATGATCGCGAATCACCCATAACAGCGGGGTATCTGGATCAACGTTGAGGTCGCGCTGTTCGCCATTAATAGTAACCGAGATGGCCATCTTCCTCTCCTTGGTGTTATTTATTGTGGTCGCAATGTATTTACTAAAGTCAAAATACTACCGCATTCGGGTGACAGTCGCTTGTTCAATTAACTGAAAGAGCCACACGCTTGTGCTTAGATCTTGTTATGCTGGGGCTTGCCGTGTTCACCAGCTTTGTTGGTCAAATAGAGGATCTACACCATGTGGTTACGTACCAGCTGTGATTTTTCCTTTAATATTATTGAGCCCACGCCTTTTGTTCTAATGCTGCGCCCGCGCAGTGGCGCGCAGCAGTGGGTTGCCCGTGAAGAATACAAATTAACGCCGAGCGTGCCCGCAACGGAGTTCACCGATATCTACGGCAACCTTTGTCAGCGGCTGATCGCTCTGCCGCCGCATTTTCAGGTGACGACCGCGGCGGAAGTAAGAACCGCGGATTATGTCGATCAAAGTCCTGGCGCGCCCTTTGTAGAAATTCAGTATTTACCCGATTCAGCGTTGAATTACCTGTTGCCCAGCCGCTATAGCGAGTCTGACCGCTTTTGCGATATGGCTACCGATATTGTTGCCGGATACACCCTTGGCTACGATCAAGTCGCAGCAATTAGCGCGTGGGTTCACAACAATATTCACTACCGGCCCGGCGATAGTATTGAGCCAGTGTCGGCGGCGGAAGTAAATGAGCGCGGCTGGGGGGTGTGCCGTGATTTATCGCATTTGTGTATTGCCCTGTGTCGCAGCTTGAGCATTCCTGCGCGGATGGTGGTGGGCTATTTACACCAGCTCCAGCCGATGGATTTACACGCGTGGTTCGAGGCTTATGTTGGCGGGCGTTGGTATACCTTTGATGCCACCGTAAATATTTTGCAAGGTGGCTATGTGGCCATAGGTTATGGCCGCGACGCTGCGGATGTGGCGTTGTATAACCAGTTTGGTCCAGCGGTATTTCCCACCACCCAGATGGTTTCGGTTGAACAGATTGTGGGTGATGTTTGAAGCGAGCAGCCGAGCTTAAGCTCGGCTGCTCAGACTTATTGCTGGGCGTTTTTTAGTACCCGCTCAACATAGAGCAGGCAGAGAATAGGCAGAATATAGCTGGTGCCTATTTGGGTGAGTAATACAATCTCAGATAATGACCACTGGGCATCGCTGCTGAGCCAATACACCAAAATAGGCATGGCGACAAAAATCAGGGTGGGCAAGTAGCGCCACAAATAATAGGGCAGGCTTGATGCCGTTTCGCTGTCGGCGCGCCGATAGCAATAAAAGGTAATCAGCACCACTAAGAAGCCAATAATCAATACATAGTTATTGCCGAGGATGTCGCCTAGTAAATTGAGAATGGCGCCAAATACCATGCTTAATAGACTGATGTTGACCAGCCCCCTTAAATTGCGAAGTTTTTTCCGCTCCATATTGGCTCCTCATCTGCCCTGTAGTGTTCTCTGGTTTAATTGAGTGTAGCTTGCCAAATTAGGCGTGGATGTCTTTGACCAACAGTCCGTATTTTAGTGCCGACTCAGGCAGCGCTTGGTTTAGCGGTATGCGCACCTGATGACCTGAGCCCGGTGCAACATCAATACTTTTACCGTGCTTATTGCTCAGGGTTTGCAGCTGAAAGCGGGTATTACCGCCAGGTAGCATGAGCTCTAGGGTATCGCCAACGGCAAAGCGGTTTTTAACATCAACGGTAATAACGCTGTCTTTGGCATCGATAATTTCGCCAACAAACTGCTGTTGCTGGGCGTTGTTTAAACCCATTTCGTAGTTCTGGTATTCCTTGGGGGGATGGCGGCGGTAGAAACCTTCGGTATAGCCACGATTGGCCAAGGTCTCTAATTCATCCATAAGATGCATATCAAAGGGCTTGCCGTGAGCGGCGTCGTCGATGGCTTGGCGATACACCTGAGCGGTGCGGGCCACATAGTAGTGAGACTTGGTGCGACCCTCTATTTTTAGCGAGTGCACGCCCATCGCGGCCAAGCGCTCTACGTGTTGCACTGCGCGCAAATCCTTGGAGTTCATAATATAAGTGCCGTGCTCGTCTTCGTAAGCGGGCATAAACTCGCCTGGCCGCTGGGCCTGCTGCAATAGCACTGGCTCGGTGACAATGGCCGGCTGCGGTTCGGGGGTAAAGGTTTGTACGGCAATGTTGTTTTGGACCGGCACGATGTCGCCGGTTTCGTCTTCTTTGGCCTCGTGGGCTTGGTATTTCCAGCGACAGGCGTTGGTGCAGGCGCCTTGGTTGGGGTCGCGATGATTCATATAGCCCGACAACAGGCAGCGGCCCGAGTAGGCAATACACAGCGCGCCGTGAACAAAGACCTCGATCTCCATCTCGGGCACTCGCTGGCGAATTTCCTCAATTTCGTCCAGTGCCAGCTCCCGCGACAGAATAACCCGCTGTATGCCGTTTTGATGCCAGAATTTAACTGCGGCCCAGTTGACGGCATTGGCCTGCACCGATAAGTGGATGACCTGCTCGGGCCATTTCTCGCGCACCAGCATCATTAGGCCGGGATCGGCCATAATCAATGCGTCTGGCCCCATTTCAATAACTGGCTCCAAGTCGCGTAAATAACTGCGAATCTTGTCGTTATGGGGTGAAATATTAGAGGCGAGATAAAATTTCTTGCCCAGCGCGTGGGCCTCATCCATGCCGGTGCGCAGGGTTTCTACATCCTTAAACTCATTGTTGCGCACCCGCAAACTGTAGCGGGGTTGTCCGGCGTAGACGGCGTCGGCGCCATAGGCAAAGGCGTAGCGCATATTGCGGAGGCTGCCGGCGGGGGACAGGAGTTCAGGGATCATGGTATTGAAGCCTTGCGGTGGAGAATGGAATCAGGTGCGTATGGTAGCGCAAAGCGCTTGGTTCTGCGCTATTGGTCAATCGCTTGCTGAGCGCTACACTCGGCTCTGGTGAAATGCAGGTGTAAGCAACAGCGATAGGAAACACGATTGAATAATAATGATTGGCGAAGCCTTGCAGTGTTAATAGGCTTTTTTCCCTTGCTAAGTGGCGCTGCAGAGGGGCCGGTAACTTATTATTTAAGCACAGGGATGGCCCTGGTGTGGCCTGCTAGTGAGGCCGCGCTCAGTGACAGAGGCCGCGATTTATCGCCATTATTCCCCTCGGCAGACAGCACAGCGAACCCTCAGCTTGGCTACGATGGCGGCAATCGCATGGGTATTGGGGTGGGGCTTGGTTTTGCCGAGGACTGGCGTGCCGAAGTGGGCTACTTTGGCGAGCGCCTAGGCCTTGATAATACAGATTCGCGGGGCGCGCCGCAGGCTTATTCCTCGTTGCGCAAGCAAAGTGCGAGTGCCAGTGTGTGGCGGGATACTCCGCTGGGAAATTCGCGCGTTAATCTTGCCATTGGTGGCGGCGTAAGCGGTATTAGGGCGGTGTTGGCTGGCGACACGCAGCTGCTGTGGGAACTGCACGGCGGCGTTGCGCTGGGTGTGGTGCTGACGCCGCGTTGGCTTGTAGACGTGTCGTACCAGTACTTTGTGGGCGAAGATCTTCATTTTCAGGCACCGGACTACGATTTTAGCAGCGCCTCGCGGGGGCAGCGCTGGCAGCTGGGGCTGCGTTATCAATTGTTTTCTGCTGGGCGGTCCGCGGACCTGGACAGCGACGGCGACGGCATAAGTGACAACAATGACCGCTGTCCCAATACCTTGCGTGCGGCAATAACCGACCATTACGGTTGTGCCGACAGTGATGGCGACAGCGTAATAGATCCAATTGATCGCTGCCCAAACACACCAGCGGGCAATGAAGTTGATAGTAATGGCTGCATGGACAGCGATAATGATGGGGTCAAAAATAGTGCCGATCAATGCCCCAATAGCGCCCAGGGAGAGCGAGTATTGCGCAATGGCTGCGCCGCACGGCAGGCCGTGCGCTTGGAAGGGATAGCGTTTGGCCTTGGTGAAACCCTTGTTAGCGACCAGGCCCGCGAGCACCTTAGTCGTGTGGCCGAGGTAATGCTGGCGTCGCCGCAGTTCCGGCTGGCGGTGCAGGGCCACAGTGACAATAGTGGCAGTGAAGAATTGAATTACCGCGTGTCACGAGCGCGGGCGCGGGCGGTGCGGGCGGAATTGATTGCCCTAGGTGTCGCGGCGCAGCGCATGGATGTTCAGGCTTTTGGCGCTAGCATGCCTATTGCCGACAATAATAGTAGTGAAGGGCGAGCGCGCAACCGCCGAGTTTCTTTAAAAGTGATTCGCGCCAAGTAGTAAAATAGCTAATTTTTGCGAAATATAGCACGCAAGCAAAGCTTTACCGCAGAGATTTGCCGGTTTAGCATGCGTCACTGCGTATTCGTTAATTGTGCACGTATTTTTGATTATATTTTGCACTACTATGGGCTAGTATTGCGCAAGTGAGAATTACCCCCGACTTTTGTATCTGATAAGGTATCTGAGCGGGGTATAACTTTAATGATTAGGGGATGTTTATGAGTAAGCAATGGAAAACGACTCTTGCGGCGGGTGTGATTTTAGCCTCGGCGGCGGGTGGCGCTTTGGCCGAACCTGAAAAGGAGACGGGCGTCTACATCGGTGGTAATGCTTTTTATAACGACGTATTTGATGCCGACGGTACGGTAACAACAACGTCTCCAGGTGGCCTTGGCGGAATCCTGGGTGGAATCCCTGTTGTTGGTGATTTAGTAGGTGGATTGTTGGGCGGCGGTGCTGCGAGCGGCAACTTCGAAACAAGCTACGACAAAGCAATTAGCTATGGCTTCACCGTTGGTTATAAGTTTGAAAGCCCCATTCGACTTGAATTTGAATACCGTCAAGGTGAAAACGATGTAGACAGCCTTTCTAGTGGCGGTGTATCTGTGTCGAGCGACGGTTCGCTAGAAGTCACCTCAATGATGGGTAACTTGTGGTACGACTTCTCTGCTACAGAGCGTCTACGTCCTTATATTGGTTTTGGTCTAGGTCAGGCAAATCTTGATTTTGGTGATGCCGATGATGACGTGACTATCGCTCAACTCGGTGCCGGTATTACCTTCCACATGACGCCTCGTTTGGCTTTAGATGCTGGTTACCGTTACAGCGTTGGCGACGATGCCAGCTTTAAATCGGGCACCACCGAAACCGAAATTGAATACAGCGCACAAAGCCTGTTAGTTGGTTTACGCTATAACTTCTTTGACGCTAAATACGGCGTACAAGATGCTGACGGCGACGGCGTTTCCGATGAAATGGATGAGTGCCCAGCGACACCTCGCGGCGTTCAGGTAGACAGCGTTGGCTGCCCACTTGACGGCGATAACGACGGTGTAGCCGATTACCTCGACCAGTGCCCAAATACACCAGCTGGCGCTAAAGTAAATGCTAGCGGTTGCCCTTTAGACAGCGACAACGACGGCGTAGTTGATGCCGACGATGCCTGCCCAGATACCCCAGCTGGCGCTAAAGTAAATGCTAGCGGTTGCCCTTTAGACAGCGACAACGACGGCGTAGTTGATGCCGACGATGCCTGCCCAGATACCCCAGCTGGCCAAGCGGTTATGTCTAATGGTTGTGCGAAGGATCAGGCAGTAATTCTGCGTGGCGTAAACTTTGAGCTGAACAGTGCGCAACTGACCGTAAATGCAGAAACCATTCTGAATGGCGTTGCTGAAACACTGGTGAGCTCACCTAGTTTTGAAGTTGAACTGCAGGGCCACACCGACAGCACTGGTAGCGATAGCTACAATATGAACCTGTCACAGAATCGCGCTAAATCAGTGAAGAACTACTTGGTTAGCGGCGGTGTTGAGGCAAATCGTTTGACTGCTCGCGGCTACGGCGAAGAGCAACCTATTGCCGGCAACGAAACCAAAGACGGCCGTGCACTAAACCGTCGGGTTGAGTTGAAAGTACTTGGCGATGGCGGTGCATCGGTAGCGCCAATGATGGACGACGAGCCAATGATGGACGAGCCAATGATGGACGAGCCAATGATGGACGACGAGCCAATGATGGACGAGCCTATGGTTGAGCCCATGGCGGAAGAGGCGGTTGAAACGCCTGCCGCTGAAGACGATTACATGAGCGAAGAACCAGCTGCTGAAGAAGAGTACGAGTACGAATCTTCAGATGAGGAAATCGACTACTAAGCACATGATGTGATTAGTTAGTTTGTTAAAAAACCCAGCCACCGTGCTGGGTTTTTTTATGGGCAGATTTATTGAGCTGGAGATTGCCAAATTAACAGGCGATTATTAGCGGGCATGGCGTGGTCGGCTAATAAGCGCAGACCGATTTTTTCGGCGAGGGCGTTAATGGCCTCAAAATCGCGAATACCGCTTTGGCCGTCGCGCTGCTTTAGCCAGCTGTCAAAGCCGGCATTACTGGCCGAGGTGTAGTCACCGTTATAATTAAATGGCCCGTAAATACAGAGTAAGCCGTCATCTTTAAGGCTTTTGCGCAAGTGGCTAAAAAACAATTCCACTTCGTGCCAGCTCATAATATGTAGGGTATTTGCCGAGTAAATTGCGTCAAATTTTGGCTCCGGCCAGTCAATTTCGCGCACATCAAGGGCGACGGGCGGTGCTAAATTAGCAAGTGCCGACTCGTCGATCCACGCTTGAATTCCCGTTAAATTTTCTCTGCGATCACTGCACTGCCAGTGAATATGGGGCATATTGGCGGCAAAATACACGGCGTGCTGACCCGTGCCGCTGCCAATTTCTAACACGCGTTGGCTGGCGGCCAATAAGGGCGCTAATTTCTCAAAAATATAATGTTGGTTGTTTTCACAGGCCTGTGAAAAGGGCTTGGCTTGAATCATGGTTAAATCCCTTTGAACTATGCTTAAATCATCCCTTGGCGAATACGGCCAGCCGCTCCTCGGCTGGCGCCAAGTGTAACGGCTTTTTCAGGAGTACAACAATGGCTTACTGGTTGATGAAATCAGAGCCCGACACCTTTAGCCTCGACGATCTGCGCGACCGGCCTAATAGCACCGAGCACTGGGACGGGGTGAGAAATTATCAGGCCCGCAATATGATGCGCGACCAAATGAAGCTGGGTGACAAGGTGTTTTTCTACCACTCCTCCTGCCCTCAACCGGGGATTGCCGGTATTGCCGAAGTGGTGCGCGAGGCCTACCCAGACAGCAGCGCTCAGAATCCAGAGTCGCGCTATTTTGACCCCAAAGCCAGCCCAGAAAACCCGCGCTGGTTTATGGTCGATGTGCGCTTTGAACGTAAGTTTGAACGTTTGCTGCCGCTGGCCGCGCTAAAAGCAGAGCCGGCACTGGGTGAAATGCTGCTAGTACAAAAGGGCAGTCGTCTGTCGATTATGCCGGTCACTCCAGAGGAGTGGCGGCAGATTATGACAATGGCGCAGTAGAATTATTCTGCGCCGTCGCGTAAGAAGATCCACTCTCGTGCAGTGGATTGTTCGGGGCAATAATAATAGCCGTCGGTGTCGAACTGCTTTAGCTCGTCCACGTTTTTAATCCGATGTTTAATCACGTAGCTGGCCATTAAACCGCGAGCTTTTTTGGCGTAAAAACTGATGATTTTGTATTTGCCGTTTTTATAATCTTTGAATACTGGGGTAATAATATCAGCGGCGAGGGCCTTGGGTTTGATGGCGCTAAAGTATTCATTCGACGCGAGATTGACCAGCACCTGAGATTTAATGTTGGCAAGTTGTTTATTCACCGCCTCGGTAATCTCGGTATCCCAAAATTGATAAAGATTTTTGCCCGCTTTATTTTCAAATTTGGTGCCCATTTCTAGCCGGTAAGGCTGGATCAAGTCGAGGGGGCGCAGTAGACCATATAGCCCAGACAATATACGCAGATGCTGCTGGGCAAAGGTGAAATCGCTAGCGTTAAAGCTGTCGGCATCTAGGCCCGTATATACATCACCGCGAAAGGCCAGCACCGCCGCTTTGGCATTATCTGGGCTAAAGGGCAGCTGCCAGTTCATAAAGCGCTGGTGGTTGAGTTCGCCGAGCTTGGGACTGATTTTCATCAGGCCGGAGATGTCGTTTGGACTGAGCGCTTGCAGTTGATCAATCAGCGCTTGGGAGCGCGGCAAAAAATCGGCTTGGCTAAATTTCTTGGTGTGCGCTGGGCTGTCAAAATCCAAGGTTTTGGCTGGCGAGATAAGCAGTAGCATAGGGAGTCCTGTGACAGTTGGTTCAAGCTTGGAGCAGTGCCTGCCACCAATTCAGTGGGTCGCCAGTCTCGGGGTCGTAAACATTGCCATAGACCCACTTAGCCTGATCGCTATTAGCCCATTTGTTTAGCAATTCTTCGATACTGCTAAATCCCACGCCAAAGTGAATACTGTAGGCGATGGCGCGATCGGTTTTAATATCGAGGCTGCCGCCGAGCTTTTCAATTTCTGCGGTGAGCTGAACTTCTAGATCTTCATTGGGCTGTCGCAAAAACACTCGCACACAGAGGTTGCCGCTGTGCTCAATTAAGTTAAATCGGCCGCGGGCATCTTCGTTAATTTTTACGGTGTCTAATGCGGCGAGGCCGCGCACAAACAGCGGCGACTTCAGCAGTCGGTACTCGCTTACGCCTTCTAAGGGGGTGGCCAAGACTTTCTCGAAAATGGGCTGATTATTGCTCGGGTGAATACCCGCAAATAATTCCAGCAAGGTTTCTTGGTCGGCAAAGGGAGCTTGTTCGGTCATAGCGCGTATAAATTCACTTGGCATGGGCGGCCAATGATACCGATTTTACGCGCTCAATTCACGGTGTACGCTACAGCCTGTCGTCTAAGCCACAGATTTAACGGCTGGCAGCGGGCATATTAAACTGAATTCCGATTGGTGGCGGCGTGTAATGACTGTTGGGGCGATCGCCTTGGCCAATACTGACCAGCTTAAAACCGCCTTCAACGTATAAAACCCCGCGATCAGGCTGATCTTTGAAACTGTTCTCTAGGGCGAGCAGCTTATTGCCGCGGTCATTTTTCATGGCACCGGCAAAGCGCCGGAAAAATTGCCGTAGGGCATCGCTGGCTTGAATAACCACCGGACTGTCGGTGAGTACCGTGCGGTAATTCGCCGTGCCCGTGTTCACGTTATACACGCGGCCCTTAAAGCCCGCGATATTACTAAACTCCTTGGTGGGGCTAAGACTAACCGCCTGAGTGTCGGGAACGGTTATGGCTTGGCCCTGTTGTGCGTTGGCAATCACCTCGCCCATCTCGTCTACGTTCATCACTACTTGGGCGCCGCCTTGGCTAATAATGGCCGTTGCCTGCTCGCCATTAATAATGGAATAGCCCATTTGCCCGCGATCGACGCGAATATGCTGGTCATCGCGGTAGCTGAGCACAATGGTTTCTGAGCCCATGGCGTAGCGAGCAATAATATCGGCGTGGCTAATAGCGCTGCATAGAGCGACTAGAGTGCTAAGTAAAATCCTGCGCATGGCTTCTCCTGAGCTAGGCTCGCGGGAGCGGCAATAGAATGGCTATAATGTGCAGCTAATTCAGGGATGCCGATCAGTGAAACAGTGTGTAATTTTAATCGATTCGTTTACCGAGCGCTTTGGACGCCTTTTGGCGTACTTAATTCCCTTGATGATGCTAGGAACCGCCGCGGTGGTCATTATGCGCTACGGTTTTGGTCAGGGCATGACCGCATTGCAGGAATCTGTAACGTATCTGCACGGCATCGTCTTTATGCTGGGCGCTGCTTATACGCTCAAGCATGGTGGCCACGTGCGGGTCGATATTTTTTATCAGCGCTACTCGCCGCGCACTAAAGCATGGATTGATAGTATTGGTTGTATTGTGTTTTTGTTACCCCTCTGCGGACTCATTTTATTCACTAGCTGGGAATTTGCCGGCAACGCTTGGGCGATTCACGAAACCTCGGTAGAGCCTGGCGGCCTGCCATTTGTGTATTTATTGAAATCGCTACTGCCGCTAATGGCCATAAACCTCGCCTTACAAGGTGTTGCCGAACTCCTGCGCAATACAATCGTACTCGTCAGCCCAGAGGCGGCCAGCTATGTTGATTGAGCTTCTGCCTATATTGATGTTCGTCGCCATTTGCTTGGTGCTGATGCTGGGTTATCCAGTGGCCTTTAGTTTGGCCGGCACCGCGATGATATTTGCCGGTATTGGTATTATTTTAGGTTATTTTGACGCCTCATTTTTATCGGCTCTGCCAAACCGGCTGTACGGCACCATTAGTAATGTCACCCTAATTGCAGTGCCACTGTTTGTGCTGATGGGCGTCCTACTTGAAAAAAGCCGCTTGGCCGAGGAATTGCTCGACAATATGGCGGCGCTGTTTGGTCGCAGCCGCGGCGGCCTGGGCTTCTCGGTGATTCTGGTCGGCATGTTGTTGGCGGCCAGCACCGGTATTGTTGGCGCCACCGTGGTCACCATGGGCTTGATGTCATTACCCACTATGCTCAATCGCGGCTACGATCCAAAATTGGCGACCGGCACCATTTGCGCGACCGGCACTTTGGGGCAGATTATTCCGCCCTCTATTGCCCTCGTGCTACTCGGCGACACCTTATCTAGCGCGTATCAGCAGGCGCAATTGGACATGGGCGTGTACAGCCCCAAGACCCTATCGGTAGGTGATTTATTTATTGGCGCCTTAGTGCCCGGCCTAATGTTAGTGTGTTTGTATTTGCTCTATATGGGCTTTATTGCCATTCGCCAGCCGGCGCGCGCGCCCGCCGCCAAAGATTTAAATCCACCGTCGCTGAGCGCCTTGCTAAAGGGTTTGCTGCCCCCTATTGGGCTAATTATGACGGTTTTGGGATCGATACTGGCCGGTGCAGCCACGCCCACCGAAGCCGCCGGAGTGGGGGCGTTGGGCGCAGCCTTAATGGCTGCTGCAAAAGGTCAGCTTAGCTGGTCGCGTTTGGGCGAAGTAGCGAGAGAAACCCTAAAAGTTACCTGCATGGTATTTATGATTTTGATTGGCGCGGCGGTGTTTTCATTAGTATTCCGCGGTTTTGGTGGCGATGATCTTATCCAACACTTTTTTGCTAAATTACCTGGCGGTGTTATTACTGCAACCTTGATCGTTATGGTGGTTATTTTTTTACTCGGATTTATTCTCGATTTTATTGAAATTACCTTTGTAGTGGTGCCCATTGTAGGCCCCATTTTATTGGCCATGGGTGTTGATCCGATTTGGCTGGGCATTATGATTGCCCTAAATTTACAAACCTCATTCCTAACTCCACCGTTTGGCTTCGCACTATTTTATCTACGCGGTGTGGCGCCGCCGTCGGTGTCTACCGCAGATATTTATCGTGGCGTAGCACCGTATATTGGGTTGCAATTACTAATGTTATTTCTATTGGCTTGGTGGCCGGCCTTGGCAACTTGGCTGCCCGCTTTCGTTCGTGGGCAATAAGGGATTAGCCTGCTATACCCGCGGCTTTAATAATGCTATATACGTCATTGACAATGCACCGTAGTGCAAGTTAACTACGCGGCAATTAATATTTTTATGTAGAGAGACTATTTTATGCGTGACATCGACGACACGCCAAAACCAGCAGGTGAGCTCGCTTTGCTCACTATCGCCATGCCGGCAGATACCAATGCCAGCGGTGATATTTTTGGTGGCTGGCTTATGTCGCAAATGGATCTTGCTGGCAGTCAAACCGCGGCGCGGCGCGCTGGCGGCAGAGTAGCCACTGTGGCCGTAGATTCAATGGCGTTTATGACACCGGTGAACGTGGGTGCCGCAGTAAGTTGTTATACCGATATTGTTGATGTTGGTCGCAGCTCAATACGTGTTCGTGTTGAGGTTTGGGTGACCAATAAACACCAATACGAACCCGCCAAAGTAACCGAGGGCGAATTTGTGTTTGTGGCAATTGATGGCAATGGCCGTACTCGGGTTGTTGATTAAGGTTACCCTTGGGCAAGTAAATCACGCGTAAAAAATATTATTTAAAAATAATGGTGTTACGCGTGCTCGCCGTATTTTCTTGCTGATGTAAGACCCGCGAGAATAAATCTTATCTGCAAAATTTAAAGATCCCGCGAATTAATATACGACTGCTCAGAGATGTGGTGATACTCTTTGGCGCCTTCCAAAAATTGCTTCCAGCTTTGGTAAACTCGACCGGTTAGCTCGTCGGTTTTTGATAATTCCAGTAAGTATTCATCTGATACGCGGTGTAGTTCGCGCAGTACGTCATCTGGTAGCTTTCGCAGTTGTACACGGTGTTCGCCTACTAGCTCTTTTAGCGCGGCGTTATTGCGCGCGGTGTATTCGTCGAGCATATCGGCATTGGCGTAGCGAGCAGCGGCTTCTACAATGGCTTGCAAATCTTTGGGTAGCGCGGCAAAGGCGTCTTTGTTAATAATTAATTCTAGGGTTGAGCCTGGCTCGTGCCAGCCTGGGTAGTAGTAATATTTGGCTACTTCGTGAAAGCCAAAGGCTAAGTCGTTGTAGGGCGCCACCCATTCGGTTGCATCAATTACGCCGGTTTGCAGCGAGGTGTATAGCTCGCCGCCGGGCAGGGTAACGGCGCTGCCGCCTAAGCGATTCCAGACTTCGCCACCGGAACCGGGAATACGCATTTTTAGGCCTTTAACGTCGTCAATGGAGTTGATTTCTTTATTAAACCAACCCGCCATTTGTACGCCGGTATTGCCGCCAGCGAAGGGAACTAAGTTAAAGGGTGCGTAGGCTTCGCGCCACAGCTGCATACCGCCGCCGTGATAGAGCCAGCCATTCATTTCTTGAGCGGTCATGCCAAAGGGTACGGCGGTAAAAAATATTGATGAGGCCAGTTTGCCCTTCCAGTAATACGCCGCGCCGTGGCCAGCTTGGGCGCTGCCTGCTGAGACGGCGTCGAACACACCCATCGCAGGTACTAACTCGCCAGCGCCGTAGACTTTTATCTGTAGCCGGCCCTGACTCATCACATTAACAATATTGGCAAATTTCTCGGGTGCGGTGCCTAAGCCGGGAAAATTCTTTGGCCAAGTGGTGACCAATTTCCAGTGGAAAACCTGCTGACCGCTGCTGCTTTTTTGCTGTTCGCTGCGGCTGTGGTCGCGGCTGCGTTCACCCACATATAGCCAGCTCATGCTGACTAGCGCGCCGAGCAGGGCGAGAATAATGAGCGGCGTATAATTATTTTTACTGGGCTTCATGGTCTTCCTATTACAAAAACGGCCTTACTCGCTTCTTAATAAAAGCAGTTTTATAAAAGCTGTAAATTAGCGTATTGCAGCACCAGCCACTTACTGCCTTCGTCTTCAAAATTAACCTGTACGCGGGCGCTGGCACCTTGGCCCTCAAAGCTGAGTACAACGCCAGCGCCAAAGATACTGTGCAGTACCCGCTGACCAAGGGCGATGCCCATCGCCGCCGCTGAGGCTTGCTGAGACGTGGTGGCGCCACTTTGGGCATAGCTACTTGGCCGACTAACGGTGTTATTAATACGCACTTCGTCAATTAGCTCGTTGGGAATTTCGCGCACAAAGCGCGACAGGCTATTAAAGCTTTCTTGGCCGTGTAAGCGTCGTGATTCGGCGTAACTTAAAAAAAGTTTTTGCTCGGCGCGAGTTATACCGACATAGGCGAGGCGACGTTCTTCTTCAAGCCGCTCTGGGTCTTCCATCGACATTTTGTGGGGAAAGAGGTTTTCTTCCACGCCAACAATAAACACCGCTGGAAACTCCAAGCCTTTGGCTGAGTGCAAGGTCATTAACTGCACGCTGTCTTCGTGTTCGTCGGCCTGTTGGTCGCCGGCGTCCAGTGCCGCGCGGTCGAGAAAGGCGCGCAGCGGTTCTATGTCTTCGTCTTCGGGTTCAAAGGCTGCGGCGGCGGTGATTAACTCTTGCAAGTTCTCGACGCGGGCTTGGCCTTTTTCGCCTTTCTCTTTTTCGTGAAAGGCTATTAATCCGGAGCGGTCGATGGCGATATTAATTTGTTCGTCGAGGGGCTTGTCGCGGCACTGTTCGGCCAAATCTTCAACTAGCGCTAAAAAGCCGCGCAGAGCATTGCCAGCGCGGGCGGGTAGCAGGCCGTTTTCAATAATGGCCAGCGATGCGCGCCACAGCGAGGTTTGATGCTCGCGAGCGTATTCGCGCAGAATTTCTACGGTGCGGGTGCCAATGCCACGGGTGGGGGTGTTGATTACCCGTTCGATGGCGGTGTCGTCGTCGCGCAGGGCAACAATGCGCATATAAGCCAGCGCGTTTTTAATTTCTAGGCGGTCGTAGAAGCGCTGGCCGCCATAAATGCGATAGGGCAGGCCAGCGCGAATTAGATATTCTTCCAATATTCGCGACTGGGCGTTGCTGCGATACAACACACCAATATCGCTGCGGCGATAGTCGTCGCGCACTAGCTCGGCAATGCGGTCGGTGAGGAAGCGCGCTTCATCTTGCTCATTAAAGGCGGCAAACAGCGAGATCTTGTCGCCATCGTCACCGTCGGTCCACAGCTCTTTACCGAGGCGTTGGCTATTATTGGCGATTAGCGCATTCGCGGCCTTGAGGATGGTGCCAGTAGAGCGGTAGTTTTGTTCCAGCCGCACCACATGGGTGTTTTCAATGTCTTTGGAGAACTGTTGAATATTCTCAATGCGGGCGCCGCGCCAGCCGTAAATCGACTGGTCGTCGTCACCCACCGCGGTCATCGCCATGCCTTTGCTGGCGAGTAGGCGCAGCCATGCGTACTGCACGGCGTTGGTGTCTTGAAACTCGTCAACCAAAACGTGCTTAAAGCGCTGTTGGTAATGGTCGAGAATGGCGGGATTGTCGCGCCATAGCTCCAGCGCGCGCAGTAGTAGCTCGGCAAAGTCGATCACGCCTTGCTGGCGGCAAATCTCCTCGTAGCGGCGATACACTTTGAGCATGGTTGTTAGGTAGAGATCGCCGCCGAAATCGTCGATGTGGGCGGCGCGGCGGCCCTCGTCTTTGTGGCCATTAATAAAGTACTGAGACTGGCGGGGCGGCCAGCGGCTGTCGTCTAGCACCAGCTCGCGGTGAATGCGCTTGATCTGCCTGAGTTGGTCGTCGCTGTCTAAAATTTGGAAGTTGTCGGGTAGTCCCGCGTCGCGGGCGTGGGCCTTGAGCAGGCGATGGGCCAAACCGTGAAAGGTGCCCACCCACATACCGTGATTTAAATTGCCACCCAGCAGGCTTTCGATGCGCCCGCGCATCTCCTTGGCAGCCTTATTGGTAAAGGTCACCGCCATAATGCTGTGGGTCGACAGTCCCTCTACCTTGATCTTCCAGGCAATACGGTGCACTAGCACTCGGGTTTTGCCGCTGCCAGCACCGGCAAGTACTAAGGTGCCAGGGCTGTCGGCGGTTACCGCGTCGCGCTGCGCGTCATTGAGTTCATCGAGAATATAAGATACGTCCATGGCGCCGTATTCTACTGGGAATGCGCTCTGCTGGCACCGCTAAAATGCAGATAAGCGTGCAGTGAGCGCCAATATTGCTAGATCGCGTTACTGCGACGAGGGCGAATCGATAACATTGCTGGGCGATGGCGGGATTTGAGGCGCCATGAGCTGCGCCATTGGTGCAGCGCAACATTCGGCAAATTAGCGGATTTGAATGGAAACTTGAGGCCGCTAGGCACTATAACGTGGGATGCATGATGCCTAGCGGTGAAGTGGGTTAGCTAATCGCTAAAATGCTATTGTCGGCTCCAAATTTGCGTCACTGTTATTGGCCCGTTTCCTGAGGCAAACTCCAGCGTAATGGTAAATTGGTTAGCATTATTAACCACGACATGTTGAATTTCACTATCATCGAAAGCCGCTTTAATATCGCTGGCCGACATACTCAGCGTCCCAGCAAAACTGCCAAACTCGTTGCTCTGCTCATTGTCTGTAGCAAAACAGTTAGAACCTCCCTCTATATCTTCTATAAAATCGGTTTCGTAGGAATAAACACCGTTGCTAAAAGTAATTTCGGTAGTCTGGTAGTGAACCGTTATCTGTGGCGAGCAGATATCGTAGGCCTCAGTCACTTTCCAATTGCCAGCCAGCGATACGGTGTTGCCGCCACTTGTTTGCGGTTCAGCAGTGTTGGGGGTAAAGCTCGCTTCAACGAACTCGTTGGCGAAATCTTCTTGGCCACTTGGAGTCCTTGCACTCACCAAAACGCTGCCAGCTGCGCCATGCACGGGTGCAATGTTAACAAACCATTTGCCTCCGAAGGAGTCGGTTTCGGTGTAGTACAACGTTCCCGCCGAGTTGACGCCCCAAACGATGGGGTTAATGTCCTCGGCAGAGAAGGTCACGGTGCCGGTGCCGCTCTGCTGAAGCTGGATGCTGATATTGATCACGTCACCTGTTTTGTCGTGGTAGGACGGTGAGGTAGAAAGGATTCTCCAGTCACCCAAAAGTGTCGATTCGTCAAAGCCATTTGTGCGGCGCGCCAGAATTTCGACTAAATTTTCGCCATTAGCGACGAGTGTCGTTGTAAATTGCCCTAGTCTAGGGATGTCAGTACTGGTGCCATCAACCTCAACGACTCTTAAATCACCCCAGCGCTGCACCGTAAATTTCAGGTCGTTAACCGCTGACTCCTCTGCGTTATACAAGCCGCCATCGCCGTCAGTGTCGACACTCGCGGTGGGAATGTAGTTGTCCCCTTGTATGGCAAAGCTGCCAAATTCCCCAGACAGCGCTTGTGGGGCGCCGCCGTAGCTTTCGGTATTATTGGTGTGGGCGAGGGCGTATTCGGTGGCAGACAAGAAAGTCAGCACATTGAAGCCATCGTTGCTTGGCTCATCAAGTGACCACGCGCCTTGCAACGCGTTGGGTATATTTTTCACTCGGGTAAAGCTTACGGTGTTGTTATCAGTACCAGTTAAATTAAGGGTGTCGCCGCTTATACTCGCCTGAGTAATTGAGCTCCCCTCATCGTAAAGACCTCCCGAATTGTCTGACTGGGCAATGAGCGATGTGCTAAATGCGCCGCTATCAACATTCCATGCATAGTTGCCGAATTCAACTGATCCGGCTGTTTGGTCGCCATCGTCGCTGTGTTCGTGAATGATGATATAGCGGGTATCGTCGATAAAACTTAGGACATTCCGCTTGCCGGCGCCTTCGCTGAATACCCAGCTGCCAAGAAGTTGAGATTTCTGTGCCCCTTGGAAATGCGCGTTGGCCTGTTCTTCACTGATTAGCTGAATGCCGCCTTTGATCGTATCGAGTATTGCTTGAACCTCGCTGTCGAAATTGGCACTGCTAATGTCTAAGTTACTGCCTTTAAAGGCATTTTCTGCTTCTATGGGGATTTCTATACCGTTTTCCGGATTGCCATCGTCGTCTAAGGACTGAATTACCTGCAAAATATTATTCCGAATTTCACTGCTGCCCTGGGCGAGATCAACTGGGGTGATTTGCGGCGCGGCGCTGGTACTTGGAAGTTTGAAGTCGCCAATCGAAAATACGACTGATTCCCCCTCTAGGTAGTTGAATTCACCAAGGGTATTGGTGAGACCCTGCAGGCTCTCAGTTTGGTATTTAACACCGTATACTGGGCTGTCTGTAAAAACACCTGTAAGACTATTGCTGGGCGTGGTGGTAGTGCCGCCGTCGTGGTTAGAGCCGTCGCTGCCACATGCGCTAATAAGAAAAATACAATTTAACCCTAATAGTTTCAATTTCATTGCTGCTACCCCACAGTCTAAGAATTTTTAAAAATGGCCGAAATTCAAATACACATTCTGTTAAGAATGTGAGATTAAAGGCTATTTATAAGTGGGGCCTCCCCAAAAATGGGGAGAAATTTTGATCTTAATGATGGGGTGCAATGGCGAGTGTAAGTCAGGTTTTCATACCCTGACGGCGAGAGAAGACATGATTACGGTCACTAATTCAGTTTGCTTTGTTACCCCTATTTTGGCGTAGGCGGCTTTAGTGTGGCTGCGCACGGTGCTTTCTTTAATGTTTAACTGCCCTGCAATGGTGGCACTGGCTTTGCCAAAACACAGCAAACTAACAACTTCACTCTCCATGCCAGTTAATCCGAATAAATCGCGCAAGCCTGCATGGCTAATTGTGGGCTGCTGAGCAGTGTTTTTGACCAGCAGTAATACGCCGAGCTGTTGTTGGCCGAGTATGTCAGCAGGCAAGGGAAACGCCTCTACTTTTAGCTGATAACCGCTGTTGTTATCGCCAAGCCGAGCAAAGCGGCGGACAGTGATCGAGTTACCTTGAGTGAATTGGATCATTCCTTCGACGAGCTGGCAGGCGATATTTGAAAGCTCCCGAGATTTGAATTGCAGGCGGTGCCCGTCGAATTTTGCAAAGCCTTCGCTAAACATCTGCTCAGCTAATTGATTTTTGGCAACTAAGTGTCGCGACGTATTAAGCACAAAGGCAGCACTATCACTGATGCCTGCAATATTGGAAAAGCTCTTGTGGAGTGATTCGCCACTATTTACACGGCGAACAATAGAAAGCGCATTTTTAATGTGGGGTGAAATTCGGTCAAGGGTGTCTAAATCTGTTCTATTAAAAGGCTGGCGACTATGGCCGCGATGCAGGGCAATTACAACGCCTTGCCCAGACATGGGGTCGTCAAAATAGCTGCCACAAGCCCAGCGAACATCGTCTAGGCGCAGAAAATCATAGTAGATTTCTGTTTTTACAAATTCTCGGTCGGGAAAGAGATCATTACTGGAATGGAATTTTAAGGCGGGCTTATAGATGAGGGCTGGTGCCCAAGGGTCTTGGTCGACATAGTAGTCTAAATAAAGCTGTTCACGTTCTTGCGGGATGTTAATTCCCCACGATTTTCCTACACGACCAACGTTGTCGTCGATCATGATACTCGTTGATTGAAAATCTAAGATTTGCCCTAACTCGGTAAAAAAATGTTCCCAGCCATTAATTTCTAGGGCTTCTCGATACAAGTCACCAAGCAAGGTCGAAAATTGCTTTATATCCATAGAATAAGTGCCTCCTATATCCTTATAGGGCGCATGGGTTTTCAGAAAGTTTACAGGCAATAACGGCTGCTATCACCGCTAAAATGCAGATAAGCGTACAGTGAGCGCCAATATGGCTAGGCTGAGTTACAATAAAGAGGCCTAAACGAATAAAACTGAGCCGCTGGAGCGAAATTTGAGACCCAGAAACATCATCCGTGCCATGGACGCCGGTCGTGAGCAAATGCGGCGTTCCGAGCGCAAGGTTGCCGACTACATTTTGGCAAACTGCAAAGAAGTGATTCATATGCGGATTGTCGATTTAGCGCAAGAGGCGCATGTTAGCGAGCCGACGGTGGTGCGCTTTTGCCGAGCGGTGGGTTGCGACGGCTTTCAAAACTTTAAAGTTGTGTTGGCACAGCATATTGCCCACAGTCCCGATTACGAAGAATTTAGCTTTGGCGACGAGGATTCCGCCCGCCAATACACGTTTAAGGTGTTTGACTCCACGATGGAGACGCTAAAAAAGGTTCGCGATAACATCGAAGTTAGCGCCATTGAGCAGGCGGTGGCCCTGCTCAGCGAAGCGCGACGAGTGGAGTTTTACGGTTTTGGCGCTTCGGCAGCGGTTGCCACCGACGCCCAGCACAATCTGTTTCGTCTGCAAATTTCTGCCAGCGTGTATTCCGACCCTCATGTGCAAGCGATGTCGGCCATGTCGTTGCAAAAAAATGATGTGGTGGTGGCCATCTCCCAGTCTGGTCGCACCCGCGCATTGCTCGACGCCATCAAACTCGCCCAGCAAAATGGCGCACCGGTAATTGCCTTGGCGCCCTCGGGCTCACCGGTGGCAAGCCTTGCTGACTTGGCTATCGCCATCGATGTCGACAAAGACGACGGCGACTACACGCCGCTGCCCTCGCGCCTCGCTCACATGGCAGTGCTGGACATTTTGGCGGTGGGTATTTCCCGCAGCAAGGCTGGCGTTAGAGAGCATTTGAATACCATCGAAAAAGGCCTACAGGCGCTGCGCACGGATTCGAATAATAGTGGTCTATAGTGCGGCGTTGCAGCTAGTTAGCGGTTTCTCATGGGAGTAGGCTATTAAGTGCTAGATCGAGTCACAAGCCTTAATCGACACTGGCGAAGCTGGGTTCGCGCCTGCGGCTTATTGCTGTTGTCGATATTGCTGAGCGGGTGCGTGAGTTACCAAAGCAGCGACTTTGTTCAAAACATTGACCAGCGCTACCAAGCGGGGCAATACCTTGCCGCCGCCGAGGCCATTGAGCAGCAGTTGGGTTTGATGGATGTGAAAACGCGGGCGTTGCTGCCGGTAGAGGCTCGTTCGGGTGAAGTGCTATTGCATCTTGAGGCCGCCGAGAATTGGCGTTTGGCGGGCAATCCCCGCCGCGCAATTGCCCATTACGACGCGCTGGAAGACTTATTTAAAGACAAAGATGTGCAGAGCGGCGCTAGAAAGCTCGGCGAGAATATTGGCGCGGCACTGGTGAACGATGCGGTTCGCTCTTATGAGCCGCCGCCCGCCGAGCGCATTTTAACCAACTTTTATAAGGCCTTGGCATTTTGGTCGCTTGGTGAAAAAGACAATGCCCGCGTTGAATTTAATCGTGCTAATGAGCGGGCGCGCATCGCGGTAGAACGCTATGAAGCAATGATTGTCGAAGCCCAACAGGAAGGCCGCGACGCCAATCGCAATTTGCAGTCGTCTGGGGTGCAAAGCGCGCTGCGCCAGAATTTTCCCAATATGGATCAGTGGCAGGTTTACGACAGTTTCGTTAACCCCGCGGTGGCGTATATGAACGCCATGTTTTTGGCTGGCGGTAGCGGCAGCGATATTGCGCAGGCCGAAACCTTATTGGAGCGGGTTAATGGGATGATCGGCGGCAACCCAGTTATTGCCCAAGATCTCTTAAATTTACGTAAACAGGGGCGCTTGCATAATGGCGTGGCCCAGCGTTGGATTGTCTATGAAAGTGGTTTAAGCCCCGTGTATGGCGAAAAGCGCTTTTCCATACCTTGGTTTACGGTAAATGCGTTCATTCAAGTGACGGTGGCGTTGCCCGAATTGGTGAATCGCCCGAGTCGCAGCAGTGTAAACGGATTGTCGGTGGGTGAGCAGGCGATTGCGTTGCAGCCCTTTGCACGCATGGACAGAGTAATGCAGACCGAGTTTCAAAAGCGCTGGTCTGCAACCGTGACACGGGCGGTGGTGTCTGCGGCTAGCAAGGCAGTGTTACAAGACCGCATGGGCAAGGAGTTGGGGCCGTTAGGCAATTTGGCGGGTATGCTCTACGCCAATGCCAGCGCCTCGGCAGATACCCGCGCTTGGCATGCCATGCCTGAGCAGTGGTCGCTGGCGAAAATACCGGCCAAGCAGGCGGAAGATTTACGAATACCTTATGGTAGCGGTTTGGCGACGACCTTGAGCTTACCTGCAGATAAAGATGTATTGATCTATATTAAGCAGCCAAGCCCAAATGCTGCGCCTTATGTACAGTTGTTTTACTTATAAAAGGGATCATCTATGACAAATTTAAAGCGGATTATGGTGGTTTTTGGACTTGCGCTGCTGGTGGCTTGCGCGGGCGGCTTGCACCAAGGCAGCAATGCGCCAGCGTGGACAGCCCACGTAAGTTATGACGGCCGCTATTTAGATATTTTGGAACTTAGGGAGTGGTCTGATCCGGAAACCGGCACCAAGCTAATGTTGCGCGCCGAGTCTAAGGCCATGACCACCGTGCGTATTTCCTTTCGGGTGTTGTGGTATCGGGCCGACGGTCAACCGGTGAGCACGGTACTGGGTAAATGGCAGGAACGTACTATTGAATCTGGGCAAACCGTAGAAATTGTACAGAGTGCGCCGGGACCAGAAGCTGTTGATTATCGTTTTGAAATTACCGAAAAATAAAGGGGTAAGAGCATGAAAAAAATATTTACAGCCTGCGCTATGGCGCTGGCACTAACTGGCTGCGCTAGCGGGGTACAAATTGTAGACACCAATAACGACACCGCCGATTCGGTGATGGGTTTAGAGTACCGCGATTTTGAAAAAGCGGCCGGCGAAGCGGTACAGTCAATGATCGCCAGCGGCACGGTAAGCAAGCCAGGCGGCGGTCGTTATATTCTGGCGATTGGCCGCATGATTAACGACACCATGCAGCGTATTGATACCGATCAGCTGGTTAAAAAAATCCGCATTGAATTGCTTAACTCTGGCAAAGTAATGGTGACTACAGCGGTGGCCTTTAATGGCCCTGAAGATGAAATGAGCTATGTTGCCCGCGAGCTGCGCGGCAATAGTGAATTTGATCAGAGTGGCATCGCCGCGAAAGGTCAGCTGCAAGCGCCAGACTTGTCATTAACCGGCAAAATTTTACAGCGCAACCACAGCATGGGCCGCAATAAACAACAGGTGGAATACTTCTTTCAGCTAAGTCTGACTGAAATTAAATCGGGCTTAGCGATTTGGGAAGGGGAAACCCCGATTGTGAAGCGCGGTTCGGCCAAGTCGGTTAGCTGGTAATAACCGCGTTTAAAACGTAAATCTAACAAAGGCTGCTGTCATGGCAGCCTTTTATTCTTCAGCTATACTCAAACATAATTAGCCACTCTATGTTACTTCGGCGACGGTATCGGCCGACTCATCATTAGGTGGATTCCCTATAGAAAATGATGCAAATCGCTATGTGATCGACGCTGCATATAAAATCTGCATATTTAAATTAATTATCGCGTCAGAGTATTAGTGTTAGAGCTGGCCGCAGAAACATGTAATGATAAGACGGCAAACTGTTCACTATTCTAGCGGGCTTCGATTAGCCCACCCGCAACAACCATAAGCCCCAAAAAAGGACGTAGCGGTGACCCCCCAAAAGCTTAAGTTACGCGCTATCTTCCTTTGTGTAGCACTGTCACTGTTTTCAGTGCTAGTGACGGGCATTTTATACAGTCATTACAAAAGCAATTTGTATTCCCAAAGTTTAAATGAATTGGAGGCCATTCGAGACCGGAATATCAGTGTACTCGCCCATGAAATTGACCTGCTCGGCTTTGTGCTGTTTGATATAAAACTGGGTTTTATTCGCAAACAGCTATTAGCGCCAAGCGCGACGTTTAACCGCGAAGCCTTAGAAAACTTTTTGCTAGATTATACTGCGAACAAGCTTATTTCGCAGATTCGCTGGATAGACGATACCGGCATGGAGCGCGCACGGCTAGACCGAGTGACTCGAGCTGGCGCTGAATTTACCCCAGCAGAAACCTTGCAGGACAAATCCTCGCGTTATTATTACGCAGAGGCAATCGGCGGGGCGGCAGAGGCCATCTATATATCGCCGATTGATTTGAACGTTGAATTAAATCGGGTAGTAAAACCCTTTCAGCCAACCTTGCGGATGGCTATTCCCACTCGAAATGAAGAGGGACTGAGGAGGGGGCTTATTGTTTTGAATATTGATCTTACGTCAATATTTGAAAAAATTTACCAGTCCACGCGAAGCGGTATGGTGTTTCGCTTGGTGGATTCAGATGCCAAGTTACTAATCGACACCGACAACCCCAACGAGGGATGGTCGTCGCTATTGGGTTTAGTAACGGCGGAAGCCGAGCGCAATAGAGAAGTGCATACCAAAAATTTAATTGCGCGCTCAGATGCCAATGCCTCCGGACGATACGCTGGCGCCAGCGAGACCCTTGAACGCTTAAATGGTCTGCTTAGTGCGGGCAAAAAAACCTACTATGTACATGCCTATTTGAGCGACGACTACCTGAGCCAGATACGCCGTGAGGCAGTGCTGTGGCGGCTGCCAATTTTGATTTTGCTATTGTTGTTTTCCTTTGGTGTGGCGGCGTATGTGTATGTCTCAGGTCGCAAACTAATTATTCTTAACAGCCAACTTCAACGTGAGGTCGAGGAAGTTGAAAAAGTCAATTTCTATAAATCGACGTTTTTAGCGAATATGAGCCATGAAATTCGCACTCCTTTAACCTCGATAATGGGCCTGCTTGAAATTATTCGCCGTAACCCCGATGGTGACAGTTTAAATCGCAATTTAGATTTGGTGAGTGCAGCGGCGCGCAATTTACTGCGACTCATTAACGACATTCTAGATTTAAGCAGAGTCGAATCGGGTCGCTTGCAGTTAGAGAGCGGCGAGCTGTCAATTGATCCGTTGGTGGATCATTCGTTGGCATTATTTGCCACCGAGGCCGAAGCCAAAGGCATCGAATTACTTTCTGAAGTAGATCCCGAACTGTCCAGTTTAAGTTTTAACGGTGACACCCTGCGTATCCAACAACTACTCAATAATTTGATCGGCAACGCTGTTAAATTTACCACCAAAGGTCGAGTGAGGGTACGCGTAGATTTGGCCGACCGAAATGACGGCGATGCCACAATCCAGTTTTGCGTTAGTGACACGGGAGTTGGAATTGATGAGGCCGAGCTCGAAAAGCTTTGCGAACCCTTTGTGCAAGCAGACCCGTCCGTGACCAGGCAGTATGGCGGCAGTGGTCTTGGCTTATCTATTACACAGCATTTACTCGTCTTAATGGGCAGTCGACTCCAAGTTCAAAGTTCGATAGGAGTAGGTTCAGACTTTTCTTTTGCACTTACATTACCGGTGGCGGCCGAACACGGTAAAGAGCTTGGCAGATTGCGAGAGGAGTTGCCCAAAAATGTATTGATTGTTGATGAAAATCCGCGAGTCTGCGAGGTTCTCGACAAAATGTTTTCCTACTGGGGTTGCCAAACAAGCGCCTTGTACAGCAGTGATGAAGCTTATTTCGCAGTGGTAGAGCGCGCTGATGCGGGCGATGCCTTTGGCTTGCTAATAGTGGACAAGCATTTGTCGGGGGCCGAAGGGTTGGGCCTAATTCAACGCGTAAATGGATACCTCGATTCAAAATATTACCCGCGTCCTTCAGAAATTCTCTTGGCACTGGAGGCCGACCGCGCCGAGATTGCCAGCTCGCCGGCGTTTGCCGACATTACGATTTTGCAAAAGCCTGTAACAATGTCGCGGCTGCTAGAGGCCCTAGGGAAAAAGAATATTATTTCCATGGTCGGCAGCGAGGCGGAGCCAGACTTGGTGGAAATACTCGTAGCAAGCTTGAAGCAGCGCCTGCAGTGGGCGCGGCCACCCAAAATATTACTGGCCGACGACAACGCCTATAATCGCATTTTGTTAAAAGAATTATTTGGCAGCTTTGGCTTGCGCGTTACAGTGGTTGACGACGGTAAGCAGGCGCTAGAACGAGTGCAGAGCGGGCAGTTTGACTTGCTTTTCTTGGACATCCAAATGCCGGTTATGGATGGTCTGAGCGCGGCAAGTGCAATACGTTTACAGTATTCTGATGTAGAGCTACCGATAATCGCCCTGTCTGCAGCTAGCTTTGACAGTGACATAAAAGCGGCAATGGCAGCGGGGTTTAATGCCTATATAGCCAAACCGATTAATGTTGAAAAATTAATTAATATAATTTTGCAATACTGGATACCCGTTGCGGAAAATCCAGGGCTTGCTATCGACAATGACTCTAACGACGGTTCGCTAGCGGGCTTATTCGCCTTAGCGGAATTCACACCAGATAATGCCATTTACCAACAAATTGGTGAAGTAGGGTATCGGCGCGTGGCCGCGGCGTTTGTGAAAGACATGGAAAATGAATTAGCCCTCTATTTGAGCCAGCCTGATTTGAGTGCTAATGAGCAGCAGCGGCTTTTTCACCGTTTGACCGGCGCCGCGCCTTCGGTGGGGGCAATGATATTGGCTGAACGCAATAGTGAGATGAAACAGCGTATTGCTGACGACCCCAGCGCGTCATTAGCACCGCTTTTCGAGGCAATTAAGGAGACTGTAACAATACTGAGGCGCTATTTAGACATACCCAGCGATAAAGCTTAAGCAAGCTCTGTCTGGGGACAGGCTTACGGTTTTACGTCGCTGCGGAGCTTGACGTGGTGCTCGGCTTTAATATGGGCATTGACTCGCATCAATACGCGATAGGGGCTGGCGGGCTTGGTGATAAAATCGACGGCGCCGGCCTGAAAGGCTTGGGCTTCAAACACCAGTCCCTCAAAGCCCGTTAAGAAAATGACGGGGATATGTTTGGTCTCCGCGCCCGCTTTTATTTTCTTGCACACATCGAAGCCAGATTGATCCGGTAAATCGACATCTAGCAGTATTAAATCGATTTTGTTTTGGCTGAGACAATCCAGCCCAGCTTGGGCGGTCTCCGCCATAAACAATTCACAGCCGTGTTCCAAAATCACACAGAGTGACTCTAGTGACGCGGGTTCGTCATCGACAATAAGAATTTTTGCGCCTTGTTTTGTCACTGAAATCTCATCTAAATTAGGGCTAGTCTTTAGGCTTTAATAATATTAAGACTGCAAGTATAGCTGATATGCTAGCAACCGAAGATACTTACGCAAACCTGCGTTGATATTGCAAAATCTCGCTTTTGGGCATTGCCTCGGCAAAAAGCCACCCTTGGGCAAGTACACAGCCGCGGTCGAGTAAAAAGTGAACATACTCCTGTGACTCTACCCCCTCGCAAATAATACGCACATTCAAATTGTGTAGGAGCTGAATGAGGCCGGTAAGAATCTGTGCGTCTTGAGAGTCTTCCTGATTAAATGCCTCCAGAAAAATACGGTCAATTTTGACTGTTGAAAACTCGATTCGCTTAAGGGTGTATATTGACGAATTGCCCTTGCCAAAATTATCTAAGGTCAATTGAAAGCCAATACTGGTTAGGCGGTTTAAATTTTCTAGTATCACCGGATCGCGATCAAAAACCAGCGGCTCTGCAATTTCGATATGAACCTTATTGCAGTAATCGCGGCCTTTTTTGGCAAATAAGGTTTCAATATAGCTAATTAATTCTTCGGAGCGAAGCTGGATTGCCGATAAATTCATGGCAACCTCCGTCGCTAAATTCATACGGTCGAGAATTCCAGAAAGCTGATAAACCTGATTCGCCACCTGTAAACCCAGCTTTACCATAAGCGGATCGTTTTCAATGATAGGCATAAAATCTGCTGGTAGCCGGATATCGTCTTCACTGCGAACCCACCTGGCCAGCGCTTCAAAGGCGACAATTTTGCCGGTAAGTAGATTGTGAACAGGCTGGAAATAGGTTTTTATCTCGCCGTTGGCAATTGCGTTGCCAATTTCGTGGCGCTGTTCTACCAGTGAGTGCGCCTGTTTTTGCGCTTCCTCATTATAAAAGCAGCAGCAATTGCGCCCCGCCTTTTTCGACAGGTACATCGCGCTGTCTGCTGCTTGTAACAGCTGTTCGGCGGTGATGGCATCAAAGGGGTAGCGGGCAATACCGATGCTAGAAGTGCACTGGTAAGTGAGGTCTTTTAGTTTAAAGGGTTCAGCAAGGGTTTTAATTAATTTATTACTTAGTGTGACGAGTGTTTCCTTTTTCATTTCACCACGTAACAGGATGACAAATTCGTCGCCGCCAAGTCGCGCGATAAAGTCGGTGTCTTTTAAGGTGTTTTTTAGCCGCCGACTCACATTAATCAGCAATTCATCACCGTAATCGTGGCCAAATTGGTCGTTAAGCTCCTTGAATTTATCGAGATCGATAAACAGTAGGTTAAGTTTCTCGTCGTCGCGTTGGGCTTGCTTAAAGGCCTCGTTGAAATAGCCATTGAAAGCCAGTCGATTGTGAAGCCGCGTTAGAGCGTCGATCTCTGCACTCTCTTTGAGTTGCTTTTCCAATTGCAGCTGATTACTGATGTCTTGGATAATATTGACTATATAGTAATCGTCGCTATTATCTTTGGGCACCGTACTGGCGTGCAAGGATGTATGGAATAGCTTGCCGTCTTGACCGATGTTAACGACGCGACCCGTCCACGACCCTAATTGTTCCAAATTAAGTTTAATTTCGTCTTGGCGCAAAAATTTTGTTGCATCGTCATAGAGCGACTCTTCATCACAGCCAATAATCTTTTGTTCTTGGTATTTAAACATACGGCAAAAAGCAGGATTTACTGCGGTAATTTTGCCGTCGCTGTTCGACACATAGATTGCTTGCTGGGTATTGGTAAACACCAAACGATGGGTGTTGAACTCCGCGTCAGCAAAATTTTGAGCGTCGACAATGAGTAAAGAGAGGTGAGTTTTTCGAGAGCCGTTCTCCTCGACAATTTCTTTATAGAGCAGGCAGCGGCGAGCTTGGTTCTGGCATAGCACGCGCAGCTCCAGTGGCGCATATAAATCTGAGTCAATCCAATCTAAAAACTCGGTGGTGCCGCGTTTAATATAACGAAGCAGATTTGTGCGGTTAATACCTTGCTTGCCAGTAAGAAGATTTGGATCTATTTCGCGCAATGCGGCGGTGTTGGCGTAGAGTATCCAATACTTTTCATCAATGATGAGATAGGGCGTGGGGTAGTGATTATGGCTTTCGTCGCGACCGCTCGCAGAGCCTGCCAAGCTAAGCCCTTTGCGGTCCCCCGCTCGTCTATTAAATACAGGATTCTGCTGCATTGTATTGCCTATTCCGCCGCAAAAAAAGTCACCAGCATTTTGCTGGCATAGCCGGTGGTTTCGTCTAGATCGTAAACGGTATGGTTGGCGTAAACTGGGGTGAAGCCATTTGGATCCCTTTTCTTGAAAGCGTACTTGCTGGGATAAGTGGCGCCGGGTGATCCAGTTCTAACACGATCAAAATGCTGCTTAATTTTTTCTAGCTCTTCGCTGGCAAAAAGTTTGAAGAAGGCTTCGCCGCTGAAGTCTTCCAAGTCTGCGAGGGAAAAGCCAAACTGCTGGGTTAGGGTTGGATTTACATATTCAATATGCTGGTCGATGAAATTGTAAATATAGGCGCAATTTAGACTGCTGGTGAGAATGTAATTAATCTTGTCTTTGTAGGCGCTGGTGTTCTTTTCGTAATGAGTTTTTTCGGTGATGTCGGTCATGGTGCCCATCACCTTGGTTGCCTGCTTCAATTCATTAAAAGACACCACGGCGTCGAGAGAAATTACCCGTACCGCTTGGTCTGCACCGCCAACTTTAAAGGTGATGGGCAGTTTTACCTGCTTAACCAGCATTTCTTTCATCTGGGTTTCTAGGCGATTGCGATCATCGGGGTGAGCTAGTCCGATAAACGCTTCGAAGGAGGGCTGGTATTCATTTGCGTCCAGATTAAATAAGGTGAAGCAGCCTTTACTCCACGTTAGCCGTCGATTTTCAATATCCCACATCCATGAGCCGCTAAGCCCAATTTTCTCGGCCTCTTGCAATAGATTATTGGACTGCATTAAGTCTGAACGCAGAACTTGTAGCTCGCTCTGCTGTTGCTCTTTTTCCTCATATGCCATACGCAGTTCGGCGTAGGCAGTTTGCAGCTCTTCGTTGGTAGATTGCAGTTCTTCGTTGGTGGTCTCTAGCTCTTCGTTGGAGCTTTGTAGCTCTTCGTTAGAGCTTTGCAATTCTTCGTTCATGGCCTGCATTTCTTCGTTAGAGGTTTCTAACCAGGCTGTAGAAAAATTAAGTTTTTCACGTAAAAATTCCTCACCACAAAA
>NZ_JARGNU010000003.1 GCF_029212375.1 Zhongshania sp. | reverse complement strand
TCGGGGTTAGTCATCGACTGCTCTAGAGCTGATTTGACTAGCAGGCGAACATCGATATTGCTCAGCGCATTATTCTGACTATCCTGCACAGTAATTATCAGTGGATTATCACCTTGGCGGAGTTTGGCATTTTCTAATAACGCCACTTTGATAAGGTATTTGCCAACGGTATAGAAACCTTGCTTATTTGAACTAAGGTCGACACCTGTCGTAGAGGGAAATGTGGCTGGGTTGTCGTTGACGGGTATTTCACTAGCCATTGATACTCCGCCGCCACTGATTGTGAGGCCTGAGCGTCCAGTCGCCATATCAAAACTGAGATCGGCTGACTTATTGTCTTTGCTGATCTGTAATTTTAATGGCCATTCACCGCGCATAGCGAGGGCGAATTCGGCAGTGTAAAAGCCGGGGGAAATCTCATTAAATATCACGGGAGCCCGCATTGATGGCATGCTGCCCATTGCGGCCATCTCTGCCTGCCCGCGAATTTTAGCCTCCGAAACAGCATTTCCCTTGGCGTCTCGCAATTGCAAAATGGCCGTGTTGTTACCCACTGCGGGAACGCCATCTTCGAATGCAATGGCGATGCGATAATCGTCCGTGCGATATTCCTTTGCATCACTCATTTGCTGAGTGAAGGCATTGGTAGATGAACGATAGACATAGCTAAAATAGCTTAAAATCACGGCTAAAATAATAATGATACTGACAAGCAATCGCTGTTTCATTGGGCGTGCTCCGAGGTGGTATTTGGTTTGATTTTTGCGGTAGCGCTATTTTGACTCGTCGCCATGTTGGCGTGATGCTGGCTAGTTTTGGGTAAGGCCAACGGTCCGCCGAGCGCGTTCTCAAGTGCGGCTTTTGCAATTAGGTAATCAGCGCGAGCACGCTGTAAGCTCAATTCGGCATCAAGATGAACTTGCTCGGCGCTTATCAATTCACTAAAACGGCCGCCGCCTGCGCCATAGGCAGCCCGCGTCGCGCTAAGATTCTCGGCTGTTCTCGGTAATAAATCGTGCTCATAGAGGGCTATGGTATGCAGTGCTTCGTTGACGAGGACACGGGCTTCTTCTAAATCTCCCAGCACCTGCGAGCGCAGCTCATCTAATTCAGATTGCCGGCCAACGGTGTTCGCCCGGGACTCATCCCTAGCCGCGCGATATTTATCCCGCCCTAGTGGTAAGTTAATACCAATACCGACTACCCAGCGTTTGGCCGTTTCATCCCAAAGGCTGTTATAGCCAGTGAATAATTTAAAATCTGGATAGAAATCTTTATCGGCCAGTTTTTCCCTGTCGCGACTTGCTGCTATTTGTTGCTTGGCAGCTGCTAGACCTGGGTGCTGACTCAGGGCGATAAGCCGAAGCGTATCGAAATCAGGGATTGCCGTTGGCAGGGGGAGAGCGTTTGAAAGCGCAATGTCGGCGGTTGTACTGCGATTGAGCAATGTGTTTATTTGCGCACGCAGGGTCGCCATTTGCCGTCGCAATTGAACACTTCGGTGACGAATATGCTGAAGCTCTACCTCTGCGAGCAGCACGTCTGGTTGATTGGTTATCCCCGCGGCGTAGCGAGCTTCTGCCACGCGACGAAGTTCATCAACTAAGGTGCTATTGCGCTCATTAATGGTAATGGCCTGATGAATGTAGTTCCACTGCGCATAGTAGCTGAGCGCCACTGTACGTAGCTCTAGCCGCCGCAGCGCGAGATTACCACGCTCCGCCTCCGCTGTTTTAGTCGCAGCGTCGCCGCGCAAACGAAGCTTTCCCGGCCATGGGAGCGTTTGCGTTAATTCCATTCGAACATTGCTACCGCGCCCGTTCGGCGAGTTGTAACCGCCAATGGTGTCGGGGGCAACCGCAGTAAAGAGTTGTGGATCGGGCAAGGCAGTAGACTGAACAATTCGTGCTTCAGCCCCCTGAATCGCAGCTTCAAGGGCAGTTATTCCAGGGTTGGCACGCAGCGCTTCGTCAACGAGCGCTTGGGCAGACATTACTGACCCCCATGACGATGAAAGCGTTACCGAGTGGGTGTATTCCTCAGCTGCATACAGTGCTTGGGCAAAAATCAGGGACAACACGGCGCCGACCGCAACAACAAAACGTCGGGACAGGGCGGCGATACACCACCAATATTGGGCGAACATAATCAATCCTCATAAAATACCTTTTGCTTGGCGCTATAAATAGGCCAAGCCACGCACCGTTATCCGGTGCCTACTAGTAAATTATGAAAATTTTGGGGGTCTGAGCAGTACGCGCTGAAACGCTGGATTGGGTGGCGGCGGGAGGGTGATTGTCTGCATCGTTGGTTTTTTTTCAAGTGCAGCGATAGGGAGGGGTGGTAGAAAACTTGCCGTTAGTCCGCCAATGCCACAATCGATGTTTTCACAGCTATTATTGCTATCCACACAACAACAGTTTGCTGGCGAATCGCAATCAGCCTGCATATCGCTGGCTTGCATGTTCGGCGCCATGTGTTCAGCCGTAACGGACGTTGTTGGATCACAATAGGCGGCCTGTAATACGCTGCCCCAGCCCGATGTAGTAAACAACATCAGCGAAAGGATAAGTATGTAGGTGAGGCGCTTTTTCATTCGATGATTTTATTCTTTCCCTGCTTGAGCTGCAAGACGTTCATTTCAGATGGCTTTTTAGAATTACCATGAGGAGGTCATAGCTATAACATATCCGATACGGTGACGTATTGGAAATAGGGCGTGCAGGGTGCTAGAATGCAGATAGCCGATTATATGCTCTTATCTGTAGATATCAGGAAAATCCATGGCCATTCCTAAACCCGTCCCGCTGTACCCGACATACAAAGACCTCAAAGAGGTAAAGCTTGAAGAGTTTCCTGATCTTGCCGCCTTGTTAGCCGACGCTGACCAATGGAAATCTAAGGCGTGGCTCTGGGGCCAGGAGTTTCTATCTTATATCGGTAGAAACAAGTCAGAACACACATACACTCGATTTCGTTCTGAGATTGAAAAGTTTCTACTTTGGGCGTTTCTTGTTAAGGATAAGCCCATTGATGAATACCGAAAAGCCGACATTCTCGAATACGCAGATTTCTGCTGGAGACCGCCATTAACTTGGATATCGCTATCTAATGTTGAAAAATTTCATATGAAAGGTGGTCTTTACACAAGTAACACTGAATGGGCACCCTTCAAACTGATGGTCGCCAAAGGGGACGAATCCAAGCGCGAAAAGAAAAAATACCGCCCCTCGCAAGAAACCTTACAAGCGACGTTCACCGCGCTTAATGCCTTCTATAAGCATCTAACTGATGAAGAATACTGCTACGGTAACCCTGTTCAATTAGCCAAGAAGGATTGTCGATATTTGATCAAAGATGCACAGGTCAAGGACGTAAAACGCTTAACGGAAGACCAGTGGAATTTCCTGCTGGAGGTTGCTCATACCATGGCCGATGACGACTCGCGATATGAGCGAAGCCTGTTTCTCATTGCATCATTAAAAACCCTTTTTCTGCGCATTTCTGAGTACTCAGATCGCGCAGAATGGTCGCCCACCATGAGTCACTTTTGGAAGGATAATGACAATAATTGGTGGTTGAAGATCTATGGTAAGGGCCGAAAAGTCCGAGATATTACGGTTCCACCGAGCTTTCTAAGGTATTTAACACGTTATCGCCTATACCGTGGCTTAAACAAACTCCCTGTAGCGGGTGAAAACCACCCTATTATTGAAAAAATCCGAGGCCGTGGGGGAATGACGGCGCGACAATTATCAAGATTAGTGCAGGAAGTATTCGACCAAGCGTACGAACAAATGAAGGCACGCTATGGTGAAGACAATGCTAGTAATTTTAAAGAAGCGACGTCTCATTGGCTGCGGCATACAGGTGCGAGTTTAGAGATTGAGCGCGGCCGGTCACTTAAAGATGTATCCGAGGATTTAGGTCATGCGAGCATGTCTACGACTGATACCGTGTATGTTCAGACCGATGACAAAAAGCGCGCAGCTAGTGGTAAAGAGCGGAAAGTTTAGCTGAGTAAAACTCATTATTGTTCAGTAGGATATAAATCCATATGGAAGATTTAGGCCATATATAGAGACATCCTACTGACTGAAAGTAAGATCATATAAAAAATTATCTCTCTATATTTCAGTAAGATACTGAATATTCTGAGATAAAATGGTCAAAATTACTCAGTACCCCTAAAACCTCTACTCAATGCTTAAATTAAGATAATTTCTTTTTAAATCAAGGAATTACTGTAGCCTATCGCTGAAATAAGCTTAATCCCGACCAATCCCCTAGGTATAGGCCAGGGTGCCGCCATCGCGCAGGCGTTTTTGGCAGGGTTGGCTATCCGCACTGCACAGTCATGGCCGTCGAAAGCGAACTACTCACGGATCAGTAAAATTTTGAAGAAAAAGGAAAGAGTCTAGACCTGGTCCCGCGTAAATCTTTCGCGTTGACTCGCATAACCAAACACCCTCCTGAGTGCGCGTATCACTGGCGCCGAAGCTCCCATAAACGACATTTAGCAAGCTCAATAACTTTCAAAAATTCTGCCAAGGGCAAATTCCAGCCGTCTGAATCAGGGCAGTTTTGCAATTCGATTTTCGCCCGATCTAAACCTCCATCTTGCGAAACCAATGCCAGAAATTTTTCGTTAAAGTAAATCTCCGCTGTCAAGTCCTCGTGTAAATCGTCGTCCCCTACACTGATGCGAAAATGGCTAACATCGTTCATATAATCACTCCCGAAACCCCTGCATAGATCCATCTCGATATATCGAATGACCCTACCGTCCGGAGCAATCACATCTGTGCCACCTCTGGGGTTCGGCACAATTCGACTTCCCGGAGTGGTAAGAATATCATCGACAATCTCTTGAGCACGCTTATTGGCTTGAGCAGGCTTGTTAACATCAATGTCGGATTGGTTCCATTTAGAACCTGGTCGACTTCCATGCTTTTGCAAACTATGACCAGATTGTGTAAAGCCACCTACTTTGCTTTTTCCTGCCGTGCGAGATAAATCATCAACTGATTTTCCTACTTGTCTCGGAGCCACTGCGGCTCTGCCGCCCGCTGCTCCACCACCCATACCGCCACCAATACAATCACCACTATCACACAGCGGTGACTTCTTTTACGGCAGGCTGGCCATCGCTACCGCGCACGCGCAACCCTAACTGCCGTCGTATGCGAGCCGTGCCAAAGGCATTAAGGCGCGTTTGTAGATGGCTACACGTTGATTAGAGCGCTAATTTTTGAGATTTTCTTATTTAACACCAACGATGGCGTACAAGCCTTTAAAGCGCACTGCGACTTCACCATCCACTAGGATTTCTGACTGGAGATCAATTTTGGCGCGACCGCGTTCTTCAAAACGCTTAAAGAAGTGCTGCCACTTTTCTTCATCTACTACTATTGAGCTACCGATGATGTCGCCGGTAACGGGTTTGAGGTATTCAATAGACGCTTCGGCAACCACGATATCTGGATCGAGTCCGTAGTCTACGCAGCGTAAATAAGTCATACCCCAGCACGCCATTACCGCAACACAGTAAATGCTGCCGCCAAAGGCGGTGAGCTTGTCATTAATGCTTGGTGCCAAGGGCGCATGCACACTCAGGCTTTTGCCGTCGTAGTGCTTTACACTCAACTCCATGTGCTGGGCCGTTGGCAAATACTGGGCGATAAAATCGTCTAGGGCACGACCGTTCATATTCAAATACCTGGCTTAAACAGTAAATCAATCAGCTTTGTCGCGGCCAGATACGGCGTGGTTTCGCCCTGGGTGACCTTTTCATTTAGTTTTGGAAGTAGCTCGCGGACTTCTGGATTTTGGGTGAGTTTCATATCGAGCATTTCATGAAGCAGTTTATTCATCCACTCGCGGGCCTGGCGCGAACGCTTGTTCTGCAGTGAACCATTCTTAGTGGCATCTATTTTAAAGCCGCTAATCATGCCCCAAATGGCTTCGATATTTTCGTTTTTGATCGCCGAGCAGCTCATTACCTGCGGCGTCCAAAAGGTATTGTGGCGCAACAGATGCAGCGCATTCTCGTAATGCCGGCGGGTTTGCTGCGCAAGATTAATACTTTCGCCATCTGCCTTATTAATGACCAAGGCGTCGGCTAATTCAATAATGCCTTTTTTAATGCCCTGCAATTCATCACCGGCATTAGGCAGCATCAACACCATAAAGAAATCGACCATGCTGGCGACTTCGTACTCAGACTGCCCTACCCCAACGGTTTCTACCAAAATTACGTCGTAACCTGCGGCTTCGCAGAGCAACATGGTTTCGCGGGTTTTTTGGGCAACACCACCAAGTGAGCCTTCCGAGGGAGAAGGTCGAATAAATGCGTCTTTACTGCGCGACAGCATTTCCATGCGGGTTTTATCACCCAAGATGGAGCCGCCGGCAATGGGGGAGCTAGGGTCAACGGCCAATACTGCGACGCGCTTCCCCTGACTTAAAAGATACAGGCCAAAGGCCTCGATAAAGGTCGACTTACCAACACCGGGAATGCCGGTAATGCCGATGCGAATACTGTTGCCGGTGCTGGGCAGCAATTGCTCAAGCAGCAACTGCGCCTCTGTGCGGTGCTCTACCCGCTTGCTCTCGACCAAGGTGATAGCCTTGGCCAGCGCTCGGGAATTGCCGGCTTTGAGTGCTTCAATGTCTATAGCCATAATTAGAACGCTAGAGGTCGGATGTCTGACGTCGGAGGTAAAAGCCGCTCGTCCGACTTCAGACCTCTGACATCAGACCCGCAACTCAGCCCTTATACGCCTCATTAATTGCATCCAACACGCCGCGTGCCGCGAGTGGGATTTTGGTGCCTGGACCAAAGATGCCTTTTACACCGGCTGCGTAGAGGTAGTCGTAATCTTGGCGTGGAATTACACCACCGGCGATGACGATGATGTCGTCGGCGCCGACTTTCTTCAGTTCTGCAATTAGCTCAGGAACGAGGGTTTTATGACCGGCGGCCTGTGAAGAAACACCGACTACGTGCACGTCGTTTTCAACGGCTTGTTTGGCGACTTCTTCAGGGGTCGAGAACATGGGTGATAAGTCGATATCAAAACCAACGTCAGCAAAGGCGGTGGCTATAACTTTGGCGCCACGGTCGTGCCCGTCTTGACCCATTTTACATACCAGCATACGCGGGCGACGGCCGTGCTTTTCAGCGAAGTTTTCAATATCTTTGCTAATGCCCTGCCAGTTGTCGTCGTCTTGGTAAGCGCTGCCATAAACACCAGATACGGTTTGTGACTGGGCGTTAAAGCGACCAAACTCACGCTCCATCGCAAAGGAGATTTCGCCAACGGTGGCACGTAAACGGGTCGCTTTAACTGCCAGATCCAGCAGGTTGCCTTCGCCGCCACAGGCGCACTGATAGATTGCTTCCAGTGCATCTTCAACGGCGGCTTCGTCGCGTGATGCGCGAATTTTAGCGAGCGCAGCAACCTGAGACTCACGCACGGCGTTGTTGTCGATGTCGAGAACATCTACATCGTCTTCTTCGGCTAGGGTGTATTTGTTTACGCCAACGATCACATCTTCGCCGCGGTCGATACGTGCTTGTTTACGAGCGGCAGATTCTTCAATGCGGAGCTTAGGCAGGCCGGTTTCAATCGCCTTGGCCATGCCACCCTTCTCTTCGACTTCTTGAATCAATTCCCAAGCGCGGTCTGCGATATCCTTGGTTAGTGATTCCATCATGTACGAGCCGCCCCAAGGATCAACCACATTGGTGATACCGGTTTCTTCCTGAATAATCAGCTGAGTGTTACGCGCGATACGTGAAGAGAACTGAGTGGGCAGTGCAATGGCTTCATCCAGTGCGTTGGTGTGCAGCGACTGAGTGCCGCCGAATACCGCGGCCATGGCCTCGATGGTGGTACGCACAATGTTGTTGTAGGGGTCTTGCTCGGTCAGCGACCAGCCTGAAGTTTGGCTGTGGGTACGCAGCATTTTGGAACGCTGATCTTTAGGTTCAAACTCAGTAACAATCTTAGCCCACAGCAAACGCGCGGCGCGCATTTTGGCGATTTCCATATAGAAATTCATGCCAATGCCCCAGAAGAAGGACAAGCGGCCAGCGAATTTATCAATATCCAAGCCAGCGGCAATTGCGGTGCGGATGTATTCTTTACCATCGGCCAAGGTGTAAGCCAGCTCTAGGGCGGCATCGGCGCCCGCTTCCTGAATGTGGTAACCAGAAATAGAGATGGTGTTGTACTTGGGCATATTGCTAGAAGCATAGGCAATGATGTCGCCGATAATCTTCATAGACGGCAATGGTGGGTAAATATAGGTGTTACGCACCATGAATTCTTTGAGGATGTCGTTCTGAATAGTGCCAGAAAGCTTGTCCTGAGAAACGCCCTGCTCTTCTGCGGCAACAATATAGCCAGCCAAGACCGGTAATACCGCACCGTTCATGGTCATAGAAACCGAGACTTTGTCTAAGGGAATTTCGTTGAACAAGACCTTCATGTCTTCAACGGAGTCGATCGCAACACCGGCTTTACCAACGTCGCCAGTAACACGGGGGTGATCAGAATCGTAACCGCGGTGAGTTGCCAAATCGAAGGCAACTGAAACGCCCTGGCCGCCAGCCGCTAGCGCTTTGCGGTAAAAAGCGTTGGATTCTTCAGCGGTAGAGAAACCTGCGTATTGACGAATCGTCCACGGGCGCCCAGCGTACATGGTGGGCTGGGGGCCGCGAATAAAGGGCTCTATGCCAGGCAAGGTATTGGTATAGGGCAGATCCTGAATATCTTCCTTAGTGTATAAGGGCTTTACATCAATCCCTTCGGGTGTGTGCCAAACCAAATCGTCGAGGGTTTGATTGGTCTTGGCAAGGGCTTTATTGGCCATTGCTTTCCACTCGTCTACGGATGTCTCGGGAGCTTTGTAATCTGCCATGGGTTTACCTGTCATTGTCGGTGAGTTTGCGCCGCTTTATGCATAAAAATGCGCGGCTACAAGTCGGGCTAGTAATTAGTGGTGGTCGTCGCCGGGTTGGCTAAGCTCAATAAGCACGCCGTCACAGGACTTGGGGTGAATAAAAATAACTTGGCAACCGTGGGCGCCAAGTGATGGCGCGTCGGCCAAAAATTGATAGCCTAAGGCTTTTAAGCGGGCCACGTCAGCCACAATATCGTCGGTGCTAAAGCACAGGTGATGCAGGCCGCCAGGCTTCTTTTCCAGATACTTGGCAATAGGACCTTCACCGCGCAGTGGGCTTACCAATTCGATGCTGGTTGATTTTAAAGGAAAAAACGCCGTAGACGTTTTAGCCGTTTCCACGTCTTCGCTGCCCTCATAGTGCAGACCAAAATCTGCCATAAAACGTTTAATCGCTTTTTCTAAATCGGGCACTGCAATTGCAATATGGTCTAAACCGGTAATCATTGAAATACTCCCAAACTTGTTAATTAGGCTGGCCACTTAGTAGTGGCCAGCTTCAAAAATTACTTAAGCGTTGCAAGAAACTCGATGGTTTTTGCACGGCGCATTTCAGCAACTTCCTCAGGGGTTTCAATAACAATCATCTCGTCTGGAATGATTTTAAACAAGGGCTGACCTTTTTTGATAATCATGCCATCGCCTTCAACCAAGATCTTAGCAATGGTGCCAGAGAACGGCGCGATTACCTTGTTGAACATTTTCATTACTTCAACAATATACAAAGTGTCGCCAGCGTTAAAATGGTCGCCTTCATTCACAAATACATCCATGCCAGGTGCTTCACGCGGGTAGTACATACCGCCACTGGCCGCCAACACTTCGTCTGACTTCGCCGCTGGTGGTGGCACCAACACTTTAGCCATTTGTTTTTGCAAGTCTTTATTGGTAAGACGCTCTGGAATGGTAATGCTCAAGTCAGCATTAACACTCAATTCGCAGAAGCCCGTTTCGGTGGCAATGTACATCAGCACAGCCAGTACTTCGGTTCCTGCAAAATAACCAGCGTGAGCGCTGCGCACGGCCAGCCATTCGTCGTCGCTAAAGCCTTTTGGCGCTTTGTCTTTTGCCAGCAGTGCTTGCAGCGCAGGGAAATCTGCCGCGTCAACTTTGGCGTTAAGTGATTTATAGAAATTCACGGCCGCCGATAAGATATCGTGATCGTGATCCCAAATCATGTAGCGAGCCGGCTTGCCCTTCTCGAAATCCATGTTTAGGTAGTGGTAGAGCTTGTCCAACATTTCAATTGGATTGGCCTTCCACACAATTTCTCCGTCAACAATACGCAGGCTGTCTTTGTTCATGCTCAGCCAGCCAGACATATAGTGCGGCTCGGCGAACAAACGCTCCAAGGGGCGTATTAACAACAGCTTTTTCGCATCTAGGGCTTCTGCCCAAGCTTTGCCATTTTCGCCAGCCGCCGCAACATACTTCTGGCGGATTTCGTTAAAGGCAACCTCTAAATCAATTTGATTCGCCTGCTCTTTCAACAAACCTACTGCGGTCAAATACGGAACAATGAAATTGGTCGACGGCCGCGCATTAATGCCGTTACCAATAAACCAGTGCACCAGACCGTAGTGGAATTCTAGGTTGGTCGACAGATCCTTGCCACGCAGTTCAGTGCGACGCAGAATCTCGGCCAAACGCTGGTAGCTGCTTAAACGCGTTTCACCGGTGGTGAGCAACAACGCGATGTTTGAATCGTAGGCACCAGCAAGGTGGTACTTCATGAACACATCGGTATCGGGGTTGTGGGTCGAAATACCCTGGTCGTCGCGAATTTCACCGGGAATAGCGTTAGACCAGTTTTCGATTACACCGCCAGCGTGGGGCTGAAGCGCCTGGTTGGTGGCGTTCATACGCGCTTCAACCGAGGTTTTCTCACGCAAAATACGGGTCGGCTTAGGCAGGTTTTTGCCGTGGCGCGCCAGTAATACCATTACCTCGACCAAGCTTTCGGCAATAAAGTAATCGCCAGAGTCGTCAGGGTTGGTGAACTTAAGCTTGTAGCAAAGCTCGGTAACGCGGTGTTCTACCTGAATACGCGTATTCATTTCCATGAAGTAGTGAGCTTCGCCGTCGACGATACACTCAAAAGTGCCGAGTGAATCCAGCTTAACTGCTTCGCCGAATACCGCCCCTTCGCGCTCCATATGCTGGAGAATCACCAAGTCCTTTTTAAGCTGCTCAGCTTCTTCGGTTTTACCCGCCGCCGCTGCCACTTCAATAGCGGCCTGCAACTCTTCTTCGGTTACCGATACTTCAAGTAATTTCTGTTCGTGCATTTGCAGTGAGCAGTCGCGACCGCCCATGGTCATGCACCACTCACCATTGCCCACCACCTGAATTTCTTGGTGGCGAGTGGTGTCGATGTTCATTTCGATTAGGACGTTTTTATTGTCGCCCACACCGTTGGTTTTTAACTCAATCAGACATTCCAACACCAGCGAAGGCACATTAGCCGCGGCCTTTTCGACCTTCTCTTCGATGGTCGCGCCTTCATAAGAATTGGCAGACTGCAAAATGCGCTGGCCCTTACCACCACCACCGGCAATCGCTTTTAAGCGGAAGCGGTTATTGGGCTTCTCAGCCAGCATGCGCTTGGCTTCAACTTGCAAGGCGGCGCCAATTTCGGCGGCATTAACAATATCGATACCCGCACTGTAAGACGCGGCCAATAGCGCTAGCGCCTGCTCTTCTTCGTCTTTACATGCGGCAAAGTCTACATCGAGCTTGTGGTCTTTCGCACATTTAACTAGGCCATCTTTGCCGTATTTGGCAAACAGCGCCAAGCTGGTGGCGTTGTTAACACCGGGAGTAACCGATACCCCAGTCTCAAGCGCGGTGCGCTTGGCTTGGTCTTTCATACCGGCCGATTTTTGAGTAAAGGAACAGGGGCCAATAAAATTGAGTCCCGCGTTCTCCATCGATTCAACCATTTCCGCGTCTTCCGACATAAAGCCGTAGCCTGCAAAAATGGCGTTATAGCCATTGTCGTGGGCAATGCGAATAATCTGTTGAATGCGCTTTTGGCGCTCTTCTTTAGTGGCACCGGTGTAATCGGGTACGCGATGTACGCGATCTGGATCTGTCAGGGTGCGCAGCTCAGGCGCCAAGGCATTGGTATAGGTGATGGAGTCTTTTTCAGACAGCAAAATACCGTAGGTGCTAATGCCCATCTCTTCAAACACGTCCATGGCTTCCTTACGGATTGGGCCACGGCAAATAATCAATGGTTTCATGTCGTTACAGGCGAAAGCTCTCACCCATTCTGACCGAGATTTAGACAGTTGGCGGTCTTTATGGACCATCGGATTGCTCAAATAATAATTGTTGCTTGCTTGCACGTTGAATACCTCTTTAGCGAATCGCCTTGTTTATCGAATTTAGGAACCGTTGATAACAACGGGGGATTAATGGAACTCCCGCTGCACGCCAGTCATTGGCTCAGGCTTGTAAGCCTTTAAGTGCAGTTCCAGTTGCTCGCCCAGTACTTTGCGCAGTTCTGAGGGCATGACGATCTGAGATATTGATCCCAGGCTTAGCGCTTCATTTGGATTCATCAATTCACGTTCATAACGCTGGGTCAGCAGCAGCTCTTCCTGCTTTTGCCATGCGCCAATCGCTTCCTTGGCGGTGCTTGCTGCTTCTGCTTCTGGCATACCCGCTTTAATGTTTTGCGCGGTTGCTTCAGCAATTTTGCTTTTGATGGAGCCGCGAATTTTGCGAACTTCATCTTTGTAAACGTACTCAACACCGGCTGGTCCCATTACCGCTAAACGCGTGGTGGGCAGCGCACAAACAAAATCAGCGCCAGTTGGGTAGTTGTTAAAGGCTGCGTATGCACCGCCAAAGGCGTTGCGCACAATCATCAAAAAGCGCGGGGTGCGCAGATCAATAATGGCGTCGAGCATAGCGCGACCCGCTTGCACGATACCGCCCGCTTCTTGCTCTTTACCTGGTAGGAAGCCGGTGGTGTCTTCCATGAAGATTACGGGAATATTGTAAACATTGCAGAAGCGGATAAACCGAGCGTTTTTGTAAGCCGCGTCAATATCAATTTGACCAGAGGCCACTGCCGAGTTATTAGCCACAAAGCCGACTACATTGCCGCCCATCCGGCCTAGCGCGCAGACGGTGTTGCGGGCGCGCTCTGGCTGAATTTCAAAGAAATCGCCGTGGTCGCACATTTGCTGAATGATAATGCTGATATCAAAGGGCGTATTAAAGCCAGTGGGGCTATTGAAGGCTTTTTTCAGCAGCAGGTCGATATCCCAAGTTTTGCGGGTAATTGGGTCAGACGTTGGCTGAAATGCCGGTGCCTCACTGCTATTACTAGGCAGGTAGTTTAAAAGCTCTTTTACCTTGCGCAGCGCGGCAACTTCGTCGGGCACCACAAAATCGGTTACACCAGATTTAGAGTGAACACTTGGCCCACCGAGTTCATCGGCGGTTACGTCTTCACCCAATACGGTTTTAACAACACCGGGTCCAGTCAACCCAAAGAATGTGTCGTTAGGCTGTATAACAAAAGAGCCCTGACGCGGCAGATAAGAACCGCCGCCAGCGTTGTAGCCAAACATACACATAATAGACGGCACAACGCCGTTGATTTTGCGCAGTGCCGTAAAAGCCTCGGCGTAGCCGTCTAAACCACCCACACCGGCGGGAATATACGCACCGGCAGAATCGTTCATACCGACTAGCGGAATACCTAGCTTGCCCGCCAAACGGAATAGATTGGCCAGCTTGGTGCCATTGGTGGCATCCATTGAGCCCGCGCGCACGGTAAAGTCGTGGCCATAAATCGCAATGTCGCGGCCATTTACTTTCAGTATCGCAGTTACAAGCGAGGCGCCATCTAAATTTTTACCCCAGTTTTGGTAAAGAATTTTCGGCTCAGTGCCGGCATCGGCCAGCACTTCGATCCGTTCCCAGATCGACATGCGCTTCTTTTCGTGTTGTTTTTGAACGCCTTTAACGCCAGCCATTTTACGGGGACGCTGCTGAAGGTCATAACCTGCTTGCAACGCTGCCTCGTAAAGACCTGGGTCGTAGTCAATTTGACCAGGGACGGTGAATTCAAGCTCAGTTTTCTGCTCGAAGGGGTTTTCTAGTGAGGGAGTGAGTTTTGCTATTTTTGTCATGCCTGTCAGTTCCAGCTGCATTTAATAGGTAACCCGCGTATGCACCGCCAGCATGTGCCCTTTTATACGTTTCTTATTACAAGAAACTGGGGGGCTTACGCCAGCAGACATATTGAGGTGCGGATAAAATGAGAACTAACCGTTCTGTATGGTGCATTGACGGTTTGGTGTTTCTCAAAGCGGCGGCTAACATTACTGGGAACAGGCCGCTCTGTCAATCTGAACCAGCCCATTGAGGGCTTCCTGCAAGATGATAAAACGCTAGATTTTTCAGGCTCATAGCACGTAAAATTGGCCGTTATCCGCAGTTTTGGTTCACTTCCGAGCAACACTTCATGGCCAGCCTTCGCCGCATCGCCCTGCCCTACACCCTAGACTCCAGCTGGGTGCATTCGGCTCTAAAAAAACTGCCTCTGGCGGTGTACCTCGACAGCGCGGCGGCCCATGGCGATCGTGGCCGCTGGGATATAATTGCCGCCGAACCAGTAAGAACTATATCTTTATTAACAAGTAGTTGCAGCGATATTAACAAGCAATCACTTAACATTGAAAACGAACTTTCAAATATAAGTAATACCTATGCCAGCGCCAGCGACCTCCCCTTTACCGGCGGCGCCCTTGGTTATCTCAGCTATGATTTTGGCGAGCAAGTACAAGCGGGGCTCAGCGCCATACGCAGTGATTTACCCCTACTTCACATTGGTATCTACCCGTGGGTGGTGATAGTTGACCACCAGCGCCAACGTTGCGAGCTGGTCGCTCAAGCGTCAGTGCCCGCTGACAAAATCAAGCAACTGCAATCCTTACTAAGTCAACGCCATGTAGGCCCCAGCAAGCACAATTTTAAGCTCACCAGCCCGTTCACAAGCACGTTGGGCCGAGACGATTACGCCGAGGCCTTTAGTAAAGTAAAAGCTTATATCGACGCTGGCGATTGCTACCAAATAAATTTAACCCGCAAGTTTAGCGCGAGCTACTCGGGCGAGCCTTGGACGGCCTACTTACAATTACGCGAGGTAGCCGCCGCGCCATTTTCGGCGTTTATGGATCTCGGCCCCAGTCAAATTTTGTGTTTGTCTCCCGAGCGCTTACTTTCCGCTACTGCGCGCCAATTACAAACCCAACCTATTAAAGGTACCGCCGCACGCAGCGACGACCCCAGCGAAGATCAGGCGCTCGCTGCTGCGCTGCTAAGCAGTGCCAAAAACCGAGCTGAGAATATTATGATTGTGGATTTACTCCGCAATGATTTTAGTAAGAGCTGCCAGCCCGACACAGTAGTGACTGAATCATTGTGTGAGCTGCAGAGCTTTCGCACGGTGCATCACTTGGTTAGCACGGTGTCTGGCTATTTACGCGACAATCAGAGCGAGTTTGGCGCGCTGCTGGCCTGTTTTCCCGGTGGTTCAATAACCGGCGCCCCCAAACAGCGGGCAATGGAAATTATTAGGGAGATCGAACCCCATCGGCGCTCGGTGTATTGCGGCAGTATTTTTTACCTTGGCGCAGAGGGCAAAATGGACAGCAATATCGCTATTCGTAGCTTTGTCTGTCATGAGCAACAAATAAGTGCTTGGGCAGGCGGCGGGATTGTGGCTGATTCGCAGCTAGAAGAGGAGTTTATTGAAACGGAAACCAAGATTAGCAAGCTGCTGGAGACGCTTGCTAATCTTTAAGACAGACTAATGTCGGCGAGCTAAGCCTTACAGGCTTAAGTTACGCGATGAAGCCTTAATAAACTCTAATTTCAGCGCTTCGTAATCGTGTACTGCAGGGAACTGCGGAAACTCATTAATTACATTGGCTGGGGCTTTAAACAAAATACCGGCGTCGGCTTCGGCCAACATGGTGGTGTCGTTGTATGAATCACCCGCGGCAATAATGCGGTAGTACAGGGTTTTTAAGGCCAGTACTGCTTGGCGCTTGGGGTTCACCTGACGAATTTTGTAATCCACTACCTTGCCCAAGCTGTCGGTTTCCAGCTTATGGCACAACAAGGTTGGCCAGCCCAATTGCTTCATTAATGGCGCGGCAAATTCATAAAAGGTATCGGATAGAATCACTACCTGAAAACGCTCGCGAAGCCAGTCTAAAAATTCCCGCGCACCTTCCATAGGCTCCATATCGGCGATTACTGCCTGAATATCGGGCAGGCCCAAGCCATTTTCTTCGAGCAGACGCAAACGCTGCTGCATCAGCACATCGTAGTCGGGAACGTCCCGCGTGGTTGCCTTCAAGGCCTCAATACCGGTGCGCTCAGCGAAATCAATCCAGATTTCAGGAATCAACACCCCTTCCAGGTCAAGACAGGCGATTTCCACAACACTACTCCTAAGTAAATTATAAAATGCGCGAGGCGCAGAAAAAACCGCGTCAATTTAACGGCTCGGGGTGAATAAAGCAATGCTGAGCGGCAAGTCGGACGTCGGGTGTCTGACGCAAGACCACAATCGAAGCAGCTGCCGTTGAGTTGTCATCCGACCTCAGACACCAGACTTCTGACACGCCTTCAGTACATCGGCAATTCAATATCTGCAAACAACTCATCCAGCTCTTGCTTAGTGTGGCACTGATAAGCCTTGTCAATGAGTTCTGGCGTGAGATGCGGGGCAAATAACTCGACAAAATCGTACATGAATTTACGCATATACGTGCCGCGACGGAAGCCAACTTTGGTTACGCTGGGCTCAAATAGATGGCTGGCATCCAGCGCCACAAGGTCTGCGTCTGCTATTGGGTCGTAGGCCATTTCGGCCACGATGCCGATACCGAGGCCGAGGCGGACATAGGTTTTGATTACATCGGCGTCGGTGGCGGTGAATACCACGCGGGGTTCTAGGCCTTTGTTCAAGAATGCTTCATCTAACTTAGAGCGACCAGTGAAGCCAAATACGTAGGTAACAATAGGGTGTTGGGCCACATCCTCTATCGACAGGCTCTGTATGGCGGCCAGCGGATGGTCTTTGGGCACTAAAATGGTACGGTTCCAGCGATAGCACGGCATCATGATGAGATCGCTGAACAGCTCTAGGGCTTCGGTTGCAATGGCAAAGTCTACCCCAAAATTGGCGGCAAGCTCCGAGATTTGCATCGGCGTGCCCTGATGCATATGTAGCGATACATCGGGGTAGCGCTCAATAAAGGTTTTAATAACTTTAGGTAGCGCGTAGCGTGCTTGGGTGTGGGTAGTGGCGATCGACAAACTGCCTTTTTGCGGGTTTTTAAACTCCTGGGCAATATGTTTAATACTTTCGGTTTTATAGAGAATTTCGCCGGTAGTTTTTAATATAGCTTCACCAGCGGGGGTGATGCGGGTTAGGTGCTTGCCGTTACGGGCAAAGATTTCAACACCCAACTCATCTTCTAACATTCGAATTTGTTTGCTAATGCCCGGCTGCGAAGTAAACAAACTTTGCGCGGTTGCCGACACGTTCATCTCATGGTGAGCAACTTCCCAAATATAGCGCAACTGCTGCAACTTCATACCGACAACTCCTGTAAAACTAGGTGAGCCAAAAATAGACAGTCTGTTTGATTATTGTATTTAATTTTATTGTTATACCGTTGCTATGATTTCTCGACAATATTGGCAATGCCATGGGGAACATGACCCGTTGAGACATGCTCCTTGGCCGATTCGCAGTGCGCTGGTTGATCGTCAAAAAACACATCGGCGCCGTAAGCAGCCAAGAATTCGCCTTTTTCCAAACCACCCAAAAACAGCGATTCATCAATACGAATATTCCACTCGCGCAGGGTTCTTATTACGCGCTCATGCGCTGGGGCCGAGCGGGCGGTAACCAGTGCGATGCGTATTGGCGGCGCGTTGTCTGGAAACTCTGACTGCAAGGTGTTCAGCGCAGCCAAAAAGGCCTTAAATGGGCCACCGCTCAAGGGCGTATTGGCTGCGGCAACTTCGCTAGCGGTAAAGGCATCTAAGCCGTCGCGCTTGAATACCTGCTCGGCTTCATCAGAAAAAATCACCGCATCACCGTCAAAGGCAAAGCGCAATTCACGCTTACTTTGCTGAGCCGCCTTTTTTGATCTTGGCAGCAAGGTCGCCGCCGCAACGCCGCTATCCAGTGCGCGGCGTACATCTTCGGCATTGGTAGACAAAAACAGGTGGCAGCCAAATGCCGACACATAGCGGTAAGGGCTCTCGCCGCCACTAAACGCGGCTCGGCTGATATTCAAACCGTAATGCTTAATCGAGTTAAACACCCGCAATCCGGTATCCGCCGAATTGCGCGACAACAGAATAACCTCGACCTTGGCGTCGTCTAAATAATCATTGAGTTGCAGCAAGCGCTCTACAATACCGAAGGCTTCACCGTGGGCCAGAATCTCGTCTTCGTGCTCTATTTGGTATTTTTGATAAGCCGCCAAACCTTCGGCTTCATACACGCGATGGCTCTCATCCAGATCAAATAGTGCTCTGGATGAAATCGCAACAACAAGCTTATTCTCTAGACCTTTGGACATAACCGTATTTCTAAGGGCAACCGCCTCACTATACAATATGCATACCCCAAGGCAACAGTGCCTACGGCGACACGGCGAGGGAAAGACCTACGGCCACCGCCTCAAACTCGGTAACTTCGCTGTTTTGCGAAGCAATAAGGTGGTGTATGTCTGCGATCAAGCGGCTATTTAAGGCCGCGAACACTGGCTGATTTATTTCGTCATTTGAGATTCGCGATGACAACACCCCAACTATTTGCGGCGGTGCGCCTGGTTTTTCAACATTTTTTTGTAGTAGCGCAGCGCCACTCTGGCCCGGATAGCTATAACAATTCAGGGCGTAAACATCACTTAAACTCAATTCTCCGCGCTGCCACAACGTGGCGCTGCACCGCGAAGCCCACAAACTATTGCGGGTCTTATCACTTGGATAAGCAAAGCTCTCCACCCAGCTGTCGCCTTGCAATAGCGTTGGCGCCGCCAACAAAACAGGTGTATTCAACTCAGTGCCGGCTGGCCTTTTTAGCCTATACAAAGCAATATCTGAACCGCTGTAGCGACCCACATTGCCAGCTTGCTGATCTTCGGCGCGGTGGTCTTTATGCTGCCACGCTTCACTTACCGGTATTGCCACCTCATCTGCAGCAGACGAAAGCGGCGGCGTGGCAATATAATGTAAGCTGAGCAAAAACTTGGAGCCGTCGGCGGCATACAAACAATGTGCCGCCGACAAAAGCCAGTGCGAGTTTAATTGGCTCGCAGTACAACGCGACTCGTGAAAACTGCCATCGCGTTGACGAAAACGACTGATTAAGATGCCTGTAGTTGGTGATGATGGCGGTAATCGCCACAATTGTTGGCGACTGTCTTGCGCACCGGAAGCACGGGCTGTTGGCCTGCGCTGAAAAAATAACGGCCCCGAGCCGGTTTCGCGCAAAGACACCAGCGGATCGCCAGCACCTTGAGTCCAGGCCAATTGCGGCGCGCCGTTAGCATCGGCAATTAATAAACGCAGGCGATCCTGACCGCTAACTAATACAACCGCGCTCTTAGCCACCGGCAGTGGCTCTCTTAACCTAGCATTCCCATAAATTGCATTTTTTGTTGCGAACATTCGCGGACGTAAATCGGCCACTTGATTAAGGACCGCAAGGGCTTTATCTCGTCGCAGCGCTTCACCGCTATTAATTTCGCGCTGAAACTGGCGCACGGCTTCGTTGGGGCTAAAGCTGCGGTCCATTGCTAACAGCACAAATACGCTGCGCAGTAGGCGTAGCGCATGCGGCCAGCGGCCATGTTGCTGACTGAGCAGCGCAAAGTGGTAGGCTTTGGCTAAATCAGCGCTCAGTTTAGCGTCCCCCCAAAAATACAGCTGCGCTAAGTCTTGAGCCACCATGGCACAGGGCGCCTCATTACTGTGGACAATACTAAGCAACACACTTACCGCCGCAGGCTCGGCCAATAATCCTGGCGCCGCGCCGTTAGGGTAAACACTGCGTTCGCAATCAGCCTGCGCCAATACTGGGAGCAATAAAAAAGCGCATATAAAACCCCAGCGCGCTATTAACAGCGCCCCAAGACCGCTAGAATTCAGCAAAGATTTGAGCTGGTCGTTATGCATAAAACAACATGGGTTGAACTCAGTAGTGAGGCGCTACGCCACAATGCCAATATTGTTAGGCGGCTAGCGCCAAAGGCTGCCATTCTAGCCATGGTCAAAGCCAATGGCTATGGCCACGGCGCGAGCTGGGTTGCCGAATGCCTGCACCAGCAGGTCGATGGCTTTGCGGTAGCACGTTTAAGTGAAGCGCAGCAATTGCGCGCCAAGCTCACTCAAAAGCATATCCAGGCTCGTATTGTACAGCTCGGCACCGCGGTTGATGCCGCGGTATTACAAACATGTTCTGCCCAGCAACTTGACCTTATTATTCACGATCTGGAATCGGCAAAACTACTTGCCGCCAGCGCCCTCCCCCAACCTATTACGGTTTGGCTTAAAATGAATATTGGCATGAACCGCCTCGGCATGTCGGCTACGGAGTTTACCCAAGCTCACCAGCTATTAAGCTGCCAAAGCCATATCGCCGACATTCATCACATGAGCCATTTTAGCGACGCAGAAGACACCGACCCCAGCTTAACTGCGCAGCAAAGTTTACGTCTCAGCGAACTAAGCGCCAGTTTAAGCACTGCGCGCCATTACCCGCTCAGTATGGCTAATTCGGCGGCAATCATCGCCCACCCCAACTGCCATTACGACTGGGTAAGGCCCGGCATTATGCTCTACGGCGACGACCCTACTCAGCGGCTTTCTGCCGCCAATGCCCTAAAGCCAGTGATGACATTTAAAGCCAAGGTCTTGGCGGTGCGGGGTGTCGATGCAAGTGATGGCGTGGGCTACAACCGGCGCTGGCGAGCCAAATCCAATGCACGTATTGCAACTGTTGCAGCGGGCTACGCCGACGGCTACCCCCGCCACGCGCCCGACGGCACACCCGTGCTGGTTAATGGTCTGCGCGCCAAGGTAGCAGGCAGGGTTTCTATGGATTTAATGACAATAGACGTTAGCCAGCTTCCCCAAACCGCCGTTGGCGACGAAGTAACCCTGTGGGGCGAGGGGCTGCCCGCCGCCGAAGTAGGCAGCCACTGCGGCACCATTAGCTATGAATTGTTTACCCGCATTACCGACCGCGTTGAGCGGGTATATTTCTAAGCTGGGTAATAGGTCGCCACACTAGAATTGAGCCAGTATCTAGTGACATAAAAACGAACTGCTGCGGTGGCATCAAAATCTAAATCAAGTCCAAAATAAAGTGGCCTATAATTATTGCAAAGGCTCTTGTCTGCCAATCAGTGTCCGCTTACCCGCTCATCTCCGGCAAGTATGCCCGGCAAGCGCTCTTTAGTGAGTTTAAACACCACTGGGCTCAGCAGTAACAAGGCAATTAAATTGGGAATCGCCATAAGTGCATTTAGGGTGTCGGCAAGCAGCCAAATAAAGCTGAGGTTTGCCATTGCGCCAAGGGGAATAGCCAATACCCAAGCAACGCGAAATGGCATTACGCCGCGCTCACCAAAAAAGTACACCACGCAGCGCTCGCCGTAGTAGGACCAACCGAGCATAGTCGTAAAGGCAAATACCGCCAAACCCACTGCAACAATATAGTGACCACCAGGTATAAGGGCTTCAAATGCACTTGTGGATAAGGCCGCGCCGGTTGCGCCGGTTTGCCATTCCCCAGACAGTAAAATAACAAAGCCGGTCACTGAACATACTAAAATGGTGTCGATGAAGGTGCCCAGCATGGCAATCATGCCTTGGCGCACAGAGTTATTGGTTTTTGCCGCCGCGTGGGCAATCGGTGCACTACCTAGGCCAGCTTCGTTCGAAAAAATACCCCGAGCTACGCCAAAACGAATTGCCGCCACAATGCCTGCACCAGCAAAGCCACCGACCGCCGCGGTGCCGCTAAACGCAGAGTGTAAAATTAAACTCAACACACTCGGCAGTGCCGATATATTCATCAGCAAAATAACAATGCCAACACACAGATAGGAAATTGCCATGAACGGCACTAAATAGCCGGCTACGCTGGCAATGCGTTTAACGCCACCCAAAATTACTAAGCCAACGCCAACAAACATCACCACTGCACTTAGCCAAATGGGCACGTTAAACGCGTCTTGCATGGCGTCGGCAACAGAATTTGCTTGCACCGTATTGCCAATACCAAAGCCAGCGATGGCCCCAAACAAAGCGAAGCAAACACCCAGCCACTGCCAATTTTTGCCCAGGCCATTTTTAATATAATACATTGGCCCGCCGCTAAAATTACCGGCGCCATCGTGCTCGCGAAAATGCACCGCGCACACCGCTTCAGCATATTTGGTGGCCATCCCCACAAGGGCGGTACACCACATCCAAAACAGCGCGCCAGGCCCACCTAGGGCAATTGCGGTGGCAACGCCGGCAATGTTGCCGGTACCGATAGTCGCCGACAGCGAGGTCATTAGCGCTTGAAAAGGACTAATTTCACCCTCACCCGCACCACCTTTACGACCAGCCAACATTAATTTAAACGCCGGACCAAGTTGCCGCACTGGCAGCCCGCGCAGCCCCACCATTAGATAAGCGCCGGTACCCAGAATGAGCACCAGCATTAATGGCCCCCATACCACGCCGTTTACTGCACCGACTATTGCGCTTATCTGCTCCATTTCAATTCCTTAATATTGTTATCAATTGCGAATAAGCCTTAACTATTTAAAAAGTCAAAATGGCTGCGCTGGGGAAACAAACCGTAAACCCCACCCGTGTGGATGAATACGATATCACCACTGCTGCCAAAGCGACCTTGCTGTAATTGATCTAACATGCCGAAAAAGGCCTTGCCGGTATAGACCGGATCTAAAACCAAGCCCTCGGTAGCCGCCACGTCGGCGATGCAGCGAAAAATCTCAGTATCAGCTTGGGCGTAACCGGGGCCAACATAACCATCAATGACCTTAACCGATAGGGATTCAAGCTTTATGCCAGTTTGATACCGCGTATCCCAATCGCGGAGATCGCTATTTACTTTATTGACAAACCACGCCTCGTCATCACAGACATTTACCCCCCATACTTGGGCGTTAATGCCATAAGCATGCACACCAGCGGTAAGACCGGCTTGGGTCCCGCCTGAGCCAGTGGCGCAAATAATATGCTGAGGATTGATGCCGCAACGCTCAAAGTCTTGCGTCAATTCAGCGCAGGCCTGCACATATCCCCACACCCCGATAGCATCTGAGGCCCCAGTAGGAATAATAAACGCCTTGCAGCCTTGGCTGGCATAACTTTGTTTGGTTTCAAGCAGCAAGACATCAAGCTCGCGCTGATACTGGCTGGCCGGATAATACGAAATGCGCGCGCCGGCCAATTGGTTTAGCAATAAATTGCCATCGGCACTGGCGGGCGCACTGCCCCGCAGCAGCAGGTGGCATTTAAGACCGAGTTGCGCGCATAGCAGCGCAGTGGCGCGACAGTGATTAGACTGTAAACCGCCGCAGGTAATAACGGTGTCGCAGCCCTCGGCGAGTGCTTGGGCGAGATTGAATTCTAATTTACGAACTTTATTACCCGACAGCACGCTGCCACTTAGGTCGTCGCGTTTAACCCAAATTCGCGGGCCATTAAAGCGTTCACTGACACGGCTAAGGAGTTGTAAAGGTGTGGGTAATTGAGCTAAATGCAGCCGTGGCGGCTGAATAGCACTGACTAGATTTAGGGTGGTAGCGTGGTTTAACGATTCATCAGGCATAGTGTTACCTGTAAAATATGCGCTCCGCGACCACGGAGCGCAGGCAATGTTTAAATTGCTTTAAGCGTGCCTTTAGGCAGTACTGCGTGAATTGAAGAGCGCTGGAATTTAAGCTCTACATTATCGGTAACGCTCAATACCACATAGCTTTCGTCAATTTTAGTGACTTTGCCCAGAATACCACTGGTAGTCACGACTTCGTCGCCCTTGGCCAGTGCGGCAACCATAGCAGCATGCTCTTTTTGACGCTTGCGCTGAGGACGAATCGCAATGAAGTAAAACAGGCCAAACATTAATACCAAGAAGCCAATCTGGAATAATTCGCCACCTGGAGGGCTAGCGCCTGCGCCAGCAGCTTGGGCATGGGCTTGGGAGATGAAAAAACTCATTACACGTCCTTCTCAATCAAACTAATACTTAAAATAAATGCCGCTGGCCATTAACCGGCGGCACAGAAAAATACGCCTGCCATAGTACACAAGGCCATGGTTCAAAGCGAGTAATCGTAGTCCATTGTAAACGGCGCGTGATCCGAAAATCGCTCGTCGGTATAAACATCGGCGGCGCGAATGGTGGGCACCAAGCCCGGCGTTACCACATGGTAGTCCAGACGCCACCCCACGTTGTTGGCGTAGGCCTGGCCACGATTAGACCACCACGTATACACCGCTTCTTGATTGATCTCTCTAAAGGCATCTACAAAGCCGCCCTCGCCGTAGACTTTGTCCAGCCATGCGCGCTCATGGGGCAGAAAACCAGAGTTTTTCTGATTGCCCTTCCAGTTCTTTAAGTCGATTTCTTTGTGACAAATATTCCAGTCTGCGCAGATCACCAGCTCGCGACCGCTGGCTTTAAGCTCTAAAAAGTGGGGGTAGATCTTATCGAGGAAAATGTCTTTGCGGGCCTGCGCCTCGTCGCCGCTTGAGCCAGAGGGCAAATACATTGAAATTACGCTGATATTGTCGTAATCGGCACGTATATAGCGGCCCTCGCTGTCGAGGGGATCCCATCCTAATTCGGTGGTTACCGCATTGGGGGGCTTTTTACAGTACATTGCGGTGCCGCTATAGCCCTTTTTGATCGCATCGCAGTAAATCGTGGTATAGCCTTCAGGATGGTAAAGCGGGTCTTCTAGTTGATCGCGCTGGGCTTTGGTTTCCTGAATGCAGACAACGTCGGCATCTTGCTTGGCCAGCCACTCAAAAAAGCCTTTGCGGCCGGCCGAGCGAATGCCGTTGGTATTCGCGGTAATGATACGCACCAGAGAAACTCCTCTACTCAAAAATAATCGGCGGCCAGCTTATCAAAAACACCAGCGCGACGTTTAATTTTTTCTTCACCGGCAATTAGCTGTCACAGGTCAGCGCCGACGATTTACCCGCTCGGGCCTAACACGTAGAATCGGCTACACACTTCATCAAGGTAATACGCCATGCTGTTTTTTTCTAAAAACCGCGCCAAGCACGTGCTCGATGAAGGTGCCGCCAAGCTCGACGACGCCACCCTGCAAAAAACGCTCAGTAATCGCCAGCGCATTATCAACAAAGTGATGAACAGTGACTCACTTGCGCCCTACCTAAGCCAAGTTGGCACCTTGTTTAACTTGGTGCAGGATTATGTAAAAGGCGAGTATCGGGAAGTACCGTGGTGGTCGCTGGGTTCTATCACCACCGCACTGCTGTATATTTTAATGCCCATGGACGCCCTGCCCGACTTTGTGCCCATCGCCGGCTTTTTAGACGACGCCGTGGTGCTCAAGCTGTGCTTGGACATGGTCGCGAAAGACCTAGAAAGTTATCGCCTGCAAAAACAGATCAAAACGGAATCCCGAGCCGACGCAAGCGCGGATGATATTTTAGAATAAGAGGGAAAAATCTGACGTTTTTGGCGACAGGCTGGTCGCATAGCTGCTTCAGCAAACGACCAGTCCTTGTGCTTAGTAAGACTTACTGTGACAACTCGGCCAATACCTCCATAAGGGTTTCGTGGTGAGATTTGGTTTTAAATTTATCCATAATCTTTAGTAAGCGGCCATCTTGCCCAATAATAAAAGTGGTTCTCACGGTACCCATGTTTTCCTTACCCATAAATTTCTTGAGCTGCCAGCAGCCGTATTTATCGATAATCGCATGATCTTCGTCGGAAAGCAGTGGAAAGTTAAGCTCTTGCTTGTCGTGAAATTTCTTGATTTTGGCTACCGGATCAAAGCTTACACCTAGCACTTGGTAACCCAGCTTATCCAGCTCGCCATGCACGTCCCGCAAACCGCAGGCTTGCAAAGTACAGCCAGGGGTCGATGCCCGCGGGTAAAAATACAAGACCACGCCTTTCTTGCCCTTAAAATCTTTTAGGCTAACCGGATTGCCGTCTTGATCATTTAGGGTAAAAGCAGGAGCAAGATTGCCAACTTTTGGTAGAGCCACGTTAATTCTCCATTACTCGTTAATTGTGATTTGCTTATTCGGGGTCGTGTTCGTCAGTATCAATGCTGAAATCCACATCAGCGCGGTCGGTCAGCGCCACCGGCAGTGATTTTTTCACCTTGGCGCCGAGCGCCTCAAGGCGACTTACACGGCCAACTAAATTGCCGCGGCCAACCGTCATCCGGCTCATGGTTTTATCAAAGGCATCGCGGCCGCGATCTAAATGCTTGCCGATGTCTTCAAGAGACTGCACCACCAAGGCAAACTGATCGTGTAAGGCTCCCGCTTCCTTGGCGATTTTCTCGGCGTTTTGATTTTGCCGCTCATAGCGCCAAATGCTCTGCACTGTGCGCAAGGTGGCCAGCAAGGTGGTTGGGCCAACAACAATAATATTCTTCTCGTACGCGCTGCGAAATAGTTCTGGATCATGCTCAAAGGCGGCCATAAATGCCGCTTCTACTGGTATAAAAATAAACACAAAATCGAGGGTGCGCAGGCCTTCAATATGTTCGTAACCCTTGGTGCTTAAGCCGTTAATATGGGCCTTAACCGACAGTGCGTGCTCTCGCAAAAAAGCCTGCCGCTCGGCTTCATCTTCGCTGCTACAGTAGCGCTCATAGGCGATTAGCGAGACTTTGGCGTCGATTACAATATCTTTGTCGTCTGGCAGGCGCACAATTACATCGGGCTGACGGCGTTTGCCGGAATCGTCGGTAAAGCTTTGCTGGGTTAAATACTCGTGCCCTTTGCGCAGCCCAGACTCTTCAAGCACCCGCTCTAATATCACTTCGCCCCAGTTGCCCTGCGCCTTGTTGTCGCCCTTTAGCGCGCGAGTGAGGTTTTGGGCTTCTTTACTGATATTACGATTCATTTCCTGCAGATTTTTAAGCTGCTCTTTAAGCTCGCCGCGCTCGCGATTTTCATCGCTGTATATATGGTCTACGCGGCCGCGGAATTCGCTGAGCTGGTCGCGAAAAGGCTTTAATTGCAGTTCAAGCGCCTCGCGACTGTGGCTTTGGAAACGCTGGCTTTTTTCGTCGAAAATGCGGTTAGCCAGCTGCTCAAATTGATCGCTCAATTGCTTTTTGGCGTCGCTAAGCAAGGCAATTTGCTCAGCGGTAGCGGTTTTTAAATGCTGATAAGCGCTCTGCTGGCGGGCGAGTTCAGATTTTAATTCGCTGTTATTTGCTTCGCTCTCGGTCAGTGCGGCGCGGCAACTGGCCAGCGCCTCGGCTTGCTGCGTAGCGCGGTCGGCATGAACAGCGCCGTCGCGTTGGCTTACGCTTAGCTGTTCGCGGCAATCTTGTAGGTTAGTTTGGGTATTCGCAAGCAAGATGCTTTGCTGGTCTATGGTCTGTTGCAGGCCTTGAATTTCGCGCTGTAAATTATCGAGTTGCACACTATTTAGGCGGCGTTGAAAATAACCGCCGCAGAGTAGGCCCACAAAAAGCGAAAATACCGCAATACCTGAAAAGGTGAGTAAAAGCTGCTGATCCATTTAATGATGATTCCGGCCTTGTAAAATACCAAGGCCGCACGTTCTTATGTGCACGGGCCTAGCAGACAAGGCTTATGATAAGTGTTCAGGGGCGTGCATGTTGCCACTGGCTATTAACACTGCATCGCCGCCTACCCTGACGACCATCGCAGACGTCGCCTTTTTTACAAACTCCACTTTCAAAATACTTTGGCGCTCAGCTTTATGGCCGCGCTCTAGCCAGAGCGCATGGGTGCCGTCGGCCAAACCACGGGTCTCGCACAGGCTCGCCACAAAGGCTGGAATGGCGGCGCCCACTGGCGGGCTTTCGTCCTGCGCAATATGCGCGCCCAGTATACGCAGATGAAAGTCGGTCTGCAGCGATTCTGTTTCACGGCAATACACCAACACTTCATTAACCGGCACCGAAGACGCACTGCTGCGCGACCACGCCTCTAAATTAAAACGCGCGCGATATACTGCATTTAAAGATCGCAGGGGCACAATTAAATAGGAAGAGTCGCAGCTTACAAATAGGGTTTTGGCCTTGAGGGTTTCAATGTCATCGGGGCCCAAACCCAAGGTGCTTTGCAGCTCTTTGGTGTCGGGAACATAGCGGTCGATTTGCGAGTTAACGGTCATAGACAGTTGCGTAAGCAAACGCCCTTCGGTTTGCGACAACACCACATTAAAAATTTTACTGCCTTGGGAAAAATGCACGGTGCAGTCTTGGCTCACCACCGGCAGTGCCTCGCTGTGCACCAGCGCCCGCGCAGCCGCCACCACACTATGGCTGCCTACTGCGCGCTCGCAATGGGGTGAAAACACCTTTAACTCGGCGCTTATATTGTCGTGGCCCGGAAAAACAAACACTGTTTCGGGATGGTTAATTTCCCGCGCCATCATTTGCATTTGCCTATCGTTTAAACCCTCGGCCTGCGGAAAAACAGTAATTTGAGCGCCATTAAACGGTGTCGGGGTAAACACATCAACAGTATGAAAAGCGTAGTCCATAGTGCGGTTCCTTTGCATGGCATTATTATGGTGCGTACTTTTAGCGCACAATTTGCTTAAACGGCCTTCCCACAAGCGTAAACAGTGTTGTGGAGTACCAACGGTTTAATATCACCATAGCCGGAATTTAGGAATATGCCTATAGCTGGGCAGGAGAATTCCCGTTAAAGGGGCTTGTCGGTTTTGGGATTCCAACCAACGTGTTTAGCCCACAACGGACTGGGTGTACTAACCCGCACGGGGTACTCACCAGTTTTGCGGTCGGCAAAAAACTCGGTCAATACATCGGTCACAATAGGAAAAGCCAATTCAGACCACGGAATATCAGCTTCGCTGAATAAGCCCGATTCTAGGCTCTCTGGGCCAATACCAAAGCCGCCGTTTAATTTGGCTCGGTAAAACACATAAACTTGGTTGATATGGGGAATATCAAAAAGGCGATACAAGACCTCATCACTCACTTCGGCTGCCGCCTCTTCGCGGGTTTCGCGCAGGGCACCGGCCAACATGGTCTCTCCGTTTTCCATAAAGCCGGCAGGAATAGTCCAAAAGCCCATACGCGGGGCAATAGCGCGCCGACACAACAGCACTTTGTCGCCGGCTACGGGCAGGCAACCCACCACAACCTTAGGGTTTTGGTAATGAATAACGTCACACTGCGGACAGACGTAACGAAGACGATCATCATTTGCAGGAATCTGCTCTACTAGCTTAGCCCCGCAATCACTACAGTATTTCATTGCCCGCCAAACTCCTCGTTTATCAACGTAATTCGCGATATTGCCCAGCGTGAAACACCAATGGTTTTGCGCCTAGTTTGGTTTCCATTTCGATTACCTTACCCACCACAATAATATGATCACCACCTTCATAGCGCGCCCACATTTCACATTCAAAAGTGGTTACGCAGCCGCGCAGCACCGGCGCGCCGCTCTTGCCAATGCGATAGTGACTTGCGACTAAATTGTGGTCATTTTGCTGGGCGTATAAATTAGATAGCGCCAATTGATCGCTTGCCAATACATTAACAGTAAAGGTCTTGGCTTTATTAAAGGCATCTAAACATTCAGAGTCATTGCGCAAACTCCACAACACCAAGGCCGGATCCAGCGACACCGAGGCAAAGGAGTTTACGGTCATACCAAAGGGTTTGTAACCCTCGGGGTTCGCGCTAATTACACATACACCGGTTGGAAACTGGCCCAGGGCATTTCGGAATTCACGGGGATCAAGGCTCATAATACTTCCTGTCGATGTTCATTATTATGGTGGCCGAGTCCGGCTCTACCAGTTTATTTATGCCTGCATTATACACAGCCATTATTGATATACAGCGAATATGATTGGCTGCCGAGGCAAGCTATGCCCAGTAAAATCAAGCTTTTTCAGTTTGCCAGCGCGCTAACGCCTGTTGATCAGTATCGCGGGCGTCTACCCAGCGCTCGCCACTTGGGGTGCGCTCTTTTTTCCAAAACGGCGCCTCGGTTTTTAAAAAGTCCATAATGAATTCACAGGCTTGAAAAGCATCGTGACGGTGCCCTGCGCTCACGCCCACAAACACGATTTGATCTTGGGGGTGCAGCAGCCCTACTCGATGAATCACCGTGGCGGCAAGTATCGGCCAACGTGCCGCGGCGCGCTCAATAATCTCGCTAATCCGGCGCTCGGTCATGCCTGGGTAATGCTCCAACTCCATTGTTAAAACATCGTCACCTTGGTTGCTGTCGCGCATAACACCCACAAACTGCGCTATCGCGCCGCTGCGCCGCGAAAGCGCTCGCAGCGCATCGCACTCGGCGCCAACGTCAAAATCATCCGCACTAACCCGCACCAGACTATGCATACTAGCCTCCGGTCACTGGCGGATAAAAAGCGACTTCATCGCCCTCGCGGATAAAACACGCACTATCGGCAATGTCTTGGTTAACGGCGCACAGGGTATTCTCGGCATTTAATACCGTCGCCCAAAGGTCGCCGCGCTGAGACAAATGCGCTTTTAATTCAGCTACTGTTAAATTTTCAGCCGCGAGTTCACTGCTCTCAATACAGATTTTTGCCGTGCCCAATTGCTCGCGGTATTTTGCAAAGAATAAAACGCTAATCACGTCGCTGCACCCGTATCAAACTGCCAATCACCTGAGCGGCCGCCAGATTTTGCCAACAGACGTATATCAGATACCACCATGGCCTTGTCTACCGCTTTGCACATATCGTAAATAGTCAGCGCTGCCACCGACACCGCCGTCAGGGCTTCCATTTCCACGCCAGTCTGCCCTGCGAGCTTACAGATCGCCATAATGTCGACGGCGTTACGGTCATGATCCAGCGCAAACTCCACCTTAACCGAAGACAACATTAAGGGGTGGCACAGGGGAATAAGGTCGGCGCACTTTTTGGCGCCCTGAATACCGGCAATTCGGGCAACCGCCAGTACATCCCCCTTTTTATGGCCGCCGCTGGCGATCAAGGCGAGGGTTTCTGGCGCCATTGTCACCGTACCCGCCGCTCTCGCTTCGCGCTGGGTTACGGCTTTATCGGTCACGTCGACCATTTGCGCATTACCCTGAGGATCGAAATGGGTCAGTTCACCGCTCATATTTTTATCACTGTACAAATTAATGTTTTGCCGGCGTTGAATGCCGACACTTAAGCAAATTTGCCGTCCGCCACAAAGGGGTTGGTTTTTCGCTCGTGGCCAAAGGTGGAGGTCGGTCCATGGCCTGGAATAAAGGTAACGTCATCACCCAGTGGCCAAAGCTTGTTTTGGATAGAAGCAAGCAAGGTATCGTAATCGCCACGGGGAAAATCCGTGCGGCCAATAGAGCCTTGAAATAAAACATCGCCCACAATAGCCAAACGCGCCTGCTCGTGAAAGAAAATTACATGGCCAGGGGTATGGCCCGGACAGAATTTTACCTGCAATTCCTGATTGCCAAACGCCACGCGGTCTTCGTCGTTCAGCCAGCGGTCTGGCGTAAACGGATCTGCATGAGGAAAACCGGTCATTTTGCACCATTCTGGCAGCTTATCGATCCAGAACGCATCTTCCTTTTGAGGACCAATAATTTCTACACCGTACTTCTTGCGCAGCACATCGGCCGCGGCGCAGTGGTCCATATGACCGTGCGTTAAATAAATAACCGCCAGGGTGCCACCCAGATTCGCAATCGCAGCTTCAATATTTTCAATATCACCGCCGGGATCAAAAATAGCGGCTTTACCCGTTTCTTCACAGACCATTACCGAGCAATTTTGCTGATACGCCGTCACCGGCACGATTGAGCACTTTATCGTCATATGTCGCCAGAATTTATTCAGTAAAACCGCAATGATAAGCAGTAAGCCGCCAAGTTAATAGGCTTAGGCAATAATTGCAGCTATAGAAATAAGCAATAACGCACACACAGCGATCACTTAGACGCCAAGAAAATACCGAATCTTGGAGTCGAAAGATCAGTAATTTAAGTACAGAAGGAATAAGGACGGGAATTAAAGGGTGACCTACTTCTTGCTAATCTCAAAAATAAACACGCAGCTTGCAGGCACAAGCACGCTATTTATGCACCACCTGGCCACGGTACATTTGCCGAGTATGACGCTCGGCGGAATTATCAGTCCTGATGGTGTCGCTCACTTTGTCGCGAAGAATCTTAGTACCTCGGTACATTATTTCCACTGACTGAGTATTGCGGACCACCGCGGGCGCCGCGCTGCTCGACGGCTCAATTTGAAACGGAATACCCGCCATTTTCATGATCTCAACCACGGTTTTACGGGTAAACGGATCTCTGCTTTTTTTGCCCATGTCGCCCACAGCAGAAAGCAGCTCTGGGTCAGCCAATCGTATTCGCGTCCCAAACTCAGCGAAAATACGAGAACGCAATTGCTGTAGCAGCGCCACCATTTCCGGAGAATACACCATAGAAGCCCTTTGCCCTGTCAAATACCGGCCCGCATCCAAAAGCGGGCACTGTAAACTGGTGCCAGCAATAAGCGTTCCAGTTCACAAAATACAGTAAACATAAGGAAGGGAGTCATTCACACCAAACAAAGAGCAATGTTTTGGTGCACATACCAATGACTGCACCAAAACAAAACATCGCCGCAGCAAGTAAAATCGCAATTGCCATTCATGGCAAACTTCGTTAGAGTAGCCGCCCTCAAAACCCGCTCTAAAAAAGCGCTTGCGAGATTTTCTCTGCACTTAACTAGAGAAACGATTTTGGTGAGGTGTCCGAATGGCTGTTTCGGAGGCTTTGCCGGAGAAAGCGTCCGTAGGACGATAACGAGCACGCAGGCGTGCGGTCCTGACGCTCGTAAAACCATCTAAAAATGCACGAAAAACGATTTTGGTGAGGTGTCCGAGTGGCTGTTTCGGAGGCTTTGCCGGAGAAAGCGTCCGCAGGACGATAACGAGCACGCAGGCGTGCGGTCCTGACGCTCATAAAACCATCTAAAAATGCACGGAAAACGATTTTGGTGAGGTGTCCGAGTGGCTGAAGGAGCACGCCTGGAAAGCGTGTAACGGGTCAAACTGTTCGAGGGTTCGAATCCCTCCCTCACCGCCATTATTTAACTCTAAAGCCCTGTTTATACAGGGCTTTTTTGCATATCGATTTCAACGAAACGTCAAAAAATAATTTAAATCTCTTACGGCCTTAGCAATAAACTCGGCAGACTCTATTGTTTGTGCGTACTACTAAATTGCCTCTGAGGGTGTAGCGCGCCGAAAAAATCGCGACAGCGCGCCAAATCCAACACAACTACCTAAACAGCCGCCATTCTCGCTTTTGCAGCATCGAAATTAGCCTTCTCCATCTCGCATCCAATGAAGCTTCTGCCGTTCCTGATCGATGCAACCCCTGTCGTACCACCCCCCATAAAAGGATCGAGAACCACAGAGCCGGGTACGGTGCTCGCGGTGACTATATGCTTCATCATAGAAAGGGGCTTTTCGCAGGGGTGTTTGCCTGGATAATATTGCACCGGCTGGCACACCCACGCATCAGTAAACCACTCGCGGCCGTCTAGGTCGAAGTGGCGTTTTGCCGGTTTGGTTGCATCATTTACTAGGGCATCGCACTGGGTTTTAACATCTGAATAAGATCGCGTTAACCGGCCATTAAACAACTGTTGAAGCTGCTTATATTGACCCTCAGTGGGAAGCCGCCACTGAGACCGGCCAAACCAGTGTCCCGCCATTTGGACACCAATCGCCCGATCTACATCTGACTGACTTAAACCGCTCCCCGCGAGCACATCCCTTAAGTAACTAATCACCGGCTCACAAGCCTCAGCAATTGCGGCATGCTGCGCTTTGGCTTCGGAGTACTCCCGCTGGGTCGCAAATATAATGCGCTCAGTAGCTGGGAAATAACGGCGAAGGCTCGCTCGGCATTGCCGCTTATGCATGCCTGATGGCTTGATCCAAACGATGTGATTTTCGACGACCATATGTTTTGCAATCATTCGTTCAACACTGGCTGCCATTTTCGGCCCCATAAACATATAGAGGCTGCCTGTGGGCTTTAACACTCTGACGCATTCAATCACTACCGATTCAAGCCAGGCTAAAAACTCGTCCTGGCTTGTCCACTGATTATCCCAAGCGTCAGCTTTGACTCGATAATATGGGGGATCTGTCGCTACCAGATCGACGCTATTAGTCTCCATCTCTGCCAGTACGGCCAGACAATCCCGATTGTGTAATTTGATCATGACGAGCACCTTTGATGGCGCTCGGGGCGCTCAAGGTGCTCGGGGCACTCAGATTGTTAAAGAACTTACATCGAGGGCACTTAGCCTCAATGCGAATAAATACTGCTCTTACAAGTAACCGGTTACACCGGCTACATCGTATTTCTTGCACGCGAACCTCCACAAATTCTGGTACGCTGCTTTTGCTCGACGTCGAGCGGGGCAGCCTCGGCTCACAGTGACATCTACTGTGGGCGGGTGGTTTGGTGTTAGCGCACCTTGCCACTCGCTGTCTCTTTCCTCTTACTCATAGCTATTTAAAAACTATGCTCATACTCACTCTACGTCCCGGCAAAAAGATCTGTATCGGCGACGATACCGTCATCACGCTTTTGGGCAGCGAAGGTAACGAGGTCACGCTTACCATCAAGTCGGATCAAGACATTACTGCTGGCTACAATAAGCCTGAACACAACGACGATCCTCAGCCTTAAACAAGCTCCACATACTCAGTAAGCGACGGCGCTTCGCCGACGATGCGGCCGTCTGCGATCCACGCTTTTAAGCCAATGCTTACCGAGTCACCCAGCACTTTTACTTTGCCGCCGTCGCGGGTGGTGCCGTTACTTGTGCCATCTGCATTAATTGCCGTGATCGTCGCGGTGTATCTGGTGCGCTGTGGCAGCAGCTGGCGAAAGCGAAGGAATGCGTTAACCGTTGTCATAAGACCCCTTAATAGTGATGCCGCTCTAAGCGAATTGTTTGCATTGCTCTGCTCGCGCCTGGACGGCTTACGCTGACTGTGGTGGATAGCACGAGTGCCCGCCAGTTGTTTTCGGAGTCGTTAGTTTCTTGGATCTCACCCCATTTCCCCGGCACGACAAGACCTGGGGCGCCGGAGGTTGGTAGGGGTAGCTCGATCGTGACAATTTCTTGCGCTCCGGACTGGCCTAGAATCGATATCCCGCGCCCTCGGCATTGCTGCGTTGTTAGGTTCAGCGCGTCGTAGACGTCAGGCGCCCTCGGTAACCCATCTGATCCATTTTTCTTAACGTCGACCGCGACACCTTGCGTTATACCGGAGACGTACACGCCGCGATATTCGGTTGTAGGTTGCCATTCACTCGACAAACTCGATATCGTTGAGTCGGCGATCTGAAAGTCTAAGCTGCTTGAGTCTATCGCTGGCCAGTACCAGGGCGGTGCTTCTCGGTAGCGCTGGGCTGCATAGAGTTTCGACAATGCTGTCGCGGGTACCAGTACTCCGCCGGCGGCTTTGACTAGTTCGTCGATAACTTCGATCGGGGTTTTGCTTTCGTAGCCCCACGCGCCGGCGGGGATAGTGTAGTCGGCAAGGCTAACATCCCAGTCGATCTCAAAGCCGGTGTTTTCGAGTATGTCTTGAATGACTTGGAGCGCGTTTGTCGGGGTTGTGATCTGCGCTGATTGTTTCGCGCTGTACGGTGCGGCCAGCAGTTGCGTGAGGCTCGATCCGCTGACTTTGTATGCCGTCTTCGGATGCTTACTTGTGACGGTGTAACGCTCGATCATGAACCGCCACGCTTTATTGTTAACCTTGGCCTCAACTTCAACCGGCCCGCTCGGCCCTGGCTTTATTTGATTCATGCTTGCCTGATTTAAGATCGTTGCCGACATTGCCCAGCTGAACGAATCAATATCGAGCGAGATTTGCAGATCGGCAAATTCAAGCGGAATCCCTTCGGGCATTTTCTTTAAGCTGCTAGCATTCATATAAAGATAGCTCTCTTTTATTTCGGGTATGTCGGCAGGATCTTTATCGGGTAGTGGCGGCTCTTGGTCGTAGTCCCACACCAGCTCGGTTCCGACGCGCGGTTTGCGATCCCACGGATGGCGGAAGCGGGAATCGGTTGGTGTGTTGGTTTCCCAGCCCTGTAGGTCGCGGCCTGAAAACAGCGCGCGAGTCGGGGGCGTATCGTTGGTCTCGGTAACTTCACCGTCTGGCGGTAAGAAATTTATATCAATTAGTGCTGCGCTCGGCACGATGTAGGGCTTGCGACGCAAATTGAAGTCGCTTGATCCGGGGTTGTAGTATGTCGATTCCTCGACCGGCGGCGGCCTCTCCCAATATTTAACACTATCGATATGACCCTGAATGTCCAGAACGTCTTTAAATGGTGGGCGTATCCACGGCTGAGGCACTTGCTCGTCTGTTCGACGGATCGACATATCCCAGCTTTGCGGGGGTGCGTTATCGTCCTTTGTGGGCACTTTGTTCCAGCTTTGGACAGCATCGACCAGCCCAGCATCGATGTTGGCGGCATGATCCCACCCGTGTCTTACCCACTCGGCAGGGTCGTCGGTTGGGCTAGTTTTAGTCCATTGATTTTCTGCTCGAGTACCAAACGGCTTAGAGCTATCAGCTTGTATTTGCCTCCGCACTGACCGTTTAGCAGGCGTTAGTGAGTAACTCTCTGCGCTGTCCGTCGCAACCAATACTGACGCTAAAAGTATGCCGTGGCTGGCAGTGGAAAGTAGCGACGGTGGTATCGGGTATTCAAACGCTGGCGGCTCGCCCGGATCGCCAAATATAAACCCGACAGCCTCCCCTGTGGGCGGTACGTAGCCCTCGCCATCAAAAGCTAAAACGTGGCCGGTCGCGCTGGGGACAATGTATGTCATGCTTGCGGTAAATTTGGTAATAGTAAATTTAAACCAGCAGGCACGGACCCTACACTTAACCCCCAGAAAAACGCGTTTCCGCCAGCGTCAACACCAACACTTGTCAAATAAGCACTTGATATATGCACGAGCGGCGGAAGACCTCCAGGCGTGCTAATTTGCCCTTGGTTATTACGGCCCCATCCAGACAGCCCACCACCACTTATAAGTGCATAGCTATAGCCGTTACCAGCTGACACTTGTACGACATTAGACAAGCCCCCCGGTATATTTCTTTGTCCATAGTTATTTATACCCGCCGACGTAACGGTGCCATCGGCACGGAGGGCGAGGCAGTGGTAATCTGCTCGCGCTGCGGCAACTTGTATTATGTCGCTACCCATACTGGCGATGCCTGTAGCTAAACCGGCATAATCATACCCCCAGTGAGCTGTTGTGCCGTCATGCATGAGCGCAATACCCCAAGTGCGGCCGGCTGCGGCTTGCTTAACATTGCTTAACGACGCAACGCCACTCACTTGTCCAGAATCATTATTCCCCCAAGCCACGACCGTACCGTCAGCCTTTACCGCTAAGCACCAGTTGTATCCTGCCGAAATTTGAATTGCATTATTAAGCCCTGAAGGCACATTAAGCTGGCCACCGTAGCTATTCCCCCAAGCGACCACTGTGCCATCAGTTTTTAGTGCGTAACTGCATTCGTTACTTGCCTCGACTTGCAAAACGCCGTCTAAGCCTACCGGCGGGGTGGCCCTGCCGTAAGTGTTGCTGCCCCACCCTGTAACAGTGCCGTCGACATTTATAGCTAAACCATGATTGTAAGCACTTGCAACAAAACCAAATGCGTCGGCATCGCCATCGACTTCTACGAACTCAGGCACAATAGGCCCGTGCGCTTCCGGGCGATAAAATGGTTTTACATCAAACGATGCAGTACCGATAAGATGACTGGCCTCTGTATCTGTCGGCCAAGGGTCAGGCTCCGTGCTTGGCAGGGTTCCGCCGCCAGTACATTCGTATACGTACCCGCTAGGGGTTGTTGGGTGAATGCGATCGCCAATGCCAACACTTACGTCGGCATCGAACGCCTCGCCGTAATTGTCAAAAGCAAAAACAATAACTTCGCCGTTGTACCCGTCACGCAGCTGAATTTCATACTCGCCTGTGAACGTGTCGCTAAGTGACTGCCCCAGCGGCTTGCTTTCTTTGATCGGCTTATTGTTGATTGAAAAAGGTATTCGGTCGTAGGTAAAGGCTTTTACAAGTCGTGACGCTGGGCTGCCCTCCACTTCTAGTGTTCCTGACACTCTACTGCCGATCGCTTTATCCGATTTATCCCAATCGACAAACGTAAGATCCGGCGCATAATTAAACGGCTCGACCGTAACCAGCTCAACATCTGCAGCTCCCACGTCCAAGTGCGCAGCAGGATAAATCGTCATCCCTTCAGTGAACACAACCGACCTCGAAAACAAAAGCTCACCATCGCTGTAGAACGTGACTGAGTGCGCGTCGAAATCAAGTAATACGCCGATTATACTGGCTGAAACTGCGCCTGTTCCGGTATTGAAAGACGCACTCTCGATTTCGTCGCGATAATACAAATACCCATTTGAAAGCAAAAACCCCCACTGCGACGCAGTCGATCCCCCGCCGAGCTGATCGTCGAGGTCTGCAGTAACGCTTACAAACCCTACTGCGCAGCCAACACTGCTTGCATCAACCTCGAAGTATCGCTTACCTCGGGTTCTACCTGCATTTCCGCGCAGTGCCGCGTAGGTCCCACCACCGCCATCGGTAGCGCGGGAGGCAGTTAACGCGCCGGCAGCAACATCAATACCAGGACCTGCGTTTGCTGGGTGCCATCCAAAACCTGCCATCAGTCAGCATCCCCTCTGTTTTGAGTCGCAAAGCTATCTTCTTCTGCTGTAGCGGGGCCGGACAAAACCGTCCGCGCTAGCCAAAAAGGAGACTGCGCACCGTCGGTGTTAAATCGCACTTGGTTACCGCTGGCCCAGCCCGATCCCCAGCCAGCCTGCCGAATAGTAAAATACGGCGCGCCAGTGGCGGGGTTTGCAATGGCGCAATCGGTTGAGGTGTCGCCGGTACCGATAACACCAACTGTCTCGCCGACGATCTGAAAGGTCGTGGAGCTAGTGAAGCTTATCCGCCAGCGTTCTTTGATCGAGCCTTGGTTGTTGATTTCAAGCGGAAAGGCTACGTCGTTATATTTTGCGGTGGTGTCTGACCCGATCCGGCTATCGCTCCACACGCTTGTCCAGCTGGCTTGGTGAAACAAGTTGTAGACCCGCGCGCGCAGGTCACCGTGGAGAACTGCAGACGATAGAACGGCTTCATCGGCTGGGTAGTCTTGTGATAACGGCGCATTAAAGCCAATTAGCCCTGAGACTTGGACGTCAGTGATTAAAACCATGTCCTCAACACGATCAAATACCGTGAGCGGTGTCGTTAGTGCCTGCGGCTCCTCATCATCGGTTTCTAACACCAAAGGATCTGCCCAAGTTAAAATGCCAGCCTCGCGATCAAGCACGTAAGCAGTTGGCTTTAGCGCTAAGCCGTTGGCGCCTTTCACCCAGACCTCGGCCTGATGGTCGCGGGTAAAAGTTAAATCCTCGCCGGCGACAGGGCTGGCCACGGCGGTTTCAATGGTGTGGCTGAAAACGCCAACATCGCCAGGTAAGAAAATTGGCACACGACCGTCGCTCGGCAGCCTAGTCGGATTTAGGCCCAAAAGTGTCGGGTCGAGCGGTAAGAATTTATAGGCCACAGCTGAATATTTGATCGAGGTAGGAAATACGGGCTCCGCCCACTCGATCGAGACTATGCCGTTTTCTGTGTCTACATTGCCCGAGGTGATTTTGGCGTGAGTCAAAGATCCGTCTAGCGCCGCGGTAACGACGATTTCTTCCCCCGCCTCGGTAACCGCATTAACAATCATTGAGCCCTGCCGGAGCGGCGCGCCGGCAGCTCTAAACTTTGAGAAATTTGTTGTTCGCTCGCCCCGCCATGTTAAGCACCCAAGCAAAACTGGGGCAGCGGTAAGATCTGCACCATCGGCCCAGTCCTCCAATGAGACAATCCCAGTCGAGTAATCTATCGACCCCACACTGACCCCTGCGTCGGTCGTGCTGGACCAGTCCGTAATAATAGCGCCTTGGCGGTCTCGGTAGGTTTTGCCCGCCCACGTAAAAAGTAGTGAGCCGGGAATGATCGGCCTGCCGTTGGCGGGTATTAGGTCAACCGTTACCGCCTCAATGGGGATGTACTTAGTAACTGCTGTCGTAGGATCGGAGGTGATTGTGTAAAACAAAGCTATATCGATGGTATTGTCATAAACTTCTAACTCGGAAGCGCCGCCGTCCACCTCCCACTCTTGATACAGCACTGGCCCTTCGGTTTCTTCCAAAACCTCATAGGTGTAGTTTTTACGAAGATCAAAGACAACTTCTCCCGTGGTGTAGTTGATCGTTCCCACCACTTCGCCATCGCGCAACAGTTCGCCGTCGCCATTATCGCTGGCATACACGTCGATTTTATATTCTCGACGTTCTGAAGCACTCCCGCCGGCGCCGTTGCTGTTAAAATCAAGGGCTTCTCGCTGCCGAACCATTGTCGCCTTTACGACGACTGAGCCGACAGAAAGAGGTGCACCTGAGAGTGTCCGCGTAATCTCTGCTTGGGTCGCCGTTACACTGTCAGATAGCTTTGTGCCGGCGCCATTCCAGCGGTTGTACGAAAACTCATAATCTCCATCAATCGGCCTTGGCGCTGGGTTTGGCTTAAACTGCACCGTACCAAACGCGTAATTAATAACCCCCGCACCGTCGCCGGTTAAGTGCCCCGCACCGTCGTCACTTAAGGTGTACGTTGTTGCACCGACACTCCACTCTATTGCTACGCTACCCACCGCGAACGGCTTGCGCGAGATGGATCCACCCACCGACCCCACTGATCCTGTTGCCATAAATTTCCCCTTTAACCGTTGTTAGCTGACAAGCTCGGTTACGCTTATATTCACCACAATATTCGGCTCTGTTGTTGCCCCGTCTTGGATGTCAAACGAGCGCGGATCGCCCCATGAATAAATGATTTCAGGGCCAACGTCCGGCAATGCCGATAGCGTTACTTCGAGCGTTCCGCTCGCATAGTTGATTTGCCCGACGCCATCGCCCTCGAGTATTCCGTCGCCACGATCGCGAATTGTGTTCCAGCGGCCGAGCGCCATGTACTCGATAATTGTTGTGCTAGGCGCGGGTATTGGCCGGAGTTGCTGAACGTAACTGAGCGATCTGTTTTGCAATAAAATAGGCACACCAAAGCTGTAGGCTTGCTGCGAATACGATGCGCCAGGCAAAAAGGTGAGTGTGATCGGATTGTTTTTATAACTACTCGACGTCCATTTGATACGCACGATGCCGTTTTGGTAATCAATTTCCGATAGATCTAAACGGTTTGATCCAGCTGAATGCTTAATGGCCCCGCCGTTATCGACATAATCGCCATTTCCCCCGCCAATAACCAAGGAGCCAGGCACGATGCCTCGACCGGTGTAGTAAACAGCGTAGCCATCGAGATCTTGATTTACATCGTCGGCATTAACGGTAAGCGTAGAATCTGAGATGGGCACAACAGGCAAGCGACCCGGCCCAGCGGCGCGATCGGTAAGCGGAGTTTCGCTCTGGGCGCTAGGCACCAAGTTTGTATAAACAGAATTGACCTGTGCAGTTAGGTCGCCAGGCTCTGCGCTCACAGACACCTTAGCTGCGCCAAAATATCTAGCGGCATCCGCAACCTGAGACGTAAGCACTTTGGATTTAGATTTTTCACGGCCGGTTGGTAATGGCTCGGACCCGACAAAGTCTTCCTCAAGTTCGCTGGCAATATTTATGCGTAGCGTTTGCAATGGAAAATCATAAAGGCTGGTTCCGACATAGGTCGTGAATATTTCTGTGGCAACGGTAACATCGGTGAACCGGATGTATTGCTCATACCCTTCGGGAGTCACTAAGCAATACACTTCGCCTGGCTCGGGCGGCTTTGCATCTACACGCTGCAGTGCAGCGATCCCCCGCTGGCTTTCCAGCTGATCACCCCAAAGCCAAAAATTGGCTTCTGACGATTTGACGAGATAGCTCTCTAGGCGATCCCGAGCATCTGCGCGGCGATCCGTATGACTCCCCGTTTGAAACAACGAAACAGCAACGCGAGGGTCTAGCGGCTGACGTAATAAAATTGAATGAGCACCAAGTAAAGTGTCTTGATTCGCCGATCGCACTGATAGAAATAACTTTCGTAAATTCACACGGCCGTACACTCGATCAAGCCGCGATATATCCGGCATCGTATTGTTGATTGCCCCTTCCTCGACCACGCTCCCAGACATACGACCGCCACCGTCCTCGGTGTCGGCCATGACTTGTGACTCGGCGAGTACAATCTGATCGCTCGTAATAGTCATTCTGCTACCTCAAATAATTTTAATTCGATGGTGTAAAAGTGTGTGGGGCCCGGATCGGCCTGGCGGAGTACTTCCTCGGCTTTTAATCCGTCTGGGCGCTCAAATTGGACGACAAAAGTCTCGTCCCAAAGCGTTAGCGTAAAAACTTGATCAGGGGTGTTGTAGTAAGCCTGCAGCGCTTTAACGACAGAGCGCAGCACCCAAGCGCCGCCACCGCTTTTCAGTGTGATTGGCCGACCTTTTTGCTTAATGCCTTGCTGCACAAGCAGCGCGCCGGTGAGACTGTATTCCTTTTCTTGCTCGACGCTCGACCACTCAAACTCGTCTGACCACTGCAGGTCGCTAGGCAGGTCGATGGTCGTGGTACCGTCGGTAATGGATATCGGCATTAGCTGACCCTCCGGCCTAAGCTCTCAAGCACAGAGATAAGATCGTCTTCGTTATCTGTTGTCACGGAGGCTTGGCGGCCGTCTGGCGCCTGCAAAATTATCGTGCGCGACGGAAGTTGAGTGACGGTGTTTTGGCGGTCTTCACTCGAGAAGTTTTGTGCCGTGGTTTCTCGCTGCTGAGCTTCTACTAGCTGACGTTGTCGTTCAGTTTCAGCGGCTTGTTCAGTAACGCGGGCTTTCTCGTCTGCAGTACGTTCTTTAGCTTGCGCAAGCCGGATGTTATAAGCCTGCTGAGAGAGATTGAGGGCTTCCTGTGCAGCTGCAGTGGCCTCCCTGTCACCAAGCGAGCGAGCTTTTTGCAACTGGGCCTCAAGCTCCGCCCGCTGTTCTGCGTAACGCAATTGCTCAAGCTGTTCATTATCGCCCTGCAGACCTGCAAGCTCTTGGCGTAAGCTGCTGATGGTGTCTTGTAGGGAATCATTTAGGCTCGAAACTTCGGCTTGCACTCGCTGGATTGCACCCTGCAGCCGCGACAAGTCTTGATCGTCCAGCAGGTCAAAACGACGACCTAACGAATCAATGGAGTCAGACATATAGCGGCCGGCGAGACCACCATTGCTCAAGCTTGTGACCAGATCCTCTAGTGCGAGCTTTTGACGATAGAAGTCAGCCTCTACTTGCGACGCTGCGATTGAGGTGTCCTTAAACCAGTTGAGAATGCCGCTGCGGTCTAGGCTGACCGCCGCTGTCATGCTGCGAATCTGTCCCTCTACGGCTTCTAGCTTCGTCCGATATTCATCAAGCCCTCTCTGCGCAGCTTCTCCACCTGTCGCGTTGATAAAGGCGTCGTGCGCTTGTTGACTGAGTGAGATAAGGTTCGCTGTGACGGTATTGTAAAAAGATGAAATGCCCTCGGCGATTCCTCGCGCTCTGGATGCGGTATCACCGATTATTTGCTCGGCGCGACTGGCTTCCTCACCAAACTCTTTAACTGACTCAGTGGCCTCGTCCATGCCGTCGGCGACGTTCTTGCCAGCTTCACTTCCGGCCTCGCTTAACTCACGCTGACGATCGCTAGCCTCGGCAAGAGCGCGGGTGTATTCCTCAACGCCGATTTTCCCTTCGCTATATAACGTGCCTATACGAGCGCGAATTTCGTTTATTGCTTCTTCGTTGCCGGCGGACTGAATAGCCTTAGAAAGGTCTGCGGCGATTTGTTCAGCAGTGCCTTTAACGTCTTCGGCCAATGCTTTAAGTGCAGCACTTACCTCGTCGATATTCTCGCCGCTTGATTCCGCCCAGGCTGACAGTAGCCGGCGGAACTCGTCCACAGCCTCCGGGTTTTTAAGTTCGCCTTGCAGGGACTCTATCGCGGCTTTAACTTCTTCAGCCGATCGAACACCAGACCCGGTAAACGTCGCAAAACTCACGAGCGCGTCAGCTTCCATTTCAGAAATACCAGTACGTATTTCTTGGAGTGACGTGCCTATATTTTTAAGTGCTGAATCAGCTACGCGATCCGCAAGGTCAGCAAATCTCTTTGCACCTTCTGCACCGCCGTCGAAAGCGGACTCTAGCGTAATAGCAAAACGCTGCAGCTCCTGACCGGTCATGTCGTCGAGCTTTTTGGCAATATTTTTGTCTAGCGCCGCCGCAACCTCTAATGACTCTGTCGCAATTTCTCCGACCGCTTCAACAAATGCGCGGACATTCCCTACAGAATCCGTTTTAAAATTCTCAAAAACAGTATCAAGGGCTTCGGCGACTTCCGCTCCGCCAGCAGTCAATTCTCTGAACTTATCAATGAGCACTTGAGCAGATGCAGATACACCCGAACTAATCGCCCGATCAGCAATATCCGCCGACTCGGTCAGCGCCGTCATGCTCGCGCGGGTAGCTTTAAGTGCTGCAGATATTTCTGCTTGGGCCTTTTTGGTGTTCTCGCCTAGCAGCTCTTGATTAAGTGCGCGGCTATACTCTGCAGCAAGTAAATCCTTTTGGCCCTGCAGCTGCTTGGCATACGCTGAGCGTTCCTCTTCAGACAGCTTAGCCCCTTGCTCAGCAGTAATCTGCCTAACGTCACGATAGCGGTCTAAAGCCGCAATTTCGTCCTCTAGGGCATACAGCCGAGCAGAGGCATTCGCCCTAACGCGGCGCTGAGCCTCGGCAACGATATCGTCTGCCCCTGCCATCTTCGCCGCCCACTCGCCAATCGCCTTACCACTACCGACCAAAATATCATCTAGGCCAAGAAACGCAGCCCCTAAAGCCACTATTTTAACCGGCCCAGGAACAGCCCTTAATAGCGTGCCAAACTTACCGAGCCGCCCAGCACTTTTGCCGGTTTGCTTCTCAAAAGACACCAGATCAAGAGTTGCCAAGCGTACCTTTTGGCCTAAAGAGATAAGGTCGGAACCAATCTTAATCGCTTTATAAGCCACCCACGCTTTTGTTACCGCTACGATTGCATTCCGGTACTCATATAGAAACGACCCAACGCCCTTTACGGTTTCGATCAGTTTGATAATCGAATCGGAAATCCGTTTTGCCAATGCGTCCAGCTCACCGCTTTCTTTCATCTCATTAAAGGCAGCTGCAATACCTTTAATTTCATCTTTAATATATTCAAGCAGCCCTTTATCGTTAATGTCGTTTAAAAAGCCGACAAAGGTGTCTTTAAGATTTGAAACCAGCCCCTGTAGCTTGCCCATTTGCTTTTCGGCTGCACCAGCGCCGGACTCCCCGAGGGCATCAATTAGCAACTGGATCTCTTTCCGGCCCAGCTCGCCAGCAGTCGCCATTTTTTGCAGCTCAGCAGCACTACGCCCAGTTGCTTTAGCTAATAGATCCCAGGCGGGAACACCGCGCTCAATGAGCTGGAGCATCTCTTCGGTTTGAAGTTTGCCCTTGCTATAAGCCTGACCAAGTGCGCTGACAATCCCATTGAGGGTTTCAATACCACCACCGGTCTTGGCGGCTTGGTCAGCAACGGCCTGCAATGTGCCATTCATAGGATCCAATCCGAACGCCTTGGCTCGGATAAATGCGTCAGTCACTTCGTTTAGCTGGAAAGGCGTGTTTTTAGTAAAGTCTTTAATCCATGCGAAGGCTTCTTCTCCTGCTTCGGCAGATCCAGTAAGCGCCTCTAGACGGGCCTGCAGTATCTCGAAGTCGCCGCCAACCTCGACGATTCCAGTAATGCCGCGCACAGCTTCACGAATACCGAAGAACGCAGCAACGCTGCCGATCGCTACCGTGGCAGTGCGTTTTATCCTAGAAGTCAGTGTCTCAAGTGAGTTCCCAGCCGACCTAGCCCCTCGCTCCAGCTTATCAGTGGGATCTTTAAAATCCTTGGCCGAAGCGTCGCGAGCTTGCTTAAGCTCCTGGGTGAGGTCTCCAATCTCATCTGTTGTGCGCTGCATTGACTCGCGAACTTCCGCCTGCGCGGCGTTAAGTTTTTGACTCGATAGACCTGCGCCCTCAAGCTCCTTGCGGCTTTTCTGCAGAGCAAGAGTTTGCTCGATCTGAGTTTCTTTTAGTCGTTGGACAGTTTTTCGGGCATTCTCAAAATCAGTTTTTAGTTTCTTTGTCGGCGCTGATGCGCTGCCAAATTCTTTACCGAGACGTTGCGCTTCGGCTTGAGCATCACTTAACTCGTCGCCAGTCTTATTCACTTCTAAGCGAATATTTCTAAAGCTATCAACTAGCTTCTGAGAGTCTTCCAGCTTTTTAATTTCATCAGACAAAGCTCGACTGCGATCAGCAGCCTCTTCGGTAGCGCCACCTACGCCATCAATCTCGCCAATCAATTTTTGAATTTCGGCAAGGCCGGCAACGGCAGTTTTTAACTTGACTGATAACTCAAGGTTACGCTCCACGGCGCAGACTCCTGACTGGATAGAATTGATTAATGCGGAATGAATAAAGGGCGGTCGGGCCGCCCCTTAAAAAAGTGCTAAAGATTAAACGCGACTACCTATCTTGTGCTTTTCAATGTAACTAGCAGAGTGCGGGAGCACGTCGATAACCTCGTCTTTTTTGTAATCTTTGCCGCGATGAGTGTGTGCCTGGTTAAGCTTCACTTTCACGGTTTTTGCTTTGTCTTGTCCGGTCATGGTCTTAAGTCCTCAAAATCTATTAGGGGAAAACTACGGCGGGCATAAGCCGCCGTGCGATTACTGCTCCATTGCCACCTTGAAGAATTTAGAAATATCCGCACCAGCAATACCGCTGTCGGACAACACCGTAAATTCGAGAGGAAGCTCCGCAAACTCATCACCGATAAAGCTGCTGCCAGCGGTCGGTGAAAACTTGATACGGTGAGCTGAGATAGTTACCGCTTTACCTGACTGCGCTTCGTTGAGACCGTCAAACACAAGACGGTATTCCAAGCCAGACGAGACAAGGGCTTCCATCACAACGCTGTCAGCCTTCGGGTAATCGACCTCTACGTCGTGGCCGTCTACTGCATCAGTGATATTCGTGGATCCTTCCAAGAACACGACGCCCGCGCGGGTTACTTCGTAATCTGTATTCTCGACCAGTACTGTTGGAGAACCAGAAGGGTCTAGCGTCACAACAATATCGCCGGTGTCACTGATGTCTGGCGTGTCCGTAAACGCAAGCAACGCACTCGGGTAAGCGGTATGCTCTTCACCCGTGACGTTAACGCCGCCGGTCACCTCGCGAGTGGTGCCGCGATACGCTAGCGAGAGGTTTTTAGGGCTAAGATCTAGCAGCGTCATCGATCCGGTTACGTCGTCTACACGCGATACCGAGTTAGCCGAGCCGCCGCCTGGGTTGGTATAGTCAGGCTGATTGATCTTGCTCTCACTCACTGCAAACTGCAGCGCGGAACAGTTACCAACGGGCAAAAGCGCTCCACCAACAACGCCGGCATAGATTGGGCCTTTGCCCAAATATGAGTAGTTTTTCGTCGCCATTGCTAGGCTCCTTTTCGGTTAATAACTCTGGTTGAAAATGCCAGTGGGTAATAAGCCACCCCTGGACGGTAACTGGGTGCAAACGTGCTGCTTGCCAGCTCTAACTTCATAACGGCACCACTGGGTTGATACCCGTGTAGCGCCTGAATTAACTTGTCTAGTATTTCGCCGCCTTCGTATTTGCCGCGTGCATGGCGTAGCACAAGTACAACTGCCCAGACTTGATCGATAGTGATGTCTACCCGTAGCCGTTCAGCCTGCGCCGGCGAATAGCCTTGATACAGCACATGAACAGCGGGTGTGTTCTGACTGGACTCTTTCACGCCATCCAGGTCTTCAGCAAAATAGACGCGCCTAATCTCTGGCACATCGGCTTCAATTTTGGCTTTTAAGCTGTCGCGAACGACAAAGAAGTCAGCCATCTTAAAAACCGCCTCCATTAAATACTTGGCGGCCACCTTCAAAGCTTGCCTCGCCTACCAAATCTGCATTGTTAGATTCTTGCAACGGCAGGCCATTAGCGGTCAATCGCACTTCGCCTTTTGCTACCGCCCGCATAAACTTAATGCCGAGTTCATAGCGTTTAGTTACCTGCTCAGTGGCGTCATTGTCATAAAGCCGGTACCGAGCAATGTCACATGCATACCCAGTTATGATTGGAGGCACAGTGCTTAGCGGTGTCGCGTATCCAGCGCCCGCCAGATAGCCATCGATTTCACCGCTAGCGTCAACAATGGCAAGCGCGACTTTCTCTGCATCTGTCCCGCCGTCATCATTGCTTTCCAGTTCGAGTATTTCTCGTTCCGAAAAGCGATCAATCAAATCTTGGCGGGTGCAGTAGCTCATTGAGCAGGCTCTATATCGAAGGACGCTTCCACTACCTCTAAGCGAGGCTCCTCAGCCAAGGCCTTGACCTGATCAAGACTCAATGCTGATATATCGATTGGTCTAGCCTCGCGAGTAAACGTAAAACCAGCTCGGCGAAATTGTTGAACGCCGCGCTTAGTGCGAATCATCACAATCTCAACTAAAGCCTCGTCTTCCGGTTTGCCGTCATCGGGTTTAATGGCAGTCGAGTTTTCGATGACTGAGTTGGCTTCACTCTGACTAGACTGATCCATAACATCTTGCTTAGGATCTGCAGAGTTAATCGCATCACCAGAGGTCGCAGTACTAGCTTTATCATCGGCGCTAACAATCTCCGCCGAAGCAACTCCCTCTGCTTTACCATCCTCTGGATTTGCGGTCGCTGAATTTTCAGTGGCGGAAATCGTTTCAACCTGTCCAGGCTGATCCGTAGCATCTTGCCTAGGATCTGCAGAGTTATTCGCGTCAACAAAGGTCGCAGTACTAACTTTGTCATCTGTGCTTGCAACGGTTGCCTTAGCGGGTGCTTTCTGTGGTGTCGCTTTTGCTCGTGCCACGTGATACTCCTTTGTTAAAAATGCCCCCACCCGTGCAGGGGCGGATGGGGGCCAAGCTCACCTGGGTAGGTGCGGTCTTATTGGTATTAAGCCGCCGACAACCAAGGGTTTTTAATCAACGTTGAGCTGCCAGCCCATTCGTTGGTTTCACCACCGGTCGCAAGCGTGTTCACAATCACTTTGCGTGCAGAACCTTCAAGGCTGTTCGGAATCATGGTGTGAGTATGCGTTAAGCCCATCGGGCGATCGTAATCGCCGCGCAAGCCTTGCAGGCGGTTACGGGCGGCTTCGTAGTTGGCCGCGTTGAAGGTTTGCTTGCTGCGTACAATCAGCTGCCACAGGCCTGCGCCTACATTCGCACGCGCATCCACGCCAAACATAAACTTGTCCGTCTTGAATACGTCGGCGTCGTTAAGATTGTTGATCGCACGGAAGTCATAGTCGCGCCGGCGTTGGAAGATCAACGGCTTAATTGCGCGGCTCAAGTCCATCACATACCACGCAGGGCCAGCTCCGCCCATGTCGTTAGAAGCGGACGTTTCTTCGCCATCGGCATCCAGTACTAAATGGTCTGTATCAAATAAAGGCTGACCGTCGTAGCAAATCGGGTTACTTTCCAACACTTCTACCGAAAGCTGCACAGGGTGCTTGCGTGTGCTCATGCCCATGTCGCGGTAAAAAGGTTCGTAAAGGCCATACGAATCGTCTTCGATACTGTCCCTTGGCACGGCAATGGTCATTTCAAACTTGCGGTTTTTAATTGAGAAGTCGCCAGATTCCAATCCATGAATCACACGATCACCAATCCATTCACGCATGCTGGGCAACTCCTTCAAGAAGGGGTAGACCTCTTTGCTGGTATTGGACGGCACCACCATGCAGTAGTGCTCGTAGATCATCGCGTCATTTTCTAAGCTGCTAAAGCCCGTTTGAAACGCTGTGTTGTAGCCAGTAAACAAAATTTGAAGGTTGCTAGGAGTTAAATCCATGATTAAAAAATCCTCTCGGGGAAAAAATTAAGCGGCCCTTACAACGCCGCGCCAGAGGTAGGATCAATCATCACCCACACCCCGTTGTCATCTACATGGTCAATGATCCCGGCCACGCTCCGTGTGCTCGTGCCATCCGTGAGCGCCACCGTTTGGTCGTCCACCAAATAGCAAAGCTGGCCCACGTCCGTGAGGGCAATCTCGTCTGCGGCGGCGCTGTTCGCAAACCGAAAGCAGCCGCGCTCAACTTCAATAGTCGCTGCGCCGTTTGCGCCGTTGGTGTTGTCCAGTTCACTGGCAAAACGGCCTAGGGCAATTTTGCCGGTGGCGGTGGTAGCCGGTTCGGCAAAGCCGCTGGCGTTTAATACCGCGATGGCACCAGCAAACGCATGTACAGATGCGGCAATGAGGTAGCCGCGAGCAAGGCCCGCGCGCGACGGGGTGTTGCGATTTTTAGTAGCTGCAGTCACGGTGACGTGCCTCCTGTGTTAATCAGATTTTTACTAACGCTTAAGCGCTAGCAGCTTTGGATTTTTTGAAATCGTCGGGGCTAATCCCCATGTTTTTGCAAACCGCCAGCTCTTCTTTGCTTAGTTCGCCTTGCTGCTCATCGCCTTCAGGTTTTTTGCCTTGGGTCTGGCTAGACTTAAGCGCGGCAATAGAAGGGCTGTCTTTTAAATGGGCTTTCAACACGGCAAGGCCTTGGCCGCGCAACCACTCGGCAGTGGCCTTGCCAGCAATGCGGCCGTCGTCCAAGCCCTCCTTAATAAGACTATCCATTTCAGCGGTGTCGCCACCGGCTTTTAATGCGGCCAATTGAGTCTGGGTTTCATCAAAAACGGCCTTGGGCACAAACTGGCCCATGTCTGGCTGGGTGGCGGTAGCAGCCTTGCCTTTAAGTGCGGCAACGGCTTCTACTGCATTGCTGTTTTCGCCTAAGTCCAAGCCTTCCTTTAAAGCAGCCAACTCGGTAGCACCCGATTTCAGCGCAGCCAGTGCAGTTTCAATATCGGCGTCGGTAGCATCTGCGGCCAAGCCTAGGTTTTTAATTAATTGATCGCGTTTCACTGCGTCTTCCTCTTCGGTTTCGTCAGAATCGCCGGCCATGCGAGCAGCTGCCAGTACAGCAATGGCATCATCTATGGCCGGGGCATTGGTTAGCGCCAAGTGCAACAGGTCGAGAACTTCACCCGTCTTGGCGTTATAGGGAAATACAGGGGAGAGATAGCGGTACTCGTCATCGCCAATCGCTTTAGCGGCAGCGGCATTCCAATCTACGCGGCCGTATAAACCGTCTTCGCGCCACTCTAATGATTTGGCATCTACCCAGCCTGATGCTGGTGCAGGCTTACCATTTTCTTCGGCAAGCAGGGTTTGGTGTTCGTAGTCAATAACGATGTCGGTGCTACGGGTAGCTGCAAGGGCAATGACTTTGCGCGCACTGTCTTCGGTAAGCAGCCAAGGCCCCTTGCCAGACATATCGCCGCGAGGTGCATCAAATGTACCGGCTGGGATAAGACGCTGCATTGGAATACCGGCTTGAACCCGCAGGGCACAAACGGCAACACAAACAGCGTTGGATTTAAGAGCAGCAATTCGTTTCATGCCGCCATCGTCTCAGGACAAGGGGCAGCAAATAAGGTGAAGCACTTCAGCAGTAAGGAGGGGCGCGGGGGAATTTACAAAAGCGCGCTCAGAGTAGCCCAAAGCTGCCAAACTGGCAATTTCAAGTTGCGGCCACAATCGCGTTGTGTGCCAAATTAGCCCCCGCATCGCTACCGTTGCCGCCAGCCACCCTTCAAAAGCGCGTACAAGCAAATTTAAACACCTTTTAAACAGGGTTAGAGTTTAGGGTTGGGGTGTTATGAAGGATTTCAGGCCCAAAACCCCACTTTGGCCAGTGACAATTCACTGAGGCCGCTCTCAGAGGCCCAAATGGCGCTGCAGTATATCGAGCACTTCCTCGCGGTGTGACGGCGACAGACTTGCGTAGGGTCGGGCGGGAATTTTCACCTTGCGATTTTTACCCGCCATACCACCAAAATGGTGGATAGCCGCATAGGGCTTATTACTGGATGCGGCCGCAAACTCGTCGCCGTAGTTTGCACTAAAGCTAGACGCTAAACCGCCGGCAGAATACTGCAGCATTTTACCAGGCCATTTTCCGTCACGCTTGCGCTGATCAATAGTGACCTGAGATAGCGCCTCCCACACGCTGCCGGTTTCTGGGTCGGCTTCTTTATCGAAGGCGTCTTCAATGCTGTCTAACAGCACTTCAGATATGGCCCGCATCGCTGGCCGTGTGTCACCAATCTGCTTGAGCAATTCATTCAACGCAGATTGAATATCGTCTCCAGCGACGGTAATGGAAAAATCGGTACTCATAATCTATACTCACCTTAAGGTTCTGCGGCAAAATCTCGCTGCGAAAGCTGCGCTTAGAGCAATACGCTCAACGCGTATCCAGTGCCTGGCTGGATCAGGTTCCGTTCCGGGGTGGCGAGTCCGGGCGCAGAACACAGGGGCTACCAGGCGCAGCCCCAACTTTTACCACTTACCACACCAGATTTACCACTTAGCACCCCAGACTTTACCGTTTATCCAGTACCACTTTGCCACGACCACCGGCTGCAGCCACTTCTTTGGCGCTACTATTCCTAAAGCTTTGCAAATACAACTTGCCGCCGCCCGTGGCCTTAACCACAGCCGCGTAGTAGCGATCGCCTTTGCGATAAAACATCAAATGTTTGGCCTTGTCCTCAACCACCAAAATCGCATTCTGCAAGGTCGGCTGCACCTGCAAGTAAGCTGTAAGGCCCAAGGCGTCTTTGCGATTAATGAGCTGCTTGCTCAGGGTGTCGTCACTCAGCCACACGGTTTGCCGAGTGGCTCCAATCGCAGCGGTGTAATCGTCTTTAAGCACCGCGACCGGAAACTCAGCGCCACCCAACTTAGGACGCAGCTGTACACGCAATGCCGCGTCGGTCGCTTCTGGCGATGCCCTGCGCGCCTCTGCTACTAAGCCATCCAACCTGCCATAAAATTGTTTAAACGGCGGGCCGGTAAGTACACCTTCAGCGTATTGCTTGGCGGTGGCGTAGGGGTAGTTATCTAAATCTGGCTGCCAATGGGCTGCGCCTGGGTTATAGCTCCAGCCCGCGCCTGGCTTAAATGTATCGCCACCGCCCAGATCAAAGCCAGTGACCGGCTGCACTTCGCCGGTGCGTTTGCTAACCAGCTCCATTGATTCGCGCAGCTTACCGTCGGATATTTCTACAGTGAGGCCCATTGCTTCAACCTGCTTGGCGGTAAGCGCCCGCACTCGGCAACGGCAACCCCAATCATTGGGCGGATACATACTTTGCCAGATTGGATCGTCCCAACGAAAAACCCGCTTATGCATTGCGCGGTGCTTGGCGCGGGTAGCCCCATCATCAATAGCAATGTACTGCCAGTACGGCCGCTCGCTGGCATTTTCTACCATGCCTTTCCAGCGGCCGCCCATGTAAGCGGTTTGCAGGTTAGTGCCGTAAATGGTTTTTAGCCGACGCACACTGCCTAGCTGCACCTGCTCGGCCACACCTTTTGAATCGACCACGATCTGCTTACCCCACCAGCCCTTATTGCGCAGGGTGGGTTCAAGGTCTTTTTTGAAATCGGCAAAGGTAGTGCCGTTGGCAATGGCGCCGTCGACCGCACCGCGAATATCCTTCAGCACATCTAGCCGCGCCACCTTGGCCACGGTGAATGCTTTGGCGTTTGCCTCTTGATAGGTGTCATACCAGTTCCACGAGATGCGATGGCCCTTGCTGCGGAAGTACTCCACGGCTTTGGCGGGGGCGAGGGTGAAGGCGTAGCCTAGGTCTACTGATTCAGGCATTTGGTGTTAGTCATAGTGTCAAACTGCTTCAATCGTCTAAATCTACAATTCTAAAACAGTCGCCAAGCTCGTCGGCATTATCCCAGCTCCAAGCATCTGCTTCGCCAACGCTATCAAAAACCCTATTGTCGTCGTTATCGTCTTTAACAATAAATGCAGTTTTACCAATGCCGCAGCATCCTAAAATAATTACACTCATTTCATACAATCCTCTTCGAGTTCTGTCGTTCCGCGCACTTGCTCTCCTGAGACATATTTGTGCAGATTAATAGAGATGCCGTATATTTTGATCATTTACTATCCGGGAATTCTTTTCTTGCTTGCGATAACACTTGCATTGCGCGAGACCTAAGGCTCGCGAATGGCGGCGTTACACGTCACCATCACTACTGCACTTCGCGGCTAGATCAACAAGCCATTTAGCAAAAGCCGGTGGCGTATGCTCCCTAAGTTTGTGTGGCATTTGTGGCCGCCGCCGGCACTTGTGACTGTACGTCTGTACGTGCGTTGCTTCGCCAAGGCGAATTGGTATTGCTGGCACATCATTTTGCTTGCAGCCCACTATATAAAGTCGCGTCATTTTTTCAGCTAAATGCCCCCACCAGTGCTGGCTAACAACTAACGTCCATCCGCCAAATTCGTCAACTTGCCCCGGCTCTGGCAATTTTGCGACCGGCCACAGGCTGGATTTATTCGGGTGTTCCAACACACCACCACAACGCCTAACTGTTTTTATAGCCCATATAGCCAAATCTTTTTCGCCTGGCCTAGGCTTCGCAAAATGTCTAAGCTGGCTCCACGCACGGCAGGGCGGGTGAGCAATCACGCTATCGTTGCCGCAATAGTTCAGCGCGTTGCGCTTAATGTCCCATACATCACACTCATCAAAGTTTTTATAATTACTCTGCTCGTGTGCAAATAATACAGCTACCATAAATCATCCAAAGTTACGTGTAACAACGGGCTATAGTTGCTCCCGTTGGTCGCTCAGACGCACTACGTGCGCTGCTAAGCCAAAGGTTAAGCTAGGGGCTATATTTGCTGCGCTTTAGCATTAACTGCTATCCACATCACACGCAGCTGATCTTTACTTAACCGATCAACTTTAATTTCCACGCTATATTACTCCGCAGCCTCATTGCTCTTAATCAAACGTTCTGCCGCAACCTGATCAATAAGGTTTTTAAGCAATGACATCACCGCCTGGGCGTCATCACCTTTCATGGGCATCGACACTGTAAGCTTATGTTCGTCACGCTTTGAGATTTCCCGTTTAGCGCTCCATTCTTCATACCAGCGCCCCCAACCAAAACCGGCAACAAATACAACGGCAATTAAAATCCAGACACTCATATCCATTGCAGCACCCGTTTCCGCATTACTTTGGTATTTCATCAACACTTAAAAACTTAGTGTCGTAAACATAGAAGCTCTGTTCTTGCCCGTCTTCCAAATATGATTCTGTCTTTTCATCAGAGTCACGATCGCCCTCAATTACGCGTACCTTTGTTGTGCTGCTGTCACAATGGGCGCTTACCGTTACAGTTGTAGTCATTACAATTCTCTCCATGCCGTCAAGGGTGGCATATGCCCATAAATTTAACGGCTAATACTCTTCTATACCCACGCAAGGCTTTAATCCGGCGTTCTTCGCCGCCTCACTTGAGTTATATAAAACAGGTATCATCGGCTCGCCGAGCTTGGCGCTTTTAGGTAACTTTTGAAGCTCAGTGACTAGCTGCCCAACCGTTCTGCACCGTTTGAATTTTTCGTTAATTTGATTCTTCATGCGTTCAATCGCCCCCAGGTTTCCACCACAAAAAATAGCCGCGTCAGCATGTCTTCTATGCCGCTTACATCTAAATCAGGATAAAGGTCGCTCAGGTCATCTTGGATAGCATCGTAATTATCACCCGCTTGTATGCGATCCATAATCGGCTTGAGTAGGGATTCTGCTTGGCCTTGTTGAGTCGCCGGATTAATCGCGTTTAACACATCATCTAACGCCGATTGAGGGCTGTTTGAAGGCCCTTTAAGTGCAGCAAGGGCAATGCGTAAGGCGGCGTCTTGTGGCGGTAGTTCCGACGGTGTTGTTGGTGTTGTTGGTGTCGGCACTGTCGGGGCAAGGGTAAGCACTTCATCATTCTCACCGGCTTCTGGAATCCCGGACTTCTCGTGAAACCACCACATAGGTATACGCGCACCCATCTCAACAAACTTAGGCAAGGATTCCGACAGCACGGCAAAGTCTTCGGTCTCACCCATATCCAGTTTGAACTGCGGAGCACGGCGCAAGTCTGCTATGCCAAAGTTCATTGCGGCCATTGGCCACAGCATGTCACGCTTGATTGTGCTGGCGTATTGACGAATATCGGAACGGATTAAACTGTCTAGAGCACGTTCATGCACATTACCCAGCGCGTTGGTATTCGTGCCTTCGCCTGTACCGGAGGTGAGTGTACCGCCCAGCACCACTTTCGCCTTAGCCTGCTGACACCAATCCATCATCACCTTGAACATATCCGACTTGCCGTCGGCGGCTTCTTTAAAATCGATTTCCATGCCTTGGGGAATGATGCCAGCAGCATTGCTGCCAAGGCTTGTCACAGCTCGGAGTAAGGTCAGCTTCTCTTTGTCTGATGCGTTGCGAGGGTATGTGCCCACACGAGCGGGTATGCCGTAAATCTCAAGTAGTTGGGCTAGGTCACCCAGTGCGTAGTTTTGGAACAGGTATGGCCACGCCAACATACGACACAGGCCCGATCGCGCAATGTAACCAGGCTTGGCTTTATGGCGGTGTTGCACCCAGCCTAGTGGCCACAGCTCGGCACCGTTCTGACTGTTGTCCCGCAGGGTAATGCTGTTCTGATTTTCTGAGTGCAAACGAAACCAACCGTGGGGCCGAAGCTCAGGCTGTTCGATAAATCGCATAGCGCCATCACGCGCCCACGTTTGCTCCAGGTTTGCCCAGCCATGTCCAAGGGCTGCGCCCATATCAATGATTAGGTCTTCAACCTCCAGCCCATCAAAGACTTCGGCGGCTTGCTCAGCTGCTTTCTTTTCGGCGCGACTTGCATTGTCTGGCGGCACAATCTGCCACTCTAACTCTGCGGCCAGTTGCCGACGCTTGGCGAGGTCACTGCCGATCTGTGGGTCTTTCTCTTCCATATCTTCAAAGAGTTCAGACTGCGCTTTAAGATCGCCTTTTTCCGCACCCTCAAGGATCTGGTACAGGCGCGCTGGTGTTAACCCCTTGGTTGGGTGTTCGGCAAATTCGCGATGCAACTGTGCACTGAGTGCGGTACCGGCAGTTTGCTCCTCGGTAAGCGCTGGCGATTTTGTATCAATTTTTTGCTTTTTCTTTTTGGCCATGTGAGATTCCTTGTTACCACGCACCCGTAATGTTCAGACCAGGATCGAAGTCGATGTCGTCGTCATCGTCTTGTTTGGCTGAGCCATGCCAGTTGTTTGCGGCTCTGGGTACAGATGTAAAATCAATCGCCACCACATCCATTAAGCTGGCGAAGTACGCCATTGCTATCGCGATTGCGGCATCGCCGTGACGCTTCTTGTCATCGCCGGTTTTGGCATCAGGTAGTTTGGGTATGCCCTTAATGACTTGCAGGGCCCGAAGGTCATCGAGCACGTCGCGATCTTTGGGAATAAGTATCTCGTCATCTTCAAATGCAGCCTTGAGCTTAGGCATATTGTCGAGGTACCAAGACTGGCTGAGCATAACGGCGTCAATGATGCCGGCACCGTATTCGTCTACAGCCGTTTCTGCGAGATACTGGCCATTACCACGCGCATCAAAAGCACCCGCCTGAAACTTTGGCAGGCGATCGATGATGTACTTCATGATTTGCTCTTGCTGCTTAAACGGTACATTGCGCAATTCAACTAAGAATGGCACTACACGCTTTAGCTCTTGAGTAATTGCCATTGGCGCAAACACAGTAAAGTCGCCAGTACGTGCAAAGTCTTCACCAAAGCAATGCGGGGTGTTCGGGTGGAGCGTATTGAGAATGGGGAGCAGCTTGCTTACACACCAATCCTGAATCTCGGCATAGCGAATTTTTTCAGGTCGAGCATTAAACTCGGCAGTGCCTTCATAGCGGAAGATGGGCGCAGGTGCCATCCGCGACTCAATCAATGCCCGTGATAGATACGCACCGCCGCCAGACTTGGGCACGCAGTAATATTCTTCTTGGGCGTCTTCGCTCGTGGCCGTGTTTTTAATCAGACCGGCAACCCACGCCGCTTCGTTTTCTGCCGACCATTCTTTTTTAGTGATCTGACAAATTCGTTTATACAAACCCTGCTGACAAGCATCATCTAAGGTTATACGGTGAACGCTGTAGTCTTTTTTACCAGCGCGGCTATCGTTGATGATTTCGTTAAAGAGGTTTTCAACACCATTATGAGTACTGATTAAACGGACTTTACTACCCCACATTGTGAGTGCCAGCGCGGCCTTGAGTACTTCAGCGAGCTGCTCGTGAAACGCAGCCTCATCGATAGTGACATTACCTTGCATACCACGCAGGTTTGACGGCCGCGAGCTAAGTGCTTGCACCTTAAAGCCACTGGCAAAGTTAACGACAAAGGTAAGAATGTCTTTGTCTTCGTCGATCAGGATCTCTTCTTCAATCTCACCAGCCGCTTGATCAAACAGCTTGGCCCACATCGCCACGGCGTCGATAAACTCGCGGGCCATCTCTTTATTCGAACCAACATAGAAATGATTGCAACCACCGGCAGCACGCGATGCGCCAGCGCACAATGTTCCGTCGGCCGCTTCGGCCCATGTCAATCCAGTACGGCGTGACTTCTCAGCAAGCTTGAGCTGTGAGTCATCGGCAACCCAGTCGCGCTGATATTGCAAAAGGACTTCGTTTGGGTCGAAGTCCTTATACCAGTTTGGGTCGTTGACGGTGCCGCCGCCAAGGACTTTGCCAATGCCTACGTCGTTCATTTATCGGCAATCCCCAGAATCTTATTCTTGATGGTCTGCACTGCCTCAGCACTTAAGCCAGCTTCTTTGGCAACAGATTCGGTTTCAGCCGCCACTTCTTCGGCAAAGGCCTTGCGAATTTCCTTCTCGGTTTTAATGTTTTCGCTTAGGCTTTTCTCAAGCCGCATAGAGGTAAGCGATAGATTCTTGATCTGGTCAATTACGCCCGGCAAGGTGTCTTCGTTAAGATCGCTGGACATCACCTTTTCGGTCAATTCAAACGCAAGGGTGCGCAACATCTCATTCAGCAAGCGACCCATCTTGCCTTCTGGCTCGGTGCCTAAGCGCGCTATCCACATCTCGGACACTTGCCGAGACTGCCGCATACGTTCGCCCACTTCGTTCATCCGCACGGCATAGCGGTTAACCGACGATTTACTTACGCGCTCGGCGTGCCCTTGCTCTGCCAATATGACATTGATACGGCGAGTGGCATCTAGCTGGTTTACTCGCGGATCACGTAGCAACGCTTGCAGCTTTTCAAGAATGTCTGCGGGCAGCTGCTCTATTGAGCTAGAACGATTGCGCGACATTAGCGTGGCCCTGGACGTTTAATGCCAGGCACTCGGGCACGACCAAGGGCAATATCTTCGCCCCGCGATGTAAGCGTGACCACAATCAAGCCGTCGTGATCTTCTAGTTTCACTGCGCCTTGTTCTTGTAGCCAGTAGAGTTCCGTGCGCAGTAAATCACGACTTATGTTGTGGCCGGCCGCACCCAGTGCCATTCTCACAACGTCTTCGTTATGCGAGTAATCTGGGTCACACTCCAGCGCTTGGAGCACTCGTAAGCGAACGTCTGTCGCTACTAATTCGGCGTAACTCATTTACCGCTCCTTTTTGTTAATCAGGAATTCATTAATCAAATTTAGGGTGCGGTTTATACCGCTTAACTCGCCCTGCACTTGGTTCATTGTGTTGGCAACACCGTTGACCTTTTCATGCAGTGCAGCAAGTTCGTCGTGGCTGGGCAGGTGCGATAGGTCTTTTTCAACGCTGTGAACTCGACGCTCTATAACATTGACCCGCTTATCAAACGCACTGGCTACTTTCTCGATATGTGCATCCACTTCTTCAATCGATTTTTTGGTGGCTCTTGATCGATTCGTCCACCAAACATAAATGGCCACGCCGGCCATAAAGATCGTTTGCGCCAGATCAAATCCAAAGCGCGTTGCATCCCAATTCACATCACTTAAATTCATTGCTATCGCAGCCTTTCGTTAATTTGTTGGCACTCAACACAAAACACGGTTTTCACCGCAGCTTGGCGCTCTGGCGGTATCGGCCCACCGCAGTCCTCGCAGGTGTCGCCACCTTCAATTTGGCTGGCCATTTTTTGTCTATGCTTAGCCAAGGCATTCTCGCGTTCGCGATCGGCGAACTGTGCAGCTCTCTCAAAGTCGCTTTCATTCACAGTGCTGCGCTACCCATGTATCAACTGCCTGTACGCGATCCCAGCCACTTACCGCGTAGTAATAAAGTTGGTTTATGTAATCAGCCACGTCGCGCTGGGTATAGTTACCGGTTGGCGTTGCCGGCATGACCGATTGCACCAATAATCCAGCGGGTACTTGGCAATAAATCGGCACCGGCAACACATCGGGTTGTTGCGCGGCGCAACCGGCTAAGATCAATAAGATCAAAATGCAGAGCAGTGTTAGCTTGAGCATTACGGCAAGCTCTCTAGCGTTTGGCGCAGCACCGCGGCAACAGGGCCGTCATCTTCTGGTGGTGCTTGACGTATTTGCAGGGCGGTGGCCTGAAAGGTTTTATTGCGCTCATCAAGATCAAGCTGCAGCTGGCGTACTGCGTCATTAGCAGACCGCTGCAGTGCAGCTAACTTATCGCCGCGCACACGGTAGGCCAGCGCCAAGCTTCGCCATCGCTCCAACTCTGCGGTTGCCTCATTCAAGCGCTCGTCTCGATCTGCCACTAAGCTTTGCAGGTTGCCAGTACGCCATCCGTGATAGATCACACCACCCAAAGCCAGCAACACGGCCAATGCCGTGCCATTACCCAATAGCTTAAACAGCCAACCACCAAACACTCTTAACACAAGGGCGCTCCCTGCCAGCCAGCGGAGAGATAGCGCTCAGTCAGTTCATTCAAAATACGATTAACGTAGTGACGGTTTTCTTTAAAGGCGGGCGCTGAACGAGCGGAGTACTTCTCCACCGAACCAAACCAAGCGTCGGGACAATGACCGGCGTTCTCAGCGTGCCGCCGGTCGCGCGTTATCCACCCTGGGCCACCGTTGTAGCCGCTCAAGGTAAAGGCCCACTTGTCACAGTCAGGAATATCACGCGCGTGCCAGGGTTTCACACGGGCCAATATATGCAGGTCATAACGCACCATCGCCCGCATTGCCCAGCCGGGAGAGTACGGGGTGGCATTGCCGAGATCGGGATAAATTTCAGAAATCCATTTGGCGGTGGCGGGGGTAAACTGGGTAAGGCCTTCGGCATACGGACTTTTAGCATCAGAACGCCAAGAACTTTCTTGATGGATTTGCGCCGCAAATAATGCGACAGGGGCAGTAAGCCCCATCTCTTGCTGAGCAATGCGGGTAAGGTCGCGCCGGTAATGATCTGCGCGGGCAGGCACCTCAGCATACGCTGACAAACACGCAAGCAAGCCCGCTAAAACAAGCACCACCAGTGCGGCATTAAAGATCCGCGCCCAGCTCATACGCCCAGCCCTAAGGCGAGAATGGAGGCAGCAATAATTAGTGCGCGACGAATCATACTCGCGGCAAAGGCATCAGGCTGCACAGCAGAGCGGTGTTCAAGGAACGCATGGGGCCGACAGTAATGAAAAATACTGCGGTCTATCCAATAGCCCAAATACGCACCTAGCGACAGCTTACTCAATGACCACGCCAATACGCCCAACTGATATGGCGCCACAAAGGCAACAATGCCCGTAAAAACCAAAGCCAAAAGCAGCCACGGCCAGATGCGCAGTTTGTCGGTTACATGATTAAACACCTCAAGTCTCCAGTCGTTGAATATACGATGTAGACTTGAGATTAAGGTGTTAGGTGGGAGTGGATCAGGTGAAGGGCTTCAGCGGAGAGGGGTTTTTCTTGGAATGATTTGCATAGTAGCGGGGATTGAGTGAGCCGTAAAGCGCCCTATCTCTCGCTAGGCAACGTGCCTTTCAGGGGTGTTATGCCGGAGGAAAAACGCACTCAATTTCATCTGCAGAAAACGGGTAATTGCAGGCAATGTTTCGACACTCCTGCTTTGATAGCCTGGGTGGCTCTCCCAAACCCCTCCACGCCATCATTAGTTGCATTGCATCTTCGCCAAATAGTCGTATTGCAAGCGTCAATTTTTCCCTAGCGCTACTCTCTCCTTCTGACATCTTTGGCAAAACAACAGCTTCATTACGAATCTGGAGGTTGCTATTTCTCTCGACATTGTTAGCTTCGGTTGCCATTTTCTCAGTTTCCAATTCCGTTGGGACGCAGGGAGCTATTACAACCACGGGTTAACGAGGCAATAACGTGACAGCTGTACCTATTGCCGAAACAACAATCACACCGTTGTCTGTGGCGCCACTGAATTCTGCAATTTGAATCTCGGTACCCACCACCGCATCGGCACCAATTGTGGCAGCGCTGTGCCGCAATGATTCAAGGGCTTCTGCGCGGCACTTAGCCAGGTGCCCCTCAGTGCCATAGCTTTTGCCAGACCCGACAAAGGCTCTGCCGATACTGCCGAACATTTCATTTAGGGAGCTGAAGGCATAGGTGCTGTGGGTGGCGACAATATCAATGACCTGCTCAATTTCGCGCCCTGGCACGGTTGGCGTGGTGGTTACAACCAGATGCTGCTTACGCATCTGCAGCTGCTCAGCACTAGCTGGCGAATTGACGAACCGCTGCTTTACATCGACACCGGCCTTAATGGCCTTTTCGAGTTTCTCATACACACCCTGACAGTTTGGGCACTGCCACTCAGGTGCGGTTTCATACTCTGTGCGTTTGTAATCACACTTAGGGCAGACTTTGGTCATTTTTCCTCCTGAAACTATCTGACGCTTGCAACAACATTCCGTAGCATTGCTTAACAACGAATGCCCCATGTCTTATATCAAACTCTGCTGCAGCGACACTTCTGGTTCACCTGCCGCAAGTATGGCGTATATCTGCCGTTCTGTTAAACCATGTTTTATTGCTAGCGCTTTAGTGCTTGCGCCGCCGTGACGTTGCTGCCGAATAGCCGCGTCTCGCATAGCCCTGATCGCCGCCACACAGCGCGGTAAAATTATCTGGTCACCACCAAAATGTTCAGCGAGAGCGTAGGCGTGTTTGTGCCCTAGTAAGGCAACAATCGGGTGGTCTGGTGTCATGCGTTCCGGCACGTATAAGCGCGTGCCGCCGAGGTGTTCTACCAAGCGTAAAGCCGCATCGATGCCAATTGCATCAATCACGTCATGTAAGCTGCTGGGCAGCTGCTCGGGATCAAGCTTCACTCGGCCTCCGATTGTTGCGCTTCTTATGGTAGTACAGCGCGGCAACGATGCTTCTGAGCTGATCTGGCTTGCACCACACCAACTTCTCTACTTTGCACATGCGTTTAGCGAGTGCGTCACCGTAGGCCTCGTCACATCCAGCTTCATGTAGTTGGGCGCGCACTTTGGCTATTTGCGCAGCGCTAGCTTTAGACGGTTTAGGGCGGTACGTTGGCGATTCAAAACCAAGACGCTGCATGTGATCCAACACCGCAGCGCGGCCGCTGGCATCCAGTTGTGCAGCGCTACGCACACGACCAACGGCCCACAGCATAGATCGGTAAGGGCTGTCTGGGTCTTTGTCTTTGGTATCCAGACCGAGCCTATTCGCGCCCATGTGGATTTTGGCCAGCTCAATGCCGCGACGGTCGCGCGTGGGTTTGTTAACCATTGGCTTTCACCGGATCGGCCACTAATGCTAGGCCGTCGATCTTTTTGAATTGGCGAACTAGGCTGGCAGCGGTTGAGAAATCAGGCATCCACATCACAATGGCTTTATCGAGATCGGGGAACATCTCTTTTGTCCGTCGCACACCGAGGCTCTTTTTTATTCGAGCCTTTTTTGCAGGTGAATACAATGCTCTGCTACGTTTTCGCCAGACCTGCTTAACGATAGGATCGTACACAGGATCTTTGTTGCCGGTCATCCACAAGCCTTTCCACGAGCCGTCAATGTACACGACCAAGACAAACTTATTCTCTTTTAAGCGTTCTTTATGAACTGCTATTTCATGGCCGCTTAACGTGAATTTAACGTGCACGTAATATCCCTTTAATCGCTCTTCAAGCTCGGCCCATTGCGCTTTGCTAATGCTCATTGCTGCTTGCCTCCCACACTAATCGACAGTCGGTGTCGTAGTAGTACTCGTTAAAATATTTATCGTTGCGCGTTCGCAGGGCGGCATCTGGGAACACCCGCTGCAACTGGTCGCTATAACGCAGCTGAACGGTTACTAAATGCTCAGTGGCGGTTAGCTTTTCAACCTTGATACCCGCTTTATTAATCCGCACATATAGCGACTGAATGATTTGATACAGTCGCATCGATATGGCGATATTGTGTTCGCCCGCACTCATAGCGCTGCAATATCCAATGCTAACGGCCGGTACTGATCGCTAGTGCCAACGCGCTTGTAAATCCGTACATAAGCAGTGGCACCAACCGACTGAATAGAATCCTTTAGCGCCTCCATGCCGCGCTTCCAGCCGTCGTCTTGAATATCTAGGCGCAACAACTCAAGCACCGCTGCGGTTTTAATCTGCCCTTGGCCGTTAGTGCGAAAGGCGCGATCTACTAGCACTTTGATGTTGGCATTGGCGCCTTCGCTCCAGCGCACTATGCAGTCATTGATTAACTCGCGGGCCGCTTCCAGTTCCTCGGTAAAGGCAATGCGTTCAGCATAAGTACGGGTCACTTTGTACTGACCGTCGTAGGTACACAGGCTAACGTTGCCTTTTTTGCCGCCAATCTTAACTTGGTATTTGTCGGCAGCAATGGCGACCATATCGGCAATGTCTGCTAAGGCCTTTTCTTTAAACGCCTTGATTCGGTCGTGTAGCTCTTCGGCTTCCATTGCCAAACTGCGGGCCACATCGTCGCGCAATTTGTCATGCTCGCGGATCTGCTCAGTCGGTACTAAGTGGCCAGCTGAGTTACGGGCATAGCCTTCGGGTATGGTGTCAGTGTTCATGGTTTTCTCCAGCGTTAAATGTAGGCCGCATTCGGCGGTGGTAACTTTGAGTTTTAGGCATTGGCATCAAACCCGCTTTTCGCAACTCTGCGGCTCTTTGCATTACGGTGTGTATGGTTCTACCTAAAGCAAAACTCACTTGTTCCGGTCCGAGCTTTTCGTAGTACTCGATCAAATATTTCTGATCTGTAGTAGTCCAAGGTTGGCCATGCTTGTGGTGATACTCAGGGTGGTAATTCATTCGGCCATATTTGTCATAAGTAACTTTCATGTCGGCAACCTCAGCTGCCCACGCAGATCCGGCAGCGATTCACGCCGCATGGCGGCAACTTGTTCTAGTGAGCACATGGCTCGGTCAAATAAATAACTGCAGCAGCGCACCAGCTCGGCCTCGTCGCGGGCCATGTAGTACCCAGAACCTGGGTGAGCACAAACGTGCAGGCCCGCTTTACGTAGCTCTACAACAGCAGCCCTGACAGCGCGCTCATCACCGGCAGACACCAGCAGTGAGTCGGTAACTTCTTGCGCTAGCTTGGTTACCGTCACACCGTTTTCGGCGCCAATATGGCGACTCAACACTTGCAACACGCGATCGGGGCTGATGTTATTCATGTCAAACGATCTCCGTCTCTGGAACGCGCAGGAGGTACACTGGCCGATCGTTGTCGCAACGGCCAACCATGATCAGTTTGTCGCGGATAATGAGCTTACAAACAGCCGCCTGCACTGCGTCGTGTCGTATGCCCAGCGCGACAGAGAGCGCCGCGCTGCCCATTGGGCTGTCTTTATCTGCCATGACGCGAATCACTTCAAAACAGACGCCTTCGAGATAGTCATTTGCAGTATTGCTCATGCTTGTAGGCTCCAAGATTCAACAGCTCCCTGGCTGTGCGCGACCCGAAAATGCAAGCCTTGGCAATGTGGGCACTCAATTACCGAGTCCCACGGCTCTTCGCCTTCGGGCGGACGCAGTGCTTGTAATTCTTGTTTGCAGTCAGGGCAGGTGTAATCAAGTAGCGGCACTTGGTTTGCTTTTACGCAGCGCAGCCAGTGGCTGTATTTATCGGCTAACATGCCCGCACCCTCCGAGTGAAATCGCTTTTGCGTGAGCGCTTAGGGCGGCAGTGATGCCGCAGCGGCTCAATCGCCACACCGTTACGATGCGGCAGCTCATCCACTTCAGCTTCAACTCGCTCAACCGCAAAGCCGATCGCATCGAGCCGTGCCTGCACTGCGCGCTGCGCTGGTAGTAATGGGCGAAACTCATTCTCGTACTTGATTTCATACCGACTAGGCGCGGCGAGGTATTGCTCAAACGTCACACCGTGCGCAGACAAACCTAAGCGGATAAAGCGCTCGCCGTAATGACTAAGGTAATTGGGGTGATACATGCTCATGACCGTCTCCCTTCCAATTTGCTGTTTTCGCATCCGGCGCGGCAGGCTCTAAACAGCCGCACTCGCATCGGGTTGATCGGCGCAAAGGGTTTGCGCTGGTGGTCTAGGCACTGGTTAGAGGGGATCTCGCCCAGTACGGGGCAAAACACGGTCTCGCCCATGTAGGCGCCGCGAACGCGCTTTTCAACTTGGGCGACATCGCCGCCGTATTTATCGTTAAGCACTTGGCTAACCACCGCAGGGCTGTAGCCAATTTCTTTGGCAACGGCGCGCTGGCCTTTTGCTGCCACTTGTTCGCGCAGGGCCAAGATCCATGCTGGGTCACTAATCAGGTGGGCGTTCATGCGTCACCGCCTTGCGGGCCGCGCTGCCAAACAACTTTGTTTAAGTTGGCATCAAAAAGGCTTTTAGTGCGCTGGATTTGTGGAGGCTTAGGCCCAGTCCATTTGGATGGCAACAAGCGATAGCGTGAGCGAATTGATCCACGGCCTTGGCGTACAACCACCAAGTACTTCGCTTGAGCCAAGATTTTGCAGTACTCTTTGGCGCTGGCTTCAGACACTAAGTAACCGTCGGCATTAATCACCGAGACGAGTTCGAGCCAGTCGAATTCACCAAGGGTTTTCATGCTGCGCCACATACACTCTCGGCCTAAACCTTGGGTGACTTTGCTACCATCTTTGCGCAGGCGCGGGGTTTCATTGCCAGTGTTTTTAATTAAGGTATAGGTCGACTCAACGCAAACCCCGCGATGCTTTGGAAGCTTTTCAACACTTAAATAACCAGCGTTTAAAAGGCGTTCTAAATAGCTGTTAACGGTATGGTCATTAACCTCGACCTTGTTGTTTACATAGGAAACCAGCTGAGCCTGAGTGAAGGTGAGCAATTCACGTATGGCTCGCCAGATTGCGTCTTGAGTGCCGTATTGACCAATGTTGACTGGCTTACGGCCCATGCCCTTTGCGGGCTGCTTAGTAGCTACTGTCATACCAGCTTCCTCGCAGGTGCTTGGCCTGTGTAAAAACCGCGACTACCCCAGCGTTTTTTGTCTACGCTGTCCCAGCCTTCTTGCTCGGCGGCAACGCGTACTTTGTCGAGGTTCACGCAGATCCGGCGCACACTGCCGCGAGCCAGTTTGGTAATTTCCCTTTGCAGGTCTGGTTTAATTTCTATGCCGCGAGCGTACACACGGCAAAGGCTGGCGGTGTCTTTGTCGCCGGCTGGCTGCGCCGGTACCCAATCTAATATCCGTCCGTCAAAACGCTCCCAACGCTTAAGCTTAGCGGGAAGCTTTTCTTCGCCAATGAGCAGCATGGGCGCTTTGCTGCCTTCATAAATATCGCGAATAATTTCAACCGCTTTCTTATCAACGATATGATCCACTTCATCAATAATCAGCGGCCGCTGGCTTTGCGCTAACTCTTCGGATATTTGATCCGTCATTTTGTAAATCGTCGACGCAGCCGTTATGCCCATGTCGAGCAGTATGGCTTCGAGCAGTGCTTTCTTAGTCCAAGAGCTGCGGCACTCTACGTAGTGAGCACGCAAGGTATTGGCAACAAACGTGGCGCTGTAGCTTTTGCCAAATCCGCTGGGGCCGAACATCACTACCATGCCAGGCAGTGACTCGGCGCGGTTTTGTGCGCGCTCCACTGCGGCCTTGGTCAGTGCCATGTTGGTCAGCGGTGCCATGCCGCTAATGTTGTCGATTTCGGTGATTGTCATGTATTATTTCCTTGTTGTTGATTAGTCATGTAGTCGACGATCTACCGGACAGTCAGTTGCTGCTGGCTGTCCGTTCTAGTTCTTTGTCCCAGTCCTCCATTAGTTTTCGGTTTGTAAATTCAGGGTTTGCTTCGTTTTTCGTCCACCATTTGGCGTCGATCTGCGAAAGTGTTTCGCCTTGCTCCATTGCTTCGCTCACTCTTAACCAGCGCTGATATGCGGTGCTTTCTGGCTGCGGTGCTTGGGGTTCAAATAGGGCTTCAACGTCGGCCATAGAGGACTCGGCTTGCTTCGTCCAATATTCGTCAGGCGATTTGGTGTCGGGCATTTCAATGGAGGCACGCGCCGGACGTACTACTTTGCTTGCAACAGGCGCGGGCAATTCTGGGCGAGGGAGGCGTTGAGACACACCAGCCAAATCCATTCGCATTTCTGCATCCGCTGCGGCCTTGGTGGCTTTAATGAATTTTTTGCGTTCGCGGCTGTAAATGCGGCTGCCGTCGCTGTCGCCAAAGCCCTTGGCTTCTAGGCAGTCTGCGGTGGTAATAAAGCGACCATCCAACGTGTAGACATACACGCTCTCGTGTAGGTGATCTGGGTCAAAGCGCACCACAATCTTGATGCCGCGATCGCCGTATTCCAGCAGTTCTTGTGCAAAGTAGCGGTTGCGGCCGTCACGACCTTGGCCCGTTCGTGCACCGGCTTCTAAGGTAAAGCAGCCGGTTTTGTCTACGCGGATCGACTCTGCGGTAAGTAGCCACAACCGGCGCTGGGCTTCAGTTGCCTTGCGGATTGGTGCTACGGCATACGATTCGTTAAACACCTGATCAAAGCTTAATGTGCCGCCAGCCATTTCAGTCCGACGGCCTTCGCGAGCATTCCAGTGAAGAATTTCTTCGTTTAGAACCCGCACAAAATCTTCGAGCGGAATCGCTTTAGACGCGTAATTTTCTGGCTTGGCGTTAACATTCTTCCCTGTATAGGCACCAGCAAAGTCAGGGTGTTGATCAACGTAGTCACCTAGCCCACCCACACCAAATGCGCGCTCTATAGGCTTAGCCTGACCGCGACCTTTCGCTTGGGTACCGGCTTTGTCTACGCTAGTCCAGTGCACCTGAACACCCAGCAGCGGGAAGATCCCCAACGGATCGTCTTCTTTAACTTTAAAGCGATAGCGGTTAGCAACACCGCCTGTCATCCATTTGTTGGCGGCGGCGCGGGTGTTATCGATGGTGGCGTGCGAGGGAATTCCGAACTGCTCTACGAGGTCGCCAAAGCTTAAGCGTATCGAGTCGGTGTTTTCAGTGAGGTCGACCCGATAAGACAGAATTTTACGGGCATGTACGTCCTGCCAAAACCACGTTTTAGGACGGTCTATTGTGCCGTCAGGCCATTTAACAAAGACATTATGCTGGTAGCCGTCGCCGTTTATCCATTCCAGCGCATGCATATTGCGTACGGTGCGTTCAACTGAGGGGAAGCGTGCCGACAAGGCATGCTCGCCTTCCCTGCGCAAGATGCGCACCGAGAGCGGTATGCGCTCGGTACACCAGCGATTAAATGTCCGAATTGCGGGTATAGCCCAACCGTTTGCTCTTGCTGCACGCTTAAGACGCTCGTAACAACTGGCGATTGATGGCTGTTCATTACGAAGATAATCGGCTTTAAAAAAGTCCCACGCTTCAGGCGTGCATTCTGCGCTGCGCTTGGGCTTGCCTTCATACTGGGGAAGCAAATGCGCAAGCCAGTTGCTGCGCTCTATACCTTTTACTAGCTCCACCCACTTGTAGATGGTGGCGCGGTTAGCACCAAATTCATCAGCCGCCTTATCGGTAGCGGCAGATTTGCCAAGCCCGCTAAAGGTGAGCTTCTCGCGGAATAACAAAGCCTCTAAACGACGCTTCGCCTCGGCTTTGGCATTCGCGCCAGCGCGCTCATAAACCTTCCATGCAGTGTCAGCAAGCTCTTGTTCCTGCTCAGCAGACTGGCGGGCCTCCGCTAGGATCAGCGGTTGCTGGATGTCTTTGGGGAGGTCTGATAATGAATACAGACGACGAGTTCCACCTACCACTGTCTCTGTTGTATAGGGCCACAGCTCTTTGTTAACGCGGCGGCTAATTGTCGATTGATTAAGCCCTGTTGCATCAACAATTTCTCTAACAGAGAACCTCCGATCAGTCATTCAGACTCCCCCATCATCTTTTTCAGGTCGCGAATTTTCTGAACGGCCTGCGCTTTGGCGTGTTCAAGCCTCCCAAGCTCCGCATTGAGAGCCTCACGCCCAATCAATAACCGTCCGCCACGAATCCCCGCCAGCCAATTCGTTAACTGATGCGAACTACAAGCAGTTTCAAATACTGGGACTAGATAAAAGGGAATGTTGTAAGCATCTCTGCTTTCAGATGACCATGCATCTAGCATGTACTTGCTAACGTCTTTGCCTGTCAGGCGACTCATTCGTGCTGCTATCTCATGACGATCACAGTCAGCATTCCGTAGTACGTCACTCACCATGTGAGCCACAAGTACGCCGTAATCCATGCTGGCAGGGAATTGCGCAGCGGGCCGAGGTACTTCAAACAAGTCGAGGGTTTGGGTGTCTTTAACGCGGCGACTCATGTCTAAACCACCTGACCGTTATGGACATTGCTGTACCCGCTGCGGGTGTTATCATGTACACCATTGGCAATAGACTTTTTAGGGCGACCCATCCGATAGATCGGGAGGCCGTCTTCGTCATACCGTTCAGGGAAGAGCTGGGCCGGCTCTAGCCCCAGAAAGTCCGCAAGTACTTTCTCCATTCGTGGATAAGTCTTGTTAAAGACCGAGTAAAAACATGCTCTGGTCACCCCGGCTTCTGTGGCTATTTCAGACATCGTTACGTGGCGCAACTGGCACTGGTATTTCACCCAGATCCGGCGTTTGACGGGGTCGCGAAGTAAGGCTTTTGTTTTGCTGTCTAGGTTCTTCATGGGAATAGACATTACGCCGGATAGTGCGCCATGTCAACGCCGAATTGCGCGCATACCTTGGCTTTTTGCGCACAAAGCTGCGCGCAGAATAAAAACTTATTTAAAACAACAGGTTACGATTTTTATTCTTTATAGAATGGGTTATGCGCTCACGCATACCTTAGCGGGACGAAAGTTATGCACGACCAAATTGCAATAGGCAGCAGAATGAAGGCTGCTCGCGAGGCTCTCGGATACACGCAATCCGACATATCCACCTTATGCGGCAGCAAACTGCGCTCATGGCAAGAGTACGAAAAAGGAGGCCGCAGCCCTGGGAGCCAAGTTATAGCTGGCTTAGTTAACATTGGAGTGAACGCAAACTGGCTTTTAAATGGCGCAGGTGAAATGCTCGTAAAGCCTGATCATGGCGCATCTGAGACTACCGGACCATATGTAGCCACAAGCGACGATTATGCCTATGTGCAAAAGCTCGTAGATGTCCACGTATCGGCTGGCGACGGCGCCACAGCAACAGATGGCGACGGCATTGAAGAACTCGCGTTTAAACGCAAATGGCTTGCTATGGAGGGCTTATCGGCTAAGAACTTGCGCGTGGTGGCGTGTCGGGGCGACTCAATGGCACCAACAATCCCCGAGGATTCAACGCTTTTGGTCGATATCAGCCAGAATAACTTTGTACGCGAGGGTATTTATGTGATTCGCTTAGATGGCCATTTGTTCGCCAAGCGTCTACAACGCGGGCAAGGTGGCGCTATACTCGTCATCAGCGACAACACCATGTATAGCCCGATTCCAGTGCTTCCTGGGCAGAAAGACCTTCAAATCATCGGTAAGGTTGTCTGGCTCGGCCACACTATGTAAACCGCCGTTAAACATACATTAACGGTATAATATCGATGTCGTGAACCATGTGGCGTGAAATTCAGAATTTCGCTGTTTATCGAATTTTGTCGCGCCATAAGAATTTTCTGCTCAGCGCCACGCGATTGCTCTGCACCCCTTATGCACCGTGGCTTTCCCATCAGTCCCCGCTCATTCCCACATAATCCCGTCTTGTCGCGTTCTTAATGGCCCCATACAGAGGGTTACTTTTAGGCCCCTATCAAACGTACCTATTCCATTATTCTACTTTCGATTAAACACTAAAAAGACCAAGAGTTTGCCGTAGTTTTTTTACGGTAACAATCAAAGCTGCTATGCTAAGTCTGTCAACTGCTGGGGAACACCAGATGCTACACAAATTTTCCGTTAAAAATTTTCGGAACTTCACGGACTGGCTAGTCTTTGACCTATCAAGCCAGCAATACGAATTCAACACGAATGCTGTCAATAACGGAATCATACAGCACGCCATGATTTATGGTCCTAATGGTGGTGGTAAGTCTAATTTAGGACTGGCGATGGTGGACCCTGTACTCCACTTGACAGATTCACCCAACTACCTCAGTTCACTCGACATCAACTACCTAAATGGCGGGATGAATGTGACGATTGCGGAGTTCGCTTTTGAGTATCGTATTGATGGTTCGGAAATTCGATATAACTACGGAAAAAAATCACGTGAAGGCATGGTATACGAAAGTCTGTTCATCAACGAGGAACGGATACTCCATGTAGACCGCCGCCAATCTAACCAGGCTAGCATTCACTTGCAAGGTGCAGAACATCTGAAAAGCGATGTTGGTACCTCTGAAATATCATTACTCAAGTACGTCCGTAGCAACACCATTTTAGATGAAACCCCTACTAACCAACTATTTTCCAAGTTGCTTAGTTTTATTGAGGGCATGGTGTTTTTTCGCTCGCTAGACTCTACCAAAACGGGCGATTATATCGGCAAGAATATTGGTGTAAAACGACTCTCACAAAGTATTATTGACAATAATTCCGTTAATGACTTTGAACAGTTTCTTAATGACGCTGGAGTCAAGTGTTCCCTTAAAGTTAAGACCAACAGTAACGGAGAAGAAGGCATTTATTTCGATTACGGAAAAACATCACTTGAGTTTGGCTTGGCGGCATCCACGGGGACTCTGTCACTCGGAATTTTTTACTTCTGGTGGCTACGCCTTGCAAAAAAGGAAATAACCTTCGCCTATATTGACGAGTTTGATGCCTTTTACCATCATGCACTAGCCGCAAAAATTGTCGAACGGGTTACCAATACACGCTGTCAAACCATTATGACAACCCATAACACAGGCATTATGAGCAACGATTTACTGCGACCTGACTGTTACTTTGTACTAGACAAAGTAATTTCGCCAATTACTGCATTAACAGGAAAGGAGCTGCGCAAAGCTCACAATCTAGAAAAAATTTATAAAGGATTATCCAGTTAATGGAGCGGACGCTATTTATTTTCGAAGGCGAAAAAGCCGAAAAACTTTATTTTAAAAGTTTGGAAAAAGCTTTTTTTAAGGGCGAGGAAAGTCGCCTGCTGGCCAGTTTTCAGAATGATATCTACGACTTGTACGCGCAAATTAACGCCGATGAAGATTTAGATCTTTTTGAACTTGTTAAAGAATTAAATCCAAGTGCAAACCAAGATGAAAGACTGGCAGTTCTTAGACGTGACCAAATCGGTCAAATTTATCTTTTCTTTGACTTCGAACCTCAGGACGAGAAATTTAACGGCGCCAAGCTGTTGGAGATGCTAGCCCGCTTTGATAACGAGACCGATAGCGGTAAACTATTCATAAGCTACCCAATGATTGAAGCAATACGGGATATTAACGACCCAGTCGAATACCTTGCCCTTACAGTCAGCCTTGCGGAATGCAAAGGACGAATATACAAGCGCCTTTCTGCCAACCGAGGTCGCCAAATTTTTCAGGACGCAAAGCATATTAATAAACCGATCTGGCAACTACTTATTGAAGCCAATTTAAAGAAGGCCAACGTGCTAATCAGTGGAGAGGGCAATCTACAGCCGATTGATAACCAGCGACTAATAGCCCAAGCTCAACTTGATCACTATTTACCTATTGACCAAGTTGCGGTACTCAGTGCTTTTCCTCTTTTTTTAGCAGACTACTTTGGATTAAGTGTTTTGGAGTAACCCCTTCGCCTCATCCAAATAAGTCATACAACAATCGTCCAGCCAAGTCATTCTCGCCCCTTAACAACTCATTGCTACTTCACACACTTTACGAGTCATCGACAACTACCTAAACGACACATATCGCGTTGCACTCCTACGCATTTTATTTATGACGTCCATACAAAGTTTTTCATTGCCCTTCCCTTACGCGAGGATTTGAGCCATTTTTAGCTCTGTTTCTGTAGTATGCTCAGCAGGGTTTTGCAAACTACTCTACTTTAACGAAAGGTGTTTTTGATGGCGGCAGGTTCTCTGTTAGCGCTTTTTGACGATATTGCGACTTTATTAGACGATATTTCCTTAATGTCTAAGGTAGCGGTTAAAAAGACGGCTGGGGTGTTGGGAGACGATTTAGCGGTAAACGCGGAACAGGTTGGCAATGTTCGGGCAGACCGAGAGCTGCCGGTGGTGTGGGCGGTGGCGAAAGGCTCGCTGCTCAATAAGCTGATTATTGTGCCTGTGGTGTTGCTGGCCAGTTTGTTTATGCCGTGGCTGATTACACCGGTATTGATGCTTGGCGGTGTGTATTTGTGCTTTGAGGGTGCCGAAAAAGTTTGGCATGGCATAGCGCATCGCGGGGTTAAGGATCATTCTCAAAGCGAAGCGCTCATTAAAAATAATGACGCAGATCTAGTCAGTTTAGAGAAAGAGCGGGTTAAGGGTGCCATTCGCACTGATTTTATCTTGAGTTTAGAGATTATTGTGATCGCCCTTAGCACGGTTCAGGAAGAGGCTTTTAGCAAGCAGGTGATGGTGCTGGCGATTGTTGCGGTTGGTATTACCCTTGCCGTTTATGGTTTGGTGGCGCTGATTGTAAAAATTGATGACCTTGGCCTACTGTTACTTAAGGCCAAGAGTAATGCAGCCACTGTGGTCGGCAATTTTTTGTTGTGGTTGGCGCCAGCCTTGATGAAAACGTTAACCGTGGTTGGCACTTTGGCAATGTTTTTGGTGGGTGGCGGTATTTTAATCCACGGCTTTGATCACTACGCGCAACTTGAAGTCGCCCTTGGCCACTTGCATATTTTCAGCAATGGCTTAGCAAATAGCATTGCCCAAAACCTGTTTAATGGCCTTATTGGCGTGGTTGCGGGTGCGCTGGTGGTGGCGGTGGCAACGCTGTTTCATCGCAAACAAAGTCATTAAAATTTTAGAGCCTTCCCTGCGCGGTTAAGAAAGCCCACATTAACAGTGGGTAAAGCGATTTAAACGTTGTTTTAGCAGACTATTTTCATCGCGCAGTTGTTCGATCTCGTCTAATAGACGAATGGCCAAAGCAATACCGGCCCAGTCTATATTCAAGTCTTGGTGCAGCCGCACGGCTTTTTTGGCTTGCACAATCATATGCGTGGTGAACACCCATTGCTCTGGGGTTTGGCCATAGGGCTCAACTATTCCGTGCTCAACAATTTCTACCACATACTGTTCGGGGAGTTCGGCAACACGGCATAGCTCGTCAAATCGCATTTGATGCTGTTTAGTGTCATTCATTATTTATCACTCCACTCTGCACGGGCATTAAATGCAGCTTTATTCGCCAGTTCTAGCCATATTTTATTGATTTCGTCGTTGGTGGTTTTTGGCATTACCACTTTTAACACTGCGTATAAATCGCCGCGGGCACTATCAGCAGCAAGCTTTTTAACCAGCCCTTTGCCGCGTACTCGCAGACGCTGACCTGTTTGGCTGTTGGCCGGTATCGACATGGTGATTTTGCCTTCTAAGGTCGGCATCACCAGTTTACAGCCCAGTGCCGCCTCCCAAGGCGCCACTGGCACGGTAATAATGAGATTATGCCCCTCAACGTCGAATAGCGGATGCGGTACTAGCCTGATACGCAGATACAAATCGCCGGCAATGCCATTTGGGCCAGCGGCTTCGCCTTGACCTTTAAGGCGAATGCGCTCCCCCGCCTCTACCCCAGCGGGAATTTTTACATTGAGGGTTTTGGTAATTTCGCTCACGTGGCCATCGGCAGAATACTGGGGAATAGTAAACGAGATAGCCTTTGATTCATCTGAGAGGGTGTCTTCGAGAAAGATCGGCAGATCGGTTTCAATATCTCGGCCTTTGCGGGTTTGCTGGCGGCGACTTCCAAAATCACCCTGCCCCGCATTGCCAAACATAGACGAGAAAAAATCTGAAAAATCGCTACCGCCAGCGAACCCCTCTTGCCGATCCGCCCCTGGACGCCAGCCTGGCGGTGGCCGAAAACCGCCATCGTTGCTGCCGTACTGACGAACCTCATCGTACTCCGCCCGCTTTTTATCGTCGTATAAAACCTCGTAGGCTTCGGTGACTTCTTTAAACTTTTCCTCGGCGTCTTTGTGGTCACTTACATCGGGATGGTATTTACGTGCGAGCTTGCGGTAGGCCGTTTTAATTGCCTTTTTATCGGCACTTGGCTCTACACCTAGGGCTTTGTAATAGTCTTTAAATTCCATTGTTTGTCAATTCCACACTAAGTGCCGCCCATGCAGCGAGGAACAAAAGAAGGGGCTTAAATAGTGAGTTGCCAAATGCAGCGCGCTCACTCAATACCTATTTAGCATTTGGCAACAATTTACTGCGCCGCCGTTAGCTGACCGGTTCGGTAGAGTCCACTCTACGCCTTTATTTTTAAATTTAGACGATCTAGATCAATATATTGCGCTTTGACGCGTCGATTGGCGAACTCGCTAAATTTACGCTTGCAACCACGTAATCGCTTCATTGTGGTTATCAAAGTACTTTATCTCACCCGCAACAAACCAATTGCCAATTTTTGCTGCCATCGCTTCCCAGCGTTTATTGCCGTAGATTGCGATTTTTTCGAACTCACTGCCGTGCCTTAAGCCGAGCTTAAAATCGTCCCACGCCGCGCGAAGCTCCCACCCCTGCAGCTCGCTACCGTCAAACAGCATTCGCACTTTGGGTTTACTAACGGATGCCAAGGCCGAATCGATTAGCGGCGTAATAGTTTTATAGTCATCGTGAGTGAGTTTGCCTTGGGCTTTAAGCGACAGGAAAAAATCACTGCCAACCCGATTTATGCCAATAGATACGCCGTGTTTTTCTATATTCATTACGAGGCCGCCTGATTGTGGTCGTTAGCTTAGGTCAAAATGCCCACGTTATATCCCGCGTAAATTCCTGTTATTACTGTGAAGTTTAGTCTATATAGCCAGCTTCGCTGCCGATAACTACCGAATTACCTAAACCTAGTTGATTCGCAGATTCCCTAGGCTGTTACTCTCACCTACTTACTTCCCTTGCCAAACCGCCTATTAATCCCGCACAGCTGCCGCCGCCGAGCCAAATTTTCACCAAAATATCTTAGTGCAAACACGCTGTGATGCGTAAAATACCGGCACGGTTGTCGAAACGTCGGTAAACGCGTTTGCCCATAGCATTTGATACCCACATTACACGTAATTTAAGCCACGGTTTCGGCCGTCAGCTCTAACACCCCCTAGACTAACTCAATATAACTGGGTATCAACGGAGATCACCACATGGCGAACACCCTACGAAGCTTGTCTGAGCTTGCCGAATACCTTGATGCCCAGCTGGTTGGCGATGCCAATCACATGATCGCAGGCATAGCGGATTTACAAGCTGCTGGCTCGTCTGATTTATCGTTTATCAATCAAGAGTCGTATTTGCAGTATCTTGCCGACTCAGCCACTGGCGCGGTTATTCTTAATGCCGATTTCGCCGACAAATACGCGGGCAACAAACTTATTGTTGCCAACACTTATTTGGCCTACGCCAAGGTATCGGCACTTTTTGAATCTTTGTCGCAGCTCGCCACAGGTATTCACCCCTCTGCGGTTATTGCCGCGAGCGCCAAGGTAGACCCTAGCGCCGCAATTGGCCCCAATTGCGTAGTGGGTGAAAACGCCACTATTGGCAGTGGCGCCAAGCTGTATTCCGGCGTGTCTGTTGGCGACCGCGCCAGCATTGGCGACAACACCTTGATTCACCCCAATGTGGTGATTTATCACAGCGTGAGCCTTGGCAAAAACTGCCTTATTCACAGCGGTACAGTAATTGGCTCCGACGGTTTTGGCTTTGCGCCTAGCCGCGATGGCTGGCAAAAAATTCATCAGCTGGGCGCGGTGATCGTTGGCGACAATGTTGAAATTGGCTCTAACTGCTCGATAGATCGCGGCGCGCTGGGCAACACTGTTATTAGCGATGGCGTGATTATCGACAACCTTGTGCATATTGCCCACAACGTCAAAATTGGCAAGCGCTCGGCCATTGCTGGCTGTGTGGGCATTGCGGGCAGTGCGATCCTCGGAGAGAACTGCACAGTTGCTGGCGCAGTGGCTATTAATGGCCACATCAGCATTGCCGATAACAGCCACTTCCACGGCGGCACCATTGTCACTAAGGGCAATACCGAAGCCGGCGTGTTTGCCTCGGCGCCACCGCAACAAGATGTTAAAAAATGGCGCCGCAACTCCGTGCGCTACACCCAGCTAGATGAAATGTCGAGCCGGATCAGACAGTTAGAAAAGCAGCTAAAGTCTTTATTACCCGCGGATTCCGCAGATTAATTAGCTGAATTTAGTGCAAAAAAAAGGCCGCGATTGCGGCCTTTTTTTATTTTAGATCCCCGCTTTTGCGGGGAACACAGTAGCTGGAAGCGTCGCTATTTACGTGCGCAGCTTCTCGGCTAAGAACAACCATGTATCCAATACCGAGTCGGGGTTCAGCGACACGCTATCGATGCCCTGCTCCATTAACCACTGAGCAAAGTCGGGGTGATCCGATGGGCCTTGGCCGCAAATGCCGATGTATTTGCCATGTTTTTTACAGGCATCAATCGCCATTTTCAGCAAGGCTTTTACCGCGTCGTTGCGCTCATCGAACAGATGGGCGATAAGGCCGGAGTCGCGATCCAAACCTAGGGTTAGCTGGGTAAGGTCGTTGGAGCCAATTGAGAAGCCGTCGAAGTACTCCAAGAATTGCTCCGCCAGCAACGCGTTGGCGGGCAGTTCGCACATCATTACCACGCGCAGGCCGTTTTCGCCGCGCTTCAGGCCATTGGCTTCGAGCAGTTCAATTACCTGCTTGGCTTCGCCGACGGTACGCACGAAAGGCACCATAATTTCGACATTGGTTAAATCCATGTCGTTGCGCACCTTCTTCAGTGCGCGGCACTCCAATTCAAAACACTCACGGAAGGAATCCGAGATGTAGCGCGAGGCACCACGGAAACCCAGCATGGGGTTTTCTTCTGATGGCTCGTACAAACTGCCACCGATCAAATGCGCGTATTCATTGGATTTAAAGTCGGACATCCGCACAATAACGCGTTTGGGATAGAAGGCGCTGGCGATGGTCGAAATACCTTCAACCAGCTTTTCTACGTAAAACTCGACTGGGCTGGCGTAGCCCGCAATGCGGCGCTTTACGGCGGTTTGCACATCTTGGGGAATGTCGTCGAAATTAATCAGCGCCTTGGGGTGGACACCGATCATACGGTTAATAATGAATTCTAAGCGCGCCAAACCAACACCGGCATTAGGGTAGCCTTGGAAGTCGAAAGCGCGGTCGGGGTTGCCGACATTCATCATGACTTTAAACGGCAGATCCGGCATGGCGTCGAGCTTATTGCGGTTTATGTCAAAGTCGAGGATGCCCTCATAAACCATACCAGTGTCGCCTTCAGCGCACGATACGGTTACCAATTTGCCGTCGGGCAGTAATTCGGTGGCATCGCCACAGCCGACTACCGCAGGAATACCCATTTCGCGCGCAATGATCGCCGCGTGGCAAGTACGGCCGCCACGGTTGGTAACTATTGCCGACGCGCGCTTCATCACCGGCTCCCAATCGGGGTCCGTCATGTCAGTTACCAGCACGTCACCCTGCTGAACCTGATCCATTTCGCTAATATCGTTGATGATGCGAACCGGACCGGCACCAATGCGCTGACCAATTGAGCGACCTTCGCACAGTACGGCGCCCTTTTCTTTAAGCAGGTAGCGCTCCATTAAAGTGGTGGATTCACGGCTTTTTACGGTTTCAGGACGAGCCTGCACAATGTAAAGCTTGCCGTCGTCGCCATCTTTGGCCCATTCAATATCCATTGGCCGCTGGTAGTGCTGCTCAATAATCATGGCCTGCTTGGCCAAGCCCAGTACTTCGTCGTCAGTAAGACAGAACTGCTGACGGTCGGCGCTGGACACGTCAACGGTATCAACCGATTTACCGGCGCTGGCGTCGCTGCCGTAAACCATCTTGATCATTTTGCTGCCAAGGTTGCGGCGCAACACGGCGGGGCGATCTTTGGCTAAGGTCGCTTTGTGCACATAAAACTCGTCGGGGTTTACGGCGCCCTGCACAACCGTTTCGCCCAAACCGTAAGAGGCGGTGATAAATACCACGCCGTCGAAGCCGGATTCGGTGTCCATCGAGAACATAACACCCGCGGCGCCAGTTTCGGAACGCACCATGCGCTGTATACCGGCAGACAGCGCCACGTCGGCGTGTTCAAAGCCTTGGTGCACGCGGTAAGCAATAGCGCGGTCGTTGTACAAAGAAGCAAACACCTCTTTGATCGCGATCATAATATTGTCGAGGCCGCGGATGTTAAGAAAGGTTTCTTGCTGGCCGGCAAAGGAGGCATCCGGTAAATCTTCGGCGGTTGCTGAAGAGCGAACCGCAAAAGACATGGCATTGTTGCCATCTACCAGTTGCTCATAGGCTTGAACCACGGCAGTATTAAGCGCCTCTGGAAAAGGTGTTTCAACTATCCACTGGCGAATGGTTTTACCGACCACTGCGAGATTTTTTACATCTTCGATGTCGAGATCTTTGAGTTCTGCAATAATGCGGTCGTTTAAGCCGCTCTGCTGGAGAAAGTCGCGAAACGCGTCAGCAGTGGTAGCAAAGCCACCGGGAACCGAAACACCGGCCTGTGACAGCTGGCTGATCATTTCGCCTAGGGATGCATTTTTGCCGCCAACACGGTCGACATCGTTCATTCCTAGATCGTTGAACCAGATTACGTATTCTGACACGTTGTTTCTCCCGTTTTTAATACAACCGCTAAGCGGATAATAAGTACATAAACAAAGCTGGGGCTATACTAAGTGATGTAACTTGGAAATTCCCGTCGAAAAACACCGAGCCTTAGGTAAAAAAACTACATGATTCGTGCGGCCATCTTTATATCAGACAGTACCGGCATTACAGCCGAGACCTTGGGTAGCAGTATTCTGTCCCAATTTGAAAATCAAAAGTTTAATCACATTGTTATTCCCTATGTAGATACCGTAGAAAAAGCGCGCTCGGCGGTAGAAAAAATCAACCGTGCTGCGGCAGAAACCGGCAACCAGCCAATCGTATTCGACACACTCGTTAACGAAGAGCTCTGCGCCATTATTGCCACCAGCCAAGGTTTTATTATTGACGTGCTAGGCACCTTTGTTAAACAGCTGGAAATTGCCCTGGACGAAAAGCCCTCGCGCACTGTGGGCCGCGCGCAAAGTGCCGACCGCGACGCCGAGTACAAACTGCGTATTGATGCAGTGAATTACGCCCTAGACAACGATGACGGTGCCCGCCTAAACCGCTACGACCAAGCCGAAGTAATTCTCATTGGCGTGTCGCGCAGCGGCAAAACCCCAACCTGCTTGTATTTGGCAATGCAATCTGGGGTGTTTGTGGCCAACTACCCAATCACCGAAGAAGACATGGAAGGCGACCGCCTACCCAAGCCGCTGCTTGAACACCGCAGCCGGCTTTTTGGTTTAACTATTGAAGCCGAGCGCCTGTCGGCAATTCGCAGCGAACGCCGGCCTAATAGCCGCTACGCCTCGCTGCGCCAGTGCGAAGACGAGTTGCGCCAAACCGAGGCCATGTTTCAGCGGTTTGGCATCCCGTATTTAAATATAACTCATGCCTCGGTGGAAGAAATCGCCACGCGAGTATTGCTCGATACCGGCTTACGGGGGCATAAGCGCTAGTGTCTACATCGCAAACAAACGAGCAATTAGGCGACGAACGAGAAGCCGATTACCGAGCTAATACCGCGCTGGTGTTACCTGGTGGCGGTGCGCGGGCCGCCTACCAAGTGGGGGTGCTAAAAGCACTGGCAGAAATTCATGGCAAACGTCATGGCAACCCCTTTCCAATTCTGGCGGGCACCTCCGCCGGCGGTATCAATGCGGCATCACTCGCGGCGGGCGCCCATCATTACACCGGTACCATTAAACAACTGGAATTGCTGTGGCGTGAGCTATCTACCGATAAAATTTACCGCGCTGACTTTTTTGGGGTGTTGCGCAATGCCATACGCTTGGCCTACTCGCTGTTTAATTCCGGCGGAACCATCGTTAAGCCGGTGGCCCTGCTCGACAATAGCCCCTTGCGCAAACTGCTCGGTGAATACGTTAAATTCGAAAACATCAGCCGCAATATTCTCAATCGCGATTTAGACGCATTTTGTCTTACCGCCATGAATTATACCGAAGGCGTCTCTGAAACCTTTTTTCAAGGCGGCCCGCAATATGCCGGTTGGCAGCGTTGGCGCCGCCAAGGTGTGGCCACCCCTATTCAACTGCAACACTTAATGGCCTCGACCGCTATTCCGACTATTTTCCCGCCAGCCAAAGTAGGTCGTTTTTACTATGGCGACGGTGCATTGCGGCAATTAACCCCAATCAGCCCCGTTATTCATTTAGGCGCTAATCGCGTTTTGGTTATTCCCGCTAACGGCCATAAACGGCAATACCCGAAATTGCCTAAGCGAATCCAATCGCCTGGCTTTGGCCAAATTATTGGTCATTTATTGAACAGCGCTTTTATCGACAGCATCGAAACCGATATTGAACGCCTAGAGCGCATTAATGAATTAATCCGCTTAATACCAGAAGAAAATCTGTCGATGATGGGCAAGGAACTGCTGCCAATAGATTGTCTTGTTATTAGTCCCAGCGAAGACATCGACCGCATTGCCGACGAGCACGTTAACGAGCTGCCCCGCAGTCTGCGGATGTTTTTGCGCGGTTCGGGTAGCAATGGCGGTGGTGGCGTGAGTATCTCAAGTTATTTGCTATTTACTCCAGAATACTGCGGCAAGCTAATTGACCTAGGTTATCGCGATGGCATGGCGCAAAAATCTGAACTTATCGAGTTTCTCTACCGTCCCCAGCCCAGCAAACCCCAAGCTGGCTAAAACTTAGATTTAGCGCGGCAATCACAATCACTGCATAAACGAGACGGCGCGCGTTTACAAATACGGCATTGCAATACACCGCAAACTTCCATTGAAAGCGAGCGCATTGGCAACAAAATTGCTTTTACTACACGCTAGCAAGCTGCGGACTAAAATTGTAAGTGCCTGTAAATTGAACGTTAATTGATCGATTCCAACTACATTTACTCAATCGCGATTGCTTTCTGAAGAAAAACACCTCTATTATGCTGCTTATCAATATTTAAGCCGCTCGGGTTTTGTGATCACTACCATTTCGAGTGTATCATTGCCGGTTTGCTAGACCGCATTGTTGCAGATGCGCACTATTTGCAGGCGAGCAATCGGGCTTCGCAAGCTTCAAATCAGCCATTATGGTGCAGCATGCGTATTAATTTGGCACCTTTTTGATGTTTAGCTAAGACTAGGCGGTGCCTTTAGAAGGATTTTACGAGTAGCAGTATGGCCAAAAGTAAAACTATGTATGGCATCTCGCGAATTGACGATGACATACACCGAACTCATGCTTGGCGAGTCAGCATTCGCAGACAAGGCAAACTCTTAGTTAAGAATTTTCCTGATAAAACCTATGGCGGCAAGCGTAAGGCACTGGCTGAGGCCAAACTGCATCGCGATAAAGTTGTGGCCGAACATCCGCCAACGACCCGCAAGCAGTTCTGCTCCACCCTGCGCCGCCACAATAATTCGGGAATCCCTGGCGTTTACCGCTATGCCAAACGCTATAAATTAAAGAATGGCAGTGTAAAAGAAATTTGGTATTGGGAGGCGCATTGGCCGGTGGGTACCAATAGCAGTGAAAAGGCGACATTTTCTGTGGCCATTTACGGTGAGCGCAAAGCCAAACGCATGGCGATAGCTACCCGTGAGGCTGGAGTAAGCAAATTAGAGGGTGTTTTTTGGGCGTCTCAGCGCGGGGTTGTCTCGTGATTGCAAGCAAATACGCATTTAGCTTGTAACGCTATAAGCAGCAAATTTGCCAAATTCCCGCTCAATACCTAGCGTCACAAAACTAAGCCTCAATGCTCATCACTTTGATACTGAATGGAGATATCAGTATTCAAACCTTTGCCGCCCACTTTAGAATCGGCGCCAAGACTTGAAACAGAAAAGCCAGGTGGTGCATCCGAGCTGGTGTACAAATAGGCATTATTCCAAGGGTCGTGAATTAGCGTTTCCCGATTAATGTAGGGACCATTCCACTTAAGCGCCAGCGGGTCTATTTCCGGTGCGATATACAGTGCCATTAAGCCCTGCGCACTGCTTGGGTAGCGATTATTGTCGAGCTTGTACTGGTGCAGAGCCATCGAAATACGTCTAAAATCGCTATCTACCTGCTCTTTTAAGGCCGTGTCGATGCGCTTTGTCACAATGACAATCACAATAATGGCGAGCACACTGGCAATGGCGATCACCAGCGCGATTTCCCACAATTTGATGCCCCGTTGTTTTTTTACGTTCAGCTGGGCGCAGCCGAGACCTAGTCGAGATAAACGCTGGGCTACCTGTAAACTCGATCTCAAGCGACTTCCTTAAAACCGATTCTGGCTTAGCTTTGCCAGCAAACCAGTCAAAGTGCGATTAATCGCACTTTCGGCGGCAAAACCTAGCCTTTCGGGCAGGCTGCGCTTCTGACGGTAACTAACCGCAAATATATCACTGTCGGCGCGCTGACTGAGCAGATAGTCGTCACTGGTGCGAATTTCATCTACCAGTTTCACGTCCATCGCCCGCGAGCCGTACCACACTTCGCCAGTGGCTATGTTGTCGATATCTAGCTGAGGACGATTTTCACTGACAAATTCTTTGAACAGAATATGCGTGTCTTCAAGCTCTTCAATAAACTTCTTGCGGCCTTCGTCGGTGTTCTCACCCACCATAGTTAGGGTGCGTTTATGGGCACCCGCAGTATGCAGCTCAATGTCGACGTCATGCTTTTTAAGCAGGCGATTAAAGTTGGGCAATTGCGCCACTACCCCAATTGAGCCAATAACGGCAAAAGGCGCCGCCATAATGCGGTTGCCAATACAGGCCATCATATAGCCGCCACTGGCAGCAACACGGTCAATGGCAATGGTTAGTGGAATGCCATGAGCGCGAATGCGTTGTAATTGTGACGATGCCAAGCCATAGCTGTGCACCATGCCACCAGGGCTTTCTAGGCGCAGTAAAATTTCGTCTTCGGGTCTGGCCACGGTGAGAATTGCAGAAATTTCATGGCGCAAAAACTCAACCTCTGAGGCGCTAACATCGCCGTCAAAATCCAACACATAGATGCGCTTACGATGTTGGTCGGCGTTTTTCTTGATTTCGGCTTTGATCTGCTTTTTCTTGAGCTTGCGCTCTTTCTTAAAGCTGTCTTCGTCGAGAATTTCAAATTTTAAGAGGTCTTCCCAGTCTTCGTAACGATGATTCAGGGTCTCTACTTCAATATGACCTTCGCTGCCTTCTTTTTTGGTGCGCTGGCTAGCGACCGCAATCGCGCTGACAATCACCACAAAAGCGGCGACCACAGTGATGGATTTGGCCAAAAATAGGCCGTATTCCAATAGAAATTCCAAAAAATTACTCCCAGAGAGGTTCAAAAAGTGCCACATATTCATACGGCACGGCAGTCTAAGTCAAGCGGGCCAGTTGCGTAAGGCTTTGACGGCTATTGGATTTTCAGGGCGAATAAAGAGCCCGTTATGGCTCAAATACACACTAAACTGCGCGCCATCAATCATCGGTGCAAACACCGAGTTGCCGTAATTAGCGTCAACCCACTTTTGTACCGTGTCGTTGCTACGCAACCACTGCCACACATCAAGTGGCTTAGAAAGGTTGATGAGATACACGGTGCGTGGGGCATTGCGCTCGTTTTCAATATCTGAATATCGACCAAGCAAGCGCTCTAAACGGTATAGATTGTCTAATCCCAGGCGCGCAACTGGCATTTGCCAACGAATAATACGGCTGTCGATTTGCCATTGATCACCCTTCAGTAAGAACGACTGCAGCGCCTCGCCATCAAGGGTGTCGACGCTTACCAAATACTCCTGAGCCTCTTTACTGGCTCCCACAAACACCCGCGCCACCATTTGTTCATCGGCAAGATGGCGATAGCTCAACACGTCTTTACTAACCACTATGGCGCCAGTGGTGAAGCCAAAGGCCAAAACTACTGCCACCGAACCGCTAAACAGATGTTTGCGCAGGCGCAATACCGCCAGTAAGCACAGCAACAGGCCCAGCGCGGAGATCAGTAAAAACAGATAATCGAGACTCATCCAGTACACTTCTTCATTAAGGTTATTGTCAGCTTGCCGCGCGCAGCAAGGCTACGCTGTCTTCGGCAACCTGCAGAATACGCGCATCAGCAGTGTGATGCCTACCTAGCTCATTAAGATAGTACTCAATGCTAATCATGGCGTCTGCGAGCGTTTCTAATGATTGTATATCGCTAGCAGGGTTAACTTGCGTGCGCTCCACAAAGCCACTAATAAAGTCGGTGGCGCCGCTGGTGACCTCAGGGAGCTTTTCAACACCAATCATATAGAATGCGCCGCGAACTGAGTTGAGAAGTTGCGGTAAATTTGAAATATGGGTGCGATCAAAATCTGAGTCTATATAGGCTGAAATAGCGCGCTTAACCATACCGATAGCAGCCTTAGACTCGTCAATGACAATGCTGCGCGCTTCACTTAGCTGGTTGTCGGCGCTAATTGCGTCGCGGCGCTCGATAGTCAGATCGCCGAGGTCTTCATAATTTAATTTTCTGCGGTCGATTTGTGCAAGGCTGCCATCAATAAACAGCAGCGTTTCGGCGAGATCTTCGAGTTGCGCCCGCTCCTTACTAAGATCGCGATCAATTAGGTTGTTGAGGACGGCGCAATGCTCGTTGAGACTACCAGCAAGGGCAGATAAATTTAGCACAAGGAGAATGTCGGCGCTTTGCTTTAATACCGCAATAAGCGGCCTTATCTCATCTTCGTCACTGCGCTGATGCTGAGCGATTAATTCAAGCACATCCTTGGCGTGGCGCAACTCACCACGCAACTCATTAATCACCGACGATACGGTGTCGTAGCTCAAACCCAGCATAAGTTTGCGCAGCGAGCAGACTTGCTCATCGCTAATCTCAGCCGGATAGATCTGCGCCACCTTCATGATCTTGCCAGTCATACCTTCGCGATACGTGCTCAGGGTGAGCAAGTAGCTCAGCTCTTGCTCTAATATTTCATTGAGACCTAAGCGGTTTTTTATCCGGCCTCGCATCTGCCCTTCCAAGCCTGCAAGTGCTTTTTTGCGGTGGGCATTAAGCTCTAGGCCGTTATTAACAAACGCCTCTAGAACGGCGTCGGCAATCAGCCAAAAGCGCTGTTGGGGGCCAGCTTCAATGCTATTGCAGAGTCTGCGTACAGCTCGCGACATCACGGTGAGCTGCAAGGGAATTTGGGCGTCGCGCAGCAAGCCCAACAAGCCAGTCTGGTACAGGTGGCGAATACGCTTTAAGGCACTCTCTAGCTCAGCGCCACTAAGCGGTTTACTGCGCAATCTAATAGTGGCATCACGGCTAAACAAGTGTGGTGTTGACGGCTCAAAATAACTGTCTGGCAGCAAAAGCTGGCCATGAGCAGCGCGCAACTCATTGGCATGCGACAAGGCCATGAGCGGAATATCGGAATGCCGAGATTGAACAAACTCTAAATATCGAGGCAGCACAAAAAAGGCCGTACTAAGGGCGTTGAGCTGGCCCTCCGGAACTGCTGTTACACTCGCTAAAATCGCTGAGCACAGTGAGCGCATTTCGTCCGCGATCAGCGCTGCGCCGGGAATTTGCAGCAATCGCAACGTGCCGCCAATTTGGCGTAAATCCACCTCGCACTGCACCAACAAATTTAAATCATGGCGCTCAGACAAAAATGTTTCAAAAACATTTGTGGCCTGCTGCAGGGTTTTACCGAGCTCGTCGGCAACAACGGCGTATGAGCTGGTATTAATTTCTACTTTAAGTGCCACTGATATTTCCTGTAGCCCGCTGGGCTGTCATCAAGTTCTGCTTTGACTTAGTCTTTTAACTAGCGGTTATTTATAGACTATTTAGCACTAAACGACTGAGAAGCACAGCACTTTTAAAGAAGTTCATACAGCGTGGCAAGGTAAACTCATCAATTTTCGGTGTTCAAAGGTCGCTGCCAAACACAATTGCCACCGCTCGTTTTGTCAATTTCGGCCAATTGCTTTTGATGCAAACTAAGTTCATCGCTATTGGCAGCAATGACTCGCAGACGCCGCTGGGCATTAACTAGGCGACGGTGCTCACCGCTCGCCCCACCTTCACTCTGCTGAGAGCCGTCATCACCAGCTAACGACAAAGCAGTTTGGCCGCCGGTCATTAGCAAATAAACGTCGGCTAAGATTTCGGCGTCGAGTAATGCGCCGTGCAAATCGCGCTGGGAGTTATCTACGTAGTAGCGCGAGCACAGTGCATCTAAGCTATTGCGTTGGCCTGGGTGCTTTTGGCGCGCCATAACCAAGGTGTCAACAACGCCACAAATCTCACTTATTTTGGGATCTTTGCGCGCCAAAAACTTAAATTCGGCGTCGAGAAAGCCAACGTCAAAGGGCGCGTTGTGAATAACCAGCTCGGCGCCACGAATAAAGTCTAAAAAGTCATCGGCGATTTGGGCGAAAAACGGCTTGTCCTTGAGCATGTCGTTGGTAATGCCGTGGACTTCTATTGCGCCTGCGTCCACTTCGCGGTCGGGATTAATGTACTGATGGTAGTGGCGGCCGGTGAGTTTGCGGTCTACTAGCTCCACGCAGCCAATTTCAATAATCCGGTGGCCTTGGTTGGGGTCCAGACCCGTTGTTTCGGTGTCTAATACAATTTGGCGCATTTTAATAGGCCTTTAATTCATCAATGCCGCGATTGGCGAGGGCATCGGCAAGATCATTTTCGCGATGACCGCTGTGGCCCTTTACCCAGCGCCAATCGACTTTGTGTATTTGGGCTGCGGCGTCGAGCTGCTGCCATAAATCCGCATTCTTAACCGGTTGCTTGGCCGCGGTTTTCCAGCCGCGCTTTTTCCAGTTCACCATCCACTCGGTTATTCCTTGACGCACATATTGGGAATCGGTGGTTAACACCACGTCACAAGGGCGTTTTAAGGCCCGCAAGGCCTCGATTGCCGCCATTAACTCCATTCGATTATTCGTGGTTTGCGCTTCGCCACCAAAGAGGTTGTGCTCTTTACCTTGGTAGCGCAGCAGCGCGCCCCAGCCGCCGGGACCTGGATTGCCGCGGCAGGCGCCATCGGTAAAAATTTCAACGTGTTCTGGGGCTTCACTCATAATCTGCTCGTGCTTTAATGTTTCGAGTTGCTCCAACCATCGCAGGATGACGGAGAATTTTGGCGCGGCTCACGGGTTTTTCTAGAGTCGGGGTCATGGGCGCGCGGTATTTTGTCGCGCTAAGCACAAAAACACCACCCATTGGCAGGGTTTTTGGTGCAGGTTTATGAGACAGGAAAAAACTCGGGCTGTTTACTGGCAAACGGTGAAAGGCATATTCGACCAAATTTACCTCAAATCCCAGTAGCGATAGCCAATCGTTTATGCGGTGCAAACTTAAGCTGTGATTTTGCCACATTGCACTGTGTTTTAGGCGACCGAGGTAGCCGCGCAGCGCCAGTGGCGAATAGGGGTTTATCCCGCAAACCACCACCTTGCCGTGGGGTACAATTACACGTTCAACTTCGCGCAACACGCGGTGCGGATCACCCACAAACTCCAATAAGTGATGCAACAAAACCACGTCTTGCGATTCATTGGCAACCGGCAATTCCTCAAAATCGCAAACCACATCAAGTACTTGGCTTAAGCCATAGTGGCCAATACCGCCAAGACAAAATTGGCGTTGATAGACATTTGTGTCGATGGGGCAGCGCTCGGGAATAACACTTAAATTAAGTAAATTATATTTAGCCGTGCTGGTATCACTAATTGCCGATGCAATTAATGTTCGCTCCTCGGCCAGCACGGTGCGCCCAACCTCGCTTTGAAACCAGCCCCTAAGCGCCGGCAGCAATACCTCGGGAGAATGCTGAGTCCGCCATTTAGCCATAAGATTTCCCCTGTAGACATTCGCAAGCAAAGCTTGCAGGCCGTGGTCAGAATGTTTAAGCTGGCGCGTCCGTCAAACAATAATGATTATGCTATCAATATCACCCATACCCGCTTTTAGCGACAACTATATATGGTGTGTCGCCCACAACGGAGAGGCAATTATTGTCGATCCAGGCGATGCTGCGCCGGTATTAAAGCATTTAGAGCACCATCAGCTAAAGCTTAGCGCAATTCTAATCACGCATCACCATTACGACCACGTTGACGGCATTGCGTCACTCTGTGAGCGCTACCCGCAAACACCGGTATACGGCCCCCAAAATCACTGCCCTAACATTACCCAGCGCTTAAGCCATGGGCAAACCATTAGCCTGTTCGATTGTAACATTGACGTGATCGCCGTCCCCGGCCACACCTTAGACCACATTGCGTATTACGTCTCAGACAACACCCCAAATCCCCTGTTATTCTGCGGCGACACATTATTTGCAGGTGGTTGTGGTCGATTGTTTGAGGGTACTGCGGAACAAATGCTGACATCACTGAGACTAATCTCCGCCCTACCGGCTAATACGGCAGTGTATTGCGCCCATGAATACACCCTGAGCAACTTGCATTTTGCGAACTCGGTGGAGCCAGAAAATGAACAATTACAGCAGCGTATTCAGCAGGCAAAACAGCGCCGCGCTGATGGATTACCGACAGTACCGTCGGAACTGGCACTAGAGTTGCTCACTAATCCATTCCTAAGAACCGGGAAAAATACAGTACAGGCCAGTGTTATCGCCCACTCCGAACTTAAATGTTGGAAAGAAAAGGATATTTTCGCCAGCTTACGGAAATGGAAGGATGACTTTTGAATACTACTACTGAATAATTGCACCATTATGACAATAACAAATTACCTACATAAGCTCGTTCTTGGTGCGATTTTGCTGTCTCTAGTGACGGCCTGCGCCCAAACGCCCCAACGCCGCAGCGTTCGCACCGCGAGTGATACGCGCTACTGCGAAAAGCCTGAGCATCGAACAGCAAGTATGTGCCAGTACCAGCGCGACGTAGAGCGCCGAAGAAAAACAAGTGACACCGCAAATTACACGCTGCAAGGATTGCCAAAATATTACAGCAGTACAAGTGCTAAAAACGCGTCGATACGTCCTAAAGCTGCCGAAACACCGAAAAAACCGCAAGCCAAATCCTTAACAAGCAATTCAATAGCAAGCCTGCAAAAGCAGCCAAGCGCAGCAAACCCAGAAGAGCTCTGGACTCGCCTTGCAGGCCAACTAAGATTTAATAATTTAACTGACAAAGAAGCGGTAGAAGAAAGAGAAGAATGGTATGCAGAACATGCCTACTACCTCGCCAATGTCAGTAAACGCGCGTCCCGCTATATTTACTATATTCTCGAGAACCTTGAAGCGCGGGATATGCCCGCAGATTTAGCGCTACTGCCCTTTGTAGAAAGTGCCTATGACCCCTTCGCATACTCCCGCGGCCGAGCATCTGGCCTGTGGCAGTTTATACCCAACACGGCAAAACACCTGGGCATTGAGCAAAATTGGTGGTACGACGGCCGCCGCGATGTCATTACCGCCACCGACGCTGCGCTCGACTACCTGAGCGACTTAAATAAGCGCTTTGACGGCGATTGGCTGCTAACCCTAGCCGCCTATAATGCCGGCGCCGGCACAGTGAATAAAGCGATCACCAAGAACAAAAAGAAAGGCTTGCCGACCGATTTTTGGTCTTTAAACCTGCCCAAGGAAACCGAGAACTACGTACCTAAAATGCTGGCGCTGGTTAAAATTTTCCGTAATCCAGCCAGTTATAACTTAACGCTACCCAAATTAGCCAATAGCGAACACTTTGTCGCGGTGGATACCGGCAGCCAAATTGACCTAGCCCAAGCGGCAAAACTGGCCGAGATTAGTGTTGATGAATTGTATCGTCTCAACCCAGGCTTTAACCGCTGGGTAACCGCGCCAGACGGCCCACACCGGCTACTAATTCCCACTAAAAAATCTAAAACCTTCCGACAGCGCTTAGCGAAGGTTTCGCCGCGAGATCGTGTACGCTGGCAGCGTTATAAGGTTCAGCGCGGCGACAACCTCATTGGTATCTCTCGCGAACACCATGTCGACGTAGCAACCTTACGGGCGAGCAACCAACTTGATAAAGATATTTTGCAAGTTGGCCAAGTACTCCTCATCCCCGATGCAGGTAATGGCCTGTCGCCATTAAAAGATCTAAACCGCGGCCAAGCTAGCAGCGAAGCAAGTCGTCTTCAGCACACCGTTAGCCGTGGCGACACCATCAGTGGCATTGCCGATAAATACGGCGTAAACACCGCGCAGATCAACAGCTGGAATAAATTGGCCAGTAGCGCCACGATTCGTCCCGGCCAAAAATTGGTAATCTGGGGCAAGGCGAGCAACACCAGCAGCCAAGGCATTATTCGCAAAGTGGGCTATAAAGTGCGCAATGGCGATTCACTGTCGTTAATTGCCAGCCGTTTTAATTTACGAATTCGCGATATTGCCGAGTGGAATTCCATTAAAACTAGTCAGTATTTACGTCCCGGCCAATCCCTGACCTTGTATGTAGACATTACCCACGCAGACCTTTGATGGGTTTGATATAGTATAGGCCCCGTTGCCCGACTCAGGTTTTTGCTGCATTTATGACAGGCTACTTTATTCGCCGCTTTTTGCTGATAATCCCCACGTTTATCGGCATCACCCTATTGGTTTTCGCCATCACCCGTTTAGTACCGGGTGGCCCCATCGAACAATTAATGATTCAAGCCCAGCTCGGCGGTGAAACCGGCTCATTGCAACGCAGTCAGGGCGGCGGCACCCTGTCTGATGAACAACTGGAAGAATTAAAACACTATTACGGTTTTGATCAGCCGATGCTCAGCAGCTATGTGCGCTGGCTAAAACAGGTAGTGCAATTTGATTTAGGCACGTCAACCCGCTATCAAGACCCAGTATGGCAAATCATTAAAGAACGCTTTCCCGTCTCTATATTTTACGGGCTAACCACCCTCATTCTCACTTATCTGGTTTGTATACCGCTGGGCCTCGCCAAGGGCATGTACCACGGCAGCGCCTTAGACAGCTGGTCATCTGCCGTGGTGTTTTTGGGCTACGCCCTACCGAGTTACGTGATTGGTATTGCCTTAATCTCTTTATTTGCCGGTTACTGGGACTGGTTTCCCCTTGGCGGCTTTGCCAGTGACAACTACGATGATCTTTCTACCTTAGGTAAGGCCGGCGATATTTTTCATCACGCCGCCCTGCCCCTCATCGCGTATTTGGCGGGCAGCTTTGCCGTTACTACCCTGATGATGAAAAACGCTTTGATGGATAATCTGTCTGCCGATTATATGCGCACCGCCGCCGCCAAAGGCCTGAGCCGCAGCGCCAGCGTCAGCGGCCACGCCCTGCGCAATAGCCTCATTCCGGTAGCAACCTCCTTTGGCAATAATATCTCACTACTGTTGGGCGGCTCCTTTTTGATCGAAACCATATTCAATATCGACGGTATTGGCTTGTTAGGCTACGAAGCCATTATTGAGCGGGACTATCCCATTGTAATGGGTATTCTGGTGATCTCGTCGCTCTTGTATCTACTCGGCAATATTCTCTCTGACATTTGCGTAGCGTTGGTCGATCCCCGTATTCGCTTTGGCGGAGGCAGTAGCACATGAGTATTTTTGCCCTGCGCAACCCAGTTGCTAAAAAGCGTTGGCAGCGTTTTCGCCAATCGCGGCGCGGTTTTTACTCAACGTGGATACTACTAGCCTTAACCCTGTGCAGCTTTGGCGCCGAACTCATTGCCAACAATCGCGCACTGGTGGTGGTGTATGAAAATCAGTGGTTTTTCCCTACCTTCAGTGCGGTTAATAGCGGTAAAGATTTTGGCTTGAATTACAGCTACGAGGTAAATTACCGGCAACTGCAGAGCCAACTTGCCGAACAAGGCGACGGCTGGGTATTGATGCCGATCATTCCCTTTAGCCCCTTAGAAACCGATCTGATTGCCGGAGATTTTCCCCCGCACGCGCCGTCACTGACTAAGGGCCATTACCTTGGCACTGACACCAGCGGTCGCGACGTAGCCGCCCGCTTACTCTACGGCTTTCGCACCGCCATTGTGTTCTCCCTGCTGCTATTGGTTTTTAATTACGCCATTGGCGTGGCCATAGGCTGCTTGATGGGCTTTTGGGGTGGCGCCTTCGATTTGATCTTTCAACGTATCATCGAGATTTGGTCCAACATCCCCTTCCTGTACGTGATTATGATCGTCGCCTCCATCATTACCCCAGGCTTTTGGAGCCTGCTGTTTATGATGGCCTTTTTCGGTTGGACCAGCATGACCTGGTATATGCGTACCGCGACCTACAAAGAAGTCGCCAGAGACTATGTAATGGCCGCCAGAGCAATGGGCGCCTCGGGCAGCCGCATTGTGTTCCGTCATATTTTACCCAATAGCGTGTCGACCTTGGTGACCTTTGTACCCTTCTCGGTTGCCTCTGGCATTACCTCCCTCACTGCATTGGATTACCTCGGCTTTGGCTTGCCGCCACCGGTTTCAAGCTGGGGTGAACTCCTCAAGCAGGGCACCGAGAACTTAGAATCGCTGTGGCTGGTTGGCTCAGTGGTTATCGCCATGACCCTTATTTTGATGTTAGTCGCCTATATTGGCGAAGCCATTCGCGATGCCTATGATCCAAGGCAATTTAGCTATTATGAATAAATTTTTAAGCTTTCTATTACTCACGGTTTTTAGCGCGAACCTCGCGCTAGCACTGCCTAAAGAACTGCCTGCTGAGCTTAATTGGCAAACCAATCTTAGCGACCCAATCTTTGCCGATCCTGCCGCCAAGCGCGGCGGACGCTATCGCACCTTTGTCACCACCTTCCCCTTAACCCTCAGGCTGGTTGGGCCAGATTCCAATGGCAGCTTTGCCGGTTATATGCGGGCAAACAACTTAGGGCTGGTAGGCATTCACCCCAATACCCTGCAGCCCCTACCTGAGCTGGCAACACACTGGGCCTTTGGCGACGACGGCCACACCATCTATTTTCGCCTCGACCCCGATGCGCGCTGGTCAGACGGCAAACCCGTAACCGCCGACGACTACCTGTTTGCCCTAGAGTTTATGCGTTCTAAATTTATACTGGCGCCGTGGTATAACAATCATTTCAACGAGGTGATTACTGGCATCGCCAAGTACGATGACTACACCATTGGCATCGAGGGCGCAGTTGCCAAACCCCAAGATGAAATGCTATTTGAGTACGGACTATCGCCGGTCGCAAAGCACTTCCATGTATTGGACGAAAATTGGGTAAAGGATTACAACTGGCGCGTCGAACCCAATACTGGGCCTTATATCATCAGCGAGATTCGCAAGGGTAAATACATTGAGTTCACCCGCAAAAAAGATTGGTGGGCTAACGACAAGCGCTATTTTAAATACCGCTACAACCCCGATCATTTGCGGGTAAAGCTCATTCGCGACATCAACATTGCCTATCAGTACTTTCGCAAGGGTGAGCTGGATAATTTCCCCCTACTCATGCCTCGTTTCTGGCATAAAAAAGCCCAGGGCGATATTTACGAGAACGGCTATGTTGGCAAAATTAAATTTTACAATGATGTTCCCCAACCCATCAGCGGCCTATTCCTCAACGAAGATGCCACGCCCCTTAACGACATAAATGTGCGTTACGCCATTGCCCACGCGCTAAACGTGGACAAGGTAATCAACACCGTATTACACGGCGACTACGAACGCCTGCAAAGCGCCCACGACGGCTACGGCGACTACACCAATACCACAATTCGCGCCCGTGAGTTCGACCTTAAAAAAGCTGGCGAATACCTTGATAAAGCCGGCTGGCAGCAACGCAATAAAGACGGCATCCGCACCAAAGACGGCCAGCCCCTGAGCATTCGCATTACCTATTACAATAGCGGCCACAACGACCGCTTAGTCATTCTGAGCCAAGAAGCGCTCAAGGCCGGAATCGAGTTCAAACTGCAATTACTCGACCCCTCTTCCGCGTTTAAACAAATCATGGAAAACAAACATCAAGCGGCGTGGATGGGCTGGTCTGGCGGCGGTTTATCGCCGACCTACTGGGAGTTTTATCATTCAGAAAATGCCCATAAATCCCAGACCAATAATGTCACCAACACCGACGATCCGGTGATGGATGCTAAAATCATGGCCTACCGCAAGGGCACCGACAAAGCTGGTCGCGTTAAGCTTGCCCACGAGCTAGAGCAAATGATTCACGATCAAGGCTCTTTTATCCCCACTTTTAAAGTGCCCTATACCCGCGAAGCCTATTGGCGCTGGCTAAAATTACCCGCCCACGACGGCACCCGCACCAGCGACTCCCTGTTCGACCCCCTCGGTGGCAGCGGCGGCCTATTCTGGATAGACCAAGAGGCACGCCGCAACATTCTTGAGGCCAAAAGTCATGGCGACGCGTTGCCCCCAGAATTAATCATCGATAAAACCTGGGTAATCGCGCCATGAGCTTATTATCGGTAGAGCAATTGCGGGTCGCGATTCGCGGCGACGATGGCGTGCAGCGCGAACTCGTTAGCGCTATTTCCTTTGCCATCGCCAGCGGCCAAACCATGGGCTTGGTGGGTGAATCGGGCTGCGGAAAAAGCCTTACTGCCATGGCGATACTCGACTTGCTACCCAAGCCCCAGGCGCTGCGCAGCGGCGGTAAAATCCTGTTTAAGGGTGACGATCTAGCCCAGCTAAACCCAAAAGCATTGCGCCAAATTCGCGGCCATAAAATCGCGGTAATCTTTCAAGACCCCATGAGCGCGCTCAATCCCGTGCAGCAAATTGGCCGCCAAATTATGGAAGTACTTAAACTGCACTTCCCCCAGCAGTCGCGTACAGTACAGCGCGCTAGGGTATTAGAACTGCTAACTGAGGTGGGCATTCCCGCCCCAGCAGAGCGCCTAAACGCCTACCCACACCAATTATCGGGGGGCATGCGCCAACGGGTTATGATTGCCATGGCCTTGGCCTGCGAGCCAGAATTATTGATTGCCGACGAACCGACCACCGCGCTCGACGTCACGATTCAAGCGCAAATTGTACGGCTACTGAAAAAGCTGCAAGAAAAGAATGGCATGGCCATGCTGTTTATCACCCATGATCTCGCACTGGTCTCCCAGCTAAGCGACCATATCGCGGTGATGTACGCGGGAAAAATTGTTGAATACGGACCCGCCGCTACGCTATTTAGCACGCCTCGCCACCCCTACACCCAAAGCCTGCTTGCCGCCTTACCTGGCGCGGGCCATCCGCCAAAATCGCCACTGCTCAGTTTAGAGGGCCAAGTGCCCTCTATCGAAAATATGCCAGCGGGTTGCCGCTTTGCCAACCGCTGCCGCTTTGCAGAAGACATTTGCAAACGCAGCGACCCTGTTGCTGAAGCCAGTAATGATCAACTAGAAAGCAGTGAGCAAGCCAGTGTTGCCTGCCATTTATGGAGATCGATTTCGTCATGACGTCAAATACGATTTCAGCAAGGGCGTCAGCAAGTGATTTAGCGACGAATATGGCTGGAGACAAAGCTGTTCTCACCGTAGAGAATCTCCAGCTCCACTTCAGTCAAGGTGGCGGCGTATTCCAGCGTCAGCGCGCCAAATTGCGTGCAGTCGACGGCGTCAGTTTTGACTTATACCAGGGTGAAACCCTTGGCCTCGTCGGTGAATCTGGCTGTGGTAAAAGCAGCCTCGCCAAAGCGCTGCTTAATTTGCACAAGCCCACCGCAGGCTCGGTTATTTATGCCAACACCGATATTGCCGGCCTGTCTGATCGCGAAATGCGCCAATACCGCCGCGCCCTGCAAATGATTTTTCAAGATCCCTTCGAATCCCTCAACAGCCGCCACACCGTGGAGGTTATTCTTGAAGAGCCCCTCGTTATACACAAGATCGGCAATCGCGATAGCCGTCGTCAGCGGGTGGCAGATTTGCTCGCCATGGTCGGTCTGCCGCCGTCTGCCGCCAGCAAATACCCCCATGAATTTTCCGGCGGCCAGCGCCAGCGTATCGGCATTGCGCGGGCCATCGCCCTAGAGCCAGAAATTCTGATTTGCGACGAAGCCGTATCGGCACTCGATGTGTCCGTGCAGGCGCAGATTTTGAACCTGCTGTTAGCCATTCAGCAAAAGCTCAAACTCAGTATTATTTTTATCTCCCACGATTTAGCCGTAGTTCGCCATATGAGCGACCGCATCGCCGTAATGTACTTAGGGCAGATTGTCGAGATTGCAGATGCCGAGTCTATTTACAGCAGCCCCAGACACCCTTACACCCAAGGCCTATTGGCGTCGATACCTCGCCTCGGCGAAGCATCGCCGCTTGAAGCGCAAATTAGCGGCGACCTACCCTCGCCGATTGCGCCACCACCTGGTTGCCGTTTTCACACCCGCTGCCCACATCGGCAAGAACGCTGCGAGCGTGAAGCCCCAGTATTACAGGCGAGCGACGCCAGCCAACACCTCACGGCCTGTCACTTCTGGCCGGAAATTATCGCCAAGCAATCGGCTTAATGTTGATGCTATTTGACGTTTAATTAGTCTTGGCGGGCAGTTTTGGTCCATTTCCCCCCTTATTCGCGGTAAACTTCACCGCCAAAATTCGGCGACGCCGCTGCGTTAAGCCCTGCTTATCCCTAAAAATGCTTAAAGGTCGCAAGTTCCTATTATGAACCCCATCGACATTATAAAATCGCTGCCCGCGCTCAATATCAAATCGATCGATGCTGCGCTCCGCCCGATCCCCGTAGAGAGCCACTTCGGTGAGCGCGAAGCACTGCGCAAACTCACTTTTGACAATATGCATAATTTCCGTGAGCTAGGTGGCTACACCACCGCAGATGGCATGCAGATCAAATGGGGAATGGTGTATCGCGCCGATAAATTGGCAGGGTTGTCTGAGCAGGATCAACATTTTTTAGAGCGTTTAAGGCTCCGTAAAATTATTGACTTCCGCTCTGACGAAGAACGCTTTGACGCGCCTCATAGTTTGCTGCCAAACAGCGCAATTGTCATCGCACCGCACCCCGTTACCGTTGAAGCGGCGCAAATAGAAAAAGTGACCGCGCGCTTGGTGGAAGAAGACGTTAACGCCGAAGACATGGCGCTATTTTTAATTGAAGCCAATCGGGAAATGATTGAGCGCTTTACCCCAGTGTATAAAAAATGGCTGCACTCACTCCTAGAAGACGGTAGCTTTCCCCAAGTATTTCACTGCACCGCGGGTAAAGATCGCACCGGCTTAGCGGCAGCGCTATTAATGCGGATTGTGGGCGTGCCCAGCGAGCTAATTATGCAAGACTACCTCGCCACCAATCACTACACCGCCAAGCGAATAGAACGTATTGTTCACCACGTTAGTGAAACCACCCTGCATCAAATCAATCAAGACGCGGTGCGCACTTTATTTAAAGTGCAGCCCCGCTTTTTAAACGAAGCCTTTCTGACTATTGATGAAGAATACGGCGATTTTGCCACCTACCTCGAAACCGGCCTAGGCTTTGGGGAAGCCCAGTGCGCGCGCCTGCGTGAGCTTTTACTCGAACCCCAGCAGGCTAATTAAATGGAAACACGCACTTTCAAATCGGCCTTTGGCGAACTCACCTTGTTTCGCCGCCCTTTCCGCCCAAGAGAAACGCTACAAGCCTGGGACGCTGCCGATGACTACCTGCTAGCGCATCTCGCCGAGCTAGACCTGCCAAGTGAGACACGCATACTAATCGTCAATGACAGCTTTGGTAGCCTGAGCACAGCGCTGGCAGCTTACGAATGTCATTTGTGGGCCGACTCTGCGATTAGCCAACTCTGCGCCACCGAAAACGCGGCGCGCAACAACAAAGCGGCACCCACATTTATTCCCGCCACCATTGCGCCCACCGGTAAATTCGATTTAATCTTATATCGGCTACCCAAAAGCCGTTCACTATTAAATTATCAACTGCAAATACTCGCGCCACTGTGTAGCACCGGCGCACAGTTTATTGGCGCGGCCATGGCGCGTCATATAGACCAGAATATTGTGGCTGCTTTTGCCAGTACTATTGCTATAGCCAAGCCCAGTCTCGCGCGTAAAAAAGCCCGCCTAATATTCCTTGAAGGCGATTTTATCACCGCGCCGAATAAGGCCGACAGCAAAACATTAGATTTAACGGAAGTTAATTTACAAATCATAAACCGCGCCAATGTGTTCTCACGCGACAAGCTCGACCAAGGCAGCCGGATGGTAATTGCCAGCTTAAATACGCTTGACCCGCCGCAACACTTGGCGGACTTGGGCTGCGGCAATGGCTTACTGGGCATAGTCGCAGCGCGACAATGGCCAACGGCGCAAGTCCATTTCTTTGACGATTCCTTTCTCGCCATCGACAGCGCCAAACAAAATGTTAGCGGCAACCTCGGCGAGACCAATGCAAAATTTAGCGCCAGCGACTGCCTCTACGGCTATACCGGCGACCCATTTGATTTAATCCTATGCAATCCGCCGTTTCATCAAGATCACCATGTTGGCGATCAAATTGCCCGTCAAATGTTCCGCGATAGCTTTCACCACTTGGCCAATAATGGCGTGTTCTGTGTGGTGGGTAATCGTCACCTCGGCTACCATGTGCTGTTGAAAAAGCTATTTGGCAACTGCGAAACCATTAACTCAGACAGCAAATTTGTGGTGTTAGTGGCGCGCAAAACCAGCCCGTCGAATAGCTAAGTAAATACGCCATAAAGGGCCTAAAAACTTAGGCCCAACACTAATCGGCCAAAAATCCGGTATCCAACATTTCTGGTTTGTAACGTTGAATAACAGTCGTATCTACTTGCAAAAGTTGCTCGTCCTTATCGTCGTAATCTAGGCTGGACAGCAGATCTTTAAGTAAATTTATCCGCGCCGCCTTTTTGTTATTCGCGCGAATAACAACCCAAGGCGCAATATCATTGTGGCTGCGCCGCAACATTTCATTGCGCGCTTGGCTGTAATTATCCCAGTTGCTCTGGGCCTCGCGATCAATAGGACTTATTTTCCAATTCGAAAGCGGATCTTGTTCGCGGGCGAGAAATCGCTCTTCTTGCTCGGTTTTATCAATATCCAAAAAATATTTTCGCAACTGAATACCTGAATCGAGCAACATATGCTCAAAGGGCGCGACCATTCTAAAAAATCGCTGATAATCTTCTTCGTCGCAAAAGCCCATAACGCGTTCAACCCCAGCGCGGTTATACCAGCTGCGGTTAAAAATCACGAACTCTCCAGATGCAGGCAAATGCGGTACATAGCGTTGAAAATACCAAGTAGCCTCATCCCGCACGGTTGGCTTACCTAAGGCAACAACGCGGGTTTCTCGTGGGCTTAAATGCTGAACAATGCGCTTAATCACCCCATCCTTACCTGCAGCGTCGCGGCCTTCTACGATCACCAGTATACGGTTGTTACAGGCAATAAAATGGCGTTGTAATTTAACTAACTCTATTTGCAAGGCACGCAATGTAGCTTTGTAATGTTCCATGATTTGTCCGATCCTCGGCGCAAAATGAAGAGTACTGACTTTTCGAGCTTATCAAGGCGCGACCAACTAACGACCGGCCATTTGATTCACATCAAACCCATTCAAACACTAACTTGCTAAATTCGCGACTCATATTAGATACACACCACCACCGTTTATCTGCGAATACAGAGAGAGCACTGGCCATGCAATATTTACTGGAACAATTAGAGCAAGATCATCAGCGTATTTTGCGAATGATGTATTTGCTAAGTAAGGAAATAAATCAATTAACGGGCTTAAACAAAGGCACGGCCAACTGTGATCGCATTTTGGACATACTCGATTATATTCAAGTTTACCCTGAGGTATGGCACCACCCAACCGAAGATGTATTGTTTCAGCAACTGTTAACGAAAGACCATATAAATAGTTCGGCGGTACAAAAGCTGCTAAATGAGCATCCTCGTCTTGAAGCCCTCAGTACCCAGTTAGCGCTGATTTACAGCGAGTTTCGGGAGGCAGATATTAGGCCATCGCTAAGAGTATTGCAGCTTAGCCGTCACTACTGCAGCAAACAGATTGCCCATATTCACGATGAGCGAAATATTTTTGACGCGATTTCTGCACGTTTCAATGAACAAGACTGGCAGATTGTTAACGGTATACTCAGAGAAAATCCTGTAAACCAAGGCGATCTAAAACAGATAGATTATATCTGCCGCTCAGACCAACTTAATCAAAACCATATATTAACAAGTCGCGGATTACACTAACATGGAGAGTCTCACGCAAGCCACTGTTCAGCCGCCTTGCACAGGGTTTGAAATAGACCCCAGCATAATTACCAAATACAGTACCCAGGGGCCGCGATACACTTCCTACCCCACCGCATTGCTCTTTAGTGAGCAATTTACAAGCGCCAATTACGAACAGTATCTTGATATTGCCAATACCGATCCGGCGCCATTGTCACTGTACGTGCACATCCCATTCTGTCGATGGCTGTGTTACTACTGCGGCTGCAATAAGGTGGTTACCAAAAAGGCGGGAGTCGTCCGCGAATATCTCGACCATCTCGCCATCGAGATTGGCCTGCTGTCAAAGCGTATTGGCGCTAACCGACAAGTGACACAATTGCACTTTGGCGGCGGTACACCAACCTATTTAGATGATGCAGAACTTACCGAGCTAATTCATTTACTGGCAAGCCACTTTCAGTTAGACGACAGCCAACACCGCGAATACTCGATAGAAATTGATCCGCGCACGGTGAACCCAGATCGATTAGCACTGCTGCGAGGCTTGGGTTTTAACCGCTTAAGCTTTGGCATACAAGACACCAATCCGCAGGTGCAAAAAGCCATAAACAGGGTGCAGCGCACCGAACAAGTTATAGAGCTGGTTGGTGCCGCCAGAGCTTATCGCTTCAGCTCTATTAGTTTCGATCTTATCTACGGCTTGCCGCTACAAAACTGCGAAACCTTAAATCGCACCCTAGATGATGTAATTTCGCTGCGACCCGACCGCATTGCGTTATATCACTACGCCCACATGCCTGCGCGGTTTCCGGCGCAAAAAGCCATTGAGCGACACAGCTTACCTAACAGCGCCGAAAAGCTCGCCATGCTCAGCCTAGCCACCGAGCGCTTGCTCGCCGCTGGTTATACCTACATCGGCATGGATCATTTTGTGCTGCCAGGGGACGAGCTCGCCCGCAGCCAAAAAGAAGGTCATTTACAGCGTAATTTTCAGGGCTACTCGACCGCTCTCGCGCCCGATGTGCTTGGAATTGGCGTATCTGCCATCAGCGCCATTGGCGATTGTTACGCTCAAAACAGCAAGGATCTGGCTGATTATTACTGGCGATTAGACGCGGGCCAACTTCCCGTTGACAAAGGGCTAATCAAATCTGCCGAAGATCAAATACGCGCCTATGTCATTATGGAGTTAGCATGCAACCTTGGCGTTTGTGCAGACGTTTTCGCGACCAAATTCAATGCACTATTTTGGGAAAAGTTCGCCGAACTGCGGCCGAAGTTAGAGGAGATGCAAGGTGATGGCTTACTCGTCATCGAACCCGCGGGTATTACCGTTACCGAAGCGGGCCGCATGATGCTTCGGAATATCTGTATGGTGTTTGATCAATATCTCAACAGCAAAATGCAGAGTTACTCAAAAACGCTTTAAGGTATTGCTGACATTAGTTTTATACCGTTTCCAAAATCTACAAGAATAATTTTTAGTTAAGCTAAAAACTTGAATTATGAACACAAAGTGAGTAAGAGTAGGTATTATCCCGTGTTACTAAACAGCCAATAAGGGAATGCCTACCATGATAGCCGTCAGCGAGCCGAACGCGCCATCAAACAAGAACTGTCCCCACAATGCGGCCATCAACTGCACTAGTTGTCGACTCAGTGCCATTTGCTTGCCGCTGGCCTTAGCCCAAGACGAAATAGTGCAATTAGATGAGATTGTGCAACGCGGCCGCCCACTACAGAAAGGTCAGCACCTATACCGCGAAAACGACACCTTTACATCGATATTTGCGGTGCGATCTGGTGCCGTAAAAGCGTATAGCGTATCGGATAGCGGCGAGGAACAAGTTACTGGATTTTACTTGCCTGGCGAAATTCTCGGCATGGACGGTATTGGCCACAATCGCTACGCTAGCTCGGCGTTGGCCATGGAAGTATCCGCTATTTGCGAGATTCCCTTCGCCAATATTGAAGATTTGAGCGGCAAGCTCCCCAATATGCAAAAACATTTCTTTAAGCTACTAAGCCAAGAAATTGTTGAAGATCAACGACATATCACCCTCGTGAGCAAACACACGGCCGAGGAGCGACTCGCCTCGTTAATCGTGAGTATTTCTGCACGTAATGCGCGCCGCAATTTATCGCCATTAAAATTTCGGCTACCCATGTCGCGTACCGACATCGGCAATTTTCTCGGTCTGACCATCGAAACGGTAAGCCGTGTATTCGGCCGTTTTGCAAAGCAGGGGCTGATTGAAATTAATAAAAAAGAACTCACCGTACTCGATATCGAAGCCCTTAAGCACATTGCCGCCCTCGGCCATTAGTTCAACTCTGCGGCGGTTCTCCCGCCGCAATTTCGGCCCAATAAAGCCAATTAATTCAAAAGCTTCGTTCTATTTGACGTAGATCAACTGGCGGTCATTATAGTTTTGCTATCTTGCCAATTATCATTGGATGAGCGCAAGCGAGCAAACCGTGGCTAATTTTGTCAGCAATCCCCTCGGATTTTTATTATCCCCCCATAAACAGTGGCATGCAGTTGCTTGCCTACCAAATTCAGCGCTGTCCAGCAAATTGCTGTACGCCATGCTACTCGCGATCGGCCCCTGTCTAGCGTGGTACTACGGCACCACCGTAATCGGCTGGAGCGTCGGCGATGGCGAGCAGGTATTACTCACCACTGCCAGTGCGTTGCGGATTGTTATTGCGTTTTACATAGCCATGCTCGGCGCGCTGGCGATTATCGGCTATTTCATTCACTGGATGGCCGAAACCTATGGCAGCGAGTCGACCATGACCAAAGGCATGGTTGTGGCGAGCTATACCGCCACGCCGCTCTTTATTGCCGGACTCTCAGGCTTCTTTCCAATTTTTTGGCTAGACATGCTCGTCGGTATTGCCAGCCTAAGCTGGGCGGTCTACCTGCTTTATGTGGGCATCCCCATTGTGATGAATATTCCTGCCGAGCGCGGCTTTCTCTATGCCTCTGCCGTTGTCGGGGTGTGCATGGTGATATTTATGGCGCTAATGGGCGGTGTTGTCATTCTTTGGGAGATGGGCCTTGCACCGGTTTTTGTAGACGGCTAAGGCCGCAATCTAACGCCAACTAAGCCACACGGCAAGAGCGGCATCCCTATCAGATGCGGCGATACAGACCGCAAATAGTTTTTAACCTTAAATCCAAAGGAATCCAAATGGACTCTCAAATCCCACAACCTCTCTACGATTATCGCGCGGTAAAAATGTTCACCGTCATGGCAGTCGTCTGGGGTATTGTCGGCATGTCCGTGGGAGTGCTTATTGCCGCCCAACTGATATGGCCAGTGCTAAATTTTGACACCCCTTGGCTCAGCTTTGGACGACTTCGCCCCCTGCACACTAACGCCGTAATATTTGCCTTTGGCGGCTGTGCACTAATGGGTTCGTCTTTCTATGTTGTGCAGCGCACCTGCCAAGCTCGCCTAGTTGGCGGTCCACTTATCCCCTTTGTGTTTTGGGGCTGGCAACTGGTTATTGTACTGGCGGCCATTACGCTGCCAATGGGCTACACCAGCACAAAAGAATACGCTGAATTAGAATGGCCAATTGATATTCTTATCACCCTCGTCTGGGTCGCCTACGCCATTGTCTTTTTTGGCACCATCATGAAACGCCGCATGTCGCACATTTATGTAGCCAACTGGTTTTTCGGCGCTTTTATCATCACCGTGGCTGTGCTGCATATTGTTAACAGTTTGGCCGTGCCGGTTAGCTTAACTAAGTCTTATTCTATTTACTCTGGCGCGGTCGATGCCATGGTGCAGTGGTGGTATGGCCACAACGCTGTTGGGTTTTACCTAACCGCTGGTTTCTTAGGCATGATGTACTACTTTGTACCCAAGCAGGCTGGGCGGCCGGTGTATTCCTACCGTTTATCCATCGTGCATTTTTGGGCGCTGGTGTCAGTTTACATTTGGGCTGGCCCCCACCATTTGCATTACACCGCCCTACCCGACTGGGCACAAAGCCTTGGCATGGTGATGTCACTGATCCTGCTAGCGCCGTCTTGGGGCGGCATGATCAACGGCATGATGACCTTATCTGGCGCTTGGCATAAATTGCGTACCGACCCCATTCTGCGCTTCCTTGTTGTGTCGCTCTCTTTCTACGGCATGTCGACATTTGAAGGCCCAATGATGGCGATTAAAACCGTCAATTCACTTTCGCACTACACAGACTGGACTATTGGCCACGTGCACTCAGGCGCGCTGGGCTGGGTGGCAATGATCTCTATCGGCACCATCTATCACCTAATACCGGTATTGTTCGAAAAAGAAAAAATGCACAGTATTCCGGCGATTAATTTTCACTTTTGGCTATCGACCATCGGCACGGTGCTGTACATCGCCTCCATGTGGGTTAACGGTATTGTGCAAGGTTTAATGTGGCGCGCTTATAACAGCGACGGCAGCTTGACCTATAGCTTTGCAGAATCGGTGGTGGCCAGCCACCCTGGTTACATTGTTCGCTTCATTGGCGGCAGTATATTCCTGTTCGGCATGTTGGTGATGGCATGGAATGTGTGGCAAACCATTCGTAATGGCGAAGCACTTGCAGTAGCTAATAGCCCAGCGGAGGTGGCGGCATGAATCACGATCTCGTAGAGAAAAATATTGGTTTAATGATAATTTTCATCATTATTGCTATTAGCTTTGGCGCTTTAGTCGAGCTAGTGCCTCTAGCATTTATTAAAGAAACCACCGAGCCTATCAAGGGATTAAAACCCCTTAATGCAATGCAGCTAACCGGCCGTGATATTTATATTCGCGAAGGTTGCCATGTCTGTCACTCGCAAATGATCCGCCCTATGCGCTCTGAAACAGAACGCTACGGTCACTACTCTGTGGCGGGTGAAAGTGTCTATGAACACCCCTTCCTGTGGGGCTCAAAACGCACTGGGCCAGATCTGGCCAGAGTCGGCGAACGCTATAGCGACGAATGGCATCGCGCCCACCTATTTGACCCTCGCGCCGTTGTGCCGGAATCCATCATGCCCGCTTACCCCTGGCTATTTAATAACGAGATAGAAGGCGACATGGTCGGCAAGAAAATGGCTGCATTACGCAAAGTCGGCGTGCCCTATACCGACGCAGACATCGCTGGCGCCGCAGAGCAAGTAGCAGGTAAAAAAGAAATTGATGCCATGGTGGCCTATTTGCAGCAGCTCGGCACCCTGCTCAAATACAAACGCTAGGCGGAGGACGGAAACCATGGACCAAGACAACCTAAGAGCAATTGCAACACTGCTGGTATTTATCACTTTTATAAGCTTAAGCATTAGCGTATTCCGCAAAAGCCGCAAAAATTATTTTGAAGATGCTGCACTATTGCCTTTTGCCGACGACGATATCGAGCGCAAGCGCAAACCAGCCACAAAAGACGTGGAGAACCACAATGAGTAGTTTCTGGAGTATGTGGATCATTGTTCTAACAACTATCTCTATCGCCCTTATTACGTGGCTATTATTTAGTAATCGGAAGATCACCAGCACCAAAGAAAACCAAACTACGGGACACAATTACGACGGCATTGAAGAGTACGACAACCCCCTTCCCTCGTGGTGGTTTAAAATGTTTGTGGCCAGCATCGTATTTGCGATTGGCTATTTGATAGCGTATCCAGGCTTAGGTAATTTTCCTGGTTTGCTGCACTGGACCTCGGTTGGCAAATGGGAAAACGAAGTTCAACAAGCCGAACTCGCCACCGAGTCGCTTTATAAAGACTTTATGAGCAAAGACATCCCAGCCCTTGGCGACGACAAAAAAGCCATGCGGCTTGGCAAACGAATATTCGCCAATAACTGCGCAATCTGCCACGGCGTAAATGCCGAGGGCGGCTATGGGTTTCCAAACCTCAGTGACAAGGACTGGCTGTATGGCGGCGCGCCCGAGCAAATTCGGGCCTCCATTACCCAAGGACGCAGCGGCAGCATGCCCGCTTGGGGCGCTATGCTCGGCAACGACGGATTAACGTCAATGACCGAGTACGTTATGAATTTGGGTGGTGCCAAAGCGGACAGCGACAGCCCTGCCGCGCAACAGTTTACGATGCTGTGTTCTGGGTGCCACGGCGCTGATGGCCGCGGCAATCAAATGCTGGGCGCCGCTAATCTGAGCGACAATATTTGGTTATATGGCGGCGATGCTGGCCGGATCAAACAAAGTATTGCCAAGGGGCGTAGCGGACAAATGCCGAGCCACCACGACAAACTCAGCGAAGAAAAAATCTACCTGTTAACCGCCTACGTGTATCAGCTGAGCAAATCTGTAGATGACAGTAAACCCTGATTGTTAAAAACCGCGATTCGCGACCAGCCATGAATGCAGCACTGCCGAGACAAACTTAGTATGAATGCAGAAAATTCCGCTTCCGCACGGCTCACATCAGACAAGGCCAACAGCCCTGATCGAATTCCTGTTGAAGAGTTCGTTCCTGCGGAAGTATCGGAACTCGATCTTTATCAAAAGCGAGAAAAAATATACACCCGTAAGATCGAAGGTTTTTTCCAACGCATTAGAACCTTAACTGGCTGGCCGCTGTTGGCTGGCTATTTTCTATTACCTTGGTTGCAGTGGGGCGACCGACAGTCGGTGCTGTTCGATCTTCCCGCTCGGCAATTTCATGTATTGGGTTTTACATTTTGGCCGCAAGATCTGAGTATGCTCGCTTGGGTGCTTATCATCGCGGCCTTTACTTTATTCGCGGTAACCAATTTCGCGGGGCGGGTATGGTGCGGCTTTAGTTGCCCGCAAACCGTGTGGACCAGCATATTCATGTGGATTGAGCAAAAAGTTGAGGGCAGTCGCAATCAGCGTATCAAATTAGATGCTGCGCCGTGGAGCGCAAACAAATTTGCGAAGAAAGTTCTTAAGCACAGCATGTGGTTAACGGTGGCGTTTTATACCGGCTTTACCTTTGTTGGCTACTTCACCCCTATTTTAGATCTCAGCTACAGCTTCTTCACCTTTTCTGTTAACCCCTGGGCTGGCTTTTGGATTGCGTTTTTCACCCTAGCTACCTACGGCAATGCTGGCTATTTGCGCGAACAAGTTTGTCTGTACATGTGCCCCTACGCGCGTTTTCAATCTGCCATGTTCGATCCGAACACCCTGATCATTTCCTATGACCCTAAGCGCGGTGAGCAGCGGGGTTCTCGCAAACGCACGGACAAGTCTGCGGATGTCGGCCTAGGTGATTGCATCGACTGCGAGTTGTGCGTGCAAGTCTGCCCTACGGGCATTGATATTCGCAATGGCCTGCAATACCAATGTATCGGCTGCGCCCTGTGCGTCGACGCCTGTAACTCCGTTATGGAAAAAATGAACTACCCTAAGAACTTAATTAGCTACACAACCGAGAACGCCTTAAACGGCCAGCCTTCTAAAATCATGCGTCCCCGCCTAATAGCCTACATTGTTGCGGTTGTAGTAATGTGTGGCCTGTTGGCCTACCGCATAGTGGCTCGCGAAACTATCGAACTCAGTGTGCTGCGCGACCGTCAGGCGCTGTATTACAAAACCGAGCAAGGTGATATCGACAATCGATACACCCTAAAAGTCGCGAATAAAACTCAAAACAACCATCGCTATCAGCTATCTGTATCCGCGCCGCACACCGTTGAACTCGTCGGTTCGGTGGAGTTTCAAATACTGAGTGGCGAGGTAGTTGATATTCCCATCACCCTGCGACTGGCAGCTCAGCAACAAGTGCGCGGCCCATTTAACATTGAATTTCAGGCGCAACGATTAGATGCCGAAGACGACATTGTTAGCCATGAAAGTCGCTTTTTTGCCCCTGCCGAATAAGCTCAACGCGATGGATTTTTATATGCAAAACGAACGCAATGAGCCGAGTAAGTGGTATCGGCAATTTTGGCCTTGGTTCCTTATTGCCCTACCTGGCACCGTTGTTATCGCCAGTATCTCAACCTTAGTCATCGCCATAACCCACGGCGACAACCTCGTGCGCGACGATTACTACAAAGATGGCTTAGCAATAAACCGTTACCTCGAACAAGATGAAGCCGCGCGCCTAATGCAACTCAGCGCAACAGGAAAACTAGCACAGGGCTATATTGAAATCACGCTGCGCGGTACCACCCTCCCCAGCTACAAACATCTGCTTTTACGCTGGCAACACCCCACCAGCGAAGACCGCGATTTTAAAACTGTGCTCATTAATAATGGCGCGAACCATTACAGCGGACAGCTCCCGCAAGATGTTTCAGGGCGTTGGTATTTGGCATTGGAATCCTTCGACAACAAGGACAGTCGTTGGCGACTAAAGTCACACTTTGACACTGACCACACGCAGCAATTCACTCTGGGCGAGCTAAGCGATGACCAGAGCAGCCGCTCGGAGGCGAAATGAGCGCGAGGTGTTACCACTGTGGTGAAACAATTCCCACCGGCGCCAACTTCACTTTACGCATTGCTGATGAGCAGCAACAACTGTGCTGCGGTGGCTGCCAAGCGGTTGCAGAATGTATTCTCACTGCCGGACTGAGCGATTATTACCGGCTGCGCGCTGGCACGGCCATAACGCCCAACGAGGGCAATGACGATTACCGTCGCTTTGACAATCTCGCCCTAATCGAAGAATTTTCCCGCCGCGACGACCAATATTGGGTCAGCCGCTTTAGTGTTGGTGGTTTGCGCTGCGCCGCCTGTGCGTGGTTAATTGAGCATCATCTACAAAACATTGACGGCGTCGAATCTATTAGCGTGCACCTGCAAAATGCCGTTGCCACCTTGAAGTGGAATCCAGAAAAGCTTAAACCCAGCGCACTCTTCACCGCTTTTAGTACCCTTGGCTACCAAGCCCTACCTTGGTCGGCGACTAACCGCGACAGTCAATTGCAAGAGGAAATGGACGGCCTGCTCCGGCGCTTAGGTGTCGCAGGCATCGGCATGATGCAAGTTGGCATGGTTGCCATCGGCCTTTACGCTGGCGACTTTCAAGGCATCGATGACAGCACCCGCACCCTGCTCAGGCTATTTAGCCTGCTGATTACCACACCGGTGCTACTCTACGCCGCGCAACCGTTTTTCAAAAACGCGTGGCGATCTGTACGCCATAAGCATTTGGGTATGGACGTACCTGTTGCCATTGCCTTAGGCGCGGCGTACATCGGCAGCGTGATTGCGACAGTAAATCAGGGCGAACACGTCTATTACGACACTATTAGTATGTTCACGTTTTTTCTGCTCCTGAGCCGCTATTTGCAACTGCGGGTCAGCCAGTACCAGCATTGCGGCGGCTCGCTGCCATTATCAGCGCGTAAAATTTCTCGCCTCGGCAGCAGTAGTTTTGAGTGGACATCGGTGAAGTCACTTGCGGTAGGCGAGCTTATCAATGTTCATGCCGGCGAAGTAATACCGGTAGATGGCATTATTCGTCGCGGCCAAAGCAGCGTGGAAAGCAGCGCCTTTAGCGGCGAATTTCTGCCCACCAACTGCGGGCCAAACGACGTCGTTATGGCGGGCAGCGGCAATATCGATGGCAACCTTGACATTGAAGTGAGCGCCATCGCGGCCAATACCGGCTGGGCTAAAATTGCTGAATTGCTTGAGCAAGCCCAAGCCAGCAAACCCGCCGTGGCGCAACTGGCCGACCGCTTAGCTAGCCATTTTGTGCTATTGGTAATGCTAATAAGCGGCGTCAGTTTTGCCTATTGGTTCAACCACGACGGCGACTCAGCGTTTATTATTGCGCTGTCGGTATTAGTTGTTAGCTGCCCCTGCGCCCTGTCGCTGGCAACCCCCGCCAGCTATACCGCTGCGATTAAAACATTGGGCAAACACGGCGTACTCTTAACAAATGGCAGCGTGTTAGAACAGTTGCGCAATGTCAGTCACATTATCTTTGACAAAACGGGTACCCTCACAGAAGGACGCCCACATATTTTATCTTGTCGTTTATTTGGCGATATAAATGAACCCACGGCGCGCCGGATCGCCGCCAGCCTAGAGCAGCTTTCACAACATCCGATTGCCCACGCCTTTCATTGCGAACACAAAGCAGACCTTGAATTCACCCTAGAAAACGGCGAAGTACTCAGCGGATCGGGAATTCGTGGCAGTATCAATGGCCGCCACTACCGCATTGGCAGTGCCGCGTTTTGCGGTGTAAACCCAAAGCATGATAGCCCCCATCTCAATGTTTATCTCGCCGACGACACCCAGTTATTAGCGCACTTTCAACTCGCCGATGAAATTCGCCACGACGCCGCAGAGCTAGTGCAAAGTTTGCAAGACGCCGGAATGCAAATCCAAATACTCAGCGGTGACAACTCTGGGCAAGTGGCCCAAATTGCCGGCATGCTCAACATTGAAGATTTTCAAGCTGGCCGCAGTGCAGCGCAAAAACTCGCTCATGTTAAAAAGCTACAAGCCGAAGGCGCCGTGGTCATGATGGTGGGCGACGGCATTAATGACGCCCCTGTTATTGCCGGTGCCGATATCTCGGTAGCCATGAGCAGCGCCAGCCAATTAACCCGCACCCAAGCGGATGTGGTGCTGCTGGATAACAGCCTACAAAGTATCGCCACCCTGTTTAGCAAAGCCAAACAAAGCCGCGGTATTTTGATACAAAACCTCAGTTGGGCGCTACTCTATAACCTACTCGCCCTTCCCCTAGCGGCCATGGGTTTGGTGCCGCCGTGGCTGGCGGCGCTGGGTATGTCACTTAGCTCCTTAGCGGTGGTGTTAAATGCCCTGCGAATCGGCACCACCCGCAATAACGACCGTCTGCAATTGCCCGAGGCCAAGCCACAAGCGCTTAACTCGCTCGCAGCAAGTGGGGTACATCGTGGCTAGTTTAATGATTCTATTACCCATCGCTTTGGTCTTTTTTGGCTTGGCCGTATTTTTGTTTTGGTGGTCGGTGGGCAATGAGCAATTTGAAGATTTAGATCGCGAAGGCGAGCGTATCTTGTTTGACGAAGACACCAAGCCGCGCAATTCAGCACCACAACCCAAGCGAGACTCAGACAATGATGCCTGAAGTAATCCCCGAGGCATTAAGTTACTCAGCAGCATTTTTACTGGGTTTAGTTGGCAGCCCCCACTGTGTAGCTATGTGCGGCGGTATCGCCGGTTTGCTGGGCGCCTCAAGCACCGCGGCGCCGGTTCAACGCGCTCCAGAACACGTTCTACAACACCACCCACAACACCTTTCACAACACCATAGCAGCGTATTAATTGCCAAAAGCAAATCATCCAACAGCCTGCAAAGCATCTACTACAGCCTACTATTTCAGCTCGGCCGCATTTCAAGCTATGCATTCCTCGGCGCCATCCTTGGCGGATCCGTTGCAACGGCAGACTCATTAGCGGCGGCGCATCTCATGCCTATCAGCCAAGCACTGCGGATACTCGCCAGTGTCATGCTCATTATTATGGCGCTGTCTGTCGCCGGCTGGAGCCGTATCGCAATGATGTTAGAAAAACTAGGCGGCCGCGTTTGGCAGAAATTACAACCCGTAAGCAAACGCTTTATTCCCGTAGACTCGCCCGCCAAAGCCATCTCCATTGGCGGTTTGTGGGGCTTTTTACCCTGCGGGCTTATATACAGTGCCCTCGCGTGGTCGGCACTGAGCGGCAGTGCGATACAGTCGGCAATACTCATGGCCTGTTTTGGCTTGGGTACCGCACCAGCGGTATTAAGCATCGGCAGTTTGAGTGGCGGCCTGCGCTGCGCATTAAAAAAGCCCCTCACCCGCTACGGCTTTGCCGGTCTGCTGACCGTCTTAGCGCTCTACCCGCTATACACAATGCTTATTCATAAAAGCGCTCACCAGCCAAATAGCGAGCATAACCACAGCGCGATTCACCAATAATATAACGGCGTTAATTTACTTAAGCGGCTCGACACATTCGGTTTTAACCAAGTCTGTCAAATAATCTCTCCTGCGCTGACTTGAAAAGCCGAAATTGAGCATAGACATAAGATCAGTAGTATTAGTTTTTTATGAGGATAACGCCCGCAACACAGAGAAAATTGTAGTGCAGCGGTAATTTGATCCGTGTGCTTGCGATTGCTATACACTCTTAGCTCCATACGACATGGCAAGCTAAATAGTTATTTATTACTATTTTCACCCAGTCCCCCTCGGATTGGCCTACGGCATATTGATACCTGTCGTTTTGAACAACAAACCAATTCTCAAAAGCACTAGGTTTACCGGTAAGCACTTTCACAAATGCACGACTGCCAATCTCTGGATACAGATGACTGGCAGGTAACGATAAAAAATCATCTTGCTGCTCTCTTGTTGCTGCAGGCAACGGGAGAATCTCTATGAATTCTGGATCGTCAACACGCTGAATGGCGAGTTCATAAGCAATATGACCACGGGCAAGTTTTAAAATAACTTCTTCAACGCACTCGTTTTCCGGCTGCCATACTATATTTCCGTTGCTATCTATTTGTTTTCCTTTCTCAACTCTACTCGCAAGCGATGGTCTAGCGTTGAGAGTGGCATATATCTTCGGCCTAAAATTTTCGTTTGGAATTGTCGTACCATGTATCACGCATTCAATAAGACAGGCGAGATATTCTTCGGCAGCCGAGAATCCTTGGTTGCAGGAGGCGCATGATTCAGCAACTGGCAAATTTTCCGGATACGGTTCATCCAATAAAACCTTTGACGGGATGTGGTCACGTGAATTCGGCACACCTCCGCAATAAGTGCAGATCCCCTTCAGACGGTCGTCAATAAATAGCTTCTTTGGATCCATATGTTCAACGCCTGCGCTCCACTGCGTTTGAGGCGCCGCCTACTTTTGCGACAGCAAAAGTAGGCGGCGGGTCAGACGTCAGCTGCAGCGATTTGTTATAAATCAGCACGGTACAGCACCGAGCTAAATGAGTTCTGCACGATTCGCCAGCTTCCGTTCGGATCGCCGCGAACCAGCGGGTCGTTGTTTTCGCCTTGATAGATTGCTCTGACGCCAAGTTCAATTTCAATGGAGCCTGCAACCCCATCAAATACAGCTGACACTTGCACTTGAGCAGCAGATGAGGCTTGGTCCTCAACGCCAGTTATGCGAAATGAATTTGGCCGTCGCTCACCGAAGTCTTGCCTAGCAAGGCCAGCCTTTTTCCCTTTTGTCGTATCAGTGAAGTAAAGAAGAGCATCTGCGATTGGCCCGAACCGTCCGTTTGACCAATTGTCCATAAACTCCGCAACAGCGCGCTCTGGAGATTCTTCAGGCAATGCTTCTAGAGCACCGCTGTGGGGCAAATGCTCCAACTCTGAAGCTGCCCGCGGGCTCCACTCATCAATTTGCCGCTTGAACTCTTGGTTCTTACGGACCGACGCAAACAGCTCACTCCATGTCGGTTCACGGGGTGGGTTAGGCTCTTTCTTTCCTTTGGATATTACTATCGCCCAATCCCTTGCTGCGAAAAGAGCAGCCCACGACTTTGCTGCAACTATGCGGTTATCAAACGCGAGTTCGCGACCGTGCAAAATGCCATGACGATAAGGAACGGAAACCGATTGCTCATTTGTCTTTTTCCGACCCTTTGTCATCAACGATGCAAGCGACTGAAGCCCAGATTCATGGGCTGCAATGCAATCCCATGCAGTGAGATCAGCGTTTTCAGCGAAAAAACCGACATGCTTCGAAACGTCCGTGACCAACCCATCGAGCAAACTGAGAATCAGCGGCACACATGCGTGATACCTCCCTTGCAGATAGTCGTCTCTAGCAAGTTCAGCCAGACGGATTCTCTTCCGAAATTCGGGATGCCCATTGAACCATTGAATTCCCCATTTCAGGGTCTCTGAATCATAGGACTCGGCCAAAAACACTTCAGCGGCGTCAAGGCCGCCGCCTTCACAGATGGTGATCGCATCCTTCATCGTCTGAAGGTTCATAGACTCGTACGCGATCCAGCCAACTGAAGAAAACAGATCATTGAACCGATCAGGCACTAGCATGTCTTTTGCCTGTTCCTTCAATTCTGCCAGTTTGTCCGCTGTCCCTTTGAACCCCGGAAATACACGCTGCAGAAGCGGAATTGAACGGTATAGGCTTTCAATACTTCCAGCGGCCTCGATCAGCTGAAGCATTTCCGCTATCGAGTAATTTTCGGAGATACGGCTCTTCTTACCCACGAGTTCTCTCTGACTTATAACGCTTTTGTCAGTTGCGTTTTGGTTGTAGTGGAGTTTTGGGGTAAAGTGGCGAGGCCACCCCAAAACGGAGCAAAGACCAAAACGTCAACTGGACAAACTTGTTAAGAGATTATTTTGAAACATGCTCATATATTAATTCCCAATTGAGATACTTCTCTAGTTTTGGCCATAACGCAATTTTTGACAACAATGCATTTCTTTCTGCAATAACCCAGCCGATAGCTACAGATACTATTGCAACGAAAGCAGAATGGACTTGGAAGAATATTAGCAAAGCAACTAGGATCGAGAGAAAAGCTCCAGTGATGAATAGCTTTATTGAAATAAATGAAGCATTTTCAATGCCGCTCCCTTCTTTTAGCTCTGTCCATTGCTTTAAATATGAATCTTCTGTCATATGCGCTCCATTTGCTTAACAGTTTTGTTATGACGACTCGCGCCATATATCACTTTGGCCCCCTTATCAAGGAGCGGGCTTTAACATTAATTGAAAAATTCTAGGAAATTCAATGATGTGACGGCTTCGCTATTAGCGAGCGGCGGTCAAATGAAGATTACTTCCCTTTATTTCTGCCAAGCATTCCTTTCCCTTGATCATATCGCGTTTTTTATAAAGTTCAATGAGTTAAGTGATTCGCCAATGTGTTAATGGGAAGAACTCTCTTGTTCAATTTGCTCGATGGCGCGGAAACAGCGACTGCTGCCAGTGTGGCAATGGCGTTACGCCGGATTTGATCCGGCATCTGCTTTTGCAGATTGAATTAGTGCGGTGGTATATGGATTCTGAATCAAGTTCAGAATGACGATGTATGGAGTTCAGAATGACGATGTATGGAGTTCAGAATGACGATGTAGGGAGTTCAGAATGACGATGTAGGGAGTTCAGCGTGACGACATAGGAAACTCAGGGTGATGGCGCCTAGGGGCCAAAATGGCAAGGTATGAAGCCTAGAATACGGCACAGGCATTTTCCCCGAATAGCGACCTTGGTGTTAAGAATAAAGGTTTGCCGCAACGGGGATGCGTGCAGAGCAGCCGCTACTGACAATTCGGATGCTTAAGCGCAATCAGGTAACCAGATTATCGCAGAGTCACGCCGAGAATAAGTCCCCTGCCTAGGGCTGCTTAATTGCGAATTAGATGCACCAAACTTTCCAAGTGATACGTTTGCGGGAACATATCTGCCACTACGGCATCTGCCACTACAAAACCGCCCTCCTGCAATATTGCTAAATCTCGCGCCAATGTCGCTGGGTCGCAAGAGACGTAAACAATGGTTTGCACGGTTTTACTTTGCGCCAACACTTCGCACAGCGCCTTGGCGCCAGCGCGGGGTGGGTCGAGAAGCACCTTGTGGCTAGCGACATCTAAAACAATATTTTCAGCATCAAATAAATCGGCGTTGCGGTATTCAATCGCTAAACCCAGTGTTTTCGCTTGTTGGCTGGCGCGCCGCAACATGGCCTCGCCAACATCAACGCCAATAACGCGCGCTCCTGCACTGGCCAAGGCCAAGCTGAAATTACCCAGGCCGCAAAAATAGTCGCTGATTAGCTCGCCTGTCTCGGGCTTTAGCCATGCCATGCACTGCTGAATCATTTGTTGATTCACCGCGATATTTACTTGAGTGAAATCGCTGGGCTGAAATGGCAGCGACAGCGTTTCGCTCACCGGATAAATAAGGGGCGCGTTTTCACCCCGCCAAGCTGCGCCTTTGCTGCCTTCAATGCTGTGTAAAAACGCTGGGGCGACTAGCTGCTCTGCCAAAACCGCGCTGCGCTTTGCATCGACAAAGCCTTCTTTCTTTATTTTTAGGGCTACGCGGCCATCGTCACTTAGGCTTAACACCACCTCTGCCGTCGCTTTGTCGCCCAAAAACTCGGCGATGGCTGCGGTGCTTTGGCTTAAAACCCCATTCAATTCCGCTGCCAACAAGGGGCAGTGCTCAATTTTAACTAAGTCATGGCTGGCCTGCGCTTTAAACCCTAAAACGCCATTGTGGTAGCTAAGGCGCGCGCGGTGACGATAGCCAAGTTCTGAGCCGGTGATTGCCGCAGGCAAGGTAGCGCTCTCGGTATTAGCAGACGCTGCCGCCAATACCCGCTGCAGACGCTGTTGCTTAAAGCTCACTTGGCTGGGGTAGTTTAAATGCTGCAATTGGCAGCCGCCGCAGCGCTGGTAAACAGGGCAAATCGCGTCAACTCTCTGCTCGGCCGGAGTAGATACGGCAAGCAACTTAGCTTCGTCATAACGCTTGTGGCGGCGAAAGTATTGGGCATCGACGGTTTCTTCAGGCAGTGCCCCACCAACAAAAACCACTTTATTGTCGTGACGGGCTACGCCGCGGCCGTCATCGGCCAAACTGTCGATATGCAATTTTAGTACGGCGGTGTCTAGGGCAGGCTTCGGCTTTTTAGCTGGTTTAAAGGTGTTGATGTGGTGACGCTGCTTACTCATTAACGCAAACCTGTATTGGGGATAAACTGCCGGTATTGCTCCAGACACTGTTGTTTTCGAGCCGCCAAAGCACGCTGTTGGCCTGCTGATTCTGCTTTTACGCCAGATAACTGTTCACAATCCAGGTCGGCGTAGGCTTCGCCTTGCGGAGCGCTGCTGCGAATTTGTGGTGACAGTTTCACCACTGGCAACGCCGCCTCCTCTTCCGCCAGTAGCGCCAGCGAGCAAGTAAATAGCGCGGCACTTAACAGCCCCAACGCCAAGCTATGGCTATATTTTCGCATCACTCACACTATTCTCTTTAATTTGGCCGTATTTTACCTAGGCAAAGCCACCGTGGATATTCAATTGCCGCTATTTTCAGTTAGAATGGTCGGCTTAGCGTATTTTATACTATCCGCCTAACCGGAAGGCTTATGTCTAGCATCGAAAAAAAAATTGAAAATGTAAACGTCACCGCACAGGAAGTGCTGATTACCCCAGCACGTTTAAAAGCCGCGCTGCCAATGAGCGATCGCGCCAAAGAGATCGTGACCCAGGGCCGCGATACCGTTAGAGATATTCTCGACGGTAAAGATCACCGCATGTTTGTGGTTGTTGGTCCCTGCTCTATTCACGATGTTGACGCGGCGATGGACTATGCCAAGCGCTTAAAAGTGCTGGCCGATGAAGTCAGCGACACCCTCGTTATTATTATGCGCGTGTATTTTGAGAAGCCCCGCACCACTGTGGGCTGGAAAGGTTTAATCAACGACCCGTATTTGAACGACACCTTCAAAATTGAAGAAGGTCTGCACATTGGTCGCAAATTACTACTCGACATCAGCGAGCTGGGCCTACCGACCTCTACCGAGGCCCTCGACCCAATTTCGCCACAATACCTGCAAGACTGCATTGCTTGGTCTGCCATTGGCGCACGCACTACCGAATCACAAACCCACCGCGAAATGGCAAGTGGCCTGTCTTCTGCGGTTGGCTTTAAAAACGGCACCGACGGCGGCTTAACCGTTGCGGTTAACGCGATTGGTTCAGCAGTTAAACCCCACCGCTTTCTGGGCATTAACGGCGAAGGCCAAGTGGCGGTTATTCACACCACCGGCAACGCTTACACCCACATAGTGCTTCGCGGTGGCAGCCAAGGCCCCAACTACGATTCAGTGCATATTAAATTATGCGAAGCAGAATTGACCAAGGCCGGTATTCCGCTCAACATCATGGTCGATTGCAGCCATGCGAACTCGAGCAAGCAGCCGCAATTGCAGCCGCTGGTTATCGAAAATGTGGCTAACCAAGTGATTGAGGGCAATACCTCGATTGTTGGCTTGATGGTTGAGAGCAACATCAACGCCGGCAACCAAAGCATACCCGAAGATCTGTCCAAGCTTGCTTACGGCGTGTCGGTTACCGATGGCTGTATTGGCTGGGACGAAACTGAAACCGCATTGCGCACTATGCGCGAGCGTTTGAAAGACGTACTGCCAAAACGCGCACGTTAATAGCAACGAGCGCACATAGCAGTATAAAAAGCGTCTTCGGGCGCTTTTTTCATTTTTACGTCATCTAGGTGATCCAAGATAAGCATCGCAGCGTAAGACAGGTGCTTCTACACCTTGATGCTCAAGGTTTTTATGCCCCGATTTATCGGGGCTTTTTTTTGCTTAACGCTGTTAGCAGTCTGCTTTTGTTATTACACCGGCAAGTGCAGTTTGAGCTCGGCGTATAGCCCGCAGTGGTCCGACAGCGAGCGCCACGGCTCACCGCTTAAGCGCTTGGCAGAGAGCGCCTGAAAACCCCGAAAATAAATACGATCGAGTCGCAATATTGGCCGCTTAGCCGGAAAGGTTTTGGCGAGTTTACCATTGGCCTGCAGCGAGGCTTCGCGCAGCTTCAAGCTGTGTTTAAACCGCAAATGCAGGGCGCCGCTCCAATCATTAAAATCACCGGCGATAATCAGCGGCGCATCTTTGGGTACTTTTTCATTTATTAATTTAGTGAGCAAATTAAATTGCTGGTGGCGCTCCCAGCCCAACAAGCCCATATGTACACAAATTACATAGATGCCCGGTTCAATTACACTTAGCAACAAACCCCGCTGGGATCGGCGATACAGTGAGATATCGACATTTTCGCTACTAATAATGGGGTATTTACTAAGAATGGCATTGCCGTGATGACCGTGGTCGTAAACCGCATTCTTACCATAGGCAAAGTGTGGCCACACAGTATCGGCGAGGTATTCAAACTGACTCTCATCAACCCAGTCTTCAAGCTCCGCCGCGTGTTGGCTATTTTCGCCAACCACTTCCTGAAGAAACACCAGTTCTGCATCAACACTGCGAATACTTTCGCGAATTTGGTCTAAGAGAAACTGCCGGTTTGCCGAGCAAAAGCCCTTGTGGACGTTATAAGACAAAACTCTTATTACTGTCATCAATACGCTACTCTGTCGGAAAGGAACACAGTCCCTTAGTCAGGATGGCACTTCTTTAGTTTCAGGCCGCTGCCGCACCAGCAGTCATCATTGCGACCTAATTTCAACGCCGGCAACATGTCGCCATCGCAGTATAGCCACTGATTGTTTTCGCAAACAAAGCGCGAGTGCTCATGTAATTGACTAATTTCTTCGCCACTGCGATAAAAAGCAACGAATTCAACTTCGCCACTGGCCTGCCCGACAACGCCATTCCTTGAAGATATAATCCGCAAACTGCACCACTGCGTGCCACTAAAACTCTGTTTCAAACTCTCGAGACTTTCTGACGCGCGTTTGCTGGGATGAAGACTTGCCAATAAATACGCGGCATTGCCAGCGCTAAACGCACTGTAGCGTGAGCGCATCAAGGCCTCTGCGGTCGGCGCTAGCCGCGCACCGCTAATATAAGGCTCACAGCATTCCAGAAAACCGAGGCCACTGCCGCAATAACAGTGCAAAACTTAATCCTTGCGGGGCGGAATAACACCGCTAACATCGCTGGCTTCCCAATCGGTCGGCAAGGCCTTTGACGTGCGGGTTTCGCGATCAAAACCCACTAATACCGTTTGGCAGGTAGTGGCTTTTTCACCATTAGCATAAATTAGGTGCTCAATGGTCATGCTTTTGGTGCCAACATGCGAGCACCACGTATCAACAACAACGGTGTCGTCAAAGCAAATCTCACGCAACATATCCATTTTGACACTCGCCACCACATGCGCGGGATTCTCGCGGCCGAGCTGTTTAGCAATTTGCCGAAAAAACGTCACCCGCGCCAAGTCAAAATACTGGGCGTAATAACTATTAGAGACATGGCCGATAATATCCAAGTCCGAAAAACGCACTTGAATATCGGTACGCGAGTGTTGAAGTTGCATGGGGATTTCCTTGATATGCCCGACCCACTGAACGGAGTCGGGATTCGCACTAATATCTAGCCAGCCCTTAAAATCCGACCCTAACAGCGAGTAACTAGCTAGCCGGCTTTATGACTATTTAAAGTAAGCATTATCGGTATTAGTGTGATCGGTGCTGTCTTTAACACCGGCTAGGCCTGGCACTTTCTCTAGCAACGTCTTTTCAACGCCTTCTTTAAGGGTAACATCAACCATGCCGCAACCCTGACAGCCGCCACCAAACTTGAGTACCGCCAGTTTGTCTTCAGTAATCTCCAGCAGTGATACTTCGCCGCCGTGGGCAGCCAAAGATGGATTCACTTCGTTGTAAAGCACGTAGTTAATCTGATCTTCCAGCGGGCTGTCTTCGCTAACCCTTGGCAGACGGGCGTTTGGCGCCTTAATGGTTAACTGGCCACCCATGCGGTCGCTGGCGTAATCGATAAAACCTTCGTCTAAAAATGGCACGCTGCGGCCATCAAAATAAGCCTTAAACTTGGGGTAGTCCCGAATGATATCGGCGTCGTTTAGATCGCCGTCGCGGCAATAGGCAATACAGGTTTCCGCCTTAGGCGTACCTGGCTGCGTAATGAACACCCGCACACCAATGACGTCGTCTTGCTTTGCTAGCAATTCGGCCAGATAGTCCTGCGCAGACTCTGTAATCGTCAAATTAACGGCTGTTTGCTCTGTAGACATAATTACCTCTGTATATACCGCTGTTTTGCCAAACAATTTCTATGCTGGGCCGAGTATCTGTTAGAATTGCGTAGTTTACCACGAAGCCCATGCCGGCCACAGTCCGTGCAGCGCTTTTGCTTATTACGTTTAAAATTATCAGGATATTCATGAGTCAGTCTACCTCTCGCACCGCCCAACTTACTACCGCCCTCAAAAACCGAATACTGGTGATTGACGGCGCTATGGGCAGCTTGATTCAAAGCTACAAGCTGGAAGAAGCTGACTATCGCGGTGCGCGTTTTGCCGATTTCCACACCGATCTCAAGGGCAATAATGACCTGCTCACCCTAACTCGCCCCGACGTTATTCGCGAAATCCACCAGGCCTACCTCGACTCTGGCGCCGATGTTATTGAGACCAACACTTTTAACTCCACCGCCATCGCCCAGGGCGATTACGACCTACAAGAAATTGCCGAAGAGTTAAACCGTGCTGGCGCTGAACTGGCCCGTGAAGTGGCAGATGCTGCAACTGCGCTCAACCCCGACAAGCCCCGCTTTGTTGCCGGTGTTATTGGGCCCACCCCGCGCACCGCGTCTATTTCACCAGACGTAAACGACCCCGGCGCGCGCAATACTCACTTTGATGAATTAGTAGAGAATTACTACGCAGCTACTCGCGGTCTGATTACCGGCGGCGCCGACATTCTAATGATTGAGACGATTTTCGACAGTCTCAACGCCAAGGCGGCTGTCTATGCAGTGCTGCAATACTTTGAAGACACCGGCGACGAACGGCCAATCATGATCTCGGTGACCTTCCCCGACACCAGTGGTCGCACCTTATCTGGACAAACGCCAACCGCGTTCTGGAACTCCATTGCCCACGCCAAGCCGCTCATCATTGGCACCAACTGTGGCCGCCGGTTCAGCGAGATACGCCCCTTTGTAGAAGAACTTTGCGAAGCGTCAGACTGCTATTTTAGCGGCCATTTCAACGCTGGCCTGCCCAATGAATTTGGCGAATACGACGAAACCCCAGAAGATATGCACGGCGAGCTGAAAGAGTTTGCCGAGCGCGGCTTTCTTAATTTAGTCGGCGGCTGCTGCGGCACCACGCCAGCGCACATCAAAGCCATTGGCGCAGCGATGGACGGCATTGCACCTCGCCCGCTCCCAGTGCGCGAACCTATTTGCCGCCTATCTGGCTTAGAGCCCTTTCATATCGACGCCAACTCGCTGTTTGTGAACGTGGGCGAGCGCTGCAACGTCACCGGCTCAGCGGCATTTAAACGCCTGATTTTAGAAAACGACTACGACGCTGCCCTCTCGGTTGCCCGCCAGCAGGTTGAAAACGGCGCCCAGGTGATCGACATCAACATGGATGAAGGCATGCTCGACGCCAAACATGCCATGGTCACCTTTTTAAACTTAATCGCCTCGGAACCGGATATCTGCCGGGTGCCGATTATGGTCGACTCCTCTAAGTGGGAAGTAATTGAAGCGGGCCTGAAGTGTATTCAAGGCAAGCCCATCGTTAACTCCATTTCGATGAAAGAAGGCGAAGACGAGTTTCGCGACCGCGCTCGCGCCTGCATGAAATACGGCGCCGCCGTGGTGGTGATGGCCTTTGATGAAGACGGCCAAGCCGACACCTTTAAACGCAAGTCTGAAATTTGCAAACGCAGCTACGATATTCTGGTCAACGAGATCGGCTTTCCGCCGCAAGACATTATTTTCGACCCCAACATCTTTGCCGTGGCCACCGGCATCGACGAGCACAATAACTACGCCGTCGACTTTATCGAAGCCACTGCCTACATCAAAAAAGAGCTGCCCTACGCGATAGTGTCCGGCGGGGTCTCTAACGTCTCCTTCTCATTCAGGGGCAATAACCCCGTGCGCGAGGCGATTCACTCGGTATTTCTTTACCACGCTATTAAAGCTGGCATGCGCATGGGCATTGTAAACGCCAGCCAATTGGCGATTTACGACGACCTGCCGAAAGAACTTAGGGATCACGTCGAAGACGTTATTCTCAACCGCCGCGATGACAGCACCGAGCGTCTGCTGAATATTGCCGACAAATACCGTGGCGACGGCTCCACCGCCGAAAACAAAGAAGACCTAACATGGCGCGAATGGCCAGTTGAAAAACGCATCGAACACGCCCTGGTCAAAGGCATCTCGACCTATATTGAAGAAGACGCCGAAGTAGCCCGCGCCGCCGCTGTTAAGCCCATCGACGTGATCGAAGGTGCCTTGATGGACGGCATGAACGTGGTTGGCGATTTATTCGGCGACGGCAAAATGTTCCTGCCCCAGGTGGTTAAATCGGCGCGGGTAATGAAACAGGCCGTGGCCTACCTCAACCCCTTTATCGAAGCCAGTAAAGCGGTTGGCGCCAAAGCCAATGGCCGCGTGCTTATGGCCACTGTGAAAGGTGATGTTCACGATATTGGTAAAAACATTGTAGGCGTAGTGCTGCAGTGCAATAACTTCGAGGTTATCGACCTTGGCGTAATGGTGTCTTGCGACAAAATTTTGGAAGCCGCCAAGCGCGAGAAAGTCGATATCATCGGCCTTAGCGGGCTCATCACACCGTCGCTAGATGAAATGGTTCACGTTGCCAGCGAAATGCAGCGTCAGGGCTTTACCATTCCGCTGATGATCGGTGGAGCGACCACCTCTAAGGCCCATACTGCGGTTAAGATCGAACCAAAATACCAGAACGATGCCGTGGTCTATGTGCCCGATGCCTCGCGCAGCGTGGCGGTTGCCACCCAGCTGATCAGCGAAGACATGAAGGCTGACTTTGTCGCCGAGCGCAAAGACGAATACGAGCGGGTTCGCGCCCGCCGCGCTGGCAGCCAAGGTAAAAAACGCTTATTGACGTATCCAATGGCCTGCGAAAACGGCTTTGTGACCGACTGGGCCAATTACACGCCGCCAGCACCCAGCTTCTTGGGCACCCGCACCTTTGCGGACTACCCCCTCGAAACCCTGCGCGAAACTATCGACTGGACGCCCTTCTTTATCTCGTGGGGCTTGGCGGGCAAATACCCCAAAATTCTCAACGATGAAATTGTTGGCGAAGCCGCCCGCAATCTGTTTGACGACGGCCAGCGCATGCTCGACCGCATCATTAAAGAAAAGCTGTTGCAGGCCAATGGCATTATCGGCTTCTGGCCCGCCCAGCGCAGTGGCAGCGACGACATCACAGTGATGAACCCTGATGGCTCGGCAGCACTTGAAACCCTGCACCAACTGCGCCAGCAAGCGCAAAAGCCCGACGACAAGCCGCACATGAGCTTGGCCGACTACATTGCCCCGACAGACAGCGGTAAAACCGATTATATCGGCGGCTTTGCAGTGACTACTGGCCTAGGCGCAGATGAACTGGCAGAGAAATTCATCGCCGCCAACGACGACTACAGCGCCATTATGGTGAAAGCGCTGGCCGACCGCTTGGCCGAATCCTTTGCCGAACACCTGCATTTGCGGGTACGCAAGGAATACTGGTCCTATGCGAGTGACGAAAACCTCAGCAACGACGAATTAATTAAAGAGAAATATCGCGGTATTCGGCCAGCGCCAGGCTACCCCGCCTGCCCAGACCATACCGAGAAAGAAACCCTGTTCCGCTTGCTAAACGCAACCAGCGAAACCGGCATTATCCTAACCGAGAGTCTTGCGATGCATCCCGCGGCGGCGGTGAGTGGCTTTTACTACTCCCACCCCCAGTCGCGCTACTTTGCCGTAGGCAAAATTGGCAAAGACCAGGTGGAAGACATCGCCGCCCGCAAGGGCATGGAAATGAAAACCATGGAACGCTGGCTGTCGCCTAACTTGGATTACGATCCATAGCGGATATGGGATGCTAGCGGCGGGGCCGAGGCCGGAATAAAAACCCGTCTCGGCGACCCAAAAATTTCGGCGAGCGAATAGGCTTTAAAGGACATAAACCATGAGCGAAAACAAGCAAGATGAACAAAAGGAAGAACGTAAGCCAAGCACCTTCACAATAGTCGGCAGCATACTCTCTGGTGCCTTTGGCGTACAAAGCAGCCGCAACCGCGAGCGCGACTTCAAACACGGCCGCTTACGCAATTACATCATTACTGCTATTATTTTTGTCGGCTTGTTTATCGTCGGCGTGGTGACGGTTGTGCAGGTGGTATTGAAGCAGGCGGGTTGAGGTTCATTTAGCGTCTTTAGGTCAATTAGCACCCCTACCCCAACTCTAAAAGTACTACTTTAAAAATATTTTTGGCCCTAATATTACGGCCTCCCGCATAAGGATGTGAAAACATGTTCAGGGATTACGAACAGCGTCATCATTGCCCACATTCAACTCCAACGGCACCAACCACATCTACAATCATTTGTATTATTTTTTGCAATCAGAAACATCCGATTCTCTCTCACTATTCAATATAGCACCGTCCAAAAGCATATTTTTTCACCCAAAACTTTGCACAAACTCTTACTTTGCAACCGGAGTTTCTGATGTATCAAAATAAACAAGCGCTAGCACTTGGTTCAATTATTTTTTTATTTTTTGCCACCATAGCAATAATTGGCATGTCCTTTTGGGCATGGCCAAAATACAATTTATATCGAATGGAGATGCACGGAAGAGCTGCCCTTAAAGAAGCAGAGTGGTCGAAGCAAATATTAATCGAAGAAGCGCGGGCGAAAGAAACTGCATCTTTGATGCAGGCAAATGCAAGAGTTACCTTAGCCGAAGCAGAAGGAAAGGCGCAAATAGTACGCGCCAAAGCGGAAGGCTTAGCAGATATCGAGCGGGCGAAAGCGGCCGCCGAGTCAAATCGTATTATCGGCGAGTCATTAAAGGGCAATGTCGAATATCTTAGGTATATTTGGATAAAAGGCCTTCAGGATGGCAAAGGTGAACGAATATATATCCCTACAGAAGCTGGCTTGCCAATTCTAGAGGCGGGCAAAGCAAGGTAAATAAGCCCTTAACTACGCAACCAAAATTTATATAAGCCGAGGGAACGATTTTTATGAATAAAATATTAAGTATCTTCATTTTTATATTTATACCAGCATATTCCATCGCATCACCGCTCCCAGACAAACCCCATGTATATGTAGAAGGTTCCGCAGAAATTGAAGTCGACGCGGATACGATTAATTTTTCCGTTCTTCTAGACAGCTCAGATGGGGACCTTTCCAGCAGCCGAAATGATATAGAAAATAGATCAAGAATTTTAATTGATACCTGTATCAATCTAGGCATAAATCCCGATGCAATATCGTCCACCCCTTTAAACATTACTCCGGTAACTAAATTTGAAAGCGGTGAGCGTATTACCATAGGCACGAGAGTCTCAAGGCAAGTAGATATTCAGGTAAATGACTTTACTAAATACAAAGATATTATGTCTGCATTAATTGCCGCAAATATCAGCAAAACAATTCATACAACGCTATCGGTTTCAAATGGCGAGGCTTTAGCTGATGAAGCATTAGTAAAAGCTTTTGCCGACGCAAAAAATCGCGCCACGCAAATCGCTGCCGTACAAGGGATGACACTCGGCAAGCCATTTTCGATTTCAGAAATACCAACTAGAGGTGAAGAGCGCTACAGCCTTCATCCAAGTAGACGAATAGAAGGGAAAGCGGGACGAATAATGGCGATGGCTGATTTACAACGGCCCGATAGCGAGAGCTTCGAACCCGGCAAAATGGTTGCGCGAGCACAAGTATTTGTCGTTTATTTTCTGAAATAAAATGAATACTACATGATTATGAGACTAGCTTTGCCAGCAACCGTTCCGGCTGCCACGGGCGGCTTAACTCAACGTATTCAGGGAAGATTGCGCACTTATTCGCAATTCGCATTCAAACTTCGGTATACGAGAAAATCCAATGAAAAAATGCGAGCTACCACTCGAATTTGTGCCAAACATGAAAATAACGGCTAGCCCTCTTCAATCGAAAGCATCAACACTAATCATCGGGCATGATTACCCAGTTTACTGTTCACTTACTGATTGCAGGTGCATGGCCGCGCGAAAACTGATAATTGGAGGAATTTTTTGCGGTGAATCCGCTATCTATAAAGGCCAAACCCTTACAAACAGTGAGGCCAAGCGGCGAATGCTGAAATAGCTCAAATAATACGAGCGTAGATTTAGTGCCCCAAAACAAAAAATCCCCGCTAAAAAGCGAGGATTTTAACGTTTAAGGGCAGCGCTTAAATCTGCACATCCCTCACACTCAGCGGCTGATTAAGAAGGCATGCCCGCCAACCAGTACACTGCAGTACCAACAACTAGGGCCAAAATGGCGATGGCGGCGCAGGCATCAGCGAAGTTGTCGCCGCGTTGCTCTTCGGTTTGCTCAGACGTATGATCAGACATAGTAGCCTCTTGAATGGGGGTATATTTGGGAAACCGAAATTCGGCGTTAAAATTCAGCGGGCATTGTAGCAAGAAAACTCTCCGTGGTTGAGCTAATTTACAAGCAATAAAGTGTCTTATCGACCCTACGTATAAGCATTACCCAGAAAATTCGTTAGCGAAAGCCTTCCTTTGCCTTTACCATTAAGCTCGCTACAAACCGGCTCAAGCTAATTACATGCCCAAACGAGCAGTATTGACCCGCCTAAACACTTACGACAAAGGTTTCTATGTACGCTTACGACCACTTTGACCGTCAGCTTGTCAGTCAGCGTGTCGCGCAGTTTCGCGACCAAACCCAGCGCTATCTCGCAGGTAAAATTACCGATGAGCAGTTTCTGCCTTTGCGTTTGCAGAATGGCCTCTATATTCAGCGCCTTGCGCCCATGCTGCGCATCGCCGTGCCCTACGGCACCCTCAATGCTGAGCAGTTGCGTAAATTAGCGAGCATTACGCGCAAATACGATAAGGGTTATGCCCACATCAGTACGCGTCAGAATGTGCAGCTGAACTGGCCCAAGCTAGAAGAAGTGCCCGATATTCTGGAAGAACTTGCCGAAGTAGAGATGCACGCGGTGCAAACCAGCGGCAACTGTATTCGTAACGTCACTGCCGACCAATTCTCTGGCGTGGCCGCCGACGAGGTTGAAGACGCTCGCGCCTACTGCGAAATTATTCGCCAGTGGTCGACCTTCCACCCTGAGTTTGCGTTTTTGCCACGTAAATTCAAAATTGCGGTGTGTGGCTCAGAGTCTGACCGCGCTGCGGTTATGGTTCACGATATTGGCCTGCAAATTGTTAAAGACGCTGCCGGCAACACCGCATTTAAGGTTATTGTTGGCGGCGGTTTGGGGCGTACCCCCGTAATTGGCAGCGTGATTAATGAGGCTTTAGAGCCAAAGCACTTGCTGACCTATCTTGAAGCGATTTTGCGGGTCTATAACCAGCTTGGTCGTCGCGACAATAAATTTAAGGCCCGTATCAAGATTTTGGTGCGCGCCATGGGCGCAGAGGCGTTTAAAGCCGACGTCGAGAAAGAATGGGCGCATATTAAAGATGGCGCCCTGAGCCTGACCGATGAAGAAATCAGTCGCGCTCAGTCCTTCTTTCAGCCGCCAGCTTACGAATCCCTGCCACAGCAAGACATGCAAGCCCTTGCCTTGGAAAATGCCGACTTTGCGCGCTGGTTGCAGCACAACACCCACGCTCACAAAGTCGCGGGCTATCGCATTGTGACCTTGGCGCTTAAAACCACCGGCGTCGCCCCTGGCGATGTGACAGCAGAGCAACTGGAAGTGATTGCCGATTTAGGCGAGCGCTACGGCTTTGGCGAAATTCGCAGCACGCATCAGCAAAATATTGTACTGCCGGATGTTCGCCAGCAAGATTTATTCGCGCTGTGGAAAGAGCTAGTTGAATTAGAGGTCGCTGCCCCCGTAGTTGGCACCTTAAACGACATTATTTGCTGCCCAGGCGGTGACTTCTGCTCGCTGGCTAATGCCAAGTCTATCCCCATTGCCGAAGCTATTCAGCGTCGTTTTGAAGATTTAGACTACGTTTATGATTTGGGTGAAGTAGAACTAAATATCTCGGGTTGCATGAACGCCTGTGGTCACCACCACATTGGCAATATCGGCATTCTGGGTGTGGACAAAAAAGGTCAGGAGTTTTATCAGGTATCCCTTGGCGGCAGTCAGGGCTTAGACGCCTCGATCGGCAAGATTCTTGGGCCCTCCTTTGCCCAAGATGAGGTGCCTAATGTGATTGAAAAAGTGCTCGAAACCTTCGTATCACTTCGCCAGCCAGAAGAGCGCTTTTTAGACACCTTCCGCCGCGTAGGTATGGACCCATTTAAGGAGCGTGCATATGCCTAAGATTATTAAAGACCTCAATGTTGTTGAGGATAGCTGGCAGGTTTGGCGCGACACCGAAAACCTGCCTACTACCGGCGGCGTCATCGTGCCTTTAAGCCTGTGGCAAGCACATAAAGATGCACTGCTGGCACTTGGTGGTATCGCGGTATTTTTAGCGAGCGACCAGTCCCCCAAACTTTTGGGCGCCGACATTAATAGCTTTGCGCTGATTGCGGTAGACTTCCCCAAGTTTGCCGATGGTCGCGGTTTTAGCTATGGTCGCGAATTGCGCGAACAGCACGGTTTTAACGGCGAGTTGCGCGCGATTGGCGACTTTATGCGGGACCAGCTGTATTTCCTTAAGCGCTGCGGCTTCAATAGTTTTGCGCTGCAAAGCGACGAACTTGACGAGGCACTGGCCAGCTTTAATGATTTTAGCGATGCCTACCAGCCCTCAATAGATCAAAGCCTGCCGATCTTTCGCCGCCGCTAAGCGCAGCGGGCTAGCCTGCAAAATGCCGCCTCCATTGGCGGCATTTTGCTTTATACGTCTCGACTTTATAAACCCCAATAATCTACGCGCCTATTGTTTAGCCACGCGCGCTTATGTGATTATGAAGTTTCACCCGCCCCGCCAAGAGGTTTAAGCCGTGGAAGCGAGTTTAACATCGTCGTTTTTCCTAATATTTAGTGGCGCGGCCGTTCTCGCCTCAATCGCCCTATTCACTCGTCAACCGCTACTCATTGCCTATATCGCCCTCGGCGCCATTATTGGCCCCCACGGCACTGGCTGGGTAACAGACGTAAAGCTGCTAGCCGAGATTGCCGAGTTCGGCATTATCTTTTTGCTATTTTTACTCGGCCTAGACATGCAGCCCAAGGCGCTGCTGAGCACACTTAAAAAGGCCACGGTAGTCGCCCTTATTAGCTCTTTGGCCTTTGCCTTAATAGGCTACACCCTCGCCGCCAGCTTTGGCTTTAACAGTAATGAATGCTTGGTGGTTGGCGCCGCCATGATGTTTTCCAGCACGATTATTGGTATTAAACTGCTGCCAACTACCGCCTTACACCACCGCCGCACTGGTGAGCTGATGGTCGGTTTGTTACTGCTACAGGATTTAATCGCGATCTTTGTGCTAATGATTCTATTCAGCATGAGCCTTGGGGAGTTTTCTGGCACAAACCTCTTTAAAGCCCTCATCGCCCTGCCCGCTTTGGTTGCTTTTGCGTTTTTAGCGGTACGTTTTATTTTGCTGCCGCTGCTAAGCCGCTTTGACCGCTTTCACGAGTATATTTTTCTGCTCGCCATCGGCTGGTGCTTAGGTATGACGGAAGCCGCCCATGCCCTAGGCTTATCTGCTGAAATAGGCGCGTTTCTTGGTGGTATTAGCCTTGCGACCAGCCCGATATCCCAATACATCGCGATAAGCCTTAAACCGCTGCGGGATTTTTTCCTGATTCTGTTTTTCTTTTCACTGGGGGCGCGTTTCGACTTGGGCTTGCTGAGCGAAATTATTGTACCGGCATCTATTCTTGCCGCGCTGGTGCTGGGGCTCAAACCGGTTATTTTCCGCTACTTAATCCACGGCATGAGTGAAACTAAAAAACTGGCTTGGGATTTGGGTTTTAGAATGGGCCAAATTAGCGAGTTTTCGCTACTCATTGCCTATGTTGCTACAGAGATGGCCTTAATCGGCCGTGAGGCGTCGCATCTAATTCAGGCTACGGCCATTATCAGCTTTGTGGTGTCGTCTTATATCGTGGTTTTAAACTACCCTACGCCGATTGGTATTTCTGACAAGTTGCGGCGGGATTAGCGCCGCAACGTAAGACGCCGTTTTAACGTGCTGCTACTTGAAGACTACCGAAAATGTCACCGGATACATCAAGCCAATACTCGCAAGACCCGCCATTGTGCGCAATTTGCCTACACCAGCAAGCAATTCGTAAGACTTAGCATTAATCAATGCTGGCGCTACCGTTGCGGCGTGAAATGCGCCGTCACTGCGTTTGCTAATAACAACATCAAAGTTCAGTGCTGCGCTAGCACCGTGCATGCTCAAGTCGCCAGTTAAACTCGTGGCCAACTGCTCGCCAACTTGCAGTTTATTTAACTGCGCCATATCGATGTTGGTGGTGTACTTAGCGACCGGAAAACGATCGGTTTCAAAGAGTTGTTCCCGCAAACGCTTGTCGCGAATACCAACGCCACTCACCACACTTTTTAAATCAACGTTAATCTCTGCAGCGCCGGTGGCCGGATCAATTTTGCCAGACAGCTCTGAGAAACTCATTACTTCGGCAACGGCGTCATTTTTAATTGTAACAAAGCTCAGCTTTGAACTATCGGCCTGCAAGTCCATCGCGTTAAGTGCGCCAACTTGTAAGGCCAGCGCTAATACACACACCAATTGCTTCATATTCCTTCCCTCATTGAGATCCAATAACACCTGACCAGTATCAATCTAAAGCCAGCTTTACATTTTGTAATAAACCAGACAAGTATTACCCGCAATGATTCCTTGCCTAAAGAAACAGACGTGAGAATCAGCAGGCGAAAAAAAACCCGGCAGAGCCGGGCTTTTTACGAGCTAATTACAGTTTATAGGCTGGAATCAAGCTCAGGTACCGCATTAAACAAGTCGGCAACCAGACCATAGTCTGCGACTTGGAAGATAGGTGCATCTTCGTCTTTGTTGATAGCAACAATGACTTTAGAGTCTTTCATACCAGCCAAATGCTGGATCGCACCAGAAATACCGATAGCGATGTACAGGTCTGGTGCAACGATTTTACCCGTTTGACCAACCTGCATATCGTTGGGTACAAAGCCGGCATCAACTGCGGCGCGTGACGCACCAACAGCAGCGCCGAGCTTGTCGGCTAGCGAGTACAGCATGGCAAAGTTGTCGCCATTTTGCATACCGCGACCACCAGAGACAACAATGCTTGCGGCAGTCAGTTCAGGACGGTCACTTTTCGCAACTTCTTCGCGAACATAGCTAGACGTACCTGCATCGTGCGCGCTGGCAACGGCTTCAACTGTTGCACTGCCGCCTTCGGCAGAAACAGCGTCAAACGCAGTAGTACGCACGGTGATCACCTTAATGGCGTCAGACGATTGCACTGTGGCAATAACGTTACCAGCGTAGATTGGGCGCTTGAAGGTATCGGCGCTTTCTACAGAGATAATTTCGGAGATCTGCGCTACATCGAGCAAAGCCGCTGCGCGTGGCAGAGTGTTTTTACCCGAGGTTGAAGCAGGTGCCAGAATGTGGCTAAAGTCTTTACCAAGCTCGGCAACCAGCAAGCTGACGTTTTCTGCCAACTGGTGGCCATAAGCAGCATTGTCGGCAACCAGCACTTTGCTAACGCCGTCAATTTTTGCAGCAGCTTCTGCGGCTGCACTACAAGCTTCGCCCGCAACCAGTACTACAATGTCGCCACCAATTGCTTTAGCAGCGGCAACTGTATTTAGCGTAGCGCCTTTAATAGAGGCGTTATCGTGTTCTGCAAGAATTAAAATACTCATCAGATTACCTTCGCCTCGTTTTTCAGCTTATCAACAAGTTCAGCGACATCCGCAACCTTAATACCAGCTTGACGTTCTGCTGGCGGCTCTACTTTCAAAGTAGTAACGCGAGGAGTGACGTCCACACCCAATTCTTCAGGTGTCATCACATCCATTGGCTTTTTCTTGGCCTTCATAATGTTAGGCAGTGAAGCATAACGAGGCTCGTTTAAGCGCAAATCGGTAGTGATTACCGCAGGCAGTGACAATTTAACAACCTGTGAACCGCTATCAACTTCACGAGTTACCGTAACGCTGTCGCCGTCAACCACAACCTCAGAGGCAAACGTGCCCTGAGACATGCCGGTTAAGGCAGCCAGCATCTGGCCAGTCTGATTGTTATCGCCATCAATTGCCTGCTTGCCAAGAATAACCATCTGTGGCTGTTCTTTGTCGCAAACGGCTTTCAGCAGCTTGGCAATTGCCAGGGGCTGAACTTCTACGTCAGTTTCTACCAGAATACCGCGATCAGCACCCAGTGCTAGAGCGGTACGAATCTGCTCCTGACTGACTTTTGCGCCGATAGACACAGCAACAATCTCAGTCACTACGCCTTTCTCTTTCAGGCGAACAGCTTCTTCAATCGCAATTTCACAAAATGGGTTTATGGCCATTTTGACATTATTCAGATCAACGCCTGTGCCGTCCGACTTCGGACGCACTTTTACGTTGTAGTCAACTACTCGTTTGACAGCAACCAGAACCTTCATGGATTCCCCAGTACTCGCGTAAATGGAATGAAATGGCTATTGTCCCTACGCAGCGAATCTGTAATCAGATCCAAGCAGACAATGCCTCGGTAAAAAGCGCGGTTATATTGACGCGTATACGCCCTAAGGTCAATAAAAGTAGGGTATTCACAACACAAATACTGTCTATACGCCTGCTAACTATAATAGTTACCGAAATTAGCAACTCATTGTAATTAAATAGATTTTTATAACACAGCGAATTCCATTTAACATAAAACATTTATAATTAAACTACGCTTAAAGTAGCGTTTTAAAGCCCTTGGTTTTATAATTTGTCGTTTTAATTAGCCACAAATCGCCCCATTAAAGGGCAATGCTACTTAGCATACATAGGAGAACGTCTGTGGAACGCGAATCAATGGAATTTGATGTCCTGATCGTTGGGGCTGGCCCCGCCGGATTAGCGGCAGCTTGTAGAATCCGTCAATTGAGCGAAAGCACCGGCAAAGACATCAGTGTCTGTGTTGTTGAAAAAGGCTCTGAGGTTGGTGCCCACATTCTCTCTGGTGCGGTTTTCGAACCTACAGCGCTGAACGAGCTATTCCCCGACTGGAAAGAAAAAGGCGCTCCACTGAATACCCCCGTCACTGGCGACGACATTTATTATATGACCAGTGCCGAAAAAGCGATCAAGGTACCGGGCTTTGCTGTGCCCAAAACCATGCACAACGAAGGCAATTATATTATTAGCCTAGGCAATTTGTGCCGCTGGATGGCCGAACAAGCCGAAGGCATGGGCGCTGAAATTTACCCAGGTTTCGCCGCGTCAGATGTACTATTCCATGAAGACGGCAGCGTAAAAGGCGTTGTCACCGGCGATATGGGTATTGCGGCTGACGGCAGCGAGAAAGACAGCTATATGCCAGGCATGGAATTACACGCCAAATACACCCTATTTGCAGAAGGCTGCCGTGGCCACCTCGGCAAACGCCTAATGGAGAAGTTTGACCTAAACGCAGGTAAAGATCCCCAGCACTATGGCTTGGGTATTAAAGAGCTGTGGAAAATCGACCCCGCCAAGCACGAAGAAGGCAAGGTTATGCACGCCGCGGGCTGGCCCCTGGCTGAAAATGGCGCCGCTGGTGGCAGCTTCCTCTATCATATTGAAGACAATCAAGTGTCGATTGGTCTGATTACCGACCTTTGCTATGACAACCCTTATTTGTCGCCCTTTGAAGAATTTCAGCGCTTTAAAAAGCACCCTACCGTTATGCAATACCTGGAAGGCGGCGAGCGTATTTCTTACGGCGCCCGCGCCATTGCCAAAGGCGGCTTGCAGTCACTACCTAAAATGACCTTCCCAGGCGGTTTATTGATTGGCTGTGACGCCGGCACCCTTAACTTTGCCAAGATCAAAGGCAGTCACACCGCCATGAAATCTGGCATGATCGCCGCAGAAGTAGTTCATAAAGCCATCACTGAAAACGAAGCAACTGGCCGAGAGCTGGGTGAATACACCACAGAATTTGAAAAGTCTTCTGTTTATAAAGAGCTGCACGATCAGCGCAACTTTGGCCCAGCCCAGCACAAATGGGGCAACTTCTTGGGCTCTGCTTACGCCTTTGTCGACATTAATTTGTTTAATGGTAAATTGCCTTGGACCCTGGGCGACGATCACCCCGATCACGCCGAGATGAAGCCGGCGGCAGAATGCAAGAAAATTACCTACCCCAAGCCAGATAACAAAATCACCTTTGACCGCCTGACCTCGGTATTTCTATCAAATACCAACCACGAGGAAGATCAGCCCTGCCACCTGACCTTAAAAGATCCAGAGCTGCCAATCCGCGACAATTTACCAAAATACGCAGAACCAGCGCAGCGCTACTGCCCTGCTGGCGTATATGAAGTTGTTGAGGATGCAGAAGGCACTCCTAAGTTCCAGATCAATGGCCAGAACTGCGTGCACTGCAAAACCTGCGACATTAAAGATCCGGCGCAAAATATTATTTGGGTAACACCAGAAGGCCTCGGCGGCCCCAACTACCCAAATATGTGAGTACGTAAAACGTAAAAAGGGCAGCTCAGGCTGCCCTTTTTTATGCGCTTTATTATTCGATTACGCCAATAAAACACTGTGGCCATAATCAACCGGCAACACTGCCCCGTTAATAAAGCTTGAGGCCTGACTGCTAAGCAGTAACAGCGCGCCTTCTAGCTCTTTAACATCGCCAATACGCTTAGATGGCAGCCGCGCGACTTCGGCTTGGCCCTGTTCAGTTTCAAAATACCAATCCACCATTTCAGTCATGAAATAGCCCGGCGCAATGGCATTGCAGCGAATTTTAGTGTCGAATAAATCCGCAGCTATCTGCTTGGTTAATTGATTCAGAGCCGCTTTAACACTGCCATAGCAAGGTACGTTTTTAAGGGTTTGCATACCGGTGACCGAGGTTACGTTAATAATGCTCCCCGCCTTATCGAGTGCAATTAAGCGCTTAGAGAATTCCCGCGCCATACGCATCGTGCCAGTCAGGTTCACATTAAGCAGATTTATCCACTCTTCATCATCAATATCAGGAAAGGGTTTAAACTGAATTTGGCCCGCGTTATTGACCAAAATGTCGACTGTGCCGAATACTTCTTCAGCACAATTAAACACATTCGTTACGCTCTCAGTGTCGCCAATATCCAGGGCGAGTGCTGCAGCTGTACCCCCCGCCGCATTAATTTCATCGGCAACTTGCTGCACCTTATCTAAGCGCCGCGCCGCACAAATCACCTTGGCACCCGACTTAGCCAGCGCGTGCGCAAACGCGACGCCCATGCCACTGCCGGACCCAGTGACCAGCGCGACCTTACCTTGGTTTGAAAACATATTTTCGATGTAAGACATAGTATTTTCCTTTATTCATTATTTTCTGAAAATAAATGCGCCACGACATCGCCGTGACACTTCACTAGCAAAATATCAATTTATAAGCAGCCTCGGCGCACAACAGCTTCTGCTCGCTTGCGCAGCAGCTCGCTGCGTTCATCTGCGGAGACGGTTGGACAATTAGGCGCTAGGGCATTCGCAAGCTCAGCCAACTTAACTCTCCGAATCGATGGTACAGGCAGGGTTTCAGCCCTAAAGTAACGCAGCGACAGCAAACCCGTGGCGTGCTTGGCGGCATCAAGCCAATTGGCAACACCGGGATCTGTGTGGGAAATAACTGCACAAAAAACGCCATCATTATTAAATTGAGCCTGATGACCATTAATTGAGGTTTGCCGCAGGTTCCAGTCCCGTGCATCCCAGTACTGGCTGTATAGCTGAATGCTCCAATAGGTCGCCTGCGGTGGCACCACTTCTATAATGAGCGCTTCATCCTCAGCACATTCGTAAACTGCCTTGCCATAACGCAAATCAGCCCAACCAATCGATACTTCATCAATAATCATGGTATTGGTCGGCACGGCGTAATAGCTGTTTAACTGCTGCGCAAAGAAGGCTGGTAGGTTTTTTAGCCAATCAATAAGCAGCTGCGTACGCATTACCATTGCCTCTGGGCTGATCGCTGGTGCCGGATAACGCGCGCCATCGCGGCTTATCTGCAAGCGTGCGGGCGCTTCCTTATCCCAGTCGTAGAAGTATTGGCGAAACACAATATCGCCGAGCCCTTCGGGAATTTTCACCCAATTGCCTGGCTGCTCTTCTCGGCTCAACACAATTTCAATATTGCCGTCGTCATCAGTTTCAAAATCGCCGCGCCGGTCACACAGCTGCCAGCCGCTGATATGCGCAAAATGCCCTACTCGGGATTCCACATCCAACATATGGGCACTGCCGCGCTGGCCTTTGATGCGATAGACGTGATCGCCGTGGATCGCCGCCCATTGATAACAGGCATCCGCAGCGGGAAGCCCATACTGAATGCGCGATGTCAAAAAGGTAAACAAACTTGGATAATCTGGATTCCACGCCTCCATGGTCATTGGAATGGCACCAGCAAGCAGACGCGTCAGGTAACGAACGCCCTCTGCCCGCGCCATTTCACTGTCAATTCGGGGGTCGTCCCAAACAAAGCTTTTCAGCCCATTAACCGCCTCGCTAAAGGCATCCCAAATTTCTGGGGTGTCTAGCGACATCGGCGCCAGATCTCGCCAAGCGTCTAATGTGTCATTATTCATAAGCGATACTTCCTGTAAGCAGTCAGTACTAAGGGAATAGTTTTAGGTACTCGGCAAAACGTGTTCTGATTTCCTGCGCATCCAAACCATATTCCTCTAGGGTGTAGCTGTACTCACCCCAGTGATTTGCTGGGCGCCGGCTATCGTATTCCGTGCATCCTGCAATAGCCTCTGGCGTTAATTCACGGCCTGCTTTTTGATAAATTCGTTTAATGACGGCGAGTGGGTCGTCGCAAATTTCTTCGAATTTTGCATCGACAATTTGATCGAGGGGCAACTTGTCGCGCACCGCAAGATAGCGATCGGTAAGCCGCGCCCAGTAGTCAAACCACTCATGCCCCACTTCTACTGGGTCTATTTGATCGGTACTGGTTTTACGCAATTCTTGAATGGTGGTGGCAAATGACGGCACGGTTTTAAGCGGGTCACGATGACAGTGAACAACGGTTGCATCGGGGAAAAATTCAAAAAGAATATCCATGTAACCAATATGCACTGGCGACTTCATAATCCACGGCCGACCCTTGCTGCCGCCATCTTGCCACTGCAGATATTGCATCATTTCAAATAAAATTTTATAGGTAGGTCGCGGGTCGCAGTTCATTGAGTATTCAAAGAATGTTGGCGCACGAGCGAGCATTGCGGAAACCGTCGATTCAAAAGACATCTCCATAATAAATAATTCTTCATCAGGCTCTTCCGCTTCCATTGGGTGGCGCGCCATCCAACCTGGAAACTGGGTTCGAAAGGTATCCTCAACCACTTTGGCAAAAGCAATCCGACCTTCTGGCTTACCCGCCTCTTCATCGGGGAAAGGCGCTGGGTTTAACAAGCGCCACACATCCAAACGCTGCACGCCAGGGTCACCGGACATGACTCTTTGCAATTTTGAGGTGCCGGTACGCGGCAAACCGGCAACAACGATTGGCGCGATGATTTTTTCTTGCAAAATTTCTGGATGTTTTTTCACATCGTCGATATAGCGCAAACGATTGATCAATAAGCGCAACAGCTCTTGCCCTTGGCCAATCACACCCCCCTCATGCAAATTCGCTTCAGTCCGAAGCGACTCGCATAAAACGCCTAGGCCGGTAGTAAAACCTAAATCACCAAAATCACTAAGCCCTGTTTCGGCCCGTGCAGCAGCCATTAAATCTTCAACATAAAACGGAATTGCCTGCGGACCAGCAGGCGTCGCAATGCTTTCAACTTGACTATTCATTTCATTATCCTTATTTCATTAAACAGCGTTATAGCGTATTGACAGGAAAAACATTACTAACTGAAATTCAAAAAAATCTTGAAAATCAAGACTCATAATTGATGCGATTATTTTTAATTTAAAGCGCTTAACATCAATTTACGTAATCAGCTGACAGGTCGACGTATCTATTGCTTTTGCTTAAACCTAAGCTGTTATTGTCACGAGACTCAATATAGCAACGCCAAAGCCCATGTAACAAGAAGATGCAGGTCAGGTTTCAAAGAACAAGGAATACAGACTATCCCATTGATTAATATAGGTTTTTATTGAGCTAAAAATCGAGGTTATATTTTGCAGGGGTTTTGCGAGGTTAAAGAGGCCTAATACCAAGCAGCCTTAAGAACAGTACTGTAGATTTCATAATTGAAAGTGGTTAATTTAGAATAAATGAAGTTTAAATTTTAAAAATAATTAAATTTATTCTTCTTCAGAAAAAATAGCACAGCACATTTTTACGAGGGTTAAACGAAACTCGGGGTCATCAATAAATTCGATATTATCGGTAATCAGGGCATAAACCATAAATTGTGCAGCACGCCCAAGGGCATGCACTCGCAACAAATCGTTTTTACCCGATTTAAAGTCAGAGCAAGATTTTAGCTTGTCGTATATAAATTCTTCGGCCGAGCCCTCTGGCGCCAAATTATCATTAAGCTCCTGCCAAGCGTCCCAAAACCCCTTGTGGCCGAGCAGGAGATTTTTATCAATTTCGAGAACTTTACGATGAATTTCAATAGACCAATCCAGCAACCAATGGATAAACGACTGGACCGTATGCACTTGATCGCTGGGAAACTCACGATAGCCCTTGAGATGCTGGGCGCGCATCACCACGCGGTAGACCTCGAACACAATTGCATCAAGATTTGGAAAGTATTGGTAAATAGACGATTTCGGCACCCCCGACACCACCTCCAAACTCGTCGTCGACAGCGCCTCTCTGCCATTCTCAAGCAGAATTTTATGGGCCGCATCGACAATAGCGGCCACGACTTTTTTCGAGCGGTCTTGCATCGGCTTGCGACGCATCGCCTCGTTGGGCCTTATTAGTTGAAATTCGTCAGTCATTTTTATTTTTCTTAGCTAAACGTTAAAAAACGAAACGATCACTTCATAACAAAGGAATAATAATATGGAATCTTCACAGATCTCGCCACGTATTGCCATCTATGGTTTAGGCTTTGTTGGCCAACAGCTCGCGGGCTTCGCCTTAGACAAAGGCTGGGAGATTGTTGGCGCCTATAATCGGGCCGGCGAGAAAATTGGCCAAGACCTCGGTCTGTTGCTGGGCCGAGAAGCGATTGGCTTAATGGTGGAAGACTGCGATACGGCTGACTATAGCCACCTTAAGGCCGATATCGCCTTTGTCGCGGTTTCTGACCGCTTGGAGGTCAACTACCCATCTTATGAACGATTGATGTCTGCTGGCGCAAATATACTGTGTCACGGCGCAGAGTCTTGCAACCCTCGCCGCCTTAATCCCGCCATTGCCGAAAAGCTGCAAGCGCTAGCGCTTAAGAATAATGTCACCTTCACCGGCGGTGGAATCTGGGATATGACCCGTATTTGGGCTGGAATTTTGTCGGTAGGGCCTAATACCGAGATCACCTCAATGACCCACACCTCCTTCACCGATATTGCCCGCCAAGGTGTTCACCTGCTGCGTTTCTGCGGCGCTGGCTTGAGTGTGGAGGAATACCTAAGCAACGATGTTGGTGGAAAAACCGGACTTGCAGGCATCGCTATTATCCCTCCTTTGTGCGTCATAGATGCACTTGGACTTGACCTTAGCGACATTAAGGAGAATTTAGAACCCATTGTTTGGACACAAGACCACTACAGCCATTGGTTGCAACAAACCCTCGCGGCGGGAACCGTGGTTGGCACCCGCATGAACGTTGAAATCACCACCAAACAAGGTATTACCGTAAACGCCTGTTTTGAATACCGCGATTTCCGCGAAGATGAGCAAGAGGAGATGATTTGGAAGGTACAGGGCAAGCCCAGCATGGAGGTACGTGTAGTACGTGAAGCCTCACATATGGCTTCGGCGAGTAGCTTGTTTAACCGTATACCCGATGTGCTTGCCGCCAAAGCCGGTATTCGAGAATTGTGGACCTACCCGCCTCTGCGGCCAAGTCTGTTTATCTAAAGCCTTGCCTAGCGACATGTAAATCAATAACAAGGACAGCAAGCATGAGCCTTAGCAGAGCCCAGATTGAGAGAGGGAATAAGTAATGATCGCGTTAGGATTTATAATGTCCGCATTATTCAACACTAAGCGTTAATGCGAGGACCGCTAACTGAAAGCCAAAAACCCGCCGATAAAAAATCTTATCATCGGCGGGCATCAAAAATATTTAGTGACTTGGCCCCAATACAAACGTTTGACCGCCCGCTCGTAAAACCAAGAACTCGCCAACCGGTTCAGCAAGCTCTACCAAGCGATAAAAACACGCGCGGTTCACTCTTGCAGCTAAGCCATGAAAAGTGAGTACCGAGGGGCTAGGCTCACCCGTGTCTGGCGCAGTTTCTACTGAGAGCGGATGGTTTGCGCATAATTCAAACCAACTATCCACATTGGTTTTTACGATTATTTTAGGCGTGTCTCCAGCCACTAGTCCATTATCAGCAAGCTCAAAGTCGACAATCAATAAGGGCAGATCTTCTACCTGAACACGCCATTTTTCTACTGGAGTAACTAGGTAGTAGTCGCCGTCATCTTCTCTGCGCAGTATCGAGGCAAAGAGTTTAACCAACTCATGGCGTTTTATTTCGCCACCTTCGTGAATCCAGCGACCATCTGCTTTTATAATAATATCGATGTCACCACTGAGTTCAGGGTGCCAACGCTCAATAGGAGGAAGCCCGCGCTGACCTTTAAGCAATGCTTGAATACTGTCTAGCGACGCCATGTTGCTCTCCTGATGAGTTTCTCCTGCCTAAATGTACGCTGTTACCACTGAATCAAACGCACATTAATAACGCCATCCAACGCGCGCAGTTTTGCAAGTAAATCACTATCTACTACACTGCCGAGATCAATTAAATTATAGGCAATTTCGTCGCGACTTTTGTTTAGCATGTCAACCACATTTATATCGGCATCGGCCAGCAAACCCAAAACACTGCCCAGAATTTTAGGCACATTATGATTGGCTATGGCGAGACGGCATTTGCCACTAGGATCTAATTGCAAATTGGGGAAATTCACCGAGTTTTTAATATTGCCGCTACTTAGAAAATCATTAAGTTGATCAGCAACCATAATCGCGCAGTTTTCTTCGGCTTCGTCGGTGCTGGCGCCGATATGCGGCATTAAAATAACATCGGCGCGACCGATTAACGCAGGAACGGGAAAATCAGTGATAAATTTCCGCAAGCCACCATTATCAAGCGCACGGATGACAGCACTAATATCAACAATTTCTTCGCGAGCAAAGTTTAACAGGCAGCAACCTGGTTTACAGGACGCGAGCAAATCAGTGTTAACTAAGCCACGCGTTGAATCAAAAACCGGTAAATGTAAGGTAATAAAGTCTGCACGGGCAAACAGGCTATTTAAATTATCCATTTTCTTAACCGAGCTCGGCAAGCGCCACGCCGCGTCAACTGACAGCGCCGGATCGTAGCCAATCACTTCCATACCCAAACTCAGTGCAGCATTGGCTATCATAGAACCAATTGCGCCAAGGCCGACAACGCCAAGGGTGCGACCGGCTAATTCATTGCCTTTAAACTGCTTTTTTTCTTTTTCTAACAGCTTCGCCATTTCACCAGCATCAGCCATATGACCAAGGGTGTTTACGTAAGAAATGCCTTCCAAAATACCCCGCGAGCCGAGAGCCAAACCGGCAATAACCAGCTCTTTAACTGCATTGGCGTTGGCGCCAGGGCTATTAAAAACGGGAATTCCGCGTTCAGTACACAGCGCTAAGGGAATGTTATTGGTACCGGCACCCGCTCTTGCAATCGCTTTAACGCTAGGCGCAATTTCTTCAGCTTGAAGCTTATGGCTGCGCAATAAAATGGCATCTGGGGCAGAGAACTCCCCTGCCAGCTCATAATCACTACTTGGTAGCCGACTCAAACCTTTTGGTGAAATTTGGTTCAGCGTTAATATTTTGTGCAAGATCTACTCCTTATTGTTGTTTTAGCCGAGTCTACGCCGACGAGCGCTGTCTACTACTGACAGATTATTAAATGCGTCTGCGGCTGAATGCTCTGACTGAGGACCTAGCGGTACGCTATTAAAGTAATTTAGGCCGCTGATTTGCGAATTCATACTCAAGGCCGCGGTATAGGCACTATTTTGGCAAAGGATGCGAAAGTCCCAGCTTTCCGCCTGCGGTCCAACGAACTCCACAAACTCACCATCAGCGCCTAACACCACCGAAAAATCGTGCAAGGGCACCGACAAACCTTCACCACGCGCTTTTATATAAGCTTCTTTTAAAGTCCAGTAACGATAAAAATAATCGAGCTGTTCGCCTTCCTCGCGACTTTTTAAGGCCTGTAGTTCTAAAGGTGAAAAATAGTCGTCAGCCACGTTTAAAATACCGGGGTTCTCCGCTCGGCATTCAATATCGACACCGATAGCGTGATCGCGGGTAACAACGCATACCGTTAAACCACTGGTATGCGCAGTATTAAATTGAATTACTGGTGCTAAACTCGAATTACTTAGCTTTGGCTTACCAAAATCATTTACCTGAAATTCCAGTTCTTCGGGACCAAGTTCACAATATTCTGCAAGCACTGTGCGTAATAAGGCGCGACTAACCAGATAGTCCCACCCGTTATCAGCATGCTTAAGCTGCTGATATTGAGCCAATTCTGAAGAAGAGAGTATGGCCTCGTATTGTTGCTGAGCGGAAGTGAGTCGCGGGTCACGGGTAAAACAAAACCAAGCATCAACAAAACCTGTACTCAGCGCCCGTTTGTGCAAAGCGGAAGTCATTATTTTTATATATCCATATTAGAAACGGCCCTGCCTATAAAAAGGCAGGGCATTACATCAATTAATTTTGATCTTGGCGCTTTTCCACAAACCGTTAAAATAGGCCGAAAAATCCTGAGAAGATCGATTGCGATAAGCATTTTTCTCAGCTTCCGTAGCCAGTGCAAGCTCAAGATTGGTTTGACTGCCATAATTAACGCCTAACAATTGCAATACAACGCGATCACCATTTGCCAAATTCAGCACACTAACGCTCGGCTGAGCGCCTGGCCGAGGCATAGCAAACGCCCGCTTGCGAATAGCGGTATCGACGGCCAAATCACCGCGTTTACCTGCTGCAATCGCATTCCAAGTTAACGATTCGGCTTTCGCGATAGTTTCAGCGCGTTTGCCAGCAAGCAATTCTGTACGAATTTCTTCGGCCTTGGCTTGGGCAGCAACTTCGGCTTTACTTTGCGAAAGTGTCATTACGATTTGATCCCGAACATCCGCCAAAGGCAGCGTCTCGGGCTTCTTGTACTCTTCGACATGCAGTACCGCAAAGTGTTCCGGCGTTAACTCAAAGACTTCGCTATTCAAGCCCTGACTGCGCAGATCAGCATTAAAGGCGGCGGCTTTAACCGTGGCGAAAGCGAACAAACCACTGCTGTCCGACTTTTTCTGCCACTCGCTTTGTTTAACCGTTAAACCCATTTCCTTAGCTGGCATGGCAAGGCTTTCCGCATTAAAAACGAGGTCCTTTAAGTCTTCTACTGCGGCGATTAAACGAGGCATCGCCTCCTGACGACGAAGTCGCTCTGTAATCTCTACCCGAGCACTATCAAGACTTGCCACTTCTGGCTGGCGAACATCTAACAGCTTAATTAAGTGTAAACCGGCTTCAGTTTCAACTACAGGAGAAAACTCACCGACCTGCAAAGCTGCTAATGCCTCTTCAAACTCCGCAGGAAAACTGTCACCACTGGTATAGCCCAAGGTTCCGCCTTCAGCGGCAGAGCCCGCATCGGCAGAATTCGCCCGTGCTTGGTCGCCAAAATCAGCGCCAGCGACAATCGCGTCACGAATGCTTTGTAATTTTTTCAGAGCGTCTTCGCGGCTGGTATCGTCATTAATTTCAATAAGAATGTGCGCGGCTTCACGTTCAATTTGCGCACTGCTGGCCTCAACGAGGCGCTGATATTCAGCAAGTATTTGATCTTCTGAAACTGGTTCAAAAAAGTCATCTTCGGCCAGCTCTAAATAAGAGTAGCGAACCGCTGCTTCGCTCAGAAACTCCTTGGCGTGCTCTTGGTAGTACGCGCTTATTTCTTCATCGCTAAGCTTTATAGCCTCGCGATATGGTGCCTGCGGAACCTTAATAAAATGGTAATCCCGCGCCTCATACAGCAAACCAATTGCTCTAGACAATTCAGGGCCGGCAACAAACGCTGAGCCAGCCACTGCATTTGAAAGCTGTTGAATCGTTAAATCGGATTTAAGCAACTCTTTAAAAAAACTGCTGCTATAGCCCTGCAAGCGCAGCACTTGCTCGTAGCGAGCTTGGGAGAATCGACCGTCTTCCTGAAACTGCGGCATACCTGCAATGGTTGAGTGTAACTGGGCTGTCGAAATTTCAATGCCCACATCATCTGCCGCCTGCAAGAGCAATTGCTGTTTGATTAAGGTATTCAAAGCTGGCTTACGCAAAATCGCGTCATCGAGCATGGCGGGATCAATTTGATCACCCATCATGCCAATTAGGCGGCGTTTTTGCAGCCCAATTGCCTGCTGTAATTCGCCTTGGGAAATTTTCTCTCCATTAACCACGGCAGCGGGTACCTGCCCTGAACCACCAAACAAACTATCGATACCAAAAAGTGCAAAGGGCACGATGATGAGCGCGATAATAAATTTGGCCGCGGCTCCCTGGATGTTATTGCGAATATTTTGCAGCATTGACGCGAATCCGACTCTGAATCATAAAAAAAAGCGCACCTCTCGATGCGCCTTCTGTAAGAGGTTTTAACCCCTATAGCGACTTCCCAACACCGCGGGAATGGCTATATCCCTTAGTTACAGGCGTCTTTCAACGCTTTACCTGCTTTAAAGCTTGGGATTTTAGCAGCAGAAATCTCGATCGGCGCGCCAGTCTGTGGATTGCGGCCGGTGCGAGCTGCACGGTCTTTTACACTGAATGTACCAAAACCGACAAGAGATACAGAATCATCTGATTTCAATGCATTGGTAATAGCTTCTACCGTTGCATCCAGCGCGCGACCAGCCGCTGCTTTGGACAGATCTGCAGATTCCGCAATTGCGTCGATTAGCTCAGATTTATTCACTTATTCTTCCCCTTTAAATTGTTATAAAAAATTTTTTACGAATCACTGCTGGCATTAAAAGCCTGCACACGAACAGTGACGGCCGCCTGCGCAAAGAGTGAGATTTATACCAACTGCGCAGGATGTGGTCAAGGAATCTCTGCGGCTAGTGCGCGTTTGCGCGCGATTCACCGAGGATATCGTCATTACCGTCCACACTTTTGTGGTTGTAGTCAATACCTGCCAAATAAGCCTCTTCAGAAATTTCTTTAGGAATTCGTTCAAGCGCAATATTAAGCACCTCATCAATCCATTTTACTGGACGAATTTCCAAGTCAGCTTTGATGTTTTCAGGTATTTCTTTGAGATCCCTCTCGTTTTCCGACGGGATTATAACGGTTTTTATACCGCCACGGTGCGCCGCGAGAAGTTTTTCTTTTAAACCACCAATTGCGAGGACCTGACCACGTAACGTAATCTCACCAGTCATCGCCACATCTGAGCGCACCGGAATGCCGGTTATGACCGATACCAACGCGGTACACATGCCAACACCAGCGGAAGGACCATCCTTGGGTGTTGCACCTTCAGGCATATGAATATGGATATCGTGGCGATCGTGGTAACGAGCCGGTATACCCAGCCGTTTAGAACGACTTCTCACCACTGTTGTCGCTGCTTGGATAGACTCCTGCATTACATCGCCAAGTGAGCCAGTTTTTATATGGCGCCCTTTACCGACCACTGAGACCGCCTCAATGGTGAGCAGTTCACCGCCAACTTGCGTCCAAGCCAAGCCAGTTACTTGACCGACTTTATTTTCTTCTTCGGCTTTACCGTAGTTATAACGACGCACACCAAGAAAATCTTCTAAGTTGCTAGATCCAACTTCAATGGCGCCGCTCTCGCCATTCAGAGCGAGGTTTTTAACCACTTTACGACAGACTTTGGCAACCTGCCGTTCAAGCCCGCGCACACCGGCTTCGCGGGTGTAATAACGAACAATGTCTTGCAGCGCGTCTTCATCAATACTAGCCTCGGTTTCTTTGAGACCGTTATTCTTCAGCTGCTTAGGAATCAAGTAGCGACGCGCTATATTGATTTTTTCGTCTTCGGTGTAACCCGGAATCCGAATAACCTCCATGCGATCCATCAATGCTGGCGGAATATTCAATGAGTTCGAGGTACAGATAAACATAACATCTGAAAGGTCGTAGTCGACCTCTAGATAATGATCGTTAAAGGCATGGTTTTGCTCGGGGTCTAGCACTTCCAACAAGGCCGATGCCGGATCACCGCGATGATCCATACCCATTTTATCGATCTCGTCTAACAAAAACAGCGGGTTGCGGACTGCTGATTTAGACATTTTCTGAACAACTTTACCGGGCATAGAGCCGATATAAGTACGGCGGTGACCGCGAATTTCAGCCTCGTCACGCACCCCACCCAAGGCCATACGCACAAACTTGCGGTTGGTGGCGCGGGCGATAGACTCGCCCAAAGAAGTTTTACCCACCCCTGGCGGACCGACCAAACACAACACTGGGCCTTTGACTTTTTTCACGCGTTTCTGAACGGCGAGGTATTCAAGAATTCGGTCTTTGACCTCGTCCAAACCGTAGTGATCTTCATTGAGAATTTCTGCTGCCCGAGCCAAATCATGCTTTACCCGAGAGCGCTTTTGCCAAGGAATACTAACCAGCCAATCGATATAACCACGTACTACCGAGGCTTCCGCTGACATCGGTGACATCATTTTAAGCTTGGCTAACTCGGCCTTAGCCTTGTCTAACGCCTCTTTGCTCATGCCAGCTTTGTCTACGCGGCTTTCAAGCTCTTCAAGCTCGTTTACGCCCTCTTCAGATTCGCCCAGCTCACGCTGAATAGCCTTCATCTGTTCGTTGAGGTAGTACTCGCGCTGACTCTTTTCCATTTGTTTTTTAACACGGCCACGGATCCGCTTTTCAACTTGAAACAAGTCGATTTCTGATTCCATTAGCCCCATCAAATGCTCGAGACGCTCGCGTTCATCGACCATCTCTAGCACCGCTTGCTTCTGCTCCAGCGCCATATTCATGTGGGCAGCAATGGTATCGCCAAGCCGACCTGGATCGTCAATACCAGACAGCGAGGTTAGCACTTCGGCGGGAATTTTCTTGCTCAGATTAATGTATTTTTCAAACTGGGAGATCGCAGAGCGCAACATGACGTCGGCTTCTTCTTCACCAATTTTGCTCTCTTCCAGCACATCAATTTCGGCGCTGAAATAATCTTCTTCAGCAGTGACGGCATTGAGCACAGCGCGATAGCTGCCCTCGACCAACACTTTTACGGTGCCATCGGGAAGCTTTAACAGCTGCAAGATATTGGCCACGGTACCGATATCGTAAAGATCATCGGTACCCGGCTCATCGAGGTCAGGGTTGCGCTGGGCAGCCAACACAATCTCTTTGTTGCTGGCCATAGCCAGCTCGAGCGCACGAATTGACTTGTCGCGCCCTACAAATAAGGGAATCACCATGTGGGGATAAACCACCACATCGCGTAAAGGAAGCAGTGGCAGCTCCTGTATTTCTCGCTTTTCGGCCATTTAAATGCCTCGCATGTAATTTCAACAATCCACAGTGAGTGGATATTTCGCCTGCAATACAGACAGCTTAACCTTAAGATGGGGACTTAGCGCGTTAAAAACAAGACTTGATTAGCAAAGATTATGACAAAAAAGAGTTCCACTGCGAAAAAGGCTTTCGCAGTGGATTTAGAGCGAGGCTTATTCTTCTGGAGCAACCTTGCGTTGCTCGCTATAAACCAATATTGGTGCTGAGTCGCCCTTAATTACCGAGCCATCGATAACCACTTTGCTGACATTTTCCATCGACGGCAAATCGTACATGGTATCGAGCAAGACTGACTCTAAGATCGAGCGCAGACCACGAGCACCGGTTTTGCGAGTCATTGCCTTTTCGGCAACTGAGCGCAACCCATCTTCGCGGAAATCGACTTCAACGCCCTCCATATCAAACAATTTAGAATACTGTTTGGTCAGGGCGTTTTTAGGTTCAGTAAGAATACTTACCAAGGCATCAACATCGAGCTCTTCTAGGGTCGCAATAACAGGTAAACGACCAACAAACTCAGGAATCAAGCCGTAGCGCACCAAGTCATCGGGTTCAACATCGGCCAGAATCTCGCCAACATTGCGGGCTTCGCTCTTGCTCTTCACTTCAGCGCCAAAACCGATTCCGCCCTTCTCAGAGCGATCGCGAATAACCCGATCTAGGCCGGCAAACGCACCGCCACAGATAAACAGAATATTCGAGGTATCTACCTGCAAAAATTCTTGCTGAGGATGCTTGCGACCACCTTGTGGCGGCACCGAGGCAACCGTGCCTTCAATTAGCTTCAGCAAGGCCTGCTGCACGCCTTCACCCGATACATCGCGGGTAATTGACGGGTTGTCAGACTTGCGCGAAATCTTATCGATTTCATCAATATAGACAATACCCATCTGGGCCTTCTCTACATCGTAATCGCATTTCTGAAGCAGCTTTTGAATGATGTTCTCAACGTCTTCACCCACATAACCGGCTTCAGTTAAGGTAGTGGCATCTGCAATAGTGAATGGCACGTCCAATAGACGAGCCAAGGTCTCGGCAAGCAAGGTTTTACCGCTACCCGTAGGGCCGATCAGCAAAATATTGCTTTTACCTAATTCGATATCGTCTTTATTCTTGTCGCCGTAGCGCAAGCGCTTGTAGTGGTTATACACCGCTACCGCAAGGACTTTTTTAGCCCGCACCTGACCAATAACATACTGATCTAAGGTGTGATTTATCTCTTGGGGAGTCGGTAGCTTATCGCGACCGGCTTCGCTAGCCGCTTCCTGAACTTCTTCGCGAATAATGTCATTACATAAATCGACACATTCGTCACAGATAAAGACAGACGGCCCAGCAATTAATTTGCGGACTTCGTGCTGACTTTTACCACAGAAAGAACAGTACAGCAGTTTGCCGTTGTCATCTGTGCCGTCTTTACTACTCATTCATACCCACCTTGTTCTATTTGCGTGGCGATTTATGCACCTTAGGGTAAAGATGACGCCTTTTAGCCGTTTTTGCAAGTTTGCCCACACTGGCAAACTTGCCGGCACCTCTCGAATAAATCTATTTACGGTCGGTCATAACCTGATCTACCAAGCCGTAATCGCAAGATTGCTGAGCATTCATAAAGTTATCGCGCTCAGTATCTTTAGCAATGGTTTCATAGGTTTGGCCAGTATGTTCAGCCATAAGATGGTTCAGACGCTCACGGATAATCAAAATTTCCCGCGCTTGAATATCAATATCTGTGGCCTGACCCTGTGCGCCACCGCTGGGCTGGTGGATCATGGTGCGCGCATTAGGCAGTATAAAACGCTTGCCCTTCTCACCACCGCTCAACAAGAATGCGCCCATGCTGGCCGCTTGACCAATACACATGGTGCTTACATTGGGCTTGATAAACTTCATGGTGTCGTAAATAGACAAGCCTGCCGTTACCGAGCCGCCTGGCGAGTTAATATACAAGTGGATATCTTTATCGGGGTTTTCAGATTCAAGAAACAGCAGCTGCGCCACAATCAGGTTAGCCATATGATCTTCAACTTGGCCAACACAAAAAATTACGCGCTCTTTAAGCAGGCGCGAGTAAATATCGTAGGAACGCTCGCCCCGCGCCGTCTGTTCGACGACCATCGGTACCAAGCCTAAACTAGTAATTGAGTTATTATTGATACCGTCAATCGAGTTGCGAGACATAGTAAACACTCTTCCGTATCGTAAATGGGTAGACAGATTTATCACCTACCAGAAAAAAAACAAGCGACGGAACCTAAGGTTCAGTCGCTTGATCGCAGATTACCAGAGCAGTCTTGCAAATTAAGACGCTTCAGCCTCTTCCGCCGGTGGCGACATTACTTCTTCGTAGCTTAAAGTTTCTTCGCTAACCTTCGATTTTTCAAGTAATTTCTCAACAACTTCCTCTTCAATGACCATACCTTCAATCTGCTGGAGCTGCTGAGGGTTGTTCATGTAGTAGCTGATAATCTCATCTTTGTCTTCGAAGCTAGCAGACATTTCTTCTAATGCAGCGCGCACTTTATCAGAGTCGGCTTTAATGCCTTCAGCGCTAATCAGTTGATTCAATACCAAGCCCAACTTTACGCGGCGCTCAGCATTGTCACGAAACAGTTCATCAGGGAGGATATCCGCAGCGTTAAGCTTTTCAGCCATTGCGCCAAACTGCTGCATTTGCTGACCGCGCAGCGCGTCAATTTCCTGACTTACCAAGGCTTTTGGTACTTGCAAATCTGCATGCACTTTCAAAACACCTTCCATGACTTGATTCTTAATGCGGGACTTAATTGCATTTTTCAACTCACGAGCCATATTTTTTTCTACTTCAGTGCGAAAAGCGTCTAAACCGCCTTCTTTAACACCGAATGCTGTGAATAATTCTTCATCCAACTCGGGCAACTGCTGAGCACTAACTGAGTTAAGCGTAATTTTGAACTCAACAGCAGCGCCTTTAAGATCTTCGCTGTGGTAATCATCAGGGAAAGACAAAGCGACAACTTTTTCTTCACCAGCAGTCATTCCGACCACGCCAGCTTCAAAACCAGGGATCATGCGACCAGAGCCCAGCTCTAAATCTGAGCCCTCGGCCTTGCCGCCGTCAAACTCAACGCCGTCTTTAGTGCCTAGGTAATCAATATTAACCTTGTCACCGTCCGCTGCCGCACGCTCTACTACGTCCCAGCTAGCACGCTGAGTGCGTAGGTTTTCAATCATTTTGTCGATATCAGCAGAAGTGATTTCAGCAGAAGGCTTTTTCACTTCAATAGCGCTGTAATCTTTAGCTTCAATCTCAGGAAAAACTTCAAAAGTGGCTACGAATTCGATATCTTTACCGGCTTCTAAGCTTTTTGGTTCAATTTCTGGGCGGCCCGCAGGTTTTAGCTCTTGCTGCTGAATGGCTTCGTAGAAGCACTCATTCATCACTTCACCAAGTACTTCCATGCGTACTGACTCACCAAAACGCTGACGAACTACGCTCATTGGCACTTTGCCAGGACGAAAGCCATCAAGCTTTACAGTTTTGGCAGCTTTTTGGAGACGGGTATCAACTGCGCCATCTACACGGGCGGCAGGAACACCTACAATCAGGCGGCGCTCTAGGCCGGAAGTCGTTTCAACGGAAACTTGCATCGATGGTCCTCAAAACAGATCTGATAAGCACAAATGGCCACTTCGGCATCGAAGCGGCCATTCATAAGAATTCTTTGAAATGGTGCGGATGGAGAGACTCGAACTCTCACGTCTTGCGACACCAGAACCTAAATCTGGCGTGTATACCAATTTCACCACATCCGCACACCCGTAAACCGACTTAAGATATTGAATTATCTCGGTTTACAAACAAAATCGCAGGAGCTCAGTCCCGCGAGGAACGAGATTGTGCCACAGCCTATGATCGCGATCAAGCGGCGTTGCAGCACAATTTTAGTCGCATTCTTAATTATTCACTAAGAATGCGACTAAGCCGGGCTTATACCCGCTCAATAATTGTACTAATACCCTGCCCCATGCCGATACACATGGTTGCCAAACCGACCGAGGTATCACGCTGTTCCATAACATTGAGCAACGTGCTCACGATACGCGTACCTGAGCAGCCAAAGGGGTGACCCAAGGCGATAGCGCCGCCATTGAGGTTTACCTTGTCATCCATTTTATCGAGCAAGTTAAGATCTTTGAGCACGGGCAAGGCCTGAGCTGCAAAGGCCTCATTTAGCTCCACAGTGTCAATATCGTCCATGCTCATACCCAAGCGCTTTAAGGCTTTTTGCGTAGAGGGCACTGGGCCATAGCCCATAATAGACGGATCAACACCGGCCACCGCCATACCAACCACCTTGGCGCGGGGCGTCAAACCCAAATCCATAGCCCGCTGACCAGACATAAGAATCATGGCCGAGGCACCATCGGCAATCTGCGAGCTAGTGCCTGCGGTTACCGTGCCATTGCGCGGATCAAATGCTGGCCGCAGCTGCGCCAAGCTTTCAAGTGTCGTTTCTGGTCGAATCGTGGTGTCGGCCTTCACCAAAATTCTACGACCATCTTCTGCGTGCCCTTCCAGCGCAATAATTTCGCTGTTGAAGCGGCCGTTAGCCTGCGCATCAGCGGCGCGCAAATGCGAGCGCATACCAAAGGCGTCCTGCTGTTCGCGGCCAATGCCATGCATCATGGCCAGCGCTTCAGCGGTCATGCCCATCATCCCAGCGGCGCGGGCAACGTATTTACTCGCCTGCGGATTTGGATCAACACCGTGATTCATCGCCAAATGGCCCATATGCTCCACACCACCAACCATAAAGGTATCGCCGTAGCCGCTCATGATCGCGGTGGCTGCAGTGTGTAAAGCAGACATTGACGAACCGCATAAACGGCTTACAGTCTGGCCAGCCACTTCATGGGGAAGTTTGGTCATCACCGATATCATCCGCGCAATGTTCCAGCCCTGCTCATTGGTTTGGTTTACACATCCCCAAATCACATCTTCAAAGCTGGCAGGGTCAACACCAGGGTTACGCGCCAGTAATGCGTCTATCAGTGCCGCAGACATATTCTCGGCCCGCACATTTCTAAAAACACCGTTTTTTGAGCGTCCCATAGGAGTACGGGCGCAATCGACAATTACTACATCATTTGCTTTAAAAGTCATTGTTGTATCTCCGCCCGATTATTTAAAGAAAGTTTCGCCGTTGGCTGCCATTTTGCGCAGGCTCTCAGTTGGCTGATACAGCGCACCGAGGTCGGCGTAGCGATCGGCCATTTCACAGAAGGCTTTAGCGCCCATCTGATCGATATAGCGCAACGCGCCACCGCGGAACACAGGGAAACCAATCCCCATCACCAAGCCCATATCAGCATCGGCGGGATCACGCAAAATGCCTTCGTCTATGCAACGCACGGTTTCAATACACATCGGTATCATCATTCGCGCTTGAATATCCTCGTCGCTCAACTCAACACTGGCCTGCTTGGCTTTAGCGGCCATTGCCAACGCGGTGTCATCTTCACACTTCTTAGGCTTACCCTTCTTGTCTTCTTCATAACGGTAAAAGCCAATGCCATTTTTCTGACCGTAGCGCTTGGCCTCAAACATCATTTGCGAAATACCAGTGAAATCGTGACGCATGCGATCTGGAAAGCCTTCGGCCATTACCTCAGCCGCGTGATAACCAGTATCAATACCAACTACGTCCATCAAATAGGCCGGCCCCATTGGCATACCAAAACCTTCCATCACTTTATCGACCTTGCGGAAATCCGCGCCGTCGCGAATCAACATGTCGAAACCGGCAAAGTAAGGAAACAACACTCTGTTCACATAAAAGCCTGGACAGTCGTTCACAACGATCGGCGTTTTACCCATCTGCAAGGCGTACTTCACCACTTTTGCCACAGTGCTATCGCTGGTTTTAGCGCCGCGAATCACCTCAACTAAAGGCATAGCGTGCACTGGATTAAAGAAGTGCATACCACAGAAATTCTCTGGCCTTTCAAGAGCTTCGGCGAGATATGTAATGGAAATTGTAGAAGTATTAGATGCTAATACTGCGTCCTCGCGGATGTGCTTTTCAGTTTCTGCCAGCACCGCTCGCTTAACCTTGGCATTTTCAACAACAGCTTCAACGATAACGTCTGGCTTATCAAATCCGTCATAAGTCAGCGAAGGACGAATACTGTTCAAAACAGCAGACATTTTATCGGGGGTCATTCGGCCCCGCGCCACACGCTTAGCCAGTAATTTACCAGCCTCTTTCATGCCCAGTTCAATACCCGCTTCGGCAATATCTTTCATCAATATCGGCGTGCCCTTATAGGCAGACTGATAAGCAATACCGCCACCCATAATCCCAGCACCCAATACCGCAGCGTACTTAACATCGCCGCCGGTTTTAGCAAAACCGCGAGCGGCCTTGCTCACCGCCTGCTCGCTTAGGAACAAACCAACTAATGCAGCAGATTGCGGGGTGCGCACCAACTTAATGAAGTGATCGATCTCAACTTCAATCGCTTCGGCGCGACTCAGACCAGCATTGCGCTCCATAGACTTAGCAGCCGTCAACGGCGCTGGCATATGGCGGCCGGCCTGCTGGGCAACCATCGCCTTACCGGTGGTGAACGACATCATGCGCTCTATGTCATTAAGCTTAACTGGCGAGGTTTTTTCTGCGCGGCGGGCTTTATAATCAAAATCGCCGGCAATCGTACTTTTAAGCAGATCAAGGGCTGCGTCTTTCACCTGCTCTGGCGCAACGACAGCATCAACACCACCGTCTTTTAATGCCGCATCCGGCTTCTGATGATTGCCAGTAGCGACCCACATCATGGCATTATCACAGCCAATCAGTCTTGGCAGACGCACTGTGCCACCAAAACCGGGATTGATACCCAACTTAACTTCAGGAAGACCGACAATGGCAGCGGACGACATTACGCGAAAGTCGCAGGCCAAGCACATTTCAAAACCGCCACCGAGTGCCACACCATTAATCGCAACAACAGTCGGCACCGGTAAATCTTCAAAGCCATTAAACACGTCATTGGCCTGTACAGCCCAGCTGCGGAGGTCAGCATCTGGCAACTTAAATAACTCGGTAAACTCGGTAATGTCAGCGCCAACAATAAACACCGACTTGCCGCTGGTAACTAACACTCCTTTTAAACCTGCCTCTGCTGCGAGCGCAGAAGTGGCTTCGCCCAACTCTTGTAACGTCAGACGATTAAATTTATTTACTGAATCGCCTTCGAGGTCGAAACAGAGCTCTGCAATGCCATCTTCCAGGTATTTTGCAGTTAACGCCTTGCCTTTATAAATCATTACTATTCCTCAAATTGAGTTGGTGGCGGCGGCATTTGCCATATACTCCATGTTTACTATGTAAACATCGGGTGCTAAAACTACCGTATTACGAAATCCTTGGCAAGCTACCGCAACGAATTAATCGGTTAAACACGCCGGATCAAAACAATACACTTCGTTAAGCCAATCGACTATTTCACAAGAAATGGGGTGTTGGTGCGTTGCATACTCCGCCACCAGACTTTGTTTCAGCTCCAAACTCATGCCATCGAGTCCCACAAACTGGAACTGCGCCTTATCGCGCAATAATAATGTAGCAAGCCCGCTTGGCAAGGTCTTTAAAAGCGACTCAAAAGCGTGTTCAGGCTGATAATCAGCCTGTCGAGTATAGACGTCTGCCAGAGTTGGCAAGACCAAAGTGGATAAATGATATTGGTTCATCGGATTAACCATATGACCCGCACATTGTTGTGCCAGCTGCCATGGTCGACCAGCAAAGGGCGCAAGGTGTAGAAAACGACTGGTTTTTCGACCATCGTTTACGGGGTAGTTGTCCCACAGCAAGGGCTTTCGGCCCAATAATACCGTCGCCCGCTCAATATCTGTCTCAGTGTAAGACTCGCTAATGACTCGATTACCCGTCCATAAAATGTCGACGTTCGGGTCTAATCCATCGTTTAATTCAGTAAAATAATCCGGTGGGCAAGCCCCAAAAAGCGTTTCCAAGATTGGGTCAAAGCTGTAATAACTGGGACAGACAGCAATTTTGATACTGGGAAGTTGCGCGCGGATATCCGCCACCACAGCCAATTGGTTGGCTGCCAAATATTGATTCCCCGCGGGAAGATCATCAAATAACACCCATAATATATCGGGTTTCAGCTCGGCAATAGCTGCTATTTTAGCGCGCAACAACGCCTTATCGGTGGCGCTATAATTAGCCTGCAAGCCAGCTGGCGACAAACCTACCCCCCACAAGATACCAGCACGCCGACAGCGCTCGGCCAAGGTCAGCAAATTGTGGCGGTGACTGGGATCAAAATTGTGCTGCCAGCCACTGCGTAAACTCACATCGCCTTTGGGAGCATAAATATAACTGCCGTAAGACCATTGCCGCAGCAGCGCCGGCAAGGCAAAGCGCTGGGCCCAGCTCCATTGCCGACCATAAAAGCCTTCAATAACACCGAGCGTAAAAGCCATCGTAACAACCTCTAACCGCGATAATAACGCTGCGCTACAAAGGGAGCCTGCCTAAGTGCTACGGGTAACAATTTACCCCGCACACTGGCAAAAAGGGCATCGCCCGCAGAGAGCACGGTATTGGCCACATAAGCCATCACCAGTGGACGGGCAATACTAGGCCCAAAGCCACCGCTACTCACCCGACCAACGACACTGCCATCGGCGGTGACAATCTCCGCGCCCTCTCGCACCGGCGCGCGGCCCTCTACATCGAGTAATACCCGTTTTTGATCAGTACCCTCTGCCAGCTGCTGCGCAATGACAGCCGCGCCAGGGTAATTACCGGCGCGAGCCTCGCCTGGCCGGCGAACTTTTGAAATTGCCCACAGCAGATTGGCCGATATTGGCGAAATGGTCTCGTCCATATCGTGGCCATATAGACATAGGCCCGCCTCTAAACGCAATGAGTCGCGCGCGCCCAGGCCAATAAACTCAACTTCGTCTTGAGCCAATAATAAGCGCGCTAGCGCCTCAGTATCGGCAGCCGCCACCGAGATTTCAAAGCCATCTTCGCCGGTATAACCGGAGCAGCTCAGCCAGCAATCCATTCCAGCTATTTGGCAAGATCGGGTATCCATAAACACCATAGTCTCGGTCTCTGGCGCCAAGCGCGCCATCACCTGTCGTGCCGCCGGCCCCTGCAGTGCCAACAAGCCTTGATCATTCAGCATTTCCATGCTGATGGATTCCGGCAAATTTTGTCGCAACCACAGGTAATCTTGGTCTTTACATGCAGCGTTCACCACTAACATGAAACTGTCGCCGCAATTGGCGAACATTAAGTCGTCGCGAATACCGCCCTGCTCGTTCGTTAACAAGCCGTAGCGCTGACGGTCAACCGGCAAGCCCATCACGTCTTGCGGCATTAGCGCCTCTAGTGCTTGTGCAATATTTTCGCCGCGCAAACGAATTTGGCCCATATGCGACACATCAAACAGCCCTGCCGCCTCACGTACATGCAAATGTTCTTTCATTACACCCAGCGGGTATTGCACTGGCATATCGTAGCCCGCAAAGGGCACCATCTTGGCACCGAGTTCACGGTGCAATGCGTTTAAAGCAGTGGTTTTCAATACTTCTGTGGTCATTTACATCTCCGACGAAATTTGAGGCTGCTTATGTTGAACAGCAATTAACTCAGCCCACAATTTAGTTGCACTTAATTTATTAAATGGGATTAAAGGCGATTAGCGCCCCAAGGAAAACAGCTGATCAAAATTCGCCGTGGTTTGTTTGGCAACGTCGTCGAACGACAGCCCCTTTAATTCGGCAACGCACTCAGCGACTTCAACCACATATTTAGGCTCATTTTTTTTGCCGCGATATGGCACCGGTGCTAGATAAGGCGAATCAGTTTCTACGAGGAGGCGCGACATTGGTACGCGGCGCACCACTTCCCGCAATTCAGCGGCATTTTTAAAGGTGATGATCCCAGAAAATGAGATGTAATAGCCCATATCCAGTGCCGCTTCTGCCATTTCCCACGATTCAGTAAAGCAATGCAATACCCCACCCACATCCGCCGAACCGTGTTCAGCGATAAGCTTTAGGGTGTCGGCGCGAGCCTCGCGGGTATGAACGATTGTCGGTTTGCCACAACTTGCCGACACCTGTAGATGCTGGGCAAAACTTTGCTGCTGGTCTTCTTTGCGTTCGGCGCTGTAGTAATAATCTAAACCCGTCTCACCAATCGCGACAACTTTGGGATGATCGGCCAACGCCAGCAAGGTTTGTTTAGAGCAGACGCTGTCACTGATATCGAGGGGGTGAACCCCAACAGAGGCGTAAATATTGGAAAATTTTTCAGCTATAGCGACAACGGCCGGCGCATTATTAAGGTCAATCCCAATACACAGCATACGCTCAACACCGCGCTCAGTAGCGGCCGTAACCGCCGCTTCAAGGCTGCCTTGGTAGGGGCTAAGATCAATACGATCGAGATGACAATGGCTGTCTACAAGCATGAGCTTCTCGTTTGGGGTTTCGGTTTAAGGCTCTGATTTGACGTTTTTGTTTGAGATTCAGACTTCTCACTTAAGAGAAGCCAGCCCGACACGCGGCTTCACATGGTGTGGGTAGGTTTGTCTGATTCTAAGATGCCAGCAAGATAGGATTCAATTTTTTTGTTGGCAATACCATCGCCGCCCACAAATTGCACACCAACACCAGCCGCGCGGTTACTCTGTGCACCACGTGGGGTAATCCACACCACTTTTCCAGCAATCGGCAATTTTTCTGGCTCGTCCATTAAGGTCAGCAGCATAAAAACTTCGTCGCCCACCTTATAGGGTTTGGTTGTGGGCACAAAAAGGCCGCCATCTTTAATAAAGGGCATATACGCCGCATACAGTACGGCCTTATCGCGAATAGTTAGCGACAAAATACCGTTGCGTGCACCCTGCGCACCACTCATAAACGTAACCCCACCCTGCGGAATATAACCGTGTTGGCTAATAACAAGGGCATCATAGCAATATGTTTAACGCACCGCACGATTTTGGCACAATTGCGCCCACTCTAAGAACAAGCTCTCTAATATCAAACGCTTGTTTAAGGCCACCCCCCGATTAAAACTGCCTCGCAGTTTTAAGGCCCGTTCTAATCCGCCAATCACAGCCACCATTGGCAGTGGCTTAAAGCGCTGCCAACTACTCACCGTAAGCACCTGATCGGCCAATTGATAACGCGACAGCGATAACAAGCGGGCTACCCACCAGTCGAGAACCTGCAATATATCTGCGTCGAGTAGCTCCTCGGCAAATTGCAGCGGGCTGCGCTGACCATCAACCAAAGCCATCAACCCCTTATCAAAGCGTTCGCGTGTCGCCAAGCCATCTTCTTCAAAAACTTGGCGCGCGGCGAGGGGGCGGCCACCCGTCTCTGCCAATAGCCGCTGAGCAGTCGCCAGATCACCAACATAGTCCCGCAGCCACGGTTCGGTGAGTTCAGTTGTGGGAACACCAAAGCTCAATTGCAAGCAGCGTGAGCGAATGGTTGGCAACAGCTGGCTACTGCTGTGACTGACCAAGATCAACAAGGTGCCGCTTGCAGGCTCTTCTAAGGTCTTTAAAAGGGCATTGGCGGTATGCACATTCATGGCTTCTGCGGGATGAATCAGAACGAGCTTTTTACCACCACTACGGTGGGCGTGTTGGGCCGAAAACTGCTGCAAGCTCCGCACTTGATCAATACCGATCTGGCGCTTGCCCTCCTCTGGGCAGATTTCGCGGCAATCTGGATGCGCGCCGTCACTTTGAAAATGACAGCTTCGACACTGCCCACAGGCCGCCAACGCACTCGGCGATTCACAAAGTAAATAGCCAACGAGTGCTTGGGCAAAACGCAGTTTGCCAATTGCGCTAGGGCCACTTAGCAAAAGGGCGTGAGGCAGACGCTCGGCGTTGATTAGGCGCTGCAAATCTTGCCACTGAGACATTTGCCACGCATAGGCGTGTAATGGCTCAGACATGTTTAGCCACGTGGCAAGCGGCGATTTGCGCCTTTAGCGCCGCGGCTATTTCACTTTGCACCGAAGCGAGGTCGGCGCTGGCATCAATAACCCTGAAGCGCGCTGGCTCAGCCGCTACTTGAGCCAGATAGGCGGCCCGTACCTTTTCAAAAAAAGCCAGTTTTTCGCGCTCAAAACGATCAAGCGCGCCGCGCGCGCCCGCCCGACTCATACCTACATCCACCGGTGCATCGAGCAGTAAGGTACAATCTGGCCGCAAGTCGCCTTGCACCATTGTTTGTAGGCTCGCAATTAAATCAGGCGACAAGCCGCGACCGCCACCTTGATAGGCAAATGTGGCGTCAGTAAAGCGGTCGCACAACACCCATTCCCCGCGCGCTAACGCAGGTTTAATAAGTTGATCAAGGTGCTGGGCGCGCGCCGCAAACACCAATAGCAATTCACTCAGCTCGCACATTTTTTCTTCGCGAGGTACCACCAGTACATTGCGAATTTCCTCGGCCAGTGGCGTGCCGCCAGGCTCGCGACTCACAATGTGCGGAATATTGGCAGCGTCGAGAAGCTCGCGAATAAAATCAATATTAGTCGATTTACCAACGCCCTCGGTGCCTTCCACGGTGATAAATCGCCCTTTGGTTGGCAAGGTCATTTATTTCTCCTTAAGCGGTGGCGCCGAACGATAATCTGCTCGGCGTTTTTGCACTTGATAGCGTTTCACCGCGGCTTCATGTTCTTTCAAGGTCTGAGAAAAATAGTGGGTGCCGTCCCCTTTCGCGACAAAAAATACAGACTTACCCGGCGCGGGATGTAGTGCGGCATGAATAGCCTCTCGCCCCGCTAAGGCAATTGGGCTTGGCGGCAGACCATTTTGGCGATAGGTATTGTAAGTGTTGGTATCATCGCGCAAATGCGAGCCCCGCAAATTGCCTTGGTAGCTATCGCCCAAACCATAAATAACAGTGGGGTCGGTTTGCAGGCGCATCCCAGTTTGCAAACGGCGAACAAACACCCCCGCTATTTCGGCGCGCTCCTCGGCAACACCGGTTTCCTTTTCGATAATCGAGGCCATAATCAGCGCCTCGTAGGCATTAGCATAGGGTAAATCTTCGGCTCTGGCCTCCCACTCTTCTTGCAGCACGCGCTGCATCCGCTGGTAGGCCCGAATCAGAATCAAGCTCGCCTTATCGCCGCGATAATAATCGTAGGTATCGGGGAAAAATAAACCCTCTGGCACTTCTGCCAGTGGCTCGCTAATACCGAGCTGCAACCACAGCCCAGCGTCTAAGCTAAGCTCTTGCTTCTCGAGCAAATCTTGGGCGTCTAAATAGCGCAGCAATTGGACTAGAGTCCAGCCCTCTAGCAGTGTTAACTGATGCCGAACCACATCGCCCAAGCGCATCATCGCCAAGCTTTCGGCAATAGTCATGCCCTCTTCAAAACGATATTCACCGGCCTTAATTTCCGCCACGCTAGGATTAATACGACCGTATATTTTCAATAACTGAGGATTTTCTACCCAGCCGCGCTCGGCCAGTAAATTGACCATACTTGAATACCCAGTACCTACTGGCAAGACGAATACTTCGGTACTTTCAAGCAAGGGCAACGGCTTATTGAGATACGAATTAAGATACCAAACTGCAGCGAGTATCGTCAGAATAAGAGGAAATATAAGTGCCAATAAGGCCTTAAATACTTTAAGCATAGAAATGAGACTCAAACTCCCGCTGCAATCGTCGACATAATGGCCCAGCAGCTTTATGCATACATTCTATTTTAGTTACCGGCCAAATACCGATAACGCTATTGCAAATAAACACTTCATCCGCGCCGTACAAAGCGGATATTTCAATGTTGGCTTCCTTTACTAATAAGCCCAACTTCTCGGCCGCGACCATAATCTGCTGGCGCATGATGCCGCTGACCCCGCATTCATCCAAGGCGGGAGTAAGCAAGCGACCCGCCGTAGCAATAAACACATTGCTGCGGGTAGTCTCAATCAGCTTGCCCGCCTCATCGAAAACCAAACCATCAATATAGCCGCGACGCTGCATTTCCCCAGCCGCCAAAACCTGCTCCAAGCGATTGAGGTGTTTGATTCCGGCCAACAGCGGCTGGCGCGCGAGCTTAGTCTGGCAAACACCTAGCCCGACGCCCTGCTGCCAGTGCTGTCGAGACGAAGCTGGTGCCGGCAATAAGCTAATTATACGCTGCGTCTCTGCAGGCAGCGGGTTATAACCCCGCGCAACAACACCGCGACAGAGAACAATTTTTAAGATGGCATCCCCAGCGCTAAAACCAACTAACAGGCGCGCGCAATCTGCCGTGATAGCCGCGAGATCACAGGGAATTTGTAAACGACGAGCGCCATGGCATAAACGCTGTAGATGCTCATCTAGCCAAAGCGCTCGACCCTGGCTAAGTAGCACTGTTTCAAACAGACCGTCGCCATAAGCTAAACCGCGGCTATCAATATCAATGCTGCTAGCCAAGCGACCATTAACCAAACTCAATGACATCAGCGAGCCAATCAATGACTGACTTGACCAAATAATAAACTGCCATTGGTGCCGCCAAAACCAAAGGAGTTGGACAAAACCCGTTCAATTTTGCGTTGCTGGGCAGTGTGTGGCACGTAATTTAAATTACAGCCATCATCTACCTCATCAAGGTTAATCGTTGGTGGCGCCACCTGATCGCGCAGCGCGAGAATCGAAAATATTGCTTCAACTGCGCCGGAGGCGCCCAGCAAATGACCAACCATCGACTTAGTCGAACTCACCGCAATTTTTGCCGCAGCAGACCCTAGCAGCGATTCAATAGCACGGCTTTCTGCAATATCACCTGCCGGCGTAGACGTGCCGTGGGCATTGATATAGTCAATTTGATCGGCATTTACGCCCGCATCATCTAAAGCACTTTGCATCGCCGCCCGCGCACCGTGACCATCAGCCGGTGGCGAGGTCATGTGAAAGGCATCGCAGCTCATGCCAAAACCCAATAGCTCCGCGTGTATATGAGCGCCGCGACGCTTGGCAAATTCATACTCTTCCAGCACCAACATACCCGCGCCATCACCAAGTACAAAGCCGTCGCGATTCTTATCCCAAGGGCGACTGGCGCGCTCCGGTTCATCATTGCGAGTAGACATGGCGCGCGCAGCGGCAAAGGCGCCCAAGCCCACTGGCGTGGTCGCCATTTCAGAACCACCGGCTAGCATTGCGTCGGCGTCTCCGTAGGCAATCATTCGCGCTGCCATACCGATATTATGGGTACCAGTAGAGCAAGCTGTTGCGATCGCAATACTCGGCCCCTGCAAATTATGCTTTATCGCCAACACCCCCGCGATCATATTAATGATGGCGCCAGGCACGGTAAACGGCGAAATTTTGCGCGGCCCACCCGCGTTCAAAATTTGTCGGCTATTTTCTATTAGACCAATGCCACCAATTCCCGAGCCAATTGCGGTACCAATGCGGTGCGCATTACTCTCGGTGACCTCAATACCAGCATCTTGCAAGGCTTGTTCTGCTGCTGCCACACCGTAGTGAATAAACGGATCGAAGCGCTTGGCTTCCTTGGCAGACATATAATCATTAATGTCGAAATTTTTTATGGCACCCCCAATGCGGGTGGCAAACTCGCTAACATCAAAGCGATCTATTGCGGTGATGCCACTCTTCCCTGCTAGAATATTGCGCCAGGTTTCAGCAACCGAATTTCCCAATGGACTGATTACACCCATTCCTGTGACGACAACTCTTCTCTTACCCATAATACTCTCCCGACTCTAAGTACGTGTTTTTATACGTTCTATTTCAGATACGGATGCCACACGTACAGGCATAAAAAAAGCCGTTCTACATTACATAGAGACGGCTTTTTAAACGGCTAGGCCGCTATATTACTTACTGAAGATTAGCTTTGATGTAATCAATGGCCAATCTAACAGTGGTAATTTTTTCAGCTTCTTCATCAGGAATCTCAGTTTCAAATTCCTCTTCCAGAGCCATTACCAGTTCAACCGTGTCCAGCGAATCTGCGCCGAGGTCTTCTACGAATGATGCAGACTCAGACACATCTTCTTCTTTAACACCCAGTTGCTCTGCAACAATCTTCTTGACGCGTTCTTCAATGCTACTCATGGTCGTTGGTGACTCCTAATTGATATTAAAATTTTGGGCCTGCTTCTCGGTGGTCAATAAGCTTGGCCACCAGCCAAAAGCATGACCACCGAAATTGTGTTTCATATCGCCAGCACTTCGGCGCTCATTCTACCGCGACTGATGCCGCTTGTGCATAGCAAAATATGAAAAATTCACGTCCAGAAGGGAAAAATCCTTCATGAACAGATGTTTACGCCATATACATGCCGCCATTTACATGGATTGTTTCACCCGTTACATAGCCAGCAACGTCACTTACCAAGAAAGCGACAACGCCGGCGATCTCTTCAGGGCTACCCAAACGCTGCAATGGTATTTGAGTTTTTAGGGCCTCGCGCTGCTCGTCACCCAGCTTTTTGGTCATATCGGTGTCGATAAAACCAGGCGCAACGCCATTTACGGTGATTCCCCGCGAGCCAATTTCCCGCGCTAGAGCGCGAGTAAAACCGTCCATACCGGCTTTGGCTGCCGCGTAATTGGTTTGCCCTGCATTACCCATAGCGCCAACCACCGAGCTAATATTGATAATACGCCCCCAGCGAGCCTTGGTCATACCGCGCAAACAAGCCTTACTCAAACGGTAAAGCGAGTTAAGGTTGGTATCGATTACGTCATACCACTCATCGTCTTTCATGCGCAGCATTAAATTATCTTTGGTGATACCGGCGTTATTAACCAACACTGCTGGCGCACCAAACTGCTCAGTAATGGCTTTTAATGTTGCATCAACTGACTCTGTGTTTGATACATTCATTACCATGCCGACACCATCGACACCGCTCGCCTGAAAATGTGCGGTAATCGCCGCCGCACCAGCTTCGGTAGTTGCAGTACCCACAATTTGATAACCCATTTTACCAATGGCAATGGCGATTGCTTGACCAATACCTCGGCTCGCCCCAGTTACCAATGCTACTTTTGCTGTCATAGTCCCGCTCCTAAAATATTATAAATTCTTTATTGAGCAACAGCCTCAAGGGCCGCTGCCAAGGTTTCTGGTGTCTCAATGTTTAAGCAGTTCAAGGATTTATCAATACGCTTATTTAAGCCGCTTAAAACCTTACCGGGACCAGCTTCCAGGGTAGTGGTGATACCGGCGGCGGTCATCGCCTCGACACAGGACACCCACTTAACCGCGCTGTAAATCTGCTCAACCAACAAGGTTTTAATCGCCTGTGGATCAGCCTCAGTCAAACCATGAACATTGTGAACCACGGGTATAGTAGGCGACTTTAAACTCAGCGCCGCTAGGGCTTCAGCCAGCTTTTCACCCGCAGGTCGCATCAAAGATGTATGGAAAGGCGCGCTTACCGGCAGTGGCAGCGCGCGCTTAGCGCCCGCCGCTTTGAGTAACTCAATAGCTTTATCAACACCAGCAACCTGGCCAGCAATAACCACTTGGCCCGGAGAATTAAAATTCACCGCCTCAACAATACCCGTCGCGGACGCTTGACCACAAATTTCAATAATTTGGGCATCGTCTAGACCCAGCACCGCAGCCATCGCGCCCTCGCCTACCGGCACAGCAGTTTGCATAAACTGCCCGCGCGCGCGCACCAAACGCACAGCGTCTGCAAAATCTAGCGCACCCGCACACACCAAAGCCGAAAACTCACCAAGACTATGACCAGCCATTAACGAAGGCTGCAAGCCGCCCTGCTCGCACCACAAACGCCACACAGCAACGCTGGCGGTCAACAATACCGGCTGAGTAGTTTCAGTAAGATTAAGTTGGGCCTGCTCACCATTTTGAACCAGCGCCCACATATCGTAATCCAGTGCCGAAGAGGCCTCGGCAAAGGTAGTTTTTATAATAGGGAAGGCCTCGCCCAACTCGGCCAGCATACCGACTTTTTGCGACCCCTGACCGGGGAAAACCAAGGCAAGCTGCTGCGTATTCATTTTATCTATCCTTAATCAGAGTGATTATAGTGAGGTTTAATTCGGTTTTAATTGTTGTTCAATTTGGGACTGAAGATCCAAGCTCAATGCTCGTGCCGCCTGCTTTATTGCTGACTCAAAACTCTCGACACCTGAGCCGCCGTGGCTTTTAATCACTACGCCGCGCAAACCCAATAAGGCGGCGCCATTATAGCGCTCTGGGTTTATATCGCGCTGAAACGCCGCCATGATGGGTCGCGATAAAAGACCAATCAATATGCCGTACAAGGTCTTTTTAAAGCGCGCTCGCAGCGTGCTAGCAATAAATTTGGCCGTACCTTCACACACCTTCAGAGCGACATTACCGGCAAATCCGTCGCAGACTACAACATCTACATCTGCCGAAAAAATATCTCCACCCTCTGCAAAGCCCTGATAATTCAAGCCGCTGTCGGCGGCAATAAGATCGGCGGCCTCGCGAATGGCGACCGTTCCTTTTATGAGTTCCGAGCCAATATTCAATAACGCTACTCGGGGCGCTTCGCGACGATCCAAAACGCGACACAACGCTGAACCCATCACAGCAAATTGATAGAGCTGGGCGGCATCGCACTCAACACTCGCACCAAGATCAAGTAAATAGGTATGCCCGCCATGCGCCGGCACAGGAGCGCAAATCGCTGGCCGCTTAATACCAGGCAAACGCTCAAGCACTACACAGCTCATTGCAACGAGCGCGCCAGTATTACCAGCGCTAACAACGGCAGCCACCTTGCCATCGCGCAGCAGCTCTAAAGCGCAGTACATAGAAGAGTTTTTTTTGTTGCGAAGTGCACGACTGGGCTTATCGTCCATAGTCACCACATCGGGGGCATGGTGGATCGACAAACGCTGGGGGTCGTATTTTTTACCGACGAGCGAAAGTTCGATAGTAGGCTCATCGCCAACTAACACAATATGAAGAGCTGAATTAAGGTTCAGCGCATTTACAGAGGCAGGAATAGAAGAGCGGAGACCGTGGTCTCCGCTCATTGCATCAACGGCTAATCGCAGCGATGCCACGCAAATACTTAGTCGTCTTTACCAGCAACAACTTTACGACCACGGAAAAAACCATCCGCAGTGATATTGTGACGAAGGTGCTTCTCGCCGCTAGTCTGATCAACAGACAGAGTTGGACCAGTCAATGCGTCATGCGAGCGACGCTGACCCCGACGTGAACGTGTGACTTTACTTTTCTGAACAGCCATGGCTTACCAATTCCTCGTAGAGATTAATCGCGGGGCTTTAATTGCCCCAATATCGCAAACGGCGTATCGCCTTCCTCAACATCGCTTACCACTTCTACCGGAAGTACTTCTTGCTCCGGTACAAACACCTGACAAACAGTGTCATCGTGATAGCTGACGAAAGGAGTGTTAATGATCAGCTCATCCTGCAGCAGATCAGCCAAAACCAAATCTTCGTCTTCACCTAAAATCAATGGATCCAATGATTTTGGCAGCGCTTTGGCCTGCTCATCCGTCCACACAATGGCTAAATTAAATTCAGCCTCAATGCATATCGGCATTGCGGTCATGCAACGTTGACACAAAACTTCAACGCGGCTGAGCGCCGTACCTGTTATGCACTTAAACCCCTGCTCACTCCGAAAAAAGCGCAAGTCGACATCTACTGAACCGCTAGTGTTAGCGAGTCCGGCAGTGAACCGACTGAGTTCAGCAACTTGTTTAGTAGCATGAATTTCCATACCACCGGCAACAAATTTCCGAGCATCAACGAACTTAGGTAGGGGCTGTCTTTGCATAGGCGCGCAATAATAGGGACTTCACCCCCTATTGTCAAAGCAAAAACACAGCTAATAAGCCCAGATCAAGGCGCAAGCTAGGGGATTTGCACTCTCGCTAGCACCGCCGACCACCAAAAGTTAAAATAAGCCGCCAACCGCCCTGCAATGAAGCCGCACATGAACCACGCAAGTACAAGCAACACCCAGCAACTCATTCTCGCATCCAGCTCCGCATACCGGCGCGCACTACTGGAAAAAATCGGCCTAAAGCTGCTCTGCGAAGCGCCCAACATCGATGAATCAGCGCAAACTAACGAAGGCGCTACCGAATTGGCCCGCCGCCTAAGCATTACCAAGGCCCAGGCAATTGCCACAAAACACCCAAATGCGATCATTATCGCCAGCGACCAATGCGCTGAACTCGACGGCAAAATACTCGGCAAACCAGGTACAATCGAGCGCGCCCAACAGCAATTAAGCCAATGCTCGGGCAGCGAAGTACTCTTTCACACCGGACTTTGTGTCCTTAATAGCCGCACCGGCCAGCAACACGTTGCAATAGAAACCGTGTCCACCCAGTTTCGAGACCTCAGCAGCAGCGACATCAGTAATTACATTCAACGCGAATCCGCCCTCGACTGCGCGGGCAGCTTTAAAATAGAAGGACTTGGCATCAGCCTGTTCCGCCAAGTTCGCAGCGACGACCCCAATACTTTAATCGGCCTACCTTTAATACGTTTAATCGATTTTTTAGCGCGCGAAGGTTACGAGGTTTTACAGCGCAACTAATATCACAAACCCGCATTAATCGGCGACCAAGCCCTCAACCAATGGCATAAGCGCCGCAAATTGATCAATCACCGCCACCGGCTGCCAGCGCTGCAATCGCTCCACACTGTGCACACCATACGACACACCAACACTGGGCATCGCTAAGCGGCTCGCCATTTCCAAGTCGTACTCAGTATCGCCAACCATTAGCGCCGATTCTGGCGCGCAGCTCCGCTCCGCGCACAACTGTTCCAGCATCAGTGGATGGGGCTTAGAAGCAGTCTCATCGGCGCAGCGGCTGGCACTGAACAGTGCGCTAATCTCAAGACCCGCAAACACCCCATCCAATCCGCGCCGACTCTTTCCGGTAGCCACACACAAATCGTGCCCCGCCGCCTTCAAGCTGCGCAACCCCTCCTCCACACCAACAAACATCTGACATGGCTCACGATCGGCCAATATAAAGCTGCGCACATAAGCCGTCCGCAGCTCCTCAACCTCCCGCGCATTCAGCGCCGGATACAAAGACGCGATCGCAACACTCAACTCTAAACCAATAATATTGCGAATGTCCTCGCCAGAGCGCTCTTCAACACCAAATTCCCGCGCCCCCGCCTGCATGCAGGCCACAATTTTATTGCTGGAGTCCAAGATGGTGCCATCCCAGTCAAAAATAATCAGCATGACAAATCGCTCCCCGCCACTTCCAAAACCTTCTCCAGCTCAGGCGCCAGCGGCGCAGTCACGGAAATCCGACGACCATCCAAAGTAAATACCAATGAGTGCGCATGTAAAAACAGGCGTTTTAAGCCCAGCTTGCGAAAATGGGCGTCGGCCGCATCGTCGCCATATTTGTCGTCACCCAGAATGGGGTAACCGGCGTATTGGCAATGCACCCGAATTTGATGAGTACGCCCCGTAACCGGCCGCGCCTCAATCAGGCTTGCACCGGCAACCCTGCGCAACAAGGTAAATTCCGTCACCGACTTTTTACCTTCCAGCTCCACTCTCACCATGCGCTCACCAGAAGACAGCACATTTTTTTGCAGTGGCGCATTCACTTGCTGCTTGCGAGCAGGCCACTTACCGGCAACCAAGGCTAAATAACGCTTATCCACGCCTTTGCGAGCCCTTAGCAGCTCGTGCAATTGTTTAAGTACGCTGCGTCGCTTAGCTACCATTACGCAACCAGACGTATCGCGATCCAAACGATGCACTAACTCTAAATGGCGCTGCTCGGGGTACATTTGCCGCAAGGCCTCAATCAAACCCAAAGAAATGCCGCTACCACCATGAACTGCCAAGCCAGAGGGCTTATTAATGATAATCAAACCCTCGTCTTCATAAAGAATTGCTGAGCGCAATCCAGCATCCAAACCCACCGGCACGGCCGCCTCGTCACGCACCGCCACACGCACTGGCGGCACCCGAACAATATCGCCCTCCACCAGCTTGTAGTCGGGCTTTGCCCTAGACTTATTCACGCGGACCTCGCCGCGGCGCAAAAGGTTATAAATCCGAGACTTAGGGACGCCTTTTAACTCTCTCATTAAGAAGTTGTCAATGCGCTGCCCGACATAATCAGCTTCGACCGCCACCAAACGCACCACTGGATTGATGACTTTTTCTGCTTCCACGTACACTCCCGTAACTCATTGAGTTAGTTATTGAATACTGATATAGTCGCTCCGTAGCAACTGGGTCCGGTTCCCACCACAGCATGGCTGTGACGAGAGGGAAGACCGCCGGCAAACTACTGAGGCAAAGATTGCGACACATTCGCATAGCCTTATTTACATAAGTGAATAGCAGTGTACCGGCGGGCATTCTACCGTAGTGTCGGTACATTAATTAATAGTACTGCCGATATTTGTTAGCACCGCAAGTGCGATAGAACTCTGAGAAAGCGACGTAAAGAACGTTACCAATACTGGCGCACCACTTAAGCGCCCAACAGTAATAGATGAAAGACGCCCAGCGCAGACGGCCCATGGCCAGACTAAGCGAACTGGATTATAACGGCCAGGCAACCCGGCCCCACTGATGTACAAGTGCTCGCCGCAATAAATCAGCAGCAGCACTCACCGCTAATGCAGCCTACATCAGAACGCTTAAAGATGCTCAATCGCATGAGCGGCGCGACAAATCCCGGCCTTTGGGATTTTTAGCTCATGAAAAGAATGCTTATTAACGCGACTCAGCCAGAAGAGTTGCGCGTTGCCCTAGTTGATGGCCAGCGATTATTTGATCTGGATATTGAAAACCGCACCCGCGTACAAAAGAAAGCCAACGTCTATAAAGGCACCATCACCCGCGTAGAACCCAGCCTCGAAGCGGCTTTTGTCGACTTTGGCGCTGAGCGTCACGGCTTCCTTCCTCTCAAAGAAATCTCTAAAGAGTATTTTTACCGCAACCCTGCCGACGGCAGTGGCGGTCGCGCAAAAATTAAGGATCTTGTTAAAGAAGGCACTCAGGTTATTGTTCAGGTAGAAAAGGAAGAGCGCGGCAATAAAGGCGCTGCCCTAACTACCTTTATCAGCCTTGCTGGTCGCTATATGGTGCTTATGCCCAACAACCCACGAGCTGGCGGAATTTCACGCCGCATCGAGGGTGACGAGCGCACCGAACTGCGCGACGCGCTGAATGCAATCAACATCCCTGACGCCATGGGCGTTATTGTTCGCACCGCTGGGGTTGGCCGCAGCTCAGAAGAACTGCAGTGGGACTTGGATTATTTACTGCACCTCTGGTCAGCGATTAAACAAGCCTCTGAAGAACGCAAAGCACCAATTCTGATTTTGCAGGAAAGCAACGTCATTATTCGCGCTATTCGCGACTATCTTCGCGATGATATCGACCAAGTATTGATCGATTCTGAAGAATCTTACAACGAAGCCATGCACTTCGTTGAACAGGTGATGCCGCACTTTAAGAGCAAAATTCGCCTATACAAAGATCAAGTTCCCCTTTTCAATCGCTATCAAATTGAAAGCCAGATCGAATCGGCATTCCAGCGCGAAGTACAACTACCCTCCGGCGGATCGATTGTTATCGACCCTACAGAAGCACTGGTATCTATCGACATTAACTCGGCGCGCGCCACCAAGGGCGGCGACATCGAAGAAACCGCCCTGCAAACCAACCTAGAAGCAGCTGACGAGATTGCTCGCCAACTGCGCCTGCGTGACATCGGCGGCCTAATTGTGGTCGACTTTATCGACATGATGGCGGCTAAAAATCAGCGCGAAGTCGAAAATCGCGTTCGCGACGCCATGGAACCTGATCGCGCCCGCATCCAAATTGGCCGCATCTCGCGCTTTGGCCTGCTCGAAATGTCTCGCCAGCGTCTGCGCCCATCCCTAGGTGAAACCAGCGCTAAAGTTTGCCCACGCTGCAGCGGTCAAGGCACTATCCGCGACACTAACTCGCTGGCACTATCGATTCTCCGCCTAGTTGAAGAAGAAGCCAATAAAGAGAAAAGCGCTGAAATTCGCGCCATCGTGCCAGTAAATGTCGCCTCTTATTTGCTAAACGAAAAACGCACCGCCATTTACGATATTGAGCAGCGTAGCGGCGTACGGGTAATGGTCATCCCTACCCCTGCACTCGATACACCGCACTTTGAGGTTGTTCGTCTGCGCGAAAGCGATTTAGGCGACGAGCAGGAAATTAGCTACAAAATCGTAGCCGACCTTGAAGCCGAAAAAGAAATTTCTGACGAAGTGGTCTCCACTCCGGCACCAGCTGCCGCAGTAGTTCGCACCCTTGCACCCAAAGCGCCAGCACCTGCAGCTGCCGCCGAGCCAGTTGCCGCCAAAGCCCCCGCAGCCGCTGTTACTGGCGAAGGCTTTTTCAGCAAACTCGGCAAGAGCCTTAGCGGTTTATTTAAATCTGCCGAGCCAGAGCCCGAACCGGAGCCCACGCCAGCGCCTAAGCGTCGCAACGAAGGCAATCGCAACGGCAACAATCCACGCCAAGGCAACCGCAACAATCGCGGTGGCCGCAACCGCCGCAACCCAGATCAGCGCCAAGGCCGCGACGACAACCGTGTAACAGATAATCGCAGCAATCGCACCGACAGCGAGCCCGCGAAAAAAGAGCTGCCCGCCGAAGTCATTGAAGCGACACCAAGTACTGAAACTGAAAACGCTAGGCCAAAGCGTCGACCCGGCAACCGCAAGCCCCGCAATCAGCAGGAGCGTCGCCGCACCCCAGCGCCAAATGAGGACGCAGGTATAGCAGACAGCAACGAGCCCTTGGCAGCCGCAATAAGCCCTGAGCGCGGCACTGCCGCTAGCGCCGCGCCAAGCGACACCTCAACAGCTAAGCCTGCCGAGTCCGCACCTGCCGCTCCGGCCGCCAAAAAGCCTACCGCTGAAGAGGCCGAGTTCACTGCAATTACGCCAACGACCGTTTCTAGCTTTGTACCTGAAAGTACTAGCAATGCACCTACGGCCCAAGAAGCCCCTGCTGAAGCTGCTCCTGCGATACCTCACGCCAGCAGTGAAATAGAAAGCACACCTCCAGCGACCCCTGCCGTTGAAGCGCCAGCAGTCAGCCCAGTGGCAAGCATTAGCACAGAAGCAAAAGTTGAGAGCCAAGCCGAAACTGTTACCGCAGATGCCAGCGCAACACCAGCAGAAACGGCTAGCAATATTCCAAGCGCCCCCGCGCCAGTGAAAATCAGCCAAGCCACGAAGGATTCTGCTGAACCAAGCGCAAGCGAAGCAGCCAAGCCTGAAGCGGCAGCTACTGAAAGCCCCGCAGACAGCGCGACTAATGTCACTGCCGAACCCGTTGCCGACAGCCCAGCGCCTATTAAAGCAAAAGCCGACATTAAGGTGGCACCAAAACCAGTCAACAAGGCCACCACTAAGGAAGCAGCGCCCGCAGTTGTCAAACCACGCCCAGTAGGGCGGGCCAGTAACGATCCAAGGATCGCGCCAAAGCCTGTACAAAACCTAGCTATTATCACTGCACAACTTGAGGCGCCGGCATTGGATTCGAGCATTCTTGCTCAGCCCAATCCCGACCGGCCAAGCATGCCACGCGCAGCAAATGACCCTCGCAATCAAGCCTAAAACTAAGATCGCAATGCAGTAAGTGGTCTTAAATATTGAGCCCAGCCCAGTGCTGGGCTTTTTATTGTTTAAATTTCATCCAATTTCAAACTCATCAAACTGATTTATAAGTCTTTTTCTTAATACTGCTTGTTTCGTCTAACAAGCTATGTATAATTCGCAACTGCTGCGGAGGGGTGGCAGAGTGGTCGATTGCACCGGTCTTGAAAACCGGCGTTGGTTTATCCCAACCCAGGGTTCAAATCCCTGCCCCTCCGCCACTTTTAGTCCTCGCAACAATATCTCTTAAAGCTCCTACCTCATCGTTTCCCGCATTAAGCCCCAAGTAACAACTTAATTATTTTAGCCTGATCCTCGCTAAGTCCCTCATTACAGCTAAGCTCTATTGAAAGCAGCACGATTAATACTTTGTAGGTAATGATAACTACATCGCTTACGCCCGCTCCTAACAGTAAAACAGCGGCACAAGGATCATTAATGAGCGACAACAACACCCCACTAATGGCCCGCCAACCAATACTGAATAAAAATGGAAAAACCGTCGCCTACGAATTGCTCTGCCGCACTGTAGATGTCGGCTCATTAGAGTCGCAAACTGACAATGGCAATATGGCGACTGGTGAGGTACTCATCGGCGCCTTTCATGACCTAGGCATTGAAAATATAACAAACGGCCTGCCCGCTTTCGTAAACCTCACCGAGTCTTGGCTGCATACCCCGCCTGCGGTTCAAACCAAGAAACTAGTGGCCGAAGTGCTTGAATATATTTCGCCAACACCTGCCAATATCGAAGCCGTGAAAAATTTGCGCTCCCTAGGCTTTAAAGTGGCACTTGACGACTACACAGGTGATGTCGAGCAAAGTAAATGGCTACCGCACGTCGACATCGTGAAAGTCGATATCAGCGATATTTTACCGGGACATAGCAGCGCATCGCTTTACACGCAACACCAGCGTGACAACCTGATTTGGTTGGCCGAGAAAGTGGAGACGCTTGAAGAATTTGAGCGCTGCAAGGCAGAGGGCTACCAGCTCTTCCAAGGTTTTTTCTTCAGCCAGCCCTCGCCGCTCTTTGGCACGCGTCATAACGACAGCCAATTTGCGGTAATGCGACTGCTAAAAACGTTAAATAATGAAGACAACACCATGGAGGATATAAGCAACGCTATTCAGAGCGACCCCCAACTAAGCTACCGCATACTGCAATTCATGAACTCGGCTAGCGTTGCCAAAGTTGCCGAGATTACTTCTGTGCATCACGCTACCACCATGGCCGGCGTAAACCGCATTAAAAGCTGGGCCAATATGCTGGCGCTAGGTCGCCTAGATCACAAACCCCGCGCCCTGCTCGAGCAAGCATTATCTCGCGCCTATTTATGCCAAATGATCGCCCTTCAACAAAATGGCGTCGATCAGCACACCGCCTATACCACCGGCATGTTCTCGCTACTTGATGCTTTTATTGACATTCCCCTCGCCGAGGTCTGCACAAAACTCGAGCTATCACCCACCATGACGGATGCCCTGCTGAATCATGAGGGCAAATACGGTCAAATCTTGCAACTTGCTATTGCCATCAGCAAAGGCAACTGGGCAGAAATTACCGCACTCCCAAACGAAATCACCCTTGCCGACCTTGCCGACATCCAAACCCATGCCTTTGCTGAGGTTAGCGACCAATTAAGCCTATCTGGGTTAAGCTAATTAGGTTCTGCAAAGCCACCATCGCGCTTGCAGTCGCAATACCCACCAACGTATCATTAGCCTAGCTAGAACCTACCTTTTTCACTACGGAGTCATCCATGCAAGACAAATCGGTCTTTCAGCCAGGCGCGCACGCCCAGCCCGTTCTCGAAACCAACAAGGTGCTGCGCAATACCTATATGTTGTTAGGCATGACCCTTGTCACTAGCGCCCTCTGCGCTGGGTTGGCAATGGCCCTCAACATCGGCCATGGCACTGGCCTAGTTTTGTCCATACTCGGCTTTGTCATGCTGTTTGTCGTCCATAAAACTGCAGATTCAAGTAAAGGCATTGTTGCCATTTTTATATTCACCGGTCTATTGGGTGCAGCCCTAGGACCAATGCTCAAAATGTACCTCGCCCTACCTAATGGCGGAGAATTGGTAATGCAGGCGCTCGGCGGCACCGCATTGGTGTTCTTTGGCCTTTCTGCCTACGTGCTAACTACCCGCAAAGATTTCTCCTTTCTGGGCGGATTCTTAATGATCGGACTGTTGGTGATGGTCGTGGCCAGCATCGCGAATATGTTTTTTCAAGTACCCGCCGCATCGCTAGCAATCTCTGCAGCAGCGGTATTTATCATGTCTGGACTGATCCTGTTTGATACCAGCAGAATCATCCACGGCGGCGAAACCAACTATATTCGTGCCACCGTTGCGCTTTACCTCGATATTTACAATTTGTTTGTTCACCTGCTGCATTTGCTCGGCATTTTCGGCAGCGATGATTAATCACCTCCGTATTACTCAGCAAACCAATCTACTGAGGCTCAAATGAGCCTCAGTTTCGCTCTACTCGTCAGCGGCCAACCCTGTACCGACCAAGCCAGCTTAAGTGCCCTGCGTTTTTGTAAAGCAGCGCTAGACAGTGGTCATAGCGTTTATCGCGTGTTTTTCTTTAACGACGGCGTGCACTGCGCCAGTCGTTTCATCACCCCACCCCAAGACGAAATTAGCGTGCCCAAGCAATGGCAGGCTCTACAGCAAGAATTTGCCATAGACTTGGTGGTATGTGTATCTAGCGCCCTGCGTCGCGGCATCGTTGATGCTAAAGAAGCCGAACGCTACGAACTTGGCGGCCATAACATGGCCGACGGCTTTACTATAGGCGGCCTTGGTCAGTGGGTTGACGCCTGCATACAGGCAGACCGCGTAGTAAGATTTGGCAGTAACACCCAGTGAAATTCCTCTATATCTTTACACGTTCCGCCTACGGCAACAGCATTGCCCGGGAAGCTCTCGACATGGCCCTAGCTAGCGCCGCCTTCGATCAAGAAGTGAGCCTAGTGTTTGCGCAAGAGGCTATTTATCAATTAGTGATGCAACAAAATAGCGCGAACACCGAGAAAAAACCGCACCTCGGCGTAATTAATGCCCTGCCACTCTATGACATTGACGATATATATTATCTCGCCGAAGACAGCAGCACGTATAATCTCCCGCCAGCGGCACTGGTCCCGCAGGCAAAAGCCCTGTCAGCAGAGCAATTTTCCAGCTTAATGTCCTCAGCTGACCGCATTCAGAGTTTTTAGGTGAGCTTACATATATTAAATAGCACGAGTAGTTTAAGCCGCTGCCAATTCAGCTTGACAGATGGCGATGCCGTCATTTTAATCGAAGATGCGGTATTGCTAGCAGCCAGCAATATTGAGATAACGAGTGGCGATGCTTCAATCTACGCCCTCAGCGATGATATTGATCGCCGCGGCGTTAACCCCGTCGGCGCCGTAACACTGGTAGATTACAGTGGATTTGTCGAGCTCTGCGCGCAACACCGCCACTGTTTGAGCTGGTAATGAATGCACTAGTGGTTAATGGCGCGAGCATCGCCACCGATCCCGACGGTTTCCTTAAAGACCTCACTGATTGGTCGCCGGCTGTCGCTGAACAACTCGCCACCAGCTCCGGCATCACCCTGTGCGATAGCCACTGGCAGCTAATTGAACTGGTGCAGCGTTATTACCAGCAGTTTGGCCTGTCCCCAGCGATGCGGCCCCTGATAAAATACGCCAAATTAGAACTTGGCGCGGACAAGGGCACCAGTCTGTATTTTCTGAAACACTTTCCCGATAGCCCAGCAAAGTCGCTCAGTAAAATTGCTGGCCTGCCCCGCCCTGACAACTGCCTTTAAACCCACTCCGAGTGTATCTATGATAGCCGAACACCCTTTCGCACAATATGTTCGTATTCTTGGCAAGGGCAAAACTGGGTCGCGCTCACTTAACGCCGACGAAGCCTATGCGGCGATGGGCATGATTATGCGCAGCGAAGTAGAAGACGTGCAGCTCGGCGCCTTTCTTATGCTGCTGCGGGTCAAGGAAGAAAGCTTTGAAGAGCTTGCCGGCTTTGTTCGCGCGGTGCGTGAAACCCTCCAGGCACCAAGTATTGCCGTTGACCTAGACTGGGCGAGCTACGCCGGTAAGCGCCGGCAGCAGCCATGGTATCTACTTGCCGCCCTAGCGCTGGCAGACAGTGGTTTACGCGTGTTTATGCACGGTGCTGCCGGACACACCGCCGAACGTATCTACAGCGAGCACGTGCTGGCAGAACTCGGCGAAGCCACCGCCCGCGACTGGCAAGATGTCAGTAGTAAACTAGAGCAAGGTAATTTCGCATACCTGCCACTTGCGCAATTTTCACCGCCACTGCAGCGCATGATTGATCTACGCGCTCAATTTGGCCTGCGCTCGCCGGTACACACGCTGTCGCGGCTACTCAACCCCCTTGCAGCAGACTATTCTATACAGAGTATTTTCCACCCCGCTTATGCCGACAATCATCAGCAGGCGGCCGCGCTATTGGGCCAAGCTCACGCCGTGGTATTTAAAGGTGAAGCAGGCGAAGCGGAACGCAAACCTGAAGCCGACTGCCGCGTCAAAAGCGTCCACAACGGCCACTTAAGCGAGGCCGAATGGCCGCGCATGCTCGACGGCAGGCAAGAAAAGCTTAGCGAACTACCCACCACCGAGTTACTTAACGCGTGGCGTGACGAACACATAAGTGAATACGGCCGACTCGCCATTCAAGGTACCATTGCGATTGCCCTACAGTTGCGAAGCCCCGAACTTAATCAAGAAGAATGCCTCGCTCAGGCCAGCGCAATCTGGAACCAGCGCAATCGCCAACGACTGAGCGCCACAGCTACGGAAAACCTATGAGTTTCAAACCCCTAAATACCGCAGAATACCCGCAACTTCTCGCTGAGAAAGTGAACACCGTTGTTGCGAGCTTCGCTGATCTCTCACTACCAACGCCCGAAATCTACCCCTCAGCACCAGAGCACTATCGCCTGCGCGCCGAGTTTCGTATTTGGCACGAAGATGGCAGCTTTTTCTACGCGATGTTCGATCCCAGCGACCCTAAAGTACCGATCAGGATTGATCATTTCCCTACCGCCTCAGAAACCATTTGCACATTAATGACGCCACTGCGGCTGGCGCTCGGCGAACACTCGGCGTTAAATAAGCGCTTATTTCAAATTGAGTTTTTGAGCACCCTCAGTGGCGACATGCTGGTCACCTTGATATACCACCGTCGGCTCGACGACGAGTGGCAGCTAGCCGCCCAAGCCATTGCCGAGCAATTCAATATTCAAATTATTGGCCGCAGTAAAAAACAAAAAATCGTACTCAATCGAGACTATGTGCTAGAGCAATTACCCGTAGACGGCAAGCACTACGCGTACCACCAGTATGAGGGTGGATTTACCCAGCCCAACGGCAAAGTAAATGCCAAAATGGTGAGCTGGGCCAAGGCGCGCTGTGGCCAGAATCCCGATACCGATTTGCTAGAGCTGTATTGTGGTAACGGCAATTTCACCATACCACTGGCCAGCCATTTCCGCCGCGTACTCGCCACCGAAATCTCGAAAACCTCGGTGAAAGCCGCCCACGAAAATTTTGCCATGAATACGGTCAGCAATGCGCTGGTACTGCGCATGTCTAGCGAGGAACTGACCTCAGCGCTAAATAAGGAACGCAGCTTCCGTCGCCTACACGGCGTCGACCTCGACAGCTACGCCATAAGCACAGTATTAGTAGACCCGCCCAGAGCCGGCTTAGACGCCGCCAGCCGTGAGTTTATTGCAGGCTTTAATAATATTATTTACATCTCCTGCAACCCAGAAACCCTGCACCGCGATTTGGAAATATTAACAAAATCCCACCACGTCAAGGACTTCGCCCTTTTCGACCAGTTCCCGTACACTCACCATATGGAGTGCGGCGTATTTTTGACAAAACGAGGCTAAAAGGAAATCTGATGACCGTAAAATTAACTGAGCAAGAAGTTAGCGATGCGCTGAAAAACTTGAAAGGCTGGGAGTTGCGCGAAGGTAAGCTGTGCACCGAGTTGGAGTTCGAAAACTTTATCAGCGCTTTTGGATTTATGACCCGCGTTGCGATGCGTGCCGAAAAAATAGACCACCATCCAGAGTGGAGCAATGTTTATAAAACGGTCAGCATCGCCCTCACTACCCACGACTCGGGAGGCTTAACAGCCAAAGACTTAGCCTTGGCTGAAGCGATTAAGCAAGAACTGGAACGCTAGTAAAAATCCACGCCAAGCGCTTGCAGGTGCCGACTGAGGTAGTCATCTAGATTAGGCAAATCATCTGGATGAACATCAAGAACAGCAAAACCTAATTTCTTGCACAACTCAGCGCGCCGCATACGCGCTGAGATGGCGTCGGAGTGATCATCGCCTCCCCAATACTCAATATAAACGCCAGACTGAGGCAAATAAAAATCGCCAACCAAATTCTCCGCCACCGGTAAACTTCGGTAGATAGCATAGCGCAGGCCAGCTAAATACAGCCACTGAGCTATAGCCCAGTGGGCGTGATTTTTATAGACCACACCATCAAGACTACGCCACTCGCGACCTGGCGATTGACTGGCCGCAAATAAATCATCAACTTCAGGTTCTGAATTTCGGCACTGCTGTAAAATTCGCTTTAACGCCGGCCGATGACGAACATCTTCTGGCCACAATACGTAGCTAAGACTGCTTTGCTGATTTTCAAAAAGCTGTCCGCCCTCAGCAATACCTCGCTCCGTTAACTCCCAGCCACGAGAGCTAGGGCGCAGCCAGGCGATTTCAACCAGCATGCGATTAATTTCCCGCCCGCTAAACCCTTCGATACGCCCCAATGCCGACGCAGACAACAATTTATTGCTTTCTAGCGCCTGAAAAAGGGGGTGCTCTAATAAGGAGTTTGGCCACACAATATAGCGCCCGTAGCGTTTGCTGGTGATATAGCTACCGCCTTCGAATTCGCCCTTGCCCGTCAGCGCCCAGCCGTCATCGGTTTTACGGATCCAACCGTAATCCTTCAGCACCGAAAACAGCTGCTGAACAGGAATTTCACCAAGTTTAGCCAGAGCTGAGGTAGAGATCTTATCCGAAGACATTAGCAACGCCCCTAGGCCGACGGATAACGAGCCACAAGGCTCTTGTAAACGTCATCGGCAAATTGGGGTGAGCGCATATCGGCGCTAGCGAGTATCTCGACGAGATGGACATTATCCTCGCTGCCCTGCCAAATTTTAATATAGCTGCCATCTTTATAACCGTGATCTTGGCGGAAAAAATTGAGCACGTTCTTGCCAACATACTGTTTATAAAGTTGGTCGAAACTAAGCTCCGACGCCGCCATCAGATCCCAAAATAAGCTCACCGAAAAGCCTTTCTCGGCCAGGCAGTGGCCCGCCAGTGCTTCCGTCGCTGCTAATACGCCCTTGCCCGAGGCCTGATAGCTTGCCAATTCGCTCACAATAGCATCAGCCAGCTTCTCGATATCCGCGCCGGGCGTAAACATCGCACTCAAACCAAAATGCCAAATATCGACCACTTCCAGCTGTACTTGCTCAATATCGGCTTGTTGCTTTTTCCACCACTTATAGCCGTAGTGGTCCATCAGCTCGGCGCATTCTATCCACGCAGCGCGATACCAAGCAAAGCCCTGACTCATCCAGTCGGGGTGAACTTTGGCATTCATGCGATTTTGCAAATCCAGCATCGTAACAAACGCGTGGCGATGATTTAATTCAGACACAATGACCTCTAAAATCAATACTCAAGAGGCCATGATAAACAAGCTTGCTAGCTAGCGCAGCGGAAATTTACGCTTTGGGGGATTTAGACAGTCGCTCAGCCAATTTCACAAAGTAATTCAAGGTATCGGCATCAGGAGATAGACGTTGATCTGATTGAATTCGGCCATCAATGGTCTGCGGCATTTTTGCAGAAAAATTTGCTGCATAGCTCATCCGCTGTGTCGATGGGCACAAGCTGATCGTAGATTGAGGCCCATGCATAGAATAATATTTAGCTTCAAGAGCGCTGGTCTTGCTTCTACGCCAATAACTCATATTTAAGCACAACGCTGCTGATAGGGCTGAAATTGACTAGCCAAACGCACCACTCTACCGTAGGCAAAATCAACAATTTGTAGCGGCAAGCCAGCAAGGATATGATTCACCACCACCGAAGGTAGCGCTGGCAGACAGATAATATTGCGGGGTTCTTCTGCATCGGCAAACTGCAAAACCAAATCGATGATTTCTGCACCGCCTAGCGCTTCACGAGGATAGAGAGTGTACTCCAATGTTTGATTTGCTTCGGGTATAACATTGTCAACGGCCAAATGGCGCACGCCGCCATCTCCGTCGCAGCCTAGCAAGTAGCTTGCAATTAGCATATTAAACTCCCAAACATCTCGTATATGGCAGCAATTATGCCGCTATGCAGGGGTTCGGGATATCCGTTAATTTACTTACTGATTCTATTATCGGCGGCAGTAGCGCTAGCTTGATACGAACAAATACTTACAGAACAACACGCACTGGCGCCCTACCCTAGCAACTATTAAAACCACCGGATTATATATGGCAAGATGACTGCGAGCAGAAGCCCGACATTTTGGATTGTCGATGATTCTATGGCTGACAGAATTATATTTAAAGAAAGCCTCGCGCGGTTAGGTGAAAAACCGCGACTTAAAGAAATTGAAGATGGCGAGCTACTGCTCGCTGAACTCGACGCTCAATGCAGCAACGAACTTCCCGATATTATTTTTCTGGACATTAATATGCGGCGAATGAATGGCAAAGCAGCACTTGAGATTATTCGCCAAAATAAGCGTTACGACCCTATTTATATTGTGATGCACACCGTGACGTATCGAGAGCAAGGCGAATGCAAGGCGCTCGGCGCAGACGCCTTCATCAGTAAGTCTACCGACTTTAACGCCTGCCTCGCCAAATTGGCGCAGACATTATCCACGTGGCAAGCCGCAGTCTAAGCTTTCTCAATCACTGCCGCGAACCGCGGCTGTTCTGAGCTGTATCGCCAACAAAATTACTGCGCCAAGGGTTGATATCCAAACCGCCACGCCGCAAATACCGCGCGTAAACCCGCAAACGATTGGGTTGGCAAAAGCGATTAATATCACTAAAAATTTGCTCAACACACTGCTCGTGAAAATCGTCGTGCTCGCGAAAAGAGATCAAGTAAGCCAATAAGCCTTCGCGGTCAATACGCGGCCCGCTATAGGCAATTTCAACACTCGCCCAGTCGGGCTGAGAGGTCACTGGGCAGCGCGAACGCAATAAATGGCTAAACAGCTCTTCTGTTACCGACTCTCCCGCACTCGCTTTCAATAACATGCTATTTGGCTGGTAGCTGTCGGGACTAATATCCAAGCTATCAAGACACTCGCCAGCAGGATTCTGAATACCGTAGCTCAGCCCCCAGTCATCAGGGGAAGCTATATCGACCTGTACTGGCGCTCCCGCCGCCGCGCTCAAATCCTTAGTGAGCACAGCCCTTAGCTCGGCAATACCGCCCAACCGAGTTTGATTAAAGGAATTAAGATAGAGCTTAAAGGATTTCGATTCGATAATATTTTCCGAGTCGGCGGGGACCCGAAACTCCGCACAAGCCACCATCGGTTTACCATTTAGATTTAGCCACGACAATTCATAGGCATTCCAAATATCGACCCCAGCAAAAGGCAGATCTGCCGCAATACCCAAAGCTGCGCGCCCTGCGGCGCGAGGTATTGGGTATAAACAACTCGCGTCGTACTGAGCGGGATAATCAACCTTCGCGCCTAAAGGACCGTGACCGTGGTGCTCACTCATTTTAGATAACTCTCGCTCATTCCAAACCAAGCATTCACTGGCGCAGCCTGGTTCCACTGCGCAATAAATACATACAGTAGGCATAGGCTGCCAAGGTAAACACACCGACCATAATAAAGGCGGTTACCACATTGACGTCTGAGGTACCTAGCACCCCATAGCGAAACGCATTAACGATGTAGAGCATGGGGTTTAAGCGCGACACTCCAGCCCAAAACTCCGGCAATAAGTCGATTGAGTAAAAGACACCACCCAAATAGGTCAGCGGCGTTAGTACAAACACCGGCACAATCGAAACATCGTCAAAATTATTGGCAAATACCGCGTTGATAAACCCCGCCAGCGAGAACATTATCGAGGTCATCAACACGATCGCGATGGTTATGCCGATGTGCTGAATATGTAGCGTGGTAAAAAACAGCGACAACATGGTTACGATTAAGCCAACCAATAAGCCACGCGCTACGCCGCCAATCACAAATCCCCACAACACCGTGTTATTCGACATTGGCGACACCAATATCTCCTCCACAAAGCGCTGAAACTTAGCACCAAAAAAAGACGACACCACATTGGAATAAGCGTTGGTGATTACCGACATCATAATTAAACCCGGCACCACAAATTCCATATAAGTAAAGCCACCCATCTGCCCTATCCGCGAGCCGATCAAGGCGCCAAAAATAACAAAATACAGCGACATGGTAATCGCCGGCGGCAATAAGGTTTGCATCCAGATCCGCATAAAGCGACGAATCTCTTTGCGGACAATGGTGTAAAACGCAATCCACTGCTCTGCTGCTGTCATTAACAATTCCACCTTTTAAATCTAAGAACCAGGATTTCGCAATAACACCTGACTACACGAATATTCGCTTTATTTTGGGTTCAGTAGCGACACAAACAATTCTTCGAGGCGATTAGCCTTGTTGCGCATACTGCTAACCACCAGCTCGCTACTATTTAGCGCGGCAAACACCTCATTGAGAGAGGTGCCCTTTTTAAGCACCAACTCCAAGGTGTGTTCATCTACAAAGCGGGTGTCAAAACCTGGAATACTAATATCAGCACTCAAGCTGTCCCGCACATCGAGGATAAACACTTCTTTTTGCAACTGGCGCAGCAAGGCTTTCATACTGGTGTTTTCAACGATATTGCCCGCGTCGATAATCGCAATATTACGGCACAGGCTCTCTGCTTCTTCGAGGTAGTGAGTGGTGAGAATAATCGTTGTGCCGCTGCGATTAATTTCAGTGAGAAACGCCCACATTGAGCGGCGCAGCTCGATATCCACACCAGCGGTAGGCTCGTCTAAAATCAATAGGCGCGGTTCATGCACAAGCGCCCGAGCAATCATCAAACGGCGCTTCATCCCCCCCGACAGCATGCGCGAGGCGCCGTGGCGCTTGTCCCACAAACCCAGCTTCTTCAGGTATTTCTCAGCTCGTTCAGCGGCAACCCCACGACTCAGGCCATAATAGCCCGCCTGATTCACTACAATATCCCAAACCGACTCAAAATTAGAAAAGTTGAACTCTTGGGGCACTAAGCCAATTTGACGCTTGGCCGCCGCGATATCACTGTCGAGGGAATGGCCAAAAATTCGCACCTCGCCAGCGGTTTTCTTCACTAGCGACGACACAATACCAATGGTAGTGGATTTACCCGCACCATTCGGACCGAGCAAAGCGAAAAAATCACCCTGCTTAACCTCAAGATCGATGCCCTTCAGGGCCTCAAAACCATTGCCATAAACCTTGCGTAATCCCTTAATTTCTAGGGCAAGCGCCATAATAATTACCTAAATCGATTACATCATTTTGTAAGCCGCGTATTTTGCCACGCTAGCGCGATGGAATACACTAGAGCCAATTAGCCCCAGCTCAGAAACAATCTGCAAAAATGCGCAATGGAGAATACGTGACGACACGAATTGAATACTACCTACAACTGTGCACAGAGCTTCACACGCACTGCGCAGTGGTACTGCCACAGCACCCCGCACACAGCGAAGAGAGCAATGCCGAGCTATTAGCAATGCTTGCGCAACTAAAAGAAGAATTCGCTACCAATGAGGCTTACGTCGCGCTTGGTCAGCGTATCATAACCCACATCATTGGCCATTACCCTGACATCACCCCACAGGTGCACCGCGACCTACTGTGGTTTTTTGGTGGCGACTGCATGCATTATCTTGGCGACGATGAAATGGAGCGCTACCAAAAAGTTGAAGAACAATACTACGAACAGTGCAGCAGCAAACCTGACACCTGCTACCGGAATCTCCGCGCCCAAGTATTTGGCATGCACTAGCGTGAATTAAAACTATAGCGCCACCCCACACTTGCGCGAGGTGGCGCGACTAACCAAGAAAAACATTTTTCGGATAAAGTACAGGCGAAAAAAAAAGCGAAGCAGTCGCTTCGCTTTTTTAGAATTTGGAGCGGGAAAGGAGGCTCGAACTCCCGACCTCAACCTTGGCAAGGTTGCGCTCTACCAACTGAGCTATTCCCGCAAATCACGACATTAGATTTAGAAGCCATTCTAAATCAATTTCACATATGCCGTACAGCCTTGATTAAACTGACTTTTTTGTTCACCAGCAATTAACGGTGCGCATACTAAGTCGTTTTCATCAATGTGTCAACAAACTGCCTAAGCAAGTTACTGACAAATTTACGTGCTGTGACGCAAATTAATTGGCGTCCCCTAGGGGACTCGAACCCCTGTTACTGCCGTGAAAGGGCAGTGTCCTAGGCCACTAGACGAAGGGGACGCCGCGAGCTCTTTCAGAACAAAGCTGCTGTCCTTGAAAGAGCGCGCATTCTAGAGCGCCAAACCCTGCCCGTCAAGGATATTTTCATGCCAATATTAAATTTTTTGCAAAAAAAAAAGAGAAGCATTTCTGCTTCTCTTTTCCGCCCTGCCGACGCATCAGCACGACTGAATAATGGCGTCCCCTAGGGGACTCGAACCCCTGTTACTGCCGTGAAAGGGCAGTGTCCTAGGCCACTAGACGAAGGGGACGCCGCAAACCTTCCAGACTCCGAGTCACTTGTTGTCTGAAAGTGGCGCGAATTCTAGAAACCTTAGCGCCCGCCGTCAAGTCGCTTTTGCCATTAAAGTGAAATAAATCAAATTAAAGGGCAATACTGTTTGTTTAATAAACAATCTGGCTAGTAATTACTCATCACCATCGGTGTCGAGCTTAAGCGATAGCGAATTAATACAATAGCGCAAACCGGTCGGCGCAGGGCCGTCTGGAAAAACATGGCCTAAATGTGCCTCACAGCGGGCACATACCACCTCCTCCCTAACCATGCCATGACTTGCATCTCTATTTATAGCAACAACCTCTTCTTCGCTGGGTTGATAAAAGCTCGGCCATCCCGAGCCGGAGTCGTATTTTGTCTCCGAGCTAAACAAGGGCTGCCCACAGCAGCGGCAGCGGTAAATGCCATCGGCCTTTTCAGCGTTATACTCACCAGTAAACGCGCGCTCAGTCCCCTTTTGGCGACACACCTGAAACTCCTCTTCAGAGAGAAGTTCCCGCCATTCACTCTCAGATTTCACTATTTTTTCCACGAAAAGCTCTCCACCTTGTGGCCATCAACGCCGTATAATCACACCAAGTAATTCTTGGCGCAGGGCATACTAAGACAATAGCGATGCCGCTCACACAAATTTAGCACCCCGATTTACCCACTACCAGCACAGCTGATCAGTCAGCCAAGCCACTACAGACTAACACTCTGAACTTACTACGGATTAAGAAGGCAGAACATGGGCCCCTATTACAAGTCGAAAAAACTGAGCAATGTTTGCTACGATATTCGTGGCCCAGTGCTGCAGCGCGCCAATGAGCTTGAAGAAGAAGGCTACCGCATACTCAAGCTGAATATCGGCAACCCCGCCCCCTTCGGTTTTAACGCCCCTGATGAGATCATTCAAGATGTCATCCGCATGCTGCCCGACAGCGAAGGCTACAGCGACTCCAAAGGCCTATACAGCGCCCGCAAAGCGGTTATGCAAGAGTGCCAAAAAATCGGCATACCTGGCGTTGAAGTTGGCGACATCTATTTGGGCAATGGCGCCAGCGAATTAATTAGCATGGCCACTCAGGCCTTACTAAACCAAGGTGACGAGGTTCTCATACCCGCCCCCGACTACCCGCTTTGGACCGCCGTGGTGTCTCTGTCTGGCGCCACGCCAGTACATTACCTATGCGAAGAAGATAATGGCTGGCAGCCGTCAATAGACGACATTCTCAGCAAGATCACCGCCAATACCAAGGCGATCGTTATTATCAACCCCAACAACCCCACTGGCGCCGTATACAGCCGTGAAATGTTGGAGCAGTTGGTCGCGATTGCCGAAGAGCACAATCTTGTGGTGTTTGCCGACGAAATTTACAGCAAAATTCTTTATGACGATGCCGTGCACATTCCGATTGGCAGCTTAAAGGCCGATATTTTGTGCCTGACCTTTAACGGCCTGTCAAAAGCCTATCGTCTTGCTGGTTTCCGCAGCGGCTGGCTAATTGTGTCTGGCGCCAAAGACCGCGCTAGCGATTATATTGAAGGCCTAAATATATTGTCGTCGATGCGGCTATGCGCCAATGTGCCCGCTCAGCACGCCATCCAAACGGCACTTGGCGGCTATCAGAGCATCAATGAACTTATCCTGCCCGGCGGCCGCCTGCTCGAGCAGCGTGATTTAGCCCACAAAATGCTCAATGAAATACCTGGTGTGAGCTGTACCAAGCCGGCTGGGGCCATTTACATGTTCCCAAAACTCGATCCCGAGGTATACCCCGTTCTAGACGACGAGAAGCTGGTTTTAGACTTATTAAACCAAGAGCGTATTCTATTGGTGCAGGGCTCTGGCTTTAATTGGCCACAGCCCGACCATTTGCGGATTGTATTCCTGCCCAATAAGCTCGATTTGGCCGATGCCATTGAACGCTTTGCCCACTTCCTCGCTGGCTACCGCAAGCAGCTCAAGGCCTTGAAATAGCCGATTTACCGGCTTATGCCCACTCAGATCAAGTCAGCTTCGCGCGGCTTGATCTGAAAATGCAAAACCTTCAGGGCCCGATCTGCACTCTGCTCCGGAAAATCTCGCCGACCCGCTAAGCGCTCAACAAACACCGCCTCAGTACAGTGGCGTTCAACGGTCTCACGCAGAAACTGCTCGTCTAAATACGGCGCATTTAAACAAGCCAACACGTCCCCACCTAAGGGCATTAGCTCACTAAAGCGCCTCGCCAATTTAGGATAATCCTTAACCGCATCAAAACTACCTCTCTGCAGCGAGGGCGGATCACAAACAACCACGTCGTAGGGTCCTAATTTACGCAAACGCCCCCAGGACTTGAGAATATCGTGGCTCAAAAATTTAAGCTCCGCCGCCTCTCCACTCGTTGTTAGCCGCGCGCCATTGCGGCGGTGATTTTCACGACCACCCTGCAGAGCGCCTTTACTCATATCCACGTTCACTAGGCGCGCTGCGCCGGCCAATTCTGCCGCCACCGAGAAGGCGCAGGTATAGGCAAATAAATTTAAAATTCGCTTGCCCTCGGCCCGCTCAGCCAACCACTGCCGCGCCGGCTGCATGTCCATAAAATAGCCAATATTCTGCTTTGCGCCGAGATCAAGCAAGTATTCTGCCGCCCCTTCTTTGGCAGTAAAATTAATTGGTATACTTCCCCATAAACAATAAGTTGCAGGCGAATCTTGATACCGGCTCTGAACAATAGCCGCACCACTACTTCCCTCACAACAGAGCTTTAGCTCCGTGCAGAACTGCGCCCAAAATTCAGGCTCCGGCGCGCGGTATAAGACCAGCCACAAAACCGGCGCGAAGTAGTCAACCGTAAAATATTCAAATCCAGCAAAGCACTGGCCACGACCATGGAAAAGGCGCTGGGCAGCAGAGCTACCCGCCATTTTTTCCGGCCAGGAGGCAAAATCACTTAACGCCGCAAAGCGTGCAAAATCACTCACCAGACGCACTCACTCGATACATAATCGCATCCCGATACCCTGTTACCACTCGAATATACCCTTCCCACTCTTTATCCAAAACCAAATCATTACTGTCGACCAACAGAGGCCGCCCCGCCAACTCACGAATTTTTGTTTTAGTTGCAATCACAATAAAATTATCCCGGCCAATCCTGCGAATCAGCTCTGGGCCAAGTTGTTGATTACCTCTCCCCAATATATGCCCCTGCCCGCCAATCGCCGTTATCAACACCTTTACAGGGCCCTTATGACTCGCCACAGCATCAGCAATACCTTGGCCACTCAGGTCCCGCGCCACTAACTGCTGATCGCAGATCAGATCGAAACCCAATAGGGTATTTTCCAAGCCTAGCTGAATCATCACCGCTTGGGTCGTACTACCTGGACCAACAACGTAGAGGGTCTCGGCATCCATGTCAGCGATGAGTTCATCGGCAATATCGGCCAGCACTAGCTCTTCAACCTCACGCCCCCCAGACTTAACGTGCTGTAAAAAGCCGCCAATGCGGGGCACTAATAATTCACCGAAGTGTTGGGAGCGCACTTTTCCCTCTCGAAAAGCCACCTCGTCGATGTCGCGCACCTCGGCAAGCTCAACATCGACCAAGCCGCCATCCAATAGCGCCAACACAATATCTGCCGCACTCTCGGGGCTAACCGCATAGACCCCAGAGTGCATCTTCACCCCAGCGGGAACCCCCAACGCGGGCAGTGCTGCACCAATAGCGGCAAACACGTCCCGCGCGGTGCCATCACCGCCTACAAACAGCAGTAAATCCACCCCTGCGCTTAGCAATGCCTGCGCAGCGGCTTGGGTATCTGCTGGCGTGGTTTGCTCGTCGCTCAGCGGCCGACCAACCGACACAAAGGGAAAACCTGCCAATTCGGCATCATTAACGTCATTGCCACTGTTGTGCGCCGACATCGCGCCGTTAAAGCCATAAACCGCTAAGCGTCCACTCGCGGCCTTGGCCAGATGCGCCAAACAGCGCAGGACCCTCGCCTGCGACCGGCCATCGCTGCTGCGTAAGTCATCACTGCCCTTCAGACCAAGTGGACCGCCAGCGCCAGCGATGGGGTTTACGATTAAGCCCAACTTAAACATGATATTCCTTTCAGGCTAAGGCTTAGGCCTGCCCACTAATAGAAGCTGTAATTTGTTCAAACCCAAACCAATCCCAGACTATTACGTAAATTGCCTAGGTACATGCGCTGTAAATCGTGGCCAAATTAACCAAACCAGACTACAAGGCCATGCCAGCCAACACGCAATGGAGAACACGGTGAGCCAACACACCAGCGCAAAATTCCAGCGGAATACTGAACAAAACAATTATCTCGGCGCCATCATCGACCAAGATGGTCGCGAGATACCGATTAGCGACGCCATGATTGAAAATAGCCTGCAAGCCTTGCAAGACACCTCTGCAGAGTTCATTTGCCGCCTTGCACAGCGCGCAGCAAACTAGCCATTTCAGGCTCAACTGCAACAAGATTGCTGTAAGCTAATTCGCGGCGCGGCGGGTAGTGTTTACGCAGTAAATCAAAGCGTTTTCCGCGCTCAGCATCTGCAATAATCGCCTTAAAACGCTGACTATCACCGGCCACGTCGTACACCGCCAGCACCGCCGCGGGAATTAAACTAAACGCGTCGCCCCCCGGGCAGTGAATTGCCGGCGACTCAGTATCAGCACTATCGTCTTCTACTTTTAAAGGTTTATCCAAAAAGTTCGCCAGTTCGGCGGCGATCATCTGCAATCCGGTTTTTTTACCATCGACGCTATAACCAGCAATATGCGGGGTTGCAATCGTACAGCGCTCAGCCAAGGCAGCGGGAAAGTCGGGCTCGCCCTCCCACACATCCAAGGCCAAGCGAATATCCGGCCGACTGTCTAGCAGAGCGTGTAATTCCTCTGTCGCCACCACCTCGCCGCGCCCAGCATTTAACAGCAGGGCATTTTCCGGCAAGCTCTGCAGTTGCACTGCATTCAGCATATGAAAACTTGGAAAAGGCCCTGCCACGGTCAAGGGCGCATGCAAACTCAGCACCGCACTGTTGATGACCTCGGCTAGCGAACGCAAATTGGGATAGTCTGCGAGGTTCAGCAATGGGTCGTAGGCAATCCAATCGATACCAATAGCAGTTAAACGCTGCCCCAAGCGCTTGCCGACATTACCGTAACCGACAATTCCGACCCTACTACCACCAGTCAGTAAAGTCGCCAGCGACCCATCAACTCGGCAAAGTACACTGAGCACATAATCCACCACCGACTCGGCATTGGAGCCCGGCGCGGTGCAAAAATAAATTCCCTGCCCACACAAATAATCAATATCGAGATGATCACTGCCAATTGTGGTTGAGCCAACAAACCGCACACTCGAGCCCGCCAACAAAGCGGGATTGACCTTGGTGACAGAGCGTACAATTAAGGCATCCGCGTCCTGCACATCTGCCGCGCAAATCTCCCGACCACTGCGCAGGACTACCTCACCAAATTGAGCGAGACACTGCTTAGCACCGGGAATATTTTCATCCACCACTATTTTCAATGCGTTCTAATCCTATTTTTAATTCGAGATATACAGCCTATCTATTTGATATTAAACATTTATCTACAACATAACTTAAGGGGATATTGATAGACTCAAGGGCTACGCTCGTGCCAAACTCCTGCGCCAGTGCTTGCCGAAACAGCTCGCCTCGCGGCGGTAGGCCGTTGCGAAGATAACGCTGACACTGCTGCCAAACCGCTAATTGAAAAGGAAATGGATCAATCTCCACACCGCCGAGATTATCAATGCTAACCCGAAAACGACGGCCCGCTGCATAACTAAACAAACACTCTAGGGCTTGAGGGCAGATCTCTACTGATTCAAAGACGCTTTGGCGTGCCGCGTCGCGACCATCAGGTTCATACCAATAACCGTAATCTGGCAGCTGACGACGGGCTTCGCCTGCTATACACCAATGAGCCGCCTCATGAAGGGCACTGGCCGCGTAATCTGCCCGAAACACAATTTGATGGTAGTCATCGGACACAATCGCGGGCTGATAAAAAGGTTCGTCTCCGCCCGCGACCAACAGACTGCGGTGGCTTTGTGCAAAACAACGGGCAAACACCTCGCAAATCAACTCGCTGCTAGCAAGTTGACCAAGGGATTTTGCAACAGTCCGCGCCTCACGCATTGTGGAGCAGACCATTTAAACCTTGAATTTGGGCAGACGGACGGCACTCTTGCGCTCGCAACATCGCCATATACTCAGCCGACAGAAATTCTGCACCCGCCAATAAATGCGCTAGATAACCACTTTCGGGTAACAAACCAGCCTCAACATAGGCCGGATTCGCGAGGTAAATCCAGGCATTCTTTACGCCAACAGCGGTTTGCACAGCCAAGCATTCGCGGCTGTAGCGTACCGGTGTGCCCTCAAAGCGGTCCATAATGTTTAGGGCACTGGGGTCGGCTAAGGTATACAACACGCCTTCTACCGCACACTGACTGCTATGCACTACGTTCGCATAAGCAACACCAACCGTGCAGTGTGAACGCTTATTAAACACGAGCCGATAGCCGCACAAACGGGCGCTTTCCGCGCGGGTGAAAGCCAACCCTCTCGCTTCCATCCGCGCGGAATTCATATTAGAACCATAAGAAAAATAACAAAAACTCATCAACAAGCACTTGGCAAAATCAGAAACAGGGAGTAATTTTAACAGAAAGGGACTTTCGCGCACCGACTTTGCGAATGAGCATGGTAGCAATGGGTGGATTTAAGCCCCAAGCCACATGCCTCAGCTCGGCAGCGAAATGTACCGCCCGCTACGTGAGGAATGTATTATGGCTCCACGTAACCTCGGCAAATCTTCCACGGCGAAGATTATTCCATTTCCCCAGCGCCCCCGTGCGGCTGAGCAAAATAGAATTCTCCGCATATCCCCCGAGTATGAGGGACTATGCCTGCTTTACGCTCATCACGCACTCAGTCGCGACAAACTCTATGCGGTAAAAATACTCGCTTGGGCACAGTTAGCCAGCGGTAAATACGTCGCACTGCTGCCATGGCTAACCGGCATCGCCCGCTGCATCGACTTGGACAACGCTAATACAGGGCAATCGCAGGGCTACTACGACCCCGCCCGCGAGCGCCGCTTTAGTGAAATACCTGAACATCACCTTGCCGCACTTAGTGCCATGCGTAACTATCCCGCCCCCAGCGAAGGCAGTTTTATTCAGGAGTTTCCCGATTTAATAGGCAGTCATGCCGCCCTGCTTGGCGACAGCATGGAGTTTGAACTGCAACCGGTCATTAGTTGGCGACTAGATTCCAACGGCGACATGCTAGCGATGGTTGCCGACATGAGCCAAGCCACCCACTTTCCAATCTTGGTTGGTGACCCCTGCTTATTTGTGGTGCAGAGAAATCCGACGTTCCGCTATTTTTTCCAGTACCACATCGCAAATCAAATTAAGGCGGGGGGCGAGATCGCCACAAGGGCATTAACCCAGCTATTGCAGTAGCGGTAAACAATCACAGTTAAAAAGCCAATCAGGCCTTTTGCACAAAATAGCGGTATACCTTATCGCTCTCTTCTTGGCCCAGCAAGCTGTGGCCAAGAAACTGACAAAACTTAGGGATGTCTCTGGTGGTAGCCGGATCAGTGGCAATCACTTCCAAAATGTCACCCGAGGCAATATCGCGAATTTTATTGTGTAACATCATCACTGGCTCTGGGCAGTATAAACCGCAGGTATCCAAGGTGTGATCTACCGCTATTGTCATTCGTCTATCCAATTTTAGGGCTATTAAGGCCGTCTATTGTCAATGTCGCCGCCGCAATTGCAAGTATTCAACATCGTTAGGTTTTCGATATTACCGTCCAGCTTTCGCTGTCGGGACAAAAGGCGATGGCCGCGCGCTTTTGCGCTAAGGCATTGCGCAATTGGCTTATTTTAGTCTCGGTGCTCAATTCCTGCTCACCGTAGTCAGTGCCGTCGCGACTCACTAACTCTTCAAGCATGCCCTGCAAAGCCTCTGGACTGAGTTTTTGCCACGGGATTTCAACATAATCAGTATCATTCATGTACAGGTTTACCAAATTTAAGCGTCATTCGATCACTTTCACCAATCGCCAAATATTTTCCCCGCTCGCGATCACCAAGCCGCAAGCTCGGCGGCAAGGTCCACACGCCCTTGGGATGATGGTGGTCATCTTTGGCATTAGCATTTATCTCGCTACTATCGAGCAGTAAAAAACCCGCCGCTTCGGCCAGTGCAATCACCGTTTGCTCACTCACATAGCCGCTCTCCACCATCTCTGCCATGGTCGCATCGGCATCTGCGCGGTGTTCAACCACACCGAAAATGCCGCCGGGCTTTAGGGCCTTAAATGCAGCCGCAAACACCTGATCGGCCACACCCGCTTTTAGCCAATTGTGAACATTGCGAAAAGTTAGCAGCTTATCGGCACTCGCCGCTGGCGCAATGTCGAGAAAATCGGGGGCCTGCAAAGTCGTTACTGCAACTTTATCGTAAACGGCGGGGCTAGCCGCCAATTTCTGCTCGTAGGCAAGCCGCGCATTCTTGTAGAAAGACACGTCGCTATCGGCAGCAAATTGCGCAGCATACAGTTTGCCACAGTCACGCACCAATGGCGCCAGCACTTCGCTATACCAACCACCAGCCCCCGGCCAAAGTTCTACCACTGTGTCGCAGGGCTGAATTCCAAAAAACAGTAAGGTCTCTACGGGGTGACGAAATTTATCTCGGGATTTGTTCTCGGCGCTGCGATGGCTGGCATCAACAACACCCGACCAATTCGGCGCAGCACTCGGCACATCTGCTCTTACCCCATCGATTAAAAACAAACTAAGCACACCAAACAGTAAGGCGCTGTGCAAAGCCCGTGGCAATATTTTAACTCTCATAAACTGTTCCTTATTGAGTTTGCTTGCGCTTTAAAGACTGCGCTAAATAGTCCCGCACATGTGAGACTTTATCAGCCATACTTTGTTCGCGATCACTGCGCGTGCCAATCTTAAGCTGGGTGGATATTCGCGGTGCGCCCATTTCATGTACTCGCATATGGCAGCGTTTAACCGCGTCCATCACCACCTCCCACTCACCCTCAATATTGGTGCCGTAGGCATGCAATTGATGAGACAAACCCAAGCTGGCGATAATTTTTTGGCATTCGGCACTATACGGTGTCAGTGAAGTCTCTGCTTCTAAAGGCGTTAAACAAAAATCGACAATCACCTTCATGCCTCTACTCCCTTACACTCTATTTCAGCCCAGACTATACTCTACCACTACCATCATTACCGAATAAGGGTACGCCGTGAACAGCTCTTTGGTTTTTACTTTTCTTGGTCAAGATCGCCCTGGTCTTGTAGAACGCCTTGCCGACATTGTTGCCGACCACCACGGTAACTGGCTAGAAAGCCGCATGACCCAGCTCGCCGGCCAATTTGCCGGCATTGTTAGGGTCGCCGTTGCTCAGGCCGAACTCGACGAACTCAGCAAGGCTTTGTCTAGCCTAAACATCGAAGGCTTAACAATTCATATTCAGCCTGGCGCAAGTGCTCCCGCGCCTGGCGGAAGCGGCAAGTTATGTAAACTACATATTCTGGGCAATGACCGACCAGGCATTGTTCGTGAAGTAAGCCGCGCGCTTAAACAGCAGCAGATTAATGTGGTTGAAATGAGTTCGAATGTCACCAGCGCCGCCATGAGTGGCGACGCCTTATTCGAAGCCAATGTGTGCGCCGAAATGCCCGCCGGCTGTAACTTTGATGAACTAGAAGACAGTCTCGACGCTATTGCCGAGCAACTCGATGTTGATATTGTTATAAGCTAAGTTACGGGGCTAGCCCCGCAAACGCTTTAAGGCAAAAACCAGCGCTGCCGAGAGCAGCGCGACAACGCTGACGCCGGCAACACAGAGAAAAAAATAACTGGCAATGTCCTGCCACGGCACATCGAAGGTCCACACCGCAGAACACACCAGCATCAGCGTTGCCAATACCGCCAACACTGGGGTGCGGTAACGCTTAAAGGTCTTTACATAATCTTGAATGACAGTGTTATCCACGCTAAACCTTTTGCTAAATGAAAAATTCTGGGTGTCGGCACCCTTCTTAACCCAATAAATCTTCGCGCACCCACTCGCAGCGCAATTTACCCGCGCCTTGGCCCGGCGCGTGAAAATCGTCTTCTGCCTGCCAAACAAAGGTGTGACTGCCATTGTAAGCGGTTTGCAAATGCACAGTGGCGCTAACCCAGTACATTTTATGCAGCATATTTTCGAACTGCCGCAACCATTCATCCCACTCGTGTTCTATGGCTTTATAAGAGCTGCCAAAGTGAATCACGTCGGTCTGGCAGTCGCCAAACGCAAAAGCTGGCCGCGGCGCCGAAAACATCTCGCGACATAGCAAGGGCCAATCTTCGGCGGCAGGTAATAAAGCGGTCACCAGCTGGTTATTATCGCGTCGGTCGGCAACATCGGCGATATTTCCAGCAAACAATATATCGGTAATACAACCGTAAACAACTGATTCCTGAGCCATACTGCTACCTGTGTAAAATACCCACTGCGAGTCTACAAAAGCACAGCCCACCGAGCCAGCAGATTATGTACTGGAAACCGGCTCGGCTTCAGTTTTTAAGTCAAACCAGACCCAGGCCACAAAAAACGCAATTGCCGCCGCAACCCCAGCGGCGGTAAAACACAGCTGGGCACTCAGATCCCAAGTCCAGCCGCTCAATACTGCACCGCAGGCGCCGCCCAAACCAAAGCTTAAACCACTGTACATGGCCATGCCCTGGCCGTGATGCCCAGTAAACCAATGGCGAATTATCTCAATCCCCGCCGCATGGTAGCTGCCAAAACTGGCTGCATGTAAACATTGAGCAAACACCAACACTACGGGATTCTGCACAAAATAGGCAATTAGCAGCCAACGCAGGCAAGACAGCCCCAAGCTCCACAGCACAATACCCCGCAAACTGTAGCGGGCCAGCAGCCGATGCATAAACAAAAACAGCAGCACTTCGGCAATCACGCCCAGCGACCACAAGCCCCCGATCGCAGTTTTGGAATAGCTCTGCGCTTCAAGGTATATACTAAAAAAGGTGTAGTAAGGGCCGTGGGACAATTGCAGGAAAAAACTCACCACGAAAAAGGCGATCACTGCCGGCTTTCGCAAAATACCTTTTAAGGATTGCCGTTGGGCGTCTCGGCGCAGGCCATTGGGCTTCTCGTTTACCAGTAAGCTCGCTAGCCAAATACCGCTCAGCAATAAGGTGATGAGATACAATAAATGCACAATGGGATGATGATCTAACCACCAGCCCACCGCAAATACCGCGCAGATAAAGCCAATAGACCCCCACACCCGTATCAGGCTATAACGCCCATACTGGCCACTGAGATGCGATAGCGTTAATACATCAAATTGCGCAAGCACAGCATTCCAGAAGAAACTGTAGCTAACAATCACTCCCGCCAGCCACCAAAAATCAGAGCGCACATACACACCGACAAAGGCCAAGGTCGCCATAAAGGCACCCAACCGAATAATCCGACTACGGTAGCCAAAATTATCGGCAAGCCAGCCCCATAAGCTGGGCGCCACTATTTTGGTGACCATCACGAGGGACGACAGAATGCCGATTTCTTCGGAGCTAAAACCCAATGATTTCAGATACAGCGACCAGTAAGGCACCCATGTGCCTAACAGCGCAAAATAAAAGAAATAAAAACCAGACAAACGCCAATACGGCAGCGCTGCGCTCATACTGGTTTTAAGTGGCGGATGCTGGAATCACAGGGGTGCTGGACTGTACGCCACCATTTTGGCCGCGATTGCGCAGCAAATGATCCATTAGCACAATGGCCACCATGGCTTCGGCAATCGGCACTGCCCGAATTCCCACGCAGGGATCGTGGCGACCGGTAGTAATTACCTCAACCGCGTTGCCATCAATATCAACCGTTTTGCCGGGCACCAAAATACTAGAGGTAGGTTTTAAAGCTAAATGGGCCACTAAATCTTGGCCACTGGAAATACCGCCTAAAATACCGCCGGCATTATTCGAGGTAAAACCTTGCGGCGTCAGTTCGTCGCGATGCTCACTACCCAGCGCATCCACGCAGTCAAAGCCAGCGCCAATCTCAACCCCTTTCACCGCGTTTATGCCCATTAGCGCATGGGCGATATCGGCATCTAACCTATCGAATACTGGCTCGCCCAAACCCACCGGCATACCACTCGCCACCACGGTGAGTTTTGCGCCCACCGAATCGCCAGCTTTACGCAGCTTCTGCATATACTCTTCCATCTGCGGAATTTTATCGGCATCTGGACAAAAGAAGGGATTGGTTTCAACCACCCTCCAATCCACGCTATCAATTGCGATTGGACCAAGTTGCGACAGATAACCGCGCACTTCTATACCGCAATGGCTGGCTAAATATTTTTTGGCAACCGCACCAGCCGCCACTCGCATTGCGGTTTCACGCGCCGATGAGCGACCGCCACCGCGGTAATCACGGCTGCCGTATTTTTGCTGATAGGTGTAGTCGGCGTGCATGGGCCGGAAACGGTCTTTGATCTTGCCGTAATCTTTTGAGCGCTGATCGGTGTTTTCAATTAACAGGCCAATCGAGGTGCCGGTGGTTTTACCTTCAAACACCCCAGATAGAATTTTAACCACATCATCTTCACGACGCTGAGTGGTGTAACGTGAGGTGCCCGGCTTGCGACGATCGAGGTCAAGCTGCAAATCGGCTTCGCTCAGTTCCAGCCCCGGTGGGCAGCCATCAATTATGGCACCCAGCGCCAAGCCGTGACTCTCACCAAAGGTGGTGACAGAGAATAATTTACCGATGCTATTACCTGACATTGATTATCCCAAAACTGTTTATGTGCGGCCAATTGTGCAAGGTTCGTTGCGGGCCAAAGATCATTAATAAAGAATTATACGATAAAGCGCAGACAAGGTCAGAAACTCACGCAAAACTCGCCGCATTTTCAAGTAATTGCTCGCGGGTTATCACAAACACCCCATGACCACCGTGTTCAAACTCCAGCCACATAAAGGGCACCAGCGGAAACGCCGCGTCTAAGGCAATACAGCTATTGCCCACTTCAACAATCAATACTCCGTTATCGTTTAGATAGTCAGCTGCCTCGCGCAGAATTCGGCGCGTAATATCGAGACCATCTGGGCCAGAGGCCAAGCCTAGGGCTGGCTCGCGCTGATACTCCGCTGGCATCGTCGCAAGATCCCCTGCATCGACATACGGAGGGTTACTCACAATCAGATCGTATTTTTCCCCACTCAGCAGATCAAAAACGTCCGACTGGACCGCACGCACCCTATCACCCAGCTCGTGGCGCGCAATATTAATGTCGGCAACATTCAGGGCATCAAGGGAAATATCCACTAAGTCGACGCTGGCGTCTTCAAACTGATAAGCGCAAGCTATCCCGATGCAACCGCTGCCGGTGCATAAATCAAGAATGCGCAGCGGATATTCGCCTCCGAGCCACGGTTCAAAGCCTTGACCAATAAGTTCGGCAATCGGTGAGCGCGGCACTAACACCCGCTCATCCACATAAAAGGACAAACCAGCAAACCACGCTTCATGAGTGAGATAAGCGGCAGGCAGGCGCTCCTCTACTCGGCGCTTAATAAGTTGTAATACCTGCTCTCGCTCAAACATCGTTAAGCGCGCATCAAGTAGCGCCGGATCGAGATCAAGGGGCAAGTTCAATCCGTGCAAGACCAGTACCCGCGCCTCATCTAGGGCATTATCAGTACCATGGCCAAAAAATAGCCCCGCCCGACCAAACTCACTAATGCCCCAACGCAAATAATCGCGAAGCGTATGGAGTTCGCTACTGATCTCACTACTATTGCTCACTGGGGCCGCCCGTTACATAAAAGTACAATTTTACACTGCCTCGCGGGAATAATCCTGCTCTTAGGGCAATGCGCTGTATCACAATGTTTGGCAGCAGATGGCCCGTTTGTTACTATTCGCCCCCCGACAACGCGCTAAGGAAGTCCTGTGGAAAAAGCGTTTGCAGATATCATAAAAAAAATTGGCGAAGATCCCAGCAGAGACGGCTTGATCGACACGCCCGCTCGCGCCGCCAAAGCCTTTGAATTTTTGACCGAAGGTTATCGCCGCAACGTAGACGACGTTGTTAATGGCGCGCTTTTCGAATCTGATTGCAATGAAATGGTAGTGGTATCAGACATTGAGCTTTACTCACTGTGTGAACACCATTTATTGCCCTTTATTGGCAAATGCCACGTAGCATACATTCCCAGCGGCAAAGTGCTTGGTCTCTCGAAAGTAGCGCGTATTGTGGATTTATATGCCCGTCGCCTGCAGATCCAGGAAGGCCTTACTACCCAGATCGCCAAAACAATAATGGAAGTCACCGGCTCTGAAGGGGTTGGTGTCATTATTGAAGCTCGGCATATGTGCATGATGATGCGTGGCGTGGAAAAGCAAAACTCTATTATGCGCACTAGCGCGATGCTTGGCGTGTTTAAAGACAATAACGCGACTCGCACTGAATTTTTGGCGCTGATTAACCGCCCTAGTTAATTATTAACAAGCCAGATACAAAAAAGCCCCTTAATTAAGGGGCTTTTTTGTATCTGGCTGATCATCACGCTAAAGCCTTAATCCTCATCCTCCTCCACGCCATTGCGGCTCAAAAACGATCGGATCCACTCCGCCATTTCCAGCGCCTGCGCATCCATGTGGCAGTGGTGCTCGCCAACAATAGTATGCACTTCAAACTTAGCCATTAACCCTAATGGCAATTTAGACTGCCAGCGACCAAAGCCTTGATCAGCAACAATTAATAAACTGGGCGCCGTAATGGCGGACATCGTTGCCTGCAACTGCGCCACACTTAGCTTCACTGGCGAAGCCAGCTTAAGCCGGCGATCACTGCGCCAAAACACCCGGCCTGCAGCGTCGCGATAACTGCCACGAGCAACAATAAGACGGGCAGCCACGTCAGACATCGGCGTTACCGCACGGCGAACAGCTACCGCTTCCGCAAAACTCCCATGACCTTTATCACCGCGACTTGCCTGGCCAAAATCTTTCAAATAACGGCCGAGCTGAACGGTAAAATCAGTAGGGTCTTGGGGTTCAGGGAGTAGTCCATCCACACAAATCAAATGGGATATTCGCTCAGGTGCAGCTGCAGCCAGCAAGCTAGCCATTATTGCCCCGCGCGAATGACCGAGTAGCAAAAATTGCGGCCACCCCATTTGCTCGGCAATCGCCAAAACAAAGCGCAAATCATCCCATATGGCGTAATTTCCAGATGCCGGCTTGTGATCACTTAAGCCGTGTCCCGGCATATCCAAGGCCAGTAACTGCAATTCGGGTAGCGCACTCGCCAAGGCGTCAAAGCTGGCGGCATTATCTAGCCAACCGTGCAATGCAATCGCTGGAATGCCAGTGCTGCGCCATTGCTTTGCACAGATGTTGAGTCCGTCGACTAAAAACCGGCGCTCTTGGGATTCAGGCATTCCATTAACTCCGCAGTTCAATCAGCAGTAATATTCACTCATATCTACTTAGCAGCCATTGTGACTGTAATTTGGGTAGTGACGCAGCCACTGTAAAGTGGCGCACCCTTGCGAAAAAACCTCCGCCGTCAACATGGCCATACTGGCGGTTTGCATTCCCCAATAGCTCTGAGCCTCAGCGCCATGCCAATGGTTAATAGCATTACTCAGCAAGGGATTGTGGGCAACTAGAAGCAAACGTTCACCACGAAAGGTGCTTAGCATTGTTTCCAGCTCAGACAGCGGAGTATCGGGGCTTAGTGATGATTTAATGCGTAAGCGCAACTGCCAGCTGCGGTTGAATATTGCCGCAGTTTCGCCGGCGCGCTTATAGGGACTCACCCATACTTCGTCCGGCGTCCAATCCGTAGTAGCCAGCCACCCTGCGGCGGCATTCACCTCAGTCTCGCCTACTTCAGTTAGGGTCCGCTCAATATCAGTCTTGGTATCCCACGACGCGGCGCCGTGACGAACTAGCAAAATCTCCATAAATCCCTATTTAACCTTACCTATTTTCGCGCCTCTGTTAATTATCTATTTACCTAATTATTGTAGGGTAAACTCAACATCGCGATTTTGTTCTGCGCACATCATGGTGCCGATGACCTCGCTGACCTTGCGACCATTGTAAATAATGTCGTAGAGACCATGCACCAAGGGCATATAGATATCGAGAAGCTCAGATTGCTCCTTCATCAAACGGAGGGTGTTGACCCCTTCGGCGACCTGACCGAGGCTTTCAACCACCTCATTAAGATCGCGGCCCTGGCCCAGTTCATAGCCAACGCGGTAATTGCGACTCAGCGGCGAAGTACAGGTAACAAATAAATCCCCTACCCCAGCCAAACCCAAAAAGGTCAGCGGGTCTGCACCCTTAATCACCGCATAGCGACTCATCTCTGCCAAGCTGCGGGTAATTAGCATACTGATGGTGTTGTGGCCACAGCCCAGTGCCGCCGCCATACCAGCCGTAATTGCGTAAACATTTTTCAGGGCCCCCGCTAATTCCACACCATACATATCACTACCTGCATACACCCGAAAATACGAGCACTGCAACAGTTCTTGAATGGTCGTGGTCACACCTTCGTCTTCACTGGCAATAACGGTGCCGGTAATCATGCGGGCCGCCAACTCTTTGGCAAGATTGGGACCACTCATTACCCCAAGGCGCACCTGGGGTAATTCTTCTTTTAACACTTGGCTCATCAACTTATTGGATTCAAACTCGATGCCCTTGGTCGTACTTACCAAGATTGTGCCAGGGGCAATACAGTCGGCAAGCTGCCTTGCAACGTCACGACTGGACTTACTGGGAATAGAGAAAAATACTGCATTACAGCCGGCTACGGTTTCCCGCAAATCCGTGCTGGCGCGCAGGGCTGGATTTAATTGAATCCCAGGAAGATAAACTTCATTGCTGTGCTTGGTATTTACCTCATCCACTCGCTCAGCAGTTCTCATCCACTGGCAAGTATCATGACCATTATCAGCCATGATATTTGCTATTGCGGTACCAAAACTACCGCCGCCAATGATGGCAACCTTATACTTATTACCCATAGTTCACACCCATTCTTTATTTGCTATGAGTTTATCATTGCTGCTGGAGACTGAAACAAAAAAGGCGGCTTTCGCCGCCTTTTTATTAATTATGCACTCAACTCTAAAAGTAATTTATTCAGTTTGTGCACATAGCTCGCCGGATCGTCTAGCTGCGCGCCCTCCGCTAAGTGGGCTTGATCAAAGAGAATACCCACCAGATCAGCAAAGCGATCTTCATCAGCTTCTTTATCAAGCTTAAGCACCAAGGGATGTTCGGGGTTTAATTCGAAGACAGGCTTGCTTGGCGGCAGAGCTTGGCCAGCGGCCTCGAGCATTCTGCGCATTTGCGCACCCATATCGTCTTCGGTAACCACCAAACACGCCGGCGATTCAGTTAAACGGCTAGTCACCCGCACGGTTTCAACCTTGTCAGTCAAAACCGCATTTACGCGTTCAACCAAGTCTTTATGCGACTCAGCTAATTCCTCATGCGCCTTTTTCTCCTCTTCGTTCTCAAGGGCGCCAAGATCCAAGTCACCGCGTCCAACATCCAAGAACGCTTTGCCATCAAACTCTGCAAGATGATTCATCAGCCAGTCGTCGACACGCTCAGACAGCAACAAGACTTCGATACCTTTTTTGCGGAATACTTCAAGATGCGGGCTGCTAGAAGCGGTTTTGTGACTCTCGCCAACCACGTAATAAATTTTGGTCTGGCCTTCTTTCATTCGCGCAATATAGTCTTCCAGCGAATGGGTTTGCTCGGCCTTGTTGTCGTGGGTAGTAGCAAAACGGAGCAGCTTGGCGATTTTTTCTTTGTTGCTAAAATCTTCAGCCGGGCCTTCTTTCATGGTCTGGCCAAAGGTTTTCCAGAATTGCTGGTACTTCTCAACATCACTCTTAGCGAGTTTGCTCAACATATCCAATACGCGCTTAGTTAACGCACTCTTCATGGCGTCGACAGCGGGGTCTTGCTGAAGAATTTCGCGGGACACATTCAAAGACAAATCGTTGGAGTCGATGACCCCTTTCACAAAACGCAAATAAAGCGGCAGAAACTGATCAGCGTCATCCATGATGAACGTGCGCTGCACATAGAGTTTCAAACCCCGCGCCGCGTCACGATTCCACAGATCCATCGGCGCTTGGCCAGGAAGATACAGCAGGCTGGTGTATTCCAACTTACCTTCTACTTTATTGTGGCTCCAGTGCAGGGCCGGACTAAAGTCGTGACTAACATGCTTATAAAAGGCCTGATACTCTTCGTCAGTAACCTCGCTGCGCGAGCGCGTCCACAGGGCTGTTGCACTGTTTACTGCTTCAAATTCGGCTACTTTCTGCTCTTCGCCTTCTTTGGCGGCCGGCACGTTTTCCAGCATTTGCACTGGAATACTGATGTGATCGGAGTATTTCTTGATAATTGAGCGCACCCGCCAATCATCGGTAAATTCAGTGTCTTCTTTGCGTAAATGTAGAACTACGGTGGTACCGCGATCGGCTTTTTCACACGATTCAATTGAGAAATCGGCTTCGCCGGTGGACTCCCAATGCACAGCATCTGTCGCCGTTAAGCCCGCGCGACGAGTAAATACTTCAACCCGCTCAGCAACAATAAAGGCCGAATAGAAACCAACACCGAACTGACCAATTAACTGAGAATCTTTTTTTCCGTCACCACTGAGATTTTTCAAAAATTCGGCGGTGCCCGAGCGAGCGATGGTACCCAAATTATTAATCACTTCCTCACGAGACATACCAATACCGTTGTCGCTGAGGGTCAGGGTATTGGCGTCTTTATCGAGGGTAATACGGATGCGTAAATCTGGATCATTTTCGTAGAGCGCGCCATCGGCCAGCGCTTCGTAACGAAGTTTGTCTGCGGCATCGGACGCATTAGAAACCAGCTCGCGAAGAAAAATTTCTTTATTGCTATACATTGAGTGAATCATTAACTGAAGCATTTGCTTAGCTTCGGTTTGAAAACCCAGCGTTTCTTTTTCTGCTGTTGACATTATTTCCACCTTTTAATACTGAATTAAGTATGTCCGCCGCTTGAGACGGACAGTATTTGAAAGATGGGGACTTTTAGACGGTTTTCAAGAGTTCCGTGACGTTAATATTGCTCAGGCAGCACTCGATTCAATATCGCCGACAAATCGACACCCTCCGGCAGGCAGCCATAAATCGCGTTACGCCCGCTTAGGCGTGAACGCACAAAAGCATCAGCAACCGCATTGGGCGCATAGCGCGCTAGCAGCGAGGCCTGCATCGTCAAGGCGAGCTGTTCAAGCAACTGCCGAGCTTGATAAGCGGGATCGCGCATAGTTTTAAAGGCATCCCGCAATTGGCTTACCGCGGCGTCCAATTCCACAAACATGCCAGCCGAGCCGCCTAACTCCTTAAACCACTGATCTAACACCGCCGGCGTTTTAGTAATGGCACGCAATACATCCAAGGCTTGAATATTGCCCGAACCCTCCCAAATAGCATTGATCGGTGCTTCGCGATACAGCCGCGGCATGATGCAGTTTTCTATCACGCCATTGCCGCCCAAGCACTCCATGGCCTCATAGGCGTGAGCTGGCGTGCGTTTACAGATCCAGAACTTACCAACTGCAGTGCCGAGGCGCATCAATAATTGTTCGGCCGGATCACCGGCATTATCTAAGGCCCTTGCCATGCGCATGGTCAGCGCCAAGGAGCCCTCGACTTCTAGTTGCAAATCGGCCAATACATTCTGCATTAGCGGCTGATCAATTAGTCGCGCGCCAAACGCTTGGCGATTGCGCGCGTGATGGACCGCCTGCACCACCGCCTGACGTTGACCAGCGCTAGAGCCAACCATGCAATCGAAGCGGGTCAGTGCGACCATCTCTATAATAGCGGGAACCCCCCGTCCCTCCTCACCAACCAGCCAGCCATGCGCCTGCCGCAATTCGACCTCTGATGAGGCGTTCGACACATTGCCCATTTTGTTCTTTAGCCGCTGCAAATACAGGCCATTTTTCTGACCGTCTTCACGCCAACGCGGCACCAAAAAGCAACTTAAGCCCCCCTCGGTTTTAGCCAACATCAGAAACGCGTCGCACATTGGCGCCGACAAGAACCACTTATGGCCATTTAGGGCATACAACGCCCCGCCACCACGACCACTTAGCGGAGTTGCGTTGGTGGTATTAGCTTGAACATCAGAGCCGCCCTGCTTTTCGGTCATGCCCATGCCAATGGTCACGGCGCGTTTTTCAAAATAGGGAATATTGTCTGGCTGGTAGGCGTTTTCTAGAATTTTAGGCAGCCACGCATCGGCAAGGCTCGGTGTTAATTGCAGGGTCGGCACTGAGGCAAAGGTCATGGTTAAGGGACAGCCGTGACCGGCATCTATTTGCGATTGCATATAACTAAGAGCGGCGCGTTGAACATGGGCGTGTTTAGCCTCTGCCCGCCATGGCCCAGAGTGAATCCCAGCGCTTAAGGCCATATCCATTAACTGATGATAGGCGGGATGAAACCGGACTGAATCCACGCGATGGCCGAAACGATCGTGGGTATCGAGCTGGGGCTTATTGTCGTTGGCTTCATAACCCCAGTTAATCACCTCAGCGCGACCGCAGCGCTCCCCGTAGGCCGTAAGCACGCCCTCATCGACACTGCCATTCGCCTTAAGGGCTTGCTGTAAAGCGAGATCGCTACTGAAAAGATTGTAATTTTCTAAGGCCAGCGGCTGATTAAATACCTCATGGGTATCTGGGAGGTTTAGGGTATCGGCATCTACACCTGAGTTAATCACTGGCATTATGTATTCCTCTATAAAATCAACATCGCGCTCCAACGGCACGCAGACAAAATAATCGCAACGCGGCAATCGTATCCGCATCGCAGACTGGGCTATCAAGAGGCCCTAGTAAGCTTTCTGCCATTGCGCCAACCAAGGCCGCGGCCGAAAGCGCCGCACTCTGCGGAGCAAACTCGCCACTTACTATTCCATTCTGAACCACTGTTTCGAACAGCGCGGTATAGGTTTTTCGATACTGTAATCTAGCTATATCTACCGCTGGGTCGACCGGCTCAGCTATGAGCGCCCAGGCTAGTTTAGGCGCCGCAAACGCACGCACCGCAAAAACTTCCACGGCCGTGGCCAAACACGCAGCGGGACCGCCACCGCCGTTCAGCGCCTCGCGCACGGCACTGACTTCGCGACTTGTCGCGCGTTTAAACACCTCCGTCGCCAGCTCATCCTTACCGCTGAAATAGCGGTAAACCGTGCCCACACCAATGCCCGCGCCTTCCGCTACCGCTTGAATGGTGAGTGCAGCGAAGCCGCCCTCCCGTACCAAAGCTTCGGCGGTGTGCAGCAAACCGGATTTTTGCGCCACTTTGCGCTGCCTCACTAAATCCGTCTCACGATATGCCATGCTGTTTACCTACCTTCAACGCAAACAAGTGAGCCATGATTCACACCTTTAAACAAGAAGCATCTCTCCGTACAAAAGACATCACCCAAAGTGAGTTGCCAGAATGCAAAAAGGCGGCCGAAGCCGCCTTTTCTAACAAAGCATGCCGAACTTACCAGCCGGTAATTTCTTTCAGTGCTTTGCCGATGTCCGCAAGCGAGCGAACAGTTTTAACACCAGCATCTTCTAGTGCCGCAAACTTCTCGTCTGCAGTACCTTTACCACCAGAAATAATGGCGCCAGCGTGACCCATGCGCTTACCAGCAGGTGCAGTAACACCGGCAATGTAAGACACAACAGGCTTGGTTACGTGAGCTTTAATATATGCAGCCGCTTCTTCTTCAGCAGAACCGCCAATCTCACCGATCATAACAATCGCTTCGGTCGCAGGATCTTTCTCGAATAAGGCGAGAATATCAATGAAGTTAGAGCCAGGAATCGGATCACCACCGATACCAACACAGGTAGACTGGCCAAAGCCATAGTCAGTAGTCTGCTTAACTGCTTCGTACGTCAGGGTACCTGAACGCGAAACAATACCGACTTTACCTGGCAAATGAATGTGACCAGGCATAATACCGATCTTGCACTGACCTGGGGTGATAACACCTGGGCAGTTAGGTCCGATCAGGCGAACGCCCATTTCGTCACACTTCACTTTACACTCAAGCATATCCATTACTGGGATGTGCTCAGTAATACATACAATCAGCTTGATGCCTGAATTAGCTGCTTCAAGGATAGAATCCTTACAGAAAGCAGCAGGTACGTAAATTACTGATGCGTCTGCGCCAGTTGCGTCAACAGCTTCTTTAACTGTGTTAAACACGGGCAGACCAAGGTGCTCAGTGCCGCCTTTACCTGGCGTTACACCGCCAACCATCTGCGTGCCATAAGCAATTGCTTGCTCAGAGTGGAACGTGCCCTGACCGCCAGTGAAACCTTGACAGATTACCTTGGTGTTTTTGTCGATAAGAATAGACATTATTTGCCCCCTGCTGCTTTAACAGCTTGCTCAGCCGCGTCAGTTAGACTGGTTGCCGCGATGATATCGAGGCCAGAATCAGACAGCAGTTTAGAACCCAGCTCTGCATTGTTACCTTCTAAGCGAACCACAACCGGTACGGTAACGCCCACTTCTTTCACTGCACCAATAATACCTTCGGCAATCAGGTCGCAGCGTACGATACCGCCAAAGATGTTAACCAATACCGCTTTAACATTGGTGTCTTCGAGGATAATTTTGAAAGCTTCAGTAACACGTTCTTTAGTTGCACCACCACCAACGTCAAGGAAGTTAGCAGGGAAACCGCCGTGCAGAGAAACGATATCCATGGTACCCATGGCCAGACCAGCGCCGTTTACCATGCAACCGATGTTACCAGTAAGGGCAACATAGTTAAGATCCCACTCTGCCGCACGCGCTTCGCGCTCGTCTTCCTGAGAAGGATCATGCATTGCCTTCAGCTCAGGGTGACGGTACATAGCGTTGCCATCAACAACCAACTTGGCATCCAAGCAGTGCAGATTGCCTTCGCTGGTGATAACCAATGGGTTGATTTCCATCAGGGCTAAATCTTTGTCTTGGAATAATTGCGCCAAGCCCAAGAAGATCTTAACAAACTGTTTAACCTGAGTTGGGTTTAAACCCAACTGGAAAGCCAATTCACGCCCTTGGTAAGGCTGCGCACCAGTCATCGGATCGATAATTGCTTTAAGAATCTTTTCTGGAGTCTCTTCAGCAACTTTCTCGATTTCAACACCACCTTCGGTAGATGCCATGAAAACGATACGACGTGATGAACGGTCTACTACTGCACCTAAGTACAATTCTTGATCGATATCAGTGCAAGATTCAACTAGGATTTTAGACACTGGCTGACCATGCTCATCGGTCTGATAGGTTACTAGGTTTTTGCCCAGCCACTTTTCAGCAAATGCCGCGATCTCTTCTTTGCTGCTAACCAGCTTAACGCCGCCAGCTTTGCCTCGGCCACCGGCGTGAACCTGGGCTTTAACAACCCATTTATCACCGCCAATTTTATCAGCCGCTGCTGCAGCTTCTTCCGGGGTATCACAGGCGTAACCTATAGAAACAGGTAGCCCGTATTCAGCAAACAACTGTTTGCCCTGGTACTCGTGAAGGTTCATGTTGGAATTACCATCTCGGTCTGTGGAAGTGTTAAGCGAGTTAGATCCTGTCAGTGACTTGGCCCGCTCCCTCTGCACATTGCAATAACAACGCGAATTCGGGATGCGTATTTTCCCGAATTTCGCGCACTACCGCAAATCTATTTACGCTTCTTGCGATTTGGCATATGAATAGCCTGTCCATTTACCGCTAACGCGGCCTCGTGGACGGCCTCAGAAAGTGTTGGATGACCAAATACGGTCAGGCCAATATCTTCTGCAGATGAGCCAAATTCCATAGCGATTACAATCTGTTGCACCAAATCTGCGGCGCTGGCACCAATGATATGGCAGCCCAAAATACGGTCGGTCTCTTCGTGAGCAATCATTTTAACCATGCCCGTGGCATCATCCGCCGCCACCGCGCGACCAATGGCCGCAAACGGGAAAGTACCCACTTTATAGGGAATACCGTCTGCTTTAAGCTGCTCTTCAGTCTTACCAACACCTGCAATTTCGGGATGAGTGTAAATTACTGAAGGAATACAGTCGTAATTCATCGCAATTTTGTGCCCAGCGATACGCTCGACAACCATTACGCCTTCCTCAGATCCTTTATGGGCAAGCATTGGACCGCGGACAATATCACCCACGGCGTAAATACCTGCCGCATCGGTTTCACAATAATCGTTAACAAAAATAAAGCCGCGCTCGTCGAGGTTTACTCCACAATCCGCCGCCAATAAGCCTGTACTTAACGGTTTGCGGCCTACGCAAACAATTAGCTTGTCGAAGGTTTCAGATTTTTCTTCGTCTTTGTAAGTGTAATTAACCTCAACTTTACCTTTATTCGTTTTAGTGCCAGTAACCCGTGCGCCCAAACGAATATCCAAGCCCTGCTTTTTAAAGACTTTGGCAGCTTCCTTGGCAATTTGACCATCTACTGCTGGCAAGAAAGTATCTAAGGCTTCAAGAACCACTACTTCGCTGCCTAAGCGCGACCAAACACTGCCCAACTCCAGACCAATAACACCCGCACCGATCACGCCAAGCTTACCTGGCACGCTCTGAAATTCTAAAGCGCCGGTTGAATCTACAATAATATCTTGATCCACTGGAGCTGGCGGTATCGCCACTGGCACTGAACCCGTGGCAATAATTATATTGACCGCTTCTAGTACCGAAACACTGCCATCGGCGGCAGTCACTTCAACTTTTTTACCAGCAAGTACCTTGCCAGTACCCTCAATTGCGGTAACGCCATTCGCCTGGAACAAGCCACCAATACCGCCAATCATTTGGGCAACAACCGCATCTTTGCGCTTGATCATTGCTGGCACATCCATGCTTACGTCGCCGGTAGTAATCCCGTGCACCGCAAAATTGTCTTTTACTTCATGGTATTTATAGCTGCTATCCAACAGCGCCTTAGACGGGATACAACCAACGTTTAAGCAGGTACCACCTAGGGCCAGCTTATCGGATTTATTGCGGGCCTTTTCTATACAGGCTGTTTTCATACCCAGCTGCGCCGCACGAATTGCCGCTACATAACCCGCTGGGCCAGAACCAATCACTACCACATCAAATTTTGACATTGTCACTTCCCGTTCTTTTGCCGGCCTTTAAGGTTTGTAAAAAACCTTAAAGGCCGGCAAGAATTACAAGGCGGATGAACTATACAAGCAATTCAAACCGCCTAAATGGCATTTACACTGACATCGGTATATTCGCTTTTACTTAAACCTTACACTTCGAGCAAAATTCGAGCCGGGTCTTCGATTAAATCTTTGATCGCCACCAAGAATTTCACCGCGTCTTTACCGTCAACCAAACGATGATCGTAGGACAGCGCCAAGTACATCATCGGTAAAATAACGACTTCGCCATTCACCGCCATTGGCCGATCTTGGATTTTGTGCATACCCAAAATAGCGGTTTGCGGCGGGTTCAAAATGGGCGTAGACAATAGCGAACCAAACACACCACCGTTGGTGATTGTAAAGGTACCGCCAGTCATGTCTTCCATGCTGAGTTTGCCGTCTTTAGCACGCAGACCGTATTCACGAATCTTTTCTTCGATTCGGGCCATGCTCATATTTTCAGCGTCGCGCAACACTGGAACAACCAAGCCTTTCTCGGTAGAAACGGCTACACCAACGTCTTGATAACCGTGGTAAACAACGTCATCGCCGTCAATGGACGCGTTCACTTCTGGGAAGCGCTTCAATGCTTCGCAGGCTGCTTTAACAAAGAAGCCCATAAAACCTAGACGCGTGCCGTTATGTGACTTTTCAAACAGGTCTTTATACTGACTGCGCAAGTCCATTACCGGCTTCATATTAACCTCGTTAAAGGTCGTCAGCATGGCGGTAGTGTGGGTAGCTTCCAACAAACGCTCGGCAATACGCTTGCGTAAACGGGTCATCGGCACGCGTTTTTCAACACGCTCGCCAGCCGGCACATCAACAACGGCAGCAGGCTTAACCGCTGGCGCCGCGACAGGCGCTGCAGGTTTAAAGTTGGCAACATCTTCTTTGGTAATTACGCCGCCTTTGCCGGTGCCAGTAACTGCGCTGGCATCTATGCCTTTTTCTTCGAGCATTTTGCGAGCAGCGGGGCTAACTTTTAGCTCTTGGCTTGCTGCTGCCGGCTCGGCAGCAGCTGCCGCGGGTGCTGCGCTAGGCGCTGCAGCAGCGCCCTCCTCAAAAACCGCAACCACTTCATCACTCAGCACGGTCTCGCCTTCAGGCTTTAAAATTTCTTTGAGTACGCCGTCAGCGGGTGCAACAACCTCAAGCACCACTTTGTCTGTTTCGATGTCTACCAGCGGCTCATCACGTTTTACCGCTTCACCAACTTGCTTATGCCATGTTGCGATAGAACCATCGGCGACGGATTCTGGAAAGGTCGGCGCTTTTATTTCAATGCTCATCATTATTCCTGTCAATTAATATCGCTGTACGAGACAGTCTGTATAAGGTTACGGCCCTTAAAGCTTAAGGGCCTGCGTGATAAATTTCTCTTGCTGTGCCAAGTGCAACGCCATATAACCCGCAGCTGGCGATGCTGAAGGTTCACGGCCTACATAACCCAACAGCAGATTTTTCTCAGGCTTAAAGCTGCGAATAACCCGCGCCATACGGTGCCGGCTGTTATACCACGCACCTTGGTTGCGAGGTTCTTCCTGACACCAAACGACTTTTTTCAGATTGGGATACTGGGCAATCGCATTGCGTAAATCATCGTACGGGAAGGGATAAACCTGCTCTAAACGCACAATAGCAATCGAGTCTTTACCGTGTTCACGGCGGGCGGCGCGCAGATCGTAGTAGACCTTTCCGCTGCACACTATCATCCGCGTAACCTTAGACTTATCGATGTCATCGGTTTCATCAATCACGTTTTGGAAATGACCGGTAGTCAATTCTTCAAGGGTCGACACCGCCTCTTTGTGACGCAACAAACTCTTCGGCGACATAACCACCAGCGGCCGCCGTAGCGGACGAATTGCTTGGCGGCGCAGCATATGGAAAACCTGCGCGGGGGTTGACGGTATGCACACCTGAATATTGTGCTCTGCACACAATTGCAGGAAACGCTCCAAACGCGCAGATGAATGCTCGGGGCCCTGACCTTCATAACCGTGTGGCAAGAGCATCGTCAAACCGCATAAGCGGCCCCACTTCAACTCGCCACTACTAATAAATTGGTCAACCACAACTTGAGCACCGTTGGCGAAGTCACCAAACTGCGCCTCCCAAATAACCAATGCATCTGGCTGCGTAGTGGAATAACCATACTCGAAGGCCAATACCGCTTCTTCTGACAGCAAGGAGTCAAAAATATCAAAGCTTGGCTGATCTTCACTCATGTTCTGCAATGGAACATAGCGACGACCATCACTTTGGCTGTGCAATACCGCGTGGCGGTGAGAGAAGGTGCCACGACCAACGTCTTGGCCCGTCAAGCGAACCTTATGCCCTTGTTTTAAGAGTGAACCATACGCTACGACTTCAGCAAAGCCCCAGTTGATCGGCATTGCACCCGCGGCCATTTTACGGCGATCTTCGTATATTTTTGCTACTTGACGCTGAACCACAACACCCTCAGGCACCGCGTTCACTGCATCTGAAACCTCTTTTAAAACCTTGCTATCAATGGTGGTATCGCCGGCGACATCCCAAGCGTGACCAAGATAAGGGGTCCAATCAACAAACAGTCCAGAGTTAGGCTGTAACACCAGACTCTTAGCAACGTGTTCACCGTTGTCTAGCGCCTGACGGTAATCATCAGCCATTTTGTCTGCAAGAGCCTGATCGATAGCGCCCTCTTCAAGCAATTTATTCACGTAAAGTTCGCGTGTGGTTTTCTGCTTGTTAATTTTGCTGTACATCAAGGGCTGCGTGCCGGATGGCTCATCCGCTTCGTTATGACCACGACGGCGATAGCAAATCAGATCGACAACAACGTCTTTCTTGAACTCTTGGCGATAGTCAGCAGCCATTTGGCTGACAAACAGCACCGCTTCTGGATCATCGGCATTCACGTGGAAGATTGGCGCCTGTACCATTTTTGCAACATCAGTACAGTATTCCGTAGAGCGCGCATCTTCTTGCAGGCTGGTGGTAAAACCAACTTGGTTGTTAATAACAATGTGCACCGTGCCGCCAGTTTTATAGGCGCGGGTTTGCGACATCTGGAAGGTTTCCATAACCACACCCTGACCGGCAAAAGCCGCATCACCGTGCAGTACAATTGGCACTACCTTGTCGCCAATAGGATCTTTACGTCGGTCTTGACGCGCTCGCACCGAACCCTCTACCACTGGCGAAACAATTTCCAAGTGAGACGGGTTAAAGGCCAGTGCCAAATGCACCTCACCACCTGGGGTCATCACATTCGACGAAAAACCCTGGTGGTATTTAACGTCGGCAGAGCCTTGGTATTTAACCTTGCCTTCAAATTCATCAAACAATTCTGCTGGGTTTTTACCCAAGATATTCACTAAGAGGTTAAGGCGGCCACGGTGGGCCATACCAATAACCATCTCTTTGGCGCCATAAGCGCCGGCGCGCTGAATCATCGCGTCCATCATTGGAATCAGGCTTTCGCCGCCCTCCAAACCAAAGCGCTTAGTACCTGGGTATTTTGAACCCAGCGACTTTTCCAAGCCCTCTGCGGCGGTTAAACGCTCAAGTAGATGGGTGCGAGTTTCCAAACCATACTGGGGCTGAGAGCGAACACTCTCCATGCGCTGCTGAATCCACGTGCGCTCGCGCGTGTCGACAATATGCATGAATTCAGGGCCAACCGAGCGGCAGTAGGTGGCGCGCAAGGCGTCGTATATTTCGCGCAAAGTCGCTTGGTCTTTACCTATGTAAAGACTACCGGTTTGAAACACAGTATCAAAATCGGCTTCGCTTAATTGGTGGTATTGCAACTCAAGATCTGGCACGCGGGACCGCTGCCACAGACCTAATGGGTCTAATTGGGCTTCCTGATGACCGCGCTGACGATAGGCGCTAACCAGTTGAATCACTCGGACTTGCTTGCGCTCGTGATCGCTGACTTCGTTATTAACTGCGCCGTTGTAGCGAACTGGTGCTTTTGCTAACTGTGCAAAATGTTCGCGGATCGGCGAATGGGGAATATCGTGAGTTGTGTTTTCACTAACGCGGGGTAATTGTTGAAAATAGCTGCGCCATTCGTCAGAAACGGCGTTTGGATCTGTGAGGAAGGCCTCATACAACTCTTCTACGTAAGTCGCATTTCCGCCTGATATATGGGAGCTTTTCCACAGTAGCTCCATTGAATTTTTCTGCATTCCTGTCCACCTAGTAACAAGGGAAGTGGCAGTCCGAATGATGAATTGCCCGATAAGGCCTTTCTCATCCTGTGTAGCCCCGCGGCATTCAGTGTACGCCGCAGAACCGACTCGCACCACAGGGAACGTTCCTTCCCTCTTAATACGCTTTTTAGCTCGTAAAGTGCCGGTAAGCACCGAGTTGTATTTTTTCTGGCGCTGCTCGTAAACAGCGCCCGAGGACTAACTTTCCGCAGAGTGTTATAGCCCAGCCGAAGCTGGGGGAATACTTAGGTTGCTCTGCTTAGCAACATATTCCGAATATGACCGATTGCCTTTGTTGGGTTCAAGCCCTTAGGACAAACGTTCACACAGTTCTGAATGCCATGGCAACGGAACACACTGAATGGATCATCTAGATCACTCAAGCGCTCTTCTGTTGCGGTATCACGGCTGTCCGCCAAAAAGCGGTAAGCCTGCAGCAAGCCGCTTGGGCCAATAAAGCGATCTGGATTCCACCAAAAAGATGGGCAAGCAGTTGAGCAGCACGCGCACAGAATGCACTCGTACAAGCCGTCCAGCTTAGCGCGCTCTTCCGGTGACTGCAGACGCTCAATGGCTGGCGCTGGCGTGTCATTCAGCAAGAAAGGCTTAATCTTTTCATACTGTTTATAGAAAAGACTCATGTCGATAACGAGGTCGCGAATAACTGGCAAGCCTGGCAGCGGACGCAAAACCAGCTTATTGCCACCTTTGCCGTTTTTCAGAGCTTCGGAAATTGGCGTAACGCAGGCCAAACCGTTTTTGCCGTTGATATTCATACCGTCGGAACCACACACACCTTCACGGCACGAACGGCGGTAAGCCAACGACGGATCGCTGCCTTTTAACAGTTCAAGAACATCCAATACCATGAGGTCTTTGCCACCGGTATCCAGTTCCACTTCTTGCATGTACGGTTCCTGATCAACTTCAGGATTGTAACGATAGAGACTGACTTTCAACATGTTCGTTTTCCCCTGAATCAGTACGTACGAATTTTTGGTGCAAACGCTTCACGAGTTTTCGGCGTGAAGTTAACCGCCCGCTTACCTACCCGCTTGTCGGCTGGGAAGTAGACAGAGTGGCACAACCAGTTTTCGTCATCGCGATCAGTGAAGTCTTCACGAGCGTGAGCGCCGCGGCTCTCAGTACGTGCTTCAGCAGCAATCGCCGTAGCCTCTGCCACTTCAAACAAATTGTGTAATTCAAGGGCTTCAATACGCGCAGTATTGTAGGCATTGCTCTTGTCTTCCAAGTGCGCGTTATCAATACGAACCCGCAGCTCGGCCAGCTTTTTGATGCCTTCTTGCATAAAGTCACCGCGACGGAATACGCCGAAGTGATTCTGCATAATGGTTTGCAACTCGGTGCGCAGCGCCGAAACACTTTCGCCGCCGGTAGTGTTGTTGATTTTGTTCAAACGGCTCATTGCGCGTTCAATATCGGCCTCGGAAGCATCGCGCATTTCGATGCCTTCACGCAGACTCTTCTCGATATATAAACCCGCAGAGCGACCAAACACCACGAGATCCAGCAGTGAGTTACCGCCCAAACGGTTAGCGCCGTGTACTGATACACAGGCCACTTCACCACAGGCAAACAAACCAGGAATAACAGTGTCATTGCCATCTGCATCAACCGTCAAAGCTTGACCGTTAACATTGGTGGGAATACCACCCATCATATAGTGACAAGTAGGAACTACTGGCACTGGCTCTTTTACCGGATCGGCGTGAGCAAAGGTACGAGACAGCTCACAGATACCTGGCAGGCGGCTCTCAAGAACCTCTTCACCAAGGTGATCCAACTTTAGGTAAACGTGATCGCCATTGGGACCGCAACCGCGACCCTCAAGAATTTCTAGGGTCATAGAGCGGGCAACAACGTCGCGACCGGCCAAATCTTTGGCGTTTGGCGCGTAGCGCTCCATGAAACGCTCGCCGTCTTTATTGACGAGGTAACCACCCTCACCACGACAGCCTTCAGTAACAAGTACACCCGCGCCGGCAATACCGGTGGGGTGGAACTGCCACATTTCAATATCTTGCACTGGGAAGCCAGCGCGCAAAGCCATACCAACGCCGTCGCCAGTGTTGATATGGGCATTGGTAGTAGAGGCGTAAATACGGCCAGCACCACCGGTAGCAAATACGGTCGCCTTAGACTTAACGTAAACCACTTCGCCAGTTTCGATGCAAATCGCAATAACGCCAACGACTTCGCCGTCTTCGTTTTTCACCAAGTCAGTGGCGTACCACTCGTTGAAAAACACAGTATTGTTTTTCAGGTTGCCCTGATAAAGAGTGTGCAGAAGCGCGTGACCGGTACGGTCGGCAGCAGCACAGGTACGAGCAGCCTGACCGCCCTCACCAAAATTCTTAGACTGACCACCAAAAGGACGCTGATAAATACGGCCTTCTTCGGTGCGCGAGAAAGGCATACCCATGTGATCCAGCTCGTAAACCGCTTCTGGACCAACTTGACACATATATTCAATGGCTTCTTGATCACCAATGTAATCAGAACCCTTAACGGTGTCATACATATGCCACTGCCACTGATCCTGTGGATCCGAGCTGGCAATTGCACAGGTAATACCACCCTGAGCAGACACCGTGTGTGAACGCGTTGGGAATACTTTAGAGATTACTGCTGTTTTATAGCCTGACTGCGCCAACTGCAGTGCCGCGCGCATACCCGCACCGCCACCACCAACAATCACACCATCAAAAGAAATTGTACGAATATTAGCCATTGCTTAACTCCAAAGAATCTGGATGCCCCAAACGAGGTAGGTGAACAACACAACAGCCGAAGCTGCCTGAAATGCCAAGCGTAAAACCGTCGCTCGGCCACCCATTAGTCGCTCTGTTAAATAGTCAGTCGATACCGACCACAAACCAATCCATGCATGAGACACAATGGACAATACTGCTGCGGTACTAAACACACGCATAAAAGTGCTATCGAAATAGCCGCTCCACTGCTCGTAGCTTAAATCTGAACCACTACAAAGCAGGTAAAAACCAACTACTAACATATAAGCCAGCAGTACAACACCACTGACACGCTGCACCAGCCAATCCGCTAAGCCGTTGCGACCCAAATTCGTTACTGAATTTACCATATCCACAACCCCGCAAGTACAACCAACACCGCTGTGACAGCCAGCACTAATTTCGCGCCAGTTTCACCGCCTTCCATAGACTCACCGATACCGGCGTCCATTACCAAGTGCTTAACACCGGCAGCAGAGTGATAGCTCAAACCGATTAACACGGCCCATAGACTCAACTTACCCCAGAATGACGCCAAGCACGCTTTAGCCTGCCCAAAGCCCTCTGGACCATCAAGACTGGTACCAAGCAACCAAAATAGCAGGGCGACGCCAGCTACAAGAAACACACCACTTACGCGGTGCAAAATAGAGGTATATGCGGTAATCGGCAGCGCGATTGTCCCGATATCCAGATTTACAGGTCGTTTATCGTTCACGGTTTGCCACACTTTTAATTTCTGGCCCGAAACTCGAGCGGTTTAAAGGGAGTGGATCAATCAATCTGCGGACTTATTCGTCCGACTGTGCCTCTGTTGGTTGGGCCTTTGCAAACCCGACAAGAAACGCCGGGCATTATAGGGCCAAGGCCGCGTAATTACAAACCCCTACCTACACCAAGAATTGCTTGCAAAAAACTCCAATATCAAAGGCTTAAGCAACCATTTCGCACCATTATGGCGCCATAGAAAAACAAAAGCCGCGCCTCAAGCGCGTAATTTCAGCGCAATAATTCCCGCTTGTTAGAAAAACTCTACCGGATATAACATTTAGAATTCCCTCCATCGCAATTGCACGTTAAAATGTTCTCACCGTTGACAAAACATTTCATCTCTCTATATTTGTCACTCCCGCGCAAGCGGACCTTCCAGTGTTACATTTCCGCAATACCGTGCAGAATGCTAGACACAGGGAGTTAACGCCACAAGCTAAGTTAAAAGTTACAGGAGCCCGTCACAATGAGCGATAAGAAAGCAAGTCTGAGTATCGATGGAAAAACACTGGACCTAAAAGTCCACTCTGGCACTATCGGCCCCGACGTCATCGAAGTCAGCGCCCTGACGGGTAATGGTTACTTTACCTATGACCCAGGATTCGTTTCTACCGCAGCCTGCGAGTCAAAAATCACTTATATCGACGGTGATAAAGGCATTCTGCTTCACGGCGGCTACCCCATTGAGCAACTCGCCGAACAGTCTGACTACCTTGAAACCTGCTTCCTGTTACTTTACGGCGAACTTCCCAATGCCGATCAGAAAGAAGCATTTGTCAATAAAGTCCGCATGCACACCATGGTCAACGACCAGATGAGCACCTTCTTTAAAGGCTTCCGTCGCGACGCCCACCCCATGGCCATTATGTGTGGCGTCGTTGGCGCCCTGTCTGCTTTCTACCACGATTCGCTGGATATCACTGACGAAAAGCATCGCGAAATCTCTGCGATCCGCTTGATAGCAAAAATGCCAACCTTGGCGGCCATGACCTACAAATACACCATCGGCCAGCCCTTCATGTACCCGCAGAACCACCTGAGCTATGCCGAAAACTTCCTGCACATGATGTTCGGCAATCCCTGTGAGCCAAGCAATGTAAACCCAGTATTAGCCAAGGCAATGGATAAAATATTCCTGCTGCACGCCGACCACGAGCAAAACGCCTCTACCTCCACCGTGCGCCTCGCCGGTTCAACTGGCGCCAATCCTTTCGCCTGTATTTCTGCTGGTATCGCAGCACTGTGGGGGCCCTCTCACGGCGGCGCCAATGAAGCAGTATTAGAGATGCTCAACGAAATTGGTGATGCATCGCGCATTGACGAATTCGTCGCTAAAGCAAAAGACAAAGACGACCCATTCCGCTTAATGGGTTTTGGCCATCGGGTTTACAAAAACTTCGACCCCCGCGCCAAAGTGATGAAACAAGCAGCAGACGAAGTGTTGGCTGAACTTGGTTTAGAAAACGACCCGCTACTAAAAATTGCCAAACGCTTAGAACAAATTGCGCTGGAAGATGAATACTTTATCGACCGCAAGCTCTATCCAAACGTCGATTTCTATTCAGGTATTATCCTGAAAGCGATTGGCATTCCAACTAGCATGTTTACCGTTATCTTCGCCTTGGGCCGCACCCCAGGCTGGATCGCACACTGGAATGAAATGATCAGCGGTAGCTACCGCATTGGTCGTCCACGCCAGCTGTATACTGGCCCAGTGCAACGTGACTTTGTTAGCCTCGACAAACGCTAAGCGCGGAGCCTAGGCTCAGCAATAAAAAAGGCCGCAATAGCGGCCTTTTTTATTGTTAAAATTTAACTGCAACGAAAACCATTTCAGCGCGTTTTATATTCAAAACCTAGCTCTGCACCAGCAACCCTATCAGCGTAGCTGCTCATAGTCTTTTCCTTCATCGCATTTTCTTTTAGTAATAATTTCGACTTAAACTTTAATCGCGACGCCTCTCGCCCCTCGTCCGAGCTAAACCAATCTTTAATCCCGTAACGACCGCGACTATCATCACTCCATGCCTCTGCCGTTATCACGACTACGTCTTGCGGCAGCCGCAAATCCAATTTAGCTTGCTTGGGCGCACTCACCGGCTCCGACACTGGAACCACAGACTCAGCAAGGTTCGCAAGTTTAGTGGTCGAAGGCCCGACTACTTTACTGGCCCGCGGCTCCTTAGGCTGACAAGCTATTAAGGCAATTGCAAAAACCAATATCAGCCCAAACTTCCCCATTTAACCCTCACATATATTCAACGACCAACAGAAAGATCCAGCCAGCCTACAATAAAACCTCAATCGAGCTTAGATGATAAAGCAGCGAAAACATTCACTAGACAACACATTTTATTAGCCTACCCACCACCAGCAAGCACTGTGATTTACACAAAAACTGGCAAGGCGGCGCGGGGTCTTCTATATTGGACACTAGCTACGGCTATTCATCTACGGAGGACACAATGGAAACCGAATTACACACAATGAATACACTTTTTCAGCAGCTCGGCTTACCCGCCAGCGACGAAGAAGTTGAACGATTCATTGTACGCCACCGCCCCTTGCCCAGAGGGTTATTAATTCATGAGGCCAGTTTTTGGAAACCCGCGCAGGCGAAGTTGCTAAAAGAATCTATCGATTTAGATGCCGAGTGGGCTGAGTTAGTGGACGAACTCGACGCGCGATTGCGCTACTAACACCAAGGCGTAGACCCTGCCACGAAGCAAGGCTTTAATCACTGTGTTCGTCTAGACCAACATAGCGAATTTTGGGATAAGACACCCATTTAAAATTTTGCTCGTGGCTACAGATCATACACCGATGAGGCACCAAACCAGTTGCCGCATCCATATCGCCGCAGTGTTTCATCATGCCATGGCTGCATTTGTCACAGACATAGTTCACTTCTATTGCTTTAACAGGACGTGTAATTTCCGGCATAAAAACTCCAAATCAAAACTTATAATACACCGGCACCAGCATTGTCTGGCCCAGCGCTGGGCTGCTTCCCTTGGGACGGTGCGCTATTAGGGTCCATTTTTGGCGCCGGCTTATCTAAACTCTCCTTCGCTCGTTGCAGTTCTTTTTCAACGGTATCCATCATCGCCGACCACCCCTGAATTAAGGCATCATTGGCATTTTCAATCAAACCGCCCAGCGAAGATTGCTCCATTTGCTCCAATTCTTTACGTGCAAGCTGCACCGTCTCATCAATACTATCAACTCGCGCCGACAGCTGCATAAGTTGAGCATTCACGGTTTCGCGATACGCTTTAGCATCAAGATACTGCCACAACTCAAAAACCGCCAACACCACCACAATTACACCCGCCAAAACAACACCAGACGACAACTTCATTGCTAAACTCCGACAAAATTGACAAAAATTAGAGCTTGGCCTGCAAAGCTATTACTATGTAAAGAATGACTACGCTGACAGCCCCGTTCAATATACAACTTAGCGACAGCCCTCAACAACGCCAATAATGGATAATTCTGAATGAAGCTACACCTACTGCTCACCGGCAATGAACTTATGGCTGGCGATATTATTGACTCCAACTCAGCCATGATTGCCGAGCAAATAAAAGACTACGGTTGGCGAATCAGCAAAAAGATCACCGTTGGCGATGAACTAGCACTGCTTTGCACAGAGATTGACCAACTCTGTGAAGACGCCGACGTATTGATCATTAATGGCGGTCTCGGCCCAACCGTTGACGACCTGACCGCAGTCGCGCTTGCGCGCGTGAGCGGCACAGAAATTTGCGAGCACCCACAGGCCCTTGCTCACCTCACTCAATGGTGCACGGCGCGGGGCTTTCCCCTTAATGCCTCCAACCACAAACAAGCGATGCTACCCAAGGGCTGCGACATTATCGCGAACGAGCGCGGTAGCGCCGTCGGCATTAAGCTAACGCACAAAAACTGCCTCATTTTCGCAAGCCCTGGGGTACCCAGCGAATTGCGGCCCATGCTTAGCAAAGAAATTATTCCCGCACTAGATAAACTGTTTCCCTCAGACCATATTCAAACTCTGCGCCTTGGCGTCTTTGGACTTGGAGAATCAGGCATTCAAGAGATGGTAAACAGTCATTTGCGCGACTGGCCAGACGACATTGAGCTGGGCTTTCGCGCCTCTATGCCCGTGCTCGAAGTGAAACTCACCACCCGCGGCAGCAATCCCGACGCCAGACTGCGGCAGTGGAGCCCAAGGGTTACAGAGCTTTTAGCCGACCACTTACTGGGTGAATTGCCCATAAGCTTGCCCGCCGCAACAATAAATGCGCTTAAAGCCAATAATTTGCAGCTGTGCACTGCAGAATCCTGCACTGGCGGCCTAATTGCCTCCCAGCTGACCAGCGTAGCCGGCGCCTCCCAAGTATTTCCGGGGGGTATCGTTAGCTACTCTAACCACGTCAAAGCGCAGCTACTTCAGGTCTCCGAGGAAAGCTTGGCCAGCGATGGCGCAGTAAGTGAAAACGTTGCTCGGCAAATGGCACTCGGTGCGCTCGAGGCAACCGGCGCCGACGTAGCAATCGCCGTTACCGGCATTGCCGGCCCCGATGGTGGCAGCGCCGACAAGCCGGTGGGCACCGTTTGGATTGCCTGGGGTTCGGCACAAAATCTTAAGGCAATCAAACTTCAGTTGCCCTTTGATCGCACGGCGTTCCAAAGCTGGGTAGCCGCACTGAGCCTCGATCTAGTTAGGCGGCAGATTTTGGGTTTACCAGAACTGCCGCAACTCATGAAGCGTTTCCAGCGCTAATATACTCTACTAGTAGCCCTGTTGTAGCAGTCTTACTTACCCTGTACTGCTACGACAGCTACGCCAAAACCACCCTGCTTTTTACATGACATTTCAGTAATGGGCGCTCACCCTAAACACTGCTACTCTTCTAATAAATATGCACGCAAAATACTGCGCGCTTAGCCCCGTCTTCAAGTAATTAGCCCACCGGAAGCCAATAATAATGATTCAAGCGCCGCCACCCTGCCCAGTGTTTTTATTCAGCATGGACTCAGATCAATTTTGGGCGGCGCCGACCACCACCGGCGGACTAAAAGCCTATTACCACCGCTATGGTAACAACACCGAACACTACCACCTTGAATTGCTGCATTTTCGCGACAGCGAGGCCATTAACAAGTGGCAACACACCGCGCAAGCTAAGGCATTAACTCAAATACGCGCGGCATTAAACGCAGGCCATCGGCCCGTCGTTGGCTTTAGCATGTACACGTGGAACGCTGCCGAATTTTTAAGTTTAATCCACTCAATCAAATCAGCCTGTCCAGAGGTATTATGTATTGCCGGCGGCCCCCATGTTCAACAGGCGGAAGACTACCTTTTTGACGATCCAATCGATCTAATTATTTTGGGTGAAGGTGAATCAAGCTTTCAAGAAATCCTCGACGCACCGTTAAATGGCAGCTGGGAAAGCGTCAAAGGCCTCGCATTCTTACGCAATGGCAAACTCATCAAAACGGCTGAGCGCCAGCGCCGCACGCAACTTGATGAACTGCCATCGGCCCTAGATGCTATCGACTTGAGTGATTCCGACGGCAAGCCGCTATACGACTCAATATCCTACGAAACCAGCCGCGGCTGCCCGTTTAAATGCGCCTTTTGCGAGTGGGGTACCGGCGCAATTGGCACCAAGATGTATCAATTCTCAATGACGCGGATACGCAGTGACTGGCGGCGAATCGTCGATGCCGGAATTAAAGATATCTGGCTTGCCGATTCAAATTTTGGCGCCTTAAAGGAAGACTTAGAAAAAGCCCAGTTAATTTGCAAGCTCAAAGCTGAGACCGGCTTACCCAATAGCTTTGCCACCTCGTGGTCTAAAAAGCACAGCCCTAGGGTTCAAGAAATTGTACTGCTATTACACCGCAATGGCTTACTCCCCCACTACCAACTTGCCCTGCAAACACTCACGCCACTGGCGCTGGAGTTAAGCAATCGCAAAAATATGGACGCCAACAAATATGAGCCTATTGCCAAACAAATGGCCAGTGCCGGCGTACCGATCGCCGCCGAACTTATTTGGGGTTTACCTGGTGACAATCTGCCCGAATTTGAAACAAATCTAGACCAATTACTGCGCACTTTCCCAAATTTAAATATTTTTGCCTACACTCTGCTGCCAGGCACCGAGTTTTACGAAAAGCGCAATGAATATAAAATCGAAACCATTCCCGTAGCAGGTTACGGCAAAGCCAAAGGCGAATACGTGGTCGCCTGCCACACCTTTAACCGCGACCAAGGAATAGAAGGCTATTTCCTTATCACCGCGCACATTCTCTTTGCCCACGGCCACCTACTCCCGTTTTCCATTCGCTATTTAGCGCTGCAAGGCAATATCACTACCGCGCCGCTACTACGCGGTTTACTGCGGGCAGTGTGCACGGAATACCAAAGTGAATTAAGTGATATCGACTTAGGCGATCGCATGGTCGTATATGAAAATCGAGCGCGTTTATACTCCGCCATATTACAAAACCCCAAGCGACTGTATGCCATATTGAAACGCTTAGTCCTCACTTACCTATCCTCGGAACACTGCGTCGAGCTGCAATCAGCCATCACCAACATATTAGACCTTGATGAAGCGCTTAGCCCGCGTGTTGGTGAACCGAATGAGACCGAGTACCACTTCAACTTCGATGCGGCAAGCAGTAAAACGGCTCTAGACTGCCTAAGCCTACCCTGCGCCGAAAATCTTTTACCCAACCGACAAACCTTAAAAATTAAAAGTCCTGGCGGCGTCGGTGTCATCTTAAAAGACCCAGACGGTGGCGGCTGGTTACGCGGCGAAATCATTAATATTGAAAATGAGATTCAGCCTGTACGAATCATACACCCCAATGTCAAACCTCAAGCAATCACCCAATTTGGTTCAGAAAACTAAAGAAAAATATTCCTAATAAATCGTAGAATTTAAAGTGATGCCAATGCCTCGCGAACCTTTTGCGCAGCCTGTGCTAAATCATCTCCTTCAGCCATTTTAGCATTGCCAAAATTCGCGTCTTCCATGGTATTGATAGGCACTAAGTGTAAATGGGTATGAGGAACCTCTAAACCGACAATCATCATACTTACTCGCTCACAGACGAAGGCCTGCTTTAACGCCTTAGCAAGAGTTTGCGCCACACTCATCAGATGGGCTGCCAATGGCGCAGGCAGATCGTCCCAGTGATCTATTTCATCGCGGGGAATAACGAGGATGTGGCCAGCTTGTATTGGCGCAATCGTCATAATCGCCACCGCATTTTCATCTTCCCAGACGAAATGCCCCGGTAATTCGCGTTCGATAATTTTAGTAAATATGGTCGACATAATTAATCCTCACCCGCTATTGCTATAATTTTTAAAAAAACATCACGCAAACACTGCTCAATTTCTTTTCGGCCAGAGAGTTCGTACTGCTCGGCAAGAAGCGCCCAGCCCTGCCCCAAAATAACGCGCCCTACCGCTAATTCAGCGCCGACAACCGACCTTAAATCGCCGTGTAGACATAAGCATGACATGCCTGCCGCCGCCTGTTCAAACATCAATTCACCCGCACAGTAACGTTGCACTGCACGCAGGGCACCTGCCGGTGGCGCCAATGTCGCGCTCCTACTCGCGGCAAGCAAAGTTAGTAACAGCGCTGGGCTGATATCGCTGTACACGCTATTTAAAGTCAACGCCAAATCACGATGTAGCTGGCCACATAAATTAGCTGCGCCCGCCGCAAATTCCTCCTCCAAGCCCTTAATAACAATCAGCGAATACAAACCACTGGCGGTATCACGGCGGCTACCTAAACACACCGGTAAAAACTGTTCGCTCAGCCAAAAATCAATAACGCTAGGATCAGCTGCGAAACTCGATGACAAATACGCCGCGCCCCTGCGGCGCCCTTGCGCTTCTGCCGCTGCCAGCATCGCTTTACCAAGTCCGTTACGGCGCATATCAGCCACCACCGCGATACGGTTTACACGCAAGCTGCAGGCGGTGGTATAACGTGATTCCTCATTTAAATGGGCTAAGCGTTGGGCAACTAAATGGCCGCGAGGCCGCCGCCGACCTGCGACAATCTCTATCGCCAGTTCAAGACTAAAACCGCCTTCAGGCAGCAGCTGACAAACCCCAACAACTCGGCTCCCGCTCGTCGCAACAATCAGTTCGGCGTCGCCATCTAGTAAATACTGCAAGTCTTGTGGGGTGGTTTGATAATGAGCTTGCACCAGTAAACCAAAAATCTGCCTAAGCAGACCCTCGTCACTGAGCTCCGAGCGATCTAGCACGCGAATACGTGGCAGTAACTCGCTACCATCGTTGTCGAGGGGTTCGGCATTTAGAAGAAATAAGCTATTTAACGCTTGTTCCAGAGGGTCATCGGCCGCCCAGCGAATAGGCTCACGCATTGCCTGACGCCGCCACTGCGGTCGCTCGCGATCTAAAATGGCCTTAAATCGAATATCGAAACCGCGACCACTGCCCTCATAACCGTGAACCGTGGTTGAAAATACGAGGCGCGAGTAGCGACGCAATAATTGCTGCAAACTCGCCACGGGCAGGGCGGCAGCCTCATCGACCAATAATAAATCCCAATGCTCTCGACTTTTTAGTGCAGCGTCGAGGGGCAAAAACTGCAGTATGCAATCGCCCACAATACAGTGTGTTGGCGTTATTTGCGCATTGGGCGCAGCCCCAGCTAAATGCTCAAATGCCCCTGCCACCGCCTCCGGACTTGGCGCGGTTATTAACACCCGCCGGCAGTGCTGCGCGCCGAATAATTGCGCCACTGCCAAGCCGAGGGCACTGGTTTTACCGCGGCCCCGATCAGACCGAATAAGCAGCGGCCGCTTAGCTCGGCCACAAGCCACCTGCTGGATTGCCGCAATCACGCCGTGCTGATCTGGCGTAGGCAAGTGCTGCTGCCAAGCATCTCCAGCCACCGGCACGTTGCCGCTCAGCCCATGCTCCTGCGTCCAACAGAACACCCCTGGCAGACTGGGCGCAGCGTGTAATATTCGCTGCATAAAAGCTGATTCTGTCACGGCACTGTAGTGCGCGCGAGCACTAAACTGCTGCGGCCAAACATCTAAAGTTGGGCACAGCATCACCAACACGCCACCGGCGCGTAAACTACCAGCCGCCGCCAGCCACGCATTGATGTCTTGGTGTTCATGGGCATTAATTAGCAACGAGGAGTATTCGCGGCCTAAAAGACTTTTAGTTTGCTGAGGTTCAACGCCGTACAGCGGCTGCTTGGCCAGTAGCAGACAATTATCTAGGGCCGTTGGCAGCTCAGCCAACTGGTCCTTGCACCAGTCCTCAGCACCGGAAATAAACAGTAGGTAGCGGTGGCCGCTATGCAGGCCTTGAGCGCGTAATTGCGTGTAGAATTCCGGCATGAGCAAACTGGGTACATTCACCGTAGGTGCGTTCATAAAACCTAAACTCACGGAGATTTATTGCCGGGATACACCGGCGCAGTTGCCATACGCAGGTGCAGAATCAAGCGGTAATCTTGGCGGTAAAATTCTGCCACATCGCTATTTAAATACTGCTTAGCATGATCGATAAGGTTTTGCTTAATTTCTGGCTCAGTAATAAATCCAACGAGGATTCCCGCCTCAATATACCCTTCAAGCCGGTAGAGCTGCGCTGGGGGTATGTCTAAGCCCTGCTGCTGATCACTAAAAAACTGCGTTAATTTACAAGCCAGTTCCTCGCGGTAATCGGTGCGAATACTCATTGCGGCGAGGGCTTACGCTCACGCTGGACCAAAACCCAAGGCGCCACGACCACCGCCCAAACCTCGGTTTGCTCTGCCAGCCACTGTTGCGCGTGATTTTCGTCGGCTTTTTGCAACAGGCCCTTCGCCAGTAGCTCGGCGATATATTGGCTATTATCTTCGGCGACCGCCACCGCGGACGCGACCAAATCAAGCTCTGGTGCAACCACCAACACCGCACCTTGTGCATAAAAACGCTGCAAGGCCTGCCAATCAATTTTGGCAGTTTCGCGATTTAGTTTAATCATTAATTCAGAGGGCAAATCAGTCATTTCTTCATTATCCGTTTCCGACTACACACCGCCCAGCGCAAAACACTGTAAATCGCTGTTCGGTAGATACTAATTTAAGCGTGGCCACTCAAGTGCCCACGGCGCCTCGCAGTCTAACAAAGCCGCTGCGAGGCCTCCATCGCGATCTACAAATAGCTCACCACGCTGGGGAAGTGACACGTATTCACGCACTTCTCCGCGAAATGTAAATCGCAACGCTGTGGCATGGAGGTACATTCGATCGCAGTCTTGTGTTGACGGACCATAGCGCCGATCCCCTAATATGGCGACCCCCAGACTTTTCATCACAACCCGCAATTGATGGGTTTTTCCGGTGTGCGGTTTTAGCAGGTAAGCGCGGCGCCCGGCGCCGAGGCTATAACTAAAAAACTGGGTGGCCGAGGGGTTGCTGCGTGTACGGCTCAAAAGATAGCTGCCACTGCGGCTTTTTTTAATATCGCCAATGACCGTGCCCTGCTTTTTACTGGGTTTGCCATCGGCAATGGCGAGGTAGAATTTCGCAATCTCACGATTGGCAAATAACGCCCCCAACTCCGCGGCTGCGGCAGGATTTTTTGCCAAAAGCAATAAACCTGACGTCGCATCATCTAGGCGATGCACCAAATGCATGGCTTGGCCAGGAAAGTCATTATTAAGGATATCCACCAAACTTTGCGCAGACTGATTGCGATGCAGATTTACGCCGGGGCCTTTATCAATCACGATATAGTCTCCGGCATCCTCAATTAGCGTGTATGCCTGTTTTACCAACCCATTCATACTATTCAGCGCGACGCTTCCCTGCTCCATCTTGGCTATTAAGTAGGATGCTGCGCAAAATATCTATTTCACGCATTTTTTCATCATCGCCGTTTGAAAACTCAAGCTGTAGCGCTAGGGCATCAAACTCCTCGCAATCACCACAATGAGCGTAGACATCCAGTAGTTGCATTTTAAATTCTACGTCGTCACTCACCATTATTTCAGCTTCCAAAATACCTTTAGCGCTGAAATAATCGCCGAGTTCTATGGCCGCCGCGGCGCGATGCCTTGCATCGTCACTGGCCACAACACCGGATGCAGCGGTGTCATCGCCACTTCCGGACAACCAATCGTCGTCGATTTCCGAGAATTCAAAATCATCAAATTCTGATTCTGTGCTTGTCTCGCTATTGATCGCCGCGAAGATTGAGTCGTCCAGTTCAATCTCGGCAATATCGTCAGCGTTATCCACCGTATTAGCCTCAACCTCAGCAAATAAATCATCGGTCTGCACCTCGGCGAGTTCGTCTTCTTTACTGTCGTCGAATGCGGGATTATTTAAGGCAGAAATAAGCTCATCGTCCAAAGCCAGTGGCGCCATCTCAAACGCTGTTTTTTCCGGTTTTACACTAGCCGTATCGAAAACGTCGAAATCATCTTTACCACTATTGCCCAGTGGTGCGGCAGGGCCATCCGTCGTCGGCTTACGTATAACACTCGCTTGCGAGTCTAAAGAGCTAAACACATCGTTAAAGGTATCTTTTCGCGCCGCAACAGCGGCATTTACATCGCTTAAATCAACATCGACACTGCTGGCCACATGATCGCGACTAACCGTCCAGCGGCGAAGCCACAGCAAAACCGCCAAACCCAGCGCCACCAAAGGTAGCAACCACTGCCAAGCGCCACTAGTACCAGATGGTGCAACCGCATTATTTACCCGGTTTGCATTACTGCCGACCGCAGCAGTACCAGAATCAGCTGCTGAAACCTGTTCAGAGGCCGCCTCGGCGGGAAGAGTTAAATCAGCCTCACTAAGACTAGGGTCAATTGCAACATCACTGGCGGCCAGTTCAATGTTAGTCGTGCCCGCAACAGGCTCGGGGTCGGCTACTGCGAGCTCCGCAGAGGGCACTTCGGCATTGCGTATTTGTTGATACTGACTATTTAAATTGTCCAACTGCGCCTGCAACGCCACGAGTCGTTGACTCATCTGCGCAATATTTTCCGAAACCCGTGCAACCTCACCCTCTACCTCTCCGAGGTTTTGCTGTAAAAACTGCTTTTCACTCAATACGCCATCGCCTTCGGCAACGCCACTACTTCCAGCAAGCTCTGCTTCATCTTCGCGACGATTAACAATAGCCGGATCAAGGCCTAGGCTGCCGTTTGGTCGACCGAGTGCGCCGGTAGCAACGACCTTAGTGTTTTTAGTTGGCTTGGCAGGTGCTGCCGCAACAGGATCGGTATCCAGCGGCTGCGGCAGGCTTTCAAATAGGTCTAGGGTCATCCGTTCTTTCAATAGATTGCGGTTGCCGCGAATAAATGCCTTTGGGTTGTTCGCGTATAAGCGATCCATCCACAGAGCCGCCGATCCACTTTTCACTTTGGCAAGCCGCAGGGCTATGCTCCACAAACTGTCGCCACGCACCGTAGTATAAAAAGCAGAATCACTAACAATCGACTCTGCAGCCTCAGGCGCGGTGCGGCGCGGACCATTGCCAAGCTTACTCACAATACTTGCCGGCGCGGTGCGATCAATATTTTGGAGTAATGTCACCCCCGCAGTATTTTTGGCTACAGCATCGGTTGGCGGATCAAATAACAGGGTATAGGCACGGCTTAAACTGCCATTTGGCCAACGAACATTGAGCATGAAATGTAGGAATGGTTCACGCAGTGGCCGGTCACTCCGCAAATAGATGGTGCCGTTGCCACTCAAATCTACTTCACCCACCGCAGAAATGGAGCGGGTGTCGACTGAGCCAACCTCTACGCCGCTATCGCCGTCTTTAACCGCAACAAGACTAACCAGTAATTGCTCGCTCCCTAAGCCTTCGGCCTTAAAAATAGGAATCCGAGCGAATAGCGGCTCGCCTAGTTCGGAATCAAGCATTGCGGGCCCCAAGCCCAAGGCAACCGCTTTTTGCCCAAGTAAAATTGCTAAGCACAGCGGCAACATCGCTGGCACATTAAATTTAGCCATACTCAACATCTCATTTAGTGCGGCACCCCAAAAAGGGCCAAGCATTACGTAGAATATCTAATTGCTCTTTATTTCTAGCAATTAATTCTAATACATGCCATTAAACGCCTGTAAAAACCTGAAAACAATCACAACTAGCCCACAAAATCCCTTATTCGCATTCTCACCCGCTTCACTTTACCTTTGTGGACAACTTTGATTGCAAGCGAACAAAATAAAAGTTTTCCCCAATTTAGGTGAATAAGCTTGTGGATAACATTGTACATGCCCACCATAAAGCAGCGCTCATGGGCGCTGGGCGCTTCCGCATAAAATTTAACCAAACTGTCACAGTCATTTATTTCCCTTGACTCAATGGCTTTGGCTCATGACGAAATAGCACAACAAGAATCACCAGCACCACCGCCGCTGCACACCAATATGGGTAGGCTGGCGACAACTGATAAAGCGCGCCCCCTAATAGCGGCCCGAGCATAAAACCCAGCCCAGCTGTAGAACCTAGCAAGCCAGCTAAACCGCCTTGTTCGCCTGTCTCGACAGCCATTGTTGCGCTGGCGGTTAGTGATGAGCCAGTTACCGCCATACCAAAACCGATAAGGGCCATTGCAAGCAATAAATACGGCAGTGTTGTGGAATTTGCCAGCACCACATAACCCACGCACATGAAGGGCAAGCCAAATAGCAATAGCTTCATTGGCGGCCCAACATAGCGCTGGACCACACCAAGCTGAGCCACCAACATCGCAACCGATGAGACAACCATGGCCATTGAAAAAGTTTGCGCCGAGCGCACGCTATCAAGCTGAAGTAAATCTTGAAAATAAAACCCCAAGGTTTGCTGGACCATACCCACCAAACAAAACACGGTGAAACTCACCATCATATAAAGTTTATAGCGAGGATCAAAATACGATAGCTTTACCGCCTTTACCCCAGTGTCAGGCATGCGCGGCAGCGCAGGTAAGTAACGCCATACCATCATGCCAACCACAAAGGTAATAAAAGCTTGAATAAAAAATGGCGCCAAAAAGCTTATGTGCACAAACCACGCTAAAGCAGGCCCAATCATTACACCAACCTGACTAAACGCCTGCATTTTACCCATGCCTCGGGTGCGTTCATTTACCGAGGTTACATCAACCATATACGCCGCTGAGGCTGGGTGGGTCGCCGACATAAGCGCCGCATGGAAAGCTCGACTCAGGATTAAAAATAGATAGAGCATGCCACCAGCTAACATTCCCGTTAAGCCCAAATAGGCCACACCATTAAACGCGAGGGTACCAACAGTGTAGCCACACAGGCCAAGAATTATGAGTGGTTTTCGCCCCCAGCGATCGCTGAGGCGACCCCAGCGCGGGGCAGCAATAAAGAAAGTGAACGCCGTTAAGGTTGAGAGCGAAGTTATGGCCATTTCGCGGGGCTGAAACGACAGCCCACTAAAAGGTAAATTAAACACTAGCTGATCTAAACCAAGCTCCCTGCCGAGCATAGGAAGTATGGCAAACACGACCGTTTGCCCCATACCGACACTCATCATTGCGAGATAGAGTGTGATCATGACAGTCCAGCGGGGTGTAAGCGGCGCGTCCTGCAGGTAACTCTGATTAACTCCACTCACTGTAAAAACATTCCTATCATCGGGTGATTCTGGCAAAGTATAAAGCCTTTGCTGTACGTGTTTTATAGTCTATTTGCAGTGTCGCCATAATACACTGAAAACCTGCTTTTAAAGGAAAAGTCCAACTCATGGCTCTAAATTCACAACGCCCTGCACTTAGCGTGCGCTGGCTCAACAGCTTAGAAGCGGCGGGTAATCGCCTGCCCCATCCCGTGTTGCTTTTCATTTATTTCAGCCTGGCAATCATCCTCGGCTCTGCCCTCGCTACGAGCCTAGGCGTCAATGCCACCCACCCGATTAGCAACGACAACATTGCCGCAAAATCATTATTAAGTGGTGATGGCCTGCGCTGGATGATTAGCAATGCTGTCGCCAATTTTATTCACTTCGCCCCTGTAGGCTCGGTTATTGTTGCGATACTCGGTATTGCTGTGGCTGAAGAATCTGGCTTATTGGCCTGTGTACTTCACCGCCTTGCCAGCAAAGCACCACCGAAATTTCTCAGCGCTTTTGTTGTTTTTGCGGGGGTGATGTCCAGCATTGGCTTCGATTCGGGCTACGTGGTGTTAATCCCTCTTGCCGCACTGATTTTTCGCGCCGCCGGCCGCTCGCCGCTGGCAGGCATAGCCGCTGCCTTTGCGGGGGTATCGGGCGGTTACAGCGCCAACTTACTGCTGGGGCCGGTTGACGCAATCTTAGCTGGCATCACGACCGAAGCTATTGGTTTAGTCGCGCCAGAGCGTCAAGTGCTCACTAGCGCCAATTATTACTTCACCCTCGTTTCAACGGTGTTTATTACCTTTGCTGGCGCATGGGTAAATGAAGTATTTGTTGAACCCAGACTCGCCAAACCCAACATTAGTGGCGAGGCAAGTCCAACAATTAACGGTATACAGCAGCAAGCTCTTGCCCTGCGCCGCGTTGGGATGTTTAGCCTAGGGTTTATCGCCATTATGTTCGCATTAGTACTGCCGGCCGGCGGCCTTCTGCGCAACCCAGACCCCAACGGCCTCGCCGCACTCCCACTGCTAAATGGTATTGTGGTGTTCATAGCTATATACGCGGTGATCGCCGGCATTATTTTTGGCTACGGCACAGGCAAATTCAAATCCCAGCACGACTGGGTTGGCGGTATGGAAAAAGGCCTAGCGAGTCTATCGGGATATTTAGTGCTCATGTTTTTTGCCGCGCAGTTTGTCAATTATTTCAATTGGACTGGGCTTGGGGCCATCGCGGCTATCAATGGCGCAGAGTGGCTGGCTGGTCTAGCCCTCTCTAAAACAAGCTTATTAATCAGCTTTGTATTGGTTAGCGCTGGGATTAATTTATTGATTGGCAGTGCGTCGGCAAAATGGGCGTTAATGGCGCCAATTTTTGTACCGATGCTGTATTTACTTGGTGTAGATCCCGAGTCCAGTCAAATGGCCTACCGCATTGGCGACTCGAGCACGAATATCATCACGCCACTAATGCCCTACTTCGGGGTTGTTGTTGCGTTTATGCAGCGCCACGACAAATCGGCGGGAATGGGAACCTTAATGGCGCTGATGCTGCCATATTCACTGTGCTTTCTATTGGGCTGGTCACTATTATTAGGCGTGTGGCTGGCAGCCGGACTACCACTTGGTCCGGCTTAATTTTCGCGACCGTATTGTGCTTATTGATCTTGTACGGTGGCGGCCATTTCTTCAATATTTACGTGGCGAACATTGGCGCCTTTAACAAGGTAAATAACATGTTCAGCAATGTTACGCGCATGATCGCCAACCCGTTCTAATGAACGCAATGCCCACATCACCTGTAACACCGACGAGATTGTGCGGGGATCTTCGATCATATACGTCACTAAGCTGCGCATGGCGGTGCCGTACTCAAGATCCACGGCCTTGTCTTCTTCAGCTACTTCTAAAGCCAGATCAATATCAAAGCGCGCAAACGCATCTAGCGCACCGCGCACCATACCGGCAACATGGTCACCAATATGACGAATTTCGAGTACGCTGCGTGGCAAACCACCCAATTCGGTTAGTTTAATCGCACTATCGGCCACTTTACTGGCCTCATCGCCCATTCGTTCCAAATCGCTCAGAATTTTGCTAATGGATAACACCAAACGCAAATCACTCGCCGCTGGCTGGCGCCGCGCGAGAATAATAGTACAGTCTTCATCGATAGAGACTTCTAGCGCATTAACTATCTTGTCGCCCTTCTTCACGTCTTCTGCCAGACCGGTATCGAGGCTCATAAATGCATTGGTCGCATCGGCAACCTGCTTTTCAACCAAGCCACCCATTTCGAGCATACGCGTTTTTATATCATCCAACTCAGTATTAAACTGCTGTGATATGTGAAGCGTGTGCGAATTTTTTTCTTTCATCATGATTCTCCCAATAACACGTCAGCAAACATTGGACAGAGATTTTCCACGCCGGATCAACCGTAACGCCCAGTAATATAATCTTCTGTTTGCTTATTACTCGGGTTGGTAAAAAGAATATCGGTATTGTCGAATTCAATTAACTTACCGATATACATAAACGCAGTATAGTCAGAAACACGAGCTGCCTGCTGCATATTATGCGTAACAATTACGATTGTGTATTTGTCTTTAAGTTCGTAAATCAACTCTTCAATTTTGAGCGTTGATATTGGATCCAGCGCCGAAGCCGGTTCATCCAAAAGCAAGACCTCAGGTTCTACCGCAATGGTCCGCGCTATAACCAAGCGCTGCTGCTGACCACCAGACATGCCAAGGGCATTGTCGTGCAAGCGGTCTTTAACTTCATCCCATAAAGCCGCGCCGCGCAAGGAGCGTTCAACGACTTCATCTAAAACCCGCTTTTTATTAATCCCCTGAATACGTAAACCATACGCAACATTTTCATAAATAGATTTAGGAAAGGGGTTGGGCTTTTGAAACACCATGCCTACACGGCGGCGCAGGGTTGCGACATCGACCCGCTTATCATAAATATTAGAGCCGTCGAGGGAAATTCCGCCGTCCACACGACAGGTATCGACTAAATCATTCATGCGGTTGAAACACCGCAATAACGTTGATTTACCACAGCCACTAGGGCCGATAAAGGCCGTCACTTTTTTACGTGGAATCACCATGTTCACATCGAACAAGGCCTGCTTTTCACCGTAGTAAAGATCGAGGTTATCTACCGTTAGGGTAATGTCTTCGTCGTGAATAGACTGTTCCCCGCGATTGCGGCCCATTGATTCTATATTAATGGCATGTGATTTCACTGCCGCTTTATCTGTCGTCATAAAATTCGCCGCCTTTTCATTCACTTTATTCACGCGATTACATTTCCAGTGATTTGTATTTTTCACGCAAACGGTTGCGCAAAGCCACAGCACTTAAATTGAGTAGGGCAATAATCACTACTAACAGGAGCGCAGTAGCGTAAACCAGAGGTCGTGCTGCCTCTACGTTCGGACTCTGGAAACCCACATCGTATATATGAAAGCCCAAATGCATAAACTTCTGGTCGAGATGGAAATAGGGGAAGTTACCATCAACCGGTAACGAAGGGGCCAACTTAACCACCCCCACCAACATTAACGGTGCCACCTCACCCGCCGCCCGCGCCACGGCCAAAATCAAGCCAGTCATCATCGCAGGACTCGCCATTGGCAGTACTACTCGCCACAGGGTTTCTGCTTTAGTGGCGCCAAGGGCCAAACTGCCTTCGCGCAAATTGCGCGGAATTCGGGCTAAGCCTTCTTCTGTTGCCACAATCACCACCGGCAAGGTTAACAAGGCTAAGGTTACCGACGCCCACAACAAACCTGGGGTACCAAACGTTGGTGCGGGCAGCGCTTCGGCAAAAAAGGCCTTATCCATTTCAGCACCTAAAAAGTAGATAAAGAAACCTAAGCCAAAAACACCGTACACAATCGACGGCACTCCCGCCAGATTATTCACTGCAATTCTTACAATACGGGTCATCAAACCCTGTTTGGCATATTCACGCAGATACACCGCCGCAATAACGCCAAACGGCGTAACCAATACCGACATGATCAGCACCATAATAACGGTGCCAAATATAGCGGGGAATATTCCGCCCTCGGTATTGGCCTCGCGGGGCTCATCGGTAAGAAACTCGCCAAACTTTTGAAAGTAAAATACAACTTTCTGACCAATATGCATGGCATTGGGCTGATACGCCTTTACCACGGTCGCCATGCGCTGCTCGCGGAGTTGGCCACTACTGGTCAAAATAGTATAGCTATCGCGATTCCACTGGGTATACAGCTCAGCCAGTTGGCCCTGCAAAGCCTTATACTGAATATCAAGTTCAGCCCGAGACAGGCCAATTTCGGCTTCGGCTTGCTGCCGACTCGCAGCGCTTAAATCTTTATTAAGGCTTAAACCCCGCTCCTTCAAACGCAGTTTTTCCAGCTTATAATTTATGCTGCCAATTTCTTTCTTTTCAATTTTCGCAATCTGGTCGTGAATATCACTCGCCCGCGCAACCCGCTCTTGGAAGTCCAACAACGCCGCCGAACTGTCTGTAGTGGTGCTAGCAACAATCTTGCCCTGCTCTTTAACATCTTGTAAAAAGCCGTAGAAATTGCCCCACTCGCGACGTTCTATCACCAACACATCGTTTGGATATTGAACATTTTCTAGGTAGTCGCTAATTACCCACTTAAAATCAGCACCACCAACATCGCGGTTGCCAACTTTAACTAATTCGCGCTTAACAAAAGGCTCACTGGCGTCAATTTTAAAGCCCGCACTTAAAAGCTGTTCAATGGGTACACTCTCGACCTCAACCCGCTCGGCAAGTATCGGAATAGCCGTCTCGCTTGGCAGGTTATATTCAGCCTGAACTACGGCGGCAGGCCAAAAATGGCCAAAGCCCCTCACTGCCAACAGCAGCAACAAGCCAACAACCGCCATGGTACTTACAGTAACCGCCGCCGCGTTCAGCCAAATCATGGGCTCACCGCGCTTACACCACTCGATCAGGCCCTGCTTGTTATCATCGTGCAAAGACATTTTTTAATTTCCTGTTTCACAGCCTGCTGCGATAGCAATATCAAAGGTTTCCGTAGCGCATACGCAGACGCTGACGCACTGTTTCCGCAATGGTGTTAACAAAGAAGGTGAACATAAACAACACGAATGCCGCCAAGAACAGAATCCGGTAATGGGAGCTCGCCACCTCAGTTTCACCAATTTCAACTGCGATATTGGCCGCTAAGGTGCGCATACCTTCAAATATATTAGCATCCATAATGGGCGTATTCCCCGTCGCCATAAGCACGATCATGGTCTCGCCCACCGCCCTGCCCATGCCGATCATTAGCGCCGAGAAAATACCTGGGCTCGCTGTTGGCATTACCACGCCAATCAAACTCTGCCAGGGCGTTGCGCCCAGCGCCAAGGAGCCATAACTAAGGTGTTTAGGCACAGAAAATATCGCGTCTTCCGCAATCGAGAATATCGTCGGAATAACCGCAAAGCCCATTGCAATCCCCACCACTAAGGCATTGCGCTGATCGAAAGACACGCCTAAATCGTTGGTGAGCCAAGCGCGCATATCACCGCCAAAAAAGGCTCTTTCCATGGGTGCGCCCAGGGTCACGCAGGCGACCACAATCCCCAGCACTACCGGTACTAACAACACCGGATGCCAGCCTTCTGGCACATGGCGACGCAGGCCAACAGGGAGTTGCGCCCAACACCAGGCAAATAGCAGAACACCCACCGGCATGATCAAGAACAGCGAAAAAACCGCAGGCATATTTTTTTCAATGAAGGGCGCCAGCCACAATCCGGCGAGAAAGCCGAGGATGACCGTTGGCAAAGCCTCCATTAATTCGATGAGCGGCTTCACTTTTCGGCGTAGCGCCGGCGCCATAAAATAGGCGGTGTAAATGGCGCCGCATATGGCCAGCGGTGCCGCAATTACCATGGCGTAAAAGGCGGCCTTTAACGTACCAAAAGCCAGCGGGGCAAAACTGTATTTAGCTTCAAAATCATTAGTTGATGCCGAGGACTGCCACACATAATCTGGTTCGGGATAACTTTCGTACCAAACTTTGCTCCACAGCGCAGACCACGACAGCTCGGGATGCTCATTATGAAGCTCGTAGCTGTATAACATACCCTTGGTATTTTCGAGTAATACAGTATCGGCACGTGGCGAAATTGCCATCGATGCGACTGCACCAATATCAAGATCGCGCTTCAACAAGCGACGATGTGAAGTGGTGTAAAACACATCCAAAGTGCCATCTTTAGTTACGTTCAAAAATCCTTTGCGGCGGTGCTCTGTCACTAAGGCCGCACTACCACCCATTGGCACGTCAAATTGCCGTACCGGTTGCAGGCGATACCCCGACTCACGCTCCGCATCGCGAACCACAAACCACTGCCCTACTTCACCGTGATCATTGGCGGTGAGCAAGGAAATACCACCGAGCAGGAATCGCGCTTCACTCAGCTTGCCGTTATCAAATAAATAGCCGCGATCTGCCACATTGACACGACGCAAATCAATAAGGCGATATCCGCCGTCATTACTTAACACGTACAACCACTGCTGGCCAGGACCAACTAGCACCCTGTCCGCGCTTATATCCAAAACCGGTAGATCTACCGATTCTTCGACTAATGTCACTTCCTCGCTGAGAAAGTCTTCTTCCTTCACCCAGCGACGACCAATTAACTTGCCATTGCTTATTGCCACCAAAAGCAACTCATCGTCGCTGTCGCTAATGGCTATTTGATCTATTGGTCCATCTTCGCTAAGCCGTAACGTCTGTTCACCATAGGGATAACGCAGCTCGGGGGAAATAAGGCGCTTATCACTAGGGTAACTGGTACGGTAATCGTGCTTAGCAATCAATACTCGGCCATCACTCAGGCCCAGCGCAAAAATACGACTAACTTCGGAGTCTAGTGAAAAGCTACTTATGGCCGCATTATTTAAGGGCAGCTCTTTACTCAACAGCAATTTGCCGTCGCTCACTTGAAAAAAATCAGCTCGGCCTGAGCGATCAAGACGAAAACCGACTTCGGCCTGCTCTTCCATCGCTAAATAAAGACTGGGGGTGTCACTGCTTGCTGCGTACTGGTTACCCTCTTTGAGCGATGCCGATTCAAACAGCGGCATAATTTCAAATAGCAGGTAGAAAAATATCAGTAGTATGGCAAATAGTACGCCTATGCCACCTGTGGTAATGGTGGCTGTTGCGATACCATCCTTAACTTGCCGCCATTTGCGGTAAGCGGAAGCGGTAGCTCGTACCTCAGACTGACTCATTTTACTCGCTCTCTAAAAAACCAGCACACACAGTATGACAGTTTTGTTACAGTATTATGACACTCGACTCTGCCACAAAAAAAAATGCCGCAAATGGGTTCTGCGGCATTTCCGTTAGCATTACAGCCTCGCTGGCCTATAGCTCTAATTTACTGCGGATTTTATCAACCACACTGGCCGGTAGCGGAATATAGCCGTCTTTGACCACAACTTCCTGCCCTTGCTTTGACAAAACCAGCTTCACAAACTCACGCTCTAGTGGTGCAAGTGGCTTGTTAGGCGCTTTGTTTACGTAAACGTAGAGGAAGCGCGACAGTGGGTAGCTACCTTTAGTCGCATTTTCTGCATTGGCTTCAACAAAAGCACTTTTCTCGTCTTTCGCCAACGGTACCGCGCGCACACTAGAGGTTTTATAACCAATGCCAGAGTAGCCAATGCCATTAATAGACGTAGAGACCGACTGCACTACCGACGCTGAACCAGGCTGTTCGTTAACGCCATTTTTGAAATCGCCTTTACACAGGGCTTCTTCTTTAAAGTAGCCGTAAGTACCGGAAACTGAGTTACGACCAAACATTTGAATGTCGCGCGCCGCCCAGGCATCTTTCATACCCAGTCCACCCCAAGTGTCGACATTCGCGGCGTGGCCACATTTATGGGTGCTAGAAAACACCGCGTCAACCTGCGCCATCGTCATCCCAACAATCGGGTTATCCTTGTGTACGAATACGGCTAAAGCGTCAATCGCAACGGGTATAGCAGTGGGTTTATAACCGTATTTCGTTTCAAAAGACTCAAGCTCTTTGTCTTTCATCTTACGGCTCATCGGACCGATATTTGAGGTGCCTTCGGTCAACGCTGGTGGCGCAGTAGACGAGCCCGCGGCCTGAATCTGAATATTAATATTAGGGTAAATGCGTTTGAAATCCTCACCCCACAAGGTCATCAAGTTGGCGAGTGTATCCGAGCCAACACTGGACAAATTACCGGATACGCCCGACGCCGTTGTGTATTCTGGCAACTTGCTGTCTACGCGGGAATCGGCTACCGCGGCCATTGACGACAAGGCTACGACTGTACTTGCTACTAAATATTTAATCTTCAATTCGATACTCCCAAAGCCATTAAGCTGTTACAACGATGCCACTTTATAGACGAATTGTGACAACTTTGTGACAAGCACCGAAATATCCCTTACCGGCAATTCAAGCTACTTTTACGGCCACAGATTTGGGAAACACACAGGTAAAAACACTGCCACTATTTGGCACACTGCGAATACGCAACTCGGCGCGGTGACGAATAAGCACATGCTTAACGATGGCCAGCCCCAGCCCAGTGCCGCCAGTATCGAGGGAGCGGCTTTGATCTACACGGTAAAAGCGCTCGGTTAAGCGAGGAATATATTGCGGTTCTATGCCTATGCCAGTGTCTTCAACTTCGAAATAGGCATGGTAGTCATCTTGATACCAGCGCAGGATAATTTTGTCATTCTCGCTGGTATAACGTGCAGCATTGACTGCCAAATTAGAAAAAGCACTGCGCAATTCATTAGCATTGCCATTAATTGCAATATTGTCGTCACATTCAATCACAATATTCCGCGAGCCACTCGCCGCGGTCTCACTCTCTTCGCGAATCATTTCCATGAGGGGCCGCAGGCGAATGACACTCTCATCAACTAATTTAGGAACCGATTCTAAGCGCGACAGCAACATTAAGTCTTGAATTAACAAATTCATCCGCCGCGACTGTTGCAGCATCTGATTTACCGCCCTGTCCCAGCGCGGATTTTCGCCACCGTGCTCTGCAAAGGTCTCTAAATAACCATTAATTACGGTAAGTGGCGTGCGCAATTCGTGGGAAACATTGGCAACAAAATCTTTACGCATCTGCTCCAAACGATGGGTTCGGGTCACATCCCGAGCAAACAATAGCCGATTGCCTTTGCCAAAAAAACTGACGCTGATACTGAGATTAATCATGCCATTAACAGGGGAGTTCATTTCCAACGGAGCCTGGTAGCGCTCCGCCTCGAAATACCGTAAAAATGCAGGGCTGCGCAATAAATTCACCAACTGCCTGCCAGTGTCATCTTCCTGTCTAAGCCCTAGTAAGTCGTGCGCCGACGAATTACACCATTCGATATTGCCTTGCGAGTCTAGCATTACTACCGCATCAGACATCGACGCAAAAGAAGCGTGTAAATAATCAATCATTGCCTGCAAGCGCTCACTGTCTTGGCTAGACTCGCGCTGCATGTCATATATCACATCAAAAACTTGGCCCCACATGCCTCTTGCCTCCGGCGGCTCTTCGCCAGCGCCGCTGTATAGCCAATCTGACAGGCGTTGCAATTGCTGCAATACACGGCCACAGATAAGTATCGCAAGCACCAGCAGGGGCAAAACCCCCAGATCAAAAATAACGCTGACGGCGGCCACTGCAAGCAATGGCACACTAAGCCGTAATAATTCTGTCTTCCAACTGTAATACCGCATCATTTCGCGCTATGCGCAGACACCCGTGGTGGAAAAACGGTAACCCGTTCCCCGAACTGTTTGAATTAATAGCCCGCAGTCGCGAAGTTCGGTCTGCAGGGCCTTGCGAAGCCGCCGAATATGCACATCAACGGTACGCTCCTCGACATAGACATTGGTTCCCCAGACTTGGTCCAAAAGCTGGCCGCGACTATACGCCCGCTCCTGATGGGTCATAAAGAACTTTAATAATTTAAACTCGGTGGGCCCCATCTCTAATGGCGTGGCGTCAACAAACACCCTATGGCTACTGGGATCTAATTTTAACCCCGCCACCTCAATACTCTCTTCTTCTTCGCGACTGGTGGAGCGACGCATAATCGCTTTTATACGCGCCATTAGCTCCCGCGACGAAAAGGGTTTGGTGATGTAATCGTCGGCACCCACATCCAAGCCCTGCACTCGGTTGTCTTCATCGTCTTTGGCGGTCAGCATAATAACCAGCAAATCTCGGGTTAGCTCGTCGCGGCGCAGCCGACGCAGCAGCTCTAAGCCGCTGGTTACCGGCATCATCCAGTCCAGCAATACCAAATCAGGTCGCCGATCAACAATTAGGCCATGCGCGTCCTGCGCATTGCTCGCTTCCAGACACTCATAGCCGGCCAGTTCCAGGCCTACCCGTATCATTTCACGGATTGCAGCTTCGTCGTCGACGATCAATATGGTGCTTGCAGTCATCCCTTTAACCTTTTTTTGCGATATTTATAAGCTGCATTAAAACGATTTTTAGTGACAATTTTATGACAGTTCTGATTTTCCCAGTTTAATCAAACACTACCGTCTTATTTCCGTGAACCAAAACACGGTCTTCAAGATGATTGCGCAGCGCCCTAGCTAGCACCGACTTTTCAACATCTTTACCAAGACGCACCAAATCGTCTTTGCTGTGGCGATGAGAAACCCGAATCACATCTTGTTCAATGATTGGCCCCTCATCGAGACGTTCGGTGACATAGTGGCTAGTGGCACCAATGAGTTTAACGCCGCGATCAAAAGCCTTTTGGTAGGGGTTGGCGCCGATAAATGACGGCAAAAAGCTGTGATGTATATTAATCATTCGCCCCGCATAGGCTTGGCAGAATTCGGGCTGAATGATTTGCATATAGCGCGCTAATACCACGCAGTCGGCTTGGTATTCTTGGGCCAAGGCCATAATTTTAGCGTGGGCGGGTGCTTTGTTTTGCGGGTCGATAGCAACATATTCAAAGGGAATATTGTGCCATTCCACCATACTACGTAGGTTTTCGTGATTGGAAATAACGCAGGGAATATCGCAATCCAGCTCACCGCTATGCCAGCGATGTAATATATCGGCAATACAGTGAGAGGCGTGACTGGCCAAAATAACTACTTTGCGTTTAACCGCAGAGTCTACTAGCGCCCAGTGCATACCATACTCTTCGGCAATCGGTGTAAATGCGTCGCGGCAGGCCTGCGCACTCACCTTTAATGATTCGGCGCGAATTTCATTGCGCATAAAAAACCAATTGCTCTCAGCGTCGGCATGATAATTCGCCTCGGTGAGCCAACCTCCCTGCTCTGCAACAAACTGACTTACACGAGCAACAATACCCACACGATCTGGGCAGCTAATCACTAAACGATAAGTATGATCCATGTAAAACGCTCAATCCTTCATTAGACTTTATTTAAAATACCGCGCAAAGCCTGCGGCAAATCTGCGGGTAAAACCACCGTTTTTGCATTGTTTGACGAGGCCAAACGCAGCAGCGCTTCGGTGTATTTTTCGCCGAGTAAATACAGCACCGGCAGCTCTTCGTTGCCCACGGCCTCAGACACCAGCGAAATAGCAGCGCCGCTGGCTTTGGCGAGCACTACTTGGGCCTGCGCATCGCGCCGCGAGGCCTCTAAACGACCATCGGCCTCAAGAATAGCCGCCTGCTTTTCGCCCTCAGCTTTGGTCACCGCCGCGCGACGCTGACGCTCGGCCGCCGCCTGCTCCTCCATGGCCGCCTGCATCGTTGGCGAAGGGTTAATGTCCTGAATTTCGACGGTTTTCAGGGTAATGCCCCAATCGGCAATATCCTCTGAAATAGCGGCTTTTAGCTTGGCCTTAATTTGGTCCCGCGACGACAGCGCCGAGTCTAGTGCCATCTCGCCAACAATTGAACGCAGCGCGGTTTGTACTAAATTTTGAATCGCAAAGGTGTAGTTTTCAACGCCGTAAACCGCTTTTTCTGGCGCCACAATATTAATATAGGCAACCGCATTGGCGATAATCACCGCATTGTCTTCGGTAATCACTTCTTGGGAGGGAATATCCAATACAATGTCTTTGGTGGTTAGCTTATAAGCCACCGAATCGATATAGGGAATTATAAAATTTAAACCAGGGTTTAAGGTGACGTGATATTTACCTAGGCGCTGAACTATATGTTTATAACCCTGCGGGACCGTTTTCACCCCTTTTAGCAAGGTGATAACCACCAATATTGCCAACGCTATTACTACTGCCAAGCCATCCATCGCCTATCTCCCTATTTTTGAGTTTATGTACACACCATATTGACTTAAGCGCCGGCACGCTGAGCGCGCACAACGAGAGTATTGCCCGAAATTTCTTCCACGCTCACGCGGTCGCCTACCGAAATGGGCTCGCGGCAAATAAATTGCCACTCATCACTACCCAATATTGGTATCGAAAACCGCAAGGTGCCGTGCTCTACCTCTGGACCTATGCGTATCACCATGCCCTCTTGACCAATGACCTGCTCCCGCGACATACCCGATAAAGTCCGGTTCTTCATTTTGGGATGAATAAACTTAAACCACAGCAGCAAATCCGCCACGGATAACGTCAACCAAAACAACAGCTGAACCACTACGCTCATTTCAACCACCGCCAGCACCAACCCGACTGCAATGGCACTGGCACCAAACCAAATCATCACAAAAACGGGGATAAACATCTCGCTAGCAACCAGCAATAAACCAAAAACCATCCAATGCCAGTACGCTATATTTGAATTCAACCACTCCATTTCCGAGCCCTTTTCTTAATCGCTTGTGTGACAGGCACTTATTTACCCCTGATTTCCCCAAATATTCAAGCACTTAGTAAAGCTATTTATATTTGGCGTGACCGCTTTATCAGCCAGCAAGTAAGCCCAATATCTAGTATAATGCCCCTTTATTCGGAATACTGCGTTACCGCTATGTCTTCAGCTATGCAAACACCAAAACTTATCTTCAGTCATCGCCCCTACTGGGCCGAATGTTTCGGCACCGCCTCCTACCTGCCCACTTCGCGGCAGGAAATGGACGCGCTCGGCTGGGACAGTTGTGACATTATCATTGTGACCGGCGACGCCTATGTCGATCACCCCAGCTTTGGTATGGCGGTTATCGGCCGAGTATTAGAGGCCCAAGGCTTTCGGGTGGGTATTATTGCTCAGCCTGACTGGCAATCTGCCGAGCCGTTTAAAGCGCTAGGGGAACCCAATCTGTTTTTCGGCGTGGCCTCCGGCAATATGGATTCCATGATTAACCGCTACACTGCCGACCGCCGCCTGCGCCACGACGACGCCTACTCGCCAGACAACGAAGGCGGCAAACGCCCCGACCGCGCGGTGATTGTGTATTCTCAGCGCTGCCGCGAAGCCTACAAAGACTGCCCCATTGTTATTGGCTCAATTGAAGCAAGCCTGCGCCGTATCGCTCATTACGATTACTGGAGCGACAAGGTCCGTCGCTCAGTATTACTCGACTCCCGCGCCGATATATTGCTCTACGGCAATGCCGAACGCGCCATTATTGACGTGGCGCACCGCCTTGGCCGCGGCGACAGCATCGACAGCATCCGCGACCTGCGCGGCACTGCCTATGTTACCCGCTCGGTGCCCGACGGCTGGACAGTAATTGATTCCGCCAGCGTTGATCAATTAGGCAAAGTAGACCCCATTACTAGCCCCTACATTGACACCAGCGCCACCGAAAGCTGCAAGAAAAACGAAGAAGACCCAGAGGCCAGCGCGCCGATTGATGCCGTGCAAACCGTCAGAATCGTCGACCCGCTGCAAGCCCGTAAAGCCGGCACCGACGCCGCCAAAACCGTCATCCGCCTGCCCGACTACGACGTGGTTAAAGTAGATCCGGTTAACTACGCTCACGCCGCACGCGTATTGCACCTAGAAACCAACCCAGGCAATGCCCGGGCGCTCATTCAACGCCACGGCGACCAAGAAGTGTGGCTTAATCCGCCACCAATTCCGCTGAGCACTGAAGAGCTCGACTGGGTCTTTGAGCTGCCCTACCAGCGCAAGCCGCACCCAATTTACGGCACCGCAAAAATTCCGGCCTACGAGATGATCCGCTTCTCGGTGAACATCATGCGCGGCTGCTTTGGCGGCTGTAGCTTTTGCTCAATCACCGAGCATGAGGGGCGTATTATTCAAAGCCGCTCCCATGAATCGATTGTTAAAGAAGTTGAAAAAATCCGCGACAAAACCCCAGAGTTCACTGGGGTTATTTCAGACTTAGGCGGTCCAACCGCCAATATGTGGCGGCTAAATTGCAAGAGTACAGAAATTGAAAGTCGCTGCCGTCGTCTCTCGTGCGTGTACCCCAGCATTTGCAAAAGTCTTAACACCGACCAGACGCCATTGATCGATTTATACCGTGATGTGCGCGAATTAAAAGGCGTTAAAAAGGTATTGATCGCGTCGGGACTGCGCTACGACTTAGCCATTGAAACGCCAGAATACGTGAAAGAGCTAGTAACTCACCACGTAGGTGGCTATTTAAAAATTGCCCCCGAACACTCTGAAGACGGCCCTCTGTCGAAGATGATGAAACCAGGCATGGGCAGCTATGACAAATTCAAAGCCATGTTTGATAAATACTCAAAGCTGGCGGGTAAAGAACAGTATTTAATTCCCTACTTTATTGCTGCCCATCCGGGTACCAGCGATAAGGATATGATGAATTTAGCAATGTGGTTAAAGGGCAATAGCTTCCGCGCCGACCAAGTGCAGGCCTTCTATCCCTCGCCCATGGCCAACGCCACCGCGATGTATTACTCCGGCAAAAATCCGCTCAAGAAAGTGTCACGCACTAGCGAAGATGTGGTCAGCGCCAAGGGCCTAAAACAGCGCCGCCTGCACAAGGCTTTTCTGCGCTATCACGACCCCGAAGGCTGGCCATCGATTCGCGAATCTTTATTATCAATGGGCCGCAAAGACCTGATTGGCTACGGCAAAAAACACCTAGTGCCGCCACGCCAACCAGTAAACTGGACACCTAAACAAGGTAAAGGTCGACGCATACTGACCCAGCATACTGGACTGCCACCACGGAGAACGAAATAAAAAATTCATTTTCCGCGGGCTAAAGGCCTTCCAAAGCGACTTTTTTCTATGTATATAATAATCATGCTGGCTACGGATGCAGCTTGGTTTTATGTATAAGCACCACGAAGTCGTTTTTAGTACCTCGTTCTGTTTCATAAGTCCCTGCCTATCTCAGCTCTAGCACCAAACAGGCAATTAACAAAACGAGGCACATGTCATGTCTAGAAGTACCGGAAAAGTAAAATGGTTTAACGAAACTAAAGGCTTTGGTTTTATTGAGCAAGATTCTGGCCCAGACGTTTTTGTTCATTTCAGCGCGATTGGTGGCAGCGGTTTTAAAACCCTCACCGAAGGCCAAGCTGTTGAGTTTGATGTGCAAACCGGCCAGAAAGGTCCGCAGGCGGCGAACGTCACCGTACTCTAAGGCTTGCCCCTAAAGCACGCTCTTAATAAAAAGCCCGCAGTGAAAAATCACCGCGGGCTTTTTTGTAGCGCCAATTTATCCGCCTTAGCGACTTATATACCAGCAGTAATGAATTGGTTTACCGCCGCGGGAAAAGTCTTCGTCTAATGACCAGCGCGTTCGATCTTCCATTTTGTACTGACTAGTTAATTCTTGATCCAAAATAAAATCGCGCTTATTCGTAGAAAAAATCAGCACACCCTCCGGCGCCAAACACGCCATTGCATCGTTGATTAACTCACTGTGATCACGCTGTATATCCAGCACGTCATCCATCCGCTTAGAGTTTGAAAACGTCGGCGGGTCGAGCAGTATTAAATCGTATTGATCCTTACAGTCTTTCAACCAGCGTCGGCAGTCGCCATGCTCGGTGCGGTGCCGAGACTCGCTCAAGCCATTGAGCGACAAATTGCGTCGCGCCCATTGCAAATAAGTGTGCGACATATCAACCGAGGTCGTCACTTTCGCGCCGCCAATACCCGCCTGCACAGAGGCAACACCGGTGTAGCAAAACAAATTCAAAAACCGCTTATTTTTGGCCCGCGCGGCAATATCCAAACGCACGGGGCGATGATCTAAAAACAAGCCGGTATCCAGATAATCGTAAAGATTAACCAACACCTTCGCCTGCCCTTCCTTGAGTTCCATCACGGTATTGCGCGGCGCTTGACGCTGGTATTGATCCTTACCGCGTTGACGGCGGCGCTCTTTGATCGCAATATTATTGGCAGACACCGAAAACACTTGGCTCACTGCTTCAATAACTTCGCGCAAGCGGCGCTCGGCGTCTTCTTCTGGCACCGAGATCGGCGCCATATACTCAGAAATGTGCACTGCGCTGCCATAGCAATCTACTGCCACCGCATATTCAGGCATATCGGCGTCGTACACGCGATAGCACTCAATGTCATTTTTCTTACGCCACTTGGCTAAGCGTTTTATGTTTTTACGCAGGCGATTGGCAAACATTTGGCCACCGGCGGTGAGCTGCAAAGCCTCGCTGGGCTCTTCGCGCTGAGTCTCCTGACGGCGCTCATGAACCGCGGCTTCGGGGCCGATATTAAACAGTAATAACTTCGCAGGAATTGTGCCGTTCTGCAGTTGGTACTGTTTGTGGCTGCGAATACCCATACGCTTGCCCAAATCGGCATTACCGGTAAATACCGCGCCCTGCCAGCCACTAAAATGGCTTAACATCGACTGCCCCAAATGCCGATACAAATGCAGCAACTCGGCCTGTTCACCCAGGCGTTCACCGTAGGGTGGATTGGTAATAAGCAAGCCTTCATCCATCTGCCGGTGCGAGGGCTTAGCGAGCTGAGCCAGCTCGCGACGGCTTACCTTAATAAAACGTTCTAGACCGGCGTTCTCAATATTCTCTTGAGCCTGGGCAACGATTTTACCATTGGCATCGTAACCGCGAATTTCTGGCCATTCACGACTCAGCGCCAAGCTGCGCTGGGCCTCGGCTTGGTCCACAATCCCTTCCCACACTGCCTGATCGTGGCCCAGCCAAGTAGAAAATCCCCAACGCTGGCGGAGCAAGCCCGGCGCAATATTCATGGCCATCATCGCGCCTTCAATCAACAGGGTGCCGGAACCGCACATAGGATCGATTAAAGCGCCGCCGCGGCTAGCCATACCAGGCCAGTCGGCACGCAGTAGCAAAGCCGCTGCTAGATTTTCTTTCAAAGGTGCCATCGCGCCGCTGCTGCGGTAGCCGCGCCGGTGCAAACTCTCACCCGACAAGTCGATACAGGCGGTAATCTGGCCACGATTTAGGCGGATATTAATGCGAATATCGGGGGCGTTTTTATCAACACTCGGCCGCTCAGCACCGCGCGCCAGAAAATAATCAACTACCGCATCTTTGCTTTTTAATGCGCCAAAATGACTATTGCGAATCTCATCGGTCTGGCCGTTAAAATCCACGCTGAGGCTATTATTGGCTAACATATGCTCTTGCCAATCAACCGCGCCTAAACCTTGATAGAGGTCTTCAGCACTTTCACCGCGAAATTCAGTGAGAATTAATAAAATCCGGTTCGCCAATCGCGACCACATACACAGGCGGTAAACCGTGACTAAATCGGCGTTAAAAATCATCGCACCAACGGTTTCACGAACCGGTTCGCCGCCCAAACTCGAGATTTCTGAGGCGAGCAATTGCTCCAAACCTTTAGGGCAGGTCGCTATAAATGAACGCTTTTGACTCATAAAACCTCTGGAGAGAACTAGTAGCAATAAAAAATTCGTTTACAAACAATATAGTAGCTTCTTATACAACATCCATCTAAAAGCGCATATGCATATAATTAATAGGTCTTCGACGCGCACTATGAAAGTTTGGTTACATGAAGATCCTGTCGCGGCAATTCCCGCGATGGTGCCAGAAAACTGGGTTAGTCGCACGTAAGCTAATCCAGAGCGATATGTTGACTACAATGCTGGAGGCGTATGCCCAATGAGAAGACAGAAACGCGACATGACCGAAAGAGCTTACCAACGTGGTTACCAAGCCGGCATCGCCGGAAGACAAAAAGACAACTGCCCTCATAATCAAGACCAACTCAAACAGGAATGGCTAACTGGCTGGCGAGAAGGACGCACCGACCATTGGGATGGCATCGACACCGCGACCGCGCTGGAAAAACAAGCGTTTCACTAACACCCCAAATACCCAAATCATTTACCAATAAAAGGCCCACGCGGGCCTTTTTCTTTATAAGCCTACTTTGTTAGCGAGATTTACGCCCCCGACCACCTTCTGGGGCCGCCATTGGAGCAGGCAACTCGGCCATTTTGTACACGTCGGCAATATCCATATCATTCAACTCTGTCCACTGGCCAACCTTGACCTTAGACGGAATAAATACTGACCCATAGCGCACCCGCTTCAGGCGGTTAACTTGCAAACCTTGCGATTCCCAAAGACGTCGCACTTCGCGGTTGCGACCTTCCATAATGACCACGTAATACCAGTGATTAAAGCCCTCGCCGCCGCCGTCGACGATATCGGCAAAACGCGCCAGACCATCTTCCAACTGCACGCCATCGCGCAATTGCTGCATCATCACCGGCGTAGCACTGCCCATCACTCGACACAAATACTCGCGCTCTATGGTGGTGGACGGGTGCATCAATTTATTGGCCAGGTCGCCGTCGGTGGTAAAGAGCAACAAGCCGGTGGTGTTAAAATCGAGCCGTCCAACCGATATCCAGCGTTCGCCCTGCAGACGAGGCAGGCGATCAAACACCGAGCGCCGTCCCTCTGGATCTTTGCGGCTGCAAATTTCGCCTTCCGGCTTGTTATAGAGCAAGATGCGCGGTTTTATTGCCGCGGTGTCAATGCGCAGCGGTTTACCGTCAAATTGAATTTTGACGCCAGCTCCCACTCGATCACCTAAGCCTGCCACGCGGCCGTCCACAGTGACTCTGCCTTCGCTGATGACTTTCTCCATTTCCCTGCGCGAACCTAAACCGGCTCTAGCCAGTACTTTTTGTAGTTTTTCATCAGTGGGTATCATTAAGAATGGGTCTCAGGTGGAAAATCGTGGGCAAGGCTATTTTGGTCTACATCGTCAAGATCGACTTCAGCGAGCAAATCGCCAGAAGTGTCATCAGTAGAATCTTCGTCGATGTCGGCTGAAGTCTCTGCATCAGTTTCAGCCAAATCGGTGTTATCGCTATTCACAGCGGGCGCAAACTCGCCGGTATCTAAATCTAATTCACCATTAAGGGTGTCTAGATCGGCAATATCGGCGAGGCTAGGCAGCTCGTCTAAATTGCGTAAATTAAAATAATCTAAAAATTTGCGTGTGGTGGCATACATTGCCGGTCGGCCGGGCACATCTTTGTGGCCCACCACCCGCACCCACTCGCGTTCGAGCATGGTTTTAATAATCTGTGAACTCACGGCAACACCGCGTATATCTTCAATATCGCCGCGGGTAATGGGCTGCCGATAGGCAATTAGCGCCAAGGTCTCGAGCATTGCCCGAGAGTAGCGCTGTGGCCGCTCTTCCCACAAACGGCCCACCCAAGGTGCAAGGTCTTCGCAAACCTGCATTCGGTAGCCGCTGGCCACCACTTTCAGTTCAAAGCCACGGCCCTCGCAGTCGGCGGTAATCACCTGCAGGGCTTCCTGAATAGCGCCATTGGCTGGTCGCTCCTCAGGGTCGAATAATTCACTGAGCTGCTGCACTGAAAGCGGCCGACCGACCGCCATCAGTGCAGCCTCAAGAATTCTTTTTAATTGCTGTTGTTCAAGCATTAGATCACTTTCGCTTTAACGTGAATGGGGCCAAAAGCCTCTGACTGTACAATTTCAACCAGAGACTCCTTGATCAGCTCCATAATAGCCAGAAACGTTACCACTACCCCCAAACGCCCTTCTTCAGCTTTAAACAGACTGACAAAAGGCACAAAACTATCGGAACGCAACGCGGCGAGCACCTCGGACATACGCTCGCGGGTAGATAATTTTTCGCGCTGTACTTGATGGCTTTCAAATAAGTCTGCGCGCCGCAATACGTCACCCAACACCATCATCAACTCTTTAAGATCGACATCAGGCTCGGCACGGCGCTTTTCCGCCTCAGGTGGTTCAATTTGCGCCACGTAGTTATCGCGGCCAACGCGCGGCAATTGATCGATATTTTCGGCGGCTTGTTTAAAGCGCTCATACTCTTGCAGACGGCGAATTAACTGGGCGCGGGGATCCTCTTCATCGTCGAGGGCCTCGGCTGAGCGCGGCAATAACATGCGCGACTTAATCTCGGCCAGCATCGCGGCCATCAGCAGATATTCCGACGCCAATTCAAACTGCATGGCGCTCATCATATTAACGTACTGCATATACTGTTCAGTAATTTGCGCAACGTTAATCTCGAGAATATCCAGATTCTGGCGTTTTATGAGGTATAGCAATAGATCGAGCGGGCCTTCGAAAGCCTCAAGAAAAACCTCAAGCGCCTCGGGGGGGATATACAAATCTTTAGGAATTTCAGTAAGGGCTTTACCCTGAACCACGGCAAAGGGCATTTCACCCTGCTGGGGCTGCTGCCGAATGGCCTTTAAGCTGACAATTTCAAGTGGCGCAGTGGGCAGTTCAATAACGGGTTCCAAACGACCGGCGCGGGCTTCTATTGCTGGGCCATCTGCCTGCCCAACTTGAGCCACACTGTCCGGCTGCTGTTCTGTCTGCTCGTCTTGCACTATTACTGAGATCTCACGATATCATCCACCAAGGGCCGGATTATACGTGGATCTCGCCGCCGGTCACAGCGAATCCTCAAATTGACTGACGTCTCCGAGGCCTCTGCGTATTATTACCGGAACTTCGTCGATTAAATCGATGACCGACGTCGCCTCCATACCGCAATAACCGCCATCAATCACTAAATCAACCAAATTACCGATGGTATCGCGAATATCGTAGGGATCGGTCATTGGCAGATCTTCACCTGGCAGAATAAGGCTAACGCTCATCAACGGCTCGCCGAGTTCTGCCAGTAAATCCAAGCAAATCTGATTGGCGGGCACCCGCAGCCCGACGCTTTTGCGCTTGGGTTGCAGCAAGCGCTTAGGCACTTCTGGTGTTGCCCTCAAAATAAAGGTGTAGGGCCCGGGAATAAGCCCCTTTAAAAGCCGAAAGGCGGTGTTATCAACCTTGGCGTAAGTGCCTAATTCCGAGAGATCACTGCACATCAATGTAAAATTGTGTTTGTCGTCAAGGCGGCGAATCGCGCGCACCCGCTCAAGTGCATTTTTGTCGCCCAAATGACAACCCAAGGCGTAGGCCGAATCCGTTGGGTAGGCCACAACACCACCACCACGAATAATATCTGCCGCTTGCTTTATGAGGCGGGCCTGCGGGTTTTCTGGGTGTATCTGAAAAAATTGGCTCACTGAAGCCTCCCTAAATTATCATCACTGCGCTACAGGTGTAAGCCAACGTTCCCAAACTGGCTTACAGGGCGCCACAATCTTTGCGTCGCACCCCAACTCAGACCAGCTACTGGGATTATGAAAATCGCTCCCCGCCGAGGCCTCTAGCTCAAACTGTTGGCACAACTGCCGTAAATAACCCAAATCCTGCGGCGACGGCCGGCCATTGCAAACCTCCAGCCCTTCGCCGCCGGCCTCCTTAAATTCCGTCAGCATACGGCGCAACTTGGCGTTGGTCATTTTGTAATGGAGTGGGTGCGCGATTACTGCAACACCGCCCGCTGCGCGAATCCAGCTCACCACCTCGCTTAATGCCGGCCACATGGCCTTGATATCGCCCGCCTTGCCGGCGCCAAGGTATTTATCAAAGGCGGTTGCCATTGAGTCTACATGGCCCGCAGACACCAAAAAACGGGCAAAATCTGGCCGCCCAATGGCGCGTCCCGCAGCCAATTCAGAGGCCGCCGCATAACTGCCAACAAAACCCAATTTATCCAAGCGCTCGGCAATAATGAGTGCGCGGGCATCGCGGGCACTGCGCTGAGCCTCTAACTCCCCAACCAAAGCAGGTTGATTAATATCCACACCCAAGCCCAGCACATGCACATTCACGCCAGACCACGTACAAGACAGTTCAATGCCAGCCAGCAACTGCATTTCATCGCCAGCGTCAGCCTGCAGCGCGGCAAAACCGGCAACGGTATCGTGATCGGTAATCGCCAATAACTGCACCCCGCGCTCGCGGGCGCGCTGAACCAGCTCTTGTGGCGACAAGCCACCATCTGAAGCCGTGGTATGGGTATGTAAATCAACGATCAAACCGAATCCCCTTGGAGGCTAGTGATGAAATTTGAAAATAGGTATAGTGGACGGATAATCACCGCCGCGTCACACAACGCCAACGGCACTCCTTTAACATCAGGCAGTTATAGTAAACTGCACACCAGACGATTACGTCAAATAGGAAGCAATATGCCGGAGCAGGCACGCAAGAAACAACAACACGGTGTTGTTGTTAATTTATTGTTCAACATCATAATACCGACCCTGATATTAACCAAACTCAGTAGCGAGCTGTATCTCGGCCCCCGCTATAGTATCGTGATTGCCCTCGCCTTCCCACTGGCCTTTGGTGTTTACGACTTTATCAAAACTCGTCGTGCCAATATTTTTGCAGTTCTGGGCTTTATCAGCGTGCTACTAACCGGCGGTATTAGCCTATTAGAATTAGACGCTGAATACATCGCCATTAAAGAGGCTAGCATACCCGCGATTATTGGTATCGCCACCCTATTTTCACTGTATACCCCCTACCCGCTGATCAAAACCTTTCTGTTCAACGACGAAGTCATTTACACCGACAAAATAAGTACCGCGCTTCATGAGCATGGCAACACTACTCTGTTTGACATGGCGCTTCGCAATGCTACGTATTTAGTCGCATTTTCCTTTTTCCTCTCTGCGACCCTTAACTATATTCTCGCTAAAGTCCTGCTTGTCAGCCCACCCGGCACTGCAGAATACAGCGCCGAATTAGGTAAAATGACGGGGCTGAGTTTCCCAGTCATAGCCCTACCCTGCACCCTAGTGATGCTCGGCGCACTGTTTTACTTAGTAAAGCAAATTGAAAAATTAACCGGTCTCAGTTTTGACGATATTTTCAGAATACATTAGGAATCAATATGTTATACGCAGTCATTAGCGAAGACGTCACGGACAGTCTCAGTAAGCGGGCAAGTGCTCGAACAGCTCATATCGCTCGTTTACAAGAACTAAAAAACCAAGGCCGCTTGATACTTGCTGGCCCGCACCCCGCAATCGACAGTGAAGACCCTGGCGAGGCAGGCTTTACTGGCAGTTTAATCGTCGCGGAATTCCCATCGTTAGAAGCCGCCCAACAATGGGCAGACACCGACCCTTACATTGAAGCTGGCGTATACGCCAAAGTGACGGTTAAACCGTATAAAAAAGTACTGCCATAACAAAGTGGAAATTGAACTACTCTGGCAACTGCTTTATCCTTCATTGTTAAATATTTACCGCAGTTTATTAACGTGGAAAATCTAGTGAAAAAATCAATTTTATTCGGCGTATCCGCAGTCTTATTCAGCCTGGCAAGTGCGTCTATTGCAGAAACCCGTTATATCAGCGACAAAATTTACGTGCCGCTACGCGTTGGCGACGGCTCAAAATACCGCATCATTCATCGCGGCCTACCCAGCGGTGAGAAACTCGACCTCCTCAGCACGAATGAAGACAGCGGTTACTCTCAAGTTCGTACCGACAAAGGCGTAGAGGGATGGCTACCCAGCCATTACTTGGTGACCTCACCCTCCGCCCGCAGTCAGCTAGATAGCAATAAAAAGCTTATTGACGAGCTAAGTACCACCAATAAAGATTTGCGTGCCAAGCTAGAAAACACCACCCAGAACAGCCAAGAAACTAGCAGTGTCGCTGAAGACCTTAAAAACGAAAATTCCGCGCTTGGGGAAGAACTCGAAGAAATCAAACGCATCTCTGCCAACAGCATTAAATTAGACGAAGATAACCGCCGATTGCTTGAGTCCAATCAAATGCTAAGCAGCGAAGTTGACGTATTAAAAACTGATAACGCCCGACTGCGTGAAAACAAAGAAAATGAATTCTTCTTAAACGGAGCATTCGCTGTTCTCATTGGCGTAATGCTGTCACTGATTGTTCCGCGCATGATGCCTAAACGTCGTTCTGACTGGAGCTGAACATGCGAATTTTTCCAGCACTCATACTCACCCTTTGCAGCCTATGCTCGACACTCGCCGTCAGCGAGGAGACATCAGGGAATCCAATTGTGGTGCTGGAAACATCCAAGGGCAACATCACGATCGAGTTATTACCTGACAAAGCCCCCATTACCGTGGAAAACTTTCTAGGGTATGTTAAAAGTGGGTTTTACAACGGCACCATCTTTCACCGTGTTATCCGCCGTTTTGCTGTTCAGGGCGGCGGTTTTACTCCCGATTTGGTCGAAAAGCCCAATGGAGAGAGTATTATTAACGAGTCAAAAACCAGTAAACTGAGAAATGATCGCTGGACGGTTGCCATGGCACGCACCGACGACCCAAATAGCGCCCGCTCACAGTTCTATATAAATATGCGCATGAATCTTGATTTAGACTCGCGCATGGGTCGTGACGGCTACGCAGTATTCGGCAATGTGATAGAAGGCCAGAATATTGTTCGCGACATTGCCATAAGCAGCACCCACTCCGCTGGCGGCATGGAAGACGTGCCAGTTGAACCCATTCTGATTATCAGCACTACACTCAAGTAAGCGAAAATATTGCGCCTAGGCGCGAGGGGTCATTTTGACTGCGCTAAGTATCAACCTGAATAAAATTGCCTTAATCCGCAATTCACGAGATACCGAATACCCAAGCGTCGCACTCCATGCAGCGCGTTGCATTGCTGCCGGCGCGCACGGGATTACCGTGCACCCAAGACCCGACCAGCGCCATATTCGCGCTGACGACTGCTATGAATTAGCAGGCATGATAGGCGTAGAGTTTAATATCGAGGGCAACCCTTTCGCCCCCGCCACCAAAAGTGATAGACGCGGCGTTAGCGACTACCCTGGGTTTATGGACATTGTCCGACTAACTAAACCAGCGCAGTGCACATTAGTACCCGACACCGACAGCCAACTTACATCAGACCACGGTTTCGATCTGCGTAAAGACGGCGACAGCTTAGCGCCGATCATAGCGGAACTAAAAACCTTAGGAATTAGGGTTAGTCTTTTCATGGACCCAGACCCAAGCCAAATTCGTTTAGCAAAAGACGTGGGCGCAGACCGCATAGAACTGTATACCGGACCTTACGCAGAAAGCTTTGGCTCCCAACAACAAGACGCCATCTTAAATCAATTTATTGCTGCCAGTGAGACTGCAGCGGAACAGGGCTTAGGCTTAAATGCCGGCCACGATTTAAACCTGCATAATTTATTTTTATTTAAAAATAGCGTCCACAATTTACTCGAAGTCTCTATAGGCCACGCATTTACTGTTGATGCCATTGAAATAGGCTTAGACAATTGTATTAAATCCTATCTTAGCTGCCTACGTTAATATCCCAGCAGATAAACACGCGTCAACTCACTCACCTCACAACAGTATTTTTTAAGCATAAAAAAACGGCGGGGCTTCCACTGTAACAAGTGAAAACACCCCGCCGTTCATAGCCGGAAATTAGAATACTTTTTTGAGTACTACGTAAAAATCAGCCTCAAGCTTTTCCAGTTCTTCCGACGATGCAAAGCCATCATCCATCACTGATCGAGCGGCAACCGCGTCAATCGTCACGCCCCAGCCCAGTTTTGCACCGATACGACCACCAACATCGGCAATACTGCGATCATCGCCAGCGGCACCAGATGCATTTTCAAAATTCGCAGAACCGTATTCGGCAAATACTGCGGCGCTTAGATCAAGCCCACCCACTGTAAATTTATGGGTAAAATCTGCCACGGTAAAAAAGCCCGAATCGCCTGACAACACACCCGGCAAATACGCACTGATCGCACCCATACCACCTAGCACCCACTGCTGCTGCTGCGGTAGTTGTTCGTCCGCAATTTGCGCAGAAAAATTCAAATTGAATTCTGATGCATCGGTGACAGGAAGTTTTGCAGAAAGCTTAGGTAGTATCGTGACAAATTTCGACGTACGTGTGCTCGGCCCAACCTCAGGCGAGTCCTCCGTTGCCGTACCAAGTGTACCGCTGTCTCCCGTCACGCCTGCTTTAAACGACAATTGCGCAGACCAGCGAAAGGTTTTTCCGCTAACTAGTACAGCCGAGAAATACTTGGCACCAAATTCAAGGGTACCGTACTTCTCATCTTGCAAACTTCCTAAGGCGCCAGCGTCTATCTGCGAATCGATGTACTCAACCCGCTCAAAAAGATTAAAACGATGGGTCAGATCAGCAGATAAAACCTGCTCCCCCGTCAGTGCCACCACATCAATATCCGCATCTAAAGAAAGGTTTTGTGTAGTCGCTGACGCCGATCCACAACCGAGAAGCCCACCCAAGGCACCAAGTAAGTCACAAAGCGGCGTGCCACCTGATGACGAACCAGGAATAGAAACCATACCAAAGTCTTGGGAATACTCGGCATGGCTCGCGGTAATACCATATAAACCAGCGCTAAATGCACGGTCTGCCGCAAACTGAAAGCGATGATAATCTTCGCCCTCTCGAGACTCCCCTAAATCAGTAAATGCAGTCTCATAAGCCAACGTAGCACGGGTGCCATTTTCAAAATTATGGCTAATACCTACATCGCCAAAATAGCGGCCAACGTAGCGACTACCTTGGTTGCCGATCTGAAAGAACACATCAGTCGCGTCGAAATCTTCTACCGGAGCCGCCTCAAAAACCAGCGCTATGTCCTCTGGATTCTGGGTATCCGCACGATAAGACGCGGAGTAATCTAAACCACTACGCTGACTTTTGACATTCGCCATAACCCTTGCGCGTTCAAATTCAGCCCGCGTTAAGTCCTCATCACCAAGAAGACCTGCAAAAAACTCTTCTATACCATCACCTTGAATATCAGCAACTTTGCCCTGCAAAGCATGAACATAAACAACATTGCTATCAGGCGCATACTGTATGGTCACGAGTAAATGACCTTTGCGCAACACAAGTGAGTTCATAAGAAAAATAGCTTGCGATGGCGTTTTAGCCGCGTTAAAAATAGCGTCTAACTCGTCATTACTTAAATAGTGCGTACCTGATACTCGCAATTCGTAACCATTGACCAAACCGGTATATGAGGCTGATGCTCCCGCCACAGACTCTATGTATTGAACCGTAGCTAACTGTGGCTGTACCGCCGGTGGAAAATCGATTGCCATAAAAATAAATCCCTTGGTAAAGACTCAATATGCACCATTTTAAACATATTGAATTAAGCGAAGATTGACGGGCTAGCTGATGAGCCCGTCGTCGAAATTAATAGTCAGATTCATTCTGCTCTTTAACAGACAGAAACTTCTCGCCATCAAGAATATTCAACTCAACGCGACGGTTCTCAGCACGCCCTACAGGGTTATCACTGCCATCGTCATTTTCATTGCTAGCCACAGGAACTGACTCGCCATAGCCACGATAAGCTAAGCGCTTTTCATCGATGCCGGCAGCGATTAGGTAGTTATAAACCGTGGCTGCACGAGCGTAGGAAAGTCGAATATTGTATTCATCGCTGCCCTTCGCATCGGTGTGTCCATCTACTGCCACCAAAGCTTCTGGCTGCGCTTCCAGCACTTTTACGGCATGCTCAAGAATGGGTAAGGATTCCGGTGTTAAATCAGCGCGATCAAACTCAAAATTAACGCCTCTAAGTACCAAGGGCGCATCGTCGGTCAAATGACAGCCCGTTAAAAATACCGGCGCACCCGCCGGCGTATCTAGACACTCATCTTGATCATCGCAAACACCATCAGCATCCAAGTCTTCACACACATCCAGCAAGGCCAGTTGCACGCGATCTGAGCAGCCTACACCGCCCGTTACCGCACAATTACTTGCATCGTCACCACCAATACCAGCACTCGGCTCATTTAATACTGCAACTGTGATTAAACCGCCATTTCCCGACCCTGGACCATTCAAAACGCCGGCGCCAATTAAGCCACCATTTGCTGAGTTAGCGCCGTTAATTGCACCAACCGCAATAGTGTCGGAATTACCTGAGTTAGCGCCGTTTAATACAGCAATCGCAGCGAAATCTGAATTACCAGAGTTATCACCATTCAATGCGGCCACACCAAAATTATCACCATTGCCGGCAGTATCTCCCGACAACACAGCCACCCCAAGATTGTCGCTATTACCAGAATTGCTCCCGGAAAGCAGTGATATACCGGCAAAATCACCGTTACCGCTGTCATCACCACTCAACAAAGAAATACCAATCTGCTCACCATTCCCAGAATTATCTCCCGACAAAATAGACAAACCGATCAGACCGCCATTACCCGATGATCCCGGTGTTAGCAATGAAATACCCAATAAACCGCCTTCTTTCGCGTTACCTGAATTCGGCTCCCCAAACAGAGCTAAACCTAAAAGACTGTCATCTAAGCTAGGTAAAGTTAATATCTGCGCCAAGCCAAGTCCGTCTGTATTAAGCCTATCAGTGAGCCCGCCAAGAACACCCACCACAGGTGATATAATCACCCCCTCTGGCCCAACTAACCCACGCAATTGGGTCACTATCCCACTTTCATAATTCAAACCCAGCGCGGCTATTAGTTGTGACAAACCCAGCGCATCCAACGGAAGCGCTGTACCAGAGCCGGTTTTATTACCAAAACCAAGTAGCTCTCCAGAAAGAAGTGTCACACCGAGATCATTCTCGGGATTTAACGCATCAACACCGAGAAAATCGTTATCACCCGTACCTGTTGGGTCTAATACAGAAGCTCCAATAGTCCCAACCGTCGTACCTACGCCGGTTAAAAGCCGAGTAACACCCAAAGTATCAAGAAGGTTCGTAACAGCACCCGCCGAAGCCCCTATTGAAAATAACAATACCATCGTTACCGTAAAGACGGACAACAGCCTGCGAAAACTCCTCATTTGAACGTTCCTCTACTCAAAACCAGTCGCCAGCCAAACAGCCGTCGACGAAAACACCGAAATCCCGACAAATACCTCTTTCCACAAAAAGCAGCACGGGAACGACACACAAAACCGAAAATTAAGTACCTTGTGAAAACGTCAAGCACCCTACAAGGAAAAACATATTTCGCGGGCACGCCCCGCCTCAAATAAAAATTTGGCAAGAATCCCGCAAAGTTAGTCGCGCTTGGCACGCATAGGGCATATATGCATTCTCCATGTACATAGCAAAAATAAATTACTAAGGAACGTCATTGTTCAAGCTGTACTTAAAACACAAAAACAATACCCCTCGTTAATTCATTAGAGGGGGCGCTTTATGCAGGCAATCTTAATCAAAGCCATCGCTCTTAAATAGCAATGCAATGCGTAGAAACCGAGATTAATACAATTTTGTGATGGGAATCACACAGCAAAAACTCAACACTGAGGACTACGACACACGAAGTAAATTTTGCCAGCTTGACGCCAGATAAATTAAGAGTGTATTGCAATATCATCGAGCGCCAAGTAAAAACTAAAGCGAAGAAAATAGAGAGAAATAAAGCTTAAAAGGAAACACTATAAGTAGAGAAATTACAGGAAGAAAAGGCACTAACGGTATGTTTTTTTAAAATAATGGGGTGGCCGACGGGGCTCGAACCCGCGACAACAGGAATCACAATCCTGGACTCTACCAACTGAGCTACGGCCACCATTGGGGTACTACTAAGAGGGTACTGCAAACCTGTAAATGGTGCGCCCGACAGGATTCGAACCTGTGACCGACGGCTTAGAAGGCCGTTGCTCTATCCAGCTGAGCTACGGGCGCAAAATCGCCTTAACTGAGATACGAAAAATGGTCGGGGTAGAGAGATTCGAACTCCCGACATCCTGCTCCCAAAGCAGGCGCGCTACCAGACTGCGCTATACCCCGTTTTTCGTTTCCCGTATGCCTCGCTACAGGAGGTGGGCATAATACGCAGCAGCCCCTCCTTCGTCAACGCTTTTAGGAAAATTATTTCATTTCATTTGTTGGCCTGCCGTTTCGGCCCATGCGACAATAACATCTTAATTTGAATCACCTTTTTGCGAGACTATTTCGAATGGCAGCTCTGATCTTAGATGGCAAAACACTGGCGGCAAGCTGGGAAGAACAACTGGCAGCACGAGTCACTGCCCTCAAGAATAGCTCCGCCGGCAGAACCCCAATACTTGCGACCATTCTAGTGGGCGACGACCCCGCCTCTGCTACCTATGTAAAAATGAAAGGCAATGCCTGCCGCCGCGTCGGTATGGACTCGTTAGCTATTGAGATGCCAAGTTCAACCACCACCGAGCAACTATTAACTAAAATTGCCGAATTAAATGCCAACCCTGACATTCACGGCATTCTACTGCAACACCCAGTGCCAGAGCAGATTGACGAGCGCGCATGCTTTGATGCAATCGCTCTGCATAAAGATGTGGATGGCGTTACCTGCTTGGGCTTTGGCCGCATGGCCATGGGCGAAGACGCCTACGGCTGCGCTACTCCCAAAGGCATTATGCGCATACTGGAACACTACAAGATCGACATCGAAGGCAAACACGCCGTCGTTGTGGGCCGCAGCGCCATTTTGGGCAAGCCCATGGCGATGATGCTGCTCGAGGCCAACGCCACGGTCACTATCTGCCACTCCCGCACCCAGAACCTGCCAGCACTGATTAAGCAAGCCGACATCTTAGTTGGCGCGGTTGGCAAACCCGAGTTCATTAAAGCCGAGTGGATTAAAGATGGCGCAGTTGTTGTTGACGCCGGCTACCACCCAGGTGGCGTTGGCGACATTGAACTAGCACCACTACTCAACAGAGTCAGCGCCTACACACCGGTGCCAGGTGGCGTTGGCCCAATGACAATCAACACACTTATATTTCAAAGTGTCGACTCCGGCGAAAAAGCCCTAGCCTAATCCGGACAAGCCTTATGGGACGCATTAAACCCCCCAAGAAAATTGGTCCGGCCCAAAAAATTGCGCGTGCCCTACTAAGTGGCGTGCTGCAACTTTTTTTCTGGGTAATGAACACCCTGCGCTTTAAAAATCAGCTGGAAATTGAGCGGCCCTGCGTAATGGCGGTATACCACGATGAGTTAATGCCGCTCATCCACTATTTTCGCAATGAAGACGTCACCGCAATCGCCTCGCAAAATCACTTTGGCTACTCGATTGCCAAGGTTATGGAGCGCTATGGTTACGAAGTGGCACTCGGCTCCCGTAGCCGTGGCGGCATGGATGCTTTTTTTCAGTTGCTAAAAGCCGCGCGCAAGGGCAAAACCATTGCCTTCGCGGTAGATGGTTCACGGGGCCCTCGCCACGAAATGAAGCAGGGCGCAGTGATATTAGCCCGCAAAGCTAAGCTGCCCCTCTACCTTATTCGCGCCAGCTACAGTGGCTGGCGAATAGAGAAGTCTTGGGATAAATCAAAATTCCCCAAGCCCTTCGCCGAAGTCAGCTTCAATTACGAGCGCTTCCCAATGGAAGACTACGCTGACGAGAGCGACATTGAGGTAATCCTTGCCGCAGCGCAAAAACGGCTTTCTGCTCTGCAAACAGACGACTACGGTAGCCACTGAATGCAACTAAGCCGCAAGCATCGCGCCCTGCTCTTTATAAGCTACGCCATTGTTATCACAGTGCTATCCCTACTCCCCGCCAATACCGCACCAAGCTTTGGCATCTGGGACAAGGTTCAGCACTTCAGCGCCTATCTGCTATTTATGGTACTGGCCTTCCCGCTTGCACACTGGCATCGCTGGCGACTGCTCACCGCCGTCGGCATTATTGCTTATAGCGTAATGATGGAGTACGCCCAGCGCTTATCGCCTGGACGCCAAACCTCATGGGAAGATGTTTTTGCCAATAGCCTCGGCGTTGCCGCAGGCTATTTACTGGCATGGGGGCTGTTCTATAGCATTAAGTGTTTTAGAAAAAACGATAGCCAGCGCTAAATATTACTCTCGGCGCCAAGTTGTTCCCTCGCGACTGTCCTCTAAAATAACGCCCTGCGCCTTAAGAGAGTCCCTAATTTCATCCGCACGTGCAAATTGCTTATCTTGCTTGGCTTGCACCCGCGCCGCAATCAACGACTCTATCTCCGCCGCCGCCAACTGATCGCTACTGCCAGCCTGTAAATACGCATCTGCGTCTAATTGCAAAATCCCTAACACCGAGGCCAAAGATTTTAGCTGCCCACCTAGGACTACGGCGCGAGCTTTATCGCCACTGTCTTTTGCGCTATTTAGTTCGCGCACCATATCATAGAGCACCGCCAGCGCGACCGGCGCATTAAAATCATCTTGCATCGCCGCATCAAAGCGCTGCGCGTAGTCGTTGTCGAGCACTACCGCCGAATATTCACAGATTGCGACATCTGGCAAACCTTTCAGGGCGTGATAAAAACGATCGAGATTCTGCTTCGCTATCTGCAAATTATCTTCAGAGTAATTAATCGCGCTACGATAATGACTAGAGATCAAGAAATAGCGTACTACTTCGGTGTGATAGCGATCTAAAATCTCACGGATCGTGAAAAAATTGCCCAGTGATTTAGACATTTTCTCATTGTCGACCCGCACCGCGCCGGCATGCATCCACGCCCGCGCATACTGAACGCCCGTTGCCGCTTCCGACTGGGCGATTTCGTTTTCGTGATGAGGAAAAACTAAATCTGGGCCACCGCCGTGAATATCAAAGGTATTGCCCAAGCAGCACGTCGACATTGCCGAGCACTCTATATGCCAACCTGGGCGCCCTTTGCCCCACGGTGAAGACCAGCTCACACTGTCGTCATCTACCGCTTTCCACAGTGCAAAATCGCGCGGATCATCCTTCGCTTCATCCACCGCAATACGCGCACCAGAAAGCAGCTCATCGGGCTTTTTGCCCGACAATTTACCGTAATCGGCAAACGCAGTTACCCGATAATAAACATCGCCATTACTCGCCTGATAGGCGTGACCGCTAGCAATTAGGCGCGTAATCATGGCAATAATATCGCCGATATGCGCGGTTGCACGGGGCTCTTGGTCTGGCGGCAGAATATCTAAGCGCGCCGCGTCCTCATGCATTGCCTCAATAAAGCGCGCAGTAAGCGCCTCGTATGGCTCGCCATTCTCCGTCGCCCGGCGCAAAATTTTATCGTCTATATCAGTGATATTGCGCACGTAAGTTACATCGTAGCCCTTGGCACGCAAAAACCGCGTAATCACATCAAAGGCCACCAACACCCGCGCATGACCCAAGTGGCAGTAGTCGTATACCGTCATCCCGCAGACATACATTTTAATTTTACCGTCTTCAAGCGGGATTAACTCCTGCTTGCTGCGGCTGAGAGTGTTGTAGATTTGTATAGTCATAGATTATCGCTTAATGCTGGACGGGAGACGGGGGTATTAGCCCCACGACCCGTGACGTAAATTTAGTTTCGCAGATGCCCGTAATTTTGCAGGCTAGACCAAACGTCTGACGTCTGACGTCGGACGTCTGACGAATCACTCGCCCTCCTTCCCCCAGGTATCCCGCAGTGCGATCGCGCGATTAAACACCGGCTTGTCGCTACTATGCTCGCGGCGATCGGCAACAAAATAGCCGGTACGCTCAAACTGGAATCGAGCCTCAGGAGCTGCATCGGCAAGGCCCGGTTCGATCCAGCAATTTTCAAGCACGGTCAATGAACTGGGGTTAACGTGATTAAGGAACTCTTCGCCGCCACGGTCCGGCGCTTCATGAGTAAATAATCGGTCGTATAAACGCACAATGGCTTGCTTGCCGTGACTGGCCGAAACCCAGTGAATAACGCCTTTTGGTTTTACGCCATCGGCGGGATCTTCACCCAAGGTAGCTTCGTCGTAGCTGCAGTGCACTTCGGTGATATTACCATCGGCGTCTTTAACAACCGACTCCGCGAGCAGTACATAAGCGCTGCGCAAGCGCACTTTTTTACCTAAGACTAAGCGCTTGAATTTTTTATTTGCCTCTTCGCGGAAATCGTCGCGCTCAATATACACCTCGCGACTAAAGGGCAAGGTGCGCTCGCCAAGATCATCACGATTAGGGTGACCGGCAGCGCTAAGCTGCTCAACCTTCTCTTCGGGGTAATTGGTAATGACCAATTTCAGCGGATCCATTACACACATGGCCCGCGGTGCGTTTTTGTCGAGATCGTCGCGAATCGCGTGCTCCAGCATGGCCATATCGACCACCCCTTCACTGCGCGCCACGCCAACCATATCGCAGAAATTGCGCAGCGCGGCGGCGGTATAACCACGACGACGCATACCGGCAATTGTCGGCATCCGCGGATCGTCCCAGCCATCAACAACGTTCTCGTCTACCAGCATTTTTAGTTTGCGCTTGCTGGTCACAGTGTAATTGATGTTTAAACGCGCAAATTCGTACTGCTTAGGCTGCGCAGGCACCGGCAGTTTCGCAAGAAACCACTCGTATAAAGGACGGTGATCTTCAAACTCCAAGGTGCAAATGGAGTGAGTGATGCCTTCTAGGGCGTCGGACTGGCCGTGAGTAAAATCATAATTTGGATAAATGCACCATTTGTCGCCAGTCTGATGATGGCTAACCTTGCGGATGCGGTAAATAATCGGGTCACGCAAATTAATATTCGGCGCCGCCATGTCTATTTTGGCTCGCAATACGCGGCTGCCTTCGTCAAATTCGCCGTCGCGCATGGCGGTAAACAAAGCCAAATTTTCTTCTGGGCTGCGCTCACGGAAAGGACTATTACGCCCCGCCTCAGTTAAGGTGCCGCGGTATTCGCGAGCCTCATCAGCACTTAAATCGCAGACGTAAGCGTCGCCATTGCTAATTAAATGCAGAGCGTATTCAAACAAAGTGTCGAAATAATCTGAGGCGTAGCGAATCGGGCCAGACCACTCATAGCCCAACCAGCGGATATCTTCCTGTATCGCGTCAATATAAGCCTGCTCTTCTTTGGCGGGATTGGTGTCGTCAAAGCGCAAGTGGCAGCGACCGCCAAATTGCTCTGCCAAGCCAAAATTAAGGCAGATTGATTTGGCGTGACCAATATGCAAAAAACCGTTGGGCTCTGGAGGGAATCGCGTTACCAGCTCGCCGCTTAAGCGTCCGCTGGCAATATCTTCTTTAATAATACTGCGGAGAAAATTATTGCCGGATACTGCATTGTCAGTCATTGAATAATTCCGTTAATCGTCATTAGCCTGCTTGGCGGGCCACGGGCTAGGCGCGAGTGGACTCAATATCCAATTCGCTAGGCTGGTTTCGCCGCGAGGCCAAAAGCCGTATTATAGCGGCTTTAATTTCCGGTTATAAGCGAGATCAGCGCAAATGATTATCTTCAAAACGAATTTCGGCGACATCAGCATTGAATTGGACTTCGAAAACGCGCCCAAGACGTCTGAGAATTTCAAACAATACGTTGTTGACGGTTTCTATGACGGCACCATTTTTCACCGCGTTATCGATGGTTTTATGCTGCAAGGCGGCGGTTTCGAGGCCGGCATGAAGCAAAAGACCACCCGCGCCGTGATTGAAAATGAAGCAGACAACGGCCTAAAGAACGATGTTGGCACCTTGTCTATGGCCCGCACCTCAGACCCACACTCAGCTAGCTCGCAGTTCTTTATTAACGTCAAGAACAACGACTTCCTTAACCACAGCAGCAAAACCATGCAGGGCTGGGGCTACGCCGTGTTCGCTAAAGTCACCGACGGCATGGACGTGGTTAACAAAATCAAAGGCGTAAAAACCGGGAGTGCAGCAGGACACCAAGACGTACCAATGGAAGACGTCATCATTGAAAAAGCAGTTTGGGTAGACTAATTCCCCAATGACAACGCTCTTTATCTCAGATTTACATCTAGATGAAACTCGCCCGGATATCAGCCGGGCGTTTTTTGAATTCCTGCGCGACGACGCCAGCAAAGCTCAGGCCTTGTATATTCTCGGTGACTTTTTCGAAAGCTGGATAGGAGACGATGATCGCTCCACGCTCATCGATGAGGTCAGCCTTGCGCTCAAAGCCCTCACCGACAGTGGTGTTGCGCTCTATATAATGCACGGCAATCGCGACTTTCTAATAGGCCAGCAGTTCTGCGCTGCCGTTGGCGGCCAATTATTAAGCGACCCAAGTGTTATTCAAATAAATGGTGAAGCGACCCTGCTCATGCACGGCGACAGCCTATGTAGCGACGATCAAGAATACATGCAGTTTCGGAAAATGCTGCGCTCGCCCCAATGGCAGCAAGACGCACTTGCCAAACCCTTGGAAGAGCGCCGCGCTATAGCCAAGCACCTGCGCATGATGAGCAGCGAAGCGAATAGCAACAAAGCCGAAGACATCATGGACGTAAACCTTGATGACGTGAGCCGCGCAATGCAGAGCCACCAGTGTCAGCGTTTGATTCATGGCCACACCCATCGTCCCCAACGTCACCCGATGACGATTGACGGCCAGCCAGCCGAGCGCATTGTACTTGGCGACTGGGATCGCGCGGTATGGGTGCTTCGCGCCAATAACGACGGCCTCAAACTAGAACAACACCCCTTCCCCAACACCTCGGCATAAGCCAATAAAAACAGCCTAGAGCAAACGACTCTGGGCTGTTTTGCACCATTTTGAACAACACCGCCGCAACACAGTCTTTTTACCCAGCACTCAATTGGCGCACTCCGCCAGCGCAATTTGCGCTTTGAAAAGCGCTAAGCCACTGATTAAAAACAATATAATACTAATGGCATAGCTATTGCTAGTTCTAAGCAGAACGTTCTGATCCAAAACTACCTAAGCTTAAGCGGCGGTATTACGAAACGGTCTGCTGGCGATCTTGATCTCATCCCAGCACCCGGCACTCACTCGGAGACAGATAAATGCCTTGGTATCATAGCTTTATTAAACACACCGTCGGTGCCCTTGCACTCACGAGCACCTGTTTTGCAATGGCTGCAGATCTTGAAAAGGAAGAATTAAAATTCGGCTTTATCAAACTGACCGATATGGCGCCCTTAGCAATCGCCTATGAGAAAGGCTATTTCGAGGATGAAGGACTTTACGTTAGCCTAGAGGCACAAGCCAACTGGAAAGTGCTACTTGATCGGGTCATTGACGGCGAGCTCGACGGCGCCCACATGCTGGCCGGACAACCGCTTGGCGCCACCATTGGTTTTGGTACCCAAGCTCACATCATCACCGCTTTTAGCATGGACCTTAATGGCAACGGCATTACCGTTTCTAATAGTGTGTGGGAAGACATGAAACCCCACATCCCCAAACAAGCCGACGGCAAGCCGGTTCACCCAATTAAGGCCGACGCCTTGAAACCGGTAATCGCCAAATACAAGGCCGAGGGTAAGCCCTTTAAAATGGGCATGGTGTTCCCTGTTTCAACACACAATTATGAGTTGCGCTATTGGTTAGCGGCCGGCGGCATTCACCCGGGTTACTACGCACCGCTTAAAGGCGACACCAGCGGCCAAATTGACGCTGACGCACTTTTATCGGTTACACCACCACCGCAAATGCCGGCAACGATGGAAGCAGGTACTATTTATGGCTACTGCGTAGGTGAACCATGGAATCAGCAAGCCGTTTTCAAAGGCATTGGGGTTCCTGTTATTACCGATTATGAAATTTGGAAAAACAACCCAGAGAAGGTCTTTGGCGTAAGCAATGAATGGGCAGAGAAATACCCCAACACTCACATTGCCGTCGTTAAAGCCATGATCCGCGCGGCTAAATGGCTGGACGACAACAACAATGCCAACCGCCCAGAAGCCGTTAAAATCTTAGCTAAATCCAGCTATGTTGGCGCCGACTACGACGTTATCGCTAACTCGATGACCGGCACCTTTGAATACGAAAAAGGCGATAAGCGCGAGGTTCCCGACTTTAACGTTTTCTTCCGCCACAACGCGACCTACCCCTACTACTCCGATGCTATCTGGTACCTCACCCAAATGCGCCGCTGGGGCCAAATTGCCGAGCACAAGCCTGACAGCTGGTATATGGAAATCGCTAAGAAGGTTTACCGCCCCGACATTTACCGCAAAGCAGCCGAGCAATTAATTGCCGAAGGTAAAGTCAGCGCCAGCGAATTCCCTAACTTCGCCACCGAAACCGGCTTTAAACCACCACAGACGGAGTTTATTGACAACATCACCTACGATGGCAACAAACCCAACGAGTACCTCGGCAAGTTCAGTATCGGCCTGAAACCAAAAGACACTCTGAAGTAGTCGTACCGCCCCGCTGACCTACAGCGGGGCAAAAGGAGCACTTATGTTTAAACAAAACACCCTGCATTACTTGAGTGTTGCCGGTTTCGCATGGCTAGTCCCACTCATTAAACTTGCCAGCTGGGAGAGCCCCCGCGAGCAATTACAAGAAATTGTCCGCCTTATTGGTCTGCCGTTGATCGCCATCTTGGTATTTCTCGCCATTTGGTCAACTGCCGCATCGCGCATTGACACTAGCCTTGGCACTTTCCCCGGCCCTACCGCCGTGGTAACAGCAGCACAGGGCTTATATCAGGAGCATTTGGCAGAGCGTGAAAAGGCAGTTGCATTTTATGAGCGCCAAACCAAGCGCAATGACGCAAAGCTCGCAAAAAACCCCGACGCAGAAGTTAAGATTCGAGACTACACCGGTAAGCCGACGTATTTCGACCAAATCTTTACCAGCCTCATTACTGTTTTTACCGGCTTTCTAGTCGCCTCACTTATCGCGGTGCCCATTGGAATAATGTGCGGCCTAAGCCCACTACTAAACACCGCCATTACGCCAATTATTCAGATTCTTAAACCAGTATCACCTTTGGCATGGCTGCCGCTCGTGACCATGGTGGTTAGTGCGGTATACGTAAGTGACGACCCAGCTTTATCCAAATCATTTATAAACTCAGCCATCACCGTCACCCTGTGCTGCATGTGGCCGACGTTAATCAATACTGCCGTCGGTGTTGCCAATATCGACAAAGACCTAATTAATGTTGGTCGTGTTATCCAGCTTGGCTGGTTCACACGGGTCCACAAAATAGCCATACCGGCAGCGCTACCTATGATCTTCACAGGCCTGCGCATCTCCCTAGGCATTGGCTGGATGGTCTTAATTGCCGCAGAAATGCTGGCCCAAAACCCAGGCCTTGGAAAATTCGTTTGGGATGAGTTTCAAAATGGCAGCTCCGAGTCCCTCGCTCGCATTATGGTTGCAGTGATTACCATCGGCTTTGTTGGATTCATTCTGGACTCATTTATGCATACTCTTCACAAAGTCATTGCCCACGACGAAGCCTGAAACCAAGGATGCCGACATGTCTACTTATCTTGATATTTCACAAATTAGCATTGAATTTCCCACCAAAACCGGCCCATTTAAAGCCTTGGACAAGGTCGACTTAAAAATTGATCGCGGTGAATTTATCTCACTAATCGGCCATTCGGGCTGTGGTAAATCAACCGTACTCAATATCGTTGCTGGACTTTATGAAGCGACTGAAGGTGCGGTAATACTCGAATCCAAAGAGGTTAACGCCCCCGGCCCAGACCGCGCGGTAGTATTTCAACACCACTCTTTATTCCCTTGGCTCACGGTGTACCAAAACGTAGAGCTCGCTGTTAAACAGGTTTTTAAGGGCAAAAAATCCAAGGCTGAAATGCACCAGTGGGTGGAGCACAACCTCGCCTTGGTACACATGTCCCACGCCAGTCACAAGTTACCCGCCGAGATTTCCGGCGGTATGAAACAGCGGGTTGGCATTGCCAGAGCCTTGGCGATGGAACCTAAAGTACTGCTAATGGACGAGCCTTTTGGCGCTCTCGACGCCCTTACCCGCGCCCACCTGCAAGACGCGTTAATGGAAATCCAAGCCGAACTAAACAATACCGTCATTCTCATTACCCACGATGTGGACGAGGCAGTATTACTTTCCGATCGAATTGTTATGATGACCAATGGTCCTGCGGCCAGAGTGGGCGAAATTCTCAATATTGATTTGCCCAGACCAAGGGATCGACTAGCCTTGGCTGACAACTCAGATTACAACCACTACCGCGCGGCAGTGCTAACGTTCTTGCACCAAAAGCAAGCGAAGTCAGATACCCCGCCCTCACAAGCCAAACCCGCTATAGCGCCTGTGGCGGACGTTAAAAAAGCCGTTGGAGCCTGAATATGGGAACCATTAATAATAGGAATGGCCTGCAACTTGAAAAGCCCGATGTCACCTTGGGTTTTATCCCCCTAACTGACTGCGCGCCGCTGGTTATCGCCCAAGAAAAAGGCTACTTTGCCGGTGAAGGTCTTAATGTCACCCTTTCTCGAGAAGCATCGTGGGCGGGAATTCGCGACAAGGTTGGCTTGGGGATATTAGACGGCGCGCAAATGCTGGCATCTATTCCAGTGGCGTCCAGGCTCGGTGTTGGCGGCCCCAAAATAGACATGGTCAGCGCCATGGTGCTCGACCTTAACGGCAATGCCATTACCATCAACAATCAACTCTACAAACACCTATATGAAATAGATTCGCGCTGCGAGTTTAGCCCGCTCATTGCCGCCCAAGCACTGCAGTGCTTAATTGAGGAAAACAAGCGCAGCAAAAGGCCAAAATTGCGTTTTGGGGTGGTCTATCCCTGCTCAACCCAAAGCTATGAATTACGCTATTGGTTAGCCAGTGCAGGCATTGATCCAGATCGCGATATTGAGATTGTCGTTATTCCGCCCCCCAAAATGGTAACCGCCATGACCGATGGCGATATCCACGGGTTTTGTGTTGGCGAGCCGTGGAATACCCTCGCCGTGCAGCAGCAAATCGGCCATGTGGTCGCCACCAAATACCAGTTGTGGAATAACAGCCCAGAGAAGGTATTTGCGGTTAGCGAAAGCTGGTCAAAAGAAAACCCGCTCACCCACCAGGCTATGCTACGCGCCTTAATAAAAGCCTGCATTTGGCTCGACAAAAAGGAAAACCGTAGGGCCACTGCAAAAATTATTAGCCAAGCCGCCTATATCGCCCTACCCGAAGAAACCGTCGCACTATCGCTGACGGGCTCATCCCTAAAACACCACGGCCTACCTGCGGAAAAGGTCGAAGACTTTCACGTATTCCATCGCTATTCAGCCAATTTTCCGTGGCTCAACCACGCCGAGTGGTTTATTTCGCAAATGTATCGCTGGGGGCAGCTAACTACCCCCGTAAATATTGAGGAAACAGTAGCAGCTGTTTATAAGCCAAGCCTATTCCGCATTGCCGCAGCAGCAGTCGGTATCGAGTGCCCGAGTATTGACCGTAAAACCGAAGGCAATTTGCATGAGAAAATGATTTTGACTAAATCGCAACACATCGGCCCCAATCAGTTTTTAGACGGGCAAGTTATTAGTGTTGGCGGCATTATCAAATACCTAGAAAAACAAAATCTGTCCAAGGCCGACATTCCCGCGCTCCGCCTAATTAATACCCGAAAAGAGGTTTAACCCCTTAAATGAAAGTGTTACTGATTGATATTGATGAACATCGCGCAAAGAAAATCGACGCTATTATTACTTGGGCAGGTATAGAATTATTGAGCGTCACTGACAGCGACGCCGATATTTATCAATTGGTCGGCGAGCTGCACCCCGAGATCATTCTGGTCGACACCAACTCCCCCAATCGCGACACCTTAGAACATTTGGCTCAGCTCCAAAAAGGCGCACCGCGCACAGTAATAAATTTAGGCGGCAATCGTTCTGAAAGTATCAACCGCCTAGCGTCAGAAGCAGGTATTAGCCTTTATGCCATCGACGCCGTGCCCACAGCCTTGCTGCAGTCACTAATCGACATCGCCATCAGCTATTTTCACAGCGTAAACCAGCTGCGCGCAGAGGTAGAAGCGCTCAAGCCAACCACCGATGCTCGTCAATCCCTGAATAAAGCCAAGAAATTTATTATGGACACCTATGGACTAACAGAGGATCAAGCCACCGATTTATTAAATAAAAATGCAGATCGTCAACGTAAACCGGTTACTGATGTCGCGCGGCAATTACTCGATACCGGCTCTTTTATTTAAGCCTTGCACCATGCCAACCAAATCCTCACGTTTGTGAGCGAGCACGGCTGAATGCTTGATGGGAGACGGACGGTACACGCAAGCCCCTCATGGTCGCCAAGTTTTAATGCGCAGACTTCAGGCCGCCAATGGGCCACTATGAAAGCGAAACTCTTCTTCTACCGTTTCAATTAAGCGCTGTTCCTTTTCTCGAAAGAAATCCACCCGCGGCGCTATTGGCTCAACAGCGTAACGCTCAGCCAATGCCAAATAATCTTTGAAATGCCGCGCTTCAGATTTTAGTAACGAGGTATAGAACGCGCCCAACTCAGGGTCTAGCAGCGGGGCTATTTTCGCGAAGCGCTCGCAGGAGCGCGCTTCGATAATCGCACCAATAATTAAAATATCGACCAATTTATGGGGATCGCTGGTGCGAGCGCCGGTGCGCAAACCATTGGCGTAATTTGCTGATGAAAGATGCCGATATTCAATACCGCGTTTTTTCATAATACTCATAACCTGCTCAAAATGGCGCAACTCTTCACGTGCCAGTTTCGACATTTTCATGAGCAGATCCGGCTTATCGACATGGCGAAACATGAGATTCAAGGCGGTGCCCGCTGCTTTTTTCTCGCAATTAGCGTGATCGATCAGCATTTCTTCAGGAAAACGCAAAGCGGCGTCTATCCAGCCCTGCGGCGTCTCGCAGGGCAGGAATTCAAGTATTTCACTAATATCTACAGACATGACAAAACGCATCCAATCAAATTAAGGCGAGGCAGAAAAGCCGGCGCAGTATAGCAAAGTGAAGGGGTTTTCAGGAGCAATAGGGGGATAAAAACGGCGAGTAGGACGAACTACGACTCTCGGCTTAAATATCGGCCAATATAACGCTGATAATACGCCTCTGAAAGCAGATAAAACTCGCGATCAATCATATCGCGCAGCGATACTAAGGGTTCATCGCGATACTCTGCGTCAATACTAAAGCCAAACTGAGCGCTATCACTGATCTGCCCCGCCCCTGCCCGCAACAACTGAAACAGCCAAATATAGGGACTTTTATGCGCAGGATAGCGAATTCGCTGGGTTTGCAGCTGCCACTCCAAGAGCGTGACATCATTGATGCGGAGCTTATTTTCGATGACCTGAACCAAAAAGCCGTCTAAGCGCTGATCAATAATCTGCTTCTGATCATCGCTATAGCTATTCCAGTCAATCACCTCGTGGCTATAACGCTTACAACCGCGGCATACCTCGTCCCCCAGTGCCGTCGAACAAACACCAATACAAGGGGTTACCACACGAGGACGCACAACAGCCAAGCCAGACTCCAGATAAATAGGTGAAATACAGCGTAAAGGGTAAGCCAGCACCCTAGGAGCTGGCAAGCTTGGTCAATAATGAAAGCTGACAATATTACTATCTAATTCCCCTCGCCCCAAGCTACAGCAAAGACCGCAAATCGTCAGACGCCTGACGTCGGACGTCTGACGAGGCGAAGAAAGACTGGCTAAGCACCTACTTCTGCAGAGATTCCTTAACGTATGTGTGGTTTTTCAGTATACTTGCAACCCCCTATTTCGCATCGATGATGGGCATCGATAGCCCCGGCCCCGGCGATCCCGGCGGATACGGGTACCGAAACTGAAAAGAGGAGTTACACTGTGCTTGAAGCATATCGGAAACACGTCGACGAACGCGCGGCGCAAGGCATTGTTCCCCAGCCACTCAACGCTGAACAAGTCGCGGGCCTAATTGAATTGCTTAAAACTCCACCAGCGGGTGAAGAAGCAACCCTAGTTGACCTGATCTCCAACCGTGTACCACCAGGTGTCGACGAAGCCGCTTATGTAAAAGCCGGTTTCCTGTCTGCCATCGTTAAAGACGAAGCCAGTAGCCCCCTAATTAGCAAAGAGCTCGCAGTTAAACTGCTGGGCAATATGCACGGCGGCTACAATATTGTGACCTTGGTAGACCTCCTCGACCACGCCGACCTTGCCAAACTCGCCGCCGAAGAGCTTAAGCACACGCTGCTGATGTTTGACGCCTTCCACGACGTAGAAGAAAAATCTAAAGCCGGTAATGCACTGGCGAAAGAAGTGATTCAAAGCTGGGCAGACGCAGAGTGGTTCACCAACCGCCCTGAAGTTGCCGAAAGCATTGTTAACACCGTATTTAAAGTCACCGGCGAAACCAATACCGATGACCTGTCACCAGCGCCAGATGCATGGTCGCGCCCAGACATCCCACTGCACGCACTGGCGATGTTTAAAATGGAACGCGATGGCATTAAGCCCGACGTGCAAGGCAGTGTTGGCCCACTTAAATTGATCGGCACGCTGAAAGAAAAAGGCCACCCCATTGCCTTCGTTGGCGATGTTGTTGGTACTGGTTCTTCACGTAAATCAGCCACCAACTCGGTACTGTGGTTCTTTGGCGACGATATGCCCGGCGTGCCTAATAAGCGCTCTGGCGGTATTTGTATCGGCAGCAAAGTGGCTCCTATCTTCTACAACACCATGGAAGATGCTGGCGCACTGGTCTTTGAAGCCCCCGTTGACGAGCTAAGCATGGGCGACGTGATTGAAATCCGCCCCTACGACGGCGTGATCAAAAATGTTGAAACTGGTGCCACCCTAAGCACCTTCGAACTGAAGTCACCGGTATTGCTTGACGAAGTGCGCGCTGGCGGCCGTATCAACCTGATTATCGGTCGTGGCCTAACCGCTAAAGCCCGTGAATCGCTGGGTCTGCCCACCTCTACCCTATTCCGTCTGCCCGAGCAGCCCGCCGACACTGGCAAAGGCTACACCTTGGCGCAAAAAATGGTTGGTCGCGCCTGCGGTCTTCCCGAAGGTACTGGTATTCGCCCAGGCACTTACTGCGAACCCAAAATGACCACCGTTGGTTCGCAAGACACCACTGGCCCAATGACCCGCGACGAGCTGAAAGACTTGGCCTGCCTCGGTTTCTCTGCCGACCTGACCATGCAGTCCTTCTGTCACACTGCGGCTTACCCCAAGCCAATCGACATCGACACCCAGCACAACCTGCCAGACTTCATCATGACCCGTGGCGGTGTTTCACTGCGTCCCGGCGACGGTATCATCCACAGCTGGTTGAACCGCATGTTGCTGCCAGACACTGTTGGCACCGGCGGTGACTCACACACTCGCTTCCCAATGGGCATTTCTTTCCCAGCGGGTTCTGGTCTGGTTGCTTTTGCTGCCGCGACCGGCGTTATGCCACTGGATATGCCCGAATCAGTACTGGTTCGCTTTAAAGGCAAAATGCAGCCTGGCATTACCCTGCGCGACCTAGTTCACGCCATTCCTTACCAAGCCATTAAAGAAGGCCACCTGACCGTTGAGAAAAAAGGCAAGAAGAACATCTTCTCTGGTCGTATTCTTGAAATCGAAGGCTTGGCTGGTTTGACTGTTGAGCAGGCATTTGAATTGTCTGACGCCTCTGCAGAGCGTTCAGCCGCTGGCTGTACCATCAAGCAAGGCATTCCAGAAATCTCTGAATACCTGCGCTCTAACATCACCCTGCTGCGCTGGATGGTAAGCGAAGGCTATGGCGACCCACGCACCCTAGAGCGCCGCGCTGCCAATATGGAAGCATGGCTGGCCAACCCAAGCCTGCTCGAAGGCGATGCCGATGCTGAGTACGCTGCGGTTATCGAAATTGACCTAGACCAGTTGATAGAGCCTGTAGTTTGCTGCCCTAACGACCCAGACGACGCCAAGCTGCTGTCTGAAGTTGCTGGCGACAAAGTAGACGAAGTCTTCATTGGTAGCTGCATGACCAATATCGGTCACTTCCGCGCCGCTGGTAAGCTGCTCGACGCCAACAAAGGCACGCTGAACACCCGTCTGTGGATCTCGCCACCGACTAAAATGGATCAGCACACCCTGATGGAAGAAGGCTACTACAACATCTTTGGCGCTTCTGGTGCACGTACCGAAATGCCAGGCTGTTCACTGTGCATGGGTAACCAAGCACGTGTTGCCGATGGCGCTACTGTGCTGTCTACCTCAACCCGTAACTTCCCTAACCGTCTTGGCAATGGCGCCAATGTCTACCTGACCTCTGCTGAGTTAGCATCGGTTGGCGCGATTCTGGGCCGCCTGCCAACACCGGCTGAGTATATGGAATACTGCAAAGATCTGGATGCCATGTCTAGCGAGATTTATCGCTACATGAACTTCGATCAAATTGCGTCTTTCCAGAAAGGTGCGGAAGAAGGTAAGCGTATTGCTTCAGTAGAAATTACCGAAGTAAGTATGTAAACATGATGTAAGTCTTAGACTTACGTTGTTGAGAGAGCCGCCTTCGGGCGGCTTTTTTGTGCCAGTAACATTATGCCTAGATTATATGTTTTTAGATTCATCACATGTCTTAGCGCATTGTATTGAACTTATGCGCATCGACTACCGGCCAGGCAAATCCCCTTTGAGCTCGCTGAGCATCACAGAAACTGAGCGGGGCCTTTAGCGAGCACTGTTTGAGCCGAAGGCGAGTTGCGCAGCGAGGCGAAAACCACTCTAGCAGGCTAACTTACAAAAAACTTTAATCAGCCTTTCTTCAAAGCCCGCTTTTCTTCACGGCGGCGCGTAAAAAATGCCTGCAATACAGCCGTGGCCTCCGCAGCCAGCACACCGCCAAGCCACTCTACGCGATGATTCATTTGTGGCTGGTCGAACAGCTGCAAATGACTGCACACTGCCCCCGCTTTTGGCTCTGCCGCGCCATACACCACGCGCTTAATACGGCTGTGAATAATTGCCCCAGCGCACATCGCGCAGGGCTCAACGGTCACATAAAGCGTGGTATCCGGCAAACGATAATTATTCAGGCTTCGCGCCGCACTGCGCAGCGCGACAATTTCCGCGTGAGCTGTAGGGTCTGCGCTGCTGATTGGCTGATTAAAAGCCTCGGCAATAAGCTCATTATCTTTAACGATAATCGCGCCAACTGGCACCTCATTCGCCAAATCCGCCTGCTGCGCCAATCCCAAAGCATGGCGCATCCAATACTCGTCGGAAAATTCAGACACGCATACTACGCCACTGAAAAACCTCGTGCTTACTGCCCAGCATTCTTCGCCTCCACGGATTTCACCCCAAATTATATGTATTCGCTATTTTAGCCTATAAATGACCGCACCACTGCTAGCCGAGAACATACTAAAAACTGTAAAAATTCTGTGCTAGTGTCGATTTAGCCCTCGGCCCTCGCGTCGGCGACGAGTAGCATTAAGCAGTGGACTAAATTATAAGGAGAATAAGCATGGCCAACAAACACGGCGATTTCATCTGGTACGAGCTGCTAACAGACAATACTGATCTCGCGCAATCATTCTACGGAAATGTACTCGACTGGGAATTCAACGATAGCGGCCAAGCCGAGATGGATTATACGATTATCACCGCCAAAGCCAGCGCCGACATTGGTGGCATGCTACAGATTACGACTGAGATGAAAGCAGGCGGCGCGCAACCAATATGGCTAGGCTATCTCGCCGCAGACGACGTTGACGCCTGTATTGAGCGGATCATCACCTCCGGTGGCACAGAAATAATGCCGGCAACTGACATTCCTGATGTTGGCCGTATCGCGATGGTAAGCGACCCCCAGGGCGCGCTGTTTTATATTATGCGGGGGCTTAGCGACGAAGCCAGTCTTGCCTTTGCCGCTGACCACCCTAGGGACGGACACTGCGCGTGGAACGAGTTAATGAGCAGCAACCCCGCTGGGGCGCGCTCATTCTATGGCAAGGAATTTGGCTGGATTAAAGACAGCGAAATGGATATGGGGCCAATGGGTACGTACGAGTTTTTACGTCACGATCACATGATCGGCGCAATAATGCCAAGTCCAGAAGCTATGCCACGGCCAATGTGGAATTACTATTTCAGAGTTGCAGACATTGATATCGCGGTCGAAAAAGTAAAGGCTGGCGGCGGAACGATATTAACTGGCCCAGACCCAATTCCAGGCGACGAATACACCATTCAAGGACTCGACCCACAGGGCGCGGTATTTTCACTCGTAGGTCAACGGAAAGCCGGAACATAAGTCAGTAACTTGGTGACGAAACTAGGCGGCCTCAAATCACCGACGCCGCCTTCTTAGACTTACCTTACAAAGCGCGCTTAACTTTACGATAACCATCTGTAATTTGTTCGCCCAAAAGGGAAATTGCGGCGTGCACACCCTCGGCGGCGGGTTCCACCTCTTTACCCACGCGTTTGGTTTTATCCACGAGCTGGCCCCACATTTGCTCTAGCTCTTCCCATTCATCACGTACTTCCATATTCGCCAAATGAATCTTCACATTGATTTCGTCACGCTGCTCACGTAATTTTTCGACCATGTCGTTGAAATTTTGCTTAGTACTCATCGCCAACTCTCCAATGCTAAGGCTGCAATAATGCGCTAAGTAAATACTATCGGTTTTGTGGAAAAGTGAATTGATTCAAATCAAGTAAACGCGAACAGCTACCGGCTTCCCAATAAATAGCTTACATAAATTACACAAACCCATTAGCAGCAGCGCAACAACACCTTACATATTTTTGACATGCCCCACCCTGCTTTATAAAAATTAATCTTTTGGGTTTGGCCGTTAATATTTACCCGGCCTTATCGAAAAGTTCGCAACATAAATACCTACACCGCAACATCAAATGCAATACCAACGAGCGCGGTGGCAGCCATCGCGAGCGCCCCCCACAGGGTGACTCTAACAACACCCGTATATATTTTTGCGCCGCTTAAATAGGCCGATACCGCACCTAAGGCCGCCAGAAAAAACAATGACAAAATCGCGACCAACAGACTCACATCGGGTGATTTGTAAAATAGCACAGTAAGCAAGGGCAGCGCCGCACCAACACTAAAGCTAAGCGCAGAAGAAAATGCAGCTATAACCGGCTGTGCTTGCGTTAATTCCGAAATGCCAATTTCATCGCGAGAATGCGCGCCAAGTGCATCGTGCGCCATCAACTGCCGCGCAACGGTAACTGATAACTCCGGTTCAAGGCCACGCTGCTCATATATCTCAGCCAGTTCAAGGACTTCGCCTTCATAATCATTTTCTATCGCTAAGCGCTCTTGCAACAGATCTGACTTCTCAGTATCTGCCTGCGACGACACTGAAACGTATTCGCCCGCCGCCATCGAAATGGCCCCAGCAACTAATCCCGCGGTACCAGCCACAACAATAGCGCCATGATCTGAGTTTGCCGCCGCTACCCCGATGATCAAACTTGCGGTAGACACTATGCCGTCGTTAGCGCCCAGTACGGCGGCTCGCAACCAACCTACTCGGTGTTGACGGTGAAGTTCTTGGTGTGACATACCTTAATGGTCTCCGCTTATGTTAAATGGGCTTAGCACTTAGCTATCGTCCCGTGTTCATCTACCCGCGCTTAGCCAGCCTTTACGTTTAAAAAATAACACCATGCCAATAGTGAGCACCACAAATACACCCCAAACTACCGGATAGCCCCACCGTAAGGAGAGCTCCGGCATAAATTGAAAATTCATTCCATACACGCCAGCAATGAATGTTAAGGGAATAAACACAGATGACATAATGGTCAGCACCTTCATAATCTCGTTCATACGGTTTGAAACCGCCGACATATAGAGATCGGTAAGGCCACTGGCTATCTCACGATACGATTCGATAATTTCAACGATCTGAATTGTATGCTCATAAACATCGCGCAAATACGGCCGCGTCGATTCATTGATTCGACCCTCCTCCTCACGATACAAATGATCAACAAGCTCCCGCATCGGCCAAACAATGCGTCGCAATAGCGCCAATTCACGTTTAACGCAATGAATCCGCCGCAGCACATCTGGCGAGGGGTACTCCAAGGTAAGTATTTCAAGGTCTTCGAGCAAATCGCCATAGTGTTCAAGTACCGGAAAACAATGGTCTACCACTGCATCTAGCATCGCGTATAACAAATAACCTGGGCCATTTTTTCGAAGGCGCACGCCTTCTGTGTGCAGACGTTCCCGAATTGGTTGCCAAACATCACCCAATTTTTCTTGGAAGGTAATCAATACTTTGTCATAAAGAAAAATACTTACCTGCTCGGTATCAAGTGTCCAATCCTTCGCCTCGCCTGCAGCGTTATGTTGAAGCAATTGTAGCATTCGCAACACCACAAAAAGATGGTCATCAAAACTTTCCACACGGGGACGCTGAGTAACATGCAATACGTCTTCGGCGGTAAGCGTGTGAAATTCGAAATGCTGCCGAAACTGGTTAATAACATACGGATGCATATTACTAACGTTGATCCACCTAACCGCAACCCAACTTGGCATGGGTTTGTCGAGAAACTCGTCAAGATTACTGATAGTACCGGTTTCAATTTGGTCAGCGCTATAATCAATATAGCTAATAGCAACACTGCCCGGCGCCGGTGCAATCAATGCCGCGGCGACATGTTCTATGCCAGGCAACTCGCCAGGCTTTACTCGACGCCCCTGTTTTCTAATACGACTTAGTCCAGACAATCGCAGTGCAGAGTCACGTAAGCGGCTTTTTTTATTCATGGTGTTTCCTGCGCGTCCCTAAGTATTATTACAAGCTCCAGCCATCCATAACACGCTGTCGCACTATCTTATTTCCAGCGTCGCACATTGCAATCATGCCTTGGTGCAAAACCAAACGCCATAACAGAGAACAAGGGCGTTATCAGCCGCCAGCCATCAAAATCAGTTTGTAAGTGTGGCTGTATACCGTTCCACTAGAACCGAGCGGCTTAACTAAATTTTGTATTCTCGCGCCCATCACGCTGTATACTCAATCAGAAAGCGAAATATAGCATCGCCGCCGAACGCTACAACTAAGTTCGCTACCGCGCAGGCCTTTTACGTAAGTCGCGCCAAGTACACAGGCATGGGAATTAGTGCATGAAGACAAATGTCAGCACGCTCAAGCAAGGCACAATTGTATCGGTGCGCGGCAGCGTGGTGGATATACGATTTACCGCACTAGCACCCTTCCTTGGCGACATTGATCACAAACAAATAATTTAATTGGTTTTAGTTTTACAACTACTCTTACCGAACGGCACGTATAGTGGGCACCAACCTAATGCACCAGTGAGAAGAGGAACAACCCCAATTGCACCTAACCATGATTTAAAATACATACTCTACTTAAAGCATCTAAGGTCGCATCAACCTGACCGTAATCCAAACCCCACTGCCGCAAGGCCGACTGGCCGACTGCGTAAATTGAACGGTTTAAGAAAATCCTTATCCTTTACAGTAAGTCGCTCGCTACCGAGCCATTCTTTATTTATACGCGTCAGCTTTCATTTCTGGTAACGTCAGTTCATGCATTTTTAGCAATAGCTCAACATAGCGTCTCATCCAAGACGGAATGACCACATCAACTGACAACACCCGTTAGGCTAAGCCAGCATTTTGAATAGGCTCTGAACACCAAAAAGGCAGCTCATGTTATCTCCACCACAAAACCATCTACTAGCTAACCACGCTTCCCCACCTTTAAGGAGGATAAAATTGGGTGCCCCACCACTATCGAGCCTAAACACCCCTGCCGCTGCCATAGGGTACTACTCGGCTCACGCAAGCCAGCAGTGGCGCCGCCACGCCGCAAACACCATCGGCGTGATTTTATTACTGCTCGGCATGACGGCAAGCCCTAGCTTCGCGGCGTCTGCCCTTACCCCGCAAACAAGTACTGATATCCAACTTCAGCTGAATGCTGTTCAATCCTCAGAAAATATCAGCCCAGAACAGCGCGATTTTGCTGTTCAACTCTATCAAAAATCGATCGCTAACCTTGCGTTAGCAACCGAAGACCGCAATCAAGCGCAGGGCTATATAGACCAAATAGCCAACGCCGCATCCCGCGTGGCCGACATTCAGCGCAAACTCGACCAACGCTTTCCAGAGGTCGATGTTAGCGGCAAGCTGGGGCTGCTGGAGCAGAGGCTACTGGATCAGCAGGCAACATTGCTCGAACTCCACAGCGAAGAAACCTCAATAAATGCCCAAATTTTAACGGCGCAACAAGACGTGTCGCTACTTATTGAAGCAGCATTACAAAAGCAATCGGCCGCAGAAATGCAATTGGCAGAGAGCCCAGAAAGTGACACCACGGAACTCGCCAAAGCACGCAGAACCTATAACGTGAGCGAACGCGATGCCGCAAATGCCCGCGTCGAATTATTGCGACAACGATTAATCTCCAGAGACTCCAGGCTTGAAGTTTTGGATCTTCAACAGCGTTTAGTGGTACGCAAAATCAATATCACCAATCAAGCCATTGGCAAACTGCAAGAAGCGGTTAGCAGCGCCCGTCGCAATCAAGCTAATGCGGTCGCTGAGCGCGCCCAGCAGCATCTCATTCAATTAGAAAATGCTGCCGAAGATATTAAAACAATTGCCAAAGAAAACGCCGAGCTCGCTAGCGATATTGCCCATATCACCGCCCGCACCGATGAATTGCTTATTAAATTGGGCGTATTGCGCGACGAGCGCGCTTACGTAGAGCGCTACGCCAACAGCATGGCCCAGCAACTTGCAATAACTGGTGCAGATCGCCTGTCGACCTTAGGGGTCGATTTACTGGCTCAGCGCCAACAGTTTTTCCAACGCTCGGCCCTGACACTAAAACCGAAAACGCTAAATGAAGAACTTGCCCGCGCCCAACTTAGTAAGCTTCGGCTAGAAGATCGCCAATATTTAATGACCAAAACTGACCTTAGTGGGACGGGTTCACAACGCAATGAATTGCACGAGGAAAAAGCGCGACTACTTCAGGACGGCGCCAAGATCTACCGCCGGTACATTGATGCAATAATGACTACCCGAAGCGAAAATATTGCCCTGAATGTAAAAACCGCCGAATACATTAAACTTCTCAATAGCCGTTTACTATGGATTCCCAGCACGACACCACTGTGGGTTCAACTAAAACAAACTGCCCAGCAAAGCTCGCCGTGGTCAGAACGCTTACCGCAATGGCAAACAAATGTTGTGGCAAAAAACCTGCAATGGAATAATAAATGGCTGCTTTTTTTGTTTGTCGTTCCTGGGCTAACTCTGTTACTCAAGCCGCGACTACTTAAGCTCTTAAAAACCTTGGCCATTAACGTTGGCAAAGTCAATCGAGACCGATTTTCCTACACGGCCACAGCATTACTCATATCACTTGTACTCGCCTCACCTGGCCCCTTAATACTTGGCTTTCTTGCCGTATTAACGGCCGACGGCGGCACATCCACACAACAGATTCACCTAGGATTAAAGAATGCAGCTGGCCTATGGTTATTGCTGAATGTGTTTCGCGAAATATGCAGAACCGACGGAATTGCCGAATTCCATTTTAAATGGCGGTTAGACATACTTGCCGTAATTAGAAAGCACCTACCGTGGCTCACCTTAACACTGGTTTTTGTCGCCCTTTTTATCCCCATTGCAGACCACACCAACGATGGCAATACAATTATTAGCCGGCTACTTTTCGGGGTTTCGTCGCTTGCGCTAGCCTACGTAGCGCACCGCGTATTATGGAAGCTCCTGCATTTGAGAAACCACGTTTCTCGCCGCCAAATCACCATTAAATACATCGCACATGGCTTGGCTGTTAGCATTCCGTTAATTCTGCTCGGTCTCTCTTGGTACGGCTATCATTTTTCGGCACTACTAATTCAAAGCAAGCTATTTGTAAGTGCTTGTTTACTGGCCATGCTCTTCATACTTTACTCGCTAAGTTTACGAATATTTTCGGTGATAGAACGGCGCATGACCCTTGAACGGCTGCGCCTGAAACGCAAAACAGAGCAAGCTCAAAATGCAAATCGCCAAGCGGCCGACAATGCCGGTGAGGGAATGCCAGAAGCAATTGAAGCCACCGAATACGATATGGACACCATTACCCAGCAAACCAGAGGTTTTGTGGGCTTGTTAACGGCAGTTGCAGCAATCGTTTTAGTCTGGGATTTATGGGCAGAAATACTACCGGCTCTGAGTGTACTCAATAATGTTGAACTCTGGCATGTGGCGGGCGCAAACCCCGCCATGGGCGAAAAGGCAATCACCCTTGCCGACGGCATCATTGCCATCATCATGATGACATTAACCTACTTGGGCGCACGCAACCTACCGGGCATATTAGAAATATCAATCCTTCGCAAACTGCGGCTAGAAGCTGGTAGCAGCTATGCAATTACCACGGTAGTGAAATATATTATCGTACTGGTTGGGATTATCGTTTCGCTCAATATTATTGGTGCCCAGTGGTCAAAACTGCAATGGCTCGTCGCCGCTTTAGGCGTCGGTCTGGGCTTTGGTTTACAAGAAATCGTAGCCAACTTTGTCTCTGGCCTGCTCATTTTATTCGAACGCCCAATCCGCGTTGGCGACACCGTTACCGTAGGCAACCACACCGGAACCGTAACGCGCATTCGTATACGCGCAACAACACTCACCGACTGGGATCGCAAAGAACAGATAATTCCCAACAAAACCTTTATAACCGAACAGCTCACCAACTGGACACTAAGCGACTCCATTACTCGGCAAATTATAAAAGTAGGCGTTGCTTACGGATCAGATGTGCTTGCCGTGCATAAATTGCTCTCTAAAGTCATAGACGACAACCGCCGCATTACCAAAGATCCGCCACCATCGGTGTTTTTTGTTGGCTTTGGCGACAGCAGCCTCAACTTTGAACTGCGCGTATTTGTGCCCAGCATGCTCGACATCATGCCCTTAATTCACGAGATTCACGTGGAAATAGAGGCAATCTTAAGAAAACATGAAATAGAAATTCCGTTTCCACAGCGGGACATATGGATTCGATCAGAGGAAGAGAAATAGCCCACAAAATCACAGCAGCCAAGGACGGCCGCCAGTTTCCTACTTGAGAAAAGCAGTAATTAAACCAAGTTTAGATACTGCTGGTAATCCCGAACCCCAAAGTAGCGAATCGATTTTTTCTGCTTGATCTTTTTGGCGATCAACACCTCGCCGCAATAGATTTTAAGAACCTGTTTATCGGAATTGGTATCCACATCATAAGAGTGTGCATCATTCTGTTGCAGGTTCTCGAACTCAGTTTTCATAATCAATATCAAGTTGCTATACCTTTGCTAGATTAAGAAAAAGTGGAAACCCTGTTTCTCTGTTATACCAGCCTTAAGCCAATATTCAACGACTGCGGCATTAGATTCTGAATCAAGTTCAGAATGACAACGCAGGAGATGAGGCAAAGTACTGTAAAATTTGCAGCCATACCGAGCGTAAAAACAGCCATGCCGACCTTGAAAAAGATGTCATGCCGAGCAAAAAACACCACCATACCGGCCGAAAACGCAGTCATACCAACTAAAAAAGCAGTTATATCGACTGGATAGCGGTCATACCGGACTTGATCCGTGTTCTGGTTGAATGAACCGGACGCCTTAATAAGAGACAATACCCGTCAATTATT
>NZ_JARGNU010000027.1 GCF_029212375.1 Zhongshania sp. | reverse complement strand
TTGGTGGAGCCGGCGGGAATTGAACCCGCGTCCGCCAGTCCGCTGCTTAAGGCTCTTCACATGCTTGGTTTCCGTCAATTAATTTAGCCGCAAACAGCCCGACGGGCAGGACGTGATTGGCGATTCTGATAAGGTGTTTCGCGGCTCGGTCTCAGACATACCTTACTCGCTAGCTTGTTCTATATGACAGTCGCGTCCCATTTACAAGCATCTGGTAGCGACCGCTAACCGGGGTTTAAGCGGCTAGAGCGTAGTTGTCGTCGTTGGCAACTATTAGGTTTACAGCTTTGGATTAACGTGATTCGCTGTCATCACGGCATGCACCATAAGTTTTGTAACCGGCGTCGAATCCAAATCGGCCCCAGAGGGTGGATTGTACTCCTTTGGACCGGTGACGACTAGGATTGTTCGCTGTGGTTTTGTTGAATACTGAGTTTGATGTCGAGGCTTTTGTTAAGTAGGTCGGCTTCGTCGTCTAAATCAGCGGCGATGAGCGGGTTGGCTTGCAGCCAGTCTTCGGGAATGCTCAGGTTCAGTTTGTTGGCGTCTTTGCTGCTTAGGGTGATGGTGTTGGGCAGTTGTTTGGCCTGCCTGCGGCGATAGAAGATGCACGCTAAGCGCAGCACGCAAACTAGCGGCCAGTCGGCGGTAACGCCGTAACTGGGGCTGCCCACCGGTTTGGGTTTGCGGCGGTGGTTGGCAACTAAAAAGCTGAGGCGGGCTTGTTCTTGCCGCGAGAAGCCGGGCATGTCGGCGTTGCCGAGAATATAGGCGCCGTGTTTGTGGTAGCCGCCGTGGGCAATGGCTAGGCCCAGTTCGTGCAGTTGGGCGGCCCAGCGCAATAGGGGGTCTGCTTCTTGGTCGGGGGTGGTGATGTGTTGGGCTACGGCGGGCAGCCAGCGGGCGCAGAGTTCGGCTACGCGGTTGCCTTGGGCAGCGTCGATGCTGTATTGGCTAATCAGTTGTTTGATGGTGTCTTCGCGTTTGTCGCGGTGGTGCAGGCGTCCGGCGAGGTCGTGAACGATGCCTTCGCGAATGGCGTAGGCCGAGACGTGCAGGCCCTGCATGTCTAATTCTTCGAATAGGGCGTAGAGCACGGCGAAGCCGCCAACAAAAACGTCGCGGCGGTCTTCACTTAAGCCTTTTATGTTTAGCTCGCGGCTATTATTGGCGTGCAGTACTTGGTCTTTGAGCTGCTCTAGGCCGCTGGCCGAGATGTAACCCGCTTCGCTGAGCTCTTGGTCGGCCAGAATTTTACCAATACTGCGAATGGTGCCTGAGGAACCAACGGCTTCTTGCCACTGTCCACGGAAGGGTTCAACGTAGGGGCCAATCATTTGCCGCGCGGCGTTGACCGCTTTTTTAAAAGACTTTTCGTTGATGTCGCCATTTTTGAAATAGCGCATACTGAAGCTAACACAGCCCATGGGTAGGCTTTCGAGCTGGCGGGGTGTGCTATTGCCCACCACGAGTTCGGTGGAACCGCCGCCAATATCGATAACAAGGCGGTGTTTTTGTTCTGGGGCAAAGTCGTTGGCCACGCCAAGGTAGACGAGGCGGGCTTCTTCGGTGCCTGAGATAATGTTGATGGGTAGGCCGAGTACGGCTTCGGCCTTGGCCATAAATTCAACCGCATTGCTGGCTGCGCGGAGGGTGTTGGTGCCCACAATTCGAATTTGGCGGCGGGGTACGCCGCGCAGGCGGTCGGCCATTTTGGCCAGGCTTTCTAGGGCGCGGTCTTGGGCTTCGTCGCTGAGACGGCCGTCGTCGTCTAGGCCCGCGGCCAATCTAACCATATCTTTATGGCGGTCGATGACGCGGATTTTATTGTCGCTGAAGCTGGCAATGAGAAGGTGGAAACTGTTGGAGCCAAGATCCAGTGCTGCGTAAGAGTCGCTATTTTGAGCCATAGTAGTATGAATTCCCTATTGGCTGCCTAGTGTATCGGCTGAACCGGCGAAAATCGACACTGGGTTTGTGTCATATAAATGACATCCAGCATGGCTACACTAGCGTGTATTTTTTTTGATAGAGTTATCTAGTAGATTATTTGAGGGGTGGGCAGGGCGTGGATAGTACATGGATTGCCAAAGAGTTAAGTTGGTTGTCGTTTAACGAGCGAGTTTTGCAAGAGGCAGCCGACCCGAGTGTGCCAATTATTCAGCGCATTCGCTATTTAGGTATTTTTTCGAATAATCTCGATGAGTTCTTTCGGGTGAGGGTGGCGGATGTGCGCCGCTTGGCGGTGTTTTCGCCCGCGTCTAAGCAAGACGAATACAAAAGTTTGCTGGAAGAAATTCGGCAAAAAGTACTTAAGTTGCAGCAGCGCTTTGACGCGGTATATCGCGAAAACCTAAAGGAGTTGCGCCGCCGCAAGATCTATTTGATAAATGAAAAGCAGTTAGACGAAGCGCAAACCACCTATGTGCGGACGTATTTTCACGCGAATATTCAGCAGGAATTGGTGCCGATTATCCTCGATGACGCCAATCCTATTCCTGAGCTAAATGAGTCGTCTATCTATTTGGCGATTCGCTTGGGTTATGAGTCGCAGACCCGCTTTGCCCTGCTAGAGATTCCCACCTCGCGGCTAGACCGCTTTATTCGGATTCCCAGCCGCAAGGGTAAGCGCGGCAAGGTTTTAATTGCACTAGAGAATATGATTCGGGTGTGTTTGCCCGAGGTGTTTAGGGGGATTTTTCCACTCGAAACGGCCGATGCCTACACCATTAAGCTAACCCGCGACGCCGAGTTGGAACTGAGTGAAGAAGTAACCCACACCTTTGTAGAGAAGATGACTCAGAGCCTTAAGCGGCGTAAAAAAGGCGACCCAGTGCGCTTTGTATATGACGCGGCAATGCCCAATGACTTGCTGGATTATTTGGTTAAGCGCATGAGCTTGGGCAAATTGGACTCGATGATTCCCGGTGGGCGCTACCACAACTCTAAAGACTTTATGCGCTTTCCCAATTTGGGGCCGGCGTATTTGGATGCTAAGTCGCGGCCCACTATTCCGGTGCCGGTGATTGATCAGGCGGCGAATATTTTGAGTTGCCTGCGCGAGCAGGATATTTTGCTGTATTACCCCTATCACAGCTTTAATTATTTAACCGATTTACTGAAAACCGCGGCGATAGACCCCGCGGTGAAAAGTATTAAGGCCAGCTTGTATCGGGTGGCGTCTAACTCTCATGTGGTGGATGCGCTGCTAAATGCGGTGGCTAATCACAAAGAAGTGACGGTGGTGGTTGAGTTGCAGGCTCGCTTTGATGAAGAGGCGAATATCGCGCTGTCGCAGCGTTTAACCGACGGCGGCGTGAACGTTATTTTGGGTGTGCCGGGTTTGAAGGTGCACAGCAAGTTGATTTCGATTGTGCGCCAAGAGGGCAGTGTGCAGCGCTTTTACACTCATGTGGGCACCGGTAATTTCAACGAAAAAACCGCCACGGTGTACACCGATTTTAGTTTGCTCACCTACGACCAAGCAATTGGTGATGAAGTGGCCAAGGTTTTCGATTTTATTGCGTTCAACTATAAGCGCCACGAGTTTAATCACCTTGGAGTGTCGCCCCTCAACACGCGTGAGCGCTTGCTGGGCTTGGTTAAAACAGAAATTCATAATGCTAAGAAGGGGCATGAGTGCGGCATTACCCTTAAATGCAATAATTTGGTCGACCGCGAGCTAATCGACCTGCTCTACGAGGCCAGTGCGGCTGGGGTGCCGGTGCGCTTAATTGTGCGCGGCATGTGTTCTTTGGTGCCTGGCGTGGTGGGGATGAGCGACAATATTGAGGCGATTAGTATTGTTGACGGATTTTTAGAGCATCCACGGGTGTATATTTTTCGCAATAATGGCGAGCCCCGCTATTTTATTTCGTCGGCCGATTTAATGACCCGCAATATTGATTTTCGTGTTGAGGTGACCTGCCCGATTTACAGCAAGCCGTTGCAGGAGATGTTGCAGTCGATTATTGATTTGCAGTGGGCCGACAATGTAAAAGCGCGAATTATTGACGCCTCGCAAAGCAATGCGTTTAGGGTGCGCAAGAAGAGTGGCGGCAAAATACGCTCACAGGATCAAACCCATAAATTTCTGAGCACCGGTAAATTGCCGCGCTTGGCGCGCTTGGATTATCGCCCCAAGCCGAATGCCTTAAAAAAGAAACACAAGAAGTGAGGGGCAAAAGTGCCGTTGGCGGCTTATTGCGAAATGATCAGTAATTCGCCGCTGAGTTTTTTGGGGCTGTTAATTTCTCGGCTAATTAATTCTGCGCCAAAGGCTTTTTGACAGCGCTTGGCCAGCTTGTGAAACGGTGGGCGGCCTGGATCGGCAATAATGATTTTGCCCACGCCGGCGTCGCGGGCGGCGCTAATGGCGGAAAACAAGGGTTTAACTAAGTTGTCCCAAAAGCAAATGTCGCCGCCGAGCATTAAGCTGTGATTCTGTAGGTCTTCGGTTTTAAGGTGTTCGTAGCGTGCGGTGCGGGTTTTAATTTTGACATCGTTGAGCAGGGCGTGGGCGTCGAGGTAGGGAAATACATGCTCGTCGGCGTCTACGGCGGTTACTTTTGCCTTGAAGTGCTGCGCGCAGGAAATTCCTAAAATACCCCAGCCGCAGCCAATCTCCATCATTTTTGCCCGCTTTTTTGGCGGGTTCTCCAGCAGATAATCCATTATCAAAAAAGACGAGCCCCACACCTGATAGCCGTGAATTTCTGGGCCGGGTAAATTGCGCTGCATGCGCCGAATCAGTTTGTGGCTTTTTTTGAGAATGAGAACGTCATTAACAATGCTAATGTCTTTTAACGCTGAACTGTCGGCCATTGCTTGGGCGCATCCTGTGCTGGGTGGTCCCGCTAGCGGAATTGTTTAGGGCGAATAATTTCAATGAGCTTGGCGCTGTCGGCGCGCAGTTGATCCCAGTACTCAATATTAATTTCCAGTTCCATAAAGGTACAGGTGCCAAGGTGACCAATTTTGCCATCGTATAAATAGTTGGCAAGGTCGGCCAGCGCGGGGTTGTGGCCAATAATAAGTGCGTGGTTTTGGGTCTGAGGCAGGTCTTTTATCCACGAGAGGAGTTTGGGCGCCTCAAAGGTGTAGAGGGCTTCGTCGTGGACGATTTCGGCGGTATCTAAAATGCTGGAGTCGGCCTGAAAACGCTTAAGGGTTTCCAGCGCGCGCTTTGCCGTGCTGCAATACACGTATTTAAAGAGGTGTTCGCGGCGTTGAATTTCGTTGGCAATCAATTGGCAGTCGCGCTTGCCACGTTTGGTGATTGGCCGTTCGGCGTCGCTAAGTTGGTCGTCATCCCAACCAGATTTAGCGTGACGCAGCAGATAGAGAGTTTTCATTGGCGTTGGGTGCGATGCTCGGTTTAGGAATTATGTGCGCGCACAATGCGCATTTTTTGGCGTTCCCAGTCGCGGTTCTTTTCAGACTCGCGCTTGTCGTGATCTTGCTTACCCTTGGCCAAGGCTATTTCTGCTTTGACCATGTGCTTTTTCCAATACAGGGCGGTGCACACACAGGTGTAGCCCTTTTGTTGAACGGCCTCTTCCAGCTTGCGCAGTTCTTTTGTGTGTAGCAAGAGCTTGCGGGTGCGGGTTGGGTCGGTCACGTAGTGGGTAGACGCGCTGAGCAGTGGCGAAATATGACCGCCCATCAGAAAGGCCTCGCCGTTCTGGAGGATCACGTAGGTGTCGACGATCTGGATTTTGCCCTGCCGCAGGCTTTTGACCTCCCACCCCTGCAGTACTAAGCCTGCTTCAAACTTGTCGGTAAGGGTGTAGTCGTGCCGCGACTTTTTGTTTAGTGCGATCGTACTGCTGGTATTTTTTGGTTTGTTTTTACTCATGGAGCCGATTATAGAGGGAGTTGCTGGCAAAACCTATTGGCCTCAGGTAAAAAGACCGCTGCTTTGTAGAAATGATGTTGGCGGCCAATGGTTTTAAAGAAACGAAAAATACAGGGAATCTGGTCTAGCCGCTGGACATTTCTTGCTGCCGCCACTGGTTTGGTGGTTAGTTTGGGCAATTTTTGGCGCACGCCACAAGAGCTTGGCCACAATGGCGGTGGTGCTTATTTGCTGCTTTATCTCGGCTTTGTGGTGTTGGTGATGCTCCCCATTGCGGTGGCCGAGGTGCGTATTGCGGTGCGGGCGCGGGGCAATCCAATTCACGCTATCGACCAACTTGCCCATTACGCCAAGGCGAGTAAGCACTGGTCCCTAACCACCCAAATTGCCTGTATAGCGGCTTTGCTGTTGGCGGCCAATTACGCAGTGGTGTCGTCATGGCTATTGGCTTACGTGGCTAAAATGGCTTCTGGCGTAATGGATGGCGCGAGTCTGGACGTGGTTGCTGCGGAGCTGACCAACTTGCTTGCGGCGCCAGAGCAGATGCGCTTTTGGCAGCGAATTTTTTTGTTAGCGGCAATATCGCTGTCGGCCATGAACGTGGTGCGGGGCATGGCAGGCGTACTGCGGGTGTTATTGCCGGTGCTGCTACTGGTGTTGCTAAGCATTGTTTATTACAGCTACGCCTTGGGAGATTTTGCCTCTGCCATGCAGTGGATGTTCACCCTGCGGGTAGCGGATCTGAGTTGGCGGGGCGTGTTCTCTGCCCTGCAACACGCCTTTTACACTCTGAGCATTGGTACTGGCGCATTAATGGCCTACGGCGCGTATTTTCCGTCGGGGCGCTCTATTTCTCGGCAATTGCTGGCGCTGGTGATTATCGATGCTGGCGTTTTGATTCTCGCGGGCTTGGCGATACTGGCGCTGGTGTTTGATCAGCATATTGTGCCCGGCAGTGGCCCTGCGCTGTTATTTATTAGCCTGCCATTCTCTTTTGGTAATTTGGTGTTTGGCGACATTGCTGGCACGGCATTTTTTTTACTGTTGTCTATTTTATCGCTGACCACGGTGGTGGCGCTCATGGAGCCGCTGGTGGCGTATATGGTTGAGCGCTGGGCTGTGTGGCGGCCGGTCGCGGCAATAATGGCGGGTGGCTTGATTTGGGTGTGTGGCGACGTCGCCATCGCGTCCTTGGCCCCAGCCAGTGATTTACGCTGGTTGTCGCGCAGTTTTATGGAGTGGGTCGATATATTGGCGGCCAATATCTTGCTGCCCTTATCGGCTTGGTGTTTCGTTTTGTTTGCCGCATGGCGGGTGCCCAAGGTAGTTTATGGGGTGCGGGACGGCTGGTTTGAGGGCGTGTTTTTTTGGCTTTGGCAGGCCTTGTTGCGGTATATTGCGCCGCCTGCAATATTGGTGGTGTTGGTTGTGGGTTTATACCTGCGAGTGACCGCCTAAACTAATTGGGACCGAGAATGACCGAGATTCGGCGCAGTGCGCTATTGCCATACTCCGCAGACATCGTCTACGAACTGATTAACGATGTGGAGTCTTATCCGCTGTATATGGACGGCTGTGTTGGCGCCGAAGTACTCGCGCGCAGCGAAGATATGATGGAGGCGCGCTTAGATTTGGCCAAGGCGGGTATTAAATTAAGTTTTGTTACCCGTAATCAGCTGGTGGCGGGGCGCAGTGTGAGTTTAAGTTTAGTCGACGGCCCCTTTGAAGATCTGCGCGGCGAGTGGACGTTATTGGCGCTGAGCGCTGAGGCCTGTAAGGTGAGTTTGCATTTGTATTTCTCGCTGACCAATAGTTTGGTTGGCGCGGCCACCAAGCAATTATTTAACTCGGTGGCCAATAATTTAGTGGATGCCTTGGTAAAACGAGCGAACGAACAGTATGGACGATAATAGCAAAACGATTCATGTTGAGGTTGCCTACGCGCTACCAGACAAGCAGCGCATTGTGGCGCTGGAGTTGCCCGAGGGCAGCACTGTTAGAGCCGCGGCTCTGCAGTCTGGTTTGGACAAGCAGTTTGTTGAACTGGATTTGAACTCAGTAGATTTGGGGGTGTTCGGCAAGGGTGTGAGTAAACCCGACGAGCAGACATTGAAAAATGGCGACCGCGTAGAAATCTACCGGCCACTCATTGTCGATCCAAAAGAAGTGCGCAAGCAGCGGGCCGCCAAAGTAAAAGCCCGCAAGGCCGCTGAATAATTATTCAGCGACAGGTGCTGGTACGGTTGCTGGATCAGTTGCAGTGCCGTCGCTGTTTTGTGCCGGCATGGGCTCTACCGGTTTAACGTCGGTTGGTTTAACGTCGGTAGTGAATTTGACCAGCGTGTCGCCTTCAAAATAAGCCGTTAGCTGGTGGCGCTCTACCGGTTCATCTGGCTTGCTCAAAGTGTAAATATAGTCCCAGCGGTTGGGGCTAAAGGTATCGCGCACCATGGGCGTACCCATTACGTATTCTACCTGGCTGCGGCTCATGCCAACTTTAAGCTGGTCTACCATTTCCGAGGTAATAATATTGCCTTGATCGATAGGCAAACGGTAAACGCCGGGGAATTCCAGCGAGCTGCATGCTGCCAAAGTGACGAGCAGGCATGCTGTGGCAAATCGTCTATACATGCTAAAGGGTTCCAATCGCTTACAGAGGCGTGGGATAATAGCGCAATCCCCACCGCAACGCTAAGGTCCAAGGCACATGTCGATAGAAAATAAAGAGCTCCGCAAAGCAGGGCTTAAAGTTACTTTGCCTCGCGTCAAAATTTTGCAGTTGCTGGAACAGGCAGAGAGTGAGAATCAGCATTTTAGTGCAGAAGACGTGTACCGCGCCCTGATGGAGTCGGGCGAAGATGTTGGTTTGGCCACTGTTTACCGCGTACTCACCCAATTTGAAGCTGCAGGTTTGGTGATTAGGCATAATTTTGAGGCCGGTCACTCTGTGTTTGAATTGGAGAAAGGCGAACACCACGACCACATCGTGTGCTTGGAAACCAATGAAGTTATTGAATTTTGCGACGACATAATCGAAGCCCGTCAGCGCCAGTTAGTTGAAGAGCGCGGTTTTGAGTTGGTTGATCACAGTTTGGTTTTGTATGTAAGGCCGAAGAAAGGCTAGTCGGACGTCGGGTGTCTGAGGTCTGACGCATAAAGTCAAAGGCTGCGCTTGACGAGGTTTTGGGTGTGGAATCCAATTTTCCGACATCCGACATCCGACATCCGACATCCGACATCCGACATCCGACATCCGA
>NZ_JARGNU010000016.1 GCF_029212375.1 Zhongshania sp. | reverse complement strand
TTTTTGTGGTGAGGAATTTTTGCGTGAAAAACTTAATTTTTCTACAGCCTGGTTATGCCTCTTAGGAAATTATGATCTACGTAGAAGAAAAGGATTTTAATCGCCAAATTGAGTTGCTATCTTTCTTGGCAAGCTCTCGTGATTTAATTATTTGTGCTTGGTTGTACCCCGAGGCGGCAGTGGTAAAGCTGGCTGGCTTCGAAGTAACCGAAAATCCTGAATCATTATTTCCAATCACCACCTATGAAAATGGTTTTCAACCCAAGCGCACGGCACCGGTCACAGCTAATGAGTCAAGCATTGGTGCTTTTCGTTCAGCTTACTCAGAGCTAAAAAAATGCTGTGATAGTCTAGCTCTCTATGAAAAATCAAAAACATCTTGGCTGGCAGCCACCATTGGTCATGAAGGCATGTGCCTCGTTCAAGATGAAAGCTTATTTCAAAGCCTTGTCCAAGCTGGCTACCCTGCATCAAGTGAGGCGCCAGTATGGTGGTAAGGCATAATCGGGTAGCCGAGGGTCTCTAACCCTCAGCCCCCACAACACCCTGCATGCAGATTGCACTGATCGGTCGTACGTCCGCTTTTTACCAGAAGGCGACGGCCATCTAGCTTCTCGCATGGGGGGGCTGGGGTGCGATGGAAAAGCCTTGCGATGCTTTCTGGCTCGCTTTGCAAGGCGATTCTTAAAGTTTTAAATCAGATTCCTACTTTTATTTAATCTTTTACTGCAATAATATCCGGTGGCGACAAAGCGCGGCTGCCAACAATAAACCACTTGCCACCGCGACGCTGAAACTGGTATTCGGCGTGGTGTACTTGTTGCTCACCGGCGGCGAATTTCCCAAAACTGCTTTGGTACTGCTTATAGGCCATATTAAAAGGCTCTAGCTTGTGCAGGGTGGTGACGGTGTCAAAATCTTCTGGGAATAGCAGGCGCACATCAATGGTCGCACTGCCATTGTCGCCGCTGTGCTGGCTTTCTAAAATTGAAATTTCCTCGATGCTAAATATCGGCGGCTCGGCAAGGCTCATCAAATTATCGCGCAGCAAATTACTCACAATATAGTCGGTAAAGGGAATGGGCTTGCTGCTGCAGCTAATAAGGGCTGCGCAGAAGAAAATCATAAACGCTTTATACATTGGTCGCTGGTCTCGGTTTTATGTGGCCTAACTTGCTGGGTAATACTGAAATTAATCTGTAACACCAGATGGTTATCATACTGTTACTTTTTGATGACAGCACGAGTGAGTTTTACGTGAATCGACGCCATTTTCTCCGCGCCATGAGCACTGTTTCTATAGCGGTGCCTATACTGACAGCCTGTGGCAGCAACAGCAATTCCAGCGCGGGTAAGAGTTCTAAGCCGGCTGGGGGTGATTCGAGCGCAAGCGGCCCCTCTGTGTCGTTTGTGCACGGTGTTGCCAGCGGCGACCCCTTAGATGATCGGCTTATTTTATGGACTCGGGTCACGCCTAATGAAGCCGCCGCGAGTAGTATTAGTGTGCTGTGTGAAGTCGCCGAAGACCCTGATTTTGAAAGTATTGTGCTAGCTGAAAATTTCGTCACTGGCCCCGAGCGGGATTATACGGTTAAGTTCGACGCCGCTGGCTTATTGTCTGAACAGCATTATTGGTACCGCTTTTCGGTTGGTCAGCAGCAGTCGCCAGTTGGCCGTGCATTGACCCTGCCCATGCCTGGTCAATACGCCGAGCATTTGCGCTTTGCGGTGTGCTCGTGCAGCAGCTACCCGCATGGCTATTTCTCGGTGTACCGGATGATCGCCAATCGTAGCGATTTAGATTTTGTACTTCACTTGGGTGACTACATTTACGAATACGGCGACGGCGAGTATGGCGACAATGCCGGCCGCTTGCTCGACCCCAGCCACGAAATACTGGTGCTAGACGATTACCGTCGTCGCTACGCCCACTACCGCAGCGATGCCGATCTGCAAGCGGTGCATCAGATCCATTCCTTTATCACCGTGTGGGACGACCACGAGACCGCCGACAATTCCTATAAAGACGGCGCCGCTAACCATAACCAGGGCGAGGGCGAATGGAGCGAGCGCAAGGCGCAGGCCATACAGGCCTATTTTGAATGGCTGCCTATTCGGCCGCCTACGGTTAGCGAAGACAGTATTTATCGCAGTTTCCGCTACGGCGACTTGGCCGACTTCATTATGTTGGACACCCGTTTAGAGGGGCGCATTAAACAATTGGATAATCCCGCCGATCCAGCGCGGGCCGATGCCCGCGACTTGCTGGGCCAAGCGCAAAAAGAATGGTTTAAAAACAAGCTGGCCACGGCCCAAAACACTTGGAAAATCGTTGGCCAGCAGGTGATGTTTGCCCAGCTGCAATTGCTTGAAATTCAGCGTTTACTGCCGGGTGTGCCCACCAATGACTTTAGTCCGCTGGTGGCGGTGAATATGGATCAGTGGGATGGCTACCCCAGTGAGCGCGAAGAAATACTCGATTTTGTTGAAGAAAATACAATAAAAAATATGGTGGTTTTAACCGGCGACATTCACAGCAGCTGGGCTAATGAGCTTTATAAAAGCAGCGCCATTCTCACTTCTGGTGTTTTAGATGAGCCCCTTGGCGTAGAGTTTGTTACCCCGAGTATAACCTCGCCGGGCTTCCCCGACGGCGCTGCAGAAGCGGTGTCGGCGGTGTTGCCGGTGGTCAATCCCCATATTAAATACACTGATTTAAAAAATCACGGTTTTATATTGATGGACGTTACCCACCAGCGCGCTCAGGCAGAATTTTATTACGCCGAGAATATCGACCTTGCGGATCAGTCTGGGGTGGAGTCTGCTAAGGTAAAGACCTTGGCGGTGGAGAGTGGCAGCAGCCGTTTAAAAGAAGACACAACCCTGTCGCGGCCGAAGGTTTAATGTTTAAGATAAACAACCGATAAATTTAATGTTGAAAAATTATGCGCATATTTCATTTTTTAGTTAGGGCGAGCTTAATTGCATTGCTACTCAATTTGGCCGCCTGTGGCGGTGGCTCCTCAAAGCGTTCAACGGCGGCTGCCGATGATGCACCGGTGGAAACGCCAGCAGACAACACCCCAGATACGCCAGCAGAAGAATCGGTGGTGAGAATGATACTGCTGGGCGACAGCGGCAGTGGTAGCGAAGGCGCCTACGCGGTTGGCAAGGCGGTGGCCAAGGTGTGCGCGGCCAAGGGTTGCGATTTGGTGCTGGGGCTCGGCGACAATATTTACGAATCTGGGGTGAGTTCGGCGCTGGACCCCCAGTTTGAAGAGAAGTTTGAGCTGCCTTTTGCGCCCATTGATTTGCCCTTTTACTTTGTACTTGGCAATCACGATAACAGTGGTTTCTTTGGCGGCGATGGCGCCAATAATGCCAAGGGTGATTTTGAGGTTGACTACCACTACCGCGATAGCCAGCACCCTGATTCGCCGCGGCAAACCTCGCGCTGGAAAATGCCGTCGCGCTACTACCGCTTCACCCAAGGTGGTGAGGCCAGCGCGCCACTGGTGGAATTGTTTGGCGTAGACTCCAATCAAATCGCCGGCGGCTTCCCCGACAGTGACGAAAACTATTCTTACAATAACTACGGCTTGGTTCAGGCCCAGTGGTTAAATGCGGCGATGGCCGACAGTAAAGCCAAATGGAAAATAGTGTTTGCCCATCACCCCTATATCTCGAACGGCTCCCATGGCAATGCGGGTAATTACGACGGCGCTCCGGCCTTTGTAGCCCCAGTGTTGGCAGGGGAGCGCTACAAGGCTTTTGTAGAAGAAACCGTGTGCGACAAGGCCGACTTCTTTTTTGCTGGCCACGACCACGATTTACAGTGGCTGATGCCGGTGGCCTCCTGTGGTAAAACCGGCTTTATTCTCTCGGGTGCGGCCAGTAAAACCCGCAGCCTAGAGCACCGCGATGATAACCCCGTATTTTATGAAAAAGGCGATAGCTATGGTTTTGTCTGGGTCGAAATTAAGGGCGACAAAATGGTGGGCGAAGTCTACCAAGTGGACCCCACCGACCCAGCATTGGGCTTGGGTTCGCTAAGCCAACCCGAACCGGCTTTCCGCCGCGAGCAAAGCCAGCAAGCTGCGCAGGGCCTGCCAGAATCAGACGGTTTTACTAGCCCCTTGCAGGGCAATACAACTTTTGACGTTAACGGCGAAACCGGCAACCTCGATCCGGTACAAACGCAATTTAGCAGCGGTTTTAACAGCCTTGCTGCGGCCATTCCCGAAGAAAATATTAGCCGCCTTGTGGCGGGAGTGGGTGAATCCGGTACTGCGCTATTGGAAGTTGCCGATTCGCTAATTACGGGTTTGCAGGGCGCCGCCACTGAACAGAATCCCGATTTAGCCTTGGCCGGTGCGGCCCGCGCCAGCCAGTCGCTGCTTTATGCTTTACAAAGTTTGCAGGACAGCCTTATTTCCGCCGATGGCCAAGCCTTGCCAGCGCCGCTAGACCAACTCAGCGCAGTGTTAGAGCAGTTTAGCGCCGAGTCGCCTAGCGCCGATGATGAGAATGCGAGTGCAGATCTGCGCGGCCTTACCGATCCTCTGCGTAGTTTAGCCAGCAATATTCAAAACATTGTCGACGGCATTGCTGAGGAAGGTGGTAGCGTGCCGGTCGCTGGTGCGTCGCTGGATTTATTGTCCGAATTACTTTTTGACGTTACTCGCCTAATTGATGCAACGGGTAATGTTGATAGTGGCGAAATGGCGCAAGTTTTAGTGTCGACCACCGATGATCTACTCGCCAATATCTTGCTCAATGTTGTGCCTATCGAAGAATATGCGCCAAGTGAGGTGAGTGATGCGATTGGTCTTGGCCCCAAATTTTTGGGCACCGCCTTGCTTTTGGTTAGCGAAGAGGTGGCCTACCATTTAGACACGCAGGTGTTGCAACCGCTTTTAGCGGGCTTGGGTACATTGCCCTTATCTGCATTGGATGATGTGTTTGCGGCGTTCACGCTTTAATTTTGGGTAGGCTAGGGCTTTGTTAGCGGCCAGCGAGGGGTGCTAACAGAGCCTCAATATCCAAATGAGCTTCTAAGCAATCTGCGAGTCTATCAATATTGCTTTCAATCACCCCCGCGTAATCCAGCGCCGCAACGTCTTTGAGGCCTGCCCATTTAAGCAGGCTGTCGCGGGTGTCGCTTTCGTCAAAGAGGCCGTGTAAATAACTGCCAATAATCTGGCCGTCGGCGCTGCGGGCGCCGTCACGGTGGCTGCCTAAATCGGCAAAGGGCGCATCCAGTGCCGGACCAGTGCTGATGCCGGCGTGGATCTCATAGCCGCGTATTTTGGCTTGCTGTGCCCATAAATGGCCGCTGACCTGGCGCAGGGTTTTGCTGCTGCCGAGGGTGGTTTCCATGTCGAGTAGGCCAAGGCCAGTAGTTGATCCGGCGTCGCCCTCGATGGCGTCGGGGTCGTGTACCGCACGACCTAACATTTGAAAGCCGCCGCAAATTCCCAAGACCTTGCCGCCGTAGCGCAGGTGCTTTTCAATATCTTTGTGCCAGTTGTTGCTGCGCAAATAATCTAAGTCGCGGCGGGTGCTTTTGCTGCCGGGCAGAATAATTAAATCGCAGGGCGGTATCGCTTCGCCCTTGCCCACGAACTTTAGATCGACCTGCGGGTGCAGACGCAAAACGTCGAAGTCGGTGTGATTACTAATACGAGTGAACACCGGCACGACCACGTTAATCGCGTTTTCGCTAAGGGTTTGGCGGCTGTCGATGGCATCTTCGGCTTCTAAATGTAAATCGTGAATATAGGGCACCACGCCGATGACCGGCTTGCCGGTGCGCTCTTCTAGCCAGTCGAGGCCCGATTGCAACAGGGCGATGTCGCCGCGAAAACGATTGATGATAAAGCCTGCTACCCGCGCTTTTTCGGTTGCCGACAGCAAATCTAAAGTGCCGACCAAATGGGCAAACACACCGCCGCGATCAATATCGGCGACAATCACAACGGGGCAATCCACTGCTTCGGCAAAGCCCATATTAGCAATATCATTGGCGCGTAAGTTTATTTCGGCGGGGCTGCCCGCACCTTCCACAACAATGACGTCATAATGCTGACAAAGGCGCTGATGGGATTCTAATACCGCCGCCATGGCGCGCTTTTTATAGGCGTGGTAATCCTGCGCTTCCATATTGCTCAGCGCCTTGCCGTGAATAATCACCTGCGCGCCGGTGTCGCTATTGGGTTTGAGCAGCACCGGATTCATATCGGTGTGTGGCGGCAGACCGCAGGCTTGGGCCTGTACCGCTTGGGCGCGGCCAATCTCGCCGCCCTCTGGGGTCACCGCGCTGTTCAAGGCCATATTTTGCGGTTTGAACGGGGCAACACTCAGGCCACGCCGCTTAAAAACACGGCACAGGCCGGCGACCGTTACGCTTTTACCGGCATCCGAGGTAGTGCCTTGAATCATTAATGTTAGGGTCATAGCTTGTGTCACTTAATTTAAATATTTAGGGAGACGGGAGATGCTGGACGGAGAACGCTAAAAATTAGTCTGACGTCCGCCCAATGCTCTTAGCTTCTCCCGTCTCCCATCCAGCGTGTTGCAGCCTCCGACCTCCGGCCTCCGACGTCCGACGTCCGACGCCCAGCGCCAGACCTGCACCTTAGTCTTGCCAGCCGTCTTGCATAATCAGTTGCTCGAGTGCTTGGCGCTTGGCCCACTGGTCGGTTTCTAGCATCGGTCGCGGGTAAAATTCATCTACCGGGCCAAGACAGAGTATGGCAATGGGTAGGCTGCCGCTGGGCATATTTAGCAGCTGCATTACTTGCTCGGGATCAAACAGCGACACCCAGCCCATGCCCAAGCCTTCGGCGCGGGCCGCCAGCCACAGATTTTGAATAGCGCAGGATGCCGAAGCCAAATCCATTTGCGGCAAGGTGCGGCGACCAAAGATATGCTTTTCTCGCTGATCCATTAAGGCGACAACAATCAGCTCGGCGCAGTCTTTAACGCCTTCTACCTTTAAACGCATAAACTCGTCTTCGCGCTCGTTTAAGGCGTGGGCGGTTTTAATGCGCTCTTCTTGCACGGTGTTGTAAAGCGAATTACGCAGCTCGGGATCTTGAATTCGAATAAAGCGCCAGGGCTGCATTAGGCCGACGCTGGGCGCGAGGTGGGCGGCGCCAAGCAATTTCATTAAGGTGTCGTGGGGCACTTCGCCGCCGCAAAAATGACGCATGTCGCGGCGTTCGGCAATCACCCGATACACCGTGTCGATGTCGGCTTGCTTATAAGCGTTGTTATTGGCCTTTGGATTCATAAACCTGAGTTCCTGCTACTCAGGGGAATGAAGTAGCGCTGGCCGTCGCTAACAATGCTGCGCAGGGGCTGATTATAAAGTTTCTCTAAGGCGGGGGTGGCGAGCATCGTGTCGGCATCGCCCCAGCAGGCATCGCCGTTGGGGTAGAGTAGTAAAATTTTATCGCACCACTGGGCCGCTAAATTTAAATCGTGCAGGCACAGCACAATGCCGCAGTTAGCTGTTGCCTGCTCGGCTAATAACTCCATAATTTGTACTTGGTGTTTTAAGTCTAAATGGTTGCTGGGTTCGTCGGCCAGCCACAGTTTAGGGGTTTGACTTAGCGCAGTGGCAATAGCCAAACGCTGGCGCTCGCCGCCAGATAAAGTGCTAATCAGGCGGTGCTCTAAATCGGCCAGTTCTAATTTTTGCAGGGCGGCGCGGGCGACGGCTAAATCCTCGGCGCTCTCGATATCCCAGGGCGAAATAAAGGGGTGGCGGCCAATCATGGCGGTTTCTAATACCGTGGCGGGAAAGCCCTCGCCATTGTTTTGAAAAACCACCGCCAATTGCTGCGCGACCTGCTTGCGGCGCAGCTGCTGAATATTTTTGCCCGCTAATTCCACCGTGCCGCTGCGGGGTTTGCGCAGTCCCGCTAGGGTGTGGAGCAAGGTGGTTTTGCCTGCGCCATTGGGGCCGAGTACGCCCCAGGTTTCACCGGGCTTAATTGCGAAGGACAGTGGCGTGCCGCTGCTGCGCTCGGGAATGTCGATGATGAGATTTTTGGCCGCAAGCATTAGCGGCTCCGGTGGAGCAAGTATAAGAATGTGGGCACGCCGATTAGCGCGGTAATCACCCCTGCCGGTAATTGCTCGGGTGCGATCAAGGTGCGCGCTAGGGTGTCGGCCAAGGTCAGCAGCGCGCCGCCCGCTAAGGCGGCGGCGGGCAAGATCAGGCGCTGGTCGTTGCCCAATACTAAGCGCAGCATATGGGGCACTATTAAACCGACAAAGCCGATGCTGCCAGCAGTGACCACGGCAAAGGCGGTGAGCAGGCTGGCGGCAATATAAATCGTCCACTCCAGTGCCCGTACCGAAACCCCTAAAGCTGCCGCCTGCATTTGGCCGCGAGCCAATACATTTAAGCTGCGCCCCAGCGGCAACATAATAATGGAAATTAAGCCGAGTACGATTAGTGCTGGCCACGGTGAGCGGGCGTAGGCGAGGTCGCCCATTAGCCAATACAACATCCCCGGCAATTGGTCGCTGGGGCTGACCGCGAGCATAAAGGTGATGGCCGCGCCCCAGCCCGAGGCGATAACCACACCGGTTAATAACAGGCGAGTTGGTGTCCAGCTGCCGGTGCCATGGGCCAAACCAAACACGGTGACCGCCGATACCATGGCGCCGATAAACGCCGAGCCAGAAACGGCAGCGGCGCTCAGACCAAGCAGCATGGAGGTGAGGGCGCCAACCGCCGCGCCGCCAGACAAACCCAGAATATAGGGGTCGGCCAGTGGGTTGCGCAGCAGCACTTGCATCAGAGCACCGGCCACGGCAAGTAAGCCGCCAGCGCCAAAGGCGGATAAGGCGCGGGGCAGGCGCAGTTCAAATACCAAGGTGCGGTGCAGTGGTTCGCCGCCGCCGCTCAGAACCTGCCACAATTCGGCGTTGGAAATACTGACGCTGCCGGTGGTGATTGCAAGCGCGAGGGTGGCAAGCGTAAGCAAGGCCAAAATACCTAGCGGCAATAGGAAGCGTGGCAGTGCTCCGCGGCTGGATTTAACGACGGCCACGGGCGGTCTCTAAATGTTGGCAGAGCAAGGTAGTGCCTTCGAGTAAGCGCGGGGTTGGCCGCTGAATAGTCGATGGCGGAATAAAAAATAAGTTATTGCGACGCACGGCAGTAAGGCCGCTAAAGCGCAGCCATTCGTCTAGCCAGTCGCGATTTTCTTCGCCCATACCACCTGCGATAATGGCCTCGGGGTCGGCGGCCAGTACCGCTTCGTTGTCGATGCGGGCGCTGAGATTAGGCAAATTGCCAAACACATTCACGCCGCCGCAAATGCGGGTGGCCTCGCTAATAATATGCTCATTATTCACGGTCATTAGAGGGTTGCTCCATATTTGCTGGAACACGGTAACAGGCGCCGACTGGCTGTAGCGATCTTCTAGCTCGGCAATACCCGCGCGGAATTTATCCGCCGCGAGTTTGGCCTGTGTTTCACTGCCGGCCAGCTTGCCCAGCCTTTCTAGGCTAGTGCTTACGTCGTCAAAATCATTGAGCTGGGTATAGTAAATAGTCAGGCCCAGAGATTTTAGTTTGGCCAATTGCTCGCGGGGGTTGCCTTCAATCCATGCGATTAGCAGATCGGGCTTTTGCGCCAGTATCGCCTCTTGGTCAAAGCGATTGTAGCTGCCAACGCGGGGCAGTGCTTTTGCTGCTTCGGGGTAGTCGCAATAACTGACGGCGGCCACCAGTTGGTCGCCGCCACCCGCGGCATAGACTAATTCGGTAGCGCCTGGCGACAGGGCAATAATGCGCTGGGCGGGTTTGCTCAGGCAGACTTCAGCGCCGCTATCATCTTGCACGCAGATGTCGGCCATTGCTGAGCCAGCAGCAAAAAGAGCGATGAGCGCAAAAGCGATAGCGGATTTCACTGCTACCACTCGACACCTTTACGGGCTTTTATGCCGTTGTGAAAGGCGTGTTTGGTGTCGTCAATCATCGACACGGTATCGGCCAGTTGTTTGAGCGGTACGGGCGCGCCGCGACCGGTAACAATAACGCTCTGCTCGCGGGGGCGATTGCGCAGAGCTTCGTAAACTTCTTCGGCGTCGAGATAACCGTATTTTAAAACGTAGGTGATTTCGTCGAGCAATACCAGATGAATGGTTTCATCTTGCAATAGCAGTTTGGTTTTCTGCCAAGCTTGCTGGGCGGCTTCGCGATCTTGTTCTTTGTTTTGCGTTTCCCAAGTAAAACCGGAACCCATCACAATAAAGGGGACCTCGGGGCAGCGCTGCTGAATAAAATTGCGCTCGCCGCAATCCCATGTGCCTTTAATAAATTGCACTACCGCGGCTTTGTAGCCGTGGCCCAAGGCGCGAATCACTGTGCCAAAGCCAGAGCTAGATTTGCCCTTGCCTGGGCCGCTTAACACAATGAGTACACCGCGCTCCTCGGTGGCCTGCGCGACTTTCTCGTCGATCATGGCCTTTTTGATTTGCATGCGTTTCTGGTGTTTTTCGTCGTCGCTCAGGGTTGTCATAGGGGCACCTGTTAAATGTGCGCCGCCACTCGCTAGCGAGTGGCGGCGTTTTAAACAAAGGCAATGATACCTTTTATTTGGGTGTGTAGGTGATGCTCAGCATGGCTTCGGGGCCAATAGGCTGGTAGTCGCCAAGGCCGCCGCGTGCAGTGACATAGTCACGGTCAAAAATATTTTTTAAAGCCAAATTGAGTCTAAGCTGTTCGTTAAAACGATAGGATACCGCCGTGTCTACCAAGGCATAGCTGCCTAGCTCGTCGTTGTTGGCGGTGTCTTCATAGCGTTTGCCAACAAAGCGTAAGCTCGCGCTGGCGCCCCACTGTTGCCACTGGCGATCTGCATCAATATTAAATTGCTTGCTGGCCCGACGCCGCAAATCTTTGCCGGTGCTGGTGTCGGTGGCATCGAGCAGGGTGGCATTGGCCTCGATATTCCATTGATACAGGCTAGTCGCCATGCTGAGCTCAAGGCCTTTTATTTCGGCGCCTTTGATTTGATCCGGGCCATAGGTGGCGGGGTTGTATTGAATGAGCTTGTCGACGTCGTTATTAAAGTAGCTAGCGCTCCACGTGCCCCAAGCTTGATTGACGCGCAGTTCCAATTCAGTGTTTTCTGAGGTTTCTGGTTCTAAGGTCGACACGCCGTAGAAGGGGTAATACAGATCATTAAAAGTTGGCGCGTTAAAGCCCTCACCGTAAGAGGCGATGAGTTTAACGGGTTTGGCTAGCTGAACACCCACCGAGGCATTGCCGGTGTCGTAGGTGCCAAACTGTTCGTTGTCGTCGTTACGACCGCCGATTGTTAAGTCGACTATGCCAAAGTTGGCCTGCCACTGGGCGAACACCGCTTTGTTGGCGCGGCTGTCTTCGTTGTAATTGAGGTTGCTGTTGACCGTGTCGAGCAGGCGCTCAAAGCCAGCGGTAAGCACGTGGTTTTTGCCGAGCAGCCAGTCATTTTGCACGCTGTAAATGTTGCGGGTGGTGTTAAAATTGTCGCCGCTCACGCCCATGGCGCCAGCTTCGACGTAGTGATAGTCAATTTGTGATTGGTCTTTAGACTCGCCTGCCGACAAGGTCAGCAGCCAGTTTTTCAGTAATTGGAATTCGCCGCGAATATTGGCAACGCTGACTTCGCTGTCGGAATACGGCGAGCAGCTGTATTTCACAAAGCCGGTGCCGTAGCAGTTATTGTCGTAGTCGCTTTCGCTCGTGCTGTTTTGGTAAAGCGCCGACACCTTGGCGCGGTCGTTGATTTTGTGGCTCAAACTCAGGTTAAAGGCGGTTTGTTCAAAGGCGTCTTTGTCACCGTGAACACCTGACTTGTCTTCTGTGTTGTCGACACCGTCGGTGGTTTCCTGTAGGGCGCTAAGATTAAATTGACTCTGGCTATTGCCACCACTCATCGCGGCGAGGGCTTTGCTGCTACCTTGGGTGCCGGCGCTCAATTGTAGGAGCGGCTGCACGCCGTCGGTGTTGTGATATTTGCGGGTAATAATATTCACAACGCCACCGATGGCTTCTGAACCATACAGGCTAGAGCGTGAACCCCGCACAATTTCCACCCGCTCAATAAGCTCTGGTGGCAGGTTGGTTAGCGACGGGCTGCCGAGGGTGGCCGAGCCAATGCGCACGCCGTCGATTAAGACCAAGGTGTGGTTGCTTTGATTGCCGCGCAGAAACAGGCTGGTATTGGCGCCGTGGCCACCGTTGCGAACAAAGCTCACGCCCACCGCGCGCGACAGTAATTCTTGTAAGTCGACCGGTTGAATACGCTCGATATCGGCGCGTTCAAATACCGTGACCGGTGCCAGGCTGTCGGCAATCGATTGCTCGGTGCGGGTGGCGGTGACGATAGTGGTTTCCACCTCGCGGTGGGTCTGGGCAGACGCGCCAGTGGTGGCAAGTATTAAAGCACTGCTTAATGCACTTAATGTGAATTTGTTCATGGTTAACCTCAAAGCTAGCAAAGGAAGCAATGAGGGAGGGGTAGGGGTTATATACAAGTATACGACCGCTGATGGAGCCCTCCGCTTCATCGGGTGAATCGGTAACAGGCCGGTTCCGGGCTTGCCCTGTCTTGTGGCTGACAGTGGCTTACCGTTGCGGGGGCAGCGTCGGACTTGGTGGTGTTCTTTGCGAACAGCGCCTCACCAGACTTCCCGTTTAACTCAGCGCCGCGCTTTACGCGGTTTTGAGCACCTCTTACGTGGCGCGCACTCTACGGCTATGGCGCTATTTTGTCAAATTATGCGGGGCGGTAGATGGAGGTTAAACCTAGGGTATTAGTGGTGATTTTGCGGTGAAATCCGTCGAACTTCGTCGAGCAGTTGCTGATTGCAGGGCAGGCTTAAACCCTGCTTTGTGGCCAGCTGGCACAGATAGCCGGTAATCGCGTCGATCTCGGTTTCTCGTCCAGCTTCAACATCTTGCAGCATTGAGGAGCGATTGTTGCCGGTGGCGCGGGCAACCTCAATAACCTGCTGATGAAGATCGGCTAGCTCTTGGTTTAGGCCAAGGGCTTTGCTGAGCTCAAGTATCTCATTTACCACGCTGCTCATTTGGGCAAGGGCTGCTGGTTTGTCGAGCAGCTCGCCATTTCGGCAGCGATAAATGGCGGTCAGCGGGTTGATTGCGCAGTTAATTGCCAGCTTGCGCCACAGCACGGCTTTTATATTGCTGTTCGGGCTGACGGCTAGCGGCGAGAAACTCAGCGCCTTGGCAATGCTGCTTAGTTGCGGCGTTAAACCTTTGGTATGGGCATGGCCTATCAGGGTTTGGCCGCGCCCCGCGTGGACTACCGCAAAGGGTTGGGGCCGGTAGGCGCCCTCGGTGGTGGATGCCTGATAGATATTTGCGTGGGGGAATTGCGCCTGCACTTGCTCGGCAATGCCAAGGCCGTTTTGTAGTATCACCAAGCTGGCCTTGGGCAGAATGTGGGTTTCTATGGCCTGCAATGCGGTGAGGGTTTGCTGGGCTTTAGTGGTGATCAGCAACTGCTGGATAGGAGCTTTAATAGTTTCAGGACAGCAGGCGGCAATATTGAGTAATTCAGTTTTGGCACCGGCAGTAAAGCTAATACCGCCGTGCTGGCGATAAGCTGCTAAGCTGCGGCGGTCACGAAAAATAAGCTCAGTGCTTTGACCACTGCGCTGGGCGTAGCTCGCCCATAGGCTGCCAATGGCGCCGGCGCCAAGAATAGACCATATTGGATTTGCGGTGTTGCTCACCGTGATTTTCTGTACATTTGCTTGGTCCTACACATTCAGTCCGCAGTCTCGGGATGCTAAACTGCGCGGCGCAACATAACAAAGGAATTTAGGCTATGCCAGCGTTTGATATTGTCTCAGAAGTGGATTTACACATCTTTACCAATGCCGTTGATCAGGCGGGGCGGGTCATAGAAACCCGTTTCGATTTTAAGGGCGTGGATGCGCGCTTTGAGCGCGACGCACTAACGGTGACCATGTTCGCAGAGGCGGAGTTCCAGTTGCAGCAGATGGAAGACCTGCTGCGTGCGGCGCTCATTAAAGTGAAGATTGATCCACTGGCCATGGAACTGGGCGATGTGAAGGGCGCGGGTAAGCAGGTGAAGCAGTTGGTCACTATGCAAAGCGGTTTGAACTCAGATGTGGCCCGCAAAATCGTTAAATTGATTAAAGACCGCAAATTAAAAGTACAAAGCCAGATTCAAGACGAGCAAGTGCGGGTTACCGGCAAAAAACGCGACGACCTACAAGAAGTGATGGCGGTATTGCGCGCCGAAGAGCTGGATCAGCCCCTGCAGTTCACCAATTTCCGCGATTGATTACGGTGCTGTGCGCCGATGCTATTTTCTGCGTCAGCGCACGGGCCGAGTTCAGCAGCCTTGCATTCTGCTCCCCGCAAGCCAGAATAAGCGCAACTTTATGCGGAACCGTCTATGACTGATCAGCCCTCGTCTTCAACGCCAGCGCCGCCGTCTTGGCAGCAAGCTATTTTTAACCGCCACATGTTTATCTGCGTGCTAACTGGCTTTGCCTCGGGCTTACCGCTGTATTTTTTGATTCAGTTGGTGCCGGCTTGGCTGCGCAGTGAGGGCGTGGGCTTGGCCGAAATTGGCTTGTTTGCGCTGATTGGCTTTCCCTATAACTGGAAGTTTGTGTGGGCGCCGCTGATGGATCGCTATGTGCCGCCCTTTTTGGGGCGCAGGCGGGGCTGGATGATCATCAGCCAGTTCGGTTTGATCGCGTCGATGGCGGTGCTCGGCTTTATCGACCCTAAATTTTCGGTGGGCCTTGTTGCCTACGGCGCGGCGGCGGTGGCTTTTTGCAGTGCTAGCCAAGACGTGGTGCTAGATGCCTATCGGCGCGAGTTATTGCGCGACGATGAGTTGGGGCTGGGCAATGCCATTCACGTACAGGCCTATCGCTTGGCGGGTTTAGTGCCGGGCTCGATTGGGGTGATTCTGGGTGACTACCTGCCCTGGAGTACGGTGTTTATGGTTATGGCCGCCTTTATGTTGATTGGCGTGGCAATGACCCTGTGGATAGAGGAGGCGGTCGACGCTAGCATCGCGCCGCTCAGCCTGCGGGCCGCCGTGGTCGAACCCTTTAAAGAGTTCGTTAACCGCAAGGGTTGGGCCAGTGCATTGTATTTATTGCTGTTCTTATTCCTGTATAAGCTCGGTGACAATATGGCCACGGCGCTGTCGTCGCCGTTTTATATTGATCTGGGCTTTTCGCTTACAGAAATTGGCACTATTGCGAAATCGGCCTCTTTGGCGGCGGCCATTATCGGTGGCCTCGCGGGCGGGGTGATTATGATTCGCCTCGGGATTAATCGCGCGCTGTGGTTGTTTGGGGTGGTGCAGGTGCTGAGTATTTTGGGGTTTGCAGCGCTGGCCGAAATTGGCCCCGACCGTTGGGCGCTGGCGACCGTGATTGTATTTGAATACCTTGGTGTCGGCTTGGGCACCGCTGCGTTTACCGCGTTTATTGCCCGCGCCACTATGCCAGCTTACGCGGCAACCCAATTCGCCTTATTCACCGCGCTGGCGGCGGTGCCGCGCACCTTTGCCAATGCCACCACGGGGATTATTGTGGAAGCCGTGGGCTGGACCAGTTTTTACTTGCTGTGCACCGCAGTGGCAATTCCGGGGATGTTGATGTTGTTTAAAGTGGCGCCGTGGAATGAGCCTAGAGATGGCATTTGATGGTGTGGTGTAAATGCGGCCCCGTCTTTCGGTTGGGTGGTTGGCAAAGTGATCTGTGCTAACATTGTGGTAGCTTTATTTTTGGCAATGTAACGCAAATTCTTTCATAACCGCGTGGTTTCCGTGCTTTTTAAGGCAAATACCAATATTAGACGACCGCAATAGGACCCTGTAATGACATTTATTTATTCTGCTAAGCGTACCGCATTGGGCGGCTTAAACGGCCAGTTTGTGAAGGCGACTGCGCCAGAACTCGGCGCAACGGCGATTGCGGCCGCGTGCGAGGGTTTTGATGTTAGCGAGCGTGTCGACGAAGTGTTGATGGGTAATGTTATATCTGCTGGTGTTGGCCAAGCGCCGGCGCGGCAAGCGGCCATAAAGGCGGGCTTAAGCACCGCGACACCGTGCGTTACGGTGAGTAAGGTCTGCGGTTCGGGTATGCAGGCAATTATGAGCGGTGCCGATCAAATTAAGGCGGGCAGCAGCCAGCAGGTGATTGCTGGCGGTATGGAAAGCATGAGCCTCGCGCCTTATTTGCTGGACCGCGCTCGCCAAGGCTACCGCTTGGGTCACGGCCAAATGCGCGATGCCATGTTTGTAGATGGCCTCGAAGATGCCTACTCTGGAAAATTGATGGGCCTTGTGGCGGAGCAGGTCGCGGCGGAGCACAAGTTTAGCCGCGAAGAATTAGATGATTACGCGCTCATGTCTTTGGAGCGTGCTCTTGCTGCTCAAAAAGCGGGTGCATTCGTCAATGAAATAGTCGCTCACGATGGCTGTGCCGAAGACGAGCAGCCAGGCAATGCCCGTCCCGAGAAAATTCGCCAGCTGCGCCCCGCTTTTTCAAAAGACGGGGTGATTACCGCCGCCAACGCCAGTTCCATTTCCGATGGCGCGGCAGCCTTGCTCATTGGCAGTGGATTGGATGCCCAGCCGCTGGCCAAAATTGTTGGCTATTCGCGCCACGCCGGCGCGCCAGAGCAGTTCCCCATAGCCCCAGTCTACGCAGTAGAAAAATTGCTGAAGAATATTGGCTGGGCGGTTGCCGATGTTGATCTGTTTGAAATAAACGAAGCCTTTGCCATGGTGGCCTTGCTGCCGCACAAGCTCATGGGCGTGCCATTAGAGAAATTGAATGTGAATGGCGGCGCGTGTTCGCTTGGTCATCCGTTGGGCTGCTCGGGAGCGCGGATTGTAGTGACCCTCATTCACGCCCTGCGTAATCGCGGCTTGAAACGCGGTATTGCCAGCTTGTGTATTGGTGGCGGTGAAGCCACGGCAATAGCGATCGAGTTGGTTTAAGCCGGCGTTGTGAGTTTGGCGGGGCCACCGCTTTGTGGGTGGCCCCCCTTGATGTTCTGTGTTTGAATTTTACGATTTAAACCGCATGTCTGGAATTGTCTTAATCACTTCTAAAGCGTTCTGCTATTTCAGTTCTCGGCAGAGCGTCTCTTCCTATGTATATCCAGTTGTTACTTAAACGCGTAGCGTCGACAAGTCGTTGGCATTCGTTACCTATAGAATTATCTCGCTAGGCCTCAATTAATACTCGATAAGTGCGCCGTTGATACGTAGGTGTGAAGTAGCATTTAACGTTATCTAGCTGAGGCCGACTTAGCTAATAGTATTTTCACTCGGCCCTGCAATAATTTATCTAATCCATTGTTTTATATGAATAATACTGGAACTCAGAAAAGCCGGTTTCGCGGTAAATCGTCTAAATTTGTGCTGAGTCGACCTCACTTAAGTGTAAATAAATACGCTTTTATTGTTGACATAGTGAGTTAGCCTCAGCTAGAGTGAATAAAAATTAGCCTTGTTGAGATAAGAGGCCTCAGGTTTTCTCTAGGAGAATTATTTTAATGACGAAGCCGGTTTTTCAGAAAGAAATCAATAAATGCGCAGTTGTGATTGTTGGGGGCACTTCTGGCGTCGGTTTGGCTAGTGCGCTGCAGTTTGTGCAGGCGGGAGCCAGCCGAATTGCTTTGGTTGGTCGCAATATTGATAGAGGCAATGCGGCGATTGTGGCGCTTCGCGAAATACGCAGCGATATCGTGGCAATATTTATTGCTGCTGATGCAAATATTCCCGCTGAGGCCGAGCGCGTGGCGGCGGTGGCTCACCAAGAATTAGAGGGCCTGGATATCCTTGTGAATACCACCGCGGCGTCCTATGTTCCAAAACTCCTCTTTAATACCGATATCAACGACATCCCCGTCATTCTTAATCAGCAGGCACTTGCGCCGCTGTTGATGAGTCGCGCTGTACTGCCTTATATGCGAGAGCAGAAGTTTGGCGTGATTACGAACGTTGCATCCGATGCGGCCAAAACGCCGACCCCAGGCGAAACAATTATTGGCGCGGGGATGGCGGCAATTACGCTGTTCAGCCGGACCTTAGCGGTTGAGGCAAAACGCGACGGTATTCGGGTGAATGCGATCACGCCTTCGTTAATTGACGGCACCAGTGTTTACGATCGAGTAATGGAAGACCCTTTTAGCGCAAAACTCTTTTCTAATGCGGCCAAATTGGCTCATCTAGGCGTGGCTGATCCAGAAGATTTGGCCGCGATGATTGTTTTCTTGTCAGGCCCAGGCGCCAAGCGGGTGACGGGTCAGGCGATAAGTGTTAACGGCGGAATCTCTGCGGGCTGATAAAGCGTGGAGCGGTCTGCTGGTATTAAGGCTATGCAAGCTGATTGAATTTTTAACATTCGAACTGAAAAAAATAATGGTGAGAAAATGAAAAATATTTCAAAGTTAGGTTTTGGCGTTTCTACATTATCACTAAGTTGTAGCTTAGCCATGCCGGGAGCGGTGCTGTTGAGTATGGGCTCTGGTGCTGCATACGCAGCAAGCGGCGCAGCAAGTGCGATGATGGAAGAGGTGGTGGTTACTGCCCGAAAACGCGGTGTAGAGGATGTGCAGGATGTGCCACTGACCCTTAAAGCGTTTGGCGAGAGCCAGCTCGAAGCACTGAATTTCAAAAACATTAGTTCGATCGGTTTTAATATTCCGAACGTTGCGCTGGATACGAATGGCGCCACGGTAGGATTTCAGAATTTTGCTATTCGCGGTCTAGGTGTAAATAGCGGTAGTCCGTCTATTGATCCAACCGTTGGCGTGTTTATAGATGGTGTATACCTAGGTACTAATGCTGGGGTGCTATTGGATAACTTCGATCTTGAAGCGGTAGAGGTATTACGTGGCCCTCAAGGAGTTTTATTTGGGCGTAATGTAACTGGTGGTGCGGTATTGGTGCGTACTAAGCGACCAACAGAAGAGCTTAGTATCGATGCTAGGGTAACCGTTGAGACGGGCTTGCAAACAACGTCTGACTTTACGGTGTCTGGGCCGCTGGGAGATAGTGGTGTGCGGGCTAAGTTGGCGGTTTACTATACTGATGACGATGGCTGGTATACCAATGACTATGATGGCTCCGATCACGGTGCAGCTCACCAATTTACAGTGCGTCCGGTTGTGGCTTGGGATATCAATGATGATGCTGAATTGATAATTCGCTATGAACATACCAGCGCGGCCAGTGATGGTTCGATAGGGCAAAACCGCGCCTTGTTTGATCGCGACAGCTTTGATTTTGCCATGAATGAATCGGGCTTTAGTGAGTTGGAAGTTGATGGCCTAACCACTGAGCTAAATTGGGAAATCGGAATTGGTACCATCACCAATATCCTCGCTTGGCGTGAATTAACTAACGATGCCTTGGGTGATATAGACAGTACGCCGATGACTTCCTTTCATTTTTATCAAATTACCGAACAAGAACAGTTTAGCAATGAACTGCGTTTCGCTGGCACCTTTGGTGATTTCGATGTTACCAGTGGTCTTTACTACTTTACGCAGTCTTTGATGTACGTTGAAGAGCGCATCTTAGGTGGTGGCAGCGTGGTTCGTGGCGGTGGTGGTGAAGGCGACACAGACGTGCTGGGTGTTTTTAACTCCGTTGATTGGCATCTTAATGAACAGCTCACCTTAAACCTTGGTCTGCGTTATACCGAAGAAAAGAAAGACGCCAGCATTGGTACGATTCGAGCGGGCGGTGGCAGCTATGCCAGTCGTGATTTTACTCCCGACTTTGAAGACGACGAGTCTTGGTATGATCTTTCTCCGCGTATTGGCTTTCAGTATTTTATGAGCGACGACGTGAACTTTTACGGCGCTTTCTCGCGCGGTTTCCGCAGCGGTGGCTATAATTTCCGTTCTACCGTACCTGGTGCGCCTCCAGGCCCGTTTGATTCAGAAGAGCAAGATTCCTTTGAAATCGGCATGAAGTCGAAATTCTTGGACGGCCGCGCACAGTTGAATGCGGCGGTTTTCCATAACACCATCAAGGATATTCAGCGCGAGGTTCAGGTGCCAATTGAAGGCGTGGGCATTGCTCAGCTTATTCAAAATGTTGGCGAAGTTGAAATTCAAGGGTTTGAATTAGATGGGCAGGTTTCAATCACCGATCATATCTTGGTGGGCGGCTTTGTTGGCTACCTAGATGACCAATACAAGTCACTGCGCTATGATATTGATGGCGATGGTGAGATTAATTCTAAAGACAAAAATCTACATCTTCCCCGAGCATCAAAATTGACTTACGGCGCGCATATTATTGTCGATCAGCCCTTTGACGATTTTGGTATGGTTTCTACGCGCTTGTCCTTTAGCCACAGAGATAAGGCATATCATCTCGAGAATAATTTGGGTTACTACAATCCGGTAGATATGCTCGATTTGAATGTTGCGATACTTCCAGATGACAGCAAATTTCGCTATGCGATATTTGCCCGTAATCTGCTTAATGAAGTGAATAACACCAATGATTCACTGCTTCCGGATATTGAAAGTTTTGGTGGTGACGGTAGTGGTCCTAAGCCAACACCTAGCTTTACCGCTTTTAATGAAGGGCGAGTTTACGGCGTAGAAGTACGTTACGAATTTTAAAATTGATTTAAATAAAAATAGTTAACAAGGCTTAGAGGTGGTTCAGATGGCGCAATCGTTTCCGTTAACCCAATCGTATTGGCAAAAAGATATTTCTGAAGATTTATGGGAGGTTTCTGCCGGTGATCTATTGCGAGAAGTTGCTGCTGAGTGCCCTAAGCGGATTGCCTTGGTTGATGGCGTAGAAGATGTTCATGCGCGCCGGCGCTGGACTTATCAAGAGCTTTTGCAAACCGCAGAAACACTTGCGCGCGGGCTATTGTCAGAATTCACTCAAGGCGACAAGATCGCCATTGTGTCGCCAAACTGTGCAGAATGGGTGTTGTTGCAGCATGCAATGAGTTTGGCTGGCATCGTTTTGGTGCCGGTTAACCCCGCTTACGGTGAGCAAGAAGTTGCAACAATTTTGAGCCAGTGTGATGCTAAAGCGGCGTTTTATAAACCTGAGTATCGCGGTCGAAATCTTGGTGCAATGCTTGAAAAAATTGGCGAGAAATTGGCTTGCAAAGCGATCTCTATAGAAGCGCTTGACGAGTTTTCTGAGGGCGCCGATTTGTCGATAATACTGCCGGACATTCCGCCGCGCTCTATTTTACAAATTCAGTTTACCTCGGGTACAACCGGTGTGCCAAAGGGCGCCTGTTTACACCATTTTGGCGCGGTAAATACCTCGCGGTTTGTGGCTAAACGAGCGGGCTTCCCTGTTGGCGGGGTGTGGGTGAACGCGATGCCCATGTTTCATATTGCTGGCACAGTGGTTACCTCGTTAGGCACATTAGCCCAGCGCGGCACTTACGTTATTGTGCCCGGCTTTGAACCAGAATTAATACTTGATTTGTTTGAGACCGAGAAAGGCAATGTCTCTTTGCTCGTTCCCACAATGATATTGGCAATGATGGAAAGCCCTTCTTTTGCCAAGCGCAATCTGTCTTCGGTTACCACTATTCTCACCGGTGCAGCTGATGTGCCCAAGGAGCTGGTGTATCGGACCAAAGAAGCGTTTAACTGCAATTTAGTGATTCTATTTGGTCAGACCGAAGTAAATGGTGTGGTCAGTCAGACGCGCGTGGAAGATAGCGCCGAGGACCAGAGCAGTACGCTGGGCCTGCCTTTACCGCATGCGGAAGTGTGTCTTATTGATCCTGAAACCGGCGAGATTCAGCCGATTGGTGAGGCTGGTGAGATTTGCGTGCGCGGCTACCAAAATATGTTGGCTTACTACAATGCGGAAGAGGCGACGAAAAAGACCATTCGCGAGGACGGTTGGCTCTGCACTGGTGATTCCGGGGTAATGGATGAGCGCGGGTATATTAAAATTACGGGCCGCCTCAAAGATATGATTATTCGCGGTGGAATGAATATTTACCCCCGTGAGATCGAAGAGGTTTTATTTAATCATCCGGCGATTAACCAAGCGAGTGTTATTGGTATTCCCGATCCGTATTGGGGTGAAGTAATCGCTGCGATCATTATTCCAGAAAAAGGCTGTGAGCCGCCAAATTTCGATGTGCTATTTAGTCACTGTAGGGCACATTTGTCGCCTCATAAATCACCTGTTAAATGGGCTATAGTCGACGATTTTCCGCTAACGCCGTCGGGAAAGGTGCAAAAATTTGCCCTCCGAGATTTGGCCGTCAAAGGCGATTTGATACTGCATGATATTGATAAAAAATCGGCCTTAAAGGCTTAGGGCGCTCGGGCTTGCTTGAGCTGAAGGGATGATCAGGCAAGGGATTGTTAGCGCACTTTAATTTTAGCGAGAATGTTATGTAAGCCGCCAGTGTACGGAGCTGTCTGTGATAGTATTTGCGCGCGTAAGAAGTGAGGAGCAGCAGATGGCAGAAAAGAAACCCAGTACTAATGTCCGCATGTCGAGAGAAGACCGGATTGCCAGTATTTTAGTTAAGGCCAAGCGTCATCTTGGCCGAGTTGGTCATGAAAATTTTTCGCCGGTTGAAGTAGCTCAGGACTGCGGTGTATCTGAGGCGACTATCTATCGTTATTTTGCCAGCCGGCACGACTTATTGGTGCATGTGGCTGAGTTTTGGGTAGAAGAGCTGTTGGTCGGTGCGCCTGTTTTGAAGGAGCACGACAGTATTTACGATCGTCTTCGTCAAGTTATTTGGTACAGCCTCTGGGTTATTTATTCAGAACCTGCGCTGTCGAAATTTGTGTTGATGGTAATTCGCAGTGAGCCTGATTTCCGCTCATCTAGGATTTACGCTTTAAATAAGCGCTTTACCTCTCATACCAAAATGGTCATAGAGGATGCGATAAACCAAGGTGTTTTTCGTAGCGATGTACCGGCATCAATGGTGCGAAATATGATTTTCGGTACCATCGAGCATGAGGTGTGGTCGTACTTGCAAGCAGGCGTCGATTTTTCACTTGATGGCTCTGCAGATTTGATTACCGATATTGTGTTTAAAGGTTTGGCCGTTGAGCCACCGGTCGATGTTGAGGTTTTTAATCGCTCAATGGCGGCAATAGAAAAAGGTGTTAAGGAAATTGACGCGGCGATGAAGCAGCTACAAGGCACTGCTGCGGATGAAAAGCCCCTGCACCTAGATTAGTCGCACCGATAGCGCAAATTTTATCACAGTGATTAGATTGTATGGGCGCTATCTTAACGCTGAAAATAGGTGTGCGATGGGCGCGGGCCCTGAGGATGGCGCCCACCGAGATGGACTTTATACGAAGGCTCCCGCACGGAGCAATAAGGAGAAAAATTTTGGCTTCCCAAATACCTAAAACCATACAAGCTGCGGTAATCAGAAACACTGGTGCCCCGTGGGTAATCGAAGACATGGAACTCGCGCCGCTACGCGATGATGAGGTGCTTGTTGAGATGGTCGGCTGCGGCATGTGCCACACCGACATTGCCTGCCGAGACGGTGATTACCCAGTGTCGCTGCCTATGGTCGTTGGCCACGAAGGCGCCGGAATTATTAGGGAGACGGGTGCTCAGGTCGATAAAATTAAGGTCGGGGATCATGTTGTGCTTAGCTTTGATTCCTGTGGTGGGTGTCCGAACTGTGATAGTGATAAACCTGCTTACTGCTATAGCTTCTTTGAAATTAATACCTCTGGTCGGCGTATCGCCGATCAATCTACGCCATTGACGCAGAACGGTGAACCGATTAATGCGATGTTCTTTGGGCAGTCGTCCTTTGCGACCTTTGCAATAGCGCGAATGTCTAACGCAGTTGTTATTGACAAGAGCCTGCCCTTAGCAAAGATGGGCCCGCTGGGTTGCGGCGTGCAAACTGGCGCTGGCGCCGCGGTGAACTCCTTGGGGGTTGGGCCGGGAAATTCACTGCTTATCTTTGGTGGCGGCGCTGTAGGCCTCAGTGCTTTGCTCGGCGCACGCGCAGTGGGCGCCGGCGAAGTGATTGTAGTTGAGCCGAATGCCGAGCGCCGAGCCCTTGCCATGGAGCTTGGTGCGACCCATGTTATTGATCCGTCTGCGGGGGTTGATGTGTTGGCGGAGGTACGCAAGTTAAATGGCGGAGTGCAATTTGCGCTCGACACCACGGGTCGTCCGGACGTGGTTGCGGTGGGAATTGAAGCTCTGTTGACAGGCGGGCAGCTTGGGCTGCTCGGCATTCCACCTGCAGATGCAATGCTGCCCGCTAATATGATGAGTATGCTCGGCCGCGGGATTACCGTGAAGGCCATTATCGAGGGCGATTCCGATCCGCAGGAGTTCATTCCACGGATGGCGGCGTGGTACCAAGAAGGTCGTTTTCCCTTCGACCGTATGGTTAAGACATTTCCGTTTGCTCAAATCAATGAAGCCGCGCAGGCGTCGGTGAGCGGTGCGGTTGTTAAGCCAGTACTTATTTTTTAAATGGACAAACGAATGTGAATTTAAGCTTAGCGTCTGTTGAGTTGAACGTGATTCAGGCGCTACTTAAAAACTGGTTAAACTCACCCTTTTTAGCCAGCTATTGCCCGATAAGGTAAATTATCGGGCTTTTTTTGTGGTGAATTTAGGTTTTGCCCCGTTCGCCGCGACAGTGTGTTGGTAAGCTAGCTGAAAAGTTTTGGGGGGATTACTTTGGGGGCTAAATTGCGGCGCTTAGCGGGAGTAATACGGCTGAGCTACTGTCGATTTTCTTGTGGTTGATAAGCTGGGAAACGCCGGTTTTTCCGCATGTAATGCGTGCGATGAATTTTCGACTCATTAGGTTTTACAATGTGCAATATCAATACACTGTTGTAAGCGTTTAGCGTGCTTACGTTGTGCATTTTACGCAGTCGGGAATGCTGCGGTTTTTGGGTTTAAACGCGGCTTCTACTTTGCTCTCTAGGGCTTGTATTTTTTCTGGATCGTATTGTGTGATTTGCCGACCGCTTGAGATTTCTAAGGCCAGCAGCGCCGCGCCATAGGCGCCCATAATTTGCGGGTCATCGGGGACCTGCATTTTTTGCTTTAATGCCGCTTCCAAAAAATGCACCGCGGCGGGGTTTTTGGCAACGCCGCCGGTCATGATAATGCCATCGCGCTTGCCCACCATGGCCACTAAGCCTAGGGCGCGGTGAGCGATGGCGCGGTGTACCGAGGCGGCAACATCGGCTGGGTCAGCGCCTTCGGCCAGCAGTGAAATAATTTCGGTTTCGGCAAACGTGGCGCACATGGTGCTCACTTCTAAATCTTGAGTCCCCTTCATTGCCAGTACGCCAACTTCGCTAATGTCGCATTCTAGCGCGCGGGCGAGCACTTCATAGAAGCGGCCGGTACCGCTGGCGCAGCGATCATTCATGGCAAAGTTGTCTACCAGCCCCTGTTCGTCTAAGGCAATCACTTTGCTGTCTTGCCCGCCAATGTCAATAACCAAGTTGGCTTCAGGAAACAGTGCGGCCACGCCTCGGGCATGGCAGGTGATTTCGGTAAACGTGCGTCCGACCTCGGGTACCAAGCGGCGGCCATAACCGGTGCCGATGGTGTAGCTGACATCCTTTTGAGTGATGCCTGCGCTGGCAAGTGCGCTTTCTACCGCTTGCTCCATGCCGCGCCGACTCACTGCCCCCATTTGCACAATGTGGGCGCTTAGCACCTTGGCTTGATCGTCTAGAACGACTGCCTTAGCGGTAGTTGAACCCAGATCAACACCCATAAAATACGCTGTGCTCATATGTGTTTCCTTGCCCCGGTTAAGAGGCGTGCAATCAGGCGTTGGACGCGGATGATGCTATAAAGTCTCTAGAGCGGCGCACGTCAATGGTTTCTAACATGGCTTCTAAGCGGCTTTCCAGCAGTTCACCTTTATAGAATGATTCATCGGCAACGTCGCCCTCAAAGAAAATCGATGGCAGGCCCATTTCTTTTTGCATGGCCTTGGCGAGCATTTGTTGCGGCCCAGTAAATGCACGGCAGGTGCGGGTTGAATGAAATACGATGCCGTCTAGGCCATACAGTTCGCAGTCGTGCTTGGTGAAGTGTTTAATGGTTTGAAAGCCGTGATTGGTTGGGCAGAGCAAGTAATGTTGCGCCATGCCGCGTATCGGGTCATCGGTGTCGATTAATTGGGGTTCCTGCCAGAAGGCATTGTGGGTGTAGCGGCCGGCTACGATGGCAACTTTGCGCTCGGCGAATACTCTGGCGAGGGTGCCGAGCTTGTTCCAGTTCATAATGCCGTCAAAGTAGAGGCGGTATTTTTCATCCTTAATCGCGCTTTCGCCGCTGGCGACGCGATGGGCAATTTCGTCCCGAATATTGCTGAAGTACTCCACCAATTCCGGTCCGGCCGGTAAAAAGTTGATGTGGGCAACGCTGGCTATCCAATCCCAGAAGGTGGCGGGCGCAGGCAGGTTGGCGCACATGGCCATGGCCTCGCGGCGAATTTCTGAGGCTTCTTTGATGTACTTCATACCTTGGCGCAGGGCGTCCCAGTCAAAGGGGCGGCCGGTTTGCACTTCGATAAAGTCGATTAACTTATAGAGTTGCGCGGCAACGTAATCGGATGCTTCTTCCCATTCTTGGCCTTTTAAATAGCCCGCGTCGGGTCGGTTGCTCCACAAAAAGGGGAGTGACACATTAAAAATAGGTGTTTCTTTGCCCAGTATCCGGTGGGTGATCTCGTCCCACTGCTGGCCGGTGCTGCAGCCGGCATAGCAATTAACAATAAAATTAGGCATGGGTAGGCGGCTGGCTAAGTCGTCGCGCTCGGCGTCGTCAACAATGCCTTTGCTATATTTTTCTTTCGCTTGCCTTGCTAAAAGCGCGGTACCTAGGTGGGTGCGAGCATAGGAGCACAGCTCGCCTACGTAGCCGTATTCTTGAGCGGCCAGCTGAGCGGATTTCTCTAATTTTTGGGCAGAGAGCCGCGCGGCAAAGGCCTCGCCGTGGGCCCATTCAAGACCAGCGGCCTGGAAAATAGGGTTGAGGGCGGCGCCGTTATACCACACCAGTTGGGCGTCCCGCTCATTGGCGGTAAAAATGCGATCCCAGTAATCTGCGATCATGTGGCGCCCTGCGTCGTTGCTTTTCAGGCGGTTTACACTGCTTGGTGTTGCGCTGCTCATTACGCTGACTCCTGTGTGATTTGGCGGGTGGGTGACTTGCGTCGTATCCGCTCGATCATGGCTTCCACTCGGGTGCGGATGGTTTCCACCGGCATGCCCTCGTGCTCTGTTTCGATTAGTAGGTGGGGAATATTGTGAGTGTTGAGGGTTTTGCGTAGCTCAGGGTAATAAAACATATGGGCTTCGCAGAACTTGGCCATCACTACAATCACGCCTTCGGCGCCGCTATTGTCTAGCGCGTTGAGTAGATAGCTATCCCAGTCGACGGTCTTTTGTACGCGGGTTGGGCAGGGAATTGTTTCATTTCTGGCAAAATACCAGTCGGCCAGTGCCATTCTTGGCGGCATTGATTCTTTGATGTCGGTAGAGATGTAGCGGGCGCCGGTATACAGGTCGTCGTCAACAATAACGGCGCCGCAGTCTTCCAGTAGCTCAAATAATTCGACTCTAGGGGCATGGCAGAAATGGCCAGAGAGATGGAGGCGAATGCGCTGGTCTCTGGGTTTTGCCACGGCATCCGCTAAGACAGATTCTAGTAAAGCCGAGTGCTCGTTCTTGTCCATAATCATGCTCGACACAATCATGGCCTGCAGCTCTGCCGGCGAGAATTGAGCGTCGCCATTGCGGCGTGCAGCAAAGATGTTTCTTAATAGTTGGCGATTCTTGTTGTTGGACTGAATGCAGGCGAGTAAGGCTTCGTCGCTAATGGGTTGCCCCGTAACTCGCTCGGCTTCAATGATAAAAGCCTCTATTTTTTCCTGTACTTGGGTTTTGGTCCAAGAGTCGTCCATGGCGGCAATTAGGTGCTCAAAGTAAACCGGCTTGTCGGGTAGCAGCTCGCGCACCACATCCACTGACCCTAGCAGTTGAATGCAGTGGTCGGCGTTCATGAAGGCGTCAAAAATATCGAGCATGCCTTTAGCCGCTTGGTCGGCAATGCTGCGGGTGTAGCCACAGTAAAATTCTGCGAGCAGGCTGTTGCCTTCAGAGATGGGCTCCTTGCTGTCTTGAATAATGACGGGTAAGGCGCCCGTAGCCGCAATAATTTCTACAGGAAAGTTCATGGGGAAGATGCCAATGACTGGCATTTTCTGCTTACTTTTCCAGTCGGCAATGTAAAGCTCTGGGTGAGCTGCGATGTTTTTCATCGTCTGGAGTGCATCTGCTCGGTTTTCATTCATAAATATTCTGCTCTTGTATTGGCATGAAATAGGCCGGCCAGCAGGTAGGTTGCGGTTAGAGCTTGTGGGCGTTGCGCATTTTATGCTGATGCCCTGTGCTCGCTTGGTATGGCCTAGCGCAAGTGTTTATTATGTTAGCTGAGTAATACTCAGCATGTCAAGATTATCCCTTTGTGTTTCTTTTTTGGCGGCGATGATTGGTTATAATATGCTGATTATTAACGGTATTTATTTATTTTTTTGAAGGTGTGTAGTGCTTTTTGAGAATGAATTCATATTTCTGTTTGTTGGTTTTTGATGCTATTTTTCTATTTTGGTGAGTTTAACTCATTTTATTGTTAAGTCGTGGCGTGTGCTTGCAGTTTGGACTTTATTTTGGATTCAAACTTGTGAGTCGAGGTTGCGCGGCTAGCGTACGGCATTGGCGCGCGAGCATGCAGTCTCGCCGCTGTCGGTTATTCTTTTGTTCGCTGTTGAGTAAACCAATACTCGCTGTCGCGAATATTGGTTCAGCTTGGGTGCGCTTTAACTGGCGCGCTGCGCTTGGGGGCCGGCAATCTGCATAGCTTTTATGTAGGCAGGGCGTTGGCTGATGCGCTGAACATAGGCCGAGATGTTGGCCATGTCATCGATGCTGCGACCGCCGAATAGTGGCAGTGAGGTGAGGTTGAACATAATCATAATGTCGGCGCAGCTAAATGCCTCGCCAGCCAAATAAGGTGCTTCTGACAGGCGTTGATCGAGCAAGCTGTAGTAGTCCTTTTCTCTGCGCTCCATGGCGCTGAGTATCATGGCATTACTGTCGGTTTTCTCGCCAGCCGCCGCTTTGGCAAAGAATAGCCCCAATAGATTGCTGTTCATTTGCATCCAATACAGGTAATCGGCGTAATTGTCCTGCTCGGCATTTACGCTGAGTTTACCCTTGGCGTAGCGATTACAGATGTATTCACAGATCGCTGCGGACTCTGCCAACACCCTGTCGCCGTCGCGAATTACCGGTGCAGTTGCCGCAGGATGAAGGGCGAGGTAGGCCGGCGGCGCTAGCCCGTCTGGACCGCGGTCAAACCATTCCAGCTGGTAGGGCAACCCTAGCTCTTCCATCAGCCAAACAATGCGGTCGGATTGGGAAACGCCTAAGTGGTATACGGTAATCATATTCATTCCTTATTGTTTTGTGGTTTGAAGTACTGCTTAGCGTAAGTCCGTGTCGTCTAGGCGTTGTTGTACGCAATGGCTCGGTTGTTAAATTGGCGGTTAACGGCCCATGTCTTCTTCTAGTTTTCTGAGTTGTTGGGAAACTTCTTTCATTTTTTCATGGGTGCGCAAGTCAATATCCAGTTTTTTATCCATGGTGCGAACTAGCGGCGCAATGGTGTGCTCGATGGTGTCTGCCAAGGTGCTGAGTATTTTACCGAGGCCAGGGACGGGTTCATTTATTACATTAACCGCGGGCTTATTGGACTCAATAGCCAAGGCCAATTTGTCTAAGAGTGGCGTTAATACGCTAGCGGCATCGGCTTTAGTGCTCGGGTTTAGCAATTGGCTCGCGGTATCCGAGAGCGCTTGGACGCCCGCGGATAAATCCAGCAACTGAGCCACAACTTTGCCGCCAATATCGACATCATCGCCGCCCATGGCCTTGTTGCGCAGAAAATCGGTCTTTATTTGAGCCCAGCGATGTTCTTGGTCTTGGGTCATATTGCCGCGCAATTGCGCCAATTTTAAAAGATTGGCTTCTGCACCCGTGGTCAGTAATTGCGCTTCGCCAAGATAGTGGTCAGAGATCATTTGCATCAATTCTGGCTGATTCATTACCGCCGAAATTTTTTCTGCCATTTTGTTCATATTGCGGTAGCTGCCCTGCAGTTTGAACGACGGTTCTACGCGGTATTTGTCATCTTGCGCGGCAGAGGCAATATACTGCTGGTTGATTTTTAGTATGACATCCCGAATAACAAACATTTTTTTCAAGACGTCGATGATTTCATTAATCTCGGCGCCGCTGTATTGATGGCTGAGTTCGGTGGTGGCGACACTCTCGCCGCGGGCCATGGCGACGAGCCGATATACGTCGGCCATGTCTCTGGTCGCTAAGGGGGCGAGGGCGGGGTTTGAGGTCAGTGCATTTTCGATATAGCTCAGGGCAAATTGTTCGTCCATGCCGCCGAGAATATCACCTAAGTTGTAAATATCGGCTCGGTTGGCGAGCATATCGGGTACTTTGAATGCTTCGCCAGATTCGGTGTAAGGGTTGCCCGCCATCACCACACAAAATTTGCGGCCGCGCATATCATAGGTTTTGGGCTCGCCTTTCCACACCCCTTCTATGCGTCGAGTGCCGTCACACAATGAGATAAATTTTTGTAAAAATTCGGCATTGGTGTGTTGGATGTCGTCGAGGTAGAGCATGACATTATTGCCCATCTCAAGGCCGAGGTTGAGTTTGTGCAATTCTTGGCGAGCGGTCGCATTGGGCGCTTGGTTGGGGTCTAGTGATAATACATTGTGGCCCAGCGAGGGGCAGTTGATCTTCATAAAGATCAGGCCAAGGCGATTGGCGACGTATTCCATTAGGGTTGTTTTGCCGTAACCCGGTGGCGAAATCATCATTAGCAAACCCATGAGATCGGTGCGCTTGCTGTCACCAACCGTACCCATTTGTTTTGCAAGATTGTCGCCAATAATCGGCAGGTAGGATTCGTTGATTAGGCGATTGCGTACAAAGGAGCTAAGTGGACGGGGTTTAAACTCGCTCAGGCGCAATTGCTTGCGTCGATCAATAATAGTTTGCTGGCGCAGTGCTAAGTAGCGCTGATAGGCGGGCAGCACTTCAAAGCGATGTTTTTCAATGCGCAGCAGATAGCTGTCGAGTGCAAAGTGCATACTGCCGTTGTTCAGCAGGGGGTGGTCGCCGAGCAGGCCGGTAAAATGTAACTCGATATCAACGTTGCTGTGGCGTCGGTCTAATCGCACATCGGCGTTAATTAGTGCCACCGCCTCGGGAATATAGCGCGCCATATCGCCCAGCGATTGACTATTAATGAGGGCGTCGAACCACGCCACGGACAGATTCCAGCGTTCAGCTGGCCAGCCGATCATTTTTTCTAATGCCATTTGGTAGCGGCGCCACGTGCCGTCGTCCATCGACTGCTTTAGCCTCGCAACCAATTGCGTTGCATATTTGCTGGTGATGAATTCTATTTTCTCGCGACCTAGCTCCGCCACGAGGTAATCGGCCGCGCGGCGAATATCGAGCTCAGTGACAGGAATGGGGTGCAGCGCAATAAAGTCGGTCATGGCGTGGCGTACTTCTGCCGCTAACTGGGTGTTGGCCTCGTTGCTGGCAAACACCGACTGCATTTGCGCGGCTGACTGCGCCCGTTCAGGCCAGGTGGTGAAGGACAGTTGCTCGCGTTCATTGTCGCCAATTTTTCTTTTGGCTGCGTTTTTTATATTGGCCCAAAATATTTGCGCTAAGCCGCGGCTTAAAGGATCGAAGCGCAGTAAATCGGCACTGTCGAGCGCAGGCAATAAGGTTTTGATGAGCAAGGCCGCGTCGTGGTCGTGAATGCCGTTTTCGTAGCCCTCTTTATAGCGTGGGGTGGCAAATTCGCGAACCAGTTTGCTCAGCGCTGTTTCGTCTAGCACGGCGTTGGCGAGTAGCTCTGCGCTGAGGTTTTCTCGGCGCTGCTGGGCTGCGTCCATGATGAGGGCGGCGAGGTATTCGGCGCGGTAAACCTCGGGTGTTTCTGATTCCAGCGCCATATCCCAGTACGCCTGCATGTTTTGCAGCTCGGCATTGTCGATGGCTTCGTAGTAATTGGTGCCGGTTAGATGAAAATTTAGCTCGCCGCCGCGGGGAATAATGGTTAAATCCAGCTCTTGGGTATTCACCGAGAAACGGTGCCGCGGGCCAAGTTTGATGACATTGCCGCCACTTTCAAAAATATCTGTTTTATCTCTTAGGGAGCGCAGCGCCTGTTCTTTAATTGCTTTTAGGCGCGACTCAATATTGTCGGCCTTCACCGCGCTGTCTAGTTCCCGCAGGCTGTTAACGAGGTCGCGAATTTTGCTAACCAGCGCATCCGAGGCAAAATAGGTGTTGAGTTCGTCACCTTGGTTAAATTTTTGCGAGCGCTTCTCAATACTGTTTAAAATCCGCTCGGCGGCATCGGCTAGCGATTGCGCTTTGCGCTGGCGAGCGTCGAGCAGCTGTTGCTTGTGGCCTTCAAAGGATTCGTAAATCTCCTCGCGTTTAACCATCATGTCGTTAATGAACTGGTCGTAATCGCTGAAGCGACTTTCGAGCTCTTCAAGCTGGACCAGTAGGCGCGACAATTGTTCATCGCATTTTTCTGGTGTTGTTGCCAAGCTTAGAGCGTTAGTAATGGTTTGCGAGAATAATTTAAACTGCGCGCCAAATTCGGCAATTGCCTCGGTGGCACCTAAATTTTTGCGTTTGTTTTGCGCGCCAGCCTTGGCTTGGTTAATTTTGGCGTAGACCAGCGATATGGCATCAATAATTTGGGTGCGCACGGTGGTGTCGTCAATTTTGAGGGTCGACATCAATTCTGATAATAGATCGAGCCCTGCGCTGGTTTGCTCAAAAGTTTCAATGAGCGGTGTTAGCTCAGTATTGGTGTTGGCAGTTTCAGCCTCGGCAGACAGCGCACTAATCTTTGTGTAGTAAGGATCTAGGGCATTGTCGTTGGCGAGGAAATTAACCGTATCAGCGCTAAGTGAGGCTTCGACGCTATTGAGTTCCGTGTCCATGGCGTCAAGGCGCGGAAGGTCGATGTAGCGATACTCTTTGATGGTGGCGATGTGGCCGCGGTGGCGGCGAATATCGCCGAGCGCTGCGGCGTACTGCTCGGCAGATTCCCAGCTTTGGCTGCGAATGGAATTTATTAAGGTCTGTTGCAGATGTTCCGCTTCGCGCATGGCCTTTGCCGACTGCTTGCGAATACTCTCGACTTTTTCAAATTCATCAATCACGAGCTCGGCGGTGGCGCTAATGTTTTTAATAATGTCGGCAAGCGGCTTGGTTTGAGAATCTTGTAGCCAGAAGTGATCGTCAAATACTTTACTTGCCGCTTTGCTCAGGCCTTCGTATAGGCGAAGTGAGACCGCTTGATTGGCAATAAGGCGGCTAATGCTATAAAGGTCTGAAATACCCCGCACCAGTTCGGCGTTGCCGATACGGCCAAAGAAAGTTTGGCTAGCGGGGGCCTTGCTAGCAAACTCGGCGCTTTGGTAGGGCGTTTGCCAAATTTGCATAGGGTGAACCCGAGTGGGCTCATTGTCTGCCGTAAAGATTACCAGCCGACCGTCATCGGCCATGGCGTATCCGTGGCCGAAAATAGGATTTTGGAGTTTCTTTTGGATTAGATTGTAGGCAAATAAGCCCACCAAGCCCTTTTCGCGCTCGTAAAATACATACAGTACATCTTCACCGTTAGGGGATCGCAAGCTGCGTTTAAAACGCAGCCCAGTAACGGCATCATCAAAGGCCTTGTACTCGCCGGTTTGCAGGTAGTAGCCGCCAGGAAAAATAAGACCGTGATCCTCGGGTAATTGCACGCAGGACTCGCCAATGGCGTCTACTCGCAGCACTGACTCAGTGAGGGTGTTGTAAATAAAATAGCGATGCGCCTGTTCGCGGTAGGGCAACACTTTTAAAAGAATCACGTCGCCTACGGCGGCATAGGCAATATCGGCATCATCTAGCGACTGGGTTTTGTCGTCTACTGGCTCGCTGTAAATGCCATAACCCGCTTCGGTATTGTTCTCAATTTTGATGGTTAGGTCGCCGCCTATGGTCTCAACAAACACGGTGTCGAGTATGTTGGCGTGGGGATGACGGCCGTTTACGGTGTCTTCGCGCGTCACCTTGGTCCATTCAAAGTCATATGTCGGCGGCAGGGCGATGTCGCGTTCGCCGCGATTATCAATATATTGGGCGCGCTTGCCGTCGGGCGATAAGCCCCAGCGGAATACTCGAATATCGTCAAGGCGTTCGCCAATTTGAAAGGCAGCTAACAGTTTGCCGTTATTAATGGTTAGCTCGAGGAGGCGGGTGTGCTTGTAATAGCGGTACAGCTCCTCAAAATCATTCACAAAGCCAGATTGCGATAAGAAACTTTCCGCCATTGGCGCGGCTTCAATGTCATAGCCTTCGTCGGTTTGAACAATAGAAAACAGCGCAAAGACATCGTCAATTTTGGTTTCTTTTTTCAGGCCGATAAACACGTTATAGCCAAACAGCAGGTGCTCGCCAACTTGGACAATATCGCGGGCTACGCAATTATTTTCGGTGCGCACCCGCACCCGCGACAGCAGGCTCATGTCTGAGTTGCCAAACTCCGCTAGGCGCGCGTGGTTTAGCGCTTGCAGGGATTGGTCAAGGGTGTTGCCCTGCTCTAAGAGGCGTTTGCGAATAATTTCGTAGGCGCCGCCAGCAGCGACAGCGTTATCCACTATATTGGTGTCTGGAGCGGCTGCGGAAGCGTCTTGCTGGTCCATGTTTTTTCCTTAAGCACAGTGCACGGTCAATACAGGGAAGGGCGCCAGCGCCTTCCCATCATTTGCCCAGTGGGCGATTTGCTGGGTTCAAATTTAGTGCTGCGCGCTGTGATCTGCGTCAGTTTTTGCTTTGTTAGCTAAATCGCTAGCGGGAACAAACTTTTCACCCACTACCCGCCCAATCAAGGCTTGGATAACATCACTTTTGCCAGCAAGACCATCTACGGCCTTGCCGATGGACAGCGACTTGGCAAAGTTGTCAAAGAAGTGATCTTCGCCACCCACAATGTCGATCTTCGCTTTTTGTAGCGCGACGGCTAGCACTTCGGCATTCTCTTTGGCTATTTCCTTGCCGGCGTCCATGGCGGCCAAGGCCTCTTTTAGGGCGGTTTCCAGACCCATGCGGTATTCTTCGTGAGACCGTGCATCTTTCGACATACTGTTCATGGCTTCAAATTTATCAACGAGGCCTTCGGCTTCTGCTTTCAGTTTGGCGAGAATCACTTCTGCTTCTGCATTACCTATTTGCTGTGAGGCAGACGCCTGTGAAGTGCCTTTGGCGGCAATAACATCGGCTTCAGATTTGCCGGTTTCTAAATTGGCTGCGGCGGTGGCTTCGCCTTTGGCGCGAATAACATCTGCTTCAGATTGGCCTTCTTTGCGCAGCGCATCGGCCTTGGCTTCTTGCACTTTGGCGTCGGCGAGTCCTGGCGCGGCGCGCTCGGCTTGGGTGCCTTCGGCCAGCTTTTTCTGGGCATCGGCGCGCTTGGCGGCGGCTTCGAGGTCGGCCTGGGCGAGGGTGGTTATTTCAATGGCCTTAAACTTAGCGGATTCCTCTTCAGCTTGTGCCTTTTTAACTTGCTGCACTCTGATTTCTTCGGCTTTGGCTTCTGCTGCCAGTACCTGAACTTGCTTGGCGCGATCGGCTTCGGACACTTGCCGTACTTCTTTAATTTTTTCCTCTTCAATGGCCACTGTTTTGTCCACGGCTACGCGTTCGCGGATGACATCGGCTATCGCTTTTTTCTCAATTTCTACGTCTTTTTCTGCGGCGATGCGTTGCAGTTCAACTTCGCGCTCGCGGGATACAATTTCTAAATCTCTAGCCCGCGTAACTTTCTCTTCTTCAATGGCCACCGCGCGCTTGCGGTTTTCGCCGGCAACTTCAATTTCACGCTGCTGGTTTTCACTTTGCACTGCGAGGTCTTGATCGGTTTTGATGGTGGCGGTTGCCGATTTATTGCGCTCTTCTTCCTGAACCTTTTTAGTTTCGGCTTCTTCGCGAGCGCGCAGTGTAGCAATTTCGCGTTCTTGTTTAGCTTCGGCGTCGGCTTGCTGGCGCTCAAGCTCCAGCATGGCTTCAACGGTTTCTACGTTCTTTTTCTTTATGGCGAGTTCTTCGTCGCGCTCAAAAATATTCGTTTGAATATTCTGTTTGGCGGTTAGCTCGGTGATTTTGCGAATACCCTCTGAATCGAGAATGTTTGATGGGTCGAGCGAGGATTTCGGTGTTTGTTCAAGGTAGTCGATGGCCACGTCTTCAAGGACATAGCCATTTAAATCGTTGCCGATGACCTGCACAATGGCTTCGCGAAATTTGAGCCGGTCTTCAAATAAATTAACAAATTCGAATTTTTTACCAACGGTTTTTAGTGCCTCAGAAAATTTGGCATTAAATAAGTCATTTACCGCGCCGCGGTCAGAGGCGCGGCTGGCGCCGATGGCTTTGGCAACCTTGAGCACATCTTCTGCTGTTTCATTGACGCGCAAGTAAAAGGCGACGGTGATATCGGCGCGCATATTGTCGGCGCAGATCAGTCCATCTTTGCCGCGGCGATCGACTTCAAGAGTGATGAGTGAAATTTTCATCAGCTCTTTTTTGTAAATAATGGGGTATACCAGTGCGCCGGTAAAGTGGACTTTGGGGGTGGATGACATGTCATTGACGATAAGGGCGGTACCCTGTTCGACTTTATAGTAGAAAGCTTTAAAGAGCCCTGCCAGGCCCATTAGCAAAACAAAGAAGATGCCAACGCCGATGAATATGGGCATGAGTACCGTCAGATCAGCCATAATTATTACTCCATAATAGTTTTAAAAAATCCAAGTGTTAATGACTTAAATCGTTACCGAGGAATTCTGCTTCTGAAATAACGCGATAAACGCCTTGCTCTTTAATGTGCTCTAGTAATACAACGCGATCGCCTTTGTTAAAGGTGGCGCTGCCTGTTGAGCGGATCGAAAGCAGTAAGCCTGCGCCACCGTCTTCAAAAATAGCCTCACCAAAATTGCCATCGACTCGCGATGAGCGAACCACGGCAGTTTGGCCAAGGATATGCTTTACCGTTTGCAGTTGGGCGTTCTTAAATAGCGGGCGAAGGGGTTTGATAGCTTGGGCGGTAAGCATTGCCGCTGCATACACGCTGGCGAGTAAAATGGGTAGGCCCACTATAAAATGGAGGATGCCCGCCGGTAGCCAGCTCAGCATTAGATGCACGGCGTAATAGCAAATAAACCAGCCAAATAAGGTGATGAGCGACACGATAACGGTGACCGGAACACCTTGCAGGCCAAGGCGCAACATTAGTCCAGCGAGCACGTCTGGGGTGGTGTGGCTGTGGCCTTCTGCACTCAGCTGATCTGCATCGGGAAGGCTAAAGTCCAGAAAATCGAGGTCAACAAAGCCCAGCACCGCTACTAGCCAGTACAGGGTGACAATTGCCAGCAAGAACGTAAAAATCACGGTCGGAAACGAGCTGATGTTTTGGTAAAAAGGATCCATGTCCTTCATAAGGAATATCGCAAACATTCCAAACCTCCTGTAATTTTTTGTCCCTGCCGCGTTCTAGCGTGATTCTTTGTTTAAAGCTTATTGTTTCTTTTTTAGGCGCTCTAGTATGTCGTCTGCGCTTTGGCCGTTCGATGTAATGCCCGCCTCCTCTAATTTTGCTTTGAGGGACGAGTCGCTAGACTCAGCCGCCAAATCTTGCGCTACCGAGAATTGCGCGGCCTTTAGTGCCTGCTTTTCTTTGATGCGCTCTAGCGAATCCATGGCCGTGCGTATTCTAGACTCGGTGCCGCTGTAGCGGTCGGCTACCGCAGCCTGCGCGCGCTGAACATTTTCAGTCGCTTTTACGGTGTCGGCTTGCTGCTTAACGCGCTTTAAATAGTCTTCCGCTTGCTTTATTGCCGCGCGCAAAGACGCGGCGCTCGCTTTATAGCCTGAGGCGGTGTCCCTTTCTTGGTCTAGCTGATTTTCTAGGTCAGCAATTTTTTCCGCTACATTACGAGCGAGCCCCTCGTCATTCAAGTCTAAAGCCTTGATCGCATAGCCTTCGTGCTCGCTGATCTGCTTGCCAAGATTGGCGCACTTTTCCTCGGCTAATTTCTGGTGCGCCATGATTGACGCCAAGCTGTCTTTTGATTGCTTTAGTTCATTGGCGGCATCGCGAATTTCTTGATCCAGTATTCGCAAGGCCTGGCTGTCTACTATAGCTTCACCTGCCTCATTGGCACCACCACGTAAAGCAGTTAACATTTTCGATAAAATCTTCATGGTTTTGCTCCTGTGTGAATTAGCTGGCTTCAACTGGAATTGTTAGAAATTCGCCATAGGCCTCGGTCGCCTGTATTACATTGCTGGCGAGCACCTCAATCTCAAACACAATATTCTCAATCAGTGAAGACGAGCTAAGCGCGCCAAACATATGGTAGTAGTCGCCGTTGCTGCCCATGCTATCTAGGCTGATTGTCGATAACGGAAAATATTTGTGGGTGCGTAAAATGGCATCGTTAAAGCCATTTACGTCGAGCACCTCGTCGATTGACCAAAGCACCGACTCCACAATAATTTGATCGCCCGATGCTGTAAGAAATATCGGTAAGTCACCAAACTCCTTCATAACAATCTGGAGAACAGGATCCACACCTTCTAATAGCTCGATTGTTGCGGAGCGCCCAGCAAATAATTCCTGCTCTTTTAGCGCATCAAACAAGCTGTTGGTTGTCCAGCGATTTTGGGTTTCAGTCATGCGTCTATCTCCATTTAAAGCGGGAGGCTCACCGTGCTCGCGTAACATCTTTTCTAATTGCGCGAGCGCCCCTGCGTTCTTCGGAAGTATCCAAACCTCTTTTTTGATCAAGCCTTGTTCCCGAAGTCTTTTTCGGTATTCGCGTTGGTAATGTGCTGATGATTTAATAGTCATGGTTAATATATAATCCTTACATGTAATCAAGTCAACATATTACATGTAATAATTTTTGTGGCGTGGTCTAAGCTGATATGACTTGGCGTGCCGGCGAGTGATTGTCAGGCTGAATGTGCGGTCGAGCTGCGCTCAGGGCGGGCGCTAATTAGGGGAGCTTGAACTTCCTAGAGGGGTAAATGCGTTTGTTTAATTAATCGCGATTACCCTAAGTCTTTGATTTCAAAATATTTTGATTTTGGTCGTAGTTTCACAAAATTGCCCTATCGGGGCAAAAATAATGTCTAAAGTATATCGGTAAATACTGTGTTCACAGTGCCTTCTGAGCTTGGCGTTTCAAGGAAATAATGCCTAGTGCTCGAAGGCGGTTTTCCAGCAGTGCAGTTGCACGCTCTTTCATTGCTTCTGGCATGTAGCTGCGGTGGATCAGGTTGAGCATGTCAGCTTGTTTGTTGTGCAATTGGTCTATAAATTTAATGATCGGTTTTTCGGGTATTCCAAGTCGTTTCCCTAGCTCAATGAAATCAATGCCCGTGTAGGAACCGTAATGTTGCTGTGCTTCCGAGAATTGTTCGTCACCGTCCTCTGGGTCAAGTAATAATCCAAGCGCCAATTGACCTGAGCCTTTTTCAGCGCCATTTGTATTAAATGCATCGCAGAACAGGCAATCATAGTTTGGTGTGAGCTTGTCGTAATAGCGGCTAGTGTTGCCATGTTGGCGTTGCACGCTGAAGTTCTTTAGGTGTAAGTCGTCATTGCCAATGAGGTAAGAGAAGATCACTCGCCGAAGAAAGTCCAAAACGACAGCCTTTTTACCGCCAGTGACTTCTAAGACTAACTTGCCAGCTTCTTCGTAGGTTTTGTCGTATTTGTTGTCGCTAGGTATGTCGAAACACTGTAGTAGGTCTTCTTGGTGTAGTTTTCTGCCGTGGTCAAGCCGGTCGAATCGTCTGGTAATAAAGGCTAGCTCACCGTCGGCGAAATCGACCAGGCCGCAAAATGCGGTTTCAATGCCTAGTAGCGTACTGAGCCGCATAGCGATGTGTTCGTTTTCAGCTGCATTGGGGAAAGATTCTGGGCTGGGCTTTAGGATGTATTCCCCGCCTGTGGCGGTGGGTGTTAGTTTGCGGTGATCATTTTCTTTTAGGGAAAGCTTTTGCTGAACGCCGGAAATGGACATGCCTTGGCTATGTTGGCGGCTACTTTGGAAAAATTCACTGCGGCTAAAAGGTAAGTGAGGGCTTACGCTTGTGCTGCCAAATAGGTTTCTTAGGGCGGTTAGCTTATAGCCTACCTCAACCTCCTTGGCGGTCAGTGAATTTAAACTGATTTTGCAATAAGTAGTCATGCTGTGATCCGTGATCCTTTTGCCATGTTTGTCTAATCGCTAGGTGAAATTGTGACCGCGCCGATCAAGTCGCGCCCGTTTGCCAGTAATAAGCCAAAGCGGTCGGACTCATCAATTTTCTGTTCCAGTGCCTGTAATTTCCTGAGCCAACCTTCAGCTACAAGGTTTTCGAAAAAGCTGGGTAATTCCGCGCTTTCGAAAGCGTTCTCTTGCAGTGGCAACTTAAAGCTGATTGGAGTGCCTCCAGCTAGGTAGTCGCTGTCATACTGGAATCTGAAGCCGGTGTCGGTTTCCCTTAGGGCTCCAGCTAGTCTTTTGCCGTAGAAAACTTGCGCTGCTCGGTTACTCATAAATCATTCCTATCAGTTGACCCATAGCTTCATACCAAGTGCATAGGCGACGCTGATTAGGCTTTCTAATCGAACGTTAGGCGAGCCTTTTTCAATTTTTGCCAGCGTCACAGGGGCAACGCCTGACAGGTCGCAGAGTTCGTTGATGGTTAAACCTTGCTTCTTTCGTTCATTTCGAATCCGTTCGCCGGCTTCTTCAATAGGAGCAAGGTTGGTAGATTGCTCTGCCATTGATGCTGCCCGTTGAAGCTCGGTGACTTTGTGGTTAAGGGCAGTCAACAGTTCATCTATCCTGAAGTCTTTATCTGTGATGCTCACTTTTCCATGCCTTTTTGTGTTTTTTAATTGATTTAATATATTAAAGCATGCTTTTTGTCTCGATTAACACATTTTTCTATGCTTTTCTTGTAATTTTATTTATTTTTAGATGCTTTTACATGGTTTTTGTTTGTTTTATGCGTTTTTGCAGCGGTTTTTGTATTTATTTAAAGCTTTCTACACTTTTGTGCTGGATTTAGATTTATCTGCCCTTGTTGTTGGTGTAATAGCGTAACGCTACACTTTCTGCAAAAGATAGTTCCACTGGAATAGCCGTGAGGCTGAACGTCAGCGACGCTATGGCAGTAGAGTGGGCATTACCATGCGCTATATTGGATTGACTGAGGCTAATACTCAGGCAGCGTATAATGAGTTTGAGATTCGCGTTTAGCAGGGAGGGGGTGTAGTGGCGTGTCGTCTTTGTGAAAAAGACGCACCGTTAATGCAGGCTAATTAAGGTTAATTGTTCGGGCGGTATGCAGTGAATTGCAGGGTCGCATTTAGTAGGGCAGATATGGGAGAATAGTGGGGGGTATTTAGCCGTTTCAGTGCTACACAAACTGCTACATATAGTGCTACACATTGGGTCTAATGATATTTGTAACTTATTGAAAAATAATATATTTTTAAGCAGGAGAGGCGTTGAATAATTGACTTAACGAATTGATTTATATAATAAAAAAATAATTAATTTTAAAAAGTACCCCCAAAAGTACCCCCAAATATACAAAGTACCTTCTGTAATTGGTCTGATTTCCTAAGATTAAACTTTGGTAATTCGGGTGATGCCGGTCAGGTTATCGTGGGTAAAGCTGAATTGCATACAGGGTAAGGGCATTCTGAATACAACCCCCTTTAGAAAATCCGGCTATCTGTAAAAAGAACGGGGCACGAATTACCCGTGTGTACCACCCTTCAGGAGTACCTTTTGTTTTAAGTTGGCAGTGCAAGCCTAGTCTTGTCAGATACCCCCCATGCCGAAATTCCCGCTTGTGCCAGCGAAAGTAGAGGGCCGGTCTAGGATCGTAAGGCCCTGTAGTTTTGGCCACCCCCTAGCCCGTCTAGGTGGTGAATCTCTTTTCAATTTGTAGCGTGTAAAAATCTCACTGGGGGAGCGGTGTCACTTGTAAACTGGGCGAGGTTTGAACCCACCTCCCGCCTAACATTTAGTGTAAGTACTCGATAGGTGTTGATTTACTGGGTGCCATGTCAACCCCCTATAAGCACGGGTTATTGCTATAAGCTCGCGCCTTAACGTCCCGTACTGCAAAGCACTCCCAAAGTACCTTGGGTATATTCTCCCATAGGTTAACCCCCCCCTGTAAAAATTGGCTTGTGCAAAATATTGTCTAGGGAGGCGGTGTCCGTGATCGACTTGCCAAGCTTTGACCGGCCCCCCTATGCCGTTCGGCTGGCGTTGGGGCGGTGGCTGTCGGTGTTGATTCCCTACCATTGGCCGCAATCTTTTTTTAATCCAATAAGGGGGCGGGGTGGTTATAGTCTAGGGGTGAGGCAAAAGTGGTGGGAACACTGGGAAACTGGGAATTCCTTTGTAACTAATTGAATATTAATAATTTAATTGTTCCCAGTGCTTTCTGTAGTTGTTCCCAGTTCCCAGCGACTGGGAACAAGTTTTTAATATCATATTGGGTCTGGCTGCGCTGGGTTAGGCGCGGATAGATAATCGGCAGGATTAACGCTAAGGGGCTACGCTCGCAGTTCTTCAGCGACTATCTCGGGGTGGCGTTCTACGATTTGCATTAAGCGAACGGCGGTGCCTGGTACATTGCGACGGCCTTGCTCCCAGTTCTTTACAGTATCCCCTGAAACGTTCAACACCTTGGCTAGCTTGACTTGAGATAGGCCCAGCTTATTACGCAGTGCTTTGACATCTACGGCGGTTACTTGTGTGACCGTTGCGCCTTCAGGGTTTAGGCCCTTCTTGTGGGCAATCATCCACTCTACGCTTTCTACTAACTCTGTAAATTTATCGTTTGCCATATCAATCACCTTTCAACTGGCTTACCAGCCCTTTGAGAACGTGCTTTTCTCGTTCGCTGAGGTCTGATTTTTCGCCCTTGCTATAGCCTATTACCAAGTAAATTTGGTCGTCATCGTCAAGCCAATAATAGATAACCCGTCCACCCCCGCGCTTGCCGTGATCGCCATAAGCTATACGTGCCTTACGAAAACCGCCTGTGCCCTTAATCATGTCACCCTTGCTGGGGTTTATCGCTAGCTCGGTTTGAAACTCGCGGTACTCATCGTCGCTGACATTGCTTTTCAGCCACTTGGTGAATGTTGGGGTTTCGATGAATTCCATAGTTGAGAATGGTACGCCAATGGCGTATGGGCGTCAATGACGTACTTGTGATGATGGATTACACGCTAAAGACACCTTGTGTCCCGTCAAATCTGACTTTACCACTAGCATCAAAGGCGTTGTATAGCGCAATCATGGTATTTATCTGGCAATTCGGTATACCGTCACTTCCTTCAATGCGTTTAATTGTCATTGAACTGACTCCAGAAAGTTCCTCCAAGTCGCGAACAGACCACTTCAAAAGGCCGCGGGCCATACGGCATTGAGCACCACTAATAATTACCAAGATTAAGCGTCCTTTATTGTCTGAGTGTTCCATATTAGAACTTATTAGATTACTTATAGTATATTTTAAATTCAAAATTACTTGTTTTGTATTCTCTTGTTGTCTAAATTAGAACGTTGTTGGTCTTATTTGTGGGCGAGGATAGTATGAAAGCGAGATCGTATAATGGGTTGCCAGAGGACTACATGAAAATGCCAGAGAAGGAGGACAAAGCGAGTGACGCCATGGCGGCTTTAGATGCAATAAATCGGGCATTGCTTCGAGCGGATGCCGTGTGCCATTTGGTAATGGCATCATTTGAGGCTGACGAGGGGCCTTTTAGTGAAGAGATTATGATTTCCTCGGTGGATTCAATACTTGGTGCGGTCAATCAGGCGCGGATTATAGCTAATGGCTTGCCCAGAATAGCGGGTTAATAGCTATACTTAATCGTAATGGGTTTGTTAAAGGGCTTTGCAGATGCAAGGCCCTTTTTTTACCTTAATCCAAGTGGGGAAAATTAGTTGGGCGGCACAATTCTTGCTAAAAAATACATGTTTTATAGGCTCGGGATGTCCCAATGGTCGCCAGTGTCTGAGCCATCCTCGCCAGTCAGCGAATCATCATCAATAAGCAATGCCGACAGGTTAATGACATAGCAATTCACGGCTTTTTTACCGCTACCGGGAAGGCGTACTTTCTTGGTTAGTCGGCCCTCTTCTTTATCGGTTTCCAGTGCCCCGCGTTCCTTCAGTAGCCGTGCTATATGGACTATATCGAAGCTCTTACACATATCTTTTAGGCCGTCTCGCGTTAAGTAATATGTATTTTCGCTGCTGTCGCCAAGCATTGAGTCTTGTTCGGTAACTGTTTTACGAAAGCCCCAGCGTTCCATAGTGCGTGGCGCGTGTTCATCAATGCGGGCATCGTCACTTTCCCAGCGGGAAAAGCGAGATTCCCCGTATTTGGTCAGCATTTCGCGAACGTGGTTTATTGCCTTGGTGTCTTCAAGGTTGCCATCCCCGCCACGCATTGCCACCCAAGAGCGAAACGCACGGCCAGCGGCATAGGTTGCCCACCCCCGTTTCCAGCCTGTAATCCCGATTTGCGAGGCGTATTCCCCAGCGGCGGCCACTAAGGCGAACTTGTCGGCGGCGCGGTGGGCTTGGCCGCTCGCGGTACCGCCTAAAATTTCAAACTTAAAGTTTTCGCGGGCAGTGTTTAAGTGGGCGGCTAGATTCTCTCGGTCAGTTGCTACCATTGCTTCAACTAGGGCAAGGATTGGCGAGCCGTGGAAGCGACGGGCGGCAGCCTTTAGGTGATCTGAAAGGGCCGCGCCTGTATTAAAGCTGTGGTGATCCTCATAATTTCCTAGCAATAATCTGTTTTCACTATCCTTGTGCGGGTTGGGGCAAATTGCTAGTAATCTGATTTCTTGGCCAGCTTTGGGCTTTTGGTTGGCTTCAGCCATATGGTCAGATAGTGTTTTTTCCCCACTAGATAGGAATATGATTCGCCAGCGATGCTGAGTGCCTCGATTATTTCCTGTTTCGGTAGCGCGTGATTTGCCTACACCACTACACAGCGAATATACAGTTTCTCCGATAAAGCGCGGTTCTATTTGCGCTAGTTCATCCAAGGCAAGTAAACAATCAGAATGCGCGGCGGCCATACCCTCAAGAGCATTGGCAGTTGTTCTCCATGTTTTGGTGTATTCACCTCGCTCAGGGTGGCCGTAAACGCTAGCTGCAACTTCTAAGAGTGTTGTTTTGCCTAGAGAAGAATCACCATAAAGATGAATGCCAAAAGACTCTGAGCCTTGTATATCTAGAAATGGCCCAGTAAATGCGGCGCTAATTGCGAAAGTTAGGAAAATGTTATTGCTGCCGTACTTTGCGATATTCTCCTTCCAGTCGTTTAGCTCCCCCGATACTGAAGTTTTGCAGAGTGACGGCGCATCGTTGTAGTAATGCAGTGGTTCCGTTGGTTCACCAATAACGCGGTCAGGAAGCATAAAAGCATTGTGACCATGCCAGCCCATTCTATTTACTAGGCGCACCCGCTGGGGCGTGTCGTAGCCCATCAGGAATTCACGTAGCTGGTTTTTTGCGTCTCGGTGTGAGGCTAGCCTATACCCTCGGTGAATTAAGCCCTCTACGGCTTTATTGCCGCCTTCAGTAACTAAGAAACAACCGGGAATATTCCATGTTTTTTCTACGCCGTCGAAATCCTGAAAATTCACCAGTAGGCCCCAGCCTTCGCTAAGTTTGTCGCGTGATCTCGCGGTAACTTGCAAGGGGCCGCCCACACACTGGTATTTTTCAAGCTTAGAATTAAACGAATACAGCCCTTCCGGTCTTGATTGGTAGCGGCTGGTAATGTCGCTGTTATTGCTTTGCTCGGTTGGTTTTGGTTTTTGTTTTGGAATTCCGGTAAGGCCATTTTTAAGCAGTAATTCTATATGTTCGGCTTTCCATCCTAGGGCTAGTGCGTCGGCAGCGTCGGCCTTGCTTGGCCATTGATTGCTATCAGTGGCGGCGCTGAGTGTGGCTTTTCCTGAGGCGGCGTCGGTGCTAGGGCTGTGCTGTGCAAATAGCTTTATATTAAGGGGTGTAAAGTCAGCTACGCCCACCACACCAAGTACAGCGCGTAAAGGCGCTATGCTGTCGCTTCCCGCTTTGTCATTGTCTGGCCAGTACCACACAACACGCGATCTAAGCGGCGCAAAATCGGCTTTACTGATTGCCTTAGAGCCACTTGGCCACGTCATGGCTACGGCGTCAGGGAATAGCACTTGTGCGGCGCCAGCGGCTTTTTCGCCCTCGCATAGTAGTATTTTTGCAGTGACGGGGGTGGTGGCGAGTTTATGCAAACCATAAAGCGGGCGGTCTATTGTTGGGGCTTTTGAGTACCACGCCACGCGTCCTGCTTTGTTTTTCCCGTAACAGAACGGGCGGTAATCCTTGGGGCGGCCATTGGCGGCGGTGTTATCAAAGCGCATTACCCGCAATAAAATTTGTTTGCCGTCGCTGTCTAAATAATCCCAATATTGAGAAGGCTTCCCCAGGTTGCGAATACTTGTAGGGCATGATTTAAGGGCGCCTTCAGGTATAGGGCGAATTGGCTCAAAATCTGGCGAGGGTGGTTTCTGTTTTGGCGGCGGCGGGGCGTTGTGCTGGGCGTGGCTTTGGTGCTCTATAGCTGGATCAATACCTAAGAATTGGCCTAGTGCTTTGCAGGCTTCGCCGTTCTTGGTACGGTCTAAGTAAGCCACTAAGGCGATTAAGTCGCCGCCCTTATCGCCAGTTGCAAAATCGCACCATATACCATTAGTTAGGTTTACTGAGAAGGAGCCAACGTGGCTATCTAAACGCGTAGGGTTGGCTATAACGTATTCATTGCCTTGGCGCTTTCCACCCGCTAACCAGCGCGAAAGCACGGAATCAATACTTTGCAAGGCGCGGTCATTGATTAAAGCGAAATTGTATTTACTATTCACTATTTATGTTCCTAGTTCGAGAAAACCCGCCCCCATTAGGGCAAGCATACAGCGTGCGGTGGGGTTGAATTTAGGCCCCTTTATAGCTCTGGATAGCTCTAGCACGGTTGTACTGGTAAATAATTTCATTGTCAGAATTCAATAAGTAGTCATAGCAAGGCGCCCAAATCCCGTCAGGCCAGATCAATACAACGGGATTGCCGTATTCGGGGTGAGGGTCTTTGCTAATATGGTTGAGGTAAAAATTATAAAATTGAGGTGATTTCCGGAAAAATTCTCGTGCCTTTTGGGATCTACGCGACCGTAAAACTGTGTATTTCGGCAGCGCCTTTATTTTCTTTGCGATACTAGTGCGGCTCATGGTGTTATGCCTAGCTAAAACTGACTGGCGTAGAGTCGTCATGGGTTTCTGGGCTGGGTTTGAAACCGAATTTAATTAGCGCTTGATGAAATTTTGCCAAATTGGGTGGGGTTGGTGGTGCATAATATTGACGTATTCGACACCATCGACCATCTTCAAGAAAGGTTGTTTCTTCTAGATCGATGTAGCGGATATCGAAATTGAATTCATTTTTTATACTATTAATTTCACTTGCTAAAATCGTACCGCTGTTTATATCTAGCGTTGTTGTGTCGTCATCGTTATATCCCCATGCGACACGGACACAATATCCGACTGCAAAACAATATACCAAGTAGACACATAGATTTTGCGGGTGGGTATGAGTGAAGGCTCGTAAATAATCAATTGTTATTTCTATGCCTGATGACGTATTTAGTTCAGGAAAGAGGTGAGTTTGCGTAGATAAGCACCCTTGGCTAACAAGATAATTATAAAATTGAAGTAATATATCGGGGTCATTGTGTACCCAATATTCGTGGCGCGGCTCATGCGGCGAAATGCGTTGAGACTTAACTTCTAATCCAAGGCCGCGTATATCATCTATCGTTGTGTGAAGCGCTACTTCTCCAAATAATTGCGATGCTTTATCGCCTGTGAGGGTGTTCCCGCAAGCGATGTAATAAATTGTTTGGAGTTTCTTGCTAGCGTTAAATGGCGGCCTTAGTTCCGCTATGGCCTTGAAGGTTACTATCATTTTTCACCTCTGCTTAGTTCGATTAGCAGTGCACGAATATCTTCTACGTGCCAAGCGGTGCAATTGGCTGAGAGTTTGACGGGTTTTGGATAGCGCCCAGTCTTAACGCCACTCCACCAATGAGACGCGGATACTGGGATAATCGCGGGAATTGGTGGGTTTGCTTTTGAATCCCCAAGGATCGTTTTCAGGCGTACTAGGCCAACATCGGGTAGCAGTCGAGAATGTGTTAATTCTGCTGTCGCGGGGGCGGTAGGGCGGGCGCGCCCTGTAGTGTTTTTTGCAGTGCGTGAAACTGTCATTTACTTTACTCCGGTACGATGAAATGCCACTGGGGCCAACGGGGTAAAGTGTGCTGGTTTTGTCTGGAGTTTCCCCAGTAAAAGTTTTTCCGGAAAAAAGTTACTGGCCTAATGCTTTCTGTTTAGCTAGAGGGTAGGTAAAGCGCTTGAAGTTTGGACAGAATAGTTTTGGTATTTTGGGGTGAGTAGTCGAGAGAGCCTAAACTATTATCGTCATAGAATTGGTCAAGCAGAGTTTGTACTTGCTGTAATCGTTCGCGGCGTTGTCGTTCCAGTCTTATCTGGGTTTTTAGTTTGATAGCAGTTATAAGTCGGTGATTTTCTGTCTGATCTCGGTTTGGTATTCCTTTTGCCAGTGATTCGCCAGCTACTTCATAGGAGGTGTGGCGGGTGGTGTCTACTAAGTCTCTTTTTAGTTCGGGGTGCGCTAGCTCAGTGAAAATTAATGACTCTTCATAAGCGGGCGATAGTTCCCACATTGCCTCCTTTCGGCCTTTAGTCAATGAAGGTGTTTCGCTGCCAATCTGAGTGGGTGGCATGAATAGTATATCGACGCTATGTCCATCTGATGCTCGTAGAGCGATATTGGCGATAAAAGCGGACAGGGCTGTCGGTACTGGTTGCCCTTTGTTTGTCAATATTCCGAAGTAGTAGAGCAAGCAACGCCGCGAGGCTCTTGTGTCTTTAGTCGATTCGGGGCGCTGTGCTTCGTATAGCAACGCTTCTAAGGGTAGCTCGTCAATAATGTGCCCTCGGCAGTCTTTGTTGCCACCAAAACGAAACGCACCTTCAGCAGTGCTTGCGAGGTCAGGCTCTAAGCCTGTAATTTGCACGGATTTATCACTAACTGTGATTTTGATCGGCGCCGTTGGTTTCTTTGTCATTTCCGCCCCCAGCGGTTAGTCCCTTAAATTTAATTACAGGCTAAAGCGGTGCGTAACTAATTGTATCTGGAGATACTATAAGCATATTTGTTCGTCGCTAAGACAGTGTATCGGCTATCCACCGCCGTCCTATGGTGTTTATGGTTGTATTATAATGTGCAATTAGAAGTGTTCCCAGTTCCCACTTACTAGGTACCAACTGGGAACACTGCTGGGAACAATTATTTATAAATAAAACAGATACTTATAATGAATGTTCCCAGTTTCCCAGTGTTCCCACCATATATAGGGTGGGTCTGGTGTTTTTAATTAACTCCCTTGCCGTTTTGCCGCTGTAATCGGCACCACGTTATCTATTTCTAGGCGTAAGGTGTCGAGGTAATCGGCCCAAGATTGCATCATGGTGCGGCGGTTTTCTAAGTGCTTGGTGCGGTTGTATGCTCTGCCGTTGGTATCTCGTACTGCGTGGGCTAATTGGTGCTCTATCCAGTCAACGGGAAAGCCTAAGACTTCATCCAGTAGGGTGCGGGCCATTGCACGGAAGCCGTGGGGTGTCATTTGCTCATTGGTGTAGCCCATTGTGCGTAAGGCTATGCGCATTCCGTTATCTGAAAGGGGGCGAGATAAGGCCCTAGCGTTGGGGAACACGTAGCGGCTATTACTAGAAACTTTGTGCTGTGCTTCTAAGATCGCCAAGGCTTGGTCTGCCAGTGGAATGATGTGTGGCTCTGCTAGCTTCATTTTCTCGGCGGGTATATCTATTCGCCGTTCTTCAAAATTAACCTCACTCCATTCTAGTTGGCGAAGCTCCCCAGGTCGGCAGAAAAACAGCGGCGCTAATTTAATGGCAGACGACACGGCGGGGGTGGCTTGGTAGGCGTGAATAGCGGCCATTAAACGTCCGACGTCTTTAGGTTCGGTAAGGGCGGAATAGTGTTTTACCTTGCCTTGCTGTAATGCGCCCTTGAGATCGGCAGAGGGGTCGCGTTCTGCTAACCCAGCGGCTACCGCAAAGCGGAATATCTGCCCTGCTGTCTGTTTGGCTTTCTTGGCGGTTTCATAAGCGCCACGGGCTTCAATTTTCCGTAGGGCGCTAAGTAGTTCAGGTGGTGTTATTTCGCTAATGGGGCGGCTGCCAATGGTGGGGAATAGGTCTTTTTCTAGTATCCGATTCAATCTTGAGTCGCCAGATTCGGATTTGGGGCCACGCTTGGCCAGCCATTCACGCGATACCACGTCAAAACTATTGGCCCCTGCTAGCAGCTTGGCGGCCTTTTCGGTTTTGCGTTGGGTCATTGGGTCGATGTCTTGGGCGATCAGGGCGCGGGCGTTATCTCGTTCGGCTCTGGCCTGTGCCAATGAGGTGTCAGGGTAGACGCCAATAGCGAGAAGCTTCTCTTTTGTTCGGTACCGGTATTTTAATCGCCAGTACTTGCCACCGGTTTTTTTGACCAAAAGGAACAGGCCTTTTTCGTCGGCTAGCTTATAGTCTTTGTCTTGAGGTTTTGCGGTCTTGATTTTAGCGTCGGTAAGCGGCATGGTATCTGCGGGTTTTGGGGGTACCTGTTTTGGGGGTATCTCGGAAGTACCCCCAAAAGTACCCCCTCTCTATCCTTGATTGGAATGGATAGTATGGCACGGGATTGGACAGTAGTTAAGCTGTAGGTCGCGAATTTGCTGGGTTTTTTGGATTTGGCTGGATGGGGTTGTACGGTGTTTTGGTGCCCAGGAGAGGACTTGAACCTCCACCCCCTTGCGAGGACTAGCACCTGAAGCTAGCGTGTCTACCAATTTCACCACCTGGGCAGGAGATGAGCAGCGAAAGCTGAGGCGCGCAATTTACTGATAGAAAGTATTTTTGTCAACGGTTGCGTTACACTACACCCATATTTTTTAAATTTCATTGTATAAAGGAAGTCCGACTGAATGGCTAAACGCCGAAATCTCCCCGATCCCCATGCTGAGCGTGAGGCTTCGAACTACGAAAATCCGGTTCCCAGCCGTGAATATATCCTAGAACAGCTAAAAGAAAGCGAAAAAGGCATTAGCCAAGCGCAGCTGCGCCGGCAGCTTGAGATTGAGGGCGAGGAGCAAGAAGAAGGCCTTCGCCGACGAATTAAGGCAATGTTGCGCGATGGCCAAATAATTGAAGGTCGTCGTGGTCAGTTGCGCGCCATTAGTGGCGGCGACAGCATGGTCGGTAAGGTAATTGGTCATCGCGACGGTTTTGGTTTTGTCAGTATTGAAGGCGAGGCTGAGGATGTATACCTCGCCAACCGTCAGATGCAGCAAGTTTTTGACGGCGACACGGTTAAAGTTGAAGTTACCGGAATCGATCAGCGCGGTCGCCGTGAAGGCGTTATTGTTGAGGTGCTTGAGCACAATACCCAGCAGTTAGTGGGTAAGTTGATGATGCACCGTGGTCTGCCGCAGGTGGTCCCCGAGAATACCCGTATTCAAAACTGGCTGGCACTGGAAGATAACGACGTTGCGAGCGCCAAAGAAGGCGATTACGTGATGGTCGAGCTGACCCAGCAACCTGGTCAGCGCCAGCAAGCACGGGGCCGAATTACTGAGGTGCTGGGTGACCGGCGCACGGTGGGGGTTGCTACCGAGCTGGCAATTCGCAGCCATGATATTCCCTTTGAGTGGTCTGAGGCTGTTGAGGAAGAGGCGCGGCGCTTTGGCTCTGAACCTAAAGACTCTGATAAAACCCATCGCGTGGATCTGCGCCAGCTGCCGCTGGTTACCATCGATGGCGAAGACGCCCGCGATTTTGACGACGCGGTGTATTGCGAGCCTAAAAAATCTGGCGGCTACCGTCTTTGGGTGGCAATAGCTGATGTGTCGCACTATGTGCAAGTGGGGTCGGCCCTAGATCAAGAGGCGCATAAACGCGCTACTTCGGTGTATTTTCCAGACCGCGTAGTGCCGATGTTGCCTGAGGCGCTGTCTAATGGTCTGTGTTCGTTAAAGCCCGATGTAGACCGCTTGACCATGGTCTGCGAAATGACCATTAGCGCCAGCGGCAAGCTGAGTGGCTATGTATTCTACGAAGGCTTGATTCGCTCTCATGCCCGTTTGACCTATAACGAGGTGGGTGCGTTGTTGGAGCTTGAGGGTGTAGATCCCAAGCACAACACTGGTCGCAATGCGCATTTGCTGCCGCAGCTGCGTTATTTGCAAGATCTCTACAAAGTTCTGCGTAAAGCGCGCTCCGAGCGCGGTGCCATTGACTTTGAAACCGTGGAAACGCGGATCGTGTTCGACGATGAGAAGCGGATAGAAGCGATTGTGCCGATTCGTCGTCATGATGCTCATAAGCTAATTGAAGAGTGTATGTTGTGCGCAAACGTTGCCACTGCTAGGGCGCTTGATCGCTCTGGGCTGGAAGCGCTATATCGCGTACACAGTGGTCCCTCTGAGCAGAAGTTAACTAATTTGCGGGAATTCCTCGGCGAGATTGGTTTGAGCTTGCAGGGCGGTGAAGAGCCTAGTCCTAAAGATTATCAAATGTTGTTGTCTAATCTGGGTGATCGCCCCGATGCCGCGGTAATTCAAACCATGATGCTGCGTTCTTTGAGTCAGGCGGTTTATCACCCCGAGAACGAGGGGCATTTTGGTTTGCACTATGCGGGCTATACCCACTTTACCTCGCCGATTCGGCGTTACCCAGATTTGCTGGTGCATCGCGCACTGCGTTATTTGGTGCGCAGTGGCGGCGGTGAGGCGGCGGCTTGTTTCCATAAAATGGATGACGCGCCAGCGCTGGATCGCAAAGCTATTTATCCCTACGACTTTGATGCGCTTGTTGCGCAAGGTGCGAATTCGTCCATGGCGGAGCGCCGCGCCGATGAGGCCAGTCGCGATGTAATGGCTTTTCTGAAGTGTGAGTTTTTGCAAGATCACGTTGGCAGTGAGCACGACGGTATCATAGCTGCGGTCACTGGCTTTGGGATGTTTGTTGAGCTGCAGGATCTTTATATAGAAGGCTTGGTGCATATTACTGCGCTGCCGCAGGACTTCTATCAGTTTGATCAGGCGCATCAGCGTTTGGTAGGTGAGCGAACTCGGCGGGTTTATCAGTTGGGTGACACGCTGCGCGTGCAGGTTTTGGCGGTTAACTTAGATCAGCGCAAAATTGATCTAGGTGTTGTTTTGGTGGAGGGCGAAGCTGGCCGCAAGGCCGAGTTTGACAGTGCTAAGCCTGCCAGTGATGCGCCGCCGCGCAAGCGTCGCAAGCCAGGCCAAGGTCGTGGTCGGGGTGGCGATACTGCACCGGCATCCGCGCCTCGCCGTCGCAAGCCTGCGGATGCGGCAGCGCCTGCCGCGAAGTCGGCGCCACGCAAAAAGCGTCAGCCAGCTGCGCCAATAGTCGATGTGCCTGTTGCTGTTGCGCCGAAAAAGACCTCGGTTCGCGAGGCGCTGGCTAAGGGCTTGAAGGGTTTAATGCCGAGCAAATCCAAGGCGGCAGCCAAATCGACAGCCAAGCCAAAGGCTGGTGCCAAAGCAGGCGCTGCAAAGTTAGCTGAGTCGGCGTCTGGTGCAGAGGGCAAGCCTCGTCGCAGTCGCTCTGGGGCGAAAGCTGCAGTGCCAAAGTCTGATGCTCCAAAAAAATCGGGTGGCAAAGTGAAATCGGGCGCACCTAGAACGCGTCGTAGTCGATAGAGATTTAATAACGTGGCAGAGAAAATATTTGGTATTCACGCGGTACAAAGCGTGTTGGCCCGCAGCCCTGAGCGCATTCAGGAATTGTATGTGCAGAGTGGGCGCGCAGATAAGCGTTTGCAAGAGGTGCTCGATCTCGCTAAATCGGCGAAAGTGCATGTTGTGCAGCGGGCGCGCCCGGAGCTAGATGGCATGGTTGAGGGGCGGCATCAGGGCGTGATTGCCTTGGTTGAGGCGGCCCCGCAATTCCAAGAAAAAGATCTCTTAGATTTGGTGGCAGCGGCGGGCAGTGCTGCGCTGGTGTTGGTGCTCGATGGCGTTACCGACCCCCATAATCTCGGCGCCTGCCTGCGCAGTGCCGACGCCGCGGGCGTTACGGTGGTCATTGCACCTCGCGATAACTCGGTGGGGCTCAGCGCCACGGTATTAAAAGTCGCCTGTGGCGCAGCCGAGGTAGTGCCCTTTGTGCAGGTTACCAATCTCGCTCGCAGTCTTCAGCAATTGCAACAGGCTGGGGTCTGGGTGGTGGGCATGGCTGGCGAGGCAGAGATGTCGCTCTATGAGCACGACTTGTCTGGGCCTCGGGCGCTGGTGTTGGGCGCTGAGGGCAGCGGCATGCGCCGTTTAACTCGCGAGAACTGCGATTATTTGGCTAAGCTGCCAATGGCGGGTTCGGTAAGTAGTTTAAATGTGTCGGTTGCGACCGGCATTTGTTTGTTTGAGGCCGTGCGCCAGCGTCAAAAAGGCGGTATTGGCTAATAATTGTGCTAATCCCTTGCATATAGTTGCCGACTTACCTAAAATCCGCGCTCTTGATTTATTGGTAGTTCCGACCGTTTTGGGCGGAGCTGTCCTCCTTGTCACACCGTAAAGGGTGGCTTAACCCGTAAGGAGCTGAAAAATGCGTCACTACGAGATAGTGTTCTTGGTCCATCCCGACCAGAGCGAACAAGTACCAGGTATGGTTGAGCGTTATACGCAAGCCATAGAAAAAGACGGCGGTAAAGTTCACCGCCTAGAAGATTGGGGCCGTCGTCAGCTGGCTTATCCAATCAATAAAATCCACAAAGCACACTACGTGCTGATCAATGCTGAAGCGTCTGCTGAAGCTGTGGAAGAATTGACTACTAACTTCCGTTATAACGACGCCGTTCTGCGTAACCTCGTTATTCGCTGCGATGAAGCCGTGACTGAAGAGTCGCCAATCATGAAAGCAGAAAACGAGAGCCGCGAGCGTCGTAGCCGCAGCGAACAGCGTGTTGAGCGCAGCCGTGACGACTCTGAGTCGACGACTGATGACAATAGTGACTCTGAAGCCGATACGGCTGAAGACGACGCTGAATAATTGCTGAGTTAGGAGATTAGTTATGGCACGTTTTTTCCGTCGTCGTAAATTTTGCCGCTTCACCGCGGAAGGCGTCAGCCAGATCGATTACAAAGATCTGGAAACCCTGAAAGCCTATGTTTCAGAAACAGGTAAAATTGTACCTAGCCGTATCACTGGTACAAATGCTAGATACCAGCGCCAATTGTCTACCGCAATTAAGCGCGCGCGTTTCCTTGCTTTGCTGCCTTACACAGACAGCCATAAGTAATCAAACGACGTAAAATCATGCGCGCCTTAGCTGAATTTATTATGAAAGGGCGCTTGCAGGCGGTAGCCGTTGCAGGCTTGGGTGTTGGTACACTCATGTTTGCTTGGGTTGGCGTTGCAGCCGCAACATTAGTGATGTTGCGAAAAGGCTTGAGCGAAGGTGCCTATGTGGTTTTTTGGGCACTGTTACCGGCAATTGCGGTGGCCGCTATTGGAGCAGATGTTGGTCCTTTGACCATGCTGCTTGGCGCCGCAGCCACCGCCGCCGTATTGCGCAGTACCCAGCAATGGGCCTACGCAATGCTGGCCGCCGTTGGCGCCGGTTTGCTAACAGCATTGATCTTGATGCACTTGGCCAGTGATTATCTGGCCTCGATTCTGGCAATGGTGCAACCCATGCTAGAGCGGATGCAGGTTTCTGCTTCTGGGCGTTTGCCAGAGATTGGCAACGGCGATATCGCCGCGGTGATCGGTGTTAGCACTGTGTTATGGAGTACGCTGGCAGTGATGTTGGCGCGGTGGTGGCAGTCCATTCTGTACAACCCCGGCGGATTTCGTCAGGAGATGTGGCAGTTTCGTTTGCCCCCAACCATAACAGTGACCTTGGTCGCGCTAATGTTGCTGCTGAGCAATATTGGTGGAGATTATCGCTTTTGGGGCGTGATGTGTTTACTGCCCATAGTGATATCGGGTATCGCCTTGGTACACGGTGCAGCGGGACGCTTAGGGTTAGGCCGCGCATGGTTAATAGTTTTTTACGTAGCGCTGTTGTTATTGGGACCGCTGTGGGCGGTTTTGATACTGGTGGCGATTGTGGATAGTTGGATTGATATTAGGCGGCGTTTGCCGAATCGCTCTCAACCATAGAGCGGCGCAAACGCAGGCGAATTTAAGAGGGTGAGAACCATGCAAGTGATTCTGCTGGAGAAAATTGGCAAGCTTGGCAACTTGGGTGATCAGGTTAATGTAAAAGGCGGCTATGGCCGTAACTTCCTGATTCCGTTTGGCAAAGCTGTACCAGCCACTAAAACAAACGTAGCTGAATTTGAAGCGCGTCGCGCCGATCTTGAAGCAACTGCCGCTGAAAAGCGCAGTGCTGCCGATGCTCGCGCCGCTAAACTGGCTGAGCTGACAGTAACAATTGAAGCTAATTCTGGCGACGGCGGCAAGCTGTTCGGCTCTATCGGTACTCGCGATATTGCTGATGCAGTAACTGCAGCTGGCGTTGAAGTGAACAAAAGCGAAGTACGTATGCCAGAAGGTCCAATTCGCGACCTGGGCACTTACGACGTGGCAGTTCAACTGCACAGCGATGTAGTTCAGACCGTTAGCATTGCGGTTGTTGCTGAGTAAGTTTGCTGATCTGTTTTTGATCTAGCGCCAAATCTAATTTGGCGAGTGCAGAGGCTGCTTGGCGGCCTTTGCATATATAGTTCGCCAGTTGTGCGGGCAGGATATTAGATTTAAAACGGCGATAAGCGCGCTGTAATCGGTGTAAAAAAGCACGGCCGTTCTTTGTAGCGGCGGTGCTTTTTTTTTGCCACAATGCCCGATCTGTTTATTCCTAGTGATGGTTCCGTGTACCCCGAAGCTTATTCTGAATCTCCGCCGCCCTTTGAAGAAGAGAGCGATTTTGCGCAACTAAAAATGCCCCCCCATTCGGTAGAGGCAGAGCAGTCTGTGCTTGGTGGTCTGATGATCGCCAACGAAAGCTGGGACTCGGTAGCCGACGTGGTTGGCGAGGGCGATTTCTTCCGCCCTGAGCATCGCAAAATATTCGCGCAAATGACGCGCTTGATCACCCTCGAGTTGCCGATAGACGTGGTAACACTCGCCGAGGAGCTCGCTAAGGCTGGGCAGCTAGATCAGGTCGGCGGCGCCGCGTATTTGGCCGAGATCGCCAATAATACCCCCTCTGTCGTTAATATTCGCGCCTACGCCCAAGCCGTGCGCGAGCGCGCCACGTTTCGCTCGCTAATTAGTGCGGCCAATGCCATTGCCGACAGCAGCTTTAATCCCGAAGGTCGCAACAGCGACGAGATTTTGGATGAGGCCGAGCGGGCCATCATGCAGATCTCTGAGGAGCGCCCTAAAACCGGCGGCCTCACTCCCATCAACCCCCTATTGAAGTCAGCGGTTGATAAAATCGACGAGCTGTTCAGTAATGAAGATGCGGTAACGGGTTTAACCACCGGCTTTGAAAAACTCGACGAAATGACCTCGGGCTTGCAAAACTCCGATTTGATCATCGTCGCCGCTCGTCCCTCGATGGGTAAAACCACCTTTGCGATGAACCTCGTTGAAAACGCGCTGATGAAGAGCGAGCAGCCCATTCTGGTGTTCAGTATGGAGATGCCCGCCAATCAGTTGATGATGCGGATGCTGTCGTCGGTAGGGCGCATTGACCAGACTCGAATCCGGACCGGCCGTTTGGAAGAAGAGGATTGGCCCAAGTTGAGCTCGGCGGTGACCAAGCTCAAAGATAAGCTGTTGTTCATCGATGACACTCCCGCGCTGACCCCCACCGAGGTGCGTTCGCGGGCGCGTAAAATTGTGCGTGAGCACGGCAGCGTCGGTATGATCATGCTCGATTACCTGCAGCTGATGAAGGTCGCCGGCAACGGCAGCGAAGGCCGAACCGCGGAGATTTCTGAAATCTCCCGCTCCTTAAAAGGTATTGCCAAAGAATTTGAATGTCCGGTGGTTGCCTTGTCGCAGCTGAACCGCGCCTTGGAGCAAAGGCCAAATAAGCGACCGATCAATTCGGATTTGCGGGAATCGGGCGCCATCGAGCAGGATGCCGATGTGATCATGTTTATTTACCGCGACGAAGTGTATAACGAAGAGTCGGCAGACAAGGGCATGGCCGAAATTATCATCGGCAAGCAGCGTAACGGTCCCATAGGAACCGCGCGCTTAAGCTTTGTGGGCAAGCATACGCGCTTCGAAAATTTGGCCTTTGGCTACGAAGCGCCAGACGAGTATTGATGCTGGCTAAATGCTTGGCGGAAGAGGGGAGACGCAAAGCTGTGCGTCGGCTTTGGATTAAGCGGCTAGAGGCGTATGCTTGAGGCTGAAAGGCATTCGCTGCGCTCGCTAGATTTTACTTTGATTTTAGCGTTTACCGCCATCCATCAAGCGTCCTGCATCTCCCAAAAAATCAATGCGCGCTAAACGCCTGCACACAGTAACCCTTGGCTAAGGCCTCAAGAATTTGCGGGTCTTTAGCCAGCGCTGGATTGTCTGGAATATGGGCGTTGTCGATCAGTTTGCGCTTCTCGATTACCACATCGGTAAAGCCTTCTGCCATAACGAATAGCTTGGCCAGATTTTCGGCGCCAAACATGTCTTTGAAATCAATATACACAATAAATGGTGCCTGCTCGCCGGCGGTGAATTCGCCGTGGCTGGTTTTGGCGGTGGCGTTAATTGAAAACAAATACATAGTTTCTCCAGCGGGCTCAGGCCCGCGATTTATTGGCTAACAACTTATTGGCTAACAATGGCTAGGCGCAATGCCGAGGTGTTTAGTTGCAAAGAGGCCAGTGCATCAGTGCCCTGCGTGGTTTCGTCGTCAAAGCTGCTCAGTTCACTTGCGCTTATATGCGGGTTGCGGCTCATTAGCGCCTGCAGACGTTGGCGCTCGGCGCTGCGGTCACTTTGGTATTGCGCTAGTGCGGTGCTCACCCATTCTTTGGTAGCGGTTTCGGCCAAGCTCTCAACGTGGGGAATCATGCTGGTTAGACTGCTGCGCACTTCGCGCAACAAGGCTGGCATCACGGTCTTTTTAATGCCCTGTGCTAACTGATTTAATTTTTTGTGAGCAACATTGGCGGTGAGGTTGCGCTGCTGGTGGTCGATTACCAAACGGAAACTCTGGGCGGGTAAATAGCGATGCAGTTGCAGCCACGGTGGCGCTTGCAGGCTGGGGCTGAAGAAGGCTTCTAATAGCAACGTGCCGGCTTTTAAGCCCTTAACGGCGATGGTGCACACAGTGGTGCTGCCAAAGTCGCTAGACATAATTAAGTCCATGCCGCCGCTGATCAGTGGGTGTTCCCAGCTGAAGTAGGCCATGTCTTCGCGGCTGAGCGCGCGGTCGCGGTCGAAGGTGCCGGTAATGCCGTCTTCTGGCAGGTGCGGAAAGGCCTCGGTAATCATGTGATCGCCGGGCCGTAAAATAACGGCGTTGTCGCTGTGGTCTTCGTGAACTAAACCAAACTGATCAGAGAGAATGCCAACATACTCGGCGAGGCTGTCGCTGCGCTGCTCACTTTCTAACGAAGTGATTAACTCGGCGGCGCGGGCGGGGTTGCAGGAGTTCAGTTCGAGCAAGCGGTTGCGACCATTGCGCAGGCTAAGCGCTAACTCTTCTGCTTTAACCGAGGCGCGGCTAATGAGATCGTCAAACGCGGCCGCATTTTGTTTGCCGCCTAGCGCAGCGAGAAGCTCGCCACCAAATTCGAGCATGAGCGCGTTGCCAACGGTGCAGGGCTGGCTAAAAATAGCCAGCGCGTCACGGTACCAGCTCAGCAGTTTTTCTTGGCCGCTGTCTTGGTAGTAAGGCACATGAAGATTGACGTCGCCGAGTTGGCCGATACGGTCCAAGCGGCCAATGCGCTGCTCGAGCAGGTCGGGGTTCAGCGGGAGGTCGAACAATACCAAGTGCTGGGCAAACTGGAAGTTGCGGCCTTCGCTGCCAATCTCGGAACAGATGAGCACTTGGGCGCCGTCTTCGGGGTCGGCAAAATACGCCGCGGCGCGGTCGCGCTCAATAAGACTGAGCTCTTCAACGAATACCGCGCTGGCAATGCCGCGCCGCACGCGCAGCTGTAACTCTAAGTCGCGTGCGGTGTTCATGGTGCTGCAAATGAGCAGGACTTTTTCGTCGGGGTGTTGCAGTAAAAACCGTTCTACCCAAGCCACGCGGGGGTCGAGCTTAATCCACGTGTCGCCGAGCAGTAGCTCGGGGTGCAGGGCCGATTCTTCGTCGACGAGGGCGAGTGCCGCTTGGTATTCGGCGGGTGCATCCAGAGGGTGTTCGTGCAATACCCGCTGGGGGAAGCCGCCCACTGAGGCGCGGGTGTTGCGGAACAACATGCGGCCAGTACCAAAGCGGTCGAGTAAGTCGCGAACCACTTTTTCGATAAGCGTGGCGTCGGGTTTAGTCGCCAGTGCGGCGAGTTGCGCCGGTTCAAGTAATTCGCTGAGTTTGGCGGTGAAGTTCGAGTCTGCTAACGACTCGCTGGGGTGGTCGAGCAAGCCTTGGATCAGCTCGCTAATGCCCTCGTACTGGCTTTGTTCGGCGCGAAAAGCGTCAAGGCTGGGGTAGCGCGCTGGGTCGAGCAGTCGCAAACGGGCAAAATGGCCGTCGATTCCGGCGTTCTCTGGTGTCGCGGTGAGCAGCAATACGCTGGGTATTTCGGCGCTCAGGCGCTCAACCAATTGATATTCTGCAGAGCTACTGCCGTCTTCCTGCCAGTGCAGATGGTGGGCTTCGTCAACCACTAGCATGTCCCAGCCCGCTTCCATAAGCTGGCCTTGACGGCGCTCGTGGCCGCTAATCCAGCTCAGTGGGCAAATAACCAGCTGGGCGTCTTCAAAAGGATTTTCTTCTTTTTCTTTGGACTCTTCTTCGTCAAAGAAAATGCTGCTTGGATCATCTTCGTATTGGTCTACCTGCCGACAGCGGGCTTCATTGAAAATACTGAATTTAAGATTAAAGCGGCGCAGCATTTCCACCAGCCACTGGTGTACGAGGCTGTCGGGTAGCAGAATCAGCACCCGCTTGGCGCGCTCCAAGAGCAGCAGCTGGTGAATGATAAGCCCAGCTTCAATGGTTTTGCCCAAGCCAACTTCGTCGGCCAGCAATACCCGCGGCGCGGCGCGGCTGGCAACTTCGGCGGCGATATATAGCTGGTGGGGAAGCAATTGCACGCGAGGGCCAAGCAGGCCAAGGGTGCTGGCGGCCTTGCAGGTATTTTGTTGTTCTAAGGTGGCGGCGCGCAGTTCAAAGCGGCGGTGGTGTTCTACTTGGCCGGCCAGTAAACGTTCTTTGGCATTGCTGAGCTTGATGTTGGCGCTCAGAATTTGTTCGGGTACAGGGTGGATGTCGCCATTTTCGTCTTCGGCAAAATACACGATGCAGCCACTGTTCTCTTGCTGCTCCTTAACCACCAGCCGGCCCTGACCTGGCACGTCAATATCATCGCCTACTTGAAACAGAACCCGCGACAGCGGCGCTGCGGCGGCGGCGTAGGTGCGCTCTTCTTCGGCGGCGGGAAAAGCGATAACAACACGACGGTTTTGGGCTTCTAGAATAATACCCAGACCAAGATCGGGTTCAGGGTTACTAATCCAGCGTTGGCCAGCAATAAAAATAGTAGACATAAATTTTAGGTACGGCTTGAAGTGTTGGGTGAGTTCAGGGCTTGCCAGCGGCAAAAGGCCTTGATTTCCGGAGTGCGAATGTTACGCATCAGTGGCCGCTAGGGAAAGGCTTAATACTGTAAATCTCACCATTGGCGGGGCTTGGTTGCCGTAGGCGGGCTGAGTTTACGCAGCTAATTCACCGAGTTGCTGCGAATGTCGACTATTGTCCAATACTGCTGGCCCAGCACTGGGCTAGACTAGGGAAGATTATAAAAATTGCCGACTTTCGGTGTGGTGAGGGCAGGTGCAAGAAAATCAGTGGCTGGTGTTACTGGCGTTTATTTACGTTGGTTGTTTATTTGTAATTGCGTGGTGGGCAGATCGCCACACCCAACGGCCGCCTGCGCTGCGCGCCTTGATTTTCAGTTTGTCGCTGGCGGTGTATTGCAGCTCGTGGACTTTCTTTGGCGCGGTTGGCCAAGCTGTTAACGACGGCTGGTCTTTTGTGCCGATCTACTTGGGGCCAATTTTACTGTTTGTGTTGGCGTGGCCGTTTATTCGTCGTTTGTCGGTGGTGAGTACCCGCAATAGGGTGACATCGATTGCTGACTTTATCGGCTCGCGTTACGGCAAACATCAATTCCTTGCCGCCTTGGTGACCTTTATTGCTGTGGCGGGCAGTCTTCCTTATATAGCCTTGCAGTTAAAAGCGGTGACTCAAGCGTGGTTAACCGTACAGCAGTTGTGGCAACCCAGTTTGGCGGCCAACCACAGTAATACCAGCTTTATAGCGGCGCTTATTCTAGTGGTGTTTACCGTGGCCTTTGGCACCCGAGTCGTCGACAAACGCCACCGTCATCGGGGCTTGATGGCGGCGATCGCGGTGGAGTCGCTAGTAAAGCTTGCGGCGTTTGTTGCGGTGGGGGTATTTGCGCTAAGCGTGCTATTTTCGGCCAGCGAACGTGGTTTAGCGATAGATTACGGAAACTTGGCGACTTGGCCTGAGCCAGTTAATTTCATTACCCAGTTGGTGTTAGCGGCGGCGGCGATAGTGTGTTTGCCGCGTCAGTTTCACGTCATGATTGTCGAGCATCACAGCCGCCGCGATATGCGCAGTGCGCGTTGGGTCTTTCCTGTTTATCTGGCTTTGTTTTGTGTGTTAATTGCGCCTGTGGCGCTGCTGGGGCAATCGCTGTTAGAGGGGGTGGCGCAAGACGGTGGCGGCGCAGATATGTTTGTGGTGTCGGCGCCACTGGCGGCGGGTAGCACCAGTTTTGCGATTATCGCTTTATTGGGTGGTCTGTCGGCGGCGACAGGGATGGTGATTGTTGCCTGTGTGACCTTGTCGGTGATGATTTGCAATGAGTGGATGGTACCGCTTTGGCAGTATTTTAATCGCGCCCACAGCATTAACGCTCGCTGGCTGCAAACGGTGCGGCGCGGCGCAATAGCGGCGGTGCTGCTGGCGGCGTGGTTTTTAGAACAGCAATTAAGTAATCGCGGGGGTTTGGCGTCTTTAGGCTTGCTGTCGTTTGCGGCGGCGGCGCAATTACTACCGGCTATTATTGCGGCTCTGTATTGGCCGCGAGCGCATTCGCGGGGGGTTATCACCGGCCTATTTGTTGGTGGCACGCTGTGGTTCTATTGCCTGTTACTTCCCGCTTTGTTGGGGCACGGACATCCGCTATTAGCGCAGGGCTTATTTGAGCTGGCGTGGCTGCGCCCGCAGGCCTTGCTGGGTATTGATTTTCTCGATCCGCTTACTCATGGCGTGTTCTTTAGCTTATTACTTAACTGCCTGAGTCTAGTCTTGGTGTCGGCGTTGAGTCGGTTTCGGGTTATCGAATTGCGGCAAGCGCGGGCTTTCACTCAGCTGAGTTTGGGGCGGGGTTATCAAAAAGCTGATTTTGAACTAACAAAAATTGAGAGCTGGCAGTTGCAGCGCATGCTCACCCCGCTACTCGGCCGTACCCGTAGCCAGCAGCTGTGGCAGCGCTTTGAACAGCGAGTAGGGCAGCGCTTATTGCCGAATGATCCGGTGCCGCGCTTTGTAGTAAAAGATGTTGAAGCCGCCTTGGCGGCGATTGTTGGTGCGGTGTCGGCGCACCGCACCTTGGACTTATTGCAGCGTAAAAAGCCTTTGCAGCTCGATGAGTTCGTACTTTTAATTGGCGACAGCTCCAAGCAATTGCAGTTTGGCCAAGACTTGCTGCAAATTACCTTAGAGACGGTGCCGCAGGGTATTAGCGTAGTCGATGCCAATTTAGATTTGGTGGCGTGGAATAGCCGCTATATCGAGTTATTCGGTTTTCCCGAGCGGCTACTCTATATCGGCTGCCCCATTGCCAAGGTTTACCAGTTCAATGCAGAGCGCGGTTATCTGCAAAATGCCGACTCCGACGTGGACGGTGCAATTGCGCGGCGCTTGGGTTTATTAAGCAACGGCAAAGCCTATCGTTTTGAACGGGTGTTACCCGATGGCACGGTGATTGAAATTTGCGGCACGCCTATGGCGCGGGGCGGCTATGTCACCACCTACACAGACGTTAGTGAATATCGGCGCATGTTCAATGCCTTAGACGACGCTAAAAACCAATTGGAGCAGCGGGTTATTGAACGAACCTCGGCATTGGCGCAGGCCAATGATTTACTGGCCAATGAGAATCAGGCTAGGGCAAGAATCGAGCGGGAATTAAACACGGTTTACGCCAGCAAAAGCCGCTTTCTTGCGGCGGCGAGTCACGATTTATTGCAGCCAATAAGTGCTGCGCGCCTGTTTACCGCGGCCTTGGCTCACCGCACTAAAGGCACAGAAATGGCTGCTGATGTTGGGCATATCGATTCGGCTCTTGTGGGGGCAGAGAACTTAATTACCTCGCTGCGCGAGATTGCCCGACTGGACTCTGGCAACCTCAAGCTTGATCGCCGCGACTTTTGCGTGCGCGACATCCTCGAACCCCTCGCCCGCGAGTGTGGCCTCATCGCCGAGCAAAATGGCTTGGCGATGCGTTATCGGCCTTCAGATGTGTGGGTGTATAGCGATCAGCAGCTATTGCGTCGAGTGGTGCAGAACTTTCTAGCCAATGCTCTGCGCTACACCCGCTCCGGAGGGGTGTTGCTGGGGTGTCGGCGCCGTGGCGACAATATTGTTATTCAGGTGTGGGACACGGGGCCAGGCATCTCTGAGCGGGATCAGCAGCGGGTCTTTGATGAGTTTGAACGCGCGCCCAGTGCGGCTCACAACGATTCTGAAAAGGGCTTGGGGCTGGGCTTGTCGATAGTACAACGCATCAGCGGCTTACTCGGTCACGCTGTGACTCTTCACTCCACTGAAGGTCGCGGCAGTGTGTTTGCCATCGAGCTGCCTATTGGCCAGCGTCAGGAAGGGTTGATTGAAAGCCTAGGCCTCGATTTGGAATCAGAACTGGCGGGGCTGCGTGTTTTGTGTATCGACAATGAGGTTGGTATTCGCGCCGGCATGGAGGCCCTACTCGGCCAATGGGGCTGTCGGGTGTTTAGTGCAGCAAACCTTGGCGAGGTGCTGGGCCAGTGGCGCTTGGAAGCGGCGCCAGATATTGTGCTGGCCGATTTTCATTTAGATAAAGATGAAACCGGCTTGGATCTACTGCAGGCCTTAAATTACCACTGGCATACGCGCTTACCAGCGGTGGTGATTAGTGCCGATAACAGTCCAGAAGTGCGCGCTCAGGTCGAAGACGCCGGTTATCGGTTTTTGTCTAAACCCGTTAAACCTGCCGCCTTGCGCGGGGTGATGCGCCAGCTATTACTGCGTCACTAGTGTAATTGTCTGCTAGCTAAGCGGCTGAGAGCTGACGTCTAATTGGCCAAAGGCTAAGGCGGCTTGGGTGCGCGAATGAACGCCGAGTTTGCGAAAAATTTCGGTGACGTGGGCTTTTACCGTCGCTTCGGTAACATTGAGCTCATAGGCTATTTGTTTGTTTAATAGGCCCTGAACCAGCAGGGTCGCCACCCGAAATTGCTGGGGCGTTAGGCTGGCGATGTCGCTGGCCATTTTCTGTTCTTTGCTGTCTTGCCCCGCTTGGTAGTTAACGCCCTCTGGCAACCAGCGCTCGCCACTAATAACGGCATTGATCGCAAGGTTGATAGTGTCGGCTTGACTGCTTTTGGGTAAAAATCCCGCGGCGCCGTGATCAATAGCGCGACACATCACCTCGGGAGTTTCGCTGGCCGAAATCACCATCACCGGAATTTCTGAGTAGTGGGCTTGCAGATGTATCAAGCCACTAAAGCCCTGCGCGTCAGGCATATGCAAATCGAGCAAGATGAGATCGCTATTCGTATTGCTGGTCAGCAGGGTTTGCAATTCGGCTATCGACGCCACCTCGGTAACAAGGCAGCCGCCAAAACTGTGGCCGAGGGTAGATTTAAGCGCGGCTCGAAATAAAGGGTGGTCGTCGGCAATGATAAATCGCTGGGTGTGCATCTGACGCCTTTTTTATTGGATTACTGTGGTAACAGTGTATACAAAAAAGGCCAGTATTACAGGGCGAGGTATTATACAAAAGAGGGGGAATCGTCGATGAGCTGACTGCCTCACGTCCTACGAAGTCATTATGTCTCACAACCTACGAAGGCATTATGGCTCACAGCCTACGTAGTCATTCTGAACTTGATTCAGAATCCAGTACCACGAAAGCAGTTTACGACCGCCCCACCAGATGCTGGATCAAGTCCAGCATGACGCTGGTTTTTATATGGTGCCACGTCACGTACGCCGTCACGCGGCCTCACTGCCTACGTAGTCATTCTGAACTTGATTCAGAATCCAGTGCCACGAAAGCACTTTACGACCGCCCTACCAGATGCTGGATCAAGTCCAGCATGACGCTGGTTTTTATATGGTGTCCTGTCACGTACGCCGTCACGCGGCCTCACTCCTTACGTAGTCATTCTGAACTTGATTCAGAATCCAGTACTACGAAAGTAGTTTATGACCGCCCCACCAGATGCTGGATCAAGTCCAGCATGACGCTGGTTTTTATATGGTGCCACGTCACGTACGCCGTCACGCGGCCTCACTGCCTACGTAGTCATTCTGAACTTGATTCAGAATTTAATATAAAATGAGAATACGCGGTTTATGGTGGTGATATTGCTTTCAATACTTTTGGCAATACCCACCATCATACTTTATTTCATACCGTACACGTTTCTGCTTGCATCCTTTGTTTCAACTTTCGTTGTTGTGTTGCAGGTGGTAGCACTATCGATGATGGCTTAGCAGCTAAATTAGTGACGATGCATATGGCGCTGCTTAACTAAGCAAAGGAAGTGGACGCTGAAAGCAGTTCGCCTATTTACGGTGTTACATTTACAGGAACGTATAATGAAAAAATCCAAATATGGAGCGTTTGGCGTTGTAGCTGGATCAGTGGCCCCTGCTGTTGGCACTGGTACATTTTTGGGCTGGGCCATTCTCGCCGCAGCCTACTATAGAAAATATAGTGGCTCATAAGGCGGCATCAATACGCACTGCTGCGTTGGAGGCATTAAATGGCAATCCACCCAATCAAGAGGTGTTCGTGGTCAATTGGGACGCCGATAGGATTGCCGATGTTGTCACTGCTGTACTTGGCGGTTTCGCACTTATTCTCGCTGTTATTTCACTCATAAATAAAGAGCAAATTCGAGTGTCTGGCGGGGCTGCGGCGTTGGGATTTAGTGCTATAGCGTTTCAGTTTATTGCAATGTACGCGATGGCATTATTGGTTGTGATTTTAATTGCGGCGGCGTTATCTGGGCTCGGGGTTGGGTAGGTGCAATTAAGCGGTGTAGTTGGGGCGGGAATTCTGCAGATGCACCATCCAGCCTTGTGCAGGTTTCGTTTGGGTTACAGAACAAATATTTAATGCGGGGACGCAATCGTATTGAATTGGGGGGCGCTTGCCCCCCATGATCAGCGGTTAAAGAAAGCCGATAAGTGTTTTGAGTAATGAGCCCTTGTCACTGGAAGCTTGTAATGGATCATTGCCCTCGAAGGTAGCGGTGTAGCCTAGGTTGAGTACCGAGGACAAGGTGCTACGAATAAAGCCACCGCATCCGGCCAAGCCATTGGCATCTGTTATAGCACTGCACACGGTAGTTGCGCCCGCGCTAAAGACAATGGTTTGTCCTTCTAGGGGAGCACCGTCGACAGTGGTCAGTGTGGCGCTGAGCTGCAGATAGACCTTGGAAAACAGGCTTAATCCGGGCAGAACGTGGCCTTTGACTTCGGCAATGGATGGATTGGCGACCAATACGGTGGCGTTTTTGTCACCGCACTGCGCCAGATTTTCGCCCACCCAAGTTAACTCAATAGTGACCTCGCCAATGGGGTCTACAGGGTCGTTAAGGGTAATCAAAAATTGTGGCAGGCCATTGGTGTTTAGGTCTAGGCCGGTCAGATCGACACCACCCGTTTCGTCTAGCGCCATATCGCTAATGCCAGGAATGGGGTTACCACTGGCATCACGAAATGCCACGCTGCCTTCTTGGTAGCCATTTGGGCTGGGATTAAGCACTTGCAAACGGCTGTACTCAAGCGGTGTGCACTCGATATCCGGTGGCACAATGCTTGATGCCAATACTCGGATTGGCCCGTCGCCGCAGGCGCCGCCGCTAAAAGCATCAAAGTTCTGAATTTGCGAGGCGCCGTAGTCGGCATTGCTCCACAAGCACTGCGGACGCTGGGGGTCGGGGTTTATGGTGTACACGTACCCGGAACCTGTCAGTGGCAGGGGAAAGCCTGTGCATTCTGCTTGGCTATTAAAATCGTAGCAGTGCGCTGCATCATCTATGCCGCTGACGATATAAACTCTGGGCCCAATAACCTGAGCTGGACCATTGTAAAATGTTGTGTTGTTGATTGCGGCTTGTAAACCCGGTGGCGGCGTGACCGCGTTGCCGTCAAAATCAAAGCAAGGTAGCGTGTTATTGGGAAGGCAAACACCGATAGCGGTACCCGCACTATTTAGCAGGGGAAATGGCGCGCCCACGTTATGACTGGTAGCGACTGGCCACAGGCCGGCACAGGGTGCGGCAAGTGCTGAATCAAAGCAGCTTAAAACAACGCCGCTGCTGGTGCTTATTGGGGTAAAAACCTTGCCCGCAATAGCCGCGCCCGCTAAGGCTGAAGAACTGGCGGTGCCAGGCATACCGGCGTCGAAGGGCTGATTGGCGCAGGCCGTTTCGGTTACGGTGTCGAAACACATTAGGCGGTTGGCGCTGCCGCCCAAACTGTCTAAACCTCCGACTAGATTAAAGGCATAAAACTGCGAGCCAATTTCCACGCCGTTATTGGTGCTGTAGTTATTGGCTGGGCCATCACCAATACCGCTTAATGCAGTAAAGCCACAGAAGGGGTTGGCTTCGTCAACGGCTGCGCCGGTATCGATACAGACGACTCCTCGGGTATTGTCTGCACGCCGCGTAGCATAGACAAACAAGTGCCCGCTGTTTTGGTTAAGCGCTAGTCCGGGATGATTTGGAACGTGAAAATCGCCCCCTGTTTCGTCGGTAATGCGCTTGTAGGGCTGGGTCCAGCAATTGGAGGCATCTGACTGCAGGTGGCAGGCTGCGCGCAGCTGCGAGTTGTGGTGATAAACGTTATAGACCGCTTCTGGGCTTAAGGCTACGGCCCAGCCATCACCGCCACTATTGCCAGCGTAGTTCGATGCTGGCGGAACCGGAATGGTGTACTGCTTGGTATAAGTGGTGCTGGCGGCTGCCGCGGCGTTTGCCCAACACAAGAGGGTAAGTAGCAGTGAGCTTAGCAGGGCGAAAGATCGCCGACTGCGCGGGTTTGTACAATGAAATAGAGTTAATCGGGGCGAGCAGGTTTTCATGGTATCACTCCTTTGAAAAGAAAATCTCCGTTACTACAGCTAAAAGACAAACGAATTACATGAAATTGAGCGGGTTGATAATTTCATTATGCAATGGGACGTTCCTGTTTTTTTGTGGATTTATTGTAAGTTCGTACGAGGTTTTTTTTCTGTTAACCCTCGACTCGGGGCTTGTATGATGGTGCCACAAACAGTTGCTGTTATTGGCTGGGAGGCCAATTCAAATCCTTTCACTGCAGTATAATAATAAAATAGTTGCGCGAGTATTCTAAGGCCAAGTGATCAAATTGCGAGGTGCGCTATTTTGATCGCCAAGTGAATAGAATGGACAGAAGTATAGGTTAAGCCCAAGGCGGTTTCTAGCTCGGCGGTTTCATTAATGATGAATTTTTGGCGCGTATTTGCACAAGTTTATTCTATGCGCGGGAGTGCCCGTTGTTTGGGCGAGTGAGTCAGGTTTTGTATTTGTTGGGCGCCTCTCCCAAGCGTCGATTTATTTCCCTTTGGTTGAAACATCTCTAAGAACGATTTACTCCGCGTTAGTAATTCGCGTCATGGTACTTGCTGTTATTCAATCGTATTTAGCGGCTGCTTAATTATTTTTTTATAGCCACGATTAGGGCGCGAGGGAGGAGCGAAGACAGACTTTTATCTTTAGTAGGCATGCAGTGCATGCCTACTGCTTTTGCGTTCGTTTCTGCGTGGTTTAGGCGATATTTGCATTTGCCTCGCGGTAGGTTTCGATTAACTTGGCAACCACTGCGGGATCGGCGAGGGTGGATAAATCGCCGAGGTTTTCAATGTCGTCGGCGGCAATTTTACGCAGTATGCGCCGCATAATTTTACCCGAGCGGGTTTTGGGTAGGTCGTCGGTCCATTGAATGATGTCGGCCACTGCGATGGGGCCAATTTCTTTGCGCAGCCATTGCTTTAGTTCTTGGCGCAGGGTTTCGCCTTCGGCTTGTTTGTTGGTGAGGGTGATGTAGGCGTAAATGCCTTCGCCCTTAATGCTGTGGGGGTAGCCAACAACGGCGGCCTCGGCGACTAGGGGGTGGGCGGCAAGGGCGCTCTCCAGTTCGGCGGTGCCCATGCGGTGGCCAGACACATTGAGCACGTCATCGACCCGTCCGGTAATCCAGTAGTAGCCGTCTTCGTCGCGGCGGGCGCCGTCGCTGCTAAAATAATAGCCTTCAAAGGCGGAGAAGTAGGTGTCGATAAAGCGCTGGTGGTCACCGAAAATAGTGCGCATTTGCGCCGGCCAGCTGTCGCAGATCAGCAAATTGCCTTCGGCGGCGCCGGTTAACAACTTGCCGTCGTTATCGACCAGTGCCGCTTTAACGCCAAAGAAAGGCAGGGTTGCGGAGCCGGGTTTAAGGTCGACCGCGCCAGGTAGCGGGGTGATCATCATGCCGCCGGTTTCGGTCTGCCACCAAGTGTCGAGTATTGGGCACTGGCTGTGGCCGAACTGCTCGTAAAACCATGTCCATGCTTCGGGGTTGATGGGTTCGCCAGCGGTGCCGAGTAAACGCAGTGAACCGCGACTTGTGTTAGCCAAGGCTTCGTCGCTGCAGGCCATAAGCGCGCGGATCACGGTGGGCGCGGTGTACAGAATATTAACCTGATGCTTATCTATAATACGGGCCAGTCTACCGGCATCGGGAAAATTGGGAACGCCTTCGTACATGACCGTGGTAGCGGCATTGCTCAGTGGGCCATACACCGCGTAGCTGTGGCCGGTGATCCAGCCGATATCGGCCATACACCAATAAATTTCGCCAGGCTGGTAATCAAACACCCAGTGATGGCTGAGTGAGGTGTACACCAAATAGCCGCCGGTGGTGTGTACCGCGCCCTTGGGTTTGCCGGTTGAGCCGGAGGTGTAAAGTAGGAATAGCGGGTCTTCTGCGTTCATTACTTCCGCTGGGCAGTCGTTGGTTTGCGTGCTGATTAGCGTGTGGTAATCAATGTCGCGGCTGGTCTGCCATTGCGTTTGCTCATTGCAGTGATTGACCACCAGCACATTTTCTACACAGCTTGGCTCACACAGGGCAATGGCTTCGTCTACATTGCTTTTCAGCATTACCCGCTTGCCACCGCGCTTACCGGCGTCGGCGGTGATCACGAGTTTAGACTGACCATCTTGAATACGTCCGGCTAGCGCCTCGGGTGAAAATCCGCCAAACACCACCGAGTGCACCGCGCCAATACGTGCGCAGGCGAGCATGGCAATGGTCGCCTCGGGAATCATCGGCATATACAGGGTGACGACATCGCCCTTGGCGATGCCTAAATTTTTGAGGCCGTTGGCGAGTTTGCAAACCTCGTTGTGAAGCTGCCGGTAAGTGTATTTGCGCACGGCATCGGTTTCGCTGTCTGGCTCCCAGATCATGGCGAGCTGTTCGCCGTGTTGCGCAAGGTGACGGTCTAGGCAGTTGACGCTGGCATTCAGTTGGCCGTCTTCAAACCAGCGGATGGATACATTGTCTTTTGCAAAGCTGCAATTTTTAATTTTGCTGGGGCTGCGAATCCAGTCTAAGCGCTTGGCTTGCTCGGCCCAAAACACATTGGGTGCTTCAATAGACTGCTGATAAAGCATGCGATGGGAATCACGATCGATATTGGCAGAGGTTTGTGCTGGATAGCGAATGCTTGGTGTTGGAGTGCTCATGCGGTGGATCTCCATTTTAAATTTATTGTGTTCGACTATCCGTTAATACGAGGGCAAGTAGAATTAGACCTTGGTCTAGTTCCGTGCTCACGTCATTTTTATGCATAGACTTTGGTCTATACATGACTAATGGCTAATACCGCGGGTTGATAAGTGAGCCTATAAATTTCGTGTCATTTCCGATACGAGTGAGTTCACTATGATAAAGAATAAAAAATTGACTCTGGCTACCGTCACTAGCCATCCACCGAGGTCGAGCTTAATTGCCGGTTTGGTTTTTGCAGCGCTACCCTTGTCGGTTGTTGCTGAGCAAATGACAGCCGAAACATTAGAGCAGCGAGTTGCGCGCTTAGAGCAGGCTCTTGCGGAAAAAGAGGCGTCTGCAAAGCCGGTGCCGGCTAAAGGCGCAACAGAGTACGCCTTTGGCGGTTATATAAAACTCGACGCCATCGCCAGTCAATACAGTGACGGCGAGCGCGCACTGGCGGGGGTGGGCGATGATTTTTTGGTTGCATCGGTGATTCCTGTTGGTGGCGAATCCGGTGACACCAATCTTGATATGCAGGCCAAGCATTCGCGTATTTGGTTTAAAACGACTACTGCAACCGAGGTCGGTACGGTCGGTAGCTACATAGAAATGGACTTTGGCGTGAACCAAATTGGCGATGAGCGTATTAGCAACTCGTCTGCGTCACGAGTTCGTCACGCCTTTTTGAGCTGGCAGTACGATGCCAATAGCTCTTTGTTGGCGGGGCAAACGTGGAGCACTTTTTTTAATGTGGGCAGCTTGCCCGACACCCTCGATTTTGTAGGTCCCGTGGGCACTTTGTTTGAGCGGCAGGCGCAAGTGCGCTGGACTCACACCCTGAACAGCGTTAGTTCGCTGATGTTTGCGCTAGAAAATCCCTCTAGTGGCTTGTATGGCGCAAGTGGTTCTGCGGCCGGCGCCAGTGCTTACGATAATACTGCTCTGCCCGATATGGTGTTGCGCTATAACGGCAAATCTGGCGATTTTAGCTATAGCCTTTCGGGCTTGTTGCGAGAAGTCGCTTACAAGCAAAACTTCAGCAATAGTCAGGCGCAGGCGGTTGTCGGCGACGACAGTGTTTACGGCTATGGCCTAAGTTTTGCCGGTGTTTGGCAGTTAGGTGCCGATGACATTCGCGTGCAGCTCAATGCCGGTAATGCCTTGGGGCGCTATCTTGGTTTGCAAACCTATCGCGATGGCGTGATTGAAGACAGCGGTGAAATTGATTTAATCGATTCCGTTGGTGGCTATGTCGCTTACCGGCATTTTTGGGCGCAGAAGTGGCGTAGTAGCTTAGTGTTGTCGGCAAGCTCGGCTGATAACCCCGATTCGGTTGCGGATACCACAGCGGCGTCTTATCAAAGTGCCCATGCCAATTTGGTGTACGCGCCAATCGCGGCGCTGAATTTTGGTGTTGAATATATTCATGCCAGTAAAACGATTGAGCGGCCAGTAAATGGCGACGATAGCGGCGATCTAGATCGTCTGCAATTTAGTGCTAAATACACGTTTTAATATTAAATGCTGCCAATCGACTAAGGTCGAATGGTGGGTTTGCGACTTAGCTGCAATGCTTGAGTTAATTAAAAAGTATAAGACGAAAATAACAGGAGAATAACAATGGCGTTTCATTCGAAAGAACTAGCAAAAGCCTACTGGCGAGAAAACATAAAGCTCTTACTCAGCTTGCTGTTTATCTGGGCCTTGGTGTCTTTTGGTTTTGGGATCCTATTTGCGGATGCACTCAATAACTTCCATTTTTTCGGCTTTAAATTGGGGTTTTGGTTTGCTCAGCAAGGGGCGATTTACACATTTGTGGTGCTGATTTTTGTATACGTATACAAAATGAATCGGCTCGATGAAAAATACGATGTCCAAGAAGACTAGGGGTGAATGATGGATATTAGAACTTGGACATTCTTAATAGTCGGGCTCAGCTTTGTGCTGTATATCGGTATTGCAATTTATTGCCGTGCGGGCTCCACCAAGGAATTTTACGTAGCGGGGGGCGGCGTTCACCCAATTGTTAATGGCATGGCGACGGCAGCGGACTGGATGAGTGCAGCGTCGTTTATATCAATGGCGGGCCTTATTTCCTTTATGGGTTACGACGGCGCTGTCTATTTAATGGGCTGGACTGGCGGCTATGTGTTGTTAGCGCTGTGTTTGGCGCCGTATCTGCGTAAATTTGGCAAATTTACGGTGCCGGACTTTATTGGCGACCGCTACTATTCGCAAACGGCGCGAACCGTTGCCGTTATCTGCGCGATCTTTGTGTCTTTCACTTATGTGGCAGGGCAGATGCGTGGGGTTGGCGTGGTATTCAGTCGCTTCCTTGAAGTAGACATTACCACTGGCGTGTTCCTAGGCATGGCAATTGTGTTCTTTTACGCCGTACTCGGCGGCATGAAGGGCATCACCTATACCCAGGTCGCGCAATACTGCGTGTTGATGATGGCCTATTTGGTGCCGGCAATCTTTATCTCGATCATGATTACGGGTCATGTTATTCCCCAGTTTGGCTTCGGCGCGACCTTGGCCGATGGTTCGGGGGTGCATCTGCTCGACAAGCTCGATGGCTTGTCGGCTGAACTCGGGTTTGCCGCCTACACCAGTGGGACGAAGTCGACGATTGATGTGCTGTTTATCACTGCAGCATTGATGGTGGGTACGGCGGGTTTGCCTCACGTGATTGTGCGCTTCTTTACCGTACCTAAGGTGAAAGACGCGCGTAAGTCTGCGGGCTGGGCGTTGATCTTTATTGCGGTGCTTTACACCACAGCACCCGCGGTTGCCGGTTTTGCACGGCTGAATATGATCAACACCATTAACGGTGCCGATAGTCAGGGTACTGAGTACAGTGAAGCGCCGACGTGGGTGACCAACTGGGAGAAAACCGGCTTAATCGGCTGGGAAGATAAAAACGAAGATGGCCGTATGTTCTACTCCGGCGACGAGCGCAACGAGATGCATATTGATCGGGATATTATGGTCTTGGCCAACCCCGAGATTGCCGATCTTCCTGCATGGGTGATTGCCCTAGTTGCCGCGGGTGGCGTTGCTGCAGCCTTGTCTACCTCGGCAGGTTTGCTACTGGTTATCTCAACATCGATCTCCCACGATTTGCTGAAGCGAAATCTGATGCCGAATATATCGGACAAAATGGAGCTTCGTTATGCACGTAGTGCGGCAGCGGTGGCGGTGTGTATCGCTGGCTATCTGGGGATAAATCCGCCGGGCTTTGTCGCCCAAGTGGTGGCCTTTGCCTTTGGCTTGGCGGCATCGAGCTTTTTCCCTGCCATCATCCTCGGTATCTTTTACAAACGCATGAATAAATACGGTGCGATAACGGGCATGGTTAGTGGTCTCTTGTTTACTGCTACCTATATTGTGTATTTCAAATTTATCAATCCTGCGGCCAGCGTGCCTGAGAATTGGTGGTTTGGGGTGTCGCCAGAAGGGATTGGTACCTTAGGCATGATTGTTAACTTTGCAGTGGCCGCTGTGGTGTGCCATTTAACACCGCCGCCACCGCAAGATGTACAGGATATGGTAGAGAGTATTCGCTACCCACAGGGAGCGGGTGAAGCCCAAGTTCACTAAGCTCACATAGCGCGAGGCGCCAAGCCGCTACCGATTTTCGGTGGCGGCTTTTTTTGTCTTATGGTGTTTTCACCCTTTTAGACGTTAACTTGGTAGAATGCTGGGCTGCGGCCGTTTATACTCGGTCGAATAGCTATTTCGGGATAAATAATGGCATTGGATTTTGAAGAGCTACTTCGTTTCGTTGATACCGTTTTAACGGCCAATGAAGGCGATCATTTTACGACCTTAGGCATTCGCCCAGAATATGTTGAGCGTCATCGGGTTGGTATGTCTATGTCCTACAGCGACACATTGATTGGTGACCCGGATACGGGCGTTATTCATGGCGGCGCAATCACCGCCTTATTGGATACTTGCTGTGGCTTTGCCGCCGCGACGGTATTAGTAGATTTGGCGATGACGCCAACCATCGATTTACGTATCGATTATATGCGCGCGGCGACCCCTGGCCAAACGGTGTATGCCGACGCGGAGGTTTATCGCGTCACTGAGAGTGTGATTTTTGCGCGAGCTCTTGCCCATCATGGTGATCGCGAGAAGCCAATTGCATCCGCTGTTGGTAATTTCTTCCGAATGGAGCTCGCGTTGTTTACCGATATGCGTCGTGAGTTTCGTGCAGCGCAAAAATTGAAACAATCAGGGCAGAAGTCCCGTGGTAGCGACAATGAATGATTTGGAATTGCATCAACTTATTAACCGAGTTCCTTATGCGCAAACGCTTGGTATACAAGTGGGAGGGGAGAACGATTGCTTTTTGTTACCGACCAAAAAGAGCAATATCGGCAACCCGACACTGCCAGCGTTACATGGTGGGGCAATTGCTGGTTTTATGGAGTTGTCGGCAATGATGTATGTCTTGCGGCATAGCAACAGTGAAAAATTTCCCAAGGTGGTCGATTTCGCGGTGGACTATGTGCGTGCAGGCAAGTATGTGGCTACACATTCGCGCTGCAAGTTGGTCTATCTCGGTAGGCGAATGATTAACGTGAGTATAAGTGCGTGGCAGGAAGATGAAGCTGCGCCTATAGCAATGGCTAGGGCGCAGTTTTTGGTTAAAGAGTGAAACTTTAATTTAGCCTAAGGTTTGCTTTGCAAATATTGTTTTGGCGTCATATTAAACCAGCGTTTAAACGCTCTATTAAATGAGCTTTGTTCGTTGTACCCCAATAAACCCGCTATTTGTGACATGGGTATGGCGTCGTGCGCAAGAAGTTTTTTAGCTTCAGTAATCCTAACTTCGTCAACAAGTGCTTCAAAGGTATACCCTTCAGATTGCAATTTTCGGTGCAGGGCACGTTCATGAAGTTTCATGTTTTCTGCAATTACGGGGCGTGACAGTTGGCCGGTCGGTAGCAGTTTTTGAATTAAATGACGAGCTTGCTTGCTGGTCGATAAATTCGGTTTACTTGTGGAGTTGGAATCTATTTCTACCATCGAGAGGTAGCTGGATACCAAACCGTGAAGCTGAGGGTTGTGGGAGCTCAATTCGATATCTAAAAAGTCGGTGTCGAGCTCTATTGAATCATATTTTTGATTAAATACCGTTGGGCAATTGAACGCGCTTTGATAATGCTTTTCGGGACCAATTTTTGAATGGCGGAAATGAACGGCCCGCGCTTTAAATTTTCCTTCGGTAAGCAGGTGAATAATGTGAAGTGTGCAAGCGACAGCGTGCTCTACTGCCTGGCGGCTGTTATTGGCGTTGACGAGCTCTAAGCAGGCATAGCTTGGCTGGTCCTCACTCTCTCTCAATGTGAGTGAAATGGCGGGGGTGAAATGGTACAGAAATTTTCCTACACTTGTTAATGCTGACCTGACATCGTGCGCAGATAGTGCTAAAAAAGCAACTGGACCAAGAATAGAGTGATCCTGTCGCATAGCAAGTTGTAAGCCAATATTGGGTAGATTTAGGCTTGTGGCACTTAACTCAAGTAGGTCGATAAAGCTTTGATATGGGAAAAAATAGTCTTCCTGATCTAGTTGACTGTAATCTATACCTGCTTTGAGGCATAAATCCTCAGCATTACCTTGTAGCTCCTCAATTAGGGATACAAAATTATTTAGGCAGCTGGCCCGTACGCGTGCAGTCATTGAGTCTCACAGGTATATAGGTATTGTTATCGTTGTGGGTACGTTTTTGATCTGCTCGGAGCATAGCAAGAATATGCAGAGTTTCCTACTCAGGGAATGAGTGGCACTTCGGTGTAGGCGGGGGAGCTACCCATTGTCTGCACGGCTGCTTTGGTGCTGTTTGTTTATATTGGTTTCGGGGGGCTACTGTATGACGAACTAAATATAGCGCGGGAACACTCGCCCGCATTTAAGGGCGAGCGGTGAAAGGTGTTTTAAAGTTGTGAATTAATCAGCCCATCGATTAGGGGAAGGGTTGGAATAAATGGCTTTAAATTTTCACTGTAAGTCGCCTGTATTACATCGCCACCAGGTAATCCGGAGAGAACGTTATTTATGATTAGGTTGCCCTGTAGTAGATCGCTGATAACGATAGTATTTTCCGGCCCTTTTAATAGAACATCATAAGTGATTAGTAATGGATTATTTGGCAGTATATTGAATAGCGGTGACGAATTTAACCCCATGGCTGCGGTGGTTGCTTGGAGTGGGTCAACTAGCGTCACCACTAATCCCCCGCTCAGGCTCCCCAATGTGTCGGTAATACCCTGAAGCGGACCTAAGCTTTGGGCGCTTACAAATGATGGTGCGGTAAGTAGCACTGCGGCTAAAGTGGAGTACGGAAGTAGTTTATTTAACATTATTTTCTCCGGTATCGAAAGTTACAAGTTTTTACGAGCATCCATGCTCAGGGAAAGCTAATACATCCCGTATTACGCTTTATTAATTAATCCCCTTCAGCATACCGCGTGAACTATTTTAGCCATTGCGGCAGGGGATATACTGTAAAACATTGCGGCAGGGTCAGATGCAATCGCATGGTAAATAGCATCTTGCTTATCTTGGTTGACCTCCCAGCGCTTAAAGTTGGTTGTACAACCTATGCGTTGTTGGAAGTCTTTTAAGAACTTAATGCAATTGCCCAATAGTTCTTGGTCGTTACCATTTTGAGAAAGATTGAGTGCTTTGGCGAGCCGCTGCCCTTTGCCTGCATAAAATTCAGGACAAGCTTCCATTACGACGGGGAGGAGCGCGGCGTTGGCGTCGCCGTGGGGAATGTGGAACATGCCGCCGAATGCGTGGGCGCAGTTGTGAATGGGAATTGCGTTTAGGCTACCGCCGAAGGCGTCGATTGCTAGGCTGCTCGCTTGTAACATATTTGAGCGCGCAACCACGTCCTTGCCATTATCGATTACCTTGGGCAAATTTTCGACGATCATTTGTGCGGCATGAAATGCGTGAGCGTCCGTCATGGCATTCGCAGTTGGCGAGGCGACAGCCTCCAGTGCGTGTGTTAGAGCATCCATTCCCGTGGCTGCCGTGAGGAAGTCCGGTAGTCCTAAACACAGATTGCCGTCTAGTACCGCCATGTCGGGCTCTAGAAAAGGCGCGACAAGGTTGGTTTTAATGCCTAAGGCTTCATTGTAGAACACCGCTACTGGTGAAACCTCTGCCCCTGTGCCTGCAGTGGTAGGGACGCCGATATGAGGGATCCCCGAGTGCTGGCAGCTTGGCCATGCATCAATTTTAATCCCGCTTTGAAGTAAGTCGGCGATATCTGTTGCCCCGTGTTGAAGGGAGTATTTGACGCCTTTTGAGGCATCTAGAACACTGCCGCCACCCACTGCCAGAATGGCATCGGCCGCCACGGACCTAGCATAAGCAGTTGCAGCGTTTACGGATTGGCAGGCTGCGTCTTGGCTTATGCCGGTATAAACGCCTACTAGCACGGCTTTATTGCTAGAGCAGCTGGCGAATACTGCTTTTATTTGGTCTACAATGCCGGCCTGTTCGAGGCCAATATCGCTAAATAGCACAACTCTTTTGGCACCCATGCCTTCAAATAGTGCTGGAATGCGAATAACGGAGCCTGCGGCGCAATGAATCGTGCTGCGCATATTGTACTGATAGTAATGTGAGCTAGACATGCTGGTATCCTATTAATAATTAGCGTTCAATTAGCTGGGTCGCGAACCTTAAAACGTATGGACCAAGTGGTAAGTTGATTTTTTACTTGGGTCGCGTTCAAACGCTGTCGAAATCGATTTCAATTCTGTATACGAGTTTAGGCTGTTATGACTCATCTCCCGACCATAGCCGCTTTGCTTCATTCCGCCAAAGGGTGCGTCTGTACGCATCATGTGCCAGTCATTTATCCAAACTGAGCCAGCTTCGAGTTGGCGAGCAACGGCTTGGGCGCCAATGATGTCCTCGGTCCAGATGCCGGCCGATAGCCCGTATATTGAATCGTTTGCGATGTTTATGGCTTCGTCGAGCTCGGTAAATTTTATGATCGACACTACTGGCCCGAAGATTTCTTCACAGGCGTGTTTCATGTCGTTCTGGCAATTGCTGAGAATAGTTGGCTCAAGGAAATAGCCATTTTCGAAGCCCGCGACAATCTTGCGCTTTCCTCCGGTAATGATGTGGGCGCCTTGCTCTTGCGCTGACCTAAGATAGGCTTCAATTCGATTAAACTGTTGCTCGGAAACAATAGGGCCCATGCCAGTTGCAGGGTCGAGTGGATTGCCGACAACTATTTTCTCGGCTAGGGTCTTCATTTTGGCGATGAGTTCATCGTGAATATCGACATGGACAATTAGTCGACTAGCTGATTCACACGCCTGCCCAGAGTTCATCATGATGCCGAACAGTGCGCCATGTGCGACCAAGTCGATATTGGCGTCAGGCATTACGATAGCTGCCCCTTTACCACCGAGCTCAAGGGTGACTCGCTTTAGCGTGGCGGCTGCTGCAACTTGAATGTTTCTACCTGTTTGAGTGGAGCCTGTGAAAGATATTTTATTTACTTTGGGGTGTTTGACCAGCGCGTCACCCACGTTTATGCCTGTACCACTTACTAGATTCAACACACCAGCCGGTAAAAATTGATTTATTAACTCAATTAAACGAAATGTCGATGTTGGTGTTAATTCCGATGCTTTTACGACTACGGTGTTACCCGCGGCTAAGGCTGGGGCTATTTTCCAAGAAAGTAAAAGAAGCGGAAAGTTCCACGCGGTAATAATGCCGCAGACGCCAACAGGTTCTTTGACGACCATGGTGTGAACTTGTTCTGGCAAAATCTTTGGTGAAAGGTTTTCGATAAATGGGTAGTTTTTGATGGACTCGGCAAGAGTGAAAAATAAATCGGCGATGGCCAAGATATCTAGTCCCATTACCCGCTTGATCGTTCCGCCGGAGGCTTGAACCTCTAGAATAGCTAGCTCTTGGGCATTCGCTAATACCGTGTTACCGATTTGATACAGCAATTTGGAACGCGCGGTTACGCTAATATTGCGCCAATCTGTACTTTTCAATGCACGGCTGGCTGCGTTTACCGCGAGGTCTACATCGGTCGCATCGCCATCGGCGGTTTTCGCTATTAGATTGCCTGTGGCAGGACAATGCACGTCAATATAGTGACCAGAGTTTGGCTTTACTATATCGCCGTTAATGATGTGATGATAAAGCGGTAATTCATGGGCGTTGTTCATTTAATGTCCTTGATGTTGGTCTGTATGGATATAAATGTTTTATTTATTTATTTATTTATTTGTTTATTTATTTATTTGTTTATTTGTTTATTTGTTTATTTGTTTATTTGTTTATTTGTTTATTTGTTTATTTGTTTGAACTGATTATTGATGTTTAGTGTTGATTGGTATTGGCTTTTTAGGACGTTTTTTTGTCATTTGAGCATTGCCAATGCGGCTGTCCTAATTTGCCAAAAAGTTGTCCGCATCGGAAAAGACGTGAGATTGCTTTTGGTGGATTATGTGCACTTAATCGATAGTGTTAGAGGGGATAATAATTAAATGCGCATATCTCAGAGTTACTTAAAAAAGATCACGTTAGGTGCATCTTTAGCTAGTCTAAGTTATATACCAATGACTTCGTTGGCCGCGCCAATGCTCGAGGAAGTGATTGTTACGGGGCAGAAGCGCTCGGAGAGTACGCAGGATACTCCTGTTGCGATTACCGGTATGACTTCTGATTCGTTAGAAAAATTCGGTTTCGCGAGTGCAAATGATATATCTGCGCAAGTACCTAATATGCAAGTCAGCGGCCCTTTTGGCGAGGTGCAGCCTATCTTTGCAATAAGGGGGGTTAGCATGTCGGATTACAGTTCTAATCAGGCTAGCCCGATTGGTGTCTATTCCGACGAGTCATATATGGGTGCGGTCTATACTCATGGTATGAACTTTTTCGACGTCGACCGTCTCGAAGTTTTGCGCGGACCACAAGGCACCCTCTATGGGAAGAACACCACCGGCGGTGCAATTAATATCATTACTAGAACGCCGATGATTGATGACGGTTTACATGTAAACGCTAAGCTCGGGGCTGGCAATTATGACTCTAGGGTCGGTGATTTGGGTGTTGAAGGTACGCTGATCGATGAGACATTGGCTGCGCGTATTGCATATTCGTTTTCACGGAATAGCGGCTACACTGAAAATCGTTTAGGCGGCCCTAATTTATCATCAATCGATTTTCAGGCTTTGCGTTTAACACTCAATTGGCAGATATCTGAAAATTTAAATAATGTGCTTAAGTTAACCCATGGCCAAAATGATTCAATGGCAAATGCGTCTAGGAATGAGCCCCGTGGCGATCTTATTAATGGCGGAGCTGGTCTTATTGGTGCGGTAGGTGGTGTTGTTGGTCCTTTACTTCAAGGTGATGTAAGCAGCGGGTATATGGATAACACTGGATACTCAGCGTCGTCCCAAAATCTGGGACATCATGAAGTGGAAGATAACTTTACGGGGCCACTTATTGTTAATTCCGATATGTTAGTAAACAAACTTGAGTTTGTTGGTGAAAGTCACACCTTTACAAGCATTTCTTCAATAGGTATTTCCGACTATGCTCAGAAACAGAATACTGACGGGTCGCCAGAAGGATTGCTTGAGATTCGTTGGGCTGTAGATACAACGGCATTCAGCCAAGATTTTCGAATTTCCAGCAATTATGATGGCATATTCAATTTTATCGGCGGTGTATATTATGCCGAAGAAGAAATGGATATGCTTAATGAATACGCAATTTACGAGACCGCGCCCGATCTTCGGGTGGCAGTCACGTATCCGGGCGCAGTTGGATTTTACCCATATCTACTCGATTTTGGCCAAATTGACCAGAAGATGATAACGGACAAGGCAAGTTATGCGGCGTATACACAGCTTCGTTTTGACGTAACCGCAGACTTTGGAATCGACTTTGGTATTCGCTATACCGTCGACGAAATTGACCTTGCCTACCTTAATATATCTAGAGAAGGTTACGATGGTAGCCCGCGCGGTACATATGTTCCTGGTAATACTAGTCGATATGACGAGCCCTTTGTACCGCTGAACCTTGGTGGCGATGCCGGTATTGCTGAAATCGATGTGTTTCTAGAAAATTTATTGAGTGGGCAAGTGACATTAGAAGATCTTCTCGCAACGGGGCAGGTAGGTTATACCCACGGACCGTATACCACAGACTCCTCGACGCCAATGTCGGCAAAGGAACAAGAATTTACCGGTAAGCTTGGTTTAGATTATCGTTTCAATGACGACTTCATGATGTACGCAAGTTATAGCAAGGGCTTCCGTTCCGGTAATTTTAATGGCGGTGTTTATTATCGTGAGCGCGATTTCGAAGATGCCTATGCGAGACCTGAGTACATAGATGCTTATGAAGTAGGTTTCAAATCTGATTTTTATGATCAGCGTGCTCGTGTTAATGCCGCAGCCTTTTTATACGATTATAAAGATCAGCAGTTTATCAACGTTGTTGGTGTATCCAACTTTTTGGAAAATGCCGGTGGCTCTACTATTGCAGGCTTAGAAGCTGAGATTATGTTTGCCGCTACAGAAAAGTTAATGTTGATGATGGGGCTTGGCTATCTTGATACCGAGTATACCGAGCTGACCTTGTCAGACACCCAAACCCTTAACAACCCAGATGACGAAGTTGACTTAGCTGGTAATGAGCTGATTTCGGCTCCTAAAGTCAGCGGTAATATCTCAATTGATTACGAGCTTTACAATGGCGATCGCGGCTATCTCAGTTGGAATGTTAATGCTAATTATCAGGATAAGCAGTGGTATAGCGCTTATAACGATAAAGGCGGATATGAAAATATCAAACAAGATGCCTATGCATTGGTGAATACTCGTATGACCTGGCGCGGAATCAATGAAAATTACTCGGTTTCCATCTGGGCCAAAAACCTTACAGACGAAGAGTATGATGGTTATGCGATCAATCTTCAGGCTGGATTTGGATTCGACTATTTCCAGGCAGGTCCGCCGCGGACCTTTGGTGTGGATGCGACCTATAAATTTTAATGAGCAATTTCGTTATAAATAATTATTTTATGGTCACATTATTTAATAAAATTTAAGTCGTAAATATTGCCTGGGGCATTTTCTGCTTGTGCGAAAAGGTTGGGGTACAAGTAGTTAATGCGGCCAAACAGCTTTGCGAAGGAGAGCGCTATGGGAAGTATTACTTTTATTGAGCACAATGGCACTGAACACATAGTAGATTTTGAGGCCGGTAAGTCCTTGATGCAAATTGCCTTGGATAATGGAATTCCAGGTATTGACGCTGATTGCGGTGGCGTGTGCGCCTGCGGTACCTGTCATGTAATTATTGAAGGTGGTGCTGTCAATATTACCGGCGGCGCGACCGAGGATGAATTACAAATGTTAGATCTGACTCCCGAGCGTAGTGAAACCTCCAGGCTTGCTTGCCAGATTATCACCACTGATGGGATGGATGGCATGGTTGCGCGCTTGCCTGAATTTCAGATGTAAAAAAGTACAAAAATAATACTCAACGAATAATGCGAATAGGTGGAAATACTATGAAAATTGTTGATTTGGTTGCTGAAAAGGGCGCCGCAAGCGTCCCGATGCACTTACAAATTAAAGCCGGTCATATGCTGTACAAGGCTAAAAATAAGCTAGGTATGTACACTAAATTCCCGGAGTTTGTAGAAGCACCTGTTCCTGAAGTGTCAACGCTGGCGATCGACGAGATTGACGTTAGTAATCCATTTCTGTTTAAGCAAAATCGTTGGGAGTCGTATTTCAAGCGATTGCGCGATGAATGCCCAGTTCATTATCAGAAAAAAAGTCCATTCGGACCGTTTTGGTCGATCACGCGTTATGACGACATTGTCTACGTAGATAAACATCACGACCTCTTTTCTGCCGAACCGTTTATCATTATTGGCGCTACGCCGAAAGAGCTCGCACTTGAGATGTTTATCGCCATGGATCCACCTAAGCACGATGTGCAGCGTCAAGCTGTGCAGGGTGTTGTGGCACCGAAGAATCTCAAAGAAATGGAGGGTCTGATTCGCAGTCGTACTCAAGAGGTCCTAGATCAGCTGCCGCTAGATACGCCGTTTGACTGGGTAGAGGATGTCTCTATCGAGCTGACTGCCAGAATGCTAGCAACACTGCTGGACTTCCCTTACGAGGAGCGTCGAAAACTTGTTTATTGGTCAGATTTGGCTGGCGGCGGTGCCGAGATGACTGGCGGCTCGACCAATACCGACGAGCTGTTCGAGGGCATGAGGGATATGGCCAAGCATTTTTCTCAACTTTGGCGCGTTAAAGAGGAAAAGATTGCTGCTGGTGGCGAAGTAGGTTTTGATCTGATCGGTATGTTACAGAATAATCCAGATACTAAGGATCTGATTAATAAGCCGATGGAGTTCCTTGGTAATTTAGTTCTCTTAATTGTTGGTGGTAATGACACCACCCGTAACTCGATGTCCGGTGGTGTTCTTGCCTTGAATCGCTTCCCTGACGAGTTTACTAAGCTGAAGAACGATCCTAGCTTGATTCCGAACATGGTGTCAGAAATTATCCGCTGGCAAACGCCGCTGGCGTATATGCGTCGTATCGCGAAGCAGGATGTAGAGCTAAATGGCAAAACCATCAAAAAGGGTGACAAGGTCGTAATGTGGTATGCCTCTGGCAACAGAGACGAGCGCGCGATTGAGCGGCCTGATGAGTTTATCGTGGATCGTAAAGGCGCACGTAACCACCTTTCCTTTGGCTTTGGCGTGCATCGCTGTATGGGTAATCGTCTTGCTGAGTTGCAGTTACGTATACTGTGGGAAGAATTGTTAGCGAGATTCGATAAAATCGAAGTGGTTGGCGAGCCCGAGTATGTGCAGTCTAACTTTGTAAAAGGCTATTCGAAGATGATGGTTAAACTTACATCGAAGTAGTTTAGAGTAGTGTTAGTCATACGGGGGAGCTTTCTGCTAATGTGTGTTAGCTTTCCCTTGTACTGTATTTAAATTAAATTTATTAGAGTTAATATTCTGGTTTTCTCGGCGTTTATAGCTGAGTAATTGACGATGCCTTTGCCCCTTCGGGGGCCTTTTTATGAAATAATTTTACGTTTATAGTACATATATAGTTAAATAATCGTCTATTTTGTAGTGCTTACCCTCGTTTATTCATGTTCTTAATTATAGCGAGCGCCGACTTTCTAGGTTGCCGTCAATTGCGATAAACTTCTGCGCCAGTATTTCCTTGAAGGCGATACTTTATTCATTAACCGACAATGAGGCATTCTGGATGATCGCGATATTTTTCCTTTATAACGCTGAATGCTACTTTTCCAATGCTTGTCGTTCCATCTTCATGCTAATAGAGGCGGTATAATTTATGCGGCGCGGAAAATCAGAAGAAAAATATGTTGATGTTCCGGGTGGAAGTATTTATGTCCGGATTTGGCATCCAGTAGAACCGCCAACGTCACCTCCAATCGTCCTGTTGCATGATTCGTTAGGCTGTGTAGCTCTGTGGCGAGAGTTTCCGGCTCAGCTTTCCCTTAGCCTTGGTCGCACAGTTGTCGCCTATGACCGGCTGGGGTTTGGTAGGTCCAGCGAACGCGTAGAACGACCATCGCGCAGATTCATTGACGAAGAAGCGGAAATTGTTTTCCCATCACTTTGTGCGTCTCTAGGCCTGGAAGCGGTGGTTCCATTTGGTCATAGTGTCGGCGGTGGTATGGCGATAGCAATTGCTGCTATTCACTCCCGAGTTAAGCTCTGCTCTAGTCTTATTGCCGAGTCTGCGCAGCCATTTATCGAAGAACAAACAATAAACGGGATCGAAGCTGCGAAGCAGTACTTCAGTAATCCGATCAATATGGGAAAACTTACCAAATACCATGGTAATAAAGCTCGCTGGGTCTTGGCTGCGTGGACTGAAACTTGGCTTGATCCTGAGTTCAGAGGTTGGAATCTAGGTTGCCATCTAAAGGAGGTGCAGTGTCCGGTGTTGGCAATTCATGGTGACAATGATGAATACGGATCAGTCGCGTTTCCCAATTTCATTGCGGGCTCTGCTTCAGGTCACTCCCTGGCCGTTATTATGGACAGAGTAGGTCATGTCCCGCACCATGAAGACCCAGTAAAGGTTATGGAAATAGTTAAAAGCTTCCTAGCAAAGGTCGATGGGGGTAGCTTTGTTACAGTCAGCTCCTAGTCTTCGTTTTTTGGTATTTTCCTGGCGTTATGAGACAGTCGGTAATCCCTTGGTGAGCAGTCACTCCAGCGTCGAAAGGCACGAGTAAAACTACTTGTGTCGGTGTAGCCTAAATGTGCAGCCAATTCATCTATTTTCATGTCGCTACTGATTAGAAGTTGGAATGCCATTTGTTTTCGCTCCTCCTCTACTAGGGCTCGAAAGCTGGTGCTTTCATTATCCAATTTGCGCCGGAGTGTGCGGCTAGATAGGTTTATTGCCGACGCAACATCGTCTAGCGACGCCATTAGCCCTAAGTCGCCTAAAATCTGATTCCTAACGCTATCGCGAATTCCGCCAGTTTGTCGCTGGCGCAATTGTCTTGCGCATTGATCGCTTAATAGTCTCGCTAGGTTGGCATCGTAAGTAGGCTGTGGTTTATCAATATATTTAATAGGAACGCGGATGGCGTTGCGCCTGCTTTGATAAAGTGGTTTAACTCCGCAGACCGACTCTATGTAGACTGAGTTTGTTGTATCCAAGGTAGTAAACTCGGTCTGCATAGTCTGAATTTCATTTAGGCTAAGTTCTTTGATGATTATGATGCTGGCGGCCATATCTCGTTCTAACAAGAACTCGCGGAGATGGCTGGGTATGGACTGCGGGTTCATGAGCAAACCAAAATAGCCGCCTTCCTCAAAGGCGTTAATCTCGCAATAAGCGGTGCTTAAAGGTAGAAAACGCAGTGCGGTGTTGAGGGCGTCCCTGAGGGTTCGACAGGTTCGCAATGAGAAACCCCAAATCCCGAAAGTGGCGATGTTGTAGCAAAGGCCAATTTTAAAGCCTAGTGCGGGTATATTGGGTAGTGCGAGCATGATGTTTTCAATGAGCCGCATTTCCTGTTCACGCTCTATGAGTACCGCGCCGTCGTTAAGGCTGTGCTCTGAAATGTCGGTCCCAAATAAGCAGGTTTCCGTATCTACACCGTGATTTTTCGCAAAATTTATCATCACTTTGCTTATAGCGACGGGACGACGGGTGCTCTGGGTATTTCCCATGTGAAAAGCCTGAGTTGGGTGGCGCTAATTTGTGGCCATAAGTACCGCGCGAAAGGACATAAGTGTCATGTTACTTTTAAAGGCGCCGCTGTACATTGAGTACTGTTAAATAATTCAATTTTCAATTATTACATGGTAATGACAATGCAGGAAGAGCTAAAGGACTTAAATAAGAAGGCTTTAGGTGCCGCGATAAGTTATATGGGTAAAGTTGCTTGGCCGACGATAGCGCTTACATTTCTTGTATGTAGTCTATTCGTACTATGTATAGTGCTTTTTGCAAATGATGTGATAACCGTTTGGTTGGCTACACCGCTTGTTAGTGTCCTAACCTATATGGCGTATACGCCCTTGCACGAAGCTGTCCACGGAAATATTCATGGTAGTAGGTCGAGGATGCGGTGGGTGAACGATGTTTGTGGCTATCTGGTTGCGCCCATTATCGGTGTTCCGTTTGCCTCCCATCGTCACGAGCATTTTACTCATCACCGTTATACCAACATTAAAGGAAAGGACCCGGATTATTTGATTAGCGAGATGGGTAAGGGGCCTTTTAGTGTGTTGCTGACGACCCTAAAGTTCTTCTATGCTCAGAATAGTTTCTTCGCGGAAAATAATTGGCACTCTGCCGATTTAAAAGAGCGTGTTGTTTACAGTGCTGAACTGTGTTTCTCGCTGGGGTGGCGTCTACTTGCTATCTTGCTTATTGATCAGCCTGGCATCTCTATTGTTGTTTTGGTGGGGTATTTCTTTGGCGGTCTCTTTACGGCTTATTGGTTTGCGTATCGGCCGCATTATCCGTATGACAATACTGAGCGCTACCAGAATACGAGTAGCCTCATTATGCCCCCGTGGATGCGTCCGATGGAATGGTTTTGGTTAGGCCAAAATATTCACTCAGTTCACCACCTATTTCCTCGGGTTCCCTTCTATCGCTATCACGCGCTGCATCGGGATATTGAGCCGATACTGCGTGCGCATGGTACGCCAATTCTTGGTATCTGGAGTCGGGCGCCGGTGACCTAGTATTAGCTTAGTGAAACGCCGCCATCACAACTTCAAAGCCAATCAGCAGGATGACGATCCATTCGAGAAAAGCACTGTGACTGTGGTTTTGCTCGTCGGCCAGTATTTCTAAAAGCTCGTGTATGGTGCCCAGCTTTTGGGATAAGACGTCAACCCGCGGCTTAATGTCGAGGTAGCGAGCAAGCTGCATATAGGTTGATTCTAGGTTTGGGTGCTCCCAGAAAAACTCTGGGGTATCGAGCAAGCCATAATGCAAAATAATATCGCTTTTGGCCGCAAACAGGCGGCCGCGAATTTTGGCCAGTTCTTTGCGCCGCAGGGGAATTTTGCCCTTTTCTGCTAGGGTAGCCGGTATATGCGCGGTGGCTTTGATATTGTCCAAGACCATGGTTTCAAACACGATCAGCTGGGTAGATTGTGCCAGTGCGTGAGATACCGCCAGTCTAAGCAGATGGTCGTCGCCAGGTAGCGATATTTGGTCGCCGCGAACGCTGAGCTGCTCGGCGTTTAAGGTGAACTGAAATAGCTCGCGGCCGCGTTTGGTTGATTCCAGCAGAATATAAGGTGTCACGCGTTTTATGAGTAGCTGTTGGTCGTCGTCAGACACGGCCCAAAATACCACTATACCGTATTGAAACAGCCAAGCTTCGCCAGACACGGTGGGTACATGATAGGCGTCGCGATAGCGGGTGAACTCATAGGGCGCAAGGGCGGCACTTTCAAGCTCTGGTATTTGGAATGCGTCACCTAGGTTGATAACGCTGATTGTTGAATTGCAAAATGGCATATTGCCACCTCGTGCGGGGCGCGCCGGCCGGTCGGAAAGTGGCAGGATGCCACTGGGCGCGCATCATATTCGCAGTCTATTTGTTAGGCAATATCTATTGGTCGATTTTTGAACAAAATTAGGCATAAAAAAAGGGGCCCTTGTGAGGCCCCTTCGCTGTGCTGAAAATGCGTTTTTTAAACGATTTTCTTCATTGCAGTCATGTAACCGCGCAGTCTGCGGCCAACAACTTCAACTGGGTGGTTGCGAATCGCCGCGTTAACGGTGATCAGCTCTTGGTTGTCTACACCGAGGTCTTTGGTGTTCAGGCCTTTACCGATGATGTCGGTAGACACCTTGCTCATGAAGTCTGCTAGCAGTGGACGACAAGCGTGATCGAACAGGTAGCAGCCGTATTCAGCGGTGTCTGAAATAACCACGTTCATTTCATACAGCTTGCGACGGGCAATGGTGTTAGCGATCAGTGGCGTTTCGTGCAGCGACTCGTAGTAAGCAGACTCTGGCTCCATACCGGCAGCAACCATGCACTCAAACGCGAGTTCTACACCAGCTTTACACATAGCAACCAGCAAAATACCGTGGTCGTAGTACTCTTGCTCGCTGATTTTAACATCGCCGGCAGGGGTCTTTTCAAAGGCTGTTTCTGCGGTGGCGGCGCGCCAAGCATGCAGGTTTTTGTCGTCGTTCGCCCAGTCTTCCATCATGGTCTTGGAGAAGTGACCGCTGATGATGTCGTCTTGGTGCTTTTCGTACAGCGGGCGCATGATGTCTTTCAGCTCTTCGGCCAAATCAAAGGCTTTGATTTTGGCAGGGTTGCTAAGACGATCCATCATATTGGTGATGCCGCCGTGCTTCAGGCCTTCGGTGACTGTTTCCCAGCCGTACTGAATCAGCTTAGAGGCGTAGCCCGCGTCGATGCCTTGCTCAACCATTTTGTCGAAGCAAAGAATTGCGCCAGTTTGCAGCATGCCGCAAAGAATGGTTTGCTCACCCATTAGGTCAGACTTAACTTCGGCAATCGGTGACGATTCCAGAACACCGGCGCGGTCGCCGCCAGTGCCAGAAGCCAGTGCTTTAGCAATGGCCATGCCTTCGCCTTTAGGATCATTCTCGCGGTGAACAGCGATCAGGGTAGGAACACCAAAGCCACGCTTATATTCTTCGCGTACTTCGGTGCCTGGGCATTTCGGGCACATCATAACAACGGTGATGTCTTTACGAATTTGCATGCCTTCTTCAACCAAGTTGAAGCCGTGTGCGTAATCTAAGCAAGCGCCTTCTTTCATTAACGGCATAACCGCGTTAACAACGGGGGTGTGCTGCTTGTCTGGGGTAAGGTTCATTACCACGTCAGCGGTGGGGATGAGTTCTTCGTAGGTGCCAACGGTAAAGCCGTTTTCAGTTGCGTTCTTCCAGCTCTGACGCTTGGATGCAATTGCTTCGGCGCGGAGTGTGTAAGACACATCCAGGCCAGAGTCGCGCAAGTTAAGACCTTGGTTAAGGCCCTGTGAACCACAACCGATAATGACAATTTTTTTGCCTTTCAGGTATTCGCAGCCGTCAGCGAATTCACTGCGATCCATAAAACGGCATTTGCCGAGTTCTTGTAGCTGAAGGCGTAGCGGCAGGCTATTGAAGTAATTCTGGCCCATGATTCTCTCCTAATAGGTGTTTGAAATTGGCTCGTGGGGAGGTGGTATCCCACAATGGCGGCCACTTTAGCACTGCTTGTATGTTGCGTAAAATGATATATAGTTGATGCTATGTTGCGTTTTTTACATTGAGTCGGGTGTCTGACGTCTGACGTCTGACGTCGGAAGTAAAAGTCTCCGGCGGAATGAGGTTTTTGCGTCCGACACCAGACATCCGACGTCAGACTTACCCCCATGAACCTCAAAGAACTCCAAACCTTCATCCATCTCAGCCAATCCCTGCACTTTGGCCGCACCGGCGAGGCCATCCATCTCAGTGCTTCAGCGGTAAGCCGCTCGGTGATGCGTTTAGAGGAGCAAGTTGGTGTTTCCTTGTTCGAGCGAGATAATCGTCGTGTTCAGTTGACCGCCGCAGGTCGGGAATTTCTGCGCTATGCTGAACAGGCGGTGGTGAATTGGCAGTCGATTATTCAGCGCCTGCACGTGCACAGCGAAACCTTGCAGGGGGAGTTGGGTTTATTTTGTTCGGTTACGGCGTCTTATAGTGTGCTTAGTAATATTCTTGAGGTGTTTCGGCAGCGCTATCCTGCTATAGAATTGAAGCTGCATACTGGTGATCAGGCGGATGCCATTGAGCGCATTGCCGAGGGTGGCGAGGATTTGGGTATTACCGCCAAACCAAAGCAATTGTCGCCGCGTTTGCAGTATCAAGAGTTAACGCGCTCGCCGCTGCGCTTGTTGGTGCCGAATATTCCCTGCGCAGTGAATGAACAGATCGCTGCGGCGGGTGAGGTGTTGTCACCGCAAACCTTGGCGAGTCTGCCCTTTATTCTGCCGGAGCGCGGGGTGGCGCGAACCCTGATTGAACAGTGGTTTCGGCAAATGCAAATTAAGCCCAGTGTTTACGCACAGGTCAGTGGTCATGAGGCCATTGTGAGCACGGTGGCCTTGGGCTTGGGGATTGGTGTGGTGCCGGAGCTGGTTCTGGCAACGAGTTTTTTGCGGGAACGAGTGCGAGTCATTCCGGTGGAACCCGCCTTGCCGATGATGGAAATTGGGGTGGTGGTATTACAGCAACGATTGGCTAATCCGTTGGTCAAAGCGTTTTGGGATTGCGCTAGGTCATCGTACAGCTAGCGTATTTAATTTATGATACTGTTTTTATAAGCTTATTTAACGAATCGGGAATGCTATGACAGAACCACAGGGCAGCGACAAGCCGAAATCGCCGTTTGATACCGAGGCCTTGTTGTTGATTGATGATCATGAGGAAGAGGTGTCGGTTAACGGTAAGACCGAGCGCAAGCGCGGAATTTATTTGTTGCCCAATCTTTTTACCACCGCGGCACTGTTTGCCGGGTTTTTCGCCATCATCTCTGGCATGCACGGCAATTTTGAAAATGCCGCTATCGCTATTTTTGCCGCCATGATATTTGATGGTTTAGATGGCCGAGTTGCGCGGCTGATGAACGCCCAAAGTAAATTTGGTGCAGAATACGATAGCCTGTCCGATATGGTGTCTTTTGGTGTGGCTCCAGCATTGGTGGTGTTTAGTTGGGCCTTGGTCGATTTAGGTAAATTTGGTTGGGCTGTGGCCTTTATTTATGTCGCTTGTGCCGCCTTGCGTTTGGCGCGCTTCAATACCCAAATAGACACGGCGGACAAGAATTACTTCACGGGTTTGGCAAGTCCCGCTGCCGCGGCAGTCATGGCTGGCCTAGTGTGGGTGTGCGCCGAAGAGGGCTGGGTTGAGAAGGGAGTGCACTTCGAGCTTGAGGTGTTTGCCGGTATTCTTATGGCCGCTTGCGGCATACTGATGATATTGAACGTGCGCTATAGCAGTTTTAAAGGTATCGACTTCCGTGGTCGAGTGCCGTTTGTGGTGATGATCGTTGTTGTACTCATTTTTGGCCTGGTATCAGTGGATCCTGCGCGGGTCTTATTGGCAGCAGCCCTGATCTACGCGCTGTCTGGTCCCGTACAGGCTGTCTATCGCCGATTTAAGTGAGCCATTTGTAACATCGCGGTATCTGGCGCATCTAAAGAGGAGAAACTAATCCTTGGGGAGTTTGCGCCATGATTATCCGTTCGCCTTCAGATATACCCAGTAGCGAGATTACGCCGGAAGGCATTTATCTTCAGCGTCGCCAGTTTATGCAAAGCATTGGTGTGGGCGCTGCGCTGGCTGGCTTGGGTTTGCCACTGGCCAGTGCCGCCGCAACCAAGCCCGAGCTGGCTGCGCTTAATTACCAGTCGGTAGTTGCTAAATCAGATAATCCTTTTTATACCGATGAGAAGTTGGCCTCGTTTACCGATGCCAGTACTTATAATAACTATTACGAATTTGGTACCGACAAGTCTGACCCCGCGCGCTATGCGGACTCTCTGACCACCGACCCTTGGTCTGTAGTAATAGAAGGTGATGTAGCCAAGCCTGGTAAATACCCCCTAGAAGACATCATGAAGCTCATGACCTTAGAGGAGCGTATCTATCGATTACGCTGCGTTGAGGCGTGGTCGATGGTTATTCCCTGGGTGGGGTTCCCGCTGGCGGATCTTCTAAAAATGTTTGAACCGACCTCAAATGCTAAATACGTGGAATTCACCACATTGTCTCGGCGCAGTGAAATGCGGGGGCAGCGCTCGTCCTTTAGTGTCATCGATTGGCCCTACACCGAAGGACTACGCATCGACGAGGCCATGCATCCTCTCGCATTTATGAGTGTGGGCATGTATGGCAAGGTTCTACCTAATCAGAATGGCGCGCCTATCCGGCTGGTGGTGCCATGGAAATACGGTTTTAAGAGTATTAAATCCATTGTGAAAATTCGTTTTACGGCGGTTAAGCCTAAGACCAGCTGGCAGGCCATAGCGCCAAGTGAATACGGTTTTTACGCAAACGTGAATCCCGATGTCGATCATCCGCGCTGGACTCAGCGCTATGAGCGCCGCTTGCCGGGCAGCTTGCTGAGCCCTAATCGTATTAAAACCCAAATGTTCAATGGCTATGGTGACCAGGTTGCGGGTCTGTATAAAGATATGAACTTGCGGCGCAACTACTAATGGCGAACGATGCCTCGCTTGGGTCACGTTTGGCCAAACCGGTATTGCACCTGCTTTGTTTGCTGCCCCTTACCTATATAGTTTGGGCGGCGCTAAGTGAGAGTCTCGGCACTGATCCAGTTAAAGCGCTATTACTGATGACCGGTGAGTGGTCGATTCGACTATTGTTAGTCACCTTGGCGGTTACGCCTCTGCGGCAATGGTTGAATATGCCGAAGCTGATTCGCTTTCGGCGCTTGCTGGGTTTGTATGCGTGGTTTTATGCCAGTCTGCACTTTTTAGTTGTGCTTACTTATCTGTTTGGCTGGGATTGGGATATTGCGCTAGAGGAGTTGTCTGAGCGGCCCTACATAATAGTAGGATTTTTGGCGTGGTTATTTATGTTGCCCCTAGGTGTGACTTCTAATACTAAAGCGATCCGTGCGCTTGGCCGAAATTGGAAGAAAGTCCATAAACTGATTTACCTTGTTGCCGTACTCGCTTGGGTGCATGTTTTCTGGCAGGTCCGCTCAAGTTACTTCGACGCAGTGCTGTACGGCGCCCTTATATTGCTGCTGTTTTACCCCCGCTTAAAGAAAGTTTACGAAACTCGTTGACTCCCAAGCTGGCATCTCTATAATGCGCCTCCTCAACTGCTGACGCGGAC
>NZ_JARGNU010000015.1 GCF_029212375.1 Zhongshania sp. | reverse complement strand
ACTGACAGAACTTGATAGTCAACAGAGGGTTGATCTGGCAGTGGACTCAGTGCAGTTTGTTCGTCGGCAAACCGAGAACGAATCCGCTGATTGAGCTTGGCTACAGTTTTGTCGATCCAGAATTGGTACGCCTCAATGCACTCAAAATCGTGATTGCCACGCAGCTTGAATTGTTGTGACAAGCGATGTTTCAACGAACCGTTGGCGCATTCTACAACACCGTTTTCATGCGACTGGCCAGGGTTATTGCGGGTGGGCTGCATACGATAATGATCACACAAATCGCGGTACGCATCTGTCCATATATTCTGGGTATTATTGCGTGCTGCGCTGAGGCTGTCGGTGCGATGCTCAACCGGGCTGCCGCCTGCTTGTTGCAGTGCGCGCTGTAAACCACAGGCTAACGCGGCGTAGCTTTCGCCGCCTTGCACTATCGTGACTGAGCGCCAGCCGCTATAAGCAAGACGAAACTGATAGAGCAAGTGGGGAAAGGCCTGACCCGCAAGGGTAACCGCGTCATCGGGGTGGGTGAAATCGGAAAACCCTTGTTGCCCGATCACCGCTTGCTGGCGAAACATTACCTCTTTGTCGGGGCCGCACAGCGCTCGCCATTGCTTTACCCGTCGTTGTAGCGTTCTCAATACACGTTGATCGTAGTGCTCGGGGTAGTGCTCTTGCAAATACTCCAATAGCGTCAGTCCAGTGAGGCTCGGCTCGCGTTCGAGTAACACCACAAGCTCACGCGCCCAGACGGCCTCCAGCGGATCTTCGCGGGTGCGCCAGTGACGCTCAGGTGGGTGGTGGATTGGGTCTTTCTCGATTCTACGGCCTGAACGAACGGAAATATTTGTCTTCGCGGCTGCGGTTTCTTGGGTGATACCACGTTGTCGATGCTGCATATACAGCTCCTCTTGTCGTTGGGTGATATGTAATCCCGGCACGCTGTTCTCCAAGGGAAAATCAAAGTACCGAACGTTACACCCAACCGGCCAAGATAGTTGTCGTCAACCGGTCATCCTAATTGTCGCCGAACACACTACAAAACTTGATTAAAAAATATCAATTAGAAAAAGATCTAATTATATCAAAGCAATACAAAAAAATAGATGCAATCTATAAAGCTACAAATATTAAGGATTATAGAAATAAAAAACTAGGGCACAATGATAAAGACGTAAAGCTTGGGTATACAAAATCAGAAGTTAATATTACTCCGAATCAAGCGCATGATCTGCTGTCATTAATGATGGTCCTTGTTGTCGATATTTCTTCTAAAGTCGGTGAGTCTATTTCTAGTCAAAACACTGAATCAAGAGATGTTACAGCTAAAGAGAACAGCTCCACTTTTTTAAATAAGCTAAAATCGTATAATCGGGTAGCCGAGGGTCTCTAACCCTCAGCCCCCACAACACCCTGCATGCGGATCCGCACAGGGCGTTTCACTAAGAATGGTGAAGCTTGATCCAACCATCGCGCAATTCGTACAACCCCTGAGATTTTAAATAGGCATTGGATAATGCCTGATTAATCCTCGGTGTTTTGGAGCTGCGCCGTGGGCCTTCGCCTAAAGCGCCTACTGTTGGTGCTGGTAATGCCACACGCAACGGCAGCCTGTACGTGAACGCCTCGACTCATCAGGTTTCTTGCTTTGGTTGGTGGCTTTAGCCACTGCCGCCCCTCTCTGCTTCTGAAGAATGCCATCCGCACTCTGCGCCGAATCCAATGATCTAGATCGACGCACAATTGATAACAGTTGGCGATACCAAAATAGTTAATCCAGCCTCGTATAAATTGGCTGGTTTTAAAGAGCTGATATTTCATCGACACTCCCCAGTTGCGATTCGTTAACAAACGAATCTGCTGCTTGAATTTCTGCAGTGTTTTGAGTTCCATTGTATACGGGCGTACACAAATCATTGCAGGGGACATTTGCCTCAGGCGTTAAGACGCTTGACATCACGCTCTGCGTACATACAATGTACTTATGATTAAGTTCGAATGGGACCCCGAAAAGGCTCGATCCAACCTGAGAAAGCATGGCGTCTCCTTTGAGGAGGCCAGATCGGTCTTCTATGATGAGTTTGCTATCCAATTCGATGATACGGACGAGTCCCTTCAGGAAGAGCGCTTCCTTATGCTCGGGCTCAGCAATGACCTACATATTCTAATGGTGTGTCATTGTGAACGTCATTCAGGGGAGTCAATTCGAATCATTTCTGCACGTAAAGCGACGAAGAAGGAATCCAAATTTTACACTGGTGGTGCCCAATGAAAGCTGAATACGATCTTTCAAAAATGAAGTCCCGCAAGAACCCTTATGCTTCGAAACTCAAGAAGCCCGTTACGATGCGGCTGAGTGAGGATGTGATTGCGTATTTCAAAAGTATGGCGGAGAAAAAGGATGTCCCATATCAAAGCCTAATAAATCTCTATCTTCGTGATTGCGTGGCTCATCATCGTGAAATTGATATATCGTGGCAAGACAAGCCTTAATCGGGTAGCCGAGGGTCTCAGCCCACAACACCCTGCATGCGGATCCGCACAGGGCGTTTCACTAAGAATGGTGAAGCTTGATCCAACCATCGCGCAATTCGTACAACCCCTGAGATTTTAAATAGGCATTGGATAATGCCTGATTAATCCTCGGTGTTTTGGAGCTGCGCCGTGGGCCTTCGCCTAAAGCGCCTACTGTTGGTGCTGGTAATGCCACACGCAACGGCAGCCTGTAGGTGAACGCCTCGACTCATCAGGTTTCTTGCTTTGGTTGGTGGCTTTGGTTGGTGGCTTTAGCCACTGCCGCCCCTCTCTGCTTCTGAAGAATGCCATCCGCACTCTGCGCCGAATCCAATGATCGAGATCGATACGCCCCAGTTGCGATTCGTTAACAGGCGAATCCGCTGTTTGAATTTCAGCAGCGCTTTTGAGTGCCATTGAATACGGCCAGCTTCAATCGACTTTTGAAATCTGTAATATCCGAACTTTAGCAACATGCCACAATTGGGGCGTTTGCAAAAAACCGGTCGATTACACGCGAAAAGCCCGTGGCCTTTTCCGCAAATTACCTAAGCTTTGTGGCTGTAGACAAGCCAGAGGATTTCATTGGAGCACATGTTATTGGCCGTCTGTTTATTACCCAGCAACAAACGTCCAGCCGCCATTTTGGGTAATAAGCAGCGACCCAAGCAGTTTATAAGTAAATTCCCATGCTAGCGGGCATGTAATGGTGTCTTTGTAGGGGTAGGATAAGGCATCCCCTATGCGCAGGTGCACAATGAGCTTTACGATTCGCTTGGGCCAACAAGGCTACCAATTTGCCGATTTAAAGACCCTGCTGGCCAAGGCCAGTCCGGCGCGCTCGGGTGATTATTTGGCGGGTATTGGCGCAGGGAGCAATGCCGAACGCGTTGCCGCCCAGTGGGCTTTGGCAGATTTGCCGCTGCGCCATTTTCTGAACGAGCTGCTTATTCCCTATGAAAGCGATGAGATTACTCGGCTTATTGTCGACGGCCACGATCCGCTCGCCTTTGCGCCGGTAGCCCATTTAACCGTTGGCGGCTTTCGCGACTGGCTATTATCCGATGCCGCCGACACCGCCGCGCTAACCGTCCTAGCGCCGGGCTTGATGCCAGAAATGGTGGCGGCAGTTAGCAAGCTAATGCGACTGCAAGACCTAATTGTGGTCGCCAAGAAGTGCGAGGTTGTTACCCGTTTTCGCAATACTATTGGATTGGCGGGCCATTTTTCTACACGGCTGCAACCTAACCATCCCACCGATAATGAGGCGGGTATTGCTGCCAGCCTCATTGACGGTCTGCTCAATGCCAGTGGCGATGCGGTGATTGGCATTAACCCCGCGTCAGACAACACCCAAACCGTGGGAAGATTGCTGAGCCTACTCGATGATTTTATTCAGCGCTTTGAAATTCCCACTCAATCCTGTGTGCTCACCCATGTTAGTACAACATTAGCGCTGATAAATCAGGGCGCGCCGGTGGATTTGGTCTTTCAATCCATTGCTGGCAGCGAGGCGGCCAACAGCAGTTTTGGTATTAATATCGCAATGCTCGCTGAGGCTCATGATGCGGCGCAGTCGCTGGGACGGGGCAGAGTTGGTAATAATGTGATGTATTTTGAAACGGGGCAGGGTAGCGCGCTGTCGGCCAATGCCCATCACGGGGTCGATCAGCAGACAATGGAGGCCCGCGCCTACGGGCTGGCACGGGCGTTTTCGCCGCTGTTGGTCAATACCGTGGTGGGTTTTATAGGGCCAGAGTATTTATATAACGGCAAGCAGATTATTCGCGCTGGCTTAGAAGATCATTTTTGCGGCAAGTTGCTGGGCCTGCCGATGGGCTGTGATATTTGTTACACCAACCACGCCGAGGCCGATCAAGATGACATGGATATATTGCTGACGCAGTTTGCCTTGGCGGGGGGCAGCTTTATTATGGGGGTACCCGGCGGCGACGATATTATGCTGAATTACCAAAGCACCTCCTTTCAAGACGCGCTTATGATTCGTCGACTCTTAAAGCTGCCACCCGCGCCTGAGTTCTACCAGTGGTTACAAAAAGCCGACATTATGGATGCCAAGGGCAATTTACTAAGCGGGCAAAATCTGCCCCCTGCATTTGCCAAAGCCCTCAACATGGAGGTGGGTAACTGATGAGCAGCAAGTCACCAGACCGCTGGCTGGCGTTAGGCGACTACACCTCGGCACGTATCGCCCTTGGCCGCACTGGCGTGTCTGCAACCACGGCAAATCATTTGCAGTTTCAGCTCGACCACGCAAGGGCGCGAGACGCCGTGCACCAAGCGTTCGACCCACTCGCGCTGGCTGCCCAGTGTAAGACCGCGCTCGCCGGCATTAGCAATGCGCTATTTCCAGAGCAAGTACTATGCAGCCTAGCGGCTAATCGCCAAACCTATTTGCAGCGACCCGACCTAGGCCGACAATTGCCCGAGGCCCAGTGGCAATTATTACGGGACCAAGCCACAGGGCAGCCGCCAATAGATGTGGCGCTAATTATTGGCGACGGCCTATCGTCGGCGGCAATAGCAGCTCACGCGGTTGCGGTATTGCGCTTATTGGCACCCGCTTTACATAAACGTGGCCTACAGCTCGGACCACTGTGTATCGCTAGCCAAGCTAGGGTGGCGCTGGCCGACGACATTGGTGAAGCCCTTAAGGCAAAGCTCAGTGTGATGTTGATTGGCGAGCGACCAGGCTTAAGCTCGCCAGACAGCCTTGGCATGTATATTACCTATGGCCCGCAACGAGGCCGTTCAGATGCCGAGCGCAATTGCATTTCCAATATACGCACGGGTGGTCTCGGCTACTCGCAAGCGGTAGATACGGCGCTGTATCTACTGCAAGGTGCCATACGCAAAGGTCTCAGTGGCACCATATTAAAAGATGAATCAACAAATTTTGATGTGGCTGCTCGCGGCATTCCCTTTTTAAAATAACCGCTATATCAATGGCTTGGCGGCACGCTATTCGGTAGTGGTAAGCCCGTATGTTTTATTAACGCTGCGCCAGTCAAAATCTCCTACTATATTAAGGTCAGATTATGCGTAGCTGCGTCAGGCAGATGTCGGCTTCCCCAGTCCGTATTCAACACCATAACCGCAGCACGGTATGGAGATGCTTAACGAGGCAACAGCGTAAAGCAGCGGAAAATAAAACTGGATACAAATAAGTTGTAGAGGTGATTTTGTGGAAGCTCCAAAGATACCAGAGAATGAATATGAACGATTAGATACCCTCCGTGCACTGGGTCTTTTAGACACTCCAATGGAGGAGCGCTTTGACCGTATTACCCGTATGGCGCGGCGCTTATTCGATATTCCAATTGCCCTAGTAAGCCTAGTTGATGAGAATCGGCAATGGTTTAAATCCTGTATGGGCTTAGACGTGCGGGAAACGCCACGGGATATTTCCTTCTGCGGTCACGCAATACTTGGCGACGACGTGATGGTGGTAGAAAACGCAGGCACCGATGCGCGTTTTGCCGACAACCCTCTGGTAGCTGGCGATCCGAATATAGGCTTTTATGCGGGTTACCCTATTCACGCCCTTAATGGCCAAGCAATTGGCACCTTGTGTTTAATTGATAACAAGCCACGCCAGTTATGCGAGGAAGAGTTAGAAATATTTCGCGATTTAGCGTTAATAGTCGAGCGCGAAATTGCCGCGGTGGAACTCGCCACCCTCGACGAACTTACCAATATCAGTAATCGGCGCGGCTTTTTGATGCTCGCTGAGCACGGTTTAAACATGTGCGCGCGCCGTGACTTGCCGGCGTCGCTGGTGGTACTCAATATTGATAAATTTAAAGCGATAAATGAAACCTTTGGTCGGCGCGAGGGCGATCGTGCGCTGCGCAGTTTTACTGAACAAATGAAATGCAATTTGCGCGCGTCGGATCTTTTTGCCCGCATTAGCGGCAATGAGTTTGTTGTGCTGTTAACCAATACCCAGTCGGCCCAAGCCGAGCAAGTAATGACCGACTTTACCGTTATTTTGAGTGAGTTTAATAGTCGCGTTAGCAGGAGCTATGATCTGGCCTTTTCCTACGGCATTGTTGATTTTAACGCCAGCAAGCATTCCACCGTAGAAAAAATGCTCAGCGATGCCGACATCATTATGTACGACCAAAAGAAACAAAAACGCTATTCTCAACGCCGCGCAGAAAAAGTCTAAAGCAGCATCCTCTCCCGCCAACAAGGAAGTGGCGGAAACCCCTATCCTTACACTGAATGGCTGTATTCCACTAGCCGCTGGCGTTACTATTCGTAAAATGCCGCATGCACACCCTACGGTGAGCAACTAAAGAGCGGTACCACGAAGGAGTGACGAAGTGAGTAACATTCAATACCCCCTAGAAGGCTCCTGCCAGTGCGGCAATATTCGCTATCAATTATTAGCTCCGCCCTTAAAAATTATGGCCTGTCACTGCAAAGAGTGCCAAAAGCTATCGACCAGCGCTTTTAGTATTACCGCTTTGATCAATGCAGATACACTTATTGTGCAAGGGGAATTGGCCCAGTGGGAGCGCCTCGCCGAAAGCGGCAATAAAAACTACGCCAAGTTTTGTCCACACTGCGGCAATCGCATTTATCACTTTAATCCCGATCAGCCGGCGACGATTAAGCTCAAGGCGGCCAGCCTCGACGACACCCGTATTCTCAAACCCGAAGCGCATATTTGGGTTTGTCAAAAACAAGACTGGTACCAGATTCCTGAAGGGGTAGCCCAGTTCGACAAACAGCCCTAGGCTTAACGACAGAGAGGCTGAAATTCATGTTGTATCGTTTTCACCGCGGCCACAATTAAAAACTTAAATTTTGGGTCACGGCACCACATGTCTGACACATCGCAAGTCCTCCCTAGGAGCTTTAACAGCATAAGCCTGCGACATCATGTCGCATTGCTGTTGGCCGTTTAATCTCTAGAATGTGCAGCTCAAATTTGAGGTGCACATGTCAATTTCCTTCCCACGCTTTTTATTACTCGGCTCTGCGCTCGTAAACTTATCGGCTTTTGCCGAGCACTCGACGCTTGAAACGGTTTTAGTTACTGCAACACGCGCACCTCAGCACTTGGCAGACGTTGCCGCCAGCGTGGGCGTTTTAGACCAAGCGACCATCGAAGCACTCAATCCCAGCCATGCCAGCGAATTGATGAACCGCATTCCCGGCGTCAATATTGTACAGCTCGGCTCTGGCGGCGAAGGCGTGGCCGCGGCCATACGCCAACCCGTGTCTTACAACCCTGTTTATCTGTATTTAGAAAACGGTGTGCCCACGCGTTCTGCGGGATTTTTTAACCACAACGCCCTCTACGAGGTAAACACCGCCTTGGCGAACGGGGTAGAAATTATTAAAGGCCCCGGTTCAGCGCTGTACGGCTCCGATGCCATGGGCGCGGTCATTAATAGCTTGGTTGGTCAGCCCGCAACAGAAGACCGCAGCACAATCACACTTGAAGCCGGTGAATTTGATCATTACCGCAGTCAGTTACGGGCCGCTCGTGTTAGCGACCACAATAGTTACACCGCTAATGTGTCGGTGGGCAAAAACGGTAGCTGGCGAGACAATAACGACAGCGAGCGCCAAGAGTTGGTGTTGGGCTGGTTTCGCCAGTTCGATTCCGCGTGGCAGGTTAACACCGTGTTGAGCGTCAGCAAGGTCGCCATGGCCACCGGCGGCTCGGCGCTGAGTTTGGCCGACTTCTATAGCCAGCCAGAAAAAGCCGGCAATACCATTGGCTACCGCGATGTGAGCGCGCTGCGGCTGTCTTCGGCATTTGAGTTTAGTGGCGACGATCACAGCCTTAGCATTACGCCGTTTATTCGCAGCAATGCTCTTACCTATGTGGCAACGTGGGCCTTAAACACCGGTCGCGTGCAGCCCGCGCCAGCGTGGTGCCCGAGTTGTTCACCCGCGCTAGACTCTCAAGACGCCCATATTAATGAAGACGGCCACGACTCCATCGGCGTACTGCTGAAGTATCGCCAAGACCTCTCTGAGTACAGCTTCGTCATTAGTGGCGTAGACATAGATCGCAGCCGCGGCGAACAAACCCAGTTTTATATTGAGCGCACAGACAATGACCCCGGCCAGTATTGGTTAAGCTACCAAAAAGCGGGGCGTTTATACGATTACACCGTTGATTACCTCTCGGTATCGCCGTATATCCACGCCGAGAGTCAGTTTACTGAACGGCTGCGGGGCAGCGCGGGCCTGCGTTACGACGCGATTGCCTACGACTATCAAGACAATATTGCCAGCGCCCCCCAAGATCCTGGGCACTTGCGGCCGCTAGATCAAACCTTAGATTTTGAGCACCTAAGTCCAAAACTGGGATTGGTTTACGATTTCTCAGACGCCATCAATGGTTACACATCATACCGCCACGCGTTTCGTATTCCCTCGGCTTCACAACTATTTCGTGCTGGCGACACCGCCGATTCCACCGCCTTGTCGCCAGTAACAGCCGACAGCATTGAATTTGGCCTGCGAGGTAATTTAGATGCCGCCAGCCGCTTTGATCTGGCGGTGTATTACATGCGCAAACAAGATGAAATTTTATCGATAGCCGATCCGCAAACCGGCACTAGGCGCAATGCCAATGCCGGGGAAACCTCCCATCGCGGTATTGAATTAGGACTGGAGCGAGATATTAGCGAACGACTGGATATAGGCCTTGCCTACACGCGCTCCAAACATCGTTATGAAGAGTGGATTGACCGCAGTGGCGATTACAGCGGCAATACCATGCCTGACGCGCCAGAAAGCTTCATCAATGCGCGGCTCAATTACCGCCCTGAACTGTTAAACGGCGGTTATATCGAGTTTGAGTGGTTGCGCCAGGGCGAGCATTGGCTGGATGAAAAAAACGCCAACGACGGTATTGTCGGCGATCTGGATAAATACGACGGCCACAGCTTGCTGAATATTCACGCCGAATATCAGCTCAATGCCCAGCTGAGTTTTTATACCCGCATTTATAATGTGACCGACCGCCGGTACGCGGAAACCACCAGTAAATACGGCCCCGCATTTACCCCAGGAAGTCCGCGCTTAGTGACCTTTGGTATGCGGGTGGACCTGTAATGACGGCCAGCCAAACGCGTCCAAATAAACTTATTGCCATACTGCTGCGCTGGCACGCGCGGGTCGGCATGGTGGTCGGCTTAGCCATAATTGGCTGGGGATTGAGCGGGCTGTCGCATCCGATTATTTCGCGCATCCAGCCGGTTGCCGACGCCTTTATTTACAAGCTAGACGCGCTACCCACGGCAGATTTACTCACCGTGGCCGAGGCCGCTGATCGCGCCGGTATTACTGGCAACGCTTCGGCGCTGCGCTTGCTCGCGTGGCAGGGCCGGCCTTGTTATCGCCTTGTTGTGGCCGGCGAGCCGGTATGGCTGGATGCCCGCAGCGGCGAGATTATTGAGCAGGGCGAAGCCGATTACGCGGTACACCTTGCTAGGCATTATTTGGGGGATCAGCACAGCGCCATCCGCTCCGTTCAGTTACAAACCGAATTTAATGAAGACTATGTTTACGTAAATCGCTTGCTGCCGGTGTGGCGGGTAAATTTTGCGCGAGACGACGGCATGCGGGTTTATGTGGATACCGCCAGCGACCGCCTCGGCACGGTAGTGAATAACACCAAGGCCCTTACCAGCGCGTTTTTTCGCAATGTTCACTCTTGGGTTTTTATTGAAAACACCAATTTGCGCCTCAGCATAATGACTATCTGCCTGCTTGGCGGGGGGCTAATCGCCCTTGCTGGCCTAGTGCAATATTACTTGCAGTGGCGGGCCAATCGCGGCTGGCGGCAGCGCTCACGCTTATTGCGTCTGCACCGCAGCCTTGGCCTCACTGTGGCAATAACGGCGGTCACGTTTACGGGCAGCGGTTTATACCATTTATGGCAAAAGCAATTTGCGCCAAGTGCTGCGGCGGTATCGCCAATGACCGCGCCGCTTGCTAGCCTAAATTTAGATTGGTCTGCCCAAGGCGCCAGCGTGGTGCAGGCCGACCTAGTGAATATCGGCGACGACTATTACTTTCGGGTTTGGGCAGGCGGTGAATTGGCATACCGCAGCGCCGTGAACGGTGAACTACTGGCCAACGGCGAGGCGGTTCACGCCCAAGCGATTGCACAAGCCTATATGCCAGTGGCGGCGCCGCTACTGGCAATGCGCACCGTAACGGCCTTTGCCGATGAATACGGCTTTGTGAACAAACGCCTGCCCGTGATTGCCCTCGATTACGACAATGCCGAGCACCTTAGTGTGTATGTAGAGCCGCGCAGTGGCGCCTTGGCCGCAGTGGTTCGCGACAGTGATCGCCTTGAAGGCCTGAGCTTTTCAGTGCTGCATAAATGGCATTTTATAGATGGCTTGGGCCGCACCGCCCGAGACAGTATTTCGGCGCTCTTTGCCGCGGGCATCGCGCTGGTGTTTGCCCTGGGTATGATCATGTATCTGCGTCGGGCCCTTCGCCGGCGCAAGTAAAACCCGCCGTTAATGTTTCGGGCTTGAAAAAGCCCGCCGCAACAGTCAGGCTGCTCTCACAAACAAAATGACGAGACCAACCATGGCCAGAAAATCCATAGACCTCCCCGAGCGCTTTCTATTCACCACCGAATACGTGGTTTTGTACTCTGACGTAAATGTGGCCAACCATCTCGCCGCCGATCGCATTCCCTCCATCGCCATTGAAGCCCAACTGCGCTTTATTATTGCCTTGGGTTATGAGCACGCCACTGCATTTGAAGAGGCGGGCTTAATTATGGCCCACTCGGAAATTTCCTATCTCACCGAGACTGATTACGGCGACCGCTTAGAAATTGACGTAACCGCCTGTAACTTCACCACCAAGAGCTTTGATCTGGTGTTTAGATTACGCAATTTAAGCAAAGGCACCGAAACCGCACGCCTAAAAAATACCATGCTGTTTTTCGATTACACGACAAAATCTGTCTGCCCTGTGCCAGCGAGTTTTAAGGCTAAAGTGGCAAACATGTGACCCAAGCTTGCAGACAAGCGCAAGCGTATACGAGGCTAACAGCGTGCAAATAAAAACGGCATTCAGCTTACTGGCGGTGGGGCTATTACTCAGCTTTGCCACTCAGGCCGAGGAATCATCACCCACCGGCCCCCTGCCTAAGTGGGAGTTGGGCGCAGGCGTGGCAGGCTTGAGCCTGCCCGACTACCCCGGCGCCGATCAGAGCAGCAGCTATGTGCTGCCCTTTCCCTACATAATTTATCGCGGTGAGCGCATCAAGGCTAATCGAGACGGCCTGCGCGGCCTGCTAATTGAACATCGCCGCTGGGATTTAGATATTTCCGTCGGTGGCAGTCTGCCGGTCAATAGCAGCGACAACGACGCCCGCGCCGGTATGGAGAGCCTCGACTTTAGCTTTGAACTTGGGCCATCGCTGCGCTTTAAATTCTACGATACGCCAAGCCAAAATCTGCAATTACGCTTCAATTTACGGGCCTTGCTCGCCGTGGATGGTTTTCCGGCCTTCAACTACGAAGGCTGGCTGTTTAACCCCGAATTGCGCTGGCGGCAGCACCTAACCGACTCGCTAACCTGGGGCGCAAGCCTACAGATGCGCTATGGCAGCGACGACTATCACCAGTATTTTTACGGTGTGGCAAACCGTTTTGCCACCGCCAGCCGACCAGCCTATCAAGCGGAAGAGGGTTACAATAGCAGCGGGGTTGGGCTTAATTTGCGCTGGCTTGCCAATGCCGACTGGCGACTCAATGTGGCCGCTGCCTATATTGATTTACACGATGCCAGCTTTAACGACAGCCCCTTATTTAAACAAAACAATGGCGTGTATTTTGGCTTGTCGGTATCGCGTATTTTATGGCGGGCAAGCACGCGGGTAGGGGCTGACCCAAGCGACTGAGCCCAGCTGAACTGCCCGCGTGATTGGGCTACAATAGCCGGCTTAGTACCTGCACCAGCCGCTAGTTAATCTTGGAAATCCGGTTTTATGCCCCATTCAACATCCCCAACTGCCGTCGTTATTGGCGGCGGCCCCGCGGGTTTAATGGCCGCCGAGCAGTTGAGCGCAGCGGGGCATGTGGTGGCGGTGTACGACAGTATGCCAACCGTGGGGCGCAAGTTTTTACGGGCCGGTATTGGCGGCCTCAATCTCACCCACAATGAAGCTTGGCCAGACTTTGTCGCCCGCTTTGGCGACCGCGCGCCGCTATTGCAACCCTGCCTAGATGCCTTTAATGCCGATGCGCTGCGCGAGTGGGCGGCGGGCTTAGGCGTCGAAACCTTTGTTGGCAGCTCAGGGCGGGTATTCCCCATCGAAAAGAAGGCCGCGCCCTTACTGCGCCGCTGGCTGCAAAGACTGCGCGCCAGCGGGGTGAAAATTCATCACCGCCACCGCTGGCAGGGTTGGAGTGAAGAGGGCGCGCTGCTCATCCAAGGGCCAGAACATACGCTCAGCCTTAGCCCAGACATCACCGTATTCGCCTTGGGCGGCGGCAGCTGGTCGGCATTGGGTTCCACCGGCCAGTGGCTCAATCTATTTGAGCAACGCGGTATTCAATGTGCGCCGTGGCGACCTAGCAACTGTGGTTTTGAATACCCTTGGCGCCCCGAGTTTATTGCCGAGCACAGTGGCGCGCCCCTCAAAACCATTGAAATTAGTGTGACTGACCACAAAGGTCGGCGCTGGCAGCAGCGGGGCGACGCCGTTATTTCTGCCTACGGTATCGAGGGCGGGCCAGTGTATGGCGTGTCGGCGGCCATTCGCGACGGTATTGCCGAGCGCGGGGAATGCACCGCGTACTGGGATCTAGACCCCGACCGCAGCCTAGAAAAATTACAACAAGCCATTGCCAAGCGCCGCCCCAAAGACTCCCTCGCCAATGTGCTGCGCAAGCAATGTGGTTTGTCTGGCGCCAAGCTGGCACTGCTAAAAACCCTCACCAGCAAGGCGCAAATGGCAGATATTGATGCCATCCCCGCCTTAATCAAAGCCCTGCCGCAAACCTTCAACAGCACCCGCAGTTTAGACGAGGCAATTAGCACGGCGGGCGGGCTGTGTTTCAGCGAATTAGATGAGCATTTCATGATCAAGAAGCTGCCAGGCAGCTACTGCGTAGGAGAGATGCTCGACTGGGAGGCGCCGACTGGCGGCTACTTATTAACGGCTTGTTTTGCCAGTGGCCGCTGGGCCGGCCGAGCTGCGAGTGCACGACTCGCCAGCGCATAAACACGCCGCTACGCACCGCGTATTCATTTTATAAAACGGAGACCTTAACATGGCGATGATCGAATTTTCCCCCGCAGAAAAAGACCTCATAATCGATAAGGTGCAGCGCTATTTTGTGGCTGAATTAGATCAGGATATTGGCAAGTTCGACGCAGAGTTTCTCATCGACTTTTTCTCAGAAGAAGTCGGCGCGTATTTCTATAATCGCGGATTGAACGATGCCAAGATGGTGTTAGAAGCTAAGTTAGCGTCAATTTCGGATGATTTGTATGAAATAGAGAAACCCACAAGTTTTGTGCGCTAAGTTTACAACGTCCAGATAAACAATAAATTCAGACAAAAAAAGAGCGCTCATAAGAGCGCTCAAACATACCTAGAGTAGGAGACTTCAAATGATTAGAGGGAGCCTATGCTAGAAAGTTCAGCCGCAGAGGGCGCAAACCAATAACTTCCGCTAACAGGTGTGGAAAAATCAGTTAAATGATCGTGAATACCGTCGTCTGTGCAGCCAAACATACTGGCTAGAATACGGTCAAATCGCTGAATATCGCAGCTAAAAGCCAGAAAATACAAGCCATGTTCTAGCACGCCACCGTAGGGCACGCTGCGCCGATATAATTTTTGGGCCTCGCCATTTATTTTCACATCACTGCGGCTAACGTGGGAGTTTTCGGGCATACGCTCGTCGTCAAGCTCAATACTGTCGGGCTTGGTGCGGCCAATCACCTCTTCTTGCTGGCTTTGGCTAAGGGCGTGAAAACTGGCCAAATTGTGTATCCACTGCTGACTCATCACAAAGCTGCCGCCAGCGCCCACTTCGCCTTCTGGTATTAAGGCCACCAACTTTTGGCCTCGCCCCTTGGGGTTTTCGGTGCCGTCGATAAAGCCCGACAAATCGCGGGAGTCTTTATACAGAAAACCAATTTTCTCAAGGCATAAGCTCGCCACCTCGGCCAACGCCGAGCTGATAGCCATCGCCGCGTCAAAATTTGCACTGTGATTATTGCCGTGTAACCACAGTAAAATACTGTGCTGGGTAGCAGGGGCAAGTCGCTGGCCGCTGCCAATAGCAGCAAAAGGTTTTAGGGCCTTGGGCACACTGGCTGGGGCAAGCTGCTGCCAGCAATCTGCACCAAAGGCCCATACGCTGTTGACCTCGTCGCTCAGTGGCAGCGCAATGGCCTTGGCTAGGGTCGAACGCAACTGCTGTTCACTTAGCCCTTCAATGAGCTGATACTCCAGAAAAAAGTGCGAGGTAGCACCCTCCACAAAAATACCGGCTTGCGGTTCTGACATACGCTTTCTCCTATTTTGGGTGTGCTTATATGGTCATGTTTACCGTTGTAGGCGTATTTGCGAACATGACAAACACGTCATCAACAATGCTTGTTAGTAGCTTAACGCGGATTTACACTGAGCGGCCTTTTTATGCTCCACAGAGGATGCCATTTTGACCGCATCGTTAGAACAAAGACTGGCATTTTTCGCAGAAGAACCAAAACAACATCTATTGCGCCAAATTCTGCGCGGTATCGAGAAAGAAAGCCTGCGCGCCGACCCCGACGGCATGTTAGCGCAAACTGGGCATCCCGCTGCCTTTGGTTCGGCGCTGTGCCACCCGTCAATCACCACCGATTTCTCAGAAGCGCTGCTCGAATTTATTACACCGGTCAGCCCCTCTATTGACGAGACCCTTGCCGAACTGGATGCCATCCATCGCTTTGCCAATAGCGAGCTCAACGACGAGATTATCTGGAATGCCAGTATGCCCTGCCGCTTAGGCGAAGGCGACGAGGCAATACCCGTAGCCCGCTACGGCAGTAGCAACACCGCGACCATGAAAACCCGCTACCGCCAAGGGCTTGGCCACCGCTACGGCCGCAAAATGCAGACCATTGCCGGCATTCACTACAATTTCTCGCTGCCTAAATCGCTGTGGGCCGAGCTGCACGCCGCCGACGGCAGCGAGCTGCTGCTAGAAACCTATATTACCAATAGCTATTTCGGTCTGATCCGCAATTTCCGCCGTTACGCTTGGCTGCTGGTGTATTTATTTGGCGCCGCGCCCGCCGTTTCCCGCTGCTTTTTAAACGGTCGCTCCCATAAATTGCAAGCCTGTGGTGAGTACACACTTTACGGCCCCCACGCCACTTCGCTACGGATGGGCGATTTGGGCTACCAGAGTGATGCCCAGCAAAACCTCCATATTTGCTATAACCACCTCGACTTCTATGTAGAAACGCTGCGCAAGGGTATTACCACCTCGCACCCCGACTACGAAAAGATTCCCAAGAACGAACAACTGTCGAGCGGCTTGTTGCAGATAGAAAATGAATTTTACAGCCCGATTCGCCCCAAGCGAGTCACCCAAAGCGGCGAAATTCCAATTGGTGCACTGCGCCGCGCCGGTGTTGAGTATATTGAGGTGCGCTGTTTAGACGTAAACCCAATGCTACCACTGGGTATCAACGCCGAACAAATTCGCTTTATCGACGCCTTTTTGCTGTTCTGCCTATACCAAGACAGCCCGCCCTGCGACGACGATAATAATGCCGAAATCAGCGCTAATTTATTAGAGGTGGTCAACCGCGGCCGAGAGCCAAGCCTGCAATTAAGCCAGCATGGTCAGCCCCGTGCGATGCAAGACTGGGCCGAAGAGCTGATTGGCGGCATTAGTAAAATCGCCACGCAGTTAGACACCGCTCACCGCAGCACAGACTACAGCGCAAGCTGCGTTCAGCAGCTGGCTAAAGTCCACGATTCGGCGCTCACGCCATCGGCGCAGATCGTTGCCGAGCTTGAAAGTGGCGTGGAGTCCTACTACCACTACGCCATGGCGCAGTCGCAAATTCATGCCAAGGATTTTCGCGAGCGCGGCCTGCGCCAGGCCGAAGTTGCCCGGTTTAAGCGCCTGCAGGAGCAATCTCTCGCGGCCCAAGCAAAATTGGAAGCGGAGCAAGAGGGCGAAGATTTTGAGGATTACCTCGCCCGCTTCTACGAGCAATATAAAGAACTGTGAACTATCTCGCCCATTTCCTGCTCGCTGATCAGCTAGCCAAGCGCTGCCAACTCGACGAGCAGGGATTGTTAATAGGTGGTTTATTAGGCGACTTTGTAAAAGGCCCACTGCGCGGCGACTACCCCAGCGCTTGGGAAACAGGAATTCGCCTGCACCGGCGCATCGATGCCCTAACCGACAGCCACCCGCTGGTAACCGAGTGCTTAGATGCGCTGCCCAAAGACTATCGTCGCTTTGGCGGCATCATGCTCGATGTGTGTTTTGATCACTGCCTCAGCATTAATTGGCAAGACTTTCACCACCAGAGCATTGGGACCTTTAACGCCCAAAGTTATGCCAACTTGCTCGACAGCAGCAGCGCCTACCCCAAGGCGGCCAAGCGCCAGATTCGATTTTTAGCCGAATACGATGTACTGAGTAAAATGCACAACTGGCCTAATATTGAAGCCATGCTCGACCGTATTGGCCAGCGGGTGAAACGCGACAACCCACTAGGCCACTGTGGCCCAGAATTGGCACGGCTGCTGCCTTTAATCGAGCGGCAGTTCAAGGCATTATACCCAGCCTTAAGCGCCCAATTATGCGACGAATTCGCTACGCGCTAGCACTAAAAACCACGACTAAGGTCGGACTTGTCAGTTTTTGAATATGCCCCTACTGTAAGGCGCTCACGGAGAGACTCACTATGCCACTCACATCCCGCTGGATTTACGCGTTTATTGTATCCAGTTGCTGCGCGCTGCTGGGCTACGCGCTATATACCCAGTATTTCGACGGCCTGCACCCATGCCCGCTGTGCATCACCCAGCGTGCCTTTTTTGTATTAACTGCGCTGGTCGCGCTACTCGCCTTAATCATTCACCCCCAACAAAAAGGCCGCTACCTCAGCGCCGGTTTAATGGTGCTGTTTACCACGTTGGGTGGCGCGGTAGCCTACCGCCAAGTATGGCTGCAAAGCCTACCCGCCGACCAAGCGCCCGCCTGCGGCCCGAGCCTTGAATATATGTTTGCCAACCTACCCTTTGGGGAAGCCTTTAGCACCCTCATGATTGGCGACGGCAATTGCGCAGAAATTGTGTGGACTCTATTTGGCCTAAGCATGCCTAACTGGTCTTTGTTTGCCTTTATCGGGCTAGCCCTGTGTGCAATCGCCAGCGCACTGCCCATGGTTAAGCGCTGATGCTGGCAGGTTTACTCACCTTACTCGGCTGCCAACTGGCGGGCGAGTTTTTACAGCGTGCGCTAAACCTGCCCTTACCCGGCCCCGTGCTTGGCATGCTGCTATTATTTGGCGGGCTGTGCCTACGCGGCAGCGTACCCAAGGATTTAGAAGCGGGCAGCCAACGCTTAATTGAATTACTACCCTTATTATTGATGGCGCCAGCGGCGGGGGTGTTCTTTCTTGGCGCCGGCTTTGCCGACCAGTGGCCGGGCTTTATTGCTGCGGTCAGCCTTGGCACTGTTTGCACCTTGGTATTTTGCGGTTTGCTAATTCGTTTTTTACAGCGCCGAAATAGCCGCCCATGATCGACTTATTCCACGGCCCGCTGTTTGCAATCACCCTGACCTTATTGGCATATCAAGGCGCCATGTTTCTGTACTTGCGCAGCGGCCGCGCCGCAATTTTACACCCCACTATTAGCGGCGCCAGCCTCATCGCCATTGCCCTAATACTGCTCGGCCAAGACTACCACGCCTATTACCGCAATATAGATTGGCTGACGTTTTTACTGGGCCCAGCCACCGTGGCACTGGCGGTGCCGCTCTATCGGCAGTTGCATTTACTGCGCAATATGGCGGGGCCGCTGCTAATTACGGTTAGCGTCGGCGCTGTTTTTGCCTCGGTATCGGCGCTACTATTAGCGTGGTTATTCGGCGCCAATCAAAGCACTTTGCTGTCGCTGACCACCAAATCTATTACCACACCAATCGCGATTACGGTGACCCAAGATATTGGCGGCATTACCACCATCGCGGTGGCCTCGGTAATCTTAACCGGCGTGGTCGGGATCACCACCATCACGTGGTTATTCAATAAATTGGATATTCAAGACGATCGCCTGTGGGGATTTTGTTTAGGTTTAGCGGCCCACGCCATTGGCACTTCGCGGGCGTTTGAACGCAGCCCCGTGGCCGGGGCATTTTCGAGTTTGGCGCTGTGTTTAACAGGCACCTTTACCGCTGTGTTTGTACCCATTGCTGCGCGCTGGTTTTTTTAATTCGCGCTTAATGATTTTTAATAACCATTAATAAAATTTTAATAACTAAAGGTCAGCGGCTCACTATTATCACTTTTCACTGTTACCGGCAGCCGGAAGTCGGCGGGCATTTTTTTCACGGTATAGCGCTGCTCGCGAACTGCATGTTTATAGCTAAAATACGTGTCGCTTAACGATTCAATAACGTAGGCGTCGTAGTGATCAGCATCGGTCGGGTCAGCTGGTTTCATTCCCTCGACAGTTACCCAGCCGCGGAATATGCGAAAATAGGTGCCCCCAGATACACCCCAAAAGCCCACTTCAGATTGGGAGCGCACATCGCCATTTTTGGCCATAAAACGAAAGTCGACACGGTAGGTACCGTCTGCTGAACGCTCGGTAAGCCACTCTTTTTGACCACCGTCTGCGGTTTTACGAATGCCATACCATTTGCCCAGTAACATAGTGCGACTATTACTGGTGGCAATTTTTTGTGCAGGCGTCGGCACATCTGCTTGGATGTCGTCCTCTTGGGTTTGCACCTGCATATTGATCGGCTGCGGTCTTTGCGGCTTATTAGTTTTAAACTGACTGCAACCCGCCAGCAATACCGACAGCACACCGAAATAAAGCGCTTGTTTCATGTTAAAAGCCATTCCCATAGACCAACACGGCCACTATCCAATAACGTTCTCGTCCCGCAAAGAAGCTACTCAAACCCTTAAATTTCTTCCAATACCAGCAAACGCTGATGAGCTGGGAAATACAGCGCCGTCGAGATCGCGCATTCTACCCCAGTTGCCCGTAAAGCTTGTGCATAAATTCGCATTTTTGCACTATATCTCTCTGCTTGCGCGTCTAAAAATGCGTCGACACTACCGCGGCTGCTCGCGGTTTTATAATCTACAATCCAGCAGCGGCCATCGTCGATGAAAACGCGGTCTAAAATTAGGGTCTGCCACTGGCCACCAAGCATACGGCGAATGGTCTGCTCGCTGTCCTGCCATTGGTAGCTCGCCAATATCCACTGACCCTTGGGGCAGCTGAGCGTATTGTTTAATAAACTCAGCACCCGCTCAACGCTATCTTGTAACGCCGGTTCCGGGTGACAGTGATGGCGCAGACGCTGAATTACCCCCTGCCGTAAACGGCTTTCGTCTGCCGTCCAACTCGCGCTATCGCCACCGCGACCCAGCCGTTCCATCAGTTCATGGAAGACAATGCCCACCGCGCGATCTTCTATATTGTCTTCCAGCACCGCGTTCTCGGTTTGGCGCTGAGCGCGTTGCAAGGGCGACGCCACCGGCTCTGGCGGCTGCCACGCGGGATTTAGCGCAACGCGGTAATCTCGCAAACGCGGCGCCAGCGGCACCCGCATGGGCGCTACAACGTCGTCTTGCTCAATAATGTCGGCACGTTCAAAGGCATCACCGATGCTATCCCACAAGCGCGCCAGTACGCTGCCGGATTTGGCGGCCACATCGCCTTTACTGTTTATTTGGCAAACCCCAAACAAATGTAGCTCACGCTTGGCGCGGGTCAAGGCCACATAAATTAGCCTGTCCATTTCCTCGTCTAGGGCGCGGCGCTGACTCTCGCTCATATAGTTATAGAGTTTGTCTGCTGCCTTATCACCATTATTGCGCTGGGGCTTGGGCGCAAAAATCATATGGCCCCGCAGGCGCTGCCACGCCAATAGATCGCGGTCGGCATTACGGCCCGCGGATCCTAAACCTGGCAGGATTACTACGTCGAATTCCAGACCCTTGGATTTATGAATGGTCATTAATTCGATGTGGTTGCTAGGCGGCGCGGCGTATAAACGCGCTAAAGCGCGCTCGAGCCCCTGAATATCTTCCAGCAAACCTGCCGGCGCGTAGTCGTCTAAAAGCCGCAGCACCCGATCAATATCACTTTGCTGATGGGTTTCGATACAGGCGGGGCCACCCAGTAAATGCCAAGCACTGCGCAGCGCCCAGCGCAGGTCGCGACTTTCGGGGCAACTCTCCAACCACTGCATGGTGCTGCGCAAGCGGTTCACCGCGAGCTGGCCGTCATCACTGAGCTGGGCGGCTAAGGCCTCGTCCATAATGGCATCGCGGAGTAGGCCAGTGCCTTCACGCAATTGCAGTACGTCGTCCCAACTCAAACCCACAAAGGGCGCGCGCAACACGCTTGCCCACGCCACATCGTCGGCCTCGTGCCACAGCGCCCGCAGCAGAGCCATAAAATCCATTACCGCGGGCGTGGTGCCAAGGCTGTCGATGTCTTGACCAGAAAAACCCAAACCCGCCGCCTTGAGCGCCGGAATAATATGTTTTAAATGACTGCGGCTGCGGATGAGAATAGCCACCGAAGAGGTCTTGCCGGTCTCGGCATCCCGCGCCTGCAAGTCCAGTAGATAGTCTGCAATTTGCTTGGCCTCGGCCAGCGCCGCGCCCGCTTTGGCATCAACACCCTTAGCCAAAACTTGGGGGTGAATTTTTACCACACCAGCATTGCTGCGCTGGGGCAGGGCCGCTTCGTAGTGACGGCCACGGTCGGTAAACAAGACTTTAAAAGCGTCGTTCACCCAGTTAACCAAATCGGGCGAGGACCGAAAGTTAGCTTTAAGTTGCAGGGGCGCGAGGGTTTTACCCGCAAAGCTGCCGCGTTGCATAAGTTCGTCAAATAAACTAACCAAGCTGCCACGGAAGGCGTAAATGGACTGCTGTAAATCGCCACAGAAAAACACACTGCGGCCGTCACCGTCTTCCCAGCCCTGACACAGCGCCTCGAGTAATTCGATTTGGCTCACCGAGGTATCTTGCATCTCGTCGACCAAAATATGGCGAACGCGATCTTCTACTAATAGTGCATCGCCGATGGCTTCGCCGTGTTCAATGGCGCCTTCACTGCTCAGGGCAATAATCGCGCGCTGGGCGATCTCGCCAAAATCAACGCCGCCTTTGCGCTCAAAACTGAGCCGCAGATGGGCGAGCAAATAGGCGAGGGCGAGACGGAAATGACCCACCAACTCCCTGCTGCTGTCGGGGAAATACGGCGGCGGTAAATTGGCGATACAGGCGAGATGGTCTGATACCTGCGCAAACTGATCGGTGTCTTCTAGGTTTTTAAGCCAAGCCTTGGCCTCGGCGGTGCCAGGCTGACCGGCTTTGAGTCCGGCGTAATTTAAAGAGCGGGGCTTATACAGCTCACCCTTGCCGCTGAGCATGGTGCTTGCCAAGGTTTGAATTAACTCAAAATCATCCAGCCCTAAATTATCGGCTGAGCGCAGATCTGCCGCCCAGGCATGGGCTTCATTACTGCCAGAGGATTCAATAAAACCGCGAATTAATTGATCGATGTTTAAGGCCTGCAATGCCTCCCAGGCGGGCTCAAATTGACTGGCCACTTCCTCGGCAAGCGCCTGCTCCATGGCATCTATATCGCCACTGAGCACGTCCTTTAACCACTGATCGCGCTTAGACAGCAGCGCGGCAAGCAGAGGCAATAGGGTTTCTATACGGTTGCTGCCGTAGGCCAATAAACTCTGCAGGGCCTCAGCCAAGGCGGGCGGGCAATTGGCCGCGTCCATTTGCCTAAACAGGCTGAGTATCGCCTCGCGGTAAAGGGCATCGGCATCGCTAAGCGGCGCGGCGGCGCCCAAACCTGACAGCAAGGGCAGGCGGCGAACTAGGCTGCCGCAAAAACTATCGAAGGTGGTTATGCGCAGGCGAGCGCTGTTCTCTAGCAGGGACCAATGCTGGGCAGCGTCGTGGGCCAACACCTGATTCACGGCATCCCGAATATCTTCTTCAAAGCCTGAGCTAGGCGGCTCGCTATTATCACCGCTCTGGGCCTTGGCGCCGGCTTGCAGGGCATGGATAACCCGCTCTTTAATTTCGCCTGCCGCTTTATTCGTAAAGGTGATGGCGACCACTTTTTCTGGCTGGTCAACGGTGAGCAGGCAGCGCAAATAGCGCAGCAGCAACACGCCGGTTTTACCGGAACCCGCGGGGGCGCGTACCAATACTGAGTGGCTGGGGTCAACGGCAAGCTCGCGCTGATCTTGGTCTGGCGGACGCGGAAAATTGCTCATTCGGCATCCTCCTGTTCAACGGTATCGCGCAGCAGGGGTAGTAAAAACTGACTAAAACTGCGGCCATAATTCTGGCTGTAATCATGCTGAATATTGCCCGCCAAAATGCCTTCGGCCATGCCTTGCAGTGCGGTTGACCACGCATCGAGTTCCGCTTGCCATTTATCGGGGCTATCTACGTCATTGTCTTTGTCTGGGCGTTTTGCAATCACGCTATTTGCCCAATTGCTGCGCATATGAATGGCTAAGTCCTCGGGGCTTTTAAGCTGGGCGAGCATGACACCGTCGATATGCAGTGAGTCCTTAGCTTCATCTCCCGACTGCACCAAAGCATAGATCGGCAACTGGGGTTCGGTCAGGCTATCGACATTAAGTGAGCGACCATTAATGCTGCCGGTTTTATAGTCGATTACCAGATGCTTGCCGCCAATATTATCAATGCGGTCCATGCGCAAGCGCAGGGGAATGCCTGCTAATTTGGTTTCAATTAATTGCTCAACCGCGATCACTTCAAAATCTTGCAGGCGCTGTTTTTCTTTTTCTTCTAACCAGCTGCACACCAAGCGAATCACTCGCTCTTTTTCAATATTTAATAAGGATTCGCCAAAGCGGGCAACGCTAAACTCTGGGCCTGCTAATGCCTGTTCGCAGCAGCTGCGCACGGCGGCCTCTAGCTGCACGCTATTTAGAGCATCGAGAGCCGCCTTGTTTTTTAACCGCTCCCAGACATGCTGCATAGTGTCGTGAACCAAAATGCCCTGCACCCGATGATCTAGGCCTTCAGCGGGCTGGGGGAATTCCCGCAGATTTAAGCGGTATTTTAAAAAAGCGAAAAATGGGCTGCTGGCGTACTCCTTAAACAAGCCGGTGCCGCCGCGAATACTGTCGCGCTGGGCGGGATCAATCGCCCGCACATCATCGCTGGCAGGTGTAAGCACTTGGCCGCTGGCTTGGTAGCGATTGCCAATCTCTCGCTGCTCGTCGTCCTGCCACTGAGGCAGCAGTGAACAGGGGCCTTGGGGACTGCCGACTTCGCTCTCGCGGCAGTGGCTGATTTTTACCAGCGGCGCCGAGGCTAATAAACTGTTGAGCAAGGCGCGGTCGCGCTGCAAACACAGGCTGGGATCGCTGTCTTCTAGCCCCGCTCGCTGCTGTAATTCCAGTGGCAAAAATGGCGAGGGTTCAACGCGGCGCGGCAGAGCGCCGTCATCAAGGCCCATAACCCACACGGCGTCAAAGCGTAGGCCGAGGGCATCGTCGTATTGCATAATTCGCACTGGGCAAGCCCAGTCGCGACTGACTGAAAAGCGTTTGGTACTGAGAATATGTTGCAGCCAAGACAGGGCGCTGTCGTGGCTCACCGGCCCCAGTTGCCGGTCGAGGGCGCGAAACACATCCATGGCCTGACTAAAACCACGGCGGCATTGTTCCACCACGGGGTCGTCATCATCGGCATTGGGCCAGCCCGCGCTGAGCAGCAACTGATCAAAAAATCGCACCCACTCCGAAGGCAATTGCGCGCTCGGCATGGTCTTGAGCTGGGCGGCTAAATCGTGAAGAAAATCACTGACCTGCGGCTCGTCTTGCTCGATCTTCTTTGCCAAGGCCAGCGCGCTTTTGAGGGTGGTCTCTGGGCCGAGGCGATCTCGCCAGCGCAAATCCAGCCGCGCCCGCACGCTGCGCGCCGCTGGCCAGCCGCGCACAAAACGCGAGCGCAGCACGCGGCTAAATTGCTCTAGTGGCAATGCCTTAGAAGCGAGTGAGATCAGATCCCACGCTGATTTAATCAGCGGGTAAGACAAGAGTGTTTCGCTGCCATCAAACAGCCACGGTTCACGGGTCTGAGTGTCTGCCGCCGGAAATAGGCCACTGGGATAAAGCTGACGTTGCAACACCGCCTGCAATACCGGCTGGTATTGATTTATATCTGGCACCAATACCGCGAGCAATTTATTAGCGTGTTCGCCCTCTGCGCTCAGGTAATCTCCCAACCACGCGGTGAGCGCTTCGCACTCTTGCTCTAATTGCGCAGCAGATTGAAAAAGCGGGGTGGCGCTAAAGCCGTCGATGGTCAGTTGTTTAATCGACAGTACTTCGGCGCACTGCTCAATAAAATGCCGTGGCGCCGGGCTAAGGTTTAACTCGGTGCTCAGTATTAGTTGATCGGGCAAGTCCAAGCTGCCCTCGGCCAACATAGGCAATAAAGCCGCTGGTAATTGCTGGGCACTCAGCGCCTGCTGCTCATCTAATTTGGCCTGCAGCGCTTGCTGCCAGTGATGAAAAGCTTGGTACTCTTGGGAAAATAAATAATACTCGCGGTCACTGCTCAGGCGATACTGGGCGTGGAGCTGAAAAGCATCTACAAACTGGCGAGCAATCGCCATGCTATTTAGGCAGTTGTCTGGGAAGTAATCGCTGGATTCAATAATGTCTCTGGCCAAGGCCAGCAGTTGAATAGGGCGCAGTACTTGTTTAGCAGGAAAACTGGCATCCCATAACTCGGCAAACCACTGATCCAGCGGCATGACCGTTATGGTTTCGATAAAGGCTTGGTCGTGACTGCCGCGCAGCTGGGCGATGCGCTCGCGACATTGGCGGGCGCTGGCGTCGCTGGGCATCAGCACCACACTGTGGCCGGTAAACGTCAGTAATTCCGCTAGCTTGAGCTGTTCCAAATGCGCGTCCCTTCTCATTAGCGTGCAATAATCTTAGCCGCTAATGATAACGCACTCGCCCAACGAAAACCTGTGTGACTTTAGCGTACTGGCTCTGGGGAACGCCGCCACATTGCGTAGCCCACCATCGCGACCAATAATGCCGCCAACACCGCTGAAGAACCCACGGTGCCAAAATCTAGACCGCCTTTATCTAGTGGTTTACTCATCAGATCCCCTAAAGTTGCACCAAAGGGCCGAGTTAGTACAAAGGCGAGCCAAAACAAGAAAATTCGATTCACTCGACTAAGATACGCGGTTAGCGCGATTGCCATAATCAAACTGCCAATTAATAGCGCGCCGCCCATAAACCCGAGACCAGAATCATCCGCTAGGTAATCACCCAAGGCGGTACCCAAAGTATTTGAACAAAGAATGGCGATCCAATAAAGCAGCTCGGCGCGCACCGTATTGATATTGCTGACTGACAAGGATTTTTCAGTAATAGCCCACGTTGCGAGCACCACCGCGAGCAGTCCAACCAGAATCATGGAGCCGGTGGCATAACCCAAGCCCAAGGTGCGGTCCATGTAATCTGACATGGTGGTACCAGCGGTACTCGTAGTAAGAATAACTGACCAATACAGAGCGGGGTGAAAGCGCCTCGCGCCAAGCTGCATTAATAAGGAAATAAAGAATAAGCCAATTAGAATCAGAGAACTGCTGCCGTAACCAATATTCAGGGTCATCGACAATAAATCCCCTGCGGTTTCGCCCAAGGTAGTTGCACAAATTTTCATTAGCCAAAAGCTAAGACCAATCTGCGCAACCTTATTGCCATAATTAGTTACACCGTCATTCATACTACTGTCCCACTAGCTTGGTTCTTGGCTTAGTAATGGCCTAGTAAGCATGATAATTATTAAGTCAGCATGAGGAAGCGCTATGTGTTGAAAATTATATCGCTATGTCATAGTGAAAATACTCTACTTATATTGCAGTCTTTATTGCTCAAAAAGGTATTTCCTGCTATTTATGGTACGAAATAAAAATCAATAATAGCAGTGGCTTAGACTATCAAACACTACGACACAGCTAATTCTTAGCGAATTAGACTGAATTATATTTGGCAAGGAGCGCCCAATGTCTCTCTTAGAACGTGCAGTAGCACCCGTATCCTTAGCCTGTCGCTATCGCAAACATCTCTTTATTTTCGCACTCATTTTGGCCTTAATCATGGCGCTGACCCTCGCTGCGGGCAAAGCTTACCAACACTGGGATCAAGACCCTGACCGAGGCGCAATTGGTATTGTCGGCGGCGCCTTTGGCGAAAATTACAGCACGCCCATTTACACTGGCGACCAGGGTTGGGATGCCGCCGACAGCCTGTGGTTTTACAATACCACTCAGGGCTCGGACCTTATTCCCTACGATTTCTTTTTAGTTTTAGAGCAAGAAAATAACGAGGAGCTATTTCGCTCCGAGCTCAATATCGACAAGTTTCGCTACCTACCGCAAAAGCCCACTTTCTTTAATCCCGACGGTTTACCAGTTGGCTTTGTTAAAGACAGCTATCAAGGCCACGACTATATGGGCTTTAGCTGCGCCGCCTGCCACACTGGGCAAATCAATTATCAAGGTAAGGCTATTCGTATTGACGGCGGCCCAGCAATGGCAGACCTCGTTGGCTTTTTACACGGTCTTGAAAAGGCCATGCGCGCCACCCTCAATAACGAGGAAAAACTTAATCGCTTTTCCGAAAAAGTACTGGCGCTAAATAATAACTACGAAGAGCGAGAAGAAGTAATTTCCGGCCTGCAGGAATGGATGCAAATTATATCCTTGTATAACACCGTAAATCACAGCCATATAAAATACGGTTACGCTAGGCTCGATGCCTTCGGCCGTATTTATAATCGAGTACTGCAACACATTATTAACCGGGAACAACTCGCCGAAGTTTTGGCAATGAGCACCTCGGTAGCTGGGCGCCCGCTGCTCAATAAAACCCAAATAAATGCCGTGCTGGACGGTGTCGATGAAAATATTTTAGTCGACTCGCAATTTGGCATGGTGCTAACCCGCTTGGCTTCGAGTGACGGCGATTACCCCGGCCTAAATCAGCGCGAGTTATTGCGTATTCGCGATATGATTTTTAATGAGCCCAATGCGCCGGTTAGCTATCCCTTTCTCTGGGATATTGCGCAGTCCGACTACGTGCAGTGGAACGGCTTGGCAAATAATGCTGGCGTAGGCCCCTTGGGGCGTAATGCGGGTGAAGTAATTGGGGTGTTTGGCAATTTAGATTGGTCCTCGCATAAACCCAGTTTTGACTTTTCCTATATCTCGGCGTGGATAACTGGGCAAAGCAAAAAAAGTGAACAAATTAATTTTAAATCTTCTATCGATTTAATAAATTTACAGCGTTTAGAATCCCATTTACGCGGTCTGCAATCGCCAAAGTGGCCAGAACAAATACTGGGTAAAATCGACCGCGAAAAGGCCCAGCGCGGCCGCTTTGTATACGCCCAATACTGCCAGTCGTGCCACGAAGTGATTAAGACAGATAACTGGGATCGAGTGGTTATTGGCAAAATGATGGATATCAACTTGGTCGGCACCGATCCTGCTATGGCGGTTAATAGCGTAAGCAGCACGGGTAAATCGGGAAATTTTAATCAAACCGTGCAGGCCACCGATGCTGGCAAACTTTATATCGCTGTCGATGCGCCGGTAGTGCAAATTCTCACCTCAGCAACCAAAGGTGTAGTTGCCACAGCCGACCCAGACAAAAATGTCATTCGGCGCACCTTAGACTGGCTCTACACCATCGCAATGTCTTTTTTTGATAATAATATTAAAGCCACCATAAAAAGCGGTAATTACCAAGCAGACACCACTGCCCAACCGTATAACTCACTGCTTGCGTATAAGGCGCGATCGCTAAACGGGATTTGGGCGACTGCGCCTTTTTTACACAATGGCTCAGTACCCAGTTTGTACGATTTACTGCTACCGAAAAAGCGCCAGTGCCCAGAGCCCGCAATTGCAGACTGTGTGAATGACCCCGACGAAGGCGAGTATCGACCAGAGGAATTTAAAGTTGGCAGCCGCGAGTTTGATCCGGTTAAGGTTGGCCTGCGCAGCACTGGCTACGATGGTTCAAATTTTACTACCTTCAGAGTTGGCGATTTAAATTCTGGCCATGAATACGGCGCCGGACGCACCCCACAGATAGATGGTAAAACGGTGCTGCCAGCCTTAACGGCAAAGCAGCGCTGGGATTTGATTGAATATATTAAAACCTTGTAAAGGATGACGGGGATCGCTATGAGTAATCGCAATTATCTCGCTGAGTATGATGCTGCGCCAACGGCGCAAAAATATCCCCTAGTAAAGGGCTGGATGGAAACCGAGCCACTGCCGTTTTTTAAACAGTTGCGCGCCGAGCGGCCAATTTTAATTACCCCCGAGTGCGTGCTCGTCGCCAAGTTCTGCGATATTCGTGACGCGCTACAAATGCCAAAAATATTTACCGTAGATTTGTATAAGTCGAAAATGGGAGTAAGCGACGACGATCCTGGTTACTTAATGGCGCACGACGATGATGCCCTACATCACCGCGAGAAATCGCTGATGCAAGGCATGCTCAATCGCGACGATATTCCGCGGGTACGTGAGCTTATAGCCAAGGCCAGCGACGACATTTTAACTGCCGCGGCGGGCAGTATAGAAGTTGTTAATGACTATTGCCGCTCGGTACCAACAACCGTAGTACAGGACTATTTTGGCCTAGACGGCATCGACAAAAAGACGCTGATTAAATGGTCTTTTTGGAATCAGTACGACGCCTTTCACAATCAGCCCTTTGATTTAAATAGCCCAGAAAAATATCAGCACATTATTGACGAGCACAACGCGGTTTCCGGCGAGCTAGTAAGCTATATCACCAAACTTATGGCGCGAAAACTAGTGATGGTTAAAGCCGAGCAAGCCAAAAATATTGTACTTGTGGGGTGGTACGCGCTAAAAGCGCTGATCAATAAATTAGCTGGGCGCAAACCCGCCGCCGCAAGCGACGATATCGTCACCCGTATGCTGCGTAGCAGCTTTGCCAAAGAAGTCGATTTTTCATTGCTGCGCGTAGGTGTGAACGCGGGCGGCTTGTTAATTGGCGCGATAGAAACCACTTCGCAAGCGGTTGCCCAAACTCTACAATTTTTCTTGGCGCGCGAGGATTTACTGCCCGCCGTTCGCGCGGCCGCGCTGCAAGATAATGTAGAGCTTTTTGATAAAATGGTCTGGGAAGCGCTTCGCTTTGTGCCTATTGCGCCCTACGTATTTCGTCGCACCTCGCAGAGCCATACCCTTGCCAAAGCGAGCCCTTGGCAAACCACCATTCACGCCGACAGCAATATATTACTGCTTACTCAGTCGGCTATGTTTGATGACTACGCCTATGATCAAGCAGACGAATTTCAAGCCGACCGCAATTACTACCATCACTTTAATTTTGGCTTTGGCTCGCACGAATGTCTGGGCAAATACGTGGGCATGGCGATGATTCCAGAAATGCTACGCCAAATCTTACGTCGTCCAGAATTGCAGGCTGCGTCAGCAATGGATTATAAAGACGGACCCTTTCCCGAGCACTATCGCTTAAGGTGGTAAGCTGCCTGTAACCGCCGGTGTCCTCTTACGCCCATAGGCTTGCGCATTAAACTGTATTTATATACAGTGTCTAGCAACCGATAAATACCGTTCAACAAGTAAACGAGGTGGAATATGGCGGTAGTAGCGAAGTGGATGTGTGACAGGGACAATACTATGTTTGATAACAAAAAAGACGCTGACGCCTACGACAAAATGTTGGAACTGGCAGAAGGTTTTAGTGCTTTGTTGCTGCAACACATACCCAGTGTAGACGAATCACAAGCTGAGGAATTTGGCATTTTTCTCGCTAAAAACAAAGAGGCGGTAATGCAGGCTTGTAAGGGTAGGGTAGAGGCGCTAGAAGAAATAGACAGCGATGCCAACCCAAGCAATGTTAGCCCGCTAAGCGCTCAAGCGTAATAGCAACTCCCACGCTCACCGCTTACATTAAGCATTGAGCGCTAAACCGTGGCGGTGCTGGCTGACTAAGCTGCACCGCCGCGGGCTATTTTTTCCGGCTGTTTTTAATTAGCTCATAGGCCGCCTGTATTTCCTGGGCTTTTTCGGTTGCCAATTTAAGCATGTCTTCGGGCACACCTTTGGCAATCAGCTTGTCGGGATGATGCTGGCTCATTAGTTTACGATAAGCGCGCTTTAATTCCGCGTCAGTCGCCGCCTCTGTTACCCCAATCGCCTGATAGGCCGCCTTTAACTCATTGCCGCGACTGGCGCTCGATTGCTGCCCGCCAGCACCGCGACCGTGAAACTGTCGCTGGGCCATCGCCATATCGAGTAAGCGCTGAAAGTCCCGCGCTGAAATTCCGATATAGCCCGCCACTTTTAGCAAGATATCGCGCTCGGCCGCATCGACGTCGCCATCGGCTAGGGCCATGGTTAGCAATGCCTCTAAGAGCATTTGGCGCAGCAGCGGCTGGGATTTAGCGACCAGCATAAAGTCGGAAATCTGCGGTTCTAATTCAAAACTGTCGGCGATGCCTTCTTTAAAGCGGCTAATCGCTTCGTCACGCCGCGCCCCAACTAAACCAAACTGGGCAATAATCGCTTCGGCCTGCGCCACCTCGGATTCACACACACGGCCATCAGCCTTGGCGACATGACCCATAACCCGAAATACAGTTTCAAATACAATACCCTGAATACGCTCGCGTTGAGCCCCGTAATTAAAGCCCATCGCCTGCTTTAGGCCGCGATCGAACATCATGCCGACACCGAAGCCCAATAGCGCAAAGAGGGGGCCGCCCATCAAATAACCCAAAAATGCGCCGATAAATTTTGCCATTACCAATATTCCTTTCAAATCTGAGGCTCGATCATAGCAAGTCGTGACGGTCGACGGCCAGAATCATCCATAGCCTTAGCCCACAGCCTCGCAACTCTGTATAATTCCCCTCTTTATTTATTCTATGGGGAACGCCGTGAGCAAGGCAGACGTCAGCACCTTTCAGGGGCTAATCTTGGCATTGCAACAATACTGGGCCGAGCGTGGCTGTGTGCTGTTACAACCACTCGACATGGAAGTAGGGGCCGGTACTTTTCATCCAGCCACTTTTTTGCGGGCAATCGGTCCGGAAACGTGGAATGCCGCCTACGTTCAGCCTTGCCGCCGCCCCACCGACGGTCGCTACGGCACCAACCCCAATCGCTTGCAGCATTACTATCAGTTTCAAGTGATCATGAAACCTTCGCCCGCCAATATACAGGAGCTGTATTTAGACTCACTGAAAATGCTGGGTATAGACCCCGAGGTTCACGATATCCGCTTTGTTGAAGATAACTGGGAATCACCAACCCTCGGCGCTTGGGGCTTGGGTTGGGAGGTGTGGCTAAACGGGATGGAAGTTACCCAGTTTACCTATTTCCAGCAAGTTGGTGGCTTAGAGTGCTACCCCGTTAGTGGTGAGATCACCTACGGCCTTGAACGCATAGCGATGTACTTGCAGGGCGTAGACAGTATTTACGATTTGGTCTGGACCAAAGGCCCCGCCGGTGATGTCACCTACGGTGATGTGTTCCACCAAAATGAAGTTGAAATGTCGCACTTCAATTTTGAAGAAGCGGACGTTACGCAATTATTTGCGCAGTTTGATCACTGTGAAGCCGAGAGCGAGCGCCTGATTGCCAAGGGCCTGCCACTGCCAGCCTATGAGATGGTGATGAAAGCTTCTCACGCGTTTAATCTCCTCGATGCTCGCCATGCAATTTCTGTCACTGAGCGCCAGCGTTTTATTCTGCGGGTGCGCAGCTTGGCCCGAGCAGTGGCACAAGCCTATTTTGACGCCCGTTTAAAACTCGGCTTCCCACTGGCCCCAGCGCATCTGCGCGACGAAGTTATCGCTGCCGCCGAGGAGAACAAGTAATGAGCACCCGTGATTTATTAATTGAAATTGGCACCGAAGAACTGCCACCTAAGGCCTTAAAGACTTTGTCTGCGGCGTTTAGCGACAGTATCGCCAGTCAACTCGGCGCCATGGAACTGAGCTTTACTGGTCTTAAAAGCTTTGCCACACCACGCCGCTTAGCGATATTAATTAGCGACCTTGCAGAGCGCGCACCGGATCGTGAAATAGAAGTTTGGGGGCCGCCAGCAAAAGTAGCCTTCGATGCCGACGGCAAGCCGACCAATGCCGCGATGGCCTTTGCCAAAAAGAATCAACTCAATACTGACGACTTGCAAAACCACGTAGCCAATGACGGCAAACAGGACAAGCTTTGCTATCGCAGTCTTGTTAGCGGCGCCAATAGCGTTGACGTATTTGGCGATTTAATTAATAAGGCATTGGCGAGTTTGCCGATCGCCAAGCGTATGCGCTGGGGCGCATCCCGCGCCGAGTTTGTGCGACCAATTCACTGGCTGTGTATTGTTTACGGCGAAGAGGCAATTGCCGAAACGGTTTTCGATTTGCGCGCCGACCGCCTTAGTCGCGGGCATCGCTTCCACTGCAATAAAAGCTTAAATATCACGTCGGCCAGCGCCTACGAGACTATCTTGCAGGAGCAGGGAAAGATAATTGCAGACTACGATAAACGTCAGCAGCTTATTCGTCAGCAAGTGAGCGACCTAGGCAAAGGCCTAGGTGGCACTGCGATCATCGATGACGATCTATTAGATGAAGTTACCTCGCTGGTCGAGTGGCCAGTGGCTTTAGCGGGCAGCTTTGAGCAACGCTTTTTGAAAGTACCGCCCGAAGCCTTGATCTCGTCAATGAAAGAGCATCAAAAATATTTCCACGTGAGAGATACTAACGGCAAGCTTATGCCGAACTTCATTACCGTGGCCAATATTGAAAGTCGTGAGCCGCAGAAGGTTATTGATGGCAATGAGCGGGTTATACGACCACGTCTCAGCGACGCTGCATTTTTCTTTGAAACCGACTGCAAAACCAGTTTAGAAAGTCGCCGCGAGCGCCTGCGCAGTATTGTCTTCCAAGCGAAGCTTGGCACCATCTACGATAAGACCGAAAGGGTGGCTGCACTCAGCGCCGAAATTGCGCAGCTAATCGCCGCCGATGCGGCAAGCGCCGTGCGCGCTGCGAAACTCAGCAAGAGCGATCTCGTCACCGAAATGGTACTTGAGTTTGATGATATGCAGGGCATTGCGGGCTACTACTACGCCCAGAACGATGGCGAAGCTGCTGACGTTGCACTGGCAATGAACGAGCAGTATATGCCGCGCTTTGCCGGCGATGTATTACCCCAAACTACCACAGGCACCATCGTCGCCCTAGCAGACCGCCTTGATACCATTTGCGGTATTTTCGCTATTGGGCAAATCCCGAGCGGCTCCAAAGACCCCTTTGCGTTACGCCGCGCCTCGCTTGGTGTGCTACGTCTTATTATTGAAAACCAACATCCCCTAGATTTGCGCCAGCTAATAGAATTAGCAATTAGCCAGCACAACGGCATTAAGGTCGCCGCCGACTTGGCCGACACCGTTCTAAATTATATTTTAGAGCGCTTAAAAGCAGGCTATGAAGACAATGGCATCGCTCCTGAAGTCTTTATGGCGGTCAGCGCCAAGCAGCTTAGTGCACCGCTGGATATCGAGCACAGAGTTAATGCGGTACAGGCCTTCTGCCAATTGCCCGAGGCCGCGGCCCTCGCTGCAGCCAATAAGCGGGTGTCAAATATTCTCGCTAAAGTGGACGGCGATATTGCCGATCAGATCGACACCAATCTATTGGTGGAAGCTGCAGAGAAAACATTGGCTACGCAGTTGAATGAACAGCAAGCCATTGTGGCGCCATTATTTTCTGCGGCTCGCTATGAAGAAGGATTAAAATCGCTGGCTGGGCTTCAGGCTGCCGTTGATGGCTTCTTTGATACGGTGATGGTGAACGCCGACGACCTGGCCTTGCGCAGTAATCGGCAAGCCTTGCTCAAACAGCTGCAAGGCTTGTTCCTTGAGGTTGCTGATATATCCCAGTTGGTAAGCTCCAAGTAATCTGACCAGCTATTGCACTAGCGTATTAGCGCAATAGCTGGGTGTAATTACCCGCTTATAGACAACATACACGGACAGGATTTTTCAATGACGTTTTTGGCAAAAAGTATATTGGCGTTTCGATCGGCCCTGTTTTTTACAAGCTACGTACTGATTACACTGTTTATTAGCGTTACCGGCTTGTTGTTCACCTGGTTTTTACCCTTTCATATTCGCGGCCGCTATTTTGTGCTGGGCAATGCCGCCATTATATTTATGTTGCGAGTTGTCTGTGGTGTAAAAACCGAAATTCGCGGCGAACTACCCAAGCACCACGTTTATGTTGCGATGGCCAAGCACCAGAGCCAGTGGGAGACTTTTTATTTACAGTGGTACCTCTTTCCGGTTGCTACCGTTGTTAAGCGCGAGCTCCTAAATATCCCCTTCTTTGGTTGGGCGCTGCGGATGGTGAATGCGATAGGCATCGACCGCAGCAACCCCCGCGCCGCAATGCGCCAAATTACAGAGCAGGGTTTAATTCGCCTAAGAAACAATTACAGCGTATTGATTTTCCCCGAGGGCACCCGTACCGAACCGGGTGTTCGCGGCCGCTACGCCCGCAGTGGGGCTAGTGTTGCCATTGCCGCTGGTGTGCCTGTGCTACCAATTGCCCATAACGGTGGCCTGATTTGGCCGGCAAAAAGCTTATTAATCCGGCCTGGCACGGTTACCTTAATTATCGGCGAAGCCATTGCTACCGCGGGACGTGACAGTAAAGAATTAACCCTTGAAGTAGAAAACTGGATTGAGGATCAGTGTGCTTTAATACATAAAGCAGACTAACGGTGGCGGGCACGCCATAAGTTAGCACTCACCAACTCAAAACCACCGAGCGATACTGGCAACCAAGGGAAGGGGAGGCGGTAACAAACTAAGACAGAAAGAGAAGGCCGGCCCTACACCAAATAATAGGGCCAGTTGTGACAAAGTTTAAATATCGAGGTTTGCCACTTTAAGGGCGTTGGTCTCAATAAACTCACGGCGAGGTTCGACGTGATCGCCCATTAGGGTAGTAAAGATTTGATCTGCCGCTACCGCATCGTCAATTGTCACTCTCAACATACGTCGCGCTTCTGGATCCATGGTGGTTTCCCACAACTGCTCCGGATTCATTTCACCGAGGCCTTTATAGCGCTGAACATTAAGCCCGCGCTCCGCTTGCCCCATCAGCCAAGTAATTACCTCGGCAAACTCCGACACCTCTTGGCGTTTTTCACCGCGCTGAATATATGCTCCCTCTTCAAGTAAGCCCGTGATACTTTCACCCAAACCTAAAATAGCTTGGTAATCGGCCGATTTAAAGAAATCGCGGCCAAATAGGTAGTGATCACTCACCCCATGAGAAATGATATCGACTCCTGGCAAGAAAATATGCAGTTCAGGATCTTCAATTATCCGAACATCGTAGCGATGCTGTTGGTCTTTTTGCTCCAATTCAACCGTTACTTCTGCCAGTGCTTCGCACCATTTGGCAACTAAGACGCGATCGGCCAAATCGTCGAGCGATAGCCGTGGGAGGTAGGTCAGCTCGCGCAAAATGCCAGACGGATACAAACGCGATAAGCGATTAATAATCCCATCTATTTTACGATATTGATTTATCAAGTCTTCCAGACCCGCGCCATTAATCGGCGCGGCTTCTGGATTTACATATAGCGCCGCACCTTCTAAAGCCGCTTGGGTTAAATAGTTTGCGAATGCCGGTTCGTCTTTTAAATACTGGTGTTGTTTACCGCGGCCAATTTTGAACAGCGGTGGCTGAGCAATAAAGATATGGCCATTTTCTATAAGTGACGGCATTTGACGGAAGAAAAAGGTAAGTAACAAGGTTCGAATATGCGAACCATCGACGTCAGCATCCGTCATGATAATAATACTATGGTAACGCAGTTTTTCGATATTGAACTCGTCTTTACCAATACCACAGCCGAGAGCAGTAACGATGGTGCCCACTTCCACCGAGGAAATCATCTTGTCGAAGCGCGCTTTTTCGACATTTAATATTTTACCTTTCAACGGCAAAATGGCTTGGGTGCGACGATCGCGACCCTGTTTTGCTGAACCACCCGCCGAATCACCCTCGACTAGGTAAATTTCGGAAAGGGCAGGGTCTTTTTCCTGACAATCTGCCAACTTACCTGGCAAACCAGCAATGTCCAGCGCGCCCTTACGGCGGGTCATTTCCCGCGCCTTGCGAGCTGCCTCGCGAGCACGAGCCGCATCCATCATTTTTTGAACAATTTGTTTGGCTTCATTGGGGCTTTCCATGAGAAAGTCGCCAAATTTAGCGGTCATTGCCTGCTCAACAATGGTTTTTACTTCACTGGATACCAGCTTGTCTTTAGTTTGCGATGAGAACTTAGGGTCAGGTACTTTTACCGACACAACCGCTGTAAGACCTTCGCGTGCGTCGTCACCCGTAGTAGCAATTTTAGCTTTTTTAGCTAAACCTTCGCGCTCTATATAGGTATTCAAGTTCCGAGTTAAACCGGCGCGGAAACCCGCCAAATGGGTGCCACCATCGCGCTGTGGAATATTGTTTGTGTAGCAGTACAGGTTTTCTTGAAAGCCATCGTTCCACTGTAGCGCAACTTCAACAACCACGCCGTCATGCTCAGTGGTGAAATGAAATACTTTATTAACAGGGGTTTTATTGGTATTTAAGTACTCAACAAAGGCGCTCAAACCCCCTTCGTAGCAAAAAGCCTCTTTTTTACCATCGCGCTCATCAAGTAACTCTATTTTAATTCCAGAGTTTAGGAAGGCGAGCTCCCGAATCCGTTTCGCTAAGTAATCGAAATGAAACTCAATGTTAGTAAAAGTCGCTGCCGATGGTTTAAAGCGAATCTCGGTTCCAGTTCGTTCTGTATCACCGATTATTTTTAGAGGTTCTTGGGGAACACCGTGCTTATATTGCTGCTCGAAAACCTTACCACCGCGACGAATTGTTAGCATAAGCTCTTCAGAAAGCGCATTAACAACCGAAACCCCTACACCGTGAAGCCCACCAGAGACTTTGTAGGTGTTGTCGTCAAATTTACCGCCCGCGTGGAGAACGGTCATAATAACTTCGGCTGCTGTTACGCCTTCCTCATGCATTTCAGTGGGAATTCCACGGCCATCATCAGAAACGGACACTGACTCATCCGCATGAATTACGACCATTATCTTACTGCAGTGCCCAGCCAACGCTTCGTCGATCGAGTTATCAACAACTTCAAACACCATATGGTGCAAGCCTGATCCATCATCGGTATCACCAATATACATACCGGGACGTTTCCGTACTGCATCCAAGCCCTTAAGTACTTTGATACTCGAAGAATCGTAAGCTTTGTTCTCTGTCATTTCTAAAACCTCTTGCGCCTGCGGTCAGGCAACGAGTTATTGTTGTTCTGCAGCAAAGGCTGCCAAATCCTATACATTACCCATACCCGCTTCGGGGTAAGGCCTATTCCCACAAAACCTAAGTATCTGATAATCACCAGAACACTAGGCCTTAACTACAAAATTGCATTTATATTTCCATGTTCCACGTGAAACCTTTTTAAGGGTCGATCACCACACCACTCATTATGTAAATCCGACTCTTTAACGGCAGTAGCAAACACTTGCACACCCAAATCTATAAGTTCTAAAAACACCGCCTTACAACGCCGCTCATCAAGCTCAGCCGCCAAATCATCAATTAAAAAAACAGTGGGAATACCTTGGCTGAGTAAAACCTTAGACTGTGCTAGCTTCAACGCACAAACGATGGTTTTTATTTGCCCCCGCGAGAGAACTTCTCCTGCGCGCAGCCGCCCACATTTCAATACAATATCTGCTCGGTGCGGGCCATTACGGGTAAAGCCAGACTTTAAATCCTGACTTAACTCTGCCTTCAACACCTCCGAAAAGGGCGCATCTTCCGCGTCTTTCCACCCAGCATAAAACTCTAGAGAAAGACTCGGCATCTTGGTAAGCGCCTCATCCAAATTATCTTCGGCCAAATGGGCGGCGTTAGCCAAAAGCCGACGATAAACCTCATCAAAAGCAGTGGAGAGCTGTACAAAGTGCCGCTGCCGCGCAGCAGTAATTAGCGCAGCTGTGGCGGACAATTCCGCATCCCAAGGTGCCAACACCGAAGCCCCTATATTACCACGTCTGAGCAGAGAATTACGCTGTTGTAGCGCCTTACGGTAACGAGGCCACAACTCATAAAACCCTGAGTGTTTCACGTGGAACACGCCCCAGTCCAAGTATTGCCTTCGCACACTAGGGCTACCCTCGAGCAATTCAAAACTCGCAGGATTAATTACTTGCACCGGCAGCACACCAGCCAACTCACCAACAGAAGCTAATTTTTCGCCATTAAGCTTAACTAAAACCAGGTCCTGGCGGGAACGGCGCACACCAATAGAGGAGAGTGTTTCACGTGGAACATCGATAACACCATTATTTGGCTCGCCTACAGAAAATTCACCCCTCACAGTTAATGCCTCTTCCTCGAAAGAAATAACCGTTTGCATTTTCCTAGATCGAAAGGAGCGAGTAAGCGCAAGAGTGTGTATAGATTCAAGTACACTGGTCTTACCGCTGCCATTAAGCCCGTGGATAAAATTAAAGTCCTCAAGCCCAGATAAACTGGATACCTTAAGGTTTCTAAAATTATGGATACTTAACTTACGGATACGCACTTAATCAATACCGAGAAAGGCTTGAGGAGCTGTTACGGAATAAAGATAAAGCTGTGGCACACTTAATATTAGGGCCAAAAACGGCCCTAATTAAACAATTTAGTGATAGTTGCTTTCGACCTTGCAATAAATTCGAATTTGCCGATGCTAAAAACGATAGGGGAGGTAGTGCCATTAAAGCCGCATAGGCATAACAACATACTGGCAATTGCCACCATCTGCCTCTTCTACTAAAACCGAACTATTAGCATCGGAAAGAGAGAATTTGGCCGTTTCACCGTGTATAGCCGATAAAACATCCAACAAATAACTAACATTAAAACCAATTTCTAAATTATCGCCGTGATAATCAACAGCAACCGTTTCCTCTGCCTCTTCCTGCTCTGGGTTGTTCGCAACAATTCGCAACTCGCCATTAGTGAGCAGCATACGAATACCACGGTATTTTTCATTAGAGAGTATCGCCGTTCTCGCAAATGCTTGTCTTAAGTCTGCGCGAGCACCGAGTACAACCTTGGTGCTACTGCGTGGCAATACCCGCTCGTAATCAGGGAATTTTCCATCTATAAGCTTAGAGGTAAAGGTAAAGTCAGTGGTCACCACCCGAATATGATTACTACCCACAATAACTTCGGCTTGCTCCTCTTCATTAATCAGAAGCCGTGCGAGCTCAACAACACCTTTACGAGGCACTATTACCTGTACAACTTGATCAACGTTGATGTCGCCCAAATAGGTAGCCATTGCTAGACGATGGCCATCTGTGGCCACTAGACGCAAATGGCCACTACTCAACTCGAGCAACATACCATTCAAATAGTAGCGAACATCCTGCTGGGCCATAGCGAAACTGGTACGCTCAATAAGGCGCTTCAACTCACCTTGCTTAAGCGAAAAAACCTGGCCACCTTTTGCTTGCTCAACACTCGGAAAATCATTGGCAGGCAGGGTGGATAGCTGAAAGCGACTGCGGCCGGACTTCATCACCAGCTTTTGCTCATCGAGCTGAATACTGATATCGGAACCATCGGGTAGGGCCTTACAAATATCAACAAGCTTCTTTGCCGGAATGGTAATTTCGCCGGTTTGCTGCACTGCGCCCTCAGGCAACTGAACTCTGCCGATAAGTTCAACCTCTAAATCTGTTCCCGTTAGCGCTAATTCTTGACCATTCAGCACCAACTGAACATTCGCCAAGATAGGCAGAGTTTGCCGACGCTCAACAACACCGGCAACAAGATTTAATGGCTTGATTAACGCTTCCCGCGAAATCGAAAATTTCATGCTTTCGGTTCCTGTTCCTTATCAAAAATCTCAAGGCTGATGACAGTTAAAAACACCACCACCAAAAACACCCAACTATGGTATTACTTTATTATATAAAGCCGCGTTAAGACATCAGCTTGTGAGTAGCCTGATCAAATTTTGATAGTCTTCTCGCATATCACCGTCTGTTTCACGCAACTCTTTAATTTTCCGACATGCATGTAACACGGTGGTGTGGTCACGCCCACCAAAGCCATCGCCAATTTCAGGCAGGCTGTGGTTGGTCAATTCCTTGGATAGGGCCATTGCCACCTGACGAGGCCTAGCCACCGATCGACTCCGCCGCTTAGACATTAAATCTGCCATCTTGATTTTGTAATACTCAGCTACCGTGCGCTGGATATTATCCAAACTCACCTGCTTGTCTTGTAAGGCCAGTAAATCCTTAAGAGACTCCTTTATTAACGGGATATCAATAGGCTTAGCCATAAAGCGCGAGCTCGCGATAACCCGCTTTAAAACACCCTCAAGCTCCCGAACATTGGAGCGAACGCGCTGTGCTATAAAAAACGCCGCATCCGAGGGTAGGTCAGTTTTATCCTGCTCAGCCTTTTTCATTAAAATAGCCACGCGTGTTTCAAGCTCGGGCGGTTCAACAGCTACCGTCAGCCCCCAGCCAAAACGAGATTTTAAGCGCTCCTCAAGACCTTTTATTTCTTTGGGATAGCGGTCGCAGGTCAAGATCATTTGCTGCCCACCTTCTAGCAATGCATTAAAAGTGTGGAAGAATTCTTCTTGCGAGCGATCTTTACCAGAAAAGAACTGAATATCATCTATCAGCAGCGCGTCAACTGAACGGTAATAGCGTTTAAACTCATTTATCGCATTTAACTGCAGCGCTTTAACCATATCGGCCACAAAACGCTCAGAGTGCAGATAAACCACCTTGGCATTTGGATTCTGCTGCATTAGCGAATTACCCACCGCATGCATCAAATGGGTTTTACCTAAACCCACACCACCATATAAGAACAGTGGGTTATAACCGCGCCCAGGATTGCTAGCAACTTGGCTGGCGGCCGCACGGGCTAATTGGTTGGACTTACCCTCAACAAAGGTATCAAAGGTATAAGCCTGCATTAACGAGCTTTGGTGGCGAATACCGCCCTCAACCTCTACTTGGCGCTGGCCACCTATATTTTGTGGCGAAGTTATAATAGCCGGTTGGGAGTGAAAATCTGGACTTACTTCAGTATTTTGACGTTCGCTGCGCTGCCGACTCGGCGCCGGCATTGGCGCACGATTATTAATAGTTGGATTAGGCGAGGATGGCATAGGACGCGAACTCCCGCCACCACGTACCGGAATTGGCTGACGATCTACAATCCCCAGCTCTACATCTAATTTACGCCCCGCTGGCGATAATTCCGAAACCAACTCTAAAATACGCGCAAAGAAGCGATCGTTTACCCAGTCTCGAATAAAACGATTAGGCGCAAACAAATAAATTAGATCCTCACCAAGTTCCACCTGTAGCGGTCTAATCCAGGTGTTAAATTGCTGAGCTGGCAACTCGTCTTGCAAATGCGCAATACATTTCTGCCACGTCGCTTCTGACAACACCATTCTCCAAATTAGCTTAAATAAAAATTTTAGAACCGATAGATTTATCAGCCGAAAAGACAGCTAAATGCGAGCCAGAACTGAACCAGCAGCAATCAGTCATAAACAGTCTTATATGAGTCGCCATTCTACCTTTCAACAACAGAGTTATCCACATATTTAATCCCTTACCATTTTATGGAAATATTAAAAACGCTTTGTTTTCAACATGATAAGAACAAAAAATAAAATCCCTAGGGAAAACCGATAAATTCCTTTCGCTGTGGATAACACGGCGTTTTAACTGTGGATAAACAGAGGGTAAGCTGTGCTAAATCGCTTAAAAGCCCCAGCCATCGAAAACCTCACCCCTACCATAACAAGTATTTGCTATTGGGCGTGGTATCCACTAAAATTCGCGATCCGATTTTTCGCTGTATTGGGCTTTAAAACCAAACAGCGCCGACTGCGTAGGTCGGCTAATTTAGTCAAGGTCAGAGATCATGAGCAAAAGAACATTTCAACCAAGCAACCTGAAAAAAGCCCGCAACCACGGTTTCCGTGCACGTATGGCTACCAAGAATGGCCGCAAGCTGATTAACCGTCGCCGCGCCAAAGGCCGCGTAGTACTGTCAGCTTAATTTTAGACTTGTAATATCACTGGCAACGCAGTGAATTTTCAGTTTGAAAAAACACTGCGCCTGCTAAACGCCAGCGAATACCAAGCGGTGTTCGATCAGTCACGTCTGAAAGTTTCTTCTGCTGAAATATTATTTTTAGCTCGAAAAAACGATCTCGATCGGCCGCGACTGGGTTTAGTAATTGCCAAGAAAAATGTGCGCTTATCCGTTCAGCGCAACAGAGTAAAGCGCAACATTAGAGAAACCTTTAGACACTATCAACATAATCTAAAGGGTATTGATGTTATCGTGCTTGCTCGGCGTGGTCTCGACCAGCTAGACAACGCACAAATGCAAGAAATCTGTAGTCAGCTTTGGCAGCAGTTAGAAAAACGAGCTGAAAAACGCTTCCGTCAGCGAGAGGGTTAAATACTATGCAGCGGTTGCTTATCGCCTGCATTTCGTTCTACCGCCTGTTTATCAGTCCTCTGATGGCTCCGCATTGCCGTTTTTATCCTAGTTGTTCCAGTTATGCTATTGAAGCTATAAAGCTCCACGGCGCACGTCGTGGTAGCTATTTAGGATTAAAACGCCTACTCCGTTGCCACCCCCTTAGCAGCGGCGGCTACGATCCTGTACCATCCTGCCACTGTCATTCAACCGAACTCAAACTTTCAAGGCATTCAAGCAATGATTGATATTCAGCGCTATCTCCTTATCGCCGCCATCGCTGCCCTCTCTTTTATGTTATTGATCGAGTGGAAGAATTTTGAGGGGCCTGAAACAATTATTGCCAGCTCAACAACCGCTAACAACACTGCGTCTCCGGTAACAAGTAGCGGCGACAGCGATCTACCCATTTTAAATCAAGATGCCGGCAGCAGCTTACCCGCAGCGAACAGTAGTAATAGCAGTGGTTTCCTAACCGTTAGCACCGACGTTCTAAATATTAAAATAGACCTGCATGGCGGAGATATTGTTTACGCTGGTTTACCGGCTTACACCGCCAACCTTGAATCAGACGATCCCTTTGTTATTCTCGAGAGTAACGAAAAACGTGACTATATCGCCCAAAGTGGCTTAATTGGCCAGAATGCAACCGATACCGCCAAAGGTCGTCCGCAATTTATTGCCAATACCGACAGTTACCAGCTTAGTGAAGGCAGCGATACGATCAATGTTGATCTTCACTATCAGTACAGCGATCAAATCAACATTATTAAACGCTTCCATTTCAAGCGCGGCGAATACGTAATTAAAATTGAATACTTGATCGACAATCAAAGCGATTCAGCATTTCAAGCTAGCTTCTTCGGCCAATTAAAACGCGGTAATAGCACCGACCCCAGTGTTGATGGCGAAGGCGGCATGTTTGCCATGAAGCCCTTTATGGGCGTGGCTTACGCCGACAACGAAGACAAATACAGCAAATTGGCTTTCGGAAAAATGAAAGACAAACCGCTGAAAACCGCCGTCAATGGCGGCTGGATCGGCATCATCCAACACTATTTCTTAAGTGCGTGGATACCAAACCCAGACAGCGTTAACGAACTCAGCACCATCGTTACCAAGCAGGGTATCAATATTGCCCGCGCTACTAGCGCCGCCGTAACCATTGAGCCTCACAGCCAAGGCAGTGTTGCCGCGTCTTTTTATACCGGCCCAAAAGATCAGTATCGCTTAGAGGAAATCTCACCAGGTTTAGAACTGACTGTCGATTACGGCTTTCTGTGGTGGATTGCCCAGCCCTTGTTCTGGCTACTTACCAAAATCCACGGCTTTCTTGGCAACTGGGGCTTCGCCATTATCGGCTTAACGATGCTAGTAAAAGCAGCGTTCTTCCAACTTAATGCCAAAGCGTTTACGTCGATGGCCAATATGCGCAAAGTTCAACCCAAGCTGGCTGAACTTAAAGAGCGCTATGCTGATGACCGTCAAAAGCAGTCTCAAGCAATGATGGAGCTTTACAAGACCGAGAAAATTAACCCTCTTGGCGGCTGCTTACCTATGGTCGTGCAAATGCCCGTATTTATGTCGCTGTACTGGGTGTTAATGGAGAGTATCGAGCTGCGCCACGCGCCGTTTATTTTGTGGATCCAAGATTTGTCAGCCATGGACCCGTATTTTATTCTGCCCTTGGTTATGGGTTTATCTATGTTTATCCAGCAGCGCCTTAATCCGCCGCCGCCAGATCCAATGCAGGCCAAAATCATGCAGTGGATGCCGGTGGTCTTTACCTTCTTCTTCCTATTCTTCCCGTCTGGCTTGGTACTGTACTGGGTGGTTAACAACACCTTATCTATTATTCAGCAATATATTATTACGAAGCGCATCGAGAAGAGCGGGCTTCCCACCCGCTGATAGCACACTATGCTAAACAGCTATCAAGATACTATTGCTGCAATTGCAACACCGCCCGGAAAAGGCGGTGTTGGCATTGTTAGAGTGTCTGGCCCAAAAGCTCTAGAAATTGGCCATCGCCTGCTCGATAAAGCAGACCTCAAACCCCGCTACGCTCACTACGGCAGCTTTTTTGAAGCTGGCGAAAACGGCCCCCGCACTCTCGACCAAGGTATTGCGCTGTATTTTCCCGGCCCCAACTCCTTTACTGGCGAAGATGTGCTCGAGCTACAAGGCCATGGCGGGCCAATAATACTCGACTGCCTACTGCGTGAAGTTATTAAAGCCGGCGCCAGAATGGCAAGGCCGGGTGAATTTTCTGAACGCGCATTTCTCAACAACAAAATTGACCTCGCCCAAGCAGAAGCAATTGCCGACCTTATTGACAGCGCCTCAGAACAAGCTGCACGTCAGGCTGTGCGCTCCTTAGAGGGTGAATTCAGCAAAGAAATAAACCAGCTGGTAGAGGCCATTACTCAGCTTAGAATCTATGTTGAAGCTGCTATAGACTTTCCCGAAGAAGAAATCGATTTTATTAGTGATGGCCGCGTCGCCAGCGAACTAAGCCGAATAAAACAAAATCTCGAGCGCGTTTTCGCCTCAGCCAAACAAGGCAGTATTCTTCGCGAAGGCATGACCGTTGTTATCGCCGGCAGACCCAATGCAGGAAAATCTAGCCTATTAAATGCCCTAGCCGGCAGAGAATCTGCCATTGTTACCAATATAGCGGGCACCACCCGAGACGTACTAAGAGAAAATATTCTCATCGACGGAATGCCCTTGCATATCATTGATACCGCAGGCCTGCGCGACAGCGACGACATAGTAGAACAAGAGGGCATTAAGCGAGCATGGACCGAAATAACGAATGCCGACCGTATCTTACTGGTTATCGACAGCCAGAGCGCAGAGGATGAAAAGGAGGCTATTCCCAGCGAGTTACAGCCATTTATTGCCCAGCAAAAGCTCAGTATTATCTACAATAAATGTGATCTCTCTGGTCACCAAGTAGCTATAGATAATAGCGACATCTCCCGTATATACCTCTCCGCAAAACACGCCGACGGCATCGATCTACTTCGCGAGCACCTTAAGTCTTGCGTTGGTTATAACGACGGCGACACCCCTTTTATCGCCCGCCGACGCCATATCGAAGCATTAAATCTCGGACGAGAGCACATTCACGCCGGCGAACAACAGCTGCTTCATTACAATGCTGGCGAACTATTGGCAGAAGAACTGCGAATAGCCCAGCAGGCTTTGGCAGAAATCACCGGCGAATTTAGCTCCGACGACCTGCTAGGACGGATTTTTTCCAGCTTCTGTATCGGTAAATAAGCACAAGCGCTTATATCCCGCCATAGTCAAATTCACTCTTTTAACGCTACACTCAATTCTGTTGAAAATGTTAAGGATAACTTATGTTCCGTGTAAAACAGCCGCACCTTATTCTCTTAGGCTTAATCGTTCTCAGTCTAGCAAGCCCGCTGCAAGCAAGCTTTTTAGAAAGCGACGATCTACCCATTGTATTAACCCCTGCGCGACTAAAACAAAATCGCAGTGAGGTGCCGGCCAGCGTTAGTGTAATTGACCGTGAAATGATTATTGCTTCTGGCTTACACGAAATTCCCGAACTTTTTAGGCTCATTCCCGGCACATCGGTAGGCGCGCGCGACGGTTGGAATTACGTCGTTAGTTATCACGGTAGCAATTACCGCGATTCTAGACGCATGCAAGTATTAATTGATGGCCGCTCTGTTTATCAGGCCGGTCTCGCGACAGTAGACTGGAATGATATCCCCATTACCATTGAGGATATTGAGCGCATAGAAGTGGTGCGCGGGCCGTCTACCGCCAGTTATGGCGCCAATGCCTTTCTCGGCGTTATAAATATTATTACTCGGCACCCCGCCGACATCGCCAATTTAGAAGCAAGTGCTCAGCGCGGTTCAGAACATACCGAAAACTATCGACTCAGCCACGCCGACGAATACCTCGGTGGCCACTACCGAATTACCATCGCCAGTCGCCATGACGACGGATTTGATATCAAAAATAATGGTAAAGAACGACTAGACAGTAAAACGCTACAACTCTTCAACACCCGTTACGAACGCCAATTTAGTAACACAAGCCTCAGCTTAAATTTAGGCTATAAGGAAGGGCGTGTTAGCGACGACTATTCTGATATCGATGTTACTTCACCAGACACCAACGTAGATGACTACTATTTCTCATCTAAAGTTGAACACGAACTATCCGTTTTCCATCAGCTTAAAGTCCAATATGATTTTTCCGGCCAGCAACAAATACACCGTTGGACAGCAACAAATACACCGTTGGACAGCACAAATTCCACCTTACTATACAAACTTAGCTGATAATCCAGCACCCTTTATTCTTGTAGACGCCAACGAAGACCAGCAAGTAAATCGCCATGACATCGATTTTCAAGATACCTATATTTGGAATGAAAGCTTAACAAGCATTGCAGGCGTTCATCTAAAGCAATCCAGAGTTAGCTCAGAAACCTATTATGGTGGAACCCTTACAAGTAATAATTATCAGTTCTTCTATAATGTAGAAAAAAAACTGTCCGATAAATTTACTGTAAATAGTGGCGGGTCCTATGAGTATGAAGAAAATATAGGGAAAAATTTCTCACCTCGTCTAGCCTTACACTACCACTTAAACACAAGTCACAGCTTCCGTTTTATTTATTCAGAAGCAATAAGAACACCAGACTTACTAGAAACCTCAGCAAACTGGACCTACACAGGGAGCAATGTTAGGCCATCTAATGGCGGCCCCACTAGCGCCGTTTTACTTCAGTCCGCAAAAGGAAAACCCAATCTTAAACCAGAATTAATACAATCTCGGGAAATAGGCTACTACGGAAATAACAAAAAACTGCGTTTACAGTGGGATGTAAAAATTTTTAGTGACCACCTAAAACAGCTCATGTCTAACTCAATATCACTTGATAGATTTGATCCCGTCAATGATAGCTATCTTAAACAACGCGGCATAGAAACCGAAATAGATTACCGCCCAAATCACCAATGGCTTCTTCACGGAAGTTACGCCTATATATCAGACGAATCAAATACCAATACCGAAACCACCTTTACACCAAGAAATTCGGCTAGTGTTTTATTAAGTTATAAGTACAAACCTGATATTCAATTTTCCATGGCTAAATATTACGCGAAAGAAATAGGTACATCAGGAAATAAATTTTCACGCACAGATATTAAACTTACCAAAACATTTAACGTAAATAGTAATGAACTTGAACTAAGTTACAGTGGTCAATACCGTAACGATGACGACAGTGAATTGTTACGCGACAATATTTACACCAACAAACTACGCCAATTAGTTAGCGTAATATTGCGTTACTAGCTTAAACAAGGGTCAAGGATTAGCCTCTTGAGAAAATATTTATATGGAATATTGCTTTTAGTTTTTTGCACACCGGCTTTCCCACAAAGTTTTAAGCCGGTGATAGACTTAATATTGCCTGAAAAAAATGAAAAACTTGAATTACTAGCAAAACAAATAGAAAGCAATCTCGACTTTATCGTACACACTTATACAAAAAATTTACCCTCCGCGAAGGACCGCGGTGAAATACTCATTATCGTCTCCGAAAAATTACTTCCACTAATTAATAATAATCATTATAAGGCTAATTTTGCGCTTTATGTAAACTCGGTTGTTTATAAATCTGGGCATTATAAAAACGCCACCGCATTGTTCTCTGACCAATCCATACACAAACAACTTTCGCTAATATCGTCAATATATAAATTTAGGTCAATTCGCGTTGGTATTGCATATCAAGACCCCAACTATCTTTATGCACTGGAAAAAGAAGCAGAAAAATTTCCGCTAATGCATTTTATTGTTGAACAGGCAAACGAAAATAATAAATTAAGATCAATCAACAAAGTCATACAAAATAGCGATATTGTCTTAGCGACTCCAGAAACTACACTTTACAATTCGCAAACTATTCGTTCAATACTATTAAGTAGTTATCGACACCAAACACTGATCATTGGTCCCAACGAAGGCTTTGTTAACGCAGGCGCGCTGGCATCGATTATTTCAAGTCCAGATCAATACACGAATGAAATAATAGCAATGGTAAATTCGTTTGTTAAATCTAATATCATTCCAGAAGCTCGCCATCCGCATAATTACAACGTTAAATTAAACTACAGCGTTGCGGAATCACTCGGTATAGAACTGCCTTCAGAAGAGATTCTACTCAAGGAAATAGCAGGTAGCGAATCACAATGAATATTCGTCTCTACCTAAAAAAATACACCATATTTCAACAAATACTAATTGCCGGTATTGCTCCAGCCTTTATTTTATTTATTGCCCTATTTAGTTACTCGCTAGTGGCAAGACTCAATGATGCCGCGCACAGCCAGCAGGAAATAGCTAGGCGAATTGCAGAAAATATTGCGGCAGTTAGTGAGTTGGCTATTATTAGCGGGAACGATAGCCAGCTACTGGATATCATGGGATCTGCTTTAGCGACCGATATACACTCAATTACCATTCACAATTCTGAAACAGGAAAATCACTCAGTTTAAATAATCACAGAAGCACTAATGATGTCTACCAAGTAATAACTGTACCCATTTTGCAGCATAGTATTTTTCTAGAAGACCCAATAACAGGGGAGAGCACCAACGAAGGCCAAGATAAGCTAATTGGTAGCGTTAGTATAAAGCAATCTAAAACGCAACTAATACATCTCCAACAACGTATTATCAAGGTTTCTACATTTATCGCGCTGATTTCCATAATGGTTAGTATCGGCCTCGCTTGGTATATCAGTCGTCGACTGTCTAGCCCACTCGCCGAAATAAGACGAGTAACTAAAAATATAGCTGAAGGCAATTATTTAAGTCGAATAGAAAAATTTAGCCGCGGCGAATTGGGAGAACTGCAGACCCACATCAACGATATGGCCAAAAGTATAGAAATGCAGCAAGAAGAATTAAAAGAACACCTACAATTGCTGCAAATTGCCAAAGAGGAAGCCGACGAAGCTAACTCAGCAAAAAGTATGTTTCTAGCAACCATGACCCATGAATTGCGCACCCCCATGAACGGCGCACTTGGCATGTTACAGCTTCTCGCAAATACCAGGCTCGATACTGAGCAAAAACACTATATTGATATCGCCAGGGAATCCAGCGAGCACCTTCTTAATATCGTAAATAATATTCTCGACTTTTCCCGTATTGAAAAAGGTGAATTAAAACTGCACGAGAGGTACTTCTCGGCCTTGCAACTATTTGACAATCTTCTTGCACCATTGCGTTATGACGCAGAAAAGAAAGGCCTCGTCTTTAGCACCCATATAGACCCGATACTGACTACCTTAAAAATACATGGCGATGACACTCGAATACGGCAAATTCTGCTGAATCTAGCCGCTAACGCGGTTAAATTCACCCACAAAGGGAATATTGCCATCCGTCTCAACGCTCAACAAATAAATAGCGAGCAACTAAGCCTTGAGCTAGAAGTGAGCGATACCGGAATTGGTATTAGCGACGCAGATCAAAAAATTATCTTTAACAGCTTTAGGCAGGCCGACGGCTCGCATCGGCGCCGCTACGGTGGGTCTGGGCTGGGTCTTGCCATCGTTCGTCGCCTATGTGAGCTAATACCCGCGCAAATAGAGCTTAAGAGTGAAACAGGTGTTGGCTCAAGCTTTTACGTGCGCTGGGCAGCATCCTACCAACTCAATACCGACACTATTGACGCTACCTCCCCTGCTGACGTCCATCTGTTAAACGCCAAATCAGTGCTTATTGTTGAAGACAATCGCATTAATCAATTACTCATAAAAAACATATTGAGTCGATGGGGGATGACTACCATCACCAGTGACAATGGCGAAGAAGCGCTCGCTGAGCTGAAAAAGCAGCGTTTCGACATCGTTTTAATGGATTTGCAAATGCCTATTATGGATGGATTTGAGGCAACAAGAGCAATACGTCAGCATTTGGATTACGCCAAACTTCCCATAATTGCCCTAACTGCCAATAATTTTCAGGAAGATAGGGAGCGATGCTTCGCCGTTGGCATGAACGATTTCCTGAGTAAACCGGTTTCGCTGACCATATTGAAGAATAAAATCGCCTTTTGGCTAAACCAAAGCCCTGGGACAAGCCCACCGGAAGATGTGGATAGTAAGGCTTAATTAGTGGCTTTATTCACAGACCAAAAATAACTGCAAAGTTATCCACATTTCATCCCCAGCTCCCCCCCACGATCCTGACAGCCTTCCTGTGGATAAAACCCCTACTTATCATCTTAAAAAGTCTTTTTAATTCAGTATGTTAGCTAAGTTATCAACAAAATAGGCTTTCTTAATAACAGTATTTATAATAAGTAACTTAAGATAATTAACATATATGTATATAAAAGATTATATAAATGATAACTGATTAAATTTTCACCAATTCATTGCAGGATGCTTAGATACACGTATAATTTCGCTCCTTCTCATTTTCTTCCTTTTTAGGTGTCTCGTGGATTATCCGCAGCATTTCGACGTTATAGTTATTGGTGGTGGTCACGCCGGAACCGAGGCCGCCTTAGCGGCAGCTCGTATGGGTTCGGCAACTCTACTGTTGACCCATAACATAGAAACCCTAGGCCAAATGTCGTGTAATCCTGCTATTGGTGGGATTGGCAAGAGTCATTTGGTAAAAGAGATCGATGCCTTGGGCGGCGCAATGGCAAAAGCGACTGATCTTGGCGGTATCCAATTTCGTGTCCTCAACGCCCGTAAAGGCCCCGCAGTGCGGGCAACGCGTGCTCAGGCAGACCGCGTTTTATACAAGGCCGCGATTCGCACGATTCTTGAAAACCAAGAAAACCTCGCTATTTTTCAGCAAGCTGTTGACGATCTCATTGTTGAAAACGACGAAGTCCGCGGTGTAGTGACCAATATTGGCTTGCGCTTTTTTGCTAAAAGCGTGGTGCTTACTGCTGGTACCTTCCTCGGTGGAAAAATTCATATTGGTTTAGACAACCACAGTGGCGGCCGAGCAGGCGATCCGCCATCCATCGCGCTCGCATCGCGGTTACGCGAATTGCCTTTTCGGGTAGACCGCCTAAAAACCGGAACACCACCACGAATTGATGCCAAAACAGTCAATTTTGACGGGCTGGAAGCGCAGTGGGGCGATACCCCGCGGCCAGTGATGTCGTATTTGGGTAATCGCCAACAACACCCAGAGCAAGTGTGTTGCTGGATCACCCATACCAACGAAAAGACCCATGAAATTATTCGCGGTGGTTTAGATCGCTCGCCAATGTACACCGGAGTGATTGAAGGTATTGGCCCCCGTTATTGCCCATCAATAGAAGATAAAGTGCATCGTTTTGCCGATAAAACCGGTCATCAGGTCTTTATTGAGCCAGAGGGCTTAAATACCCACGAGCTTTATCCCAATGGCATCTCGACCAGTTTGCCCTTCGATGTGCAGTTAAATTTGGTCCGTTCAATTAAGGGCTTCGAAAATGCTCATATGACGCGGGCAGGGTATGCGATTGAGTATGATTATTTTGAACCTCGAGACCTAAAATACTCGCTGGAAACAAAATTTGTAAAAGGCCTATTTTTTGCTGGCCAAATTAATGGCACAACAGGTTACGAAGAGGCCGCGGCCCAAGGTTTACTGGCTGGCGCGAACGCTTCGTTATTGGCCCAAGGGCGTGATGCTTGGTGTCCGCGTCGCGATGAGGCTTACATCGGCGTTTTGGTTGATGATCTTATTACCATGGGCACCAAAGAGCCTTACCGCATGTTCACTTCGCGGGCGGAATACCGCTTATTGCTTAGAGAAGATAATGCGGACTTGCGCTTAACCGAGAAAGGCCGCGAATTAGGCTTGGTGAACGATGAGCGGTGGTCGATATTTTCAGCTAAGCGTGAAAACATCGAGATTGAACGTCAGCGCTTGGCCGAGTGTTGGGTTCAGCCGGGCAGCAGTGAAGCGGCGATATTGGCTGAAAAAATCGAAAAGCCCCTCAGCCACGAGTACAACTTGCTGGATTTGCTAAAACGTCCAGAACTCAAATACACCGATTTGGCACCTTTTGCACAGGGTGAAATGGGTATTGTCGACGAACAGATCGCCGAGCAGATCGAAATTGGGGTGAAGTACGCGGGTTATATCGATCGTCAACAAGACGAAATTAATCGTCTGCGCCGTCATGAAGACACGCGGCTGCCAATAGATTTTGATTACAGCATTATCGAAGGTCTGTCTAACGAAGTGAAACAAAAACTTGGTAATACGCGGCCGCAAACCTTAGCCCAAGCGTCGCGGATACCAGGGGTAACACCTGCTGCTGTGTCGTTATTACTTATCTATTTAAAAAAACGTGGCTTGCTGGACAGGAAATCTGCCTGAGTGGATGTGTTAAAAAAGACCCTTACTGAAGGGATTAGTGCTTTGGGACTGAATGTTAGCGAGGCCCAAAGCGATTTACTGCTGAAGTATGTCGCCCTGCTTTATAAATGGAACAAGGCCTATAATTTAACGGCCATTCGCGATCCAGAGGCGATGATTACGCGCCATATTTTGGACAGTTTGAGCATTGCCCCGTATATTAGCGCCAAGCGGTGTCTGGATGTGGGTACCGGCGCAGGTTTGCCTGGCATTCCCTTAGCCATTCTTTTCCCCGACAAGCAATTTGGCTTACTCGACAGTAATGGCAAAAAAACGCGGTTTTTGATTGAAGCGCAAATGCAGCTTAAATTAACGAATATAAGCGTCCACACCGCGCGGGTTGAGCAATTTCAAAGCGATGTGTTATTCGATGGGATTTTGTCGCGGGCGTTTGCCTCACTGCTCGACATGGTAAACGGTTGCCAAAGCTTGCTTAGTCCAGAGGGCAAACTGTACGCCATGAAAGGCGTTTTTCCAGAAGGGGAGTTGAGTCAGCTTCCAAAACACTTTATCGTCGAGCATTCGCACGTTTTGTCTGTGCCCGCCGTGGATGAAGCCAGACATTTACTGGTTCTTAGCCGTCACTAATCGGCCAACACCATATAGCGCAATTGACAGGGAAATTTCGTGGCCAAGGTATATGCAGTCACCAACCAGAAAGGTGGCGTGGGCAAAACCACGACCAGCGTGAATCTGGCCGCGTCCCTGGCGGCAACCAAACGTAAAATCCTACTGATCGATCTCGACCCTCAGGGCAATGCCACCATGGGTTGCGGAATAGATAAAGCCAGTTTGGAATACTCAGTTTACGATGTGTTGGTCGCGGGCCGCAGTGTGGCAGACACCGTAGTGGTGGCACCAGAATGCGGGTTTATGGTTCTACCGGCCAACCAAGACCTAACCGCGGCAGAAGTCGAATTACTCAATGAGATTGGTCGAGAATTTCGTCTCCGCGAAGCCTTAGCCCCAATATTAGGTGATTACGACTATATCCTAATTGACTGCCCGCCATCGCTAAACATGTTAACAATCAATGCCTTGGCTGGTTCCGGCGCAGTAATTATTCCCATGCAGTGCGAATACTATGCACTGGAAGGCTTAAGCGCCTTGATTAATACAATCAACAGGGTCAAGCAGCTAATAAACCCCAAATTAGAAATTGAAGGTATTTTGCGTACCATGTTTGATGGTCGCAATAGCTTAACAAACCAAGTGACTGACGAGCTGCGTCGGCATTTTGGCGAAAAATTATACAGCACTGTTATTCCTCGCAATGTCCGTCTCGCGGAAGCGCCGAGTCATGGCCTGCCAATATTGTTTTACGATAAGCAGTCAAAAGGCTCGTTGGCGTACTTGGCCTTAGCCGGCGAAATGTTGCGCCGCGCGGGGAAAACAGACTCCCACGGTGACGTAAAAGAAGACGAACAGCTTGGGCAAATTCATGGTTAAAAAAAGAGGTTTAGGTCGTGGCTTGGACGCCTTGTTGGGCGCGGCGTCAACGCCAGTCGCAATAGCAACGCCAGATAATGCGCCAAGCCCCGCCGGAGCTGAAGATGAGTTCGCAGCGCCGCCATCGACGGTGTCTAACGTGGCGACACCAGATGGTACGCTGCGTAATTTGCCAGTTGAATTTATGCAACGCGGTCGCTATCAGCCGCGTCGCGATATGCAGCCAGAAGCCTTAGAAGAGCTCGCGAACTCCATTCGTTCACAAGGTATTATGCAGCCGATCGTAGTGCGGCCAATCGATGGCGGTCGCTACGAAATAATCGCCGGTGAACGGCGTTGGCGCGCCTGCCAATTAGCTGGGCTGGATTCGGTACCCGCCTTAATTCGCGATGTGCCCGACGAAGCCGCTGCCGCGATGGCGCTAATCGAAAATTTGCAGCGCGAAGACCTCAACCCCATGGAAGAAGCCTTAGCCATGGTCCGTTTGCAAAAGGAATTTGAATTAACCCACGCTGAAATTGCACAATTAGTGGGCAAATCCCGCACCACAATCACTAATTTATTGCGCCTCACTGGTTTGCGAGAGGAAGTGCAAACCCTGCTCGAAAACGGTGACATTGAAATGGGTCATGGTCGCGCGCTATTGGGCTTGCCTCAAGAAGAGCAGTCTGGCGCGGCGTCGATGGTAGTAAGCAAAGGTTTGTCTGTTAGGCAAACCGAAGCGCTAGTTCGTCGTATGGTTGACGAAAAGCAGAGCTTCAAGCCCCAAAAATCACTCGACCCCGATATTAAGCAATTGCAAGAAAGTCTGTCGGAGCGGCTCGGTTCACCCGTGGCGATTGCTCACAGTGCCAAAGGTCGCGGCACGGTAAGTATTAAATACAGCAGCCTAGATGAGCTAGACGGCATTTTAAATCACATTAAATAGCGTATTTTGTGTTTATGTGTATAAAGCCCTACATTATGTAGTGTATTTATTGAGCGTGATGGTGGACTTAAAAGATAAATTCTTGATTTTAGTAGTTAAAATAGATTTCGTGAATATATGACTTTAGTACCATAAGTACTGAAATCGGTTGAACATTAACCATATAGCCCATATAATTCGCCCCGCTTTTTGGACAAGCAGTACAGGCATAAAATTAGCCATTTTCGGCAACAGCGGAAGCAATATGAAAGCAGAAAGACAGCGGAAAATCCCGCGCACTGCTCATCAAATAGCTAGGCCGCCGGTGATGAAAATGTATGGTTTGCAATTTGCAGTGGTGCTATTGGCCAGTGTTATAGCAATCCCCTTGGATGTGGTTGTGGCCTATTCCATCGTAATCGGGGGAATGATTTCCGTAATACCCAATGCGTATTTTGCGCGCCAAATATTTCGATACACAGGTGCGGCTTACGCACGTGAGGTGACTCAGTCATTTTACCGTGGTGAATCGGGGAAATTTATTGCAACACTGGGTTTATTTGCCACGACATTTGCCGTTGTAAAGCCTTTGCAGGTGTTTGTCTTATTTCTGGCATATCTGATCGTTATGCTGCTGAACGCTGTAATACTTGCCCACTTCACCGTGGTAAACAAAAAAGCGTCAAATTAGCTCAACGCTTAACATTTACGAGAGAGATACATGGCAGCTGAATCACAGTCTACCGTTGGTTATATCCAGCACCATCTTACCAATTTAACCTATGGTAAGCTTCCCGCCGGCTATGAACGTCTAGATGACAAAGGTCATGTGCATGAAGTCTTAAGCCAAGACACGTGGACAATGGCTCACAGTGGCGCTGAAGCATCAGATATGGGCTTTATGGCTATTCATGTCGATTCCATGTTTTGGTCAATTGGTTTGGGCTTTTTATTCTTGCTGATTTTTGCACGAATCGCCAAACGCGCGCACAGTGGCGTACCGCGCGGCGCACAAAACTTAGTTGAAATGATTATTGGCTTTATTGATCAAACCGTAAAAGACGGTTTTCATCATAAAAATGCCATGATCGCGCCAATGGCGCTAACTATTTTCATGTGGATTATTCTGATGAATACCATGGACTTAGTGCCGGTAGACTGGATTCCCGCCTTTATGGGCTGGGTAACCGGTAATTCGCATTTCTTCTTTAAAGTTGTGCCAACTACCGACCCAAACGTTACCTTGGGTATGGGTTTCACAGTATTTGGACTGATGGTGTATTTCACTATCGCCAAAAAAGGCTTTATGGGTTTTGTAAAGGAGCTTACCCTGCATCCTTTCCACAGCCCCAAGTGGTACGTCAATATATTGTTAGTGCCAATTAACTTTGCACTAGAAGCAATTTCTTGGATCTCTAAACCGATTTCATTGGGTTTGCGACTGTTCGGTAACATGTACGCCGGTGAGATGATCTTTATCCTTATTGCGACTATGTTTGGTGCGGGTTTAGTACTAGGTATATTTGCTGGTGTGTTGCAGTGGGCGTGGGCAGTATTCCACATCCTTGTAATCACCCTACAAGCATTCGTCTTCATGGTGTTAACCATTGTCTATATGGCAACGGCACATCAAATTGAAGAAGAAGACCAGTTTCACTGATTACCATTTTTATTAACTTAAAGTTGAAAGTAGGAGAACTACCATGGGTTTAGCACTGATCGCTGTTGCTTTGATGATTGGTTTTGGCGCACTGGGTACGGCCATTGGCTTCGCTATCTTGGGCGGAAAATTGCTCGAAGGTTCAGCTCGCCAGCCAGAATTAGCACCAATGCTACAAGGTAAAATGTTCCTGATCGCTGGTCTGCTTGATGCGGTTCCAATGATCGGTGTTGGTATCGCGATGTACGTCCTGTTTGTTGTTGTTCCTGGTCTGCCTGCTTAATTGCTCGCTACGACAAAACATAGACAGCAAATTCATACAGCAGAGGTATCGGCGTGAATATTAATCTCACACTGATTGGACAATCGATCAGCTTTCTGTTCTTTGTATGGTTCTGCCACGCATTTGTGTGGAGTGCTATTCGCAAAGCGATGGACGAGCGTGAAAAGCAAATCGCTGATGGTTTGGATGCCGCAGACCGCGCTGGCCGTGATCTTGAGTTAGCTCAAGAGAAAGCCGCCAAGCAACTGCGCGAAGCGAAGGGCGAAGCAGCAACTATTATTGATGCTGCTAACAAGCGCGCTAGCCAAATCGTTGAAGAAGCTAAAGACGTGGCACGTGCTGAAGGCGAACGCCTGAAAGCCGCCGCCGAAGCCCAGATTGAGCAAGATGTAAACCGCGCTAAAGAACAGCTGCGTTCACAAGTTGCAAAACTGGCCTTGGTTGGCGCGAGCAAAGTGCTGGAAGCATCTATCGATGAGTCTGTTCATAAAGACATGGTCGACAAGCTGGCAGCAAGCCTGTAAGCGGAGTTGATCATGGCGGAATTAAGCACAACAGCAAGACCCTATGCCAAGGCAGCTTTCGAGCATGCTTTGGCATCTTCAGCATTGGCCGAATGGTCAAAAATGCTGAATACCGCAGCAGCAGTTGCTCAGCAGGCGGGTGTTCAGAACGTATTGAGCTCCCCTGCATTGACAACCGCTCAGCAGGCGCAGGCATTTATTGATATTTGCGCCGATACCTTTAATGCTGGCGGCGAAAATTTCATCAAGATACTCGCAGAGAACAAGCGACTGAGCTTGCTTCCAACAATCAGCGAATTGTTTGAAGCGCTGAAGGCGATTCAAGAAAAAACCGTGGATGTCGAAATTACCTCCGCGTTTGCCTTGGACACAGCCTCTGAGCAGCGTCTTGCCGAAGTTTTGATTAAGAAATTGGCTCGCCAAGTGAATGTTCACTCCCATGTAGATGCCAAGTTAATCGGTGGCGTGGTGATTAGAGCAGGTGACTTGGTGATAGATGGCTCGGTGCGCGGTCGCTTAGCGAAACTCGCTGAAGCATTAAATTCCTGAGCGTTTAAAGAATAGGATTGAGGAACAGAGCATGCAGCAACTGAATCCATCCGAGATTAGCGATATTATCAAACAGCGCATCGAAAATTTAGATGTGTCTGCCCAAGCCCAAAACGAGGGCACGGTAGTATCGGTATCTGACGGTATCGTACGCATCCACGGTTTAACCGATGTGATGTACGGCGAAATGATCGAGTTTGAAGGTGGCCGTTTTGGTATGGCACTTAACCTTGAGCGCGATTCGGTCGGCGCCGTGGTTTTAGGTGATTACCTTGGTATCGCCGAAGGCCAGACCTGTAAGTGTACTGGTCGTATATTAGAAGTACCGGTTGGTCCGGAATTGCTTGGTCGCGTTGTAGATGCACTGGGTAACCCTATCGACGGTAAAGGCCCCATCAACGCAAAATTAACCGATGCAATTGAAAAAGTTGCGCCCGGTGTAATTTGGCGTAAGTCGGTAGACCAGCCCGTGCAGATCGGCCTTAAAGCCGTTGATGCCATGGTGCCAATCGGTCGCGGTCAACGCGAACTGATTATCGGTGACCGTCAAATCGGTAAAACTGCAATTGCTATCGACGCCATCATTAACCAGAAATCTTCTGGTATTAAGTGTGTGTACGTAGCAATCGGTCAGAAAGCCTCTTCTATTGCCGCCGTTGTGCGTAAATTAGAAGAGCACGGCGCAATGGACCACACTGTGGTAGTTGCGGCGACGGCTTCTGATCCAGCATCTATGCAGTTCATTGCGCCTTTCACTGGCTGTACTATTGGTGAGTACTACCGTGATCGCGGCGAAGATGCATTGATCATTTATGATGATTTGACTAAGCAGGCTTGGGCCTACCGTCAAATCTCCCTGTTACTGCGTCGTCCACCGGGTCGTGAAGCTTACCCCGGCGATGTATTCTACCTCCACTCTCGTCTACTTGAGCGCGCAGCCCGCGTTTCAGAAGATTACGTAGAGAAATTCACCAACGGTGAAGTGAAAGGTAAAACAGGTTCATTAACAGCTCTGCCTGTTATCGAAACCCAAGCAGGTGACGTATCGGCTTTCGTACCGACCAACGTTATCTCCATCACCGACGGTCAGATCTTTGTTGAAACAGATATGTTCAACTCAGGTATTCGCCCAGCGATGAACGCCGGTATTTCGGTATCGCGGGTTGGTGGTGCAGCGCAGACCAAGATCATCAAGAAATTGTCTGGTGGTATTCGTACCGCGCTGGCTCAGTACCGTGAATTGGCGGCGTTCTCGCAGTTCGCTTCTGACCTTGATGAAGCGACTAAAGCTCAGCTTTCACAAGGTGAGCGCGTTACCGAACTGATGAAGCAGAAACAGTACAGCCCGCTCAGTATTGCTGACATGGGTCTATCTTTGTACTGCGCTAACGAAGGTCACCTGAAAAACGTTGAAGTTGCCAAGATTCTTGATTTTGAATCTGCAATTCTGTCTTTCGCCAACAGTGAATACGCTGGCGTAATGAAAGAAATCAACGACAGCGGTAACTGGAACGCAGAACTCGAAGGCAAGTTCAAAGAACTCGTTGAAAAGTTCAAGGCAACTCAGACTTGGTAAGACGTTAAGCTGCGCTATCGCGCAGCTTTTCTGCTTGAGGATTGTTGAATCATGGCAGGTGCAAAAGAGATACGCACCCAGATATCCAGCATCAAGAGCACGCAAAAAATCACTAGCGCCATGGAAATGGTTGCGGCGAGTAAAATGCGTAGAGCTCAAGATCGCATGGAAGTGGGTAAACCCTACGCACGGCGCATGCGCGCGGTGGTGGGCCATATCGCCAATGCAAATCCAGAGTACCGTCATCAGTATATGACTGAGCGGGAAGTTAAACGCGTCGGTTTCGTCATTGTTTCTACAGACCGCGGTCTGTGCGGCGGCTTGAACACCAATGTGTTCAAAAAAGCTATCAAGGCGATGAAAGGCTGGTCTGACAAGAACGTAGAAATTGATTTGTGCTTAATCGGCAGCAAGGCCGGCGCATTTTTCAAGAGCTACGGCGGCAACGTGGTTGCAGCGGCTAAAGACATGGGCGAAGCGCCCAGCGTTGCTGATTTGATTGGCAGTGTAAAGGTTATGCTCGACGCTTACGGCGAAGGCAATATCGACCGCCTGTATCTGGTTGGTAATGAGTTTGTGAATACCATGACTCAGAGCCCATTTGTAAGCCAGTTACTGCCTCTGGAAGCAGAGCAAGACGACAGTTTAAAGCATCATTGGGATTATATTTACGAGCCCAGCCCTGAAGAATTACTGGAAGGCTTACTGACTCGCTACGTTGAGTCACAGGTTTACCAAACAGTGGTTGAGAACGGTGCCTGTGAGCAAGCTGCAAGAATGATCGCGATGAAGAACGCGACTGACAATGCCGGCGATATTATCGACGGTCTGCAGCTGGTTTATAACAAAGCACGTCAGGCAGCAATTACCCAAGAACTGTCAGAAATCGTGAGTGGTGCAGCGGCGGTAGCGTCGTAAGATTTTTCACCACTGAAACAGAATTTGATTATTTAAGGTTTTGAAGAGGAACCGGACATGAGTAGCGGACGTATCGTACAAGTTATCGGCGCCGTTATCGACGTGGAATTTCCACGCGATGCGGTACCACAGGTCTATGATGCACTGTTGGTTACTGACAGCGGTCTAACCCTGGAAGTGCAACAGCAATTAGGAGACGGCGTAGTTCGCACCATCGCCCTCGGTTCTTCTGAAGGATTGCGTCGTGGTCTAGACGTTAGCAACACTAACGACAAGATTAAAGTACCCGTGGGCATTGAAACCCTGGGCCGGATCATGGACGTTCTTGGTAACCCCATTGACGAATGTGGCCCTATTGGTGAAAAAGAGCGTATGCCTATTCACCGTAAGGCACCAGCTTACGAAGAATTAGCGTCTTCTAACGACCTGCTCGAAACCGGTATCAAGGTTATCGACTTGGTTTGCCCGTTCGCACGGGGTGGTAAAGTTGGTCTGTTCGGTGGTGCCGGTGTTGGTAAAACCGTAAACATGATGGAATTAATCAACAACATCGCAACCGAGCACAGCGGTTTGTCGGTATTTGCCGGTGTTGGTGAGCGTACTCGTGAAGGTAACGACTTCTATCACGAGATGCAGGAAGCGGGCGTTGTAAACGTTCAAGACTTCAGCAAATCTAAAGTAGCAATGGTTTACGGCCAGATGAACGAGCCACCGGGCAACCGTTTGCGCGTTGCACTAACTGGTTTGACCATGGCTGAGAAATTCCGTGACGAAGGTCGTGACGTACTGTTGTTCGTTGACAACATCTACCGTTACACCTTGGCCGGTACCGAAGTATCTGCACTGTTGGGCCGTATGCCTTCAGCGGTAGGTTACCAGCCAACACTGGCCGAAGAGATGGGTGTTCTTCAGGAACGTATCACCTCGACTAAGACTGGCTCTATCACCTCTATCCAGGCGGTATACGTACCGGCGGATGACTTGACTGACCCATCGCCAGCAACCACCTTTGCTCACTTAGACTCAACTGTTGTACTGAGCCGTGATATTGCTGCTAAGGGTATTTACCCTGCAGTAGATCCATTGGACTCAACTTCACGTCAGTTGGATCCGCTGATCATTGGTGCTGAGCACTACGAAGTGGCTCGCGGCGTACAGAACGTATTGCAGCGCTACAAAGAACTGAAAGATATTATCGCCATTCTCGGTATGGACGAATTGTCAGAAGAAGACAAAACGACCGTTGAGCGTGCTCGTAAGATCGAACGTTTCTTGTCACAGCCTTTCCACGTTGCTGAAATCTTCACCGGTAGCCCAGGTAAGTACGTGTCTCTGAAAGACACCATTGCTGGCTTTAGCGGTATTCTGAACGGTGACTACGATCACCTGCCAGAACAGGCTTTCTACATGGTTGGTACCATCGAAGAAGCAATCGAGAAAGCGGCTAAACTGTAAGCTCGCGTAAGCGAGCTGTACGCCTGAGAGGCTAAAATATGGCTATGACTATTCATTGTGACATCGTTAGTGCAGAAGCAGAGTTGTTTTCTGGTCGCGCTAAGCTGATTGTTGCAAACGGTACTCAGGGTGACTTGGGTGTGACCTATGGTCACGCGCCGTTGCTAACAGCGCTAGAGCCCGGCCCGGTACGTATTGTGCTGGACAACGGCGAAGAGCAGATTTTTTATGTTTCTGGTGGTTATCTAGAAGTACAGCCCAATGTGGTAAGTATTCTGGCCGACACCGCGATTCGCGCTGGCGATCTCGATGAGGCTGCAGCGCTGGAAGCACAGAAACACGCTCAACAAGCGATGCTAAATCAGAGTGGTGATATCGACTACTCACGCGCAGCCGCGCAGTTAGCAGCAGCTACCGCTCAGCTCCGGACACTGCAACAAATTCGGAAATCTCTGAGTAAATAATACAGCTCTGCTGTATTAAGAAAAGGGCGGCTCTGGCCGCCCTTTTTCGTATCCGTTACTATTTCCCGCTACAATCAAGTATGTAAGTTTTACGAACAAAATTCGCGCTGGGATAAGGGCATAACAATGACATTAGAAGTGGTGGTATTGGCAGCCGGACAGGGTAGCCGAATGCGCTCAGCACTCCCCAAAGTACTCCATCCCATCGCCGGTAAAAGCATGCTGGGCCACGTGCTCGACCTCGCAAAGGCCATTGCCAGCAATAAGACACATGTCGTAATAGGGCATGGCGCAGAGCAAGTTAAGCAAACTATTGCTGATACAGCTATTCAATGGGCGCTGCAAAGTGAGCAAAAAGGGACAGGCCACGCTGTTGCGCAAGCCCTGCCCGCGATTAGTGATCAAGCTCAGGTGCTGATTCTCTATGGTGATGTGCCCTTGATTACGGCCGAAACACTAATGCAGCTAATCACTATCAATACTGAAAAGGCCGCTGCAGAGCAGCTCGCCTTGCTCACCGTTGAATTAGCGAATCCCGCCGGCTACGGTCGTATTGTTCGCAATAGCGACAATCGCGTTGTTGCAATCGTCGAACATAAAGAGGCCAGCGTAGAGCAACTTAAAATCAATGAAGTAAATACCGGCATTATGTGTGTCTCAGCGACGGCGCTAAAACGGTGGCTACCCGCGCTCAGCGCCAACAACGTCCAAGGCGAATACTATCTCACCGATATTATTGCCATGGCGGTTAACGACGGTATCGCAATAAATGTGGCTAAGGCCGATGAACCAATGGAAGTTCAAGGCGCAAATACCCGTTTACAGCTAGAGCAGCTAGAACGCTTCTATCAGCGGCGCTATGCCGAACAGCTTATGTTAGCGGGCGCGAGCTTAGCCGATGCGAGCCGTATAGATGTGCGAGGTAGCTTAATCACTGGTAGCGACGTATTCATTGATATTAACTGCGTATTTGAGGGAGAGGTCATTATTGGCGACGGTGTGCGTATTGGCCCTAACTGCCATATCACTAACTCAAACATCGCCAGCAAGGCTGAGATAAAAGCAAACTCCGTGCTCGAAGGCGCGGTTGTCGGCGAGGATTGTAGTATTGGCCCTTTTGCGCGTTTGCGGCCCGGCACCGTATTAGCTGCCGATGTAAAAATAGGAAACTTTGTTGAAACCAAAAAAGCCAATATCGGTATTGGCAGCAAGGTTAGTCATCTAAGCTATATCGGCGACGCCGAGATAGGATGCAACGTTAACGTTGGCGCCGGCACCATTACGTGTAACTACGACGGCGTAAACAAGTATAAAACTACCTTAGCAGACGACGTATTTGTAGGCTCCAATACCGCGTTGGTAGCGCCGGTCACCGTTGGCAAAGCGGCAACCATTGGCGCAGGCTCAGTAATCACTGGCAATATTGCCGAGGGTGAATTGGCGGTGGCGCGGGGCAAACAACGTAATATAAGCGGTTGGCAACGGCCCAAAAAACTAGCTCGCGATTAAATGATTAATAAGGAAACCAGACTATGTGTGGCATTGTAGGCGCGGTCGCGCAACGTGAGGTTCCCAGAATATTACTCGAAGGCCTGCGGCGTTTAGAATACCGTGGTTACGACTCTGCAGGTATGGCGGTAATTACCGCCAGTGGCGAACTAGATACCCGCAAAGAAGTGGGTAAGGTCCAAAAGCTTGCAGAGGAGCTGGATAACAACCCGCTGTCTAGCCATATCGGTATCGCCCACACCCGCTGGGCAACCCACGGTCAACCCTCAGAAGTTAACGCGCACCCTCACAACTCGGGTGATATCGCCTTGGTTCACAATGGCATTATTGAAAATCATGCCGAGTTGCGCATACGCTTAGAAAGTCTCGGCTATGTTTTTGTCTCGCAAACCGACACCGAAACCATCGTGCATTTAATGCATTTCCACTACCAGCAAAGTGGCGACTTATTAACAGCACTGCGCGACACCATTCCCGAATTAGACGGCGCCTACGGTTTAGCCGTTATTCATGCCAAGGAACCTCAGCGGATACTCTGCGCGCGCAAGGGCAGCCCGCTTGTTATTGGTATGGGTATTGGCGAGAACTTTATTGCATCAGATCAACTCGCTCTGCGCCAAGTTACCGATCGCTTTGTGTATTTGGAAGAGGGCGATATTGCCGAAATATACACCGACAAATATATTATCCGCGACAGCGATTTTAATTTAGTGTCGCGAAATATTACCCAGATAGATACCGCTGCAGAAACAACCGATAAAGGCATATACCGCCATTATATGCTCAAAGAAATTTATGAGCAGCCCGCTGTTATCCGCCGCTCATTACTTGGAAGATTGGGCGCCAAAAAAATTCTCGCTGAGGCCATGGGCGCCCGCGCTGAAGAAATACTTAAAACCGTGTCGTCAATACAAATTGTTGCCTGCGGCACCAGCTACCACGCGGGCATGGTTGCAAAATACTGGATCGAAGGACTGGCCGGGGTACCCTGCCGAGTAGAGGTAGCCAGTGAATTTCGCTACCGAAAATTTAAAGTGCAAGATAACACCCTGTTAGTCACTATCTCTCAATCCGGCGAAACAGCCGATACCTTAGCGGCCTTGCGATTGGCGAAAACGCTTGGTTACTGCGCATCACTAACCGTATGCAATGTGGCCCAGAGTTCACTGGTTAGAGAATCTGATTTATATCTTATGACGGAAGCGGGGCCAGAAATTGGCGTCGCCTCTACTAAAGCCTTTACTACCCAGTTAGTGGCCTTACTATTTTTAACGGTTGCCCTTGGCCGTCATCACGATATGACAGAAGAAGAAGAAACCGAGATAGTCAGCGCACTGCATAAACTCCCCGATTTATTAACTGAAACACTGGCGTTAAATTCCAGTATTCAGCAAATGTCCAATGCCTTTGCCGACAAACACCACGCGCTTTTCTTAGGCCGTGGCGCACAGTGGCCAGTGGCCATGGAAGGCGCATTAAAACTAAAAGAAATATCGTATATCCACGCCGAAAGTTATCCGGCAGGGGAACTAAAGCACGGCCCACTGGCCTTGGTCGACGCCGATATGCCCGTTATTGCCGTTGCGCCCAACGACGTGCTTTTAGAAAAACTCAAATCTAATATCGAAGAAGTTCAAGCGCGCGGCGGCCAGCTTTTTGTATTCTGCGACAAGGCCGCTGGCTTCACAGCGGCCAAAGGCATGGACATCATTGAACTGCCCCACGTAAGCGACGTAATAGCACCGATTATCTACACTATTCCGCTGCAATTGCTTTCCTACCACGTGGCTATTTTGAAAGGTACGGATGTGGATCAGCCGCGTAACCTTGCAAAATCTGTCACTGTAGAATAGCGCTAAACTAATTTTTAATTAAAAATTTATTATAAAACGCGCACTAAAAATCCGTTCAGCGTGCAAGCATTTTAACTAACGCCGCCGCTGGCGCCGATAATTCAAAGTCGTGGCGGTGCGCACAGCACACACTGAGTTTGTCCGCGGCGTTGATGGGTAGAATTGAGAAGCGTTTTAAAAACTCGCTATTGTGGCGGTACGCTTCTCCGACGGTGGCTACAGCGTCGGTGGCCGCAACAACTTCGCAGACTAATGGAAAGTGTCCAATAATATGCAGTTGGTGATCGGCCGGAATTTCTGTATCGCCAAACAAACGGTTGGTGATTTCTGGGGAGGAGCCGGCGCGCTCCGGAAGTATCAGCGGATAATCCAATATTTGCTGTGGCGATACCGTTTTACTGCTTGCTAAGGGGTGCGAACGCCTAGTAAAGCAGCAAACGTCAAAGGGCTTTAAAATAATAATATTAAATTCGCGCCTTTCTTCAAGCACCCGAGTAGGGCCAATAATAAGGTCGGTATCGCCGGTTCTTAACAGGCTTATCGCGCGCTCTGTCGATACTGATTTGAGATCAGCTCTAAGCTTCGGGTAGGCGGCTAGCAGTCGCGGTAGCGCGGGATTCATTAAGGTAACCAGCGGCGGTGGTGATATACACAGTCGCAGATTGGATTCGCGATAGGCTCGGTAATCCTTTGCATCCATATTCAGCCGTTCGATGTCTGCCAGTATCCTCGCCGCGCGATCAATAATATAGCGCCCTTGGGGTGTTGCTATAACGCCGCGCGCTCTGCGTTCAAACAACACCACGCCCAGCTCCTTTTCAAGTTCGGCGACGGTTCTCGTTAAGCTTGGCTGAGAAACGTGAATAGCCTCGGCAGCGGCAGTCATTGACCCATAGTGATCAACCGCGACTATGTAGCGTAGTTTGCTGGTATTCACAGGTATACGTAAACCAAATATTACAGAAGAAATAGTATTGGACTGAATAATGGTTACGTTGTCAAATATCCTTGGATTTTTGACCTGATTACAATAAATAAGGATATAAGCGCAATGCCACTGCATTCTAAAATTACCGCCGAAATCGATGCCTCCCCAGCAGGGCCGCATATCTCAGCGCTGTTTGATTTCGACGGTACTATTATCGCTGGTTATTCTGTTTTCAGTTTTCTTCGGGAGCAAGTGCGACGTGGAGATCTCTCACCAGTAGAAATGCTGGCGGCGGTTGAGGTCATGGCACGCTTTGGAATGGGTAGTGCCGACTTTACTACTTTAATGCAGCTTTGCGCCCACAATATGAAAGGACTACAAGAAAAGGACTATCTTGTAGTCGCACAAAAAATCTTCGATCGCGACCTCGCTAAAAAAATTATTCCAGAAACCCGCGCCTTAATTGAGGCGCATATGCGTAAAGGTCATACCGTTGCCATTATATCTTCGGCAACGCCCTACCAAGTAGAACCCTGTGCTAAATATCTCGGGATTGATAATGTGGCGTGCAGCACAATGGAAATCCAAAACGGTATTTTTACTGGAGAGCTGGGCGGGGCACTGTGCTTTGGTCAGGGCAAGGTTGACGCCGCGCTTGAGCTGGCGGCCGCCAAGGGTCTCGATTTGGCGCGTAGCTATTTTTACTCCGACAGTACCGATGACATAGAGCTGCTTGAATATGTGGGTAATCCGCGGCCACTTAATCCAAGCGAAAAGCTCAGGCTTATTGCCGATCAGCGCGGCTGGCCGACTCAAACTTTTCGCAGCCGGTCAGCCAGCCCAGTGCTGGGCGCGGTGCGTAATATCGCCACCAAGCTTAGCCTTGCCGGCTCGGTTGTCGCCGGTCTGCCAATATGGGCGTTAACCGGATCAAAGCAAGAGGCGAGAAATTTTTCAGCGTCCTTTTTTGCCGATGTAGGCGCAGCGCTGGCCGGTTTAAAGCTGGATATCGTTGGCGAAGAACATTTGTGGGCAGCGCGGCCCGCGGTATTTATTTTTAACCATCAGAGCGATATTGACGTTTTGATATGCGCAAAAATTTTGCGTCGAAATTTCTCTGGCGTGGGAAAAGCCGAGATTAAGAAAATGCCCCTTATTGGTTTGGCAATGGAGATGTTCGGCGTTGTCCTGATCGACCGCAGCAATAGTAAGAGCGCCATTGAAGCTATGCAGCCGCTCGTTGACAGAATTAAAGATGAGAAAATTTCTGTGGTGATCGCCCCAGAGGGCACGCGCACACACGCTAAGCAAATCTTGCCCTTTAAAAAGGGTGCGTTTCACCTCGCCATGCAGGCGGGCGTACCTATTGTGCCCATTGTTATTCGCAATGCGATGGATGTATCGCCAAAGGGCGACAGCCTGTATTACCCTGGTACGGTAGAGGTTGAAATATTGGCACCGATTGACACAAGCCGTTGGACCAAAGCCAATCTGAACAAGAACGTAGCAAAAATAGAGGCGCTCTATAAATCGACGCTTGGCGAGGCAACAAAGGTCGTTAATAGCTAGATGGTATACGTTTAACGTAGCGGTTTACAAAGAAGAAAAACACCGTGCTGGTATCAAGTCATGGTTGGCCAGCTCCCTTATATTGCTGGCCGCAGGCACACCGGCGCGAATATCTTTATTGCATTAAGCGAGAACCAACATGGACCAGTTAACGGCGCTAGACGCGCAGTTTCTCTACACCCAAACCGACGATAATTTTAACCATATCACCGTTCTCCTCAACTTTGATGGGCCGGCAGATGATGCGGCAAGCGAAGTAGACAGCGCTGCGCTGTGCGGCTATTTGCAGCACAAATTACAGCACCATTCCATTTATCGCCGGCGATTAATGCGTCTTCCCGCTGAGCTGGATTATCCGTATTGGGTTGATGATAAAGATTTTAATCACGAGGAGCACTTTGCGGTGTACGCCTTGAGCGACCCGGGTGACTGGCGACAACTTCAAGAGGCGATCAGCGCGCTTCACTCCCAGCCAATGGACATGGAGCGGCCGCTATGGGACGTGACAATATTCACGGGTGTTCACTGTAATGGCGCTCACAGAAAGGGTTTTACAATAGCCCTGCGAGTACACCACGTGGCCATTGACGGGATTGGTATTACCAAATTACTGGCTTATTTGACGAGCCCAGAATCTCCCGCGCCGGCCCAACCAAACGCCGCTGCATTACCTTGGAAAACAATGGCGTTAAAGGCGACTACGAATCGCCTTCGCTACTCACTGAAATTTGGCGGCTCTCTGTATAACAGTCGCTCAGCCATTAGCGAGTCTGCTAAGCACTACCTCAATACCAAACCCTCTGAGCGCAAGATTGTGCCAGCATGCCGATTTAACGCGAGTGTTAAAGGCGAGAAAATATTTGATGTGACCCGTGTAGAGTTTAGCGCATTAAATGCGCTGCGAGCACTTCACCGCGGTGCAACAGTAAATGACGTGGTATTGGCGATTTGCGCCGGGGGGTTGCGGCACTATTTGGCGCACCATGCAGACCTACCGCCCGAGTCCTTGGTGGCGTGGGTGCCGGTCAATGCACGCACCACAAGTGGTACGGATAACACGGATAGTGGCAATAGCATAAGTGCGTTCACCGCGCCTATTTATACCAACATTGCCGACCCTGCCGCGCGGCTCGCCAAAATCCATGCGGCAACCCAGCGCGGCAAGGCAGAAAAAGCGGGCGCTGGCCTGCTTATGGATCTTACAAAATGTTTGCCTGCGGCTGAGCAGTACCTATTTGCTCGAGCACTTAATGCGACCTCGGCGGTGGCCTCGGCATGTAATTTATTTGTATCCAATGTGCCCGGCCCGGCCCAGCCGATTACCTTTGCGGGTCATCAACTGGAAAGTCTGTTTGGGCTGCCTCCGCTTGGCGAAGGCATGGGACTCTTTATTGCTACCCCTAGTTATAATGGCAACTTGTATTTCAATGTGATTTCAACAGAAAACATTCTTCCCGATATTGCATTTTTTATGAGCTGTATTCAGGCATCCTTTGCTGAGTATCAGCACGCGCTGGCAAGTAGGCGGAACTAAGCACTAGCGGAATAAACGCGGCGGCGCTGAATCAAAAAAACACATTTCTTTAAAAGTTGTAATTGTTCGCGTCGCTGCATATGAAATACGGCTAAGGCCGTACTTTAGTGCAGGTTATTTTGTCGCCTCTCGCATTACCCTAAGCCGTAACTATAAAGATAAAATACGGTATTAAGAGGACGCGCAAATGTCGACCACCATGCCCACAAGTATTGAGCTGTTCAAATCGCTAGCACTGGCAGATATTGACGTCAGTCTCTTACATACTTTTTTGCAGGTTTGGCGTTGCGCTTAGCTGTTTGCATTTTCCCTAGGAAAAAACTAGTCGCTAAGTGGTAATTCTCTAGACCGTTTCGCTGGCAAGGAAGATCGGCAATATGACAATAAAAAATCGTTTAAATCGGCCAGATAAAAACCACCCGTCTGCGGAGTGGATCGCGGAGCTGCGTCGCCGCTATACCGTGGAGTCGTCAATAGATCAGCTGCTAAGCCGCAAGTTGGCGCGTCGCGCCGGCCCAGGCTACAGCCCCGTAACATTGGCGCAACTCACCCATGGGGTAAGCAGCTTACTGCACAGCAAAATTGGATCAGATTTTGTTATTAGTGAGGCGCGCTGGTTGTCTGGTGGCGCCTCAAAATTGCAAATGGCGTTTACCCTGAGCTGGGACCGACCCGAAGTGGGGCGAGAATCTACGGCAATGGTCTTGCGCATGGAACCGGCAGAATCCATCGTTGAAACGAGTCGTTTAAGAGAGTTTCAATTGATTAAAGCGATGGCTGGCGTGGTGCCAGTTCCCACCGTGTTCTGGTGCGATGAGGGCGGCGAGTTCCTGCCATACCCCGCATTAATATGTAGTTTTGCCACTGGGGTGACCAAGCCTTCCAATGCGGCCAGTAACGTCTCGGGTGCCGGCACGCAGTTAACCCCAGAATTACGCCGAATACTCGCACCGCAATTTACCAGTCACTTAGCTGCAATTCATAGCCACGACTGGCGCAAGGCCGAGCTCAGCGCCTTTGATATTCCAAATAGTGGCACACAGTGCGCCGCTTGGGGATTGGATTGGTGGGAGCGGGTTTGGGAAGAAGACAGCGATGAAGATATTCCCCTGTTGCGGGTTGCCGCCAATTGGTTGCGACGCAATATGCCCGAATTACAAGCGCCGGTCATTGTTCATTCCGATTACCGGCTGGGCAATTTCTTATTCACTGAACACGACGCTAAAATCACCGCGTGGTTAGACTGGGAGTTGGGCCGCATTGGTGATCGACATCAAGACCTAGCGTGGACCACCAGCCGCGCCTTCGCCAATCTTGATAGCGATGGTAAAACTGTACTCGTTTGTGGCATGTTGCCAGAGGCCGAGTTTCTCGACGCCTACGAACGCGCCTCGGGCTTTAGCGTAAATGTCAAATCGCTACAGTGGTATAAAATTTATAATAATTACAGCCTAGCCATTTTACTTATTGGCAGCGGTTATCGTGTTGCGTCAAATGGTAAAACCCACCAAGACGTATTGATTAGCTGGTTGATGGGCTTGGGTTCCATGATCTTAGATCAAATGCGCGTCCAGCTTGAAGAGGAGGCTTAAGCATGCAACTACGCACAGATGTTCAACTGAAAAGCATGAGCAAAGCAATGTTGGATGTGGTCATTCCCGCCATTGATCCCAGTAATAGCCTTGCCGTGGAGCAGGCCCAGCTGGTACTTGGCATGTTGCGCTTAATGCAGCATCAAGCGCCGCTACAGTACCAATTTGATCGCGATGAACTGGCGCGGTCAGTAGCGTTAATGAGCAAATTACACAGTTTAGCTAGTCAAGATGCCAGCTTAGCAACGCTGCGGTGTCAGTTCCAAACCCAACTCAACGATGCCAATGTTGCTTTGGAGGGCAGCCGTATTGATCCGGCAGAACTATGTGACACAGTGCGCGATTGCCGTTACATGATCGGCGCCATGGTTCGCGAAGCTGGGCAGACCGCGGCACCAGAAACGACGCTGCGCATTGAGCAAGCAGTACTTGAATACTCTAAACAACAACTACTTCGCGACCGCGCCCTGGTCGTATTGCAGGGCTGGGAGCCCGAGCCTGACGCCGTGCCCAGTATAGAATCGTTACTGGCCAGCAGCGCACAAATATAAACAAGGAGAAAATAATGGCTACGCTTACGGATGACGCACGGGCTTTCCCCACTGAGCATGCATTTCGGCATAAATTGCACGACGGCGGACGCGAGTCGATGGCGCATATGCTCATGTTTCCAGAGCTGGGAATTGCCGGCTTTATTTATCCGGCGGTATTGAGTGATGGTCAGGCCAAAGTTCTCGCTACCCTGATCGGACCCGGTATAGACGGCGATATTCACGAGCAGGTGGCGAGCCAGATTTCCCCAGCAGCCAACTTTGATAACTTGCAGCTAGGGCCATTGCACATGGCGGTAGGCGAGCCTTATCAGTCAGTGGAATTAGCATGGATGGGCGAACGCTTTCAGTTCCGCGCTAAATTTGAGGCGCTGCACCCGCCCTATGCCTTTAGTTTGCACCCAGCCGGAAATCCTCCGTATTTTGGCAATAATCGAACGGAGCAACACGGCCGCATTAGCGGAAACTTGGTGGTGGATGGTCATGAAATGGCCGCCAACGGGTTCTTGATTCGCGACCACTCATGGGGGCCGCGGATATGGGGACTAAACCAGCACTATAAGTGGTTCCATGCTGTGACCAACAACTGCTCGGTACACTTCTTTGAGATGGAATCGTTTGGCCGTCGCCAATTGCGAGGCTTCCTGTGGCGCGATGGCCAGATGGAACACCTAGCTACGCTAGAGTGTGATTTTTGCTACGACGAGCACATGATGCAGCGTTCGCTGCAGATCCACGTTGTGGACCAAGCGGGGCGGGTCGCCAATATAAGTGCCAATGCGTTTGCCGATATTCAGCTAGAATTTGACCCCATGGTGTACCTCAACGAAGCGGCGCTGCGCTTAGACGTAGACGGCGAACAAGGAGTAGGCTGGTGTGAATTTTGTTGGAATCGCGACTACTTTAACTTTGCGCGGGATTACGTTGGTAAATACGGTTAAGGAAAATTCCGCTATCATCCCATTGCTTAGCAAAAAATCGAATAATACTGATAAGGAAAAGATGTTATGCAAGACGAGTATATGAACACGCGCGTGGTCAGTTTAATGGCGTGGTCGGGTATTGTGTTGGTCATCTCTTTAATTGTTGCGCAAGGCTGGTTGATGGGCTTTATTCCGCCGCCATCGCCGGCATTAAGCGCCGACGAAATCGCGCAAATCTACATCGACCGCAAAATGGCCATCCGCTTGGGTACTTTAATCGAGTGCGTTGGCTTTACCTTCTACCTCACTTGGTCAATGTCCATTATCTTTTTTATGAAAAAAATGGAGCGGGGCATGCCGGTATTGAGCTATACCGCTATTGCCAACGCCGGTGGCGGCTATGTGTTTTTTCTACTTATGCCAATTACGTGGGCGGCCTTGGCGTTTAGACCCGAGTCGCTTGATCCTGCCTTTTTACAGCTAGCCAATGACTACGTGTGGTTTGTTTTTATTCTAAGCTGGCCGCCCTTTGCAATATTTATGGTGCTAATCGCCGTGGCGATACTTGGCGACAAAAACCCCGTCCCTATTTTTCCACGTTGGGTGGGCTTTTTAAATTTATGGACAGCGCTTCTGATTGTTCCCGCAGGGCTTGTTGAGTTCTTTTATACCGGCCCGTTTGCCTATGACGGCGCGATCTCGTTCTGGTTTGTGTGGTTTGTGTTTTTTGGTTGGATCATTACGATGAGCGTGATTACCCTTAAAGCGGCGAGCACCGAGAAAAAGCGGCAGCTTGCGCAAGTGCCAGTCGCCCAAATGCACCGAGCGATTTAAGCGGAAATATTAAAAAAGCGAGCCGCGGCGGCTCGCAATGACGAAATGGGTCTTAATGGTTGCACTTGCCCGTCATCACGATATGAGCGAAAGTGAAGGGCTTGATTAAAATAACGCGTGCTTCCAAGTGTGCCTACAATGGTGGAACCGCTGACGCCAATCCGGACACAATCCCTAAAACTTGATCTATGATACTAGTCGGATTAAGTAGGTCTAGCGGCAAAATATTTGCTGGTAGGGCTAGGCTGTCTAAGCCTGGCAGCCCAAAACCTCCAAGCCCCCCCAATTCGCCTAACGCTAAAGGTTGAGATATAAGTGGTATCGCGGGTACCGGCCCCAGTGTAGATGAAAGAATGCTTCCGCCATCTGAAACAAATTGTAAAATGCCGACGGGATTAGTGAGGAGAATTTCCGCAGAGGGCACAAATCCAAAGATAATTTCTGTGCCGCCAAGTGATGTTGGAACAAGGACTGTTAGGTCATTCAAGGCAGGTAGTACGCTGTTTAAAGCGTACATGCCGCCGGTAAGAGGACCTAAACTTTGCCCACCACTGGACGAAAGCGTGCCCAATAAGCTAGGCAAGCCATTTACTAAACCTAGGTTTGCAAATGCCATCGACTGTGCCTGCGCAGCAGAAACGCTTAACAGCATACTTGCACCCAAGGTTAGGGCTGGAAGACTTCGTTTAGTCATAGTGTATTCCTTGGATTCAGTAAACCCATCTAGCGATTCTTATGGTTATAACAATAGGTGTTGGTTTTTTAGCCAAGCCAGTGTGCGTCTTGTTGGGCCTGGGGGCACCAAACCAAAGTTTGGCAAACATGAGGACCGCGTCACATTTCATAAGATCGCAGCATGGCCTCTAAGCTACCGCGGCGCGGCTACTAGGCGAGTGAAGTTTGGGTAGGCGTGATTAGCGAGCCAAACCTTTGGTTGGGGTTGTGCCGTTAAAGAGTGTTAGACTATCCGCCTAATATTCAATAATAGTGGTTTTCAAATGGCTCCGTATTTCTATTTATTTCTCTATTTTGCAAGCATATCCCTTGCCGGACTGTCGATTGCGGTAATGCGAACGCTTAAAGTTTCCCTACCTACATGGCTTGGTGCGGTTCATGGTATGGCAGCACTATTTGGGCTAGCGGCTTTCTTTGTGGTTAATTTACGGTTTGGCGACGAGGGCGGAAGTTACGCGTGGTGGTCGTTAGGTATTTTTTCCCTAGGCCTCATCGGCGGTTTGATTTTCTTCCGTGTTTTATTCCCAAAGAAGGCGCCAATTTGGACGTATGCGGGGCATGGTATGCTCGCGGTGATCGGGCTAAGCTTCTTGTATTTTCCTGCCTTTATGGTGGGATAATCCCTAGCGCACAGCGCACTGGTTTTTAATATAGAAGCTTGGTGCGAAGTTGCTGCAGGCTTCTTAAGATATCGTCTCTGGCGAGCATCTAAGTGTTCATGTTATTGTTTTCTGCCCGCTAATAAGTAAAAAAACTATGCGACACTCCCTGCAGCGTCATGAGCCACCGAGTTTTGCGTTTCCGCTCGTGCGCACAAAAGCTTACCAAAAGCTCACTGAATTGGGCCTTCCGCCAACCAAGGTGTCGCAAATTATTGCGCCCACGGGTTATGGCAAAACCGTTTTAATGAGCGCGTTATACAGCTTTGCAGTCAGTAATGGCGCAAGCAGTTACTGGGTTTGCCTATCCGATTATGACGACAGTGCAGAGCGTGTATTGGCGCGGCTAGAATATTTTTTGGCGCCACTTGGCGAAAGCTATTTTCGTAGCGAAGATGTACATCGAAGCGACGACCCTATTGAGCAGCGCCTTGAGCGCGTTACCACGCTATTTTCTGGTACCGACGACCCCGTCTTTTTGTTTATCGACAATCTGGATGCGTGTCACGATGAAACGCTCAGTTCGCTAATTGAGATTCTCATATCAAGAACCGGCAACAAGTTTTACTTATTATTAGCGGCGACGCGGCAGCCGAGTATTAATCTTTATAGGCCGATGCTAGAAGGCATGGTGAGCAAGTACGGATTTGAAGAACTCATGCTGGACACCGACGGTGTTCGCGCCATGTTTACCGATAAATTGAATAGCAGGCTAAGCACCGAAGATATTGACCGGGCCCTACAAATTAGCGAGGGCTGGCCGGCGGCGCTGCGCTTAATGCAAATAATTCTGGGCAAGGCCGACGACCCTTCAGCGCTGCTACAGGTGTTTACCGGCGCCGATGTCGATCTTGCGCAAATGCTAAACGATCAATTGATTAGCGGCTTTGAACCGTCCTTCCGCGAATTTTTATTTAGTATTTCGCTGGTTAAGAGTTTTACCGTTTCGCTGTGTCAATATCTAACCTCTAATAGCACCGCTGAAGCGTATGTAAAGCGCATGATCAGCGATAATTTATTTATTATTCCCCTGAGCAGAAACCGCGACGAATACCGGCTTCATTCGCTTTTCAGAGAGTATTTGCTCGGCCAAGCCAACCAGCACATTAGCGATACTAAACGCGGCGAATTATTACTGAGAGCCTCGTATTGGTTTGAGGAGCGCGGCCGCTGGACCGAGGCAATCGACTACGCTTTGGAAGCGGGCGACAGCAAGGTGGCGGTAGAGTGTTTAGAGCGTGTAGCGCAGAATTTTGTGCGCGACCGCGGCGATCTCAGCAAATACATCAATTGGGTTGAGCGGATTCTTGCCGCGGGCACCGAACCCGGCTTAGAAACAGATTATTGGTATGTTTGGGCCTTGGTTTTTCATCGTCGTTACGATTATGCCGCAAGGCAATTAGACCGCCTATCGGCGCGCTTAGAAACTAACGCCAGTGGCGCAGAGTCGGAAATGCGCCGCCGCGTTGAGGTTATTCGCATTACCTGTGCAACCTATACCGACGATTTTTCGGCGGTAGAGCACATGGGTATGGAATGGTTGGCGGCGAAGCAAGATGACGACCCCTTTGATGTGGCAACCGTATCTTGCGCGGTGGGTATACACTTTAGCAACCAGTTTAATTTTCTGCGTGCCAGAGAATATTTTGGCGATGCACAAAACAGCATTGGTCAGGCAAATAGCGCCTACGGCGCGGCGTGGGTCGCTGTGCTATCGGCTCACGTGGGTATCTACGAAGGTGACTTTGGCCATAGCTATGACAAGGCAGGCGAGACCATAGCGCGCATTGCGAGTTTTGCTGGCGACTATTCTGGCATGACCAGCACCATATCGGCGTGGGCAGCGTTAACCGCGGTTGAGACTGGCCGCGACGCCGAGGCCGCAGACTTATTGCGCGCCAGTATGGATCGATTGCAGAGTCACGGTTTGCTAGACACCGCCGCGCACGCCCTCAATTGCGCCGTAAAACTTTGGGCGTCGCCGCTGGGCGAAGGTATTTCAATCTCCAAGCTTAGGGACATTGCCTCAGGCTTTCCGTGGCGGCTGTCGATAATGCTGTCTTGTTTTATCGTGCAGCGCTTACTTCGATTAGGACGCCTCGACGGCGCACTAGAGGAGGCTAGACGCATGGGCTTAACTGCCGATGCTATTAGTGAAAAGCATTGCGCAATAACTAATTTTTTAATAGATCAAACCCTCGCCGACCTAGATCTCGCCCAGGGTCGCTTCGCGCAGGCCGAGGCCAGAATTACCAAGGCAATTGAGCTTGCAAAAGCACAGGGTCGCGGTGGTCATCTTGTGGAGCTATCGCTGCAGCAAATGACCTGTGCAATGCGTGGTACCAACCCAGAAAACGCGCCGCGCCATTTTATTCGCGCCATAAGCTACGCGGCAAAGCGGCGGTATATTCGGCCATTTCGGGATCGGACCGACCTTATTGCTGGCTTGGTAAATGAAACCAAGCCCAAAAGCTGGGGTTTTGCCGACGCAAAAGAAAAAGAATTTTTTACTGAAATATGCCAAAGCCTGCCCATTGCCAATATTGCGGTGCTCGAGCAACTTGATGGTCTAGATGCAGAGCCAAAACTGCTGGAAGCGCTCACCCCACGTGAGCTAGAGCTACTGCACCTGATCGATGCTGGCTTAACCAATCAGCAACTTGCCGACCGCCTCTATGTTTCTGTTGCCACTGTAAAATGGCATTTATACAACCTCTACAATAAATTGGGGGTTGCCAATCGCTCCTCTGCAATTTCAAAAGCGCGCAGCTTTAGTCTTATATCGCACTGAATTTAAAAGGGTTTAAAATAAATAAGCACAGTCTTGTAACAGGGCTCTGGCGCTAGCTCTCTGAGCGCAGGCATTTTGGATTGCCAAACTTAGGGATGGGGCGGCTGTTCCCAACTTCGTTCAAGCTATCACTGTAACGTTTTTACCGGTTGTTACCTCCGGAAAATGACAACAGGAAATTAGCCATGACCGACTATATAAAGTACTTACTTTCACCGTTTATCCTCGTATTACATGCGTGGGGTATGGCGCTTGGTGGTGCCTACGCGTGGGTCGGCTTCGCCGTACTTATGTGGATACTGTGTTTTGATGCCTTTCTTAAGCCCAGCCATCATATCCGCGACACGCGATATCCGTGGATTTACGACGCGGTAATTACCTGCACAGTATTAGCGTGTTTTGCCAATATATTCTTTTACGCTTACCTTGCTGGCAACGGCCATTTTGTTGGCGGCGCAGCGCAGACCGGCGCGTTTTTAGGCACCGTTATGATTGGCTTTGTTATTGGCGCGCCGCCAGTGCATGAACTGTTTCACCGCGAAGGCCTAGCGCTGCGAACCTTAGGGCGGATTGGTCAGTGCCTAGTGTTTGACCCCTGGCGGGAGATCACCCATGTGGTGACTCATCATATGCATACCGCCACCCCCACTGACCCAGACTACGCCCGCCGCGGCGACACCGTTTACGGCCATTTCACTCGTACTTTTCCGGGCCAGTGGAAAGAGTCCTACCACCTTGAAAAAATGATGTGGACCAAGCGCGGCCGCAAGTGGTACGACCTTCGCAATGCCTGGGTATTTAAAGTTGCGTACTTCTCGCTGTTTCTTGCCGTGCTGTTTTCCGTTGGTGGTTTGGTGGGTGGCGGGCTGGCCTGCGCAACACTGATTCTCGGCCCTCGTATGCAGTTGGAAGTATTTAACTACTGCAATCATTACGGATTGGTTTCGGCAACGCCCGGCCGTTTTAAAAAGCATCACACATGGAATCACCTAACGCCATTTACCCGAATTTTGGCCTTGGAAATTACCAACCACGCAGGTCATCACGACGACAGCTATAAGCCGTTCTACGAGTTGGCGCCAGATGAAATTGGCCCCAAGCAACCGCCCTTTATTTTGTGCGTGATTATGGCGTTTATTCCGCCATTATTCATGATGGCGATGAAGCCTCTATTAAAAGATTGGGATGACCACTACGCCAACGCCCAAGAGCGAGAAATTGCCGCGAGGGAGAACACGCGCGCGGGTTGGGACGAGTTAAATAACGACTCATCTAATTTAAATTCAGGTGCAATGGCGCTTGCTTAGTAGTGCGCTTGAACGAGGTAGAAGTAATGAATGATGTACGCGCGCAGCGCAATTTAGCTGCCGAGCAAATTTGCTCCGTGTCAGTTGGTGACTCAAATAAAGACGGCTTCTCGGTAAACCGAAATGACATGCTACTTAAGGCCGCGCTAGATCAAGGCATAGACTATCCCCACAATTGCCGCGTTGGAGTTTGTGGTCAGTGCAAGACCAAATTGATTTCTGGAAAAGTAACGCCAATGGTCGATCTTGCGCTGTCGCCGTTGACCAATGCCGAAATCGAAAGTGGCTATTTCTTGGCCTGCCAAGGCAAAGTGCGCGGCAATATAAATATCGAGATTAAATTGGGCCAGCACCACGTGGTGCCAGAGCAACAAGTCGCTGGCCGAATATCGCTATGGAAGCGGCTACCAGGCGAAGTAATAGAACTTAGAATTGCCCTAGAAACGCCGTTTCAATACGAAGCTGGCCAATATGGCTTTCTCGCCGAATCTGGGTCCTTTGTGCGTCGCTGTTTTAGCTTTAGCGATGCGCCCCCTGCAGAAGCTGGCGTTGGCGCCACCGAAGTGGGCTTTTTAATAAAGCGGCTACCAGGTGGGCAGTTTTCTGAATGGCTGTTTAAGGAAGACCGTACAGGCCTAAAGATGTGGTTGCATGGCCCCTACGGTGTAATGGGTATTGATGACGCCGATACCTCTGGCATATGTGTGGCCGGTGGCACAGGCCTTGCGCCGGTATTGTCTATTTTAGAACAGCGCTTATCAAGTTCAGCTCATGCCAAATTTGTAGTGATCTTCGGCGTTAAATTCGCGAATGAATTATTCGCCATGGATAAATTGGCAGCGCTGCAAACCCGTTTTCCTGGCAGGGTGCGTATCATCCCCATTGTATCTCACGAGCCAGAAAACTCGACATGGCAGGGCGCTAGGGGCTTGGTGACGGCGCCAATCAATGAGCAATTAGGTGTGGATTTTTCTAGCGTCGCGGCGTTTGTGTGTGGCGGCTTGCCGATGGTGAATGCCGTTGAGGCCAAATTGATTGCAATGGGTATGAACCCCGAGCGAATTCACGCCGATAAATTTATGCCCACAGGCTGAGGTGGTATGGCAATGGAACTAGCGACCTTAGAGATAGATGAAACGCGGTTAATTGCGACTATGACGGTGAATCGCCCCGCGGTTTTAAATGCCTTAGATGTAGCAACAGCAGAGGCTATGCAATCCGTTGCCGCCAAGTTAGCTGCACGACCAGATTTGCGTTGCATTATTGTGCGGGGCGCGGGCCGCGCTTTTATGGCGGGTGGTGATTTGGCTGGGTTTGCCAGCGACTTCGATACGGCGGATAGCACCGTTAAGCAACTTCTCGATGCCCTAGAACCGGTGGTGATGACTTTTCAACATCATCCCGCTCCAGTATTGGCCAGTGTACACGGCGCGGTGGCCGGCGCGGGTATCAGCCTAATGGCGGCGGCAGACTTAAGCATTGCCGCCACCGAAACGCGGTTTATGCTCGCCTACGACAAAATTGGCGCACCGCCAGATTGCGGCGGAAGCTATTTTTTACCGCGGCTATTGGGTGAGCGTCGCGCTGCAGCCTTAATGTACCTAGGTGAAACCTGGTCTGCCGAAGAGGCGTTGCAGTACGGGTTGGTGAATAAGCTGGTGTCTGCTAATGATTTGCAAATTGAAACAGACAAGTTGGCAGCCAAAATCGCGGCGGGGCCGACCCTAGCGTATAGCCAATATAAAAAGTTGGTTCGAGAGGGACGTACTAACAGTCTTCAGGAGCAACTCCATGCCGAGCGCGCCGCGTTTTGCGCGGCGACGAAAACAGCAGATTTCAAAATTGGTGTGAGCGCCTTTATCAAGCGCGAAATGGCTAAATTCACCGGCCGCTAGTATTAAGAAGCTATTTATCACGGGTGCTAGTGGCTTGTTATATAAAGATATTTCTGGCGTAGTAACACTACATAATTATATTGCTATCCCAGAATACACGCCGATTCATTATTCAATTTCAAGGTGAGCTAAGCGTTGCTCTACTACTCAGTATTCTAGGCTTGGGTAAAAACCAAACTTAGGGTTTGGGTATAGTGGCGTCGCTGAATAGACAATACAGCAAATAAAAATTCGGTATGGGAGTACTTGAGGTGATAAGAGCATTGAACGGGCCAAGTCGATTCGGCGCTATCGTTAAAACGTCGGCGCGAATATTGGTGGTAAGTAGTCCCTTGTTAGCATTTTCTGTAGAAGCACAAGATGCCCCAGTAGCGAAGAAAAGAACCAACCGACTATTAGAAGAGGTCGTAGTTACCGCCCAGAAACGAGAAGAGAATTCGCAAGATGTACCCATCACCATGGCGGCGATAGGTGGCGAAAAGTTAGAAGCCTTTGGTATTGAAGACACCGCAGATTTGCAAAAAATAACGCCGGGACTCACCTTCACAGAACAATATGGTTACACGCTTATCTATTTGCGAGGCGTAGGTAGTGAGGCATTCCTTCCCAACTCAGAACCCAGTGTTGCTACTTATATCGACAATATTAATATTGCGGGCTCACACGGCAAGCAAGACGCTATTGGTCCGGTTGAACGTATAGAGGTACTTAAGGGACCGCAGGGAACACTGTTTGGTCGTTCGGCGACCGGCGGTGCCATTAGTATTATCTCTAAGTCTTTGCCTACCGAAGGCTATCGCGCCGAGCTTACCTACAATAAAGGTAATTACGAAGCTGAACATATTCTATTTTACGGCGCAGCGGCGTTAACCGAAGATTTGGCGGCGTCCGTATCTTATTACGATGACAAGCGCGAACCGTACGGAAAGAATATGCTTTTTGGCACAGAAACCGAGGCCTTAGACGACTACTCCAAAAGCCTGCGCGTAAAGATCCGATATTTTTTGGGTGAGTCAATTACATTAACGGGCATTTACCAAGAGTCCGAGCAGGTTATTGCGGAGTCATTGCGTAATGAAAATATTAAGCCATTAGGCTTAGCAATAGGCTCTGTTCCCGATGAACCTGACCGCATTTCAAAAAATAATGTGACAGGATTTGTCTCTAGCGAAAGTGATCTGCTGGGCTTTATTGCCGAGTGGGCGGCTGGGCCGGTCGACTTGAAGTTTGTGTATTCAGATCAAAAATCTAATGTTCAAAATGATCTTGGCGCCCACACCGATTATGACGGCACCGAGTTTGAACGCACCAGTTTTCATACTTACGATGAGCCAACATTCCAAGAAACCTTTGAACTACAAATAAGCTCCAACGAAGAAACATGGCTTTCGGAAGACTTAACGTGGGTTGCGGGTTTATATCACTTGGAAGCGGGTGGTGGCTTTGATCGAATTTTCTTTGAAATATCGGGTGAAACCGGAATAGGCAGTATTCTGGATGCACTGCCAGATATCGTAACGGATATTCTCCATCCTATTACTGGTCTACCAATTACCTTGGAGTCAGGTGGTAACATCACCATCGAGTCTGACTCGATCTACGCCCAGGGAGATTACCGTCTCACAGAAAATGTAACCGCAACAGTGGGTGTGCGCTACCAAGAAGAAACCCGCGGTTTGGTAAGAAATTACCTAGACGTTGTAGACCCGCTGGTTAATAGACAAAACAATATTGAATATTTTAAAGGCGATGATCGTAGCCAGAATATCAATGTAGCGAATTTCTCTGTTCCAGATATCAGTGATGAATCAATTGCTCCTCGATTTGCATTGCAGTGGTTTGCCAGCGATTCTGTGCAGGTGTTTGCATCGGCTTCGCGCGCATTTAAAAGTCAGACCTATAATATTCTAAACTTCTTCTCGGCACCTGACGCGGTAGACAAATCTACAACAACGGCATTTGAACTCGGCTTTAAATCAGATCTATTTGATGACACGCTGCGATTCAATGGCGCCATCTTTCAGTCCACAACAGACCGTCCAATAGCGTCGATAGTGTCGCTAACATCGGGCGGTGTGGTGCGATTCTTTAATGCCGGCGAGTCGCAAACCGAAGGTGTAGAGTTAGAAGCACTGTGGCAACCCATGGCTAACTTGAACCCAGGCCTGGCAATTAATACCGGCGCTTCCTATATCGACGCGATTTACACAGATTATAAAGATGGCTCTGGCTTTGACGAAAACACCGGCTTAACTTACGGCCCTGGCGCGCTAACCCAGCTTCCTGGCCGTGATTTCACTGGCAATCGCGTAGCGCGCACGCCGCGCTTTAGCTCAAACGTTTCTATTAACCAGTTCCTGCAGTTTGGTGCCTTTGGTGATATAGAAATTGGTATTGATTACGCCTATAAGAGTGAATTTTATCTTACGTCGTCGGGCAATCCCAATGCACTGCAACCGCAGTATGAGCTTTGGGGTGGTCGCATATCTTGGATCTACGAGCCCTTGGGCCTAACCTTGACCGGATACGTGAGTAACGCGAAAGATGAACTCTATTTTGTTCAGTTGCTCGAGAACGACTACGGTATACAAGCAAACTATGGCGCCCCCAAACTGTATGGCGCAAAACTTAAACTTGAGTTCTAAACCACTGCAAACCTAGCTAATTGCTTTTGTGCCCAGAATCGGTAAAACGGTTTTGGGCTTTTTTTTGCCCGCAATAAAGAGGGGGGAGCGATTTGCCATTGCTAAGCAATATGGACAATACACTCGCGGCAAGCCACGTTTGTTAGCGCAATGGGCGCGCGTCGGGTTATTAGGCGGTGTACTTAGTGTAGGCTGGCAATACCCGTTTCGTTGCCGCGGTAAAATAGGGTCTGGCTTTCAGGCGCGGTGGCGATCAAAATAGCTGCGGGCTTTTCAGCACAGTCACTGGCGACCGAGGGTACGATGACAGCGTCGAAAAACGACAATAACAAAGGTATATTTTCGCCGCTCACGCAAACCCCATTTCGAAATATGTGGCTGAGCAATACGGTGTCAAATACCGGCGGCCTCATTCAGAGTGTTGCCGCCGCGTGGATAATGACCAGTATTTCAAGCGCCGATCATGTGGCACTGGTGCAAACCGCCACTTTTTTACCCATGGCCTTATTTGCACTTCCCGCTGGCGCGATTGCCGATATCTATGATCGGCGCAAAGTGCAGCTGCTGTTCTTTTTTCTGTCGCTGGTCGCCGCGGTTGTAATGACACTGGTGTCGATACTGGGGCTTATTACCCCGTGGGTTTTGCTGGGCTTGTGTTTTTTGGTGGGTACCGGCAATGCACTGTCTGCACCCGCGCGGGGTGCATCCATTGCCGAGCAAGTGCCAAAAGGGATGCTTGCCCAAGCCGTAGCGCTTAACAATATTAGTTTTAACCTAGCGCGCAGCGTCGGGCCGGCCATTGGTGGCTTGATCGTGGTTGCCTTTGGCGTAACTGCGGCGTTTGCGATTAACGCAATTTCGTTTTTACCCATGTTGGAGTCACTGCGGCGCTGGCGGCGAGAGCCAGAAACATCACGGCTGCCGCCAGAGCGACTATTGCGCTCTATTAACTCTGGGGTGCGTTATGTCTTAAATATGCAGCCGGTGCGCCGCGCAATGGGTAGGGCATTTATTATTTGCTTGCTGGGCGCTGCGCTGCCGTCACTCATGCCGCTTATTGCACGCGAGCTGTTGGTGGGTAATGCGGGAACCTTTGGCTTGTTGCTGGGTGCTTTTGGTATTGGCGCGGTGTGCGGTATCTTTGTGCTGCACCCCCTGCGAATAAAAATAGGCAATGAAAATACCTTGCGCCTATGTTGTTTGGTTATTGCTGCGAGCCTAGTTGGCTTGGCGTTTAGCAGGAGTTTGCTCCTCGATCTAATGCTACTCATGTTCGCGGGTATGGGGTGGATGATGATTACCACCAGCATCAGTGTATTAGTGCAGTTGCTGGTACCTCGTTGGGTAACGGGGCGTGCCATTGCCACCTGCAGTGCTTCGTTTACCCTTGGTGTGGCGGTAGGGTCGTGGCTGTGGGGGCTGGTTGCCAGAGATTACGGCCTTGTTTTGGCGCTAGAGCTTGCAGCGGCAGGCCTTACGCTGTCGCTGGTGTTGGGGTATTTCTTGCCGGTCGCCGACCGCAGCGAAACTACCGAACTCGACGAGCAGCTTGCCGACGATCCCGATGTTAAATTGGGCATTAGCGGCCGCAGCGGCCCAATTAGTATTGAACTGCAATATCTTATTCCCGAAGACAAGGCTCGTGATTTTTACAATCTCATGCGCCAGCAGCAGCAAGTTCGCTCCCGCAATGGCGCCTACGGCTGGTCGATATCTCGCGATATTGCCGATCCAGAACGCTGGCTAGAGCGCTTTAGCTGCCCAACCTGGCACGACTACCTACGCTTGCGCGAGCGGCGCACGGTTGAAGACAGCAAACTCCATCGTGAAGCGGCCAGAATGCATATTGGCATTGAGCCTATTAAAGTGCGGCGCTGGCTAGACCGGCCGGCGGGCTCGGTGCGCTGGAGCGATGAAGCCCCAGATCGCGGCGACGAGGCACTGCATATAGAAAGCTAGCTGCTATTACGAGCAATTGGGCGGGGCTTATTTTTAGATTCCGATTTTGGCCCTAGTGTAAAAAATTGCTATCTGGTATCGCGATGCCCAAGGCGCGTAACTGCGCTGCGACTCTCGGCTCACGAGTTTTTTGCCAGCGCTGGTACAGGGTCAATACATCGCCGTGATCGAAGGCGGTTTGTTTCTCACAGGCTTGTGCGATCAATTCGAGTATTAGGGTAAAACTTGTTGCTAGCTCAGCAAATATGTGACGGTTTTTCAATTCTGTTTCAGAAAGATAACTGTACGCGCCGCCGCCCATCCCCACAAAATAATCTTTCTTAATGCCTCGGCGCTGGTAGTTTTCCGGAAACAAGGCGCCCACAAACAGCGCCATATCGCCAAGTTGCCGAAGAATTAAGCCGCGTTCGCGAAGGTTACTGGTTTCATGGGCATCTTTATAAAGTAAGGCGAGGGGGCGTAAACCCATGCGGCCGTACTCGTAGCTAAATAACTGATCGCTGTCACCAAAGCGCGCCAACATATCACCTATATACCAGAGCGTGTCGTCTTGAGGTGGCGCAGATTGCTGTTGCCCAAGCTCTTGTAACCTTAGGTGGAAATAGTCGGCCAGCTTGCTATTAAGGGATAGGCTAGGGTCATTTGCCATGCTTTACTCCAACATCTGCGATGCTTTTCTATAGCTATATAATCAAAAAATCCAATTATAAAAAACACCTGAATTTATAAAAAAAAGATATAAAAAAACCGACTTGAAAAATCGCTAAGGGATCCCATTTTGGAATTCAGAAGGGAGTGGTGAGTGAATAAGCGCTTCCTTCATTCCCGCTAGGGAAATGAGATATACGCGTGTCATTTTTTTGTTGGAGGATTAATTCATGAGTATCAAGCCTCTTTATGATCGGGTACTCGTAAAACGGCTTGCCGCAGAAACCAAAAGCAAAGGCGGTATTGTCATTCCAGATAAGTCAGCAGAAAAACCCACCCAGGGCGAAGTGGTAGCGGTAGGGGCTGGCGCCATATTAGAGAATGGTCAGCAGCGGCCGTTGGCGGTCAAGGTGGGCGACCGGATACTGTTTGGCCAGTACGCCGGAAGCGAGGTAAAAATTGACGGCGAGACCTATCTGATCATCAAAGAAAATGAAATTTTTGCCCTTGTTGAACAAGCAGAAATACAGGAGAAAGCAGCATGAGTGCGAAAGTCGTTAAATTCTCAGACGATGCCCGTGAGCGCATGTTGAATGGCGTGAATATTCTCGCTGATGCAGTCAAAGTCACCCTCGGCCCCAAAGGCCGCAACGTTGTACTCGACAAGAGTTTTGGCGCACCGCGCATCACCAAAGACGGCGTTTCGGTCGCCAAAGAAATTGAACTGCAAGACAAGTTCGAAAACATGGGCGCGCAAATGGTGAAGGAAGTCGCGTCGAAAACCGCCGATGTTGCCGGTGACGGTACAACGACGGCCACTGTACTTGCGCAAGCGATCCTGCGGGAAGGCCACAAAGCCATTGCCGCTGGTATGAATCCTATGGATTTAAAACGCGGCATTGACGCCGCCGTGGCCGACGCCACTAGCGAACTTAGTAAAATGTCTAAGCCCTGCGACGACAACAAGGCCATCGGTCAGGTTGCCACGGTATCGGCGAACTGGAATACCGACATTGGCGAAATTCTCGCCCAGGCCATGGACAAGGTCGGTCGCGACGGGGTGGTCACTGTTGAGGAAGGCAAATCACTCCAAAACGAACTGGAAGTGGTTGAGGGCATGCAGTTTGACCGTGGCTACCTCTCGCCTTATTTCATCACCAACCAAGAGAAAATGCAGGTCGAACTCGACAACCCCTATCTGTTGTTGGTAGACAAAAAAATCAGCAATATTCGCGAGCTGCTGCCAACCCTCGAAGCCGTGGCAAAGGCAGGGCGCCCACTATTGTTGATTGCCGAGGACATTGAGGGTGAAGCCCTTGCGACACTGGTGGTGAACAACTTGCGCGGTATTCTCAAAGTGGCGGCCGTTAAGGCGCCAGGCTTTGGCGACCGGCGCAAGGCAATGCTGCAAGATATCGCCATTTTAACGGGCGCAACCGTGATTGCAGAGGAAGTTGGGCTAGACCTTGAACACGTCAGCCTAGAGCAGCTGGGCAGCGCCAAGCGGGTGGTGATTGATAAAGACAATACCACCGTGGTCGACGGCTACGGCAAGCGCGGCGGTATCGACGCGCGGGTAGCGCAGATTCGCGCCGAAATTGACAATACCAATTCAGACTACGACCGTGAAAAACTCCAAGAGCGCGTCGCGAAATTGGCTGGCGGTGTTGCGGTAATCAAGGTTGGCGCGGCGACGGAAGTCGAAATGAAGGAGAAGAAGGATCTCGTCGATGACGCTTTTCACGCCACTCGCGCGGCGGTGGAAGAGGGCATTGTGCCCGGTGGCGGCGTTAGCCTGGTAAGAGTGGCTGATACCCTGCGCAAGGCGGGTGTGAAGGCCGCCAACGCAGATCAGCAGGTGGGGGTTAAAATCGCCTTACGGGCGATGGAAGAACCCTTCCGGCAGATCGTCAACAATGCCGGCGTAGAAGCCAGTGTCGTACTGGATAAAATTCGCGGCAATGAGAGCACGTCTTTTGGTTACAACGCTCAAAACGGCGATTACGGCGATATGTTGGCGTTTGGCATTATTGACCCCACCAAGGTCACCCGCACGGCATTGCAAAACGCGGCGTCGATTGCGGGCTTAATGCTCACTACCGACGCGATGATTGCAGACCAGCCCGCCGATAAAAAGGACGGCGCTGCGCATCCGCAAATGCCTGATTTCGGCTAAGCCGCTGCACAGGGGGTGAATACCCCCTGTGCTTTTCGTCTTTTGAAAATATATTGGCCGTCAAGTATTCCCACTGTCTTACTGTTAAACTGGCTCGCCTCAATAATGGCTAGTTTGGCAGGCAATGAAATCGCTGTTTCGCAATCCCTTCATCCTTTTAATCGTGGTTGCCCTGCTTTGGGGTGGCAATGCCGTTGCCGGCAAATTAGCGGTCGGCCATGTGTCGCCGATGTTGCTCACGTCGTTGCGCTGGTTGTTTGCCTGTGTATTTATTGTCCCTTTTGCATGGCGGGATGCGCTGCGCGAGTGGCCGCTCATTCGCCAGCATTGGCTCACCTTATTTTTATATGGGGCCTTGGGATTCACCACCTTTAATGCGCTGTTTTACTGGGCCTTAAATTACACCAGCGCCATTAACGTGACCATTGAGCAGTCGGGTATGCCGCTGATTGTGTTTTTGGGCAATTTCCTCTTGTTTGGTTTGCGGCCGGTAAAACTGCAAATGCTGGGTTTTAGTTTGACCTTGCTGGGTGTATTGATCACCGTGGCCCACGGCGACTTAGGCAGTTTATTAAGCTTAGACTTAAATCGCGGCGATGCCTTGATGCTGCTGGCAACCTTGCTTTATGGCGGCTATACCGTTGCCCTGCGCTTTCGGCCACCACTGCATTGGCGCAGCATGATTATGGTGTTAGCATTTTTTGCGTTTATCTCGTCGCTGCCCTTTAGCGCTTATGAATATGGTGCGGGTTACTCGCTGATGCCGGATGCGCGGGGTTTTGGCGTGGTGTTATATATTGCGATATTTCCCTCGCTCATCGCCCAATCCTTATATATGCGCGGCGTGGATTTAATCGGCGGTAATCGCGCCAATTTATTCATTAATTTGGTACCGGTGTTTGGTTCGGTAATGGCCGTTGTCATACTGGCCGAAGAGTTTAAAACTTATCATTTTCTTGCTTTATGTATGGTGGTGGGTGGTATTTTACTTGCTGAGCAGGGCGTTAAAAAATCCGCTGCGGGGCAATAGGGCATTCGTAAACTGAGCGCGTTAATTCAGCCCGTCAATTAAGCCAGAGAGGCGATATATCAAAGAGCTTACTAAAGATCTTGCTGCGCATATTAGCGCGCACTCCGCGGCAAACCTACGCGAACAGCCTATTGCCACCGACGTGGGTGAGCCGGCAGTGAGCTGCTCTACCTGCCGAGCCTCATGCTGCCGCTTAGAAGTAATGCTAATTACCGAGACCGGTGTGCCCGAGCGTTTTATTAAACGCGATGAATGGGGGGGAGAAGTGATGGCCCGTTTAGATGATGGCTGGTGCGCGGCGCTAGACCGCCACACCATGCTTTGTACCATCTATGAAAACCGGCCCTTTATTTGTCGGGAATTTGCGACCGGTTCCTATGAGTGTTTAAACGAGCGCGAACCTATTGGCTAAGTATTTTCTCGCCACTTATAAAATAACCAAGTGATTGGGCAGCTCGTTTTTTTCGCTGGTGGCAGGTAGCTGGCGCTGTAACTCAACGCCGCAGGCTTCAACGCATTCCACAAAGCCCTTGCCAACATTGCCCGCCCGAACTTGCTCGGTAAATTGCTTCACAATGGCTTGCCAGTAGGCGTCGGGTATTTTCGATGAAATACCGCGATCAACCAAAATTTCCACGTAGCGCTCCGCCTGCGAGACGAAGATCAACATCCCAGTTTCACCGGAAGTGTGGTGGAGGTTTTGCTCCAAAAATTGCCGACGCGCCAAATTGCTTGCCCGCCAGTGGCGAACGCGACGCGGCACCAAGCGGTATTGCAGCGCCGGAATTTGAAACAGCATGGCAAGGCTAATAAACAAAGCCCACTGGCTCAAAATAAGCTGGTGAGGATTGAGCCACTCGGGGTAGTAGTTAATCGCGCCTGGTAATAATAGGGCCAGCAAGCTCGCCCACAGCAGCGGAATATAATGGTAGTCATCGGCCTGCTTGGCCAAAACCGTCACCAGCTCGGCGTCGGTTTGGCTTTCTATATTATGGATGGCGTCGCTGAGTAACTGCTGCTCACGCTCATTTAATAAAGTGCTATTGAATAGAGACATAGTGTATTCCGTAATAGGCAAAGGGGCTGGGTGTTAGGTGTTGGGCTTTTATCAGGCAGCTACCAGCCGCCAGATGCACCACCGCCACCAAAACCGCCGCCGCCACCGCCGAAGCCGCCACCTCCAAAACCACCGCCGCCGCCAAAGCCGCCACCGCGACCACCTAATGCTGCGCCGAGCAAGGCGCCACCCAGAAAACCACGACCACCTCGGCCACCGCTCATCATCAAAAATATAATAATCAGCAGCAATAGCCCACCGAGTTTTGGTGGCGACTTTTTATTGGCTTGCTGGGTTTTAGGAATCGCGGCGGGCTTGCCGTCGATAATCAGCACCATGGCCTCAACGGCAGCTTTCACACCGCCGTCAAAATCGCCAGATTTAAAGGCCGGGGTCAGAATTTGCTGAATAATTTCGGCGCTGCGGGCATCGGTCAGTAAGCCCTCAAGGCCATAGCCCACTTCAATGCGCATCTTGCGTTCTTTCATCGCAATAATCAGCAGGGCGCCATTATTGGTATCTTTTTGACCAATGCCCCAATGCCGACCCAACTGAAAACCGTAGTCGCTAATCTCGTAGCCCTGTAAGTCGGGCAGGGTAACCACCACAATCTGATTGCCGGTGCGCTGCTCCTGCGCCGCCAGCTGTCGATTCAGATCTTGCTCAGTGGCGGCAGACAGCAGTTTGGCATTGTCTACCACCCTGCCGCTAAGCTTGGGAAATTCCGGCTCGGCGGCGAGGGCAGACAGGCTGAATAGCAGGCTACATACGATTAATAAAGGCGTTCGGAATAAGCGCATTAAAAGTTAACCTGGGGCGCTTCTTCCGCCTTGGGAGCAGTGGCTTTAAAGGTCTCGCGCTCTTTTAGCTCGCTGTACATCATGCTGTGCCAGATCTTGCCGGGAAAGGTACGAATCTCGGTGTTGTAACGGCCTACCGCCAGAATAAAGTCGCGGCGGGCAACGCTAATGCGATTCTCGGTACCTTCAAGCTGAGATTGCAGCGCCAAAAAGTTCTGGTTGGATTTTAAATCTGGGTAGCGCTCCTGAACCATCATCAAGCGGCTTAGCGCGCCGCTGAGTTTGGCTTGGGCCGCCTCAAACTGCTGAAGTTTCTCGGGGTTGTCTAAAATGCTGGCATCAACCTGCATCGAGGTTGCCTTGGACCTAGCCTCAACCACGGCGGTGAGGGTTTCTTGCTCCTGCGCGGCAAAGCCTTTCACGGTAGAGACCAAATTGGGAATAAGATCGGCGCGGCGCTGATACTGGTTTTCAACCTGCGCCCAAGCGGCTTTGGCCTCTTCGTCTAAGCGGGGAATATTGTTAATACCACAGCCGCTGAGTAGTAGGCTGGCAAAGAGCAATATAAGCAGTGCGTGACTGCGGCGGGCAAAGGACGATGTAGCTGCTTGCATGATTCAGGCCTCAAGGAACGAACAAGCCCTCATGGTAACACTGTCGACGCACACCTGCAGAGAGGACCATTTGCCCAACTCTGCAGGGAGTGTATTAGGCCGCGCGGCGCAGACGCTTTCGGCCATTGGCTGGCGCTTTGGGAAAGTTCGGCCCCGTTGGTTCCTGCTTGCGCAGTAAATAGTCGACGATGGCTTCCCGAATCTTTTGCTCGCCACCCTCTATGCCCTGATTGCCAAACAGGCGATTAAACTCAAACACATAAGGGTGGTCGCCAACCATGGCAATATCAAAACCGGCGTGGTCAATGTCGAGCGTTTGCGCCAAATGTAGGGCGAGGTTCACCGCCTGAGCCGGCACGGGGCTCTGATCGATCACCCCACCCTTGGCCACATTATTGTAAAAACCTTGGTCAGACTGCAATTTCCAGTAAGCGCTCACTACCTTGTCGCCAATAATAACCACGCGGATGTCGCGGTTTATGGGCAAGTATTCCTGCACATACAAAACATCGGTTTTATCCTGATAGGCTTTCCACTCGGCGCGAGTTTCGATTAACCACACGCCACTGCCCTGAGACGCCTTGGGGAGCTTGGCAACAAAGGGGCGCAGCATAAGCTCCCACAACTCATCGGCGTTACTGGGCGTATTCGCCCTAATCTCGGTGTGCGGAGTATTGGCCGGTGCCACCATCTCAAAGGCACGGCTCATCTCAATTTTATTGTGGCCCAGCAAATAGCTGGCTTGGCTGGGGAACACCCGCGCTTTAAGGCCGTAAATCAAGGCATTGAGCTGCCAGTACTCGGGGTATAACACCCAATCGGCGGCACTGATCTCGTCGCGGTGCTTAAAAATTTGCTCAGGTTTTAACTGCTTAGTGTCGTTAAAGCCAAGGGTGCGGAAAATATCGAATGAAATCCAAGCCATGATTGACTACAGAAAATTGAGGTGCGCCTTTATACGGTCTAAATGGAAATTCGACAATATGTGCAGAGTGGCATTTATTGGCTTTGGCGCAGGCGGTGGCTAAAAACCCACAGTGCGAGTCACCCCAATGCTGGCCAGTAATGTAAGTGCCGTAAATCTGCGCGTCACCTACCGCCTTCTGAACCCCACCTACCGCCTTCTGAACCCCACCTACCGTCATTATGAACTCCCCGTATCGTCATTCTGCGCTCCGCTTATCGCTTTTCTGAATGTCGCAAATCGTCGTCCTGAACTCCCCGTCCCGTCATTCTGAACTTGATTCAGAATCCAGTACCACCAAAGTCATATACAGCGCCCCCACCAGATGCCGGATCAAGCCCGGCATGACGGCTTTGCCTACATTGGGGTTACCTCACTCGCACAGTAATCCTCTACGCCCCATCGCTCTTGGCGTCCCGTTATTTTGAGTGTATGTGCCGTATTCTGAGCGCCGCGCATCGCCATTCTGGACGCCACAAATCGTCTTCTGAACCCACCTACTGTCATTCTGCGCTCCCCGTCTCGTCATTCTGCGCTCCGCCTATCGTCATTCTGAACTTGATTCAGAATCCATATACCACCGAAGTAATTCATATCCCCCCAACCGGACACTGGATCAAGCCCGCTATTAGCGACTTGCCAGATTGCCGATCCCTCGCAGGCACTCGCTGTACCCACGCATTAACTCATTGAAATTTATAAAAAACGGCATATGATCAGGGCAATGGAATGTTTGGCAGAGATATAGGGAAGTAGTCATCGTTTGTCCTGCACTCGCTTATAGCGATGCAGTCACCTTCTTGAATTCCCTCATGTTTTTTTATCCCTGCAAAAGCGCTAGCTTTGAGAAGGGGGCCAAAGTGATATGGGCTGAGTCGTTATAATAACTGTTAGGCTAGGGCGCTAGTTACCGTACTTAGAATTGGAATTGAGAATTTAGGAAAATTGAGAATTATATGTTTATAGATAAAGTCATTAGCTATAAAAATGCTTGGGGCGAAGTAAGTAAGAATTACTCCATTGAGTTGTCTGATATTCAGTCTGCACTTGATGATTTTATTGCTGGCAACGTAGAAATAGAATCCGATTCGGGAAGAAGCCATCCGCGTGAGGCCTGGGAAAAGGCCTTGTACGATAGGGGTTGGGAGCTCATTGATAGAACTCATTATTCTACAGACGGGAAACGGATAAATATAGGAAGATTGGGGCCAATAAGAAATGGGCTCAGTGCAACTTTTCCTTTTGGTAGCTTTGACCATATAAGTCGATGGCTTTTTCAACAAAGTACTATTGCAGTAAAACATGGACTGATAAAAATACCAATTATGTTGGTTCCTGTTCGTGATTTTGCGAAGGAGCTCGATACTCATTGGATGAGGCGAGAGACTTTTGAAATCAATTTAAGTCAGCTAGAAATGCTGGCTCCTCTCAGTCATCAATATCCGTTTTTAATTATCGGTTATTCTAATCAATTGGGCATAAACTCCCCTGAAGTTTTCGAATTAGAGTCTGATTCCTACGTTGAAAAAGACAACTCCATAATAGATAGATGTATCGAATTTCCACCAGAATACCATCAAGCAGGTTTAGATATCCTCAACTACTTCGGGACTTACCTCAGAGAGCAGTACCCAGATGAAAATGCTTCGGTAAAAATTGAACAGCAGGGACTTAAGGTTCGTTTAGTAATTCAAACAAAAGATGGAAAATCAGAAATAATTGAAAAAGCACTGCATGAATATGAATTAATCGTCACTGGTGCTGAGCCACCAGAAAAATTTGCAAAAAGTGACAAACTGATACTTGAACTGAGGAATGAACTTAGGATAGCTAAATTTAGACTTGAGTCGCAACAGGATTTGATAGGGATGCAAAATGGTCGAATAGATAAACTACTAAATATTGTCGGTGATGGTCTGTCTCAGAAGCATCAAGTGGTGATAGATTTTAAGCCTGCAATCACCCTCTCAAACAGCGTAACAATTAACCAAGATATTGCCGCAGCTTTGAGCCATGTCAACGAGCTAATGGAAGAACTACCTAGCTCAAACGATGCTTATTTTGCTCTAAAGGAACTTGAAGGTTCCTTGGCTGCTATTGAAACTGATAATGACCCCGAATCTGTAAGGCGGTCGCCGGCTATGAGTAAGTTTAAGAGGCTAATCGACAAAGTAGTTGCAAATGGTAGCGAACTCAATTCCGCAATAAAAAAAGCAGAATCAGGTTGGGAGATCTTTAGTGAATTAGCTGCTAAGTACAATAAGGTGGCTGAGTGGTGCGGTTTACCGACAGTACCTTCCGCTCTAATAAAATAAAGCCTAGCAAGTGGCTCAACAAGGATTGGCAATAATTAGAATTAAAGGGGTCAGAGCCCTTCTTCCTTACTTAAAGGGGGCACTTGAAAGGGGTCAGAGCCCTTTTTGATCGGCTGGGATGACTGCGCATTGACGCTTTGCTAGTCTGATTTTGTCGAAGTTGTTTCAGGGAAGAAACGATGCCTAGAAAGCCACGCTATTATTTACCGAGTGTACCTGTTCATATAGTTCAGCGAGGTCATTCTCGAGAACCTATATTTTGGCGGAGTAAAGGGGCTCTGACCCCTTTTACTATTAAAACTTAAGGGGATTCATCATCGACAAGTTGCTTATAAGATCCTCAGAGTTTGAAGACTATGTATTGCATATTCTCAAGCAGCCTCTTTATGAAAATTCTGACAGGATCAGAGTGAGTAAGGTCATGTGCAGTGTATCTTTAGAGCATGCAGAGAGCTTTAAGATTTTATTAGCCTCAAGGAATTTCACTTCAGCGATAGGTTTACTTCGCCTTCAATTTGAGTGTTTGGTACGTGGTATGTGGGTTCTTTATGCTGCTTCTGAAACAGCATTGGCTAAGCTAACGGCTGAATTAAACGAAGAGAACCAAAAACTAGCCAACAAGCTCCCCATGTTGAGTGAAATGATTAGGCAGCTTGAAAAGAAAGCTCCCCAAAATGCTATTGATCCCATCCTAGAGTTTAAGCAATATTCTTGGAAGCCATTAAGTTCCTATGTGCATGGCGGTCTGCACGCGATTGACCGCCATAGCAAAGGCTACCCCATTCAAATACTAGAACAGGCTCTTAAAGCATCAAATGGTGTAAATGGATTAACAGCTGTGTTTGCATCAATACTAACCGGCCAACCTCGGTTAACCAAAGATGTTTACGAATCATTTGATAAATTTGCAGACTGCTTCCACGCTAAGGACGAGATCGATCTATAACAAGGCTAGTCACTGCGACAACTTTTTTCGTTGCGGCTTCACCTCCACTACAAGGCCGCGCATACTAGCAGCGCTCTGGATACCAACCATTAGATACTGAGCATTAAAATGACCGAAAAACTAAGCCCATCTGCTTTAAACGCATTAAAAATCGCGTTTACCTATATGCCAAAAGCCATTGAAGTTACTAAATATGAGTATGGTGATGGCTACCAAAAGGTATTAGATCACGTTGAAACAGTGAGAGAAATTTTACTGATTAATGACGTTGACCCTGATGAGGTTTATGGCGAAATAAACCCTGAGAATACGCCTAACTCTACTTATTAATTTGCGAGTAGCCGTCTATTCATTAAGCAATCGAGCGGAAGAACGAGCGAGTCAATTATTCTGCACCGCTATGAGAATTCACCTTACGCGAAAAAAATTCGGCTGATGTTGGGGTTTAAAAATACGCGCTGGCATTCGCTGCTTTCGTCGGTTTATCTGCCTCGGCCGAATGTCGATCCGTTAACGGGTGGCTACCGCCGAATTTAAGCGTTTACCGTTTCCGTCCCGCGCCTACTTTAATTGCTTAATAAACGCATCAGATTCTTTAATGGCTTTTTCCATCGCGCCAATCAACTGCTGCACATCGCGGTCGATTCCCGCCAGCTCGCCTTTAAGGGCGCCAATCGCCGAGGCATTTAAGTTGTGTTTGAGATACAGCAGATTGTCTCGCAGGGCATTAAGTACGGGGTCTATGCTTTTTTCGGCGCGGCGCATCGACTTAATAAGTGCCGCGTACTGGCGTTTGGTGGCTTGCAGCTTATTGGCACTGTCGCTGCGCAGGCGGGCATTGGTGTAAAGCCCTAGTTCGTCCTGCCATTCGTCAAACAAGGCCTCGGCTACCGACTCTACCTTGTTAATTCGCTCGGTTACTTCTTTGGCGGCGGCTTCGCTGTCTTCAAACTCGCTGTTTAGGCGGTTGTAATGACTCTCTAAATTGCCGCCGTCAAAGCTCACCACCGACCTGAATTCACTCAGTGCGTCTTTAAATTGTTCTTGGGCGTCTTCTTGGGCTTCTTTGGCTTCGCCAACGCGGTCGACCAAAATATCACGTTTGTGAACACCCACTTTCTCCATGGCGTTGTAATAGGTGGATTCACAGCCGCCAATTGAGATCATGGCGGTGGTGGCGAGTAGCAGCATTAAAAGGCGCATGAGGTGTCCTGTGGCATTATTGGTATAGGGCTTAATGGTAGCCTGCATGCTGGGGGGCGGCAAATTTAGCGAGATCAAACAGCCCCCTAAGTACCCGATGCCGCAGTATTTGAGCCCGCCGCCGCAGTGATTTTTTCGTCGTCAAATACCCCTAAACGCCGCGCGCGCTTGGCCCATAACTCCCTAGCGAGGATCTGCATATTTTCGGTGGTGTCGGTTTCATCAACAATTTGCATGCCGAGCATGGTTTCAATCAGATCCTCTACGGTGACTAAACCCATCACACTGCCGTATTCGTTAATCACCAGCGCCATTTGCACTCGGGTCTCAATTAAGTTTTGCAGCAGATCCGGTGTTGGCAGGGTCTCGGGTACCACCAGCAATTCTCGGCGCAAGCGGCTCAGTGGCGCGTTTGGGCTTTGGCTCATTGCCTGCATTAGTTCGTCTTTGCGAATATAGCCGGTGATATTGTCGGCATCGCCCGCATAGATTGGGATTCGTGAAAACAGAATGGCGCTATTGCTGTTAACTACGGTATTTACGCAGGCGTCTTCTGCTAGGCTAAAAATAACTAGGCGCGGGGTCATTACGTCGCGGGCTTGCAGGGAGCGGAAGCGAATTAAGCTGGTTACCGCATTGGCCTCTTCTTGATCCAAAATGCCCTCGCTAACGGCAACTTCGGCGAGCGCAACAAATTCTTCGCGGCTAATCGAGTGGGCAGCTTCGCCACGTGCCATCAGCTGAGTTATACCTTTGGCCATCACCACCAGTGGGAACATAGACCACACCACTGTGCGCAGTATTACTGCACACAGTGGTGCTAATTTACGCCAGAATAGGGCGCCTAGGGTTTTAGGAATGATCTCAGAGATAACCAAAATGAGCAGGGTTAAAACGGCAGAGATAATGCCGAAATAAACCTCGCCAAATAAGGCGGTTGCTTGGGCGCCAGCCCCTGCGGCGCCTACGGTGTGGGCAATGGTATTTAAGCTCAGTATCGCCGCAAGAGGCCGGTCGATATCGGTCTTATAGCCGCGCCACAGACGACCATTGCGGTGGCCACGGCGCTCTTCTGCGGCAATGTACGAGGGCGTTACACTTAACAGCACCGCCTCTAATACAGAGCACAAAAAAGACACGACCAAAGCAATGCCAATATAGATCAGTAATAAAATCATGTTAAACCGGCGCAAATATAAAACCCGATTGCCGCATTGGCGAGGGGTAAAGTCAAGTACTGCCTAGACACAGTCTAGTTGATTTAGCGCAACACCCACTTTAAAAAAATCAGCTAAGATAAAATGGCGTAGCCTAGTTTGGGGTATTTAAAGGGTCAGAATTATGTCAGAAAGCTATACCGTTGTTGCCACCCTACTGGGCGGCTTGGGTTTGTTCCTTGTTGCGATGGAGCTTATGACCGATGGCCTTACCCTTGCCGCGGGTCATTCGCTGCGCCGATTGTTAAGCAACTGGACTAACACGCTTATGCGTGGCGTGTTTTCTGGCGTGCTAATGACCGCGATTGTGCAATCTTCCAGCGCGGTTACGGTTGCGTCATTGGGTTTTGTGAACGCCGAGCTAATTAAAATGCGCCAGGCCTTGGGCATTATTTATGGCGCCAATATTGGTACCACCATGACCGCGTGGCTGGTTGCGATAGTCGGTTTTAAACTCGATGTTCATGCGTTTGCGCTACCTGCTATTGGTATTGGCGCATTTATTATGCTGGCCAAAAGCAAAGGTCGGCGTTTAGGTGTTGGTCGCGCACTGGTTGGTTTTGGTCTGTTTTTTCTCGGCATTTCAACACTCCAACAGGCATTTGAAGGCATTGTAGCGAATTTCGACTTAGCCACCATAACGCTAGCGGGTAATGCCGAAGTTGCCGGCTATTTGCTTATTGGTATCGTGATGACCATTCTTACCCAATCCTCTAGTGCGGCGATTGCCATCACAATATCTGCGGCATCCGCCAATATGATTGGTATTTACGCGGCGGCGGCAATGGTAATTGGCGCCAATGTTGGTACTACGTCTACCGCGGTATTGGCGTCGATTGGCGCTACCCCTAATGCTAAACGGCTGGCGACGGCTCAAGTAATATTTAATATTGCTACGGCCATTGTTGCGGTGTTGTTATTACCGGTATTGTTTTACGCCGTTGAAACGGCGCGCGATATGATGAAGCTCGCGCCTAATATTGGCGTTTCATTGGCGCTATTTCACACCGTATTTAACTGCCTTGGTGTGCTGTTGGTACTGCCGTTTAACAACGTATTTGTACGATTTTTAGAAAAGCGTTTTGTGACGGTTGGCGAATCATTAGCCAAGCCAAGATACCTTGACAAAACCACCGCAGCGGCGCCAATGCTGGCAGTAAATGCGCTAATTCTGGAATTGCAGCGGGCGGCAACTCATATTGGCGACGCGGCTAAGCAAACCCTTGATACTGAAATATCTAATCACGATCTTGAGCAAAAAATTAATGCCGTTCATCAACTGTCAAACGTCATTTCAAATTTTATTGTTAATTTAGAGCGCGCCTCATTAAGCGAAGAGGTTACCCACCAATTGTCCGATTTAATGCGTGTAGACCAATATTTTATGAGCTGTGCAGTGGTGCTGGGTACTACGCTAGAAACCCGAACTAAGCTTGGCCGCTTACCGAACTTTACCCTTGAACAAGAGGTTGAGACGTATCGCGATAAATCCCGAGATTTTCTCAACTCTGCGATCAGTGCCGACTCAGAACTCTATTTTGAAAAACTCGAAAACAATTACCACACACTTAAAAGTGAGCGCGATGTATTAAAACAAAACCTGTTGAGTACTGGTACCCGAGGCTTAATTAGTTTGGAGCAAATGAGCAATGCCATCGACTTTATTACCGAGATTAAACAGCTCAACGAGCAATGGTATAAAGCCGTCAAAATATTATCGCGTATAGAAATTGATGCCCGCAATCGAGATTCTGGAAATTCTGATTCCGAAACGGCCGAGCAAGAAAAAAATGCCGAGACAGAAGAAAACAGCCAAGACGAAGCCGTTGAGCAAATGCCGGTATAAAATAAGCGGGGACAGCTCGTGCGCCTTGCTTATTATTGGCGTTTTGACATGTTTTTATCAGAACCCCAGTATCGTTGCATTTCAACGTATAAAAATGAGGCTGTCCATGTGATGAGCACCAAGCCAGTGAGCGACTCAATGCCGGTTAAATACCGCAAACTACCATTTGGTTGAATATCACCAAACCCCAAGGTGGTGAACACCGTGAATGAAAAATAGCCGCAATCCATTAACGAGCCGTTAAAATTGCCTTCTAAGCTTCCCCATCCAGCCGTGTGATTCATAAAATAATAGGTAACCGCAAAAATCCAAATTTCAAGCGCGTGTGCGATTAATGCGCCAAAAACGCCAAATACTATTCTATAGCGATGTTTTATTTTCATTTTAGGAATATAAAGCGTAATGCGATAAAGGAACTCGTAATGCACAACGACCGACGTTGCGACAACAATCGTATTTATTAAAAAAACATAGATCATATTAAATTACCCAGCATTGGCTGTTAGTAGCCCAAATCGTATTTACCTATAAACCATAAGGTAGTTGTATAGCTGCGCTAATATTATGGCTCACTTTGTGTCTGCTGTTTGCTCGCAATAAAAAGTGCTATGCCACCCAATACCGCCATTGCGGCAAAGCCAAAGCGCAGCGTTATCACCTCGTCTAAAAATACCATTCCACCGCAGGCGGCCAGTATTGGCACACTTAATTGTAGTGTGGCGGCGCGCGTTGCTGGCAGGGTGGGCAACACGGCATACCACAAAGCATAACCCAGTCCAGACGCCAATGCGCCAGATGCGGCCGCGTAGGCAACGCCAAGTCCAGTAACCGGCGCAGCGTTTTCGGTAAGTAAAAACAAGATAACGGCAAAAGGGACCGCACGCATGAAATTACCGGCGGTCGCAATTGTTGGCTCCTGAGCACGCCGACCCAACAGTGAATACACTCCCCAGCAAATGCCAGCGCCAAACATAATAAGCGCGCCTAGCAACGATGGTGCTTTAATACCTGGTAGCATCAGCCAAACGAGTCCACCGCTGGCGGCAATACCGCCAATAATTTGGAGGCCACTAAGGCGTTCACCGCGCCATAAGCCAAAGCCAATCATGGTTACTTGAACTGCACCAAATAATATCAGGGCGCCGGTTCCTGCGCTTAGGCTCACATAGGCAAAAGAGAAGCCCGCCGCGTAGCCAAACAAGGCCGCGGCTGCCAACCAACTGCCGCCAAGCGAGTAGCGGCGAAGCTTGATGAGCAATAGCACGCCGAGTACCAGCGCGCCTGAACCGACTCGCACCAAGGTGAAACTAGACGCGTCGATATGCCCCTTAGCCAGCGCCTCGCGGCACAGCAGTGAATTAGCCGCAAATACCAGCATGGCCATTGCGGTAAGGAACGCTAAACGCAGGCGCGACATGGTGTACTCCATTGAGTGGGGGTGGGCGTCTCAGCTCGCGCCAGACCAACAGTTTACTGAATTCACCGCGAGAGATGCCTAAATTCTTACGTCAATTTACAGTGCGGCGGCAATGAATGGGTTTAGTGGTATTGGATTCTGAATTAAGTTCAGAATGACTAATTCGTATACGTCATACCGGACTTGATCCGGTATCTCAT
>NZ_JARGNU010000014.1 GCF_029212375.1 Zhongshania sp. | reverse complement strand
AACGTTAACGGATCATCTCTTAGGCACTGCGTACTATGACAACAGGAGAGTTATCCGTTCAGAAGATCTGGGCATCGGAACCGCGCCGGATTATCCCGTAGCTTATATTCGGCCACCAGTAAAATTGCGTGCTATGCAGCCTATTAAGTTACAAATCGATCACCTAGTACCCATTAATTGTAGGGCCAAACCCAGTTTTCAAATTCTGGCATATCGACGCCGTGCTCATGCGCGTACAGGCGGCACTCAATCTGCCGATCTCGGAAATCTTGCTTTGCATGGGCGCCAGCTACGCTTAAACCTGGTACTCGATTGATAACCTCAATCGCCAAACTAAACCTATCTATACGGTTTTCTATAGCAAGTTCTAACGGTGTATTGATATTGCCGCGCTCAATATAGCCACGGACGTGAAGATTTTTGTGGTTAGTTCGACGATATGCAAGACGGTGTATTAACCAAGGATAGCCGTGAAAATTGAAAATGATCGGTTTATCAACGGTAAATAAACTATCAAAATCGGAGTCGGATAAGCCGTGGGGATGTTCGGTGTCTGGTGTCATTTTAAATAAATCGACAACATTAATAAAACGCACTTTTAAATCAGGAAATGTCTCGCGCAGCAACGCGGTTGCTGCAAGTGCTTCTTTCGTTGGAATATCACCGCAGCCCACCATAACAACATCGGGTTCTACCCCTTCGTCATTGCTTGCCCAAGACCAAATACCAAGCTCTTTGGTGCAATGCTTTATTGCACTGTCCATGTCTAAATACTGCATATGCGACTGCTTATCACAAACAATAACATTAATGTCGTTGTGGCTGCGCAAACAGTGATCCGCCGTCGACAGCAAGCTATTTACATCGGGCGGCAAATAGATGCGCGTCACTAGTGGGTTTTTGTTTACGACTAGGTCGAGAAAGCCGGGGTCTTGATGGGTAAATCCATTGTGATCCTGACGCCAAACCGTAGACGTAATTAGCAGATTAATCGAGGCCACCGGTGCCCGCCAAGCAAGGTTTTCGCTAATCGCTAGCCATTTCGCATGTTGATTAAACATAGAGTCGATGACATGAACAAAAGCTTCGTACGTTGCAAAAAAGCCATGACGGCCGCTTAATACATAGCCTTCTAACCAACCCTCTAGGGTGTGTTCCGACAACATTTCTAAAACTCGGCCATCTGTGCTCAATTCACCGCCATTGGCATCTTCAGGCAAATATTCACAAAGCCATAATTTTTTACTGACCTCGTAGATGGCGTCTAATTTATTTGAGCTATTTTCATCTGGGCCAAAAACCCGAAAATTATTACTATTTTTACTCATAATGTCGCGCAACATGGCACCTAATGGCTTGGTGTTTGGCGCATACGACTTAGCTGGCTGATCTAGCATATAGGCGTAGTTTCGAAAATCAGGCATCCGTAAGTTGCGCTTGAGCAAGCCCCCATTCGCATGGGGGTTACCGCTCATTCGCCGAACACCTTTTGGCGCTAGCGCCTGTAAAGCTGGAACTAAGCTACCCTCTTCATTAAATAATTCCTCGGGTTTATAGCTCTTCAGCCATTGCGCCAAGATCTCGAGATGTTCAGATTTACTCTGCACATCCTTTAACGGCACTTGATGTGCGCGCCAAAAGCCTTCTATTTTATTACCGTCAACTTCCTTGGGTCCGGTCCAGCCTTTTGGCGAACGCAATATAATCATTGGCCACTGCGCGCGACGCGCCACGCCTGAAGCCCTTGCAGAATGTTGAATGTTTTGGATTTCACTTAAACAGGCTTCCATCACTTGAGCCATCTTTAGGTGCATTTCTTTGGGATCATTGCCCTCGACAAAATGAGGCTTCCACCCATAGCCAATAAATAGCGCTTCTAGCTCTTGATGAGGAATACGTGATAGTAGTGTGGGATTGTTTATCTTGTAGCCGTTTAAATGCAGTATTGGTAGTACTGCACCATCTCGAATAGGATGCAGAAATTTACTCGAATGCCACGATGTCGCTAATGGCCCGGTCTCCGCTTCACCGTCGCCTACCGCGACCGTAACAATTAAATCTGGGTTGTCAAAGGCAGCACCAAAGGCGTGGGAAACACTGTAACCGAGCTCTCCGCCCTCGTGGATAGAGCCCGGAAGTTCAGGTGTGCAGTGGCTGCCAATACCGCCAGGAAATGAGAATTGCTTAAACAGGTGCGTCATGCCGAGCAAATCTTGGCCGACGTCGGGGTATACTTCTGAGTAGGTCCCTTCGAGGTAAACCGGCGCGATGACGCCAGGCGCACCGTGGCCTGGGCCTGCTAGAAATATGGCATTAATATCGTACTTGTTAATAAGGCGATTCATATGCACATACATAAATGCGAGACCGGGGCTAGCACCCCAGTGGCCCAACAAGCGATTTTTAATATGCTTACTTTCTAATGGTTCGCGCAGCAATGGGTTTTCTTGCAAATAAATCATCCCAGCGGCAAGGTAGTTACAGGCGCGCCAATAGGCGTCAAGCTAATTTAATTCTATTGCTAACACCTCATTTTCTTGCTCATTAGCTATTTTTTCATGCTTTAATCCATCACTGTGAAGCGAATCAAAATCGATATTTACTAACGTTGCCATCAGCATTTCCTCGTCGGTTTTTATCGAACACACTTCAACGAGGCTGTCTGTATTACTTAGGATTTTTGAATTTTTTTCATTGGCTGCACTATCTAAAGACATGCCTAGCCAGTCAAAATTTGCGCAAACGCGTTTTCGAATCTCGGCGCTATTTGAACCGACACCACCCGTAAAAACGAGGGTGTCAATTCCTTTTAAAGACGTGATCATTGCGCCAATCTCGCGGCTTATACGATCCACATAGAATTCCAGTGCAAACTTGGCATTATCGCAATCACTATTTAACAGCACTCGAATGTCGCCACTAAGACCTGACAGACCTAATAGGCCTGATTCTTTATTAAGAATATTAGTTACTTCACTGGGTGAGTAATTTAGTTGTTCGATGAGATAAATAACCGCACTGGCATCAATCGCGCCGCTCCTAGTTGCCATGGCTAAGCCATCAAGTGGCGAAAATGTCATGGATGTACTAATGCTTTTACCGTTTAATAAGGCACATATACTCGCGCCGCCGCCTAAGTGCGCAATAATCGTCCGACGAGGCATATTCCCTGCGCTGTGCTCCAATAATCGACCTGCAATATATTGATAAGACAAACCATGAAAGCCATAGGGTTTGATTCCCTGTAGGTGTAAATATTGTGGCAAGGCAAAGGTTTGCGCGACTCGTGGCATAGAACGGTGAAAGGCCGTGTCAAAACACGCTATATGATGCGTGTTAGGCAGTTTTTTCATGAAGGTTCTTATTGCTTTTAAGCAAACAGATTGGTGTAGCGGAGCAAGGGGAACCAATAATTCGAGTTGCTCTAATACACCATCGGTAATATACACCGGCTTGGTGTAGGTGTTGCCACCATGTACAACTCGATAGACCACACTTGTGATCCTTTCAGAGGGAATACAACTTTTAAGCCAATTAGCGATCAGCTCAAACGCGTCATCAACACTCCGAATGGTCGTGCAAATATCACTCGGCGGCTTCCAATTTCGTTGGTCGATAACACCGCGATCATGGATCATAAAGCGCACATTTGAACCTACCCCTTCAACCTCGCCTCGGCAAAGTTCAACAGGGCTGCCTTCTTTTCTTTTAAATAGTGCAAATTTTACGCTGGTCGAGCCCGCGTTTATGACTAAGTTAAGGTTGGTCAACGCACTTCTCCGAAAAGCCATCGCTTTTAATTTGCTTACCCTTGGTAAAATACTGAACCGTAGTGCAAGCAACAACGTCGCCCAGCACGTTAACGGATGTGCGACACATGTCTAAAATTCTGTCTACGCCCAGAATTAACGCAATGCCCGATGCCGGAATACCCACGCCTTCCAACACCATGCTAAGTATAATAATGCCAGCACCTGGTGTTGCGGGGGAGCCTATCGACGCCGCCACCGCCATCGTTACAATAAATAAATAGCTGGATATACTAAGGTCAACATTAAATACTTGGGCAAGAAAAACTGTCGCGACGCCCTGATACATAGCTGTACCAGTCATATTGATCGTCGCGCCAAGAGGAACTAAAAACTGCGCAATCTCAGGGCTTACATTCATCTCATCTTCAACCACCTTCAAGGTAATGGGCATTACCGCCGCCGAGCTACTGGTTGAAAATGCCAGTAGAAGCAATTCTCTTACCTTCTTGAAAACCTCCTTTATTGAGAAGGTAGACGTTATTTTTGCCACAATAAAGTAGAGTACGGCTACCACAAAGAGCCCCAAAACAACCGTTAACACGTATACCGCCATACCGGCGAGAACATCTATACCAAGATTCGCAACTAGGCGTGTAATAAGGCCAAAAACGGCTATTGGGGCAAGCAACATCGCCCAAGACACAATGCGTAAACTCACTTCTTGCAGTGCACCGAATAAATCAAACAAAGGTTTAGACTGTTGAACAGGAATAGAAAGCATCGCCGCGCCAAGCACCGCAGCAAACAGTATTACTTGCAGCATCTCACCCGAGGCCATTGATGCTAATGGGTTTTTAGGGATAAGCGCCGATACTTTCTCTGGTAATTCTGATACCGCAGGAAACCCTTGTGCTACAACTTGCGTCAAGGAATCGGTATGGCTGCCAACCAAGGACGTTGCATCGACAAATTGCCCTGGTTGAATATTTAACGCCAAACCAATGCCAATGGCAGCGGCAAGCCCTGTAGATATAAAAATAAAAATCAAAGCGATGAAACCATTCTTTTTTATGGCCGCCGGATTGTTGTTTGCAGCTAGGCCCCTAACTATTGAGGCAACCACCAACGGTACAACAACCATTTGAATAATGGCCAGAAACACCTGCCCAGGTAGCGCCAACCACGCAGTAATGGCTTTAACAGTACTCGCGGATACCAGCCCTAGGTCTGGGCCAAGCATAACGCCGACAAGAACACCTGCAAAAAGCGCAATCAAAACCTTTAACCAAAGCCGACCACTGATTAAACGATCAAACTGATCTGCGATGTTTTTGAGGGAATTAGGTATTCTTTTAGTCATTATTCGCATCCACACTTGTCATATCATCTACGCCCTTCCATCTTAATTAATCAAATAAAATTCGTTTTATTAGTAAGGGGTCAGTCATCGAAGGCGCAAATTAAATAGGCCGAATGCCCTATACCTCAAGCATTTAAAAATCGAGAGTTATTAATTTAATAAACTTAAGCACTGCATGGATTTGGGTAAGCACATAACAAATTTTTGCTGAGGGCTAACAAACTGTAATTTATCTTCTAGGTTGGTTCACAAATCCCGCGGATTGTACGGCTGCTGCGGATGAGTACACGTATTCATCAACGAATGACCACTAATCAGGGGTTCAACATCTCTTTGCTCCAAGCGCCCTCTTTATCGCGTTGATATTTGATTCTTTCGCGACGGCGGTGCCAACCACTTGGCCAGAATTCAATTCGGTAAGGCACTATTCGAAACGCTAGCCAGTTTTCCTGGCGTAATATTTTGCCCGAGCTGAAATTTCCCGCTTGTTGATCGATAAGATTGCCATCGGTCTTTGTTTCCTCCGCTGGTGTGCCCTGCTCGGAAGCCCAAGCGGCAATTTGAAATGCCCGCATGCGCCTATTCCAATATTGGTCAGAAACCGCAAGCGACTGAACTTCAACACTGCCTTCAATAATCGCCTGCTCCTGCAATGCCGGCCAGTAAAAGCACAGTGATGCTTGGGGGTTCGCAAGAATTTGCAGCCCTTTACCACTGCGCACATTGGCAAAAAACAACAGCCCAGCAGCATCCACCGCTTGTATTGATATCATTCGCACCGACGGCCGCGCTGAAACATCTGCGGTGGCTAAGGCGGCGACTTCTGCTTCGAATGACCCGCGGCTGCGCGCTTCGTCAATTAACGCAGTAAGCCTATCTAAGGCCACTTGGTAGTAATCCCTGCTCATTCGTCGCCCACGCTAACTGTTTGTCATATGGACAACAATAACTGGGCGCCGCTGAGCCGTATTGATGTAGATCAAATATTTAGATTGTTGACCGAAATCAATAACTAATTTGAATGTTGATCATATTATAGTTGACAATTTTGGCAATATTTTGGGGAAGAAAATATGCGTTATTAAAGCTAGTCGCTAGGCTTAAACACGGGAACGGAGCGAGTTAATCTGGGCGTTAAAAATCTGCGCAACGATTGATTTAAATCAAGTCTCAGTTGCTCCGACTCGGGCAAGATCGCGCTAAGACGCGCCACTGTATAATTTCAATAATACATAATTTGTGGGTAGCGTAATTTTTGATGGTGGCAAGTAAGAACATATACAGAATACAGAATACAGAATACAGACACCGTCAATACAAAGTAACGCTGGCCACACCACTGGCTACTCCAGAGGCAACGGCGTTAGTGCTCTTGCTAAGTAAAATCATTCAGATTGGCGTTTATTTTTTGGAGTAATGCAAATGACCACCACGAAGCGCTTATGGATGGGGCTGAGCCTGCTTTTAGGCGCTACGTTTGCGGTTCTTTTGTTTGTAGGCAGCGAAATCAATCGAGTTGCACCGCCGCTGCCAGATAGAATTGTTTCCACGAGCGGAAAAACGCTCTATACGTTGGACGACCTCCAGACTGGCCGCCAAGTATGGCAAAGCATGGGCGGTATGCAGGTAGGTTCTATATGGGGCCACGGCGCACTAATCGCGCCCGATTGGACGGCTGATTGGCTGCATCGTGAAGCCATTGCAATGTTGGATATTCTGTCGCAGCGCCAATTTAATCAGGCCTTTAGTACACTAGCACTCGCTCAGCAAGCGAGTTTAAAGGCTGAACTACAAGCTGTCTTACGCCCCAACACCTACGACGAAAGTAGCGCCAGTATCATTATTTCTGACGATCGCGCCGCTGCCATCGAAAGCATCATTCCCCATTACATCAGCCTATTTGGAAGTGATCCAGCCACGGCTGATCTACGCGAAGCTTACGCTATTAAGAGCGGTAGTATCGATACCGCCGAGCACCGCCGACAAATGACAGGCTTCTTTTTTTGGACCGCCTGGGCGGCAGTCACCGAGCGCCCAAGTAGTGACGCTAAACACCCCGCTAGCTACACCAATAACTGGCCCTATGAACCGTTAGTGGGTAATGAAGCTACTCCGAGCACGTTCATGTGGTCTATGTTCAGCATTCTATTTATGGTTGCGGGCATAGGCTTACTCGGTTGGCACTATGCCGCCTATCATGGGAAAGAGTCACCGCTCACCCCGCCAACCACCGACCCACTATTAAAGCTGGTCATTACGCCTTCGATGCGCGCCACGGCGAAGTACTTCTGGCTTGTAATTGCATTGTTTCTCACGCAAATTCTGCTCGGTGCCATTACTGCGCACTATCAAGTTGAAAAAGACTTTTATGGTGTGAACATTTCCGAGTATATACCCTACTCGCTCACGCGTAGCTGGCATACCCAGTTAGCCGTGTTATGGATTGCTACGGCTTGGCTCGCCACCGGCCTTTACATCGCGCCTGCGGTTTCAGGCCACGAACCACGCTTCCAGCGTTTTGGTGTGAATTTCCTATTTGTCTGCCTGCTGGTTATTGTAGTCGGTGCCTTTACAGGCCAATGGTTTGCAGTGATGCAAAAGATGGGCTTGGAGTACAATTTTCTATTTGGCCATCAGGGCTGGGAATACGTTGATATCGGTCGTTTCTGGCAAGCCTTTTTATTCGTTGGCCTTATCGTCTGGCTAAGCCTTGTAGGCCGTGCATTGTGGCCAGCCATGCGGCGTAAGGACGACATGGCATCTATTGTTGGCCTGCTATTTTTGTCCACTATTTCAATCGGCTTGTTCTACGGCGCAGGTTTAATGTGGCGCGAACATAGCCATATCGCTGTTGTAGAATACTGGCGTTGGTGGGTAGTACACCTTTGGGTCGAGGGCTTTTTTGAAGTTTTTGCGGTTGCCGTAATTAGCTTTTTGTTTGTTCGCTTAGGGTTAGTGCGAGCGAAAACTGCCACCATCAATGTGTTGTTCGCAACGGTGGTTTTTATGTCTGGTGGCGTTCTGGGCACGTTTCATCACTTGTACTGGACAGGGACGCCAACAGCAGTACTGGCCATTGGCGCGTCGTTCTCTGCACTGGAAGTCGTCCCACTTGCACTCATCGGTTTAGAGGCCTACGAAACGTGGTCGAACAGCCGTGCCACACCGTGGATGGCGCGGTATCGCTGGCCGATTATGTTCTTTTTAGCTGTATCGTTCTGGAATTTGGTTGGCGCCGGTCTATTCGGTTTTCTCATTAATACGCCTATTGCACTATATTATATGCAAGGGCTTAATCTCACACCGCTGCATGGTCACACAGCGCTGTTTGGGGTCTACGGAATGTTGGGTATTGGCTTAATGTTATTCTGTCTTCGTGGCCTCAAGCCACAAGCCCAATGGTCGGAGGGGGCGTTGCGCGGTAGTTTCTGGTCGCTGAACATAGGCTTAGCACTTATGGCGCTACTAACCTTGCTTCCGATTGGCGTACTGCAATTAAATGCCGCACTGCAAAATGGTTACTGGTATGCCCGCTCTGCAGAGTTTATGAGTCAACCACTTATTCACTTACTGGTATGGATGCGAATGCCGGGAGACCTCATTTTCTCTGGGGGTGTATTGCTACTGGCGTGGTTTGTGTTCCGCTTGTGGTTTATGAGAGGCAAACAAATAAATACCGCTGTAAATAAAAAGCGTATTTAAATAGCTTTAATGGACAACATCAGGTTTAAGCCTAGCAATTTTCGCTAAACCGGCAATAGCGAGCGGGTGTTATTTTGCTCGTATTATTTCTTGAATAAATAGAGGGTAATGCAAGTATGCCGTTTTGAGGTAAGGGTATTCGCATAACCAGCACTGCTGGTCGCTACATCATCTACAACACTACGCGGTAGACGTGCTCTGAGGCTGAAGCAACATAAAATTTATTACTGCCTCCATATGTCGAGTATTGGATTACCGAAAGTTCTTATAGAAAACCGCAATTCTTGGACGTGAGGCCTGTTGGCACTCTAAACGATCATTGCTGCGCTAAAATAGCGCCACTCAGCCGCAGCTAGACCCAGATTCACTGCACCAAAAAGGCAATTTATTGTTTATTTAGCTTATTCCTGCACAGAAAATATCCACGATCCCCTCTTCTAACGAAAACTCTAATTTGGCACAGCTCTTGCGCTTCCTATATGTGTTTTGCCATATAGCGAATTAAGTACAATGGGTGCCCAAAGCCGACAATCTATTAAAAGTGTCTGCCCTTACTGCGGTGTTGGTTGCGGTATTGTTATGCAGGTCGAAGATAACAAAATCATTAAGGTGAGTGGCGATAAAGCACATCCTAGTAATTTTGGACGGCTCTGCACAAAGGGCTTAACCTGCGGCGAGGTGGTTGCGGCGCCTGGGCGTTTGGATGCAGCCTATATCCGCCAAGCGCGTTTGCACGACCCTGTTCGAATTAGCGTAGACACTGCAATAGCGGAAACCGCTCAGCGTTTAACAACAATACTCCAAGCCCATGGCCCCGATGCCATTGCATTTTATGTTTCTGGGCAAATGTCCATGGAGGCCCAGTATTTAGCCAACAAGCTGTGTAAAGGGTTTATACGCAGCAATAATATAGAATCGAACTCCCGCCTGTGTATGGCCAGCGCCGGCAGTGGCTATAAACTATCTTTAGGTGCAGATGGGCCGCCAGGTTCTTACCACGACTTTGATAAGGCCGATGTGTTTTTTGTTAGTGGCGCCAATATGGCCGACTGCCACCCTATTTTATTTCTGCGGATGATGGATAGGGTTAAAGCGGGCGCCAAGCTGATTGTGGTAGACCCCCGCCGCAACACCACCGCAGAAAAAGCTAGCCTCTTCCTACAAATTAAGCCGGGCACCGACTTAGCCTTACTTAATGGCTTGTTGCACTTGCTGGTCGTTAACGAGCAGATAGACAAAGCATTTATCGACGAATTTACCGAGGGGTGGGAGCGTATGCCCGCCTTTCTCGCCGACTACCCCCCCGCGCGGGTGGCGGCGATTACGGGTTTGGCTGAAGAAGATATTCGCGCCGCTGCGCAACTGATTGGTGATGCTGGCGAGTGGATGAGCTGCTGGACCATGGGCCTAAACCAAAGCACCCATGGCACGTGGAATACCAATGCGATTTGCAACTTGCACCTAGCCACCGCGGCCATTTGCCGGCCTGGTAGTGGACCGTTTTCGCTCACTGGCCAACCCAACGCCATGGGTGGTCGCGAAATGGGATACATGGGGCCAGGGCTACCTGGCCAACGCTCCGTATTAGACGACAACGATTGCGCATTTGTAGAAAATATCTGGGGTATTCCCGCAGCTAGCCTCAGCAAAAAAGTGGGCAATGGCACTGTGGCCATGTTTAAAGACATGGCTGCAGGAAAAATTAAAGCCTGCTGGATTATCTGTACTAATCCGGTCGCTACCGTGCCCAATCGCGACAATGTTATTGCCGGTTTACAGGCTGCGGAACTGGTCATTACGCAAGATGCCTTTCTAGACACCGAAACCAATCGCTATGCCGACATTCTGCTGCCTGGCGCGCTGTGGGCCGAAGCCGAGGGCGTTATGGTCAATTCGGAGCGCAACTTAACGCTGATGCAAAAAGCCGTAACGCCGCCAGGTGAAAGTTTACCAGACTGGCAAATCATTGCGCAGGTGGCCTGTGCTATGGGGTTCGAGGCGGCATTTACCTATTCATCAGCGGCAGAAGTATTTGAAGAGCTTAAGTTGTTTTGGAACCCAAAGACCGATTACGACATTCGCGGCGCCAGCCATAGTGCACTTCAGCAAGCATCACTGCAGTGGCCCTGCGCAAAGCCGAGTGCTAAGCGCAATCCCATTCGCTATTTAAATAATGGCGTCAGCCAGACTCTTGTGCAAAGAGACGACGGCAGCCAGCCGCGGCTGGTATTTCCGACCGAAGGCGGCAAAGCATTTTTTCTAGCGCGACCCCATGCTGATCCTGCCGAAATACCCAACACCGAATTCCCCTTGGTATTAAACACCGGGCGTCTACAACACCAGTGGCATACGTTAAGCAAGACCGGCAAAGTGGCCAAACTCAATAAGCTCAACCCTGGCCCATTTGTAGAAATTCACCCAGAAGATGCCGCCGCGCTTGGTATTAGCGACAAGACCTTGGTGAAAATTCAATCGCGGCGTGGCGTGGCAACGCTGCCGGCCTTGATCACCAATCGAGTGCGGCCTGGCGACTGCTTTGCGCCCTTTCACTGGAACGATGTCTTTGGCGACGGCTTGGCCATCAACGCAGTTACCAGCGATGCGGTCGACCCTATCTCGCTACAACCTGAATTTAAATACTGTGCCGTGGCACTGAGCCCCGTGGCAATTGTGGCACCTATTGCGGAAAATCAGGATATGGAAAGAATTGACCTTTTGACCCAAATACTTGGGTTAACAGAGATGCCCAAAATTGAATTAACGCAGGACGAACAATACTACCTCCAAGGCTATGTACTTGGATTGCGTCAAGATACCCGTCGCGACAACAACGCCATTCCCACCATAATGGCCACAGCGCCCATTGCTAAAGACCGGCGCCTACTGATTGATGGCTTATTAGCGGGGCTTTTTTCCCGCTCGTGGCCAAGCGCTAGCGCCACAAAAGAGCTAGCGCTCAATGAGCCACCGAAAACCCAAGACCAAGCGATATGCCTACTCTGGGCCTCGCAAACCGGCAACACAGAAGCATTCGCAAGCCAGTGCTACACGTATTTACAGAATAAAGGGTTTGCTGTGCAGCTCTTGGAAATGAACGACGTCAAGGTCGAAACACTCTCTCAACGCGAGCAGCTGCTACTTATCACCAGTACCTTTGGCGACGGTGATCCGCCAGACAACGGCGCAGAATTTTGGGCAAGCCTCGCCGCCAGCACCCAATCACTTACCAACACCCGCTTTGCGGTATTGGCCTTTGGCGATTCTAACTACGACCAGTTTTGCGGCTTTGGCCGTAATCTAGATGCACGGTTAGAAGCCTTGGGTGCCACGCGGCTTATTCCGCGGGTAGACTGCGAACCCGACTACGAAGAGAGTGCCGAGCAATGGCTAGCAGCGATTAGCCAGACCTTGACCAACACCGCGGCAGAAACGCACAGCGTCAATATCGCGGGCGAAAGCACCAATGCAGAACTGGACGCCAAGCAACAAAGCACATTGTTGTGGAGTCGCAAGCACCCCTACCCGAGTCGGCTTCTGCTTAATCGCAAACTCAACAAACCGGGCTCCGACAAAGACACTCGCCAGTACGTGTTTGACCTGCAAGACAGTACCCTCACCTACGAAGCTGGCGACGCACTGGGGGTGTGGCCGCGCAACGCGCCCGCCTTGGTTAGTCAACTCTGTGATGCCCTGAAGCTAGACGGCAAAGCTGTGGTTGCTGTGCCAAAATTGGGTGAAATGTCGCTGCAAGAGTCGCTTATTTCTCAATATGAAATTTGCCATATCAATAAAGATTTTCTGCACTTTGTTCACAACCAAACTAATAACCCACACCTAAAAACTTTGCTCGGCAACAAATCTGCCTTAGCGCAATGGTGCTGGGGACGACAGATTGTAGATGTACTGCAAGGTTTTCCAATAAAGATTACCGCCCAAGCGTTTGTGGATTCACTCAAGCGGCTCCAGCCTAGGCTGTATTCCATTGCCTCTAGCCCCAAGGCCCATGCCGACCAGGTACACGTCACTGTTGCGACAGTGCGCTACCAATTTGCGGAGCAGTGGCGCAGTGGCGTTTGCTCAGATTTCTTGGCAAATCTCCCGAATAACCTGCCAGTGCCAATTTTTGTGCAGAAATCCAGCCACTTTCGCCTACCCACCGACACCAACAAACCGGTGATTATGGTTGGCCCAGGAACCGGAATTGCCCCCTTCATGGGCTTCCTTTACGACCGGCAGGCCAGCGGAGCAAAAGGTGAAAACTGGCTGTTTTTTGGTGAGCAGCGCGCCGATACCGATTTTTATTTTCAAGACGAATTAGAGGCGCTACAACAACAGCGAGTACTTAGTCGCCTAAACACCGCCTTCTCCAGAGACCAAGCCCAGAAAATCTATGTTCAGCACCGCATAATTGAGCAAGGTAAAGATGTGTTTGCATGGTTGCAAAACGGTGCGTATTTTTACATTTGCGGCGATGCCAGCCGCATGGCCAAAGACGTCGATAGCGCACTGCGCGAGGTAGTGGCGACTCACGGCGGCATGAACGCAGAAAAAGCCGACGAATACGTAAATCATTTAATTAAAGAAAAGCGATACCTTAAAGATGTCTATTAAAGTAATTTCTTCAATATTATTAATAAATCACGCTGAGCATTTTGACTACGGCTAACACCTAACAAGTTTACGCCGGTCGGGTAGGGAGTCTTTGGCTTTCAATTTGAGCTGAACGCTAAGCTTGGCCCAATTTAAAATTTCATATATTTCAACAGTATACCTTGCCAGCCAAGGTAAATTAGCCAAATTTATTCGGCGCCCGACTCCATACGGCTTACCCCTATTTTCATTTTCGCTATTTGAATATTGCTGGGGTTTCAACATCGCGACTCGCCAGTATCACCTTTACCGACTAACGCAAAATGCTAATTTGCACTCCTTATAAAGTAAGAAGAAGACGCCATGTTAACGGGCTAAAACCTGCGCCGTGCGCTCTGGTTTGGCTTGGGTTGGTTTAGAGATTTTTGCAGTAAGTTGCCGATATCGCTCAAATCCTGAATTGAGTATTTGGCTAAACGATAAAGGCCGATTAGAATCCTAAAGCAGCTCGACATTAGTTTGGCTAAATATAAGCAAATTAAGGCATCGTTCAGCAAAATAATTATAAATTTGACGTCATCCAAGTTTCTATGGAGAAACTTGGCCCTAAAGTTGGTAGTACGTATTTTCTTCAATAAGGACATCGCCATGAAACCCCGTACCCTGCTATTCACTGCCATGTTGTCGCTGTTGCCCGCCATTACCCAAGCAGACTTCAAGCAATCTACCTTTACCACCTCAACCAAGCAGCAAGCCGCTACAGACCCTCGCGAAATTAGCAAAACCCAGCAAGAACAGTTGCAGCAATTGTTTAAGCAAATTGACAGCCAAATGCAGGCCGCCTTTAAAGGCAATGACAAGCAAGTAGACCAAATGCGCTCGGAGCTCAAGGCTATCGAAACACTCAAAGCGAAAACCGACATTCAAAAAGCAGTGGCGGCATACCAATCCAAACACGCCGAGTTTTATGGCACTATGCTGAAAAAATCCGGTGTTGATTTATCGGCAGTCGCAAAAAGGATGCAAGCAATTATTCCTGCTTACATCTTTACCGCGCAAAAAAACTTTACTATTACGGCTGACCTGCCTCCACGAGCACAACCAGCAGACAACACGCCCGCCACGCCGCAGACCACCACTACCCGCTTACGTAATTTTACGCCAAGCACCAATAAAAGTTGCAGTGGCGCGGGAGGTAATAACGCCGCCACCAGTAGCGACAGCGTAACCACAGATGCTTTTGCTGTTGGGGCTGGTTCTTGCAGCAGTTCCGCACGCCTAGAGCACGTATTGGAAGTCGCCGATGCCGATCGCGCGAGTGTAAGTAGTAGTCATACCATACATGTTGGCGCCACCGCAGTCGGTGTGGTAGGAACGGCAGTTGCCAGTGCCTATGCCGATGTGGATGTCACCATGCCAGACGAGCCGCTTACTATCAGCAGCATCAACGTCACAACCATTGCACCCGTGTTATGGGTGGCTCACGATACAAAAGATCAAAGCGGAACCTCCAGCAAAACGATACCCACCAATAGCGGCAATCGCACACTGCGCTATTACACTCATTCGTTTGCAATCGGCGCATTGACGCCGACGTCCCATGCAGACGCCCAAATCAAAAGCATCTCGGCATCCCTGTCGGTTACCCGCTAAACGGCTCAGGAGCTACCACATAATGAACCGTTTATTACTGACATTGGGACTGTTGGCAGCCTGCTTGTTGAACTGCCCCGTGTTTGCCACCACGCCGCAAGTGACACAAGTAACCGTTCATACGCACAGTCCGTATGGCCTGCCTTCACGTTATGTCGTTGATGTCGTGCTGGATCGAGCGGCCGCCAACGCATCTTATAAACTGCAATGGTTCGTGACGGGGGCATCCTCAGCTATCAAGTGCACTGCCAACGGCTCTTGCAGTAGTAGTGCTAAAGATTTTTCCGCCATCACCGAGGGTGCTCGCTGTTTTGGCAATGCCCAGGGCGAGCAGCCACTCGCCGCCGGACTGTTGAATCCGCAGTTTTTTCTTGAGCAAGTTAATGCCTGCGACTTCAAACGCTTTGACGTGTATGTGGGGGTTGTAGCACCCGCTACGGGCGCTACAACGGGAAGTACCACCACACACAAAACTAGCTTTACAACGGGCAAGGCTTTACCCCAAAAGCTGAGCCCCGTACCAAAAACGCCACCGCGTAGCCTCACTCCGGTGTCACCTAGTGTTAAATCGGCAGCGGAGGAAATCAAGCAGCGTTAAATCAATGCATTCACCATATCAAACCGGCGGTGAGTTATCTCAGGCCGCCGGTTTGAATGTCACCGTCGTAAAGCAACAAACACCAGATTAATCAGTAAGTTACTTCTACGTTAGCCCGCTTTATGACGCTGTTCGACAACGCTAATTAAATTTAAAACAGCGGCAAAATATTTCGGCTAAACTACCTTTGGTGCAGGAGTGATTCAGGAAAATAAAGATAATATTGCGTGTAACTTGTCACAGAGAAGTGCAGGTAAGAAGGCCTCTAAAACAAGGAAAACGAGTTGTTGTAGTAGATCAGTTAATCAAACGATGGATCAGGCAATTACCCATATTTTTTGGAGCATAAAATGGAAACATCAACCTTAATCAACAAAAAAAATCCGACGCGTATCACTTTACAGGCAAGCTTATTAATTCTAATGGAGGTGCTGGCGGCTAGCAGCGCTTTTGCCCAAAAGGCGCCAAACACGACATCACAAACCACTAAACTGAGCACCCAGCAAAATGCCAAACTCAGCTCCGCCGTACTCAATGATATCCGTATTCGGATTGCGCCCAAGCTCAGCAGCACGCAGGTAGAGGCCCTACTAAGCAATCTTGCCTCAATGAACTATACACAGGTGGCCGCGCTCACTAGCGGTTCGGCATCGGAGCTTGAACGGTTGATTCCTGGGGCAGCGGGCGCCGCAGTTTCTGCTGGGCAAACGCCAATAGACGCCGCGCGGCAAGGCAGTACCAGCGGCAATAACGCCACGCAGAAAGGCATTCAGCAGCAAAAGGATATGCGCGGCGGTTTCGCCGGAAGCCCCAAAGGTCAATTATCCGAGTGCGGGGATGCCTGCGGCGCAGGTTCTGGAGATAAAGGCAAAGGAGAATCTCAGGTTCCCAAAGAAAAAGAGGATATCGATACCAACAAAAATAACGAAAATTCTGGGTTTGTAATTCGCATATATGACGACGGTAGTTTCACCATTACCGAAAAAAGCACGGGTAAACGTGAGGTCTGGGGCAAGGATCGCAATGCCGTGACAGGTAGTCCAAAGTGGACCCAGAACAAAACACCGGTACCCGACGGCGACGGCGGCTCTCGCTCTGGTGCTGTATCGCCAGCGGAGTGGCGCACCCTCCTCGGCATGCTCGGCTCGCGCGGCAGACCAGACAAAACGGCGAGCAATCCCAGCGCTGGTGGCATGAAAGCACCGACTACCACAACGGCAGGAACACCAACGGACTACAGCGCCAGTGGCGCCATCGACCTAGTGCAACTTCAGGAGGTTATTCGGGTGTCGGTCGAAAAACTGGGGCCGAAACTGTAATAGTGGCACACAGCCGTCGAATGCCGCTTCGCTTTACGGTGCTATTTCTGGCGTAGCGACGTTAGCACCACACTCACCAAGCAGAGAGGCCGCATCCTAATTGAGCGGCCTTTCACCAGACATTGTTTGAATAGGCCGCCAATAAAAACTGGGTTTATCCTCCTGTATATTTATACGCACCACAACAGTTATATCTATGTGGCTCGGCCATGTTCATTTCGTCAATACTCCCCATACACCGCGTAAAAGGAACACTACTAAACTGGATCGTACAGCTGTTCAATTAAGCGTTACAGCGTGTTGACCTGCCTAATTAAATTTCGTAAGTACTATGAGTTATTTGGACTAATATTAACTACGTTCAGTAATTGTTCAGGGAAGCGAAACTAATATTGGCTGTAACTTGTTACAGAGGAATACTGGTAAGAAGGGACTCTAAAACAAGGACGAAGTATTGTTGTAGTTATCAATAAACGTCTGCATTTTTTGCCGACGCATTACGCAATTACCTATATCTAAGGAGCTTTGGAAATGAAAATAACAACTTCAATCAATACAAGTAAATCGAAGCGTATTACTGTGCAGGCAAGCTTATTAATCGTAATGGGAATTCTGGCGGTTAGCAGCGCTTTTGCGCAAAAGTTTCCGAATACGACACTTCAAACGTCTAAACAGAGTGTTCAACCCAAAGTAAACGAGATGGTATTTCCGTCTCTTCAGTCTATCTATGGCAGTGACCTTTACGGAAATTGCGGGACTTTTAACCCAGCGCTTTATGGCCCTGTGTTTGAAAAAGGTGTCAGTCCAATGCCGTCTGGAACAAACCGACCATACGCCCATATATTTGCCGGCCCTACTGGCCTGCAACTCGCGGGTTTTCGTATAGACCGGATTGAAAAAGCGCAGCTGGCAATGCCAACTGGCAGTTCACCAACGGTCACGCTCAGTAATGTCGTGGCCAGTAATCCTTCTTCCTGTAGCCACCTCGGTACGGGAAAAGGGTCTATTGAACTGTCGATGAATATTCCCGAGGTGACGACTGTTACCAATGCCAAACTTTATTTATACGGGCGTAAGGAATCAGCCAATAACATCATAATGAATGCGGATGGATCAAAGCTACGTTCCGATTGTCCCAAAACTGGTTGCACTGAATCCCCTGCTGTCTCCTTTCAGGAAATTGACGTTATCATTCATCCGCGTCCAAGCTTTAATACGCCTAGCACCACCACACTGCGCGGAACCACACAAATGGTCGGAGGTTCGGTTCAGTTTCCAGGTAGCAACCTCTCGGAGACAAAGATCGCAAGTCCAAATAACGGAACAACAACCGTATCGCGCCCAATTACTACATCAAGCAAAATTACCGCCGATGTGTTCTCACTGATGCGAACTACTCCGCTAACAATCACCCAGCAGATTGCCCCTAGCGTCCAATTGGTGCGTGGATCAAGCTCCAAGCCAGTCTCCCAATGGGATACCATGCGCACCCGCGGGGTATCTGGCAGTAGTGCGAGCCTTGCCGCTAACCGGATCATTCTTCCTGCATTTAATTTCACCTTCATCCGTGTCGCCACACCGGCTCCTGCTGTCAGGGCTATGCTGAAGGGATTTGACCCCGGCAATATCCTTTATGTCGTCATCGGCGGTATCGATAGCGATGACAACGGTAACAATTACGCAATGCTGAATTCGCCCGCACATTGCGAAGGCATCACGCCTCCGCTCTCTAGCGGTAATTCTAAGACTGCCAGCCGTGCAGACATCACCCTGAAAGATATCAACTGGGGCGTGGAAAACCGCGGCAACGGCACTGCTACTGGAAACTTTGTAGCAGAGTTACACACAGGCTCCACAAACGGTCCAGTCGTCGCCACCTTTTCATTCACCAACCTCGGGGCGGGCACTAAAGTAAACGCTCCCGCTTATCGTCGTCCGCAGTCAAAAACGACCGTCGCCATACTCAGCTCAGGCCCTGCTTGCTTTCATGCTGGACTCGAAAATGAGGGTTTCAACGACAATGCAGGTTATTTTGTGACCGTCCGCGGCGTCGCTAATTCCTTCATCCGTCTCGCTAACCAATAAGAGCCATCTAAGCGCTCTGTCTAATAACAGCCGCTCCCAACTGGAGCGGCTTTTTATTGAAAATAGTTTGAGTAGTTTTTCTGTTAAAAGGCAGTCTATACTTTCTTTGCGTTACCCAGTCGTGCCTAGACTTATTGAAAGCATGCAATATGGACTTTGACGGCAAAAATGTAATAACTATCAATTATTAAAGCGAGGAATCACCCCGTGAAAGGAACTCTTCAACTATCTGCACGACGCCCCTTGTGGCGGGTAATAAAGTCAACTGCCATTGCTACGGTTAGTGCAAGTTTACTTCTTGCCTGCGCTCAAACCCCTGCCGCACCAAAGTCCAACTTATCAATTCAAGACTGGCTTAGCAGCGGCCGAAGTGCTGCAGAGCGCCAGGATTGGGTCACCGCGCAAACAGCATTTGCTAATGCGCTAAAAGCAGATCTGTCTAATGGTTACCTGCAAACCTTAAATGGAATTGCCTACGATCAACTTAGTTACGACGATATAAGCCAAGCGGAGTTTGCCCAGGTGGCTTACGACAACGCTCAAGATTTAGCGCCAGGCCAATATTGGGTTTCGCTAATGCAAGGTTTTCTCGCCTTAAGGCGCAATGAACCTGCCGCCGCCATTCCCCATTTTACCCGCGCAGCAATGGACGAAGAAGCGCAGTGGGAAGCCGCCTACGGCCTTGGGATTGCCGCCTATTACACGGGTGATTTAATGTTGGCCGAAGCCGCAGTGCGAGAATCATTGCGTCGCCAAGCAGACCGCCCAGAAGTTATCCGTTTATCTGCCCTAGTGCGCGCCGCCTCGGGGAATGAACTTGCACTTACCGAAGTTAATCGCTACGCCAAATTAACGACTGACCAAGCTGACGCTGCGTGGCTACAGCAACGCGTAGAGCACTTGCTCCGAAACAAGCTGTTTCAAGACTCTGAAAGTGAATTTACACTCGCGCAATATAATGGCGACCAAGCTAGCGACAGCGCCAGTAATTCAGAAAATTACGTGGGCTTATATGAAAACTCGCCACCGCAAATTTCGGTTGACGTTACTATCATATTATCGTCGGTGTCAAAAAGTGAGCGGCGTGGCATCAATTTACTCGACGCGCTCAGCGCCACCTATTCACTCGACAGAAGTTATTCTAAAAGTACCCAAGACCAAACCGGCGCCGCGCCCCTTACCACCGCAGTCAAAACTATTACCCGAAATATTGGCATTCCGCAAATAAACTACAATCTCAACTTATTTAACAACTCAGGTCAGTATTACAGTGTGCTTGCACGTCCGTCGTTGACCGCCTATTTAAATGAAACTTCAGATTTTTTTGCAGGACGGACGATAGATGTCAGTGTTAACGGAATTCAATCTGGCAATATTATTCCCATCGATATTGGTGTATCTCTAACGGTTACTCCCCAAGTTATAACCAATAACAACACGCTTGTCCGTGTTGCGGCCAATCGTTCATTTCTATCGGCGAACGAAATTGGCAAGTTCACTGAATCGCTTACTACGTTTAAGCAGCAAGTTTCTGCTATGGCAGATATAAAATTTGGTCAAACGCTGATCTTATCTGCACTGTCCGAAACTGTGCGCGACGAGTCAAACTCGAAGGTGCCATTACTTGGTGACATTCCTATATTGTCGGCCTTTACCAAGGAAAAAAACGTAGCCGAAAGAGAGGAATCGATACTGATTCTGGTCACTCCGCAACGACCCAGTGTAGCTAATCTTGGTGTTCAGGGATTACGAAGTGCCGAGACACAGCGCCTTATTCACTTCTGGGCGAAAATGGCAAACCCAAAAAGCAGCGTCGATGACATTATTAATCGCCTTGAAAAAATGCCCTTATTCAGAGAGGCACAAAAAGCCGATATTTCCTATAAACTACCGGAAGAAAAGAAAATTGTACGCCGCGCGCTAGAGTCTACCTATCGGTTGGCGACAAGCTTGTAATTTAAGCAGCGCTACTCTCGTCTCAATTTAGAGTGAATGGCAATGCTATGCTTCGTTTTAACGTAAATCAACGATGATTGAATAGAACGAAGCATCCCAATTTTTACCGACAGTTGTGCTTACTTAGCACAACTGTCATCGCCCAGTAATAGTTCGTTATTACATTACTTCCTTTATTGGTTTTCTAATTAAATTGGAAGTTTCCTAAACATGAAAAAAGTACTAGCGCTGAGCTTATTCAGCGCCGCAACAGCGGCTTCTGCAAATCCCGATGTAACGTCAAGAGAATATAAGTTGATGTTGCAACCCGCCCTTTTCGCTTACAACACCGAAAGCAGTAACGTGGATGATTTTATTGACGATGCAGAAACGGCGATTGAGGCGGCAATCAGTCGCAATGTGACTGGCTCGGCGGTGCTCAGTAAAGTTCGTGACGTTAAATTTTTTGACACCGATGGCAGTTGCGCGCTGCGTAATAATGGCTATTCCTTTCGGGAGCGGATTGAGAGTGGCGATTCTGAAGTAAGCCTTAAGTTTCGCAGTGAAGACCGCTACATAGCCGATTTTGAAGATATGTCTGCCACCAGTGGTTCTGCAGAAACCAAGCTCGAATCTGATATTGGAATTTCCGCGAGTTCTAATTTTGTGGTGCTATACAGCCACTCCACTACCGCGCCGAATACTCGAACTATTAACCAAATGGACGATATCAACGATCAATTTCCCGGCTTTGATAGCGATTATGGCTTTGCCGACAGTAGCGCACTTGATCTTGTCGGCGGCCTTACCATACGCGAGCATGTATACAAAAACGTCGATATAGACCTTGGTTCTATCGACGCCGAAATTTCAGTCACGCTTTGGTATAACGGCACGCCTACGGGTTCCGCTGCTCCGGTTGTTGCAGAAGTGTCTTTCAAGTACGAGGATAATGCAGCCGACTATACCAAGAAGGTGGTGAACCGTGCCAAGCAGGCTTTTATCGCCCTGCAAAGTTTAAGCGGGTGGACAGATCCTACGTCTAAAACAAAAACCCGCTTTGTTTACGACTACGACCCAAGCTTTTGTAATTAGGCGCACAATGGCGCGATCAGCAGTGTAAGGCTGGTCGCGCCGCATAATCACCCGCTTTATACCTGAGTAGAACTAGCTGCGCAACGCGCAGTATCACGGCCAAATAATAGTACTGGCGTAGCCGCTCATTATTTCTGCCAATAATTTGTGTTAGCGGTAACAGCCTATAATCGTCGTATTTCCCCCTAAGATGGCTCTTTAGCCTTTTTTATGTATAGACGCAATAACTGGTGCTTGGCCTTAACGGTTTGTTAACCGCCGACGGTTTACTCTGCAAGCATTACATTAGCACCAAGAGTCCCCATGCCCTTACTTGCCAAGCCTTTGTCTCGCCGCCAATACCGGCTATTACCTTTAATTGCGTTACTACTCGGTGCCTGCGCCACCACCCCGCCCGACGGTGATTTTACAAACCAAGCAACGGCGCTTCAACACGAGTTTGGCAATTGGGCATTAGAGCAAAACACCTTTGCAAATGCATCCAACCTCAATCAACTGGTTTCCTCCGCCGATCTTAATAATCTGATTACTATTGCACTACAGGCCAATCCAGATTTGCAGCAAACCCTAATTACCCTGCAAATTGCCCAAACCGAACAGCGCCAAGTTCGCGGCCAAGCTTTGCCACAAATTGGCGCGGGTTTACAGGGTGTGCGTAGCGAGTCTGGCAGTGACGGCAGCATCAGCAACCGCTATACCGGCAGCCTCACCATAAGTTGGGAGGCAGATATTTGGGCTAAGCTCGCGGATAAAAATCGCGCCGCAGCCAAAACCGTAATGGAAAAAGCGCTGTTATTACAAGGCGCCCGCGATACCTTAGTGGCCCAGCTATGCAAGCAGTGGCTAGACCTAGTGGCCGCGCAGCAGCAAATAGCGCTTCAATCCCAGCTGGTAGAAAACCTGCAACTGAACCAAGACTTTGTAGATAGCCGCTACCGCAGTGGCTTATCAAGCCGTGCAGATCTAGACAACATTCAAACCTCGCTGGCATCCACTGAAGCGACCTTAGAAAGCAGCAGGGAAAGCCTCAAACAAGCTCAGCGCGCACTAAGCACTTTGTTGGGTGGCTACCGGCCGGAGCCGTCGCAGCTGCCTCAAAAATACCCCAACATTTTACCCCCGCTGCTTGCGCTGCCGCCGCAAACCTTAGCGCGACGACCAGATTTACAAGCCGCCTTTGCGGCTATCGAGGCCTCAGCTTTTCAGCGCAAGGCGGCCTACAAGGATATGTTGCCGCAATTTAGTTTAAGTGCCGCGCTGGAAGATGTCGCCAATACCCCCAGCCGTGCACTGCTAACAAATCCGCTGTGGTCTTTGCTTGGCCAATTAACGGCGCCGCTTTATCAGGGCGGCCAGTTAAAAGCCGCTGCCGACATTGCCGCCTTACAAGAGGCCCAACGGTATCAGGCCTATCGCGCCACGCTGCTCACCGCGGTGAATGAAGTGGAAGACACGCTTAGCATTGAACAATCGCTGCAGCGCCAGCAACAGTTAATTGGCAACGCGGTTGCCAACGCCGCTCGCAACCTCGGCAATTATCAGCAGAAGTATCGCGCTGGCCTTATCGACATGCTCGATTTACTCACGGTGCAACAACAAACCTTTGATCTGCTACTTAAGCAAAATGAGCTGCAACGCCAGCGGCTCACTAATCGTATAGACCTAGCGCTGGCTTTAGGCCTGGGCTGGGAAGCACCCGCACCCGCCCAGACCACCGTCTTGGAGACAGACCTTTGAAGCACCAATACTCCCGTCGTTTTATTCTGATCGCGGCCGTTCTTGTACTGCTCGGTGTTGCGGTATATACCCAATATCGCTTGTCGCATCACGCGGCTAAACCATTGCCGGTGGAAAGCCAAGCCGTGCGAACAGAAGTAAAGGTTATTACGGTTAGCCCCAGTCGTTACCAAGCTGTTATCACCGGCTATGGCAGCGCTGAGCCGCGGTATAGACTTGAGCTAAGCAGCCAAATTTCTGGCCAAGTAAGCAAGCTGTCACCTCATTTTGCCAGTGGTAATATTGTAAAAGCAGGCGACTTACTGGCCCAGGTAGATGACGCCCCATATAAGGCTGCGCTTAGCGCAGCGGCAAGGGCATTGGCAGACGCCAAACTCGCGTTGTTAGAAGAAGAACGCCAAGCGCTGCAAGCTCGCCGCGAATGGCAGGCCTCGAATATAAAGGGCGAACCCGATTCGGAACTGGTATTGCGCGAACCGCAATTGCGCGCGGCCCGAGCGGCCGTTGCCGAAGCAGACGCGGCACTAGCGAATGCCCGCAATAATTTAAATCACACCCAAATTAAGGCGCCATTCGACGCCATTATCAGTCGTCGTGACATTGCCCCTGGTAGCTACGTTCAAACCGGCACAGTTATCGCGTTGCTTGATGACAGCCAGCAACTCGAATTATCACTGCCCCTTGCCGCGCGGGATTGGCTGCAACTGCCGAGCGATTTGGCCAGCCTTAGCAGCGATGCCCGCACCGTGAGCCTAAACCAAGTGGAAACTGGCCAGCAATGGCAGGGCGTACTTAGCCGCAGCGAATTACACCGCGACAGTGAAACTCGCCAGCGCGCCGCGATTGTCACTATAAATGCGCCACTCACGCAAACCCCTCCGCTGCTACCAGGCACCTTTGTTCAGGCCACTTTGCTAGGCCGTTGGGTCGATAATTTATGGCAGCTCCCCGCCTCGGCGCTGAGCCAGCGCGGCGAGATCTGGTATGTAGACAGCAGCGACATTCTCCGTAAATTTACTGCCGCCAGCCTTTTTAATAATGGCGGTTTTGTGTATATCCCAGTACCAAAAGTGCTGGCCGCCAGCCCACAAAAAGTGGTCATTCACCCGCTTAGCAGCTACTTGCCTGGTGTACGTGTTCATGCGGTGAAGCCAGTAACGGCAGAAACCGTCACTGCAGGAGCCAGCGGCGATGAGTAATAAACCCACTGGTGGCGGTATTATCGGGTGGTTTGCCAGCAACCCTGTTGCGGCGAATTTGCTCATGCTGCTAATAATCGTGTTGGGGTTGATGCAGGCCGGTTCCCTGCGCAAAGAAGCATTCCCGAGTATGGACCCCTACGCGCTGAGTATTTCCATTACCTATCGCAGCGGCTCGGCGCAGCAATCGGAGGAAGGCCTAGCGATAAAAATTGAAGATCAACTGCAAAGTGTCACCGGCATAAAATCCATTACCAGTAGCGCTACGGCCAATGGCGCCACCGTAACCGTAGAGCGTCAGTCTGGTTACGATATCGATTTACTGCTGCGCGATGTGCGCTCAAAAGTAGACGCTATTTCCAGTTTTCCCGCCGGCGCTAAAAACCCGATTATCGAAATTGTTGAACGCCAAGAGCATTCGCTGTGGGTGCAGCTCTATGGCGATACCGACCGCCACAGCCTGCAACAATTAGCCGACAAACTAAAAATGGATTTGTTGGCAGAAAGCCAAATTAGCCGCGTTACTATTTCTGGCTGGCTGGACCCCATGCTCACCGTAGAAATTAGCGAGGGCCGCTTACAAGCCTACGGCCTATCGCTTAGCGATGTTGAGGCGGCCATTAATGCGGGGTCGTCCACCCCCCTTGCGGCAACACTTAAAAACGAGCATTTATACCTTCAGCTAAAGGCCTCTGAACAGGCTTACCAAAAGCAAGATTTTGCTGAGATTCCCCTGCTAGCCTCCCCCAGCGGCGACATGATTAAACTCGGCGACATTGCCACCATTACCGATGATTTCGACGACAACACCGCAGTGCTGTCGCGTTTTCAAGGCAAAAACAGCTTGGCCATAGAGGTTCTGGCTGCGGGCACCGACGACATTAGCAACACGGTTACCGCCGCCCGCAACGTACTCGACGAGTGGCAGCACAACGGCCAACTTCCAAACGACGTTTACCTCGATAGTTGGTACGACCGCAGCACCCTGATTAATGAGCGCCTGCAATTATTAATCAAAAATGCCACCTCCGGTATCGCCCTGGTGTTTGTGCTGCTGGCCCTATTTCTCAATCTAACCGTGGCCTTTTGGGTTGCAATGGGGCTGCCCTTTATTTTCTTTGGCACCCTGTTTTTTATGGGTGACAGCTACGCCGCACTCACGCTTAACGAGTTCACTACCTTTGGTTTTATTTTGGCGCTGGGTATCGTCGTAGACGATGCGGTGGTGGTTGGCGAAAGTATTTACACCGAACGACGGCTATACGGCGACACGGTTGCCAACACCATTAAAGGTACCTCCCGCGTTGCGATTCCCACCATGTTTGGGGTATTCACCACGGTGGCGGCGTTTGCAGCACTGTCGCAAATCGAGGGCATACTCGGCCAGCTTTATAGTCAGTTCGCGATGATCGTTAGTATTTGCCTGCTGCTGTCATTAATTGAATCAAAACTAATTTTGCCGTCGCATCTGGCGCATCTTAAAACTCGTCGCAGCGCACCGCCCAGCGGCTTGGCTGCGGGTTGGCAGCGAATACAGCACGGTTGCGACAATGGCTTGCAATGGTTTAGTCAGCAGCTATATCGTCCAGTGATCGACTGGGCGCTCACCCACCGCTACGCAACCTCGCTGATCTCAATGGCGATTCTAATTGGCGTTGTTAGCATGCCATTTACCGGCGCCGTTAGGCTGAGCTTCTTCCCCGATATTATTGGCGACACCGTGAGCGCTGATATCACCTTGTTTAACGATGCCAGCTTTGGCCAAACCCATGCCAGCTTGCGCGAACTCGAAGCCCTCGCTTACGCAACCGACCAAAAACTGCGCGCTAAGAGTGGCGATCAAGTTAGTGCTATTAGCCATTTGCAAGTACTCTCAGAAGCCGATCAGCGCGGCAAAGTCACCGTGGAATTGCGCAGCGACTCACCCTACGATGTGCGTACATTTAGCAAGGCGTGGCAACAAGCCGCTGGCATTCCCGAGGGTGTGCAAACCCTGCGAATTCAAAGCTCGCGGCACATGGTAGACGCGCTGCGAATTGAATTGCGCGGCACCGACGACGCCCTGCTCACTGCTGCCGGCAGTTGGCTTAAAGGTCAGCTGCAATTACTGCCAGGTATTAGCGGCCTAGAAGACAATTTGCAACCTGGTCAGCCTCAGTTACAACTCAAGCTAACACCCCAGGGCCGCGCGCTGGGCTTAACAACCGACGAACTCGCCAGCCAAATTTTGCAGGGTTTTAGCGGCCAAGTGGTGCAGCGCTACCAGCGCAATAATGACGAGATTGAAGTAAAGGTGCGCTATCCTGAGCAAGACCGCGGCACTCCGGCAGACGTCCTCAACGCCCATATTCGCACCGCCGACGGCAGCGTGTTGGCCTTAAGCGATGTGGCTACCGCCAGCTTTGGCTATACCCGCGACAGCATCACCCGCATTAACAGCAAGCGCGCCGTGTATATCTCCGGCAGTGTAGACAAAGATGTGCTGTCGTCTACTGAGCTGGTGAGCCTTGTTAATCGTGATTTACTGCCCCAGTTGTATCGCCAATTTCCCGGCATTGATGTGCACTTTGCTGGCGAGGCAGAACAGCAGGCAGAAACCCAGTCGTCGATGGTGAACAGCTTTCTAATCGCCATGCTAATTATTTACATGTTGCTGGCCATACCGCTCAAATCCTATACTCAGCCCTTGTTGATTATGACCGCGATTCCCTTCGGTATTGTCGGCGCCATTCTCGGTCACTGGCTTAATGACGTATCGCTGGGTATTTTGTCCTTCAATGGCATTATTGCGCTCAGCGGCGTGGTGGTGAACGACAGCCTGCTGCTGGTTTCTCGGTTTAATGAATTGCGTGAAGAGCAGCCTGAGATGAGCCTGCACGACGCCATTATGGAAACCTGCCAAAGCCGCTTGCGGGCGGTGTTACTCACCTCGCTAACCACCTACGCCGGCCTAATGCCTTTGCTTGGCGAAACCTCGGTGCAGGCGCAGTTCTTAATTCCAGCGGCAATCTCGCTGGGCTACGGCATTTTGTTTGCCACCGCAATAACCCTTATTATCATCCCCAGCCTGTTGATGATTAAACACGATATTCACGACGCGCTGGAGCGCATGCTGGATTTAATAGGAGTGAAAAGCCGTGATCATCAAGCTGAATAAAAACAAAGCCACGGGGCCTTCGCATAGCCACAGCCACAAACCAAAAGCTGACAATAAATGAATGTGCTGTTAGTAGAAGACGATCACGATTTGGCCTGCACGGTTATAGATTATCTGGCGCTGGAGCAAATCGACAGCGACCACGCCAGCAATGGCGTGGCGGCGCTAAATTTATTGCGCAGCCACCGCTACGACGTGATCCTCCTCGACATTAATCTGCCGCGCCTAAATGGCTTTAGCGTTTGCCAACAATTGCGTTTAGACGGTCTAGATACCCCCGTAATTATGCTAACCGCACGGGACCAACTCAGCGACAAACTTGAAGGCTTTCGCGCCGGTACCGACGATTATCTGGTTAAGCCCTTTGAACTTGAAGAGCTGGTGGTACGCCTGCAATCGCTGGCACGGCGGCGCAGCGGCCAAGTGCAGCAGCTGCAATACCGCGATTTAACCATGAACCTTAGCGAGCGCCAGGTGAGTCGCGGTGGCGAACGTCTGCATTTGTCGCCCAGCAACTGGACCTTACTCGAAGTGCTGTTGCGGGCAGCCCCCGCCAGCGTGACTAAAAATCAATTGGAACGGGCGCTGTGGGGCGACGACAGCCCCGACAGCAACGCCCTTAAAGTGCATATGTTTAAATTGCGCAAAGCCATTAACATAGATGGCGCCCCCGCGCTTATTCACACCTTAAGTGGTTTTGGGTTTGTGCTGCGCGAGGACCCCAACGATGCGTCTTAAATTGCTGGCGGCACTAAGCGCACTGGGTTTGCTCGTTGTTATTGTTGGCGGTTTCTCACTGCTTAGCGCCCATTATTTTATTCGCGGCATGGATACCATTGTTGCAGGCCAAATGGAACAGGCTGCAAGCCGGTATATAAAAAGTGTACCAAAGGCTGAGCGCGGCGGCTTGAACACCATCGACGGTTATTACTTTACCTCTAACTGGGCGTTAATGCCGCCCAGCCTTAGCGAGCCGTTTGCACAGCTTCCAGACAAAACCGACGTGCTCGTTAAAGAGCACAATGCCACTTGGCTTGAACCGCCGCGGGTGGTGCATTTTCTGCTTAGGCATACCATAGACGGCACAGATTATTTTATTGCTCGCACCCTCACCCGCAAAGACGCATCAAGCGTGATCGGGCTTAGCGCAATGCGCAGCAAGCAGTTGCTGGCTATGGTTAGCGTGGGTACGCTGATTGGCTTGGCATTTATTATTTGGCTGCTGAGCCGCCGAGTTACCCAGCCAGTATCCGAACTTGTGCAGTGGACCCGCAATTTAAACGCTGAGTCGCTGCACGAGTCTGTGCCGCACTTTGGGTTTCCAGAGTTAAATACCATGGCTGGCCTTATCCGCTCTAGCCTAACAACCGTGCACGACAGCCTTGAGCGTGAACATCACTACCAGCGCCATGTTAGCCACGAATTGCGCACGCCCATCAGTATTATTCGCAGCAACATCAATCTGCTGCGCAAATTAGAACAGCAGCAGCAACTTAACCCCGCTCAGCTCGGCCCTATTGTTGACCGAATTGACCGCGCTAGCCTCACCATGAAAAACCTCACCCACACCTTGCTTTGGTTGAGCCGCGACGATCAAAACGAGTCGCTACCCAAAACCACTGTGCAGCTAGATCAACTGCTCAACGATTTGGTGGCAGAATCCCGTTACCTAATGCAAGACAAAGCCGTGCAAATTGATGTGCAAACCCAGCCCTTTAGCATCGAAATAGCAACCGAACCGGCGCGTATTGTGCTCGCCAATATTATTCAGAATGCGTTTCAACACACATGGGAAGGCGACGTTCGCATCATTCAACAGGCAGCAACGATTATCGTCACTAACACCAATCGGCACAGTGACGAGGCGGTAGAAAGCTTGGGCTTTGGTTTAGGGCTGCGTCTCGTTAGCGAACTGACCACCCGCATGGGGTGGCACTACAGCAATGAGGCGTATGCCTCTGGGCACTGCGTTACAATTAATTTTGCCACGGATGCATAGCCAATAAGCGGTTTATATTAGCAAGGGCGTAGCCACATTGAGGAGATGTTACGGCGCGTCATCTTCACCGTTAAAAACTTGTTCTTTCCAATCTGGGCCAAGCGCTTGCTCAATATAATCGCGCATAAACTGGCGAATTTTTTGAGAGGGGGTAACGTCCTCCTGTTCACACAGCTTTTCGAAGGCCGCCTTTTTATGAGGGTCGACTAAAAGGGTTAATCGTGCAGTGCGCTTTTCCATGGAGAAACTCATTAATTAGAAAAACTGCCATGGCAACTTAACAAACATGGCAGTGTACTTAACAGCGCGCCTAAGCGCAGAGCGTTTGCTCAGCGCTTAGGGCAACATTCCTAACCTTCTATGGTAGGTCCGGCGCTAACTAAGGCCGCACCTTCTGGGGTGTCGGTAAACTGCTTGAAATTGGCAATAAATTTCCCTGCTAAAGAAAGCGCCTTTGCTGTCCACTGCTCTGTTTCAGCGTAAGTTTGGCGCGGGTCTAACAGATTTTCTTCAATGCCGGCCAGCGCTACTGGGGTTGCCAAATTAAACACCGGCAGGGTGTTAAACGTCGCGTTCTCGATTGAGCCATCTAAAATAGCGTCGATAATCTGGCGAGTGGCTTTAATAGAAATACGCTTGCCACTGCCATTCCAACCGGTATTGACCAAGTAAGCTTGCGCGCCCGCATTGGCCATGCGCTTATTCAAAACCTCGGCATACTGGGTGGGATGCAAACTTAAAAACGCTGCACCAAAGCACGATGAAAAGGTTGGTGTGGGTTCAGTAATACCCCGCTCAGTACCGGCCAATTTCGAGGTGTAACCCGACAGAAAATAATACTCCGCTTGTTCCTTTGTTAATCGCGTTACCGGTGGCAGCACACCAAAGGCATCGGCGGTTAGAAAAATAACCTTAGACGCGTGACCACCCACCGAAATCGGTTTAACGATGTTTTCGATGTGATAGATCGGGTACGACACGCGGGTATTTTCGGTTTTTGAATTGTCGGCGTAATCAATATTGCCTTCGGCATCCACCGCTACATTCTCTAGCAAGGCGTCGCGTTTGATGGCAGCGTAAATTTCAGGCTCTTGCTCTTGGCTAAGATTGATGGTTTTAGCGTAGCAACCGCCTTCAAAGTTGAACACGCCGTTATCGTCCCAGCCGTGTTCATCGTCGCCAATAAGTGCGCGCTTTGGATCGGTAGACAAGGTGGTTTTGCCGGTGCCAGACAAACCAAAAAAGATCGCCGTGTCGCCGTCTTCACCAACATTTGCCGAACAATGCATTGAGGCCATGCCCTTTTGCGGCAACAAATAGTTCATTACCGAGAAAATGCCCTTCTTCATTTCGCCGCCATACCAGGTGCCGCCAATAAGCTGCATGCCTTCGGTCATATTAAAGGCAACGAAGTTTTCAGAATTAAGGCCCTGCTCTTTCCAGTTAGGGTTGGTGGTTTTCGCGCCGTTCAACACCACAAAATCAGGTTCAAAATCGGCTAACTCTGCTGCGCTGGGGCGAATAAACATGTTTTTAACAAAGTGCGACTGCCACGCAACTTCGGTTACAAAGCGCACTTTCAAGCGGCTGGCGGCATTAGCGCCACAGAATAGATCGTCTACAAAGAGACGCTTGCCGCTGAGCTGCTCACCCACCACCGACTTAAGCGACTGCCAAACTTCTTCGTTAATTGGTTTGTTGTCGTTAGTGCCCTGATCTGACCACCACAAGGTATCGCGGGTGGTGTCGTCTTTAACAAAGTACTTATCCTTGGGTGAGCGGCCGGTAAAAATACCGGTATCTACCGCTACCGCGCCACATTTGGTTACCACACCAGCTTCATAGCCAGAGAGCTCCGGACGCGTCTCTTCTTGGAATAGAACTTCGTAGTCGGTGTTATAAAGGACTTCTGTTGGGTTTTGTATACCGTAGTTAGAAAGGGCTTGTTGCAGTTTAGATTGGCTCATCGGGGTGTCCTTTGGTTAGCAGCAGATTCTTGCCATGGCAATTAAGACGCATTGAATGTTAATAATATTAACATATAATACACACCAACCAATCCTTTGTGCTACCGATGACTTACGATTCGAGCCAATATTTGCCTGTGTCTTATAGGAATAGCCCCGCAGCTGGGTAAATACTCAAATACCGAGCCTGGAGAACACCAATGTCTCACCGAAAACACCTATTCTCGTTACGGGTGGGTTATGCACTTCGCGAGGCGCTGGCTGAGGGCTATAGTCGAAACAGCTTTTTGAAAGACCTTATCGCTGGCGTCACCGTTGGCGTAATAGCAATTCCCTTGGCAATGGCACTGGCTATTGCCAGTGGTGTGTCACCGCAATACGGCTTATACACGGCCATTATTGCTGGCGCCGTTATTGCGCTAACGGGCGGCAGCCGCTATAGCATTTCCGGGCCAACCGCTGCCTTTGTGGTTATTTTACATCCGCTAACGCTTGAATATGGTTTGGCGGGCCTATTGCTGGCCTCGGTTATGGCGGGCTTCATCCTTATTGCGATGGCTTTCGCCCGCCTCGGCCGCTTTATTGAATACATTCCAAACTCGGTAACGCTTGGCTTTACGGGCGGAATCGCTATTGTAATTGCTGTTTTGCAAATACCCGATTTTATCGGCATTGTCCTTACCAACACGCCAGAAACCTTTATAGGTAAATTAGCGGCCATAGGCGCAAATCTGGATCAGCTTGATACTGGCAGCACCTTTATTGCAGGCTTTACATTGCTGATAATGATTCTGTGGCCTAGGCTGCGCACACCAATACCGGCCCATTTACCGGCGTTAATATTGGCTGGGCTACTCGGTGTAATACTCGGAAATATGGGTGTTAACGTAGACACCATCGGTTCGCGCTTTCATTATTTGCTACCCAATGGCACCTTGGCCGAAGGCATTCCGCCCTACCTTCCCACCCTAGACTGGCCATGGAACCGGCTAGACGCCGCCGGACAACCGCTCAAACTAAGCTTCTCACTGTTCTCGCATTTACTGCCTGCGGCATTTGCTATAGCTATGCTGGGCGCGATTGAATCGCTGCTGTGCGCTGTGGTGTTAGATGATATGTCGGGCAAACGCCATAGTTCAAACAGCGAGCTACTCGCCCAGGGCTTGGCCAATATTGTCACGCCGTTTTTTGGTGGCATTACCGCAACCGCGGCAATAGCCCGCTCTGCCACCAATTATAAAGCGGGGGCAACTTCGCCAGTGGCCGCCCTTATTCACGCCATTATTGTGCTGTTAGGCCTCATTTTATTCGCCGGAACACTTGCTTATATTCCCATGCCCGCCATGGCAGCATTATTAATAGTGGTTGCGTGGAATATGAGCGAGGCGCACAAATCTGTAAAATTAGTCAAAAAATCCCCAGTAAGCGACATTTTAGTTTGGCTCACCTGCCTGTCGCTAACCGTCTTCTTTGATATGGTAGTCGCCATTACCGCGGGCATATTATTAGCGTCGATTCTTTTTATGAAAGAGATCGCTACCCTCACCCAAGTGGTGGACGTAAGCGACAATCCCGACTTTGTGCATAATGCCCTGCCCCCAAAATGGAAAGTATTCAAAATTAATGGCCCATTATTTTTTGCCGCCGCAGATCGCATTCTTGGCGAGCTGTCCCAGCAAATTCAAACCTTAGACGGCCTAATTTTGCATATGCGCTACAACAACTATCTGGATGCTGGCGGCTTAGCCGCCATCGAAAACTTACTGATTCACTGCGAGAGAAAAGGCATACAGCTGCATTTTTCCGCATGGCAGTTTCAGCCGCTAAAAACACTGTCTAAAGCGCGGGGAGATGCCAAAGGCCCTTTAGATGCGTCTTTCTCCACACTAAACGACGCAATTGATCATGTCCTAAAAAGAGATAATCACCATGCTATTGAATGAAGCCATCGCCCTAGGCGAAAAAGGCTGCTGGCAAGAAGCACAGGTAAGAATAAGCCCTGGCACTAAAACCCCAGAGAGCAGCACCCAATGGTTTGTGATGCTGCGCGACGCCAGCAACAAATCTTTTGTGCTTGCAGACAATAACGATCAACCCATCGCCACAGAAGACATGAGCGCGCTAGCGCAGCTCATTAGATCAATTGGCTTGAAAGAATTTACCGTTTTTTTATAAACCATGCATAAGGATTAACCTATGAGCAACTACCCACCCTGCCCAAAATGCCAGTCTGCGTTTGTTTACGAAGACCTCGATTCACTAATCTGCCCCGAGTGCGCCCACGAGTGGAAACCCACCAGCGGCGATGAAGAAGCCGACATTGCCAAAGTAAAAGACGCCAACGGCAACGACCTATTCGAAGGCGACAGCGCCACCCTAATCAAAGACCTAAAAGTAAAAGGTAGCTCCACCGTAATAAAAATTGGCACCAAACTCAAAGTTAACCGCATCGTCGACGGCGACCACAACATCGACTGCCGTGTAGATAAAATCGGCGAAATGATGCTGAAATCGGAGTTTGTTAAAAAGGCGAGTAGCTGAGATTAGGTGGGCTACACCTGAGTTGATCAATTATTGTGGGGGCTCCACGTAATAATTGATCGGCTCAATCAATTTCGCGAAGCCGTAACGCAACTTAAAGGGGACATTTGTCAAAACTCCGAAATAATTAAAGCCCAGATTCGTACGTGGACGATCCAAAGTCGGCCCATAAACTTAGATCCCCCCAAGGTGTTGATTCTTCAGGAGGTGCGAATGCGCCGCCCTTGGAGTTCTGTCAATAACTGTACGATAATCAAATACAGAACCGAAGATTCTGCTAATTAACTAATTGATAAGGCAATCCACTATATCCTAGGCATCAATTATAGCCCGATGAGTCTTTCGAAAACCCTTTGCTTAAGCCCAAGAAACTATCCATGACAAACTATCAACTGATCTTTTGAGGCGAACAGGAAATGCGCAGCACTAACGCAACCCTAGAATCCAGTCGGCAGGGGAGTTTATATAATATATTCGTGGCCTATTTTTTTAATTTCCGGCAAGCACTGGCTTTTTTAAATAGCTTTTCTGCCTGGCAAGTAAGCGAGGATACTCCTGCTCTCTAAAGGCCTCCGGCCACACAGGATGCTGGAAAGGGATGGCATCAAGAACACTAATACCATGATCTCGATAAAGTCGACGGGCATCCTGACTCATCATAATTTTTTTAAGATATTTAAGTATTTTCAGCCCCGGCTTGGCCCCTCTAGCCGTCAGTAAGTCAGAGATATAATACCTTGTTGCCTTAATCGCCAGCCCCACCCGTACAATTTCTCTATCATAGCGCTCATTGCTATAACCACGATGCAAGGAATTATGTATTCGAGCTTGCAAGCATAGCGGCGGCGAAAGTAATGGAACATCAACTACCTGCCCACCATAGCTTAAAGGAATTAAATCAAGCCCTTTATCCAAGTCACCATTCGAGATCCCATCTACTTGGCCTAGAAAATCGATACTTACCGGATCCCCATCCTCGTCTTCTAACGCAATTTTTCCAGATTGAGGGGTGAAGTCTTCAAAACCGGGGAGCTTAAACGTTCCCCCCCAAGCTTCTGCGCATTGCTCTATCGCAGCTTTCTTCCCCAAAAAATCCAAATCAAAACTCGTTACGTGAGCGAACTCTTCCAACGTCATTTCATCAATCAAATAGTGGGAGGCCCAAAGATATAGGGCTTGCCCACCAATGAGGACAATTTCCGGCTGAGAGTGTGATTCTGCTATTTGGATTAGTAGCTGGGCTAGCGCGTCAATTGGCTGTTTAGCTAGTTTCAAAGGATTACTTATTGATTTTAGGGCTATTCAGGGTAGCTCTAACTAAAGGCTTGAAACCGTGGGGCACCAATAGCGCTTACTGGCTTCATCGAAGCAACAACAAGTTCCGCCCTACCATCATTTATTGACTTTTGTAGGACTGACCGCTGATTATCTTTCTCTGCTTCACGCTTTTGAAAAAGATTCTTGTCATGGATATTAACAAAGGAACGCATTTATCAAGCTCCCACATGAAAAAACTGCACCGTTACGATAAACACAATACATTGTCCTACATTGTCAAACAACATAAAACACATTAAAGATTATTGGTATTTATACTCACCCACCCCACCAAATCACCCGAATCACACGTAACTCTTTGTTTTTAAACGTAATTTACAAGTAGCGGTAAAACTGTTAGACTGGGGTAGGTTCCGGCGTTGGGACAACGCCGGAACCTACCCCATACCTCTATTATTCAGGCATGGACTTCATTTGCCGGATAACACCGCCCAGCGGCTGTCGACTCCCGCCACCATCAGCAAAATTATTTTTGGTCTGCATCAACTGCTAACACGTAGATAACTTGATTAGTTCTGCCATTAAACTACCGCAAGCACACGAAATGCCTTTGTCTACTATACGTCTACTATGAAGATTTTCTGGATTTGACTTCGAATAGCAAAATCGCTGTAAGCTATTGATTTATATTGGTGCCCGGGGCCGGACTTGAACCGGCACGACATTGCTGTCGGGAGATTTTAAGTCTCCTGTGTCTACCGATTTCACCACCCGGGCTAAGGGGTTCTGGCGTAAGAGCCAGTTATGATGCAAAAACCTATGAACAACGGCTTTTGGGTAGCGCTAGTGCTTTAAAAGCGTTCGCAGTCTACTGATATGATTCAAAAAAATCAACGGCTTAGACTGCTTTATTGCTAGCTAAATTACCTGCGCTTGTTGGCGCGCCCTTCTATGCCCTGATATTTGCGCAAAGCGAGTAGCGCAGCCAGTAGGCTGATTACACTCCACAACGGGTATTTTAGCCCGTATACCAAGGGGCTCAGGCCCACTCGGCTTACAAAACGCAGGGTGTTTGAGCCCGCTATATAGTTGGCTACCGGTGGTGAGTAATGATAGTAGGCAGCCACAAATTTTCGCCCCCACGTATAGGGAAGCAGAACGTTGTCGCGGAAGTCGCGCAGTATTTTTACGTCTGGCGCTAAATAGCTGCCGTAGGCGGCGGTTGCTATAAAGCAGGCGCCACCGCCGCCACCTCCCCCGCCACTTTGCGCCACAGGTGCGCTTGGGGTTGGCGCTGGAGCAGGATTACCCACCGCAATAGACAGTGCACTGGCCGCTGCTTCGGCGTTTATTAGGCCGTTGGCACTAACATCGTCGTAGCCGGTGCGGGCTCGACCGCCGTTAACGTCGATGGCAGTGGTTTGAACTGCGCTGATGAGCTGGGCAGGCGTAGCTGTTGCATAGGCCTGTTTTAGTAATGCAAAAACGGCGGCTGCGTTGGGGGCTGCGGCAGAGGTGCCGAAGAAATTGGGAAAGTTGTCTGGCTCGCCGTCTTCGGGGGCGACATTGTTTGAGGATGCGCCAAGAAAGGTATTGTTATTGCCGTCGATGGCGGAAAAGCTGGGCACTGTGCGGCTTTGGCGCAGGTAATTGCCGTTTTGGTCAAATTGTATTTCGAGTACCCCGCCGAGCGAGCTAAAGGGTTCTGGGTCTATGCCGAGGGTGTCGTAGCCTTCTGGCCGAAACTCTGGCGATTCCCACCATGGTACAGCGGCTACCGAGGCAATATTTGCCGCGGCTGTGTGCCCCCAAACTGCGACGCCGTTAAAGCTGTATTCAACGGCGCTTGGTTGGCCGCCAGTGAGTAGTATTCTAAATTCTAGCGGTACTCCGGTTTGCTGGGGAATGTCGCCTTGGCTTCCGTCAAAATGCTCTACCGCTATATAAAAGGTTTGGCTTGCGGCGCCGGTAACTAATTTTACAAATTCGTAGGCGTCACCGTCGGGCTGGCCGGTGATTCCTTGCTTATTGGCACCCCGTTCGTAAAAGTCGGGGCTATTTGGGTTGAGGGCTAATACATTCGCTGCAGTCGTTGCATATAAGTCGAGGTCGATTTGCGCGCCCTTTGCGGGACTTATTGAGGCGTAGGGCTGATTCCAGTTGAGCACAACATATATTGTGCTATTTGGATTTAGGGTGATACTTAAAAATCGGTCGGGGTTGTTGTTGGAGCTCCAGTTGTGCAGATCGTTGCCGGTGGGCCAAAGGGTGGTACCAGGTTCGTCTAAGGTGGTGTTGGCGTCGTTGTAGACATAGCGGTAGGCTTGATCGCCATCGTTGCCGGCGGCGCTTAAATACGGTATTCCGGCGGCAACGCAGCGCGTAGCGGCGGCGGCTGGCGCGTCATCTTGGTAGGTGCTTTCGCTAATAAATAAGATGTCGTCAACAACAATGCTGGCGTTGTTGGCCGCGCAAAGTGTGTTAATAGCCACCGCTAGCTCGGCGCGGCTATTGCCCGCAGCGTGAAACAGTAAATCTACACCAGGCGCCACATCGTAAATAAGCTCGGCCATGGCGGCCCCTTCGTCGGTGCCCTTTTCTACGTCGTCTCTTAACAGCTTAATAACAGGGGGAAGATCGCCACTTATTTGATTGCGAGCGCTTTGTAAATTGCCCGCGATGCCTTTTGCGGGGGTAGTGTTGTTGCCGCGCACTGAGGCGGTTTGCGCAAAGCTGTCGGAGACAATACCAATGGTTTGGCCGCTGCCATCTACCGCCAAGGTGTTACTGATACTGGTGGCGCCCATTGCTCGCCCGCCGCGGCTCGTCACCGACCCAATGCGCAGCACCGATGGTTCCGCTAGGCTTAGGGATTGAACGCCACTTTGCTCGGCCAGCGCTAAAATAGCGTTAGAATTGTACGCCCGCACAGTTGCATGGCGACCATTGTCACTTAAAAAGAGTAAATCAATTCCGTGTTCGCTTAGGAATGCGGGTAGGTCTTTGGCATCGTTAAGCTGTAATACCAAGAGTAGCCCTTGGTCTGCCGCGACGTTAGCACTGCGCTGCATCCGCAGCTCTGGCTGGGGATTGGTGCGAATGGTGCTGGCAAATTCCGGTGTTTCTGGGCTAACAAGGCTGCGCAGGTGGCTGTCTATTTTGCCGACAGTAGCCGATTCTTGTGCGAGCTTTTGCTTGAGGTTTAACTCTGCAATGCTGGCTTGGCTAGATAATACCAGCCCGCCAATGAGTAATGCCGCCCAATTAGTGTTTACGCTCATCAAATGCCTTTAGTGTTAATTCTCGTTTGGGTGTCGCGGTGCTAACCGACACTGCACTCACACCATTTATGCCTGCCAGTTTTTGTAATTGCGCCTGTGTTTTTACCCAAAGTGTTAGGCGTTGGTTGGCTGGATTGATGTAATCTAACTTATAGCCTGCATTTTTAAAATTAGCGATTATTGTTTCAGCATTAGGCGCCCAATAGCGAACATCCACCAAAATGCCAAACTCGGGGTCTACCCGCACAGTTAGGCCGCCTTCAGTTATACGCCAAAGTGATTCATCTAGATTTACAAGGGTATTGAGTGGTGCTTGCAGTACGACACTTTGAATAATGGCCTCTTTCCGATCTTGCTGTTGGCGATCGGCCTCTTGATTGGTACAGGCAAATAGCAGGCCGCCAACCGCGAGGCCTATGCAAATTAAGTCCACCGCCGCTATAAAGTAGTTTTTGAGGGTGAGCATGCGTCCTTTTGCTCCTAAATTAAGTGCTTTCGGTTTATTCATCGATGTAGCTTAACGCTATAATGGCTGGAACAAAGTAAGGGATTTACACAGGCATCAGCGGCAGCAAAAAGGCTTAGTTTGTAAATTTTGGTGGCGGTGCTCGCTATTTCTGCGCGAATATTAGGCCGCTACTCACTTTTGTAGGCTTTCTTAAGTAATTCTTAATTTTTACGCGATATTGTGTGCCCAAATAGGGTATGCGCTGTCGGCACGCCCCGAATATTGAGCTGTATCTCTGCGTTGAGCTCAGTGCGTTTTACTATGAGAAAAAAACTATATGTCGTTGCTGTATCGCCTGCGCTCTTACCACATTATGGTTGTTGTTGCTGTTTTTCTGAGCGCAACTGCCAACTTAAGCTTTTTTTCAGCGGTTCTAGATTTATACCCTTGGGCAGACAACAGCGGCTTTATTGTGTCGATGGTGGTTTTGCTGGTTGCGTGCTTAACCCTGCTAATGGCGGTGTTCAGCCTTGTGCTGCCGTGGCGGATTACGGTGTCGTTCTTTTTGCTGGTCGCGGCGGGCACAGCCTATTTTTCAGACCAATTTGGCACGGTTATCGACGTGGATATGATCCGCAACTTGGCTGAGACGGATGTGGCCGAGTCGAGCGATTTACTCAGTTTGAACTTGATTCTGCGAGTGGTATTACTTGGTGTACTACCAGTGGTATTGCTATGGGTTTATCGCAGTCAGCAGGGTAGCTGGGGGAAGCGACTGATTAGTCACGGCATTACCGCGCTGCTGGCATTGGCGCTAATGGCGGCGTGTATATTTAGTTTTAGCAGCCAGTACGCGAGCTTTTTTAGAGAGCACAAATCCGTGCGCTACTATATTAGCCCCGCCTACCCTATTTATTCTGCCATGCAGTTTGCGGCAAGTTTTGCACCAACGGCCGACCCCATACCCTTTATGAGCCTTGAGGCCGTTGCCAATATTTTGGAAACCGAGGATGCTCACGCCGAACTGGTTATTTTAGTGGTGGGCGAAACCGCCCGCGCTGATCATTTTTCACTCAACGGTTACGAACGCGAAACCAATCCGCTGCTCGCCAAGCAACAAAACCTCATCAGTTTCAGTAATATTCATTCCTGTGGCACATCCACAGCTATTTCTGTGCCGTGTATGTTTTCGTATTCTGCCCACGACAATTTCAACGTAAACAGTGCCCGCAACACTGAAAACGGTTTGGATTTATTGCAAAAAGCCGGCGTGAATGTACTGTGGAGAGACAATAACTCAGATTCTAAAGGCGTTGCAGACAGGGTACCCTTTGAAAATTTTCGCAGTAGCGAGCGCAACCCCGTGTGTGACGAAGAGTGCCGCGACATTGGTATGTTGGACGGGTTGCAAACCTATATCGACAATAAAAGCGGCGATATTTTAATTGTGCTGCATCAAATGGGCAGCCATGGGCCAGCGTATTATCGGCGTTATCCCCCAGCGTTTGAGAAATTCACGCCCGCCTGCCAATCGGCAGAGCTTTCGGATTGCAGCCAGCAGGAAATAATCAATGCCTACGACAATACCATTTTGTATACCGACTATTTCCTGTCGCAGGTAATTGCGCTGTTATCAGCCAATTCACCTAAATATGAAACAGCCATGTTTTATGTAAGTGATCACGGTGAATCCTTGGGCGAGGCCGGTATGTATTTGCATGGCATGCCTTATAGCTTTGCACCTGAAGCGCAAACTCACGTTCCGGTTGTTGCGTGGATTGGCCCCTCTTCAGACATTGATTATGAGCAGACCCTTGCGCTTAAAGACCAAGCCAATTCCCACGACGTGGTGTTTGACACCTTGCTGGAAGTCTTTGAGGTAACTACCGACCTTTTACCCGCCGCTGCTGTAAAACTGGTTGTGTTGGAAGACGAAGAAGATGAAGAAAGCCACAATGCGGCCCGCTAAACATATTCAGTATTCCCTGCTCGCGCTACTGGCTTGCACGGTATGCTTTGAATTTACCCCATTGGATATTTGGGTGCAGGACCTGTTCTACAATAGCGGGAGTCAGCAGTGGCTGTTAAGCATTAAGGGTAGCCCGATTCGGCATTTCCTGCTTTACGACGGCCCCAAAAAGCTCCTAATTTTGTTTGAATTAAGCTTGCTACTGAGCCTGCTGTTTTTTAGAAAACACTCGCTGGTTAAGCAATATCACAGCGGCTTACTCATTGTATTACTCTCGTTGCCGCTCGGGCCGGCGGTTGTTTCGTCATTAAAGGGCACCACCAATGTGGCCTGCCCCTACGCCTTAAACCAATACGGTGGCGATATTCCGTACATTAAAATTTTTGAGCGCTACCCCGCTGGCCAACAACCAAGCAAACAGCAGCGCTGCTTCCCCGCCGGCCACGCCAGCGGTGGCTTTGCCTTAATGGCTTTATACTACTTGCCGCAGTCTCGGCGCCGCCGTCGACAAGTGCTTTATTTTGCCATCGGCGCCGGTTGGCTTATGGGTGGCTATAAAATGCTATTGGGCCACCATTTTCTAAGCCACACCCTAATTTCGATGATTTTATCGTGGTTTGTTATTAACTGTATTGCTCAGATGGTCACGCCGCACAAAGTTCTGGATCCCGATTCGCCTCTAACTCCAGAACGAAGCCCCCTGCTGCCGGTAGTTTCCTCAGACTAACCCCCAATTTTTCTGCATTGCAGCACCATCCTTCACTAACTAATCGCCGTTTATCCGGCGATTAGCCTTATTTATGTGCTGTCTTTTACTGCCAGCACTACCTCAGCATGGTTCTGCGCAACAGACTGTATTATCATTAGCGCCGGTCATTACCCGACTGGCCTCTGCCGTCGTCCGAAGCCGAATGACAAACTAATAAGGATAGTGATTTTATGGATCAGACTATGGTTCAAGCCTTTGCCAATAACTTTCTTGGCAATGCGCCTAAATGGTATAAAAAAACGATTATCTGTTTTCTCATCTTAAACCCGATTCTTTTCTATACAGCAGGCCCGTTTATTGCTGGCTGGGCGCTAATTGCGGAGTTTATTTTTACCTTGGCAATGGCACTTAAGTGCTACCCCTTGCAGCCAGGCGGCCTGTTGGCGCTAGAGGCCATTGTTATCGGTATGGCGTCGCCAGAAACCGTGTATATGGAAGCCCGCAATAACTTTGAAGTGATCTTGCTGCTGGTGTTTATGGTGGCAGGCATTTACTTCATGAAGAATTTGTTGCTCTTCGTGTTTACCAAGCTACTTCTTAAAGTAAAGTCTAAGGTCGCTTTGTCGCTACTATTTTCCTTTATGGCGGCCTTTTTAAGTGCCTTCCTCGATGCCCTCACGGTAACGGCGGTATTAATTGCAGTGGGTATTGGCTTTTACTCGGTTTATCACCGCGTTGCCTCGGGTGGCCACCATTCGCACAATGACCACGACCATGGTGACGACGGCAAGGTTACTGATAATTCCCGCGAAGATTTAGAGCAATTCCGCGCATTTTTGCGTAGTTTGTTAATGCATGGTGCAGTTGGTACCGCTCTGGGCGGCGTGTGCACCTTGGTTGGCGAACCCCAAAACCTGTTAATTGCAGAGAAAATGGGCTGGGATTTCATGCATTTCTTGCATGTTATGTCACCGGTAACCATGCCTGTACTCTTCGCTGGCCTGCTTACGTGTGCGCTGCTTGAAGTTACTGGCAAGTTTGGTTACGGCACAAAATTACCAACTTCAGTGCGTACAGTTCTAGAAGAGTACTCTGCAGAGCAAGATCGTAAACGCACCTCCTCCGACGTTGCCATGCTAATTGTGCAGGGCGTTGTTGCGGTGTTCTTGGTGGTGGGTTTGGCCCTTCACTTGGCGCCTGTGGGCTTGATTGGTTTAACAATTATTGTTTTACAGACTGCGTTTAACGGTATTGTAGACGAGCATCGCATTGGCCATGCCTTTGAAGAGGCGCTGCCCTTTACCGCATTATTGGTAGTGTTTTTTGCGATAGTAGGCGTTATTCATGAGCAGCATTTGTTTAAGCCGATTATCGACCATGTATTGGCGATGGAAGGCCAGATGCGCACCTTGATGTTCTTTATTGCCAACGGCGCGCTCAGCGTTATTAGTGATAACGTATTCGTTGCCACCGTGTATATAAACGAAGTTAAAGCCGCATTTGATGCTGGTCATCTGACCCGCGAAGAGCTTGAGCATTTAGCTGTAGCCATTAACACCGGCACCAACATTCCTAGTGTTGGCACCCCAAATGGCCAAGCTGCATTCTTGTTCTTGCTAACCTCTGCACTAGCCCCACTCATTCGTTTGTCTTACGGCAAAATGGTGATAATGGCTCTGCCGTACACTATTGTGATGAGTAGCGTTGCGATGGTTGCGGTGTGGTTCTTTGATTAATCCCGCGCTATAAAAAGCGCTAACGCGCTGTTAGTTTGCCAACGAAAGCCCCGGTCATTGTGATCGGGGCTTTTTGCTTTAGAGAATACCTAAAGGGAATGCTGGTTTTGGCGCAGCGCTAACTACTTGTGGCCCCAGCGCGCGGGGGTTCCCCGCACATCCACATGCACAAAGGGGCCGTGGGCTGGGGTTTTATCATATAGCCCCACGCCACCCATTAACTCTGGGTGTTTGCTGTGGCTGACTAATTTATCGGCGATCCCGTAAAGATACTCGGCGTCTTTCAGATTGGTCAGGCCATCCCCATTTAGGTCATCCATATAGTCATTGACGGGCTTTACATCAATAAAGATATCGGCGGCGCCACCGTAGATATGCCGGCTATTGGTGACATTGCCTATGGCCTTGTTATAAAACGGCGTGCGATAACCGCTCATCACCACAAAACTGTCGGCGCGAATACCTTGGGCGTTGACGGTCTTTAACAGCAGTTCGAGCTTGTTGAGCAAATCAGCCCGTAACAGCAAGTATTTGGGATAGCCACTTTGCTGTTTGCACAAAAACTGACCTAGCCTGAAATGCGGCGATACCAAGAGCTGCTCTAATGCGGGGGTAACTTCTATAAAACCTGCCGGTGGCTTGTAGGTTTCTAAGCCCTTTAAGGCACTGGGGTAGCTGCCAATTTGATAGCCCTTAAGTTTACCATTTACAATTTGACTCGCTGGCCGCAATACAAAAACCTGAAGCTCTACCTTGCGCTTATCTTTATTGCGCAGCAGCACAATCGGGTAATAGCCCGGTTTGTTTGGCGCCCGCCATTTGATATGCCCTGTAGGGCTAATCTTAAGCTTTTGGTCGCCTTGCGTTGCACTAAATTCCTCCGCCCCGCCATGACTAATGCGAATACTCAGCGCTTTACCAGGCATTACGGTGCGCAAACTAATAGCTTGGCGCAGCGGTTTTTTTCCTACATCAACACTGAACGGCATCAAGCCTGGATCAAATTCGGGTGGCGCGTCTGCGTGTGCCAAACCAGTAATGAGACTGTATACAACAACGAGCAAAAACATTGAAAAGCGCTTACGGCCATTGAGGTTAAGGTTCATTTAGTGCTCTACATGAATTAGGGGTTTGTTTAGCGCTTGCCATAACGGCTGGTCACGCTCATATATATCATTGCGGAAATTAATACCGCCTTCGCGATCTACCCATGCAGTCCAATATTCAATATGAATTGGCAGGGGCGTTTTCAAACTCACTGTTTCGGTATTCCCCTTGGCGATGACAGCGGCGATTTTGTCGTGGTCCCAGCCTTGATCCCGCAATAGAAACTCAGCGAGTTCGAGCGGATCAGACACTCTTATGCAGCCAGAGCTGAAAGCCCGTTCGGCCTTTTTAAACAGTTCCCGCGAGGGCGTGTCGTGAAGGTAGACGTCGTGAGGATTAGGGAACATAAACTTCACTTGGCCCAGCGCGTTTTGGGGGCCAGGGCCTTGCACCAAACGAAAGGGAAAATTCCGTTTGGTAATCTCGTTCCAATGGATTGAGAATGGGTCGATTGGCACGGTTGAATCACCGCGGAAAACCCGAATTCCAAGGCGGTTTAAATAGCCTGGGTCTTTTTGGATCTCGGCGAGCTTGTCTTCAACTGCTAATTTAAAGGGCACCGTCCACGTTGGGTTCAACACCAAATAGCGTATTTTATTGCTAAAAACGGGGGTTTTGCGGTAATTGCGCCCCACTACCACCGGTTTTACAAAAACAGTTTCGTTGTGGTCGATGATTTTAAGCTCAAAAGCCGCAATATTAACAAGCAAGTGCTTGTCACCTAAATCTTCCGCCAGCCAGCGCCAGCGTTCCATATTGACAATAATCTGCTTGGCGCGTTCCTTGGGCGATATATTTAGGGCCTTAATTGTTTCGCGGCCAATCACCCCATCAGGATCAAGGCCATGACGGGTTTGAAAGTGTTTAACGCCCTGTTGTAGCGCAGCATCGTAAACAAGCTTGGTATCAGCTTCAGTCGCTTCTGCGCCTGAGCTGGGCAAGTCGCCCCACACCCGTAGTCGCGCACTAATCATTGGCAGCCGCGTGTCGGTGTTGTCGGTTTTTATCGCCGGCGTTTCTGCTAGGGGCTTTTGCCATGAGGTGTTCGGCAGCAACTTCATTTTAGCCAGTGCAATCTTTAAGCGGTAATAGCGAATTTGCTTCGGCCGCATACTGTCTAAAGCGGTCGCGACATCGCCCTGCTTTATGACGCGCTGCAATACTGTTTCAACATTGCCGTGCCGCCGGTTGGCTTCCCATTCATCGCTTAAGCTTATGGGGTCAATTTTTCCCGCTTGTAGGTGCCCCGCCAAGCTAAAAAAGGCATCGCTTAATAGCAAGTCGAATGCCGCCACATCTTGCGCGCCCACCTCAGCCGCTAAGAGCGGTAATAGCACTTCACTGTGATAATCACTGGGTAGCAACCCGTCGCCATCAATCTGCTTAATTGTGCTAATTAGCACTCGCCCTGATTCCGTTAGGCGCGCATTGCTAAACCAAACCGGTTTAAAGTCGTTTTGTATATAAAAACGACTAAGCGGGGTTTTATTCATCACCGGTTCATTCAGCAGACTCGCCGGATAGCCCCCAGACCAATTTTCTATACTTTGGCGCAGTTGGTCGTTGGCTAGCACTGGGCAACTAACACCAAAGCACGCAAATATCAGCATTAATCGGTAGATGAGTTTCATATATGCAGCGATCTCTAAAAGGTGTGTAAAACAACGTGCGGAGGCAAAATAACGTAACAAAATTGACTTATTCTTGATCGAACTCAGCAATTCGGTTTGTCGGTTTTAATTTAGCGGTAAACAAGGCTGACTGCGCCGCATTAAGCAGATCCTCGGCGCTATTAAACTCACCTTCTCCACCATGGGTTGCCACGCCAATACTGGCGTGAATGCTTATATTGCTAACACCGCCTAGGGGGCCCTTTTTGCTCGGAGTGCTGAGTGTTTCTATAGCATCATAGATACGCTGGCAAACCATAGTCGCCTGCGCGCGGGTCGCGCCGCCAATAATGATTAAAAACAATTCGTCGCTGAAACGACTAAGCACATCGCCGGAGCGCACGGTGGCCTCAAGGGCGCGCGCCACGTCATTGATATAGGCATCGGCGTCGGGGACTTTTTTATGAATTTCCTTTAAATTGCCAATCTCCAATAACATAAAACTAATATTTCGATCTGTGCGGCAGGCAATATCAAAGGCATCGGGAATGTAGCCGTCGGCAAACTTGCGAGAAAACACCTTGGTTTGCGGGTCGTAGCGCTCTTCACGGCTCAATTTTGTGCTGGTGCTGGTTTTTTCCTTTGTTGTTGGTTTGTGAAGATTGCGCTGCAAGGTTTCGATATTAATGGCGGCCAAGGTGGCATTGGCCTCTTCCAGCAATTTAGATTGGCTGGCGCTTTCGGTTAATTTCACGTCGAACAAAACTTCCATCTCAGGAATTTTGTCGTGCATTACCTCAATTAGGCGCTCAATTTTATTAAGGTTAAAATCTAAAACCCGCTGGCACTGCAAAACCAATTGGTTGCGAGCATCACTGCTTTCACCAAAGATTAAATAGTCGGCAACCACACCAGAAAGAGCTACACAGCGCACAAATAAACCATCGCGATCACCTTTGGCAAACACCGTCGGGCGATGGCTATTAGCAATGGCCAAGGTGGTGCGGTCGGCTAAACCCCAATGTTTACAGAGCCAACTACCGGCTTCGGCATGGTCGCCGCCCATTCTTTCAATTTCGTATTCGCGAACCCGTTGGTGAAACACTTGGTCACTTTGTAGTTCTGAATAAAATTCGGGTTGCAGGCGGTCTATGGCAATCATGCCTATATCTTGTAAGAGACCCGCTAGGAACAGCTCCTCTAATGCGCGCTCGCCAGACAGGCGGCCTAGCTCCAAGGCCGCACTGGCGGCCAGTAAAGACCGTCGCCAAAACAAGGGGTAATGGAGGCCAGAGCTCTGGGACGCTTTAATCGACGAGGTAAGAGAAAAACTCAAGGCCAGATTAACGGTGGTATTTAAGCCCAATAGCACTATGGCGCGGCGCAGATTTTCAATTTTATGGTCATTGGCATAAATAGGCGAATTAGCATATTGCAGGGTTTTGGCCGCCAAGGCTGGGTCACTGGCGACCAGATCGGCAATATTTTGCATATCGATTTCACCCTGCTGAGCCAAGGTGACAACCCGCGTTACCACCCGCGGAATAGACGGCAGGCGCGCAGTATTTTCAATGAACGGGCTTAAATCAATTGCCATATTTACTTTCTCTAGTAACGCTAGCAGTAAGGCCTTTTATATTGGGTATAGTAAGCGTTTGTATTACACAAAAGCCGTAATTTGCAGGGCTTATTTTTCAAACACAGTGGCAATTTGGCGACTAAACATCACCGCCTTACCCTCTGGCCCCCATATAGTCGCGTTATTATGGAAATAGCCATCACCCGCCGCTTGGCAGCGATAATCGCAATACCACCATTGCGAGGCATCTGCGCTGGGCAAATCCGCTGGAAACTCCAAATACCAGCTCAAAGAGCTACCGGCACCTGGGGGCTTAATCATATTTAAACCCGGCATTGGTGGTGCGTCGGCCAGTGCGACTAACGCTGCTACATCAATAGCCCGCGGATTTGGGAAACGCAACCAAATACCAAAATCGGCGCTCGCAGCACCACGAAAAGGTAGCTCACCAAATGCTATCCGCATATCAAAATGCTGGGTGAATTGTGGGGTAATTCCTTTTATATAGGGTAGCGGCGTGAGGCTTTCTGGTGGGGTGACGTGCGGCATGCTCGGGGCCTCAATTTTAATAGCCGAAAGCCGATTTTTACCGTAGGAAGCGCTGACAGTTACGGCCACCTCGCCATCGCACACCAGCTCGCCCTGTAAATGACTTACCGAACCGCCGGCACGCAGCTCTCTAATAACAATGCGGTGTTCACCCGCCGGCACCGGCCCAACAAAAACGACCGACAAGGCGCGCAGCCGGCGATCGCCATCTACTTGTTGCTGCATGGCTTGGCAAATTAAGGCCGCACTGAGGCCACCAAAAGCCGTTCGTCCTTGCAACCAAGTGTCGTCAACAGACACACAGTATTGATTGGCTTCACCGCTTGGTTTAACGCTGGCGAGTAAACCTTGAAAGTCGATCATTTATTGCCCTTATTAATTTTATTTACAGCGCGCATATACAACACAGTTTAGACCAAATGGTGACGCTGATTTTAAGCGATATTCGGCCAACGGTAGTCTTTGTAGGTTTCCCGAATGTCCTTTTTGCTTAGTTTGCCAGTGGCAGTATGGGGAAGGCTGTCAACAAATAGGCAATCTTCAGGAATCCACCATTTTGCGACATTGCCTTCAAACCAAGCCAGCATTTCTTCTTTGCTGAGGCTTTCGCCATCGTGCAAAATCACCAGTAGTAAAGGCCGTTCGCTCCACGTGGGGTGAGGCATGCCGACGACAGCGGCCTCGGCAACCCGCGGGTGATTAACCGCGCAGTTTTCTAGCTCAATAGAGCTAATCCACTCACCGCCAGATTTAATGACGTCTTTTAGGCGGTCGGTAATTTGCATATAGCCGTGTTCGTCAATGCACGCAACATCGCCGGTTTCAAACCAGCCGTCATCGTCTAGGGTTTGACCGTCATAACGATAATATTCGGCGATAATCCACGGCCCCCGAACTTTCACAGCGCCGGCGCTAACGCCGTCCCAGGGCAACTCATTGTTGTCGGTGTCTACTATTTTAATCTCGACCCCAAACACTGGCCGGCCCTGTTTAAGACGCATTTTGTCGTATTGCTCAGGAGGCAGTTCCGCGATCGACGGTGGCACATTGCCATTAAAGGTGCCGAGCGGGTTCATTTCTGTCATACCCCAGCCCTGCTGTACATCAACACCGTGTTTAGTGCGGAAGTCATCATAAATAGTGAATGGACAAGCCGCGCCGCCAACAGTTAAGCGATTGAGGCTAGCAATAGTTTTGCCGGTTTTAGCCAAGTAATTCAACAGCGCGAGCCACACTGTTGGCACCCCTGCCGACACGGTGACTTTTTCTTCGTTAATAAGCTTGCACAGGGTTTCACCGTCACCCATCTTAGGGCCAGGCATCACCAATTTGGCGCCGGTCATCGGCGCGCTGTAAACCATACCCCAGCCATTAACATGAAACATGGGCACAATGGGTAAGGCGACATCTTTCACCGACAAACCAAACACGTCAGGCGCAATACTGGCGTAGCAGTGCAGCACTGTAGAGCGGTGTGTATACATCACGCCTTTGGGGTTGCCGGTAGTGCCTGATGTATAACACAGCGCCGACGGCGTATTTTCATCTAACTCTGGCCAAGTGAAGTTTTCACTCTCTGCGGCCAATAATTCCTCGTAACAGTGCGCATTGCGCAGTTTGGTAGCTGGCATGTGAGCGCGGTCAGTCATCACCACAAAACCCTCTACCTTCGGCATGGTGTCTTGCAATTGCTCTAACAGCGGCACCATGGTGGCATCAACAAAAACCCATTGATCGCGACCGTGGTTCACTATGTATTCGATTTGTTCAGGAAATAGGCGTGGATTGACGGTGTGGCAAATCATGCCGCTGCATGACACCCCATAGTAAATTTCCAAATGGCGGTAATCGTTCCACGCAAAGGTTGCTACGGTATCGCCCTGCTTCAAGCCTAGCTTAGCGAGTGCGTTAGCTAAGCGTCTGGCCCGTGCAAAGGCCTCGCGATAGGTGTAGCGATGACGAGGGTTGTCTGCGGTAACCGATACAATTTCCACCGCGCCATTGACCCTTTCGGCGTGCTTCATTATCGAGGTGATTGTAAGTTGGGTGTTCATCATGGCATTTATCATTATTGTAATTCTCTTCTCTAGATGTGATTCACATTGGTGTTATTTCAACAGTCCTTAAGAATTTGAGCGATCAGTTTTTACCACAAAATACTGACTAGACCCATTATTACGGCCTACACAGCGTGCTGTACGCCAAAATAGCGCCATTGTCAGGCTTCAGCTTAGCTCACAAAGACGATATGCGGTGCTTGCGGGCTAAACGCGGCGAACCGACCAACCGAACAGAAACTCCGGAACTAAATGCCAGCTCAATGTATCGAAGCATGGCAGTTACACCTGAAACTTGCTGGCGAGTTACTGGGGCTTAGGCTGCGGCATCGCGTGTAAATTGGGTATTGATTGCGGTCGTATCATGATTGGATAGCACGTTAATATATCGCTCTACTACGGCTATTCTGGGGTTTTTATGCACTTTAATACGCTCCACAGGGTCAATTAGTAGACCTTTCCAGTGTAACGCGGTATATCACTAACGAATATGTCGTTTTTGGAAATAAACATCGAGCTACTGCCAAGCACTGCAATCAGCGCCTTGGCGGTGTACCATACTCAAGATCACTCGACTTTAGATGCGGTATTTAATGTTAAATAAAAGATTCGCCCGCAGTTGCTGCGTAGTTATTGCCCTTTTACTTCAATTTAGCGCTGTCCATGTTTCGGCCGATGCCATAAAAGCACTCGAACCGGAGCCCAGCCATACCACCGCAATTCGCGATATGGTTAAACAGCTGGACACCCGACATTATGTAAAGCTGGCTTTAAACGACGATTTTTCTGGAAAACTCCTCGACTCATTTTTAGATGACCTCGACCCGAATCGCCAGTTTTTACTGCAAAGCGATATCAATGAGTTTCAGAAATACCGCGACGCTTTAGACAACGAGCTGAAAAAATCCCAGCTCGACGCGGGCTTTGCTATTTTCAATCGCTACCGCGAGCGCATGCTAGACCGGCTGCAGAAGGCTCTAGACACCTTGCCAGAAACCATTGCGGCGATGGATTTTAGTACCAATGAAGACTTTCAGCTGGATCGCGCCAAAGAAGACTGGCCAAAAGACAGCGCTGCCGCCGATGAAATTTGGCGTAAGCAGATTAAAAACCGCGTATTGAGCCTGCAACTTGCAGGCAAAGACCAAGAAGGCATCGTAGACTTACTTAGTAAGCGCTTTAAAAACCAAATTAAGCGTATGGGTCAGCTAGAGTCTGAAGACGCCTTTCAGATGTACGCTAATGCTTTCGCTTCTTTATACGATCCCCACACCGATTATTTCTCGCCGCGCCTCTCTGAAAACTTTCAGATCAATATGAGCCTAAAGCTCGAAGGTATTGGTGCCGTGCTGCAAATGGAAGACGACTACACCAAAGTCGTTCGCCTAGTACCCGCAGGCCCAGCCGACAAACAGGGCCAACTGCAACCTGCCGACAAAATCATTGGCGTCGCGCAGGGCAAATCCGGTGAGATGCAAGACGTTATTGGCTGGCGCTTAGACGACGTTGTGGACTTGATTCGCGGCGCCGCTGGTTCGTTTGTACGCTTAGACGTGATTCCCGCGGTAGCCCAGAGTGAAGAAGCCCGTCGCGAGATTATTATTGAACGCAATGAAGTCAAACTTGAAGACCAAAGCGCCAAAGGCGAATTGATTGAATTTAAAGACAGCCACGGCGTGAGTCACCATGTGGGCGTGATCGACGTACCCACCTTCTATTTAGACTTTGAAGCCTACCGCTTAGGCGACACCGAGTTCCGCAGCACCACTCGCGACGTTCACCGTATTTTGGGCGAATTACTGAGCCAAGGTGCCGAAGGTATTGTGATCGACCTGCGCGACAACGGTGGCGGCTCCTTGGCAGAAGCCAATGGCATGGTCGGCCTCTTTATTGAATCTGGCCCAACCGTGCAAATTCGGCAATCGAATTCACGGGTAATTCGCGAGGGCAAGCGCCGCAGCTCGGCCTACTACTCTGGCCCATTAGCGGTGCTCATTAACCGCATGAGCGCTTCGGCCTCCGAGATATTTGCCGGCGCTATTCAGGATTATCAGCGCGGTATCGTTATTGGAACCCAGTCTTTTGGTAAGGGCACCGTGCAATCGGTTAACCCCTTGAGCCACGGCCAGTTGAAATTAACGGAATCAAAGTTCTACCGAATCTCTGGTGACAGCACTCAAAATCGTGGCGTTATTCCAGATATCGCCTTCCCACCGTTATATGACCAAGACAAAATTGGCGAGAGTATTCTCGACAATGCCCTGAGCTGGGACCGCATCGCACGCGCTAACCACCGCTACTATTTTGATTTAAAAGCAGGCTTACAAACCCTGCAACGCAAGCATGAAAAGCGTATTGCCAAAGACCCCGACTTTGTCTTTTTACAGGAGCAAATCGCAGTTATCGAAAAAATGCGCAGTAAAACCCATTTATCACTGAATATCGACAAACGTCGCACCGAGCGCGATGAGCAAAAAGCCCTGCAATTGGCGATGGAAAACCGCCGTCGGGTAGCGAAAGGTGAAGAACCCTTAAAGGCCCTAGAAGAAGACAGCAAAGACGAAGAGAGCTTGGCTTTAAATGGCGAAAGCGCGCCGGAGAGTGAAGAAGATAAAGACAAGGAAAAAGACCCAGACCCACTGCTAATTGAAGCCAGTCATATTCTGGTTGATGCTATCCCCTATTTTCAGCCTGAACGGCTGGCCAAACAGCAGTAGTAACCCCATTCGCTAGCACGTGTGTCTCGCGGGCTAGCGAATGGATCAAGGCTAACGACTGGCTTCGCGCATTGTCACAAATTCTTCGGCAACCGTTGGGTGAATGCCAATAGTGGAATCAAAGTCTGCCTTGGTAGCCCCCGCTTTTATCGCCACCGCCAAACCTTGAATAATTTCACCCGCCTCATCACCCAGCATATGAGCACCAACGACTTGGTCGGTGGCTTTATCGACAACCAGTTTTAATAAGGTTTTAGTCTTGTTGCCGCTTAAGGTGTGTTTTAAGTGCGTAAACCGCGAGGTGAATACTGCGATCTCACCAAAGTGTTCCCGCGCCTGTTCTTCGCTATAACCAACAGTCGCTAAATTTGGCTGCGAAAAAATCGCGGTGGGAATAAATTTATAATCCACGGTCTTGGTTTCGCCTTTGTACAGGCGCTTGGCTAAATTCATGCCTTCCGCCAGTGCGACTGGGGTTAATTCCATACCTCCAGTGACATCGCCAACTGCATAGATAGAGGCATCACTGGTTTGGAACGTATCGTCAACGTCAATATAACCTTGCTCAGTGAGCTTAACGCCCGTTTTTTCCAAGCCTAGGCCCTCTAACAAGGGCTTACGGCCCGTTGCATAAAGCACCTGGTCGGTGAGCATGCTGCCGCCATTCTCCAGACTAAGGCGAAAACGGCCATTCTCTGCAGCAATGGCGGTAACATTTTCGTTAAAGCGCAAATTAACGCCCTTATTGCGCATTTCCTCGGCAAGCTGCTCGCGCAACTCGGTATCGAAGCCTCGCAAAAACAAATCTCGACGGTAAATTTGATCCACTTCCACCCCAAGGCCGTGGAGAATCCCGGCAAACTCCGTGGCGATATAACCGCCCCCCACCACCACCGCGTGTTTTGGCAGGGTGTCGAGATAAAATATCTCATTGGAGCTAATAGCCAATTCACGGCCCGGAATATCGGGAATAAAGGGCCAGCCGCCCACGGCAATCAAAATCCGCTTTGCCGTGTAATGCTTGCCATCAACACTGAGCGTGTGGCCATCGACAAAGCTGGCGTGGCCATTAAGCAGTTCGACACCGGCATTACTCAGCAAATTGCCGTATATGCCATTTAAACGCTCTATTTCACGGGTTTTATTGTCGCGCAGCCGCGGCCAATCCAAGGGCTCTACCTGACTTTGCCAGCCAAACCCTTGGGCATCGCTAAAATCTTCGCGGTAATGGGCGGCGTAGCTAAACAGTTTTTTGGGCACGCAGCCAACATTGACACAGGTGCCACCCAAATAGCGCGATTCGGCAATAGCGACCCTGGCGCCAAAGCCGGCCGACATCCGCGCCGCTCTCACCCCGCCGGAACCGGCGCCAATCACAAATAAATCGTAGTCGTAGTCGTGCTCGCTTTGAGCATCAAGCTGAGTCATTAAGCCTCCGCAAATTTGGTGTATTCAGAGAAGAGAGTCGCGAAGCAGCGCGGTGTTACACCGCGCTGCCAGCAAGATCGCGAAGTTCAAACCAAGCTAGCTTTTCGCGCAGGCTTACAACTTCACCAACAATAATCAGGGTCGGCGCCCGCACGGGTTCATCAACTAGCCGGTCGACCATGGTTGCCAACGTTGCCACAACTACCTTTTGCTCTGGTGTGGTGCCCTGCTGAATAACCGCAATTGGGGTGTCGGCACCACGGCCGTGGGCGATCAATTGCTCACATATACTCGGCAAGCCGACTAGGCCCATATAAAACACCACGGTTTGATTAGGGTGGACCAATTCGGCCCAAGGCAGATTCAAGCTGTAATCTTTTAAATGCCCCGTTACAAAACGCACTGATTGCGCGTAATCGCGGTGCGTGAGCGGGATGCCCGAATAACTGGCGCAGCCAGACGCAGCGGTAATACCAGGCACCACTTGAAAGGGGATTTTTTCCTCGGCAAGTTCTTCGATCTCTTCACCGCCACGACCGAATATAAACGGGTCGCCGCCTTTTAAGCGGGCAACTTTTTTACCCTCTTTAGCGTATTTGACCAGCAGTTTATTAATGTCTTGCTGAGGCACCGCGTGATCGGCGCGGGCTTTACCCACATACACTCGCTCGGCGTCTTTGCGGCACATATCAACAATGGCAGGTGCCACCAAACGGTCGTATAAAACCACATCGGCACGCTGTAGTAAGCGCAGCGCTTTAAACGTCATTAAATCAGGATCACCAGGGCCAGCCCCGATTAAATACACTTCGCCGCCCGAGCTAGTTTCGGCCTTGGCAATGGCTTCGCTCAGCATTTCGCTGGCAACCTTATCTTTGCCGGCAAACACCATTTCGGCGATTGGGCCTTGCAGGGTTTGCTCCCAAAAATGGCGGCGATCGTCTATGTCGGCAAAGCGGGCTTTTACCGCGTCGCGAAAACTGCCCACCAAATGTGCCAAACGGCCATAAGTGGCGGGAATACTGGCCTCTAAGCGCGAACGCATTAAGCGCGCGAGCACCGGACTCTTACCACCGCTGCTCACTGCAATAATCAGCGGCGAGCGGTCAATAATCGCCGGTAGAATCACGCTGCAGAGATCCGGATTATCGACTACATTCACAGGAATATGGCGCCCGTGACAAGCTTCCGAGACCCGCTTATTCAATTCTTCATCATCAGTGGCGGCAATGACCAAAAATACGTCATCGAGCAGATGGTCGCCGTAATCGCCACGAATACATTCGCCGCCCGCGTTCAGGCAAAGCGTTGCCAGCTCTGGCAATATTTCGTGAGCAACCAGACGCAACTTGGCCCCCGCCTTACACAGCAAGCGCGCCTTGCGCAGCGCAACTTGGCCACCGCCCACTAATAAACAGGGTTTATTGCGTAAGTCGGTGAATAGCGGTAGGAACTCCATATTTAGCAGGCCCCTACTTGCAGGCTTTCGATGCCACCCATATAGCCACGCAGGGCTTCGGGTACGGTCAAAGAACCATCCGCTTGTTGGTAGTTTTCTAGAATCGCCACCAAGGTGCGGCCCACCGCCAAACCCGAGCCGTTAAGCGTGTGCAGCAACTCGGGCTTACCGGTCTCGGGGTTGCGCCAGCGCGCCATCATTCTACGCGCTTGGAAATCACCAAAATTACTGCAAGAGGAAATTTCCCGGTAAGCACTTTGGCCCGGCAACCACACTTCTAAATCGTAAGTTTTACGGGCCGAGAAACCGAGGTCGCCACCGCATAAAATCACCTTGCGATAAGGCAATTCCAAGCGCTGCAAAATCGCTTCTGCGTGTCCGGTTAGCGTATCCAAGGCCTCGTCAGACTGATCGGGACGAACAAACTGCACCAGTTCCACTTTTTCAAATTGATGCTGGCGAATCATGCCCCGCGTATCGCGGCCATAGCTGCCCGCTTCACTGCGAAAACAGGGGGTGTGGCAGGTGAAACGCAGACCCTTCTCCAGCTCGGCAGCCTCAACAATCGTGTCGCGATACATATTGGTCACCGGCACTTCGGCGGTGGGGATTAAGTAATACTCTGAATCACCCTGCAATTTAAATAAATCGGCTTCAAATTTGGGCAGCTGACCGGTGCCGCGCAAAGAGTCGGCATTGACCATATAGGGCACATACACTTCTTGGTAGCCGTGCTCGCGGGTGTGGGTGTCGAGCATTAGTTGAATTAGCGCACGGTGCATTCTGGCGAGGCCGCCGCGCATAACTGAAAAGCGGCTTCCAGTGATTTTTGCGGCAGTATCAAAATCGAGTCCACCAAGGTTCTCACCCACGTCGACGTGGTCTTTTACCTCAAAGTCGAACTCGCGGGGCTGGCCCCAGCGCAATACTTCAACATTGCAGCTTTCGTCTTTACCTTCGGGCACCTCGGCGGCGGGCAAATTCGGCACCGCCATTAATAACTGGTCGAGGGCGTCATTGGCATCTTTGGCTTGCTGTTTAAGCGCTTCCAATTCCGACTCGATTTTCGCCAAGGTTTCGTTCACCTGGGCCTTGGCTTCATCAATGCTTAATCCGGTTTTGATTAATTCGCCAATTTGCTTCGAGGCTTTTTTACGCTCGGCCAGCAGGTTCTGGCTGTTCATGTCCGCTTGCTTGCGGCTGGCATCTAAGGCCTCAAATTCTGCGGCGTTAAATTTAAAATATTTCTTATTCAGCGCCTCGGCAATTGCCTGCGAATCCTGCCGAACCTGCTTAATGTCTAACATTAACGTAAATCTCCAAGCATCTGTATTTGTTCAATAAATAATAAAATTATGCAGCGCGCAAAACCACGATTCCTAGCCAGCAAGCGACCACGCAGCTAATCAATGTGGTGAGCATATACGCCAGCGCCACCAGTATTTTTCCCGCCTCTAGTAGCGCCACCGACTCCAGTGAAAACGTGGAGAAAGTGGTAAATGCGCCCAAAAAGCCGACCATCAAAACATAGCGCCAATCTGCATGCAGCGCAGATCTTTCCGTGATTAGCACGTACACGGCACCAATCACAAAGGAGCCAATAAAGTTTACCGCGAAGGTGCCCAGCGGCCAGTGTTCTTGGGCCAAGTAATGGCTGACCATTCGGCCAACGCCATAGCGACTGAGCGCACCAGAAGCCCCGCCAAGGGCGATAAGTAAATAAATTTGCACGTGTTATCGTCTCCAAGCAGGGTGGCTATTCTATCCCATTCAGCTCAACGATAACGCTTGTAGGCAGCACTATCATCAAGCTCCTGCAAATATCGCAGCTTTTCGGCGATTTTTTTCTCTAGCCCGCGATCAACCGGCTGATAATACACCTCATCCTTTAGTGCTTCCGGCAGGTAATTTTCACCCGCCGCATAGGCGCCGGGTTCATCGTGGGCATAGCGATAGCCCTCGCCAAAGCCCTGGTCTTTCATCATCCCGGTTGGCGCATTGCGCAGGTGCATCGGCACATCGTAGCTCGGGGATGCGGTAATTTGACGGCGCACGGCATTATACGCGGCATACACGGCATTACTTTTCGGCGCGGCAGCTAAATAGCATACCGCTTGCGCCATGGCTAACTCCCCTTCTGGGCTGCCAAGCCGCTCTTGAACCTCCCATGCGTCTAGGCATAGTCGCAACGCTCTGGGGTCAGCATTGCCGATATCTTCACTGGCCATGCGCACCAAGCGTCGCGCAACATACAAAGGCTCGCAGCCGCCGTCGAGCATGCGCGCAAACCAGTACAGGGCGCCATCCACTGAGCTGCCGCGCACTGCCTTGTGCAGCGCTGAGATTTGCTCGTAAAAAAGATCGCCGCCCTTATCGAACCGCCGCGGCTGACCGCTGAGCACCTGATCGATAACATCGCCGTGCAACTCGCGCTCGGCACTGCCGCTGAGCATATCACCGGCAATCTCGAGTAAATTCAAAGCGCGACGACCATCGCCATCGGCATGGCGAGCAATTCGCTCGACCTCTGCCTGCGCTATCTGTAAACCTTCGTGGCTAGCGGCGTTGCGGACAATATCAACAATTGCGGCATCGCTAAGGGGGTTTAATTGGTAAACACGCGCCCGCGACAACAAAGCGTTATTAATTTCAAAGGAAGGGTTTTCGGTGGTCGCGCCCACAAAAATAAGGGTGCCGTCTTCCACATAGGGTAAAAAGGCATCTTGCTGGGATTTATTAAAGCGGTGTACTTCGTCAATAAACAAGATAGTACGACGCTGAAAGAATTGCTGCTGTTTGGCGTCTTCAACCGCGGCGCGAATATCCTTAACCCCCGCCAACACCGCCGAAATACTAATAAAATGGGCGTCACAGAGCTGCGCGATTAACTGCGCAAGTGTGGTTTTGCCAACGCCAGGCGGCCCCCAAAAAATCATTGAGTGGAGCTGACCGGAATCTAGCGCCCTGCGCAGCGGCTTGTCGGGCGCGAGAAGGTGATCTTGGCCAAGATAGTGGTCTAGGGTTTGGGGGCGCATACGCGCCGCCAGAGGCGCTTTGCTAGCGGCTTCTGTCAAGACTTGCTCGCCTCAGCCTCATTAAACTCAAATTCACGGTCGCTAAAGCGGTTATTGTACTTGGGATTAACAAATTCAATTTTAGTGGTTTGCTCAAGGGTATCCGTTAAGCGCATACCTGTAAGCTTGCCCCAGGTGAACATCAAGGCCATTTCGGTGAAGGAGCCCGGCTGTTTTGGCGTGAGCACAAATTCACGGGCATTGCCGTTCTTTTTGACATTCACATCATACTGGGCGGCCAGCTGGTCTATCGACATACCAATGATCATGGCCGGTGTTTGCGCCAGATTGGCATCGAAGGCCTCGGTATTGAGTTGCTCAAGGTCGGCGTCGTAGCGCCACACAGTTTGGCCGTTGCTCACCAACAAATAATGATAGGGCTCGATGCTTTCCCAGCGTATTTTATTCGGCCGTTTGAGGGCTATTGTGCCCTTGCTCTCTTGTAAAAGCTCGCCATCAACATCCCGAACCTGCTGCACAAACTTGGCATTAAGGCTTTGCGCGCCAGAGAGATGCAGGTGCAGCTGGGCAACATCGCCCTCGGCAAATCCAGTAAGAGTAAAAACTGACAAACACAAAAATATTAACAGTTGGCGCATGGGTTCTACTTCTATTCAAATGGAGGTGGAGCCAGCACTTCGCGACTACCGTTACTGGCCATCTCTGTTACGACACCAGCGGCCTCCATTGTTTCAATTAATCGGGCGGCGCGATTATAGCCGATTCGCAATTTGCGCTGTACAGCAGAGATCGAGGCGCGTCGGCTTTGAGTAACATAGGCCACCGCTTCGTCGTAAAGTGCATCGCCCTCGCCATCGTCGCTACCACCTTCGGGCGGCATACCAGGCATGGCGTCGGTACTGCTACCTTCTTCCAAAAGCCCGTCAATATACTGGGGCTCGCCCCGTCGCTTCCAGTCGGCAACCACTCGGTGAACTTCTTCGTCCGACACAAAGGCGCCGTGAACGCGAATCGGAATGCCTGCTCCCGGCGGCAGATACAACATATCGCCGTGACCGAGCAACTGTTCTGCCCCACCCTGATCGAGAATCGTTCGCGAATCTATTTTTGATGACACCTGGAAACCAATCCGCGTAGGCACGTTGGCCTTAATCAAACCGGTAATCACATCCACCGAGGGACGCTGGGTGGCCAGCAACAGGTGAATGCCAGCGGCGCGAGCCTTCTGTGCGATACGTGCTATAAGCTCTTCTACCTTTTTGCCGACGATCATCATCATGTCGGCAAATTCATCAATTACCACCACAATCGAAGGCAAAACCACTAAATCTGGCGCTTGAGCTTCTTCTAGACCCGCTTGGTAATGGTCTTCGGGTTTCCACAGTGGGTCTTTAATCGGCTCGCCGGCCAAAATGGCATCTTTAATTTTGCGGTTAAAGCCCGCTAGGTTGCGCACGCCCATTTTCGACATCAGCTTGTAGCGCCGCTCCATTTCAGCAACACACCAGCGCAGGCCATTGGCGGCGTCTTTCATATCGGTAATGACCGGTGTTAACAAATGCGGAATGCCATCGTATACCGACAATTCCAGCATCTTCGGATCGACTAGCATCAAGCGCACTTCTTCCGGCGTCGACTTATAGAGCAAGCTAATCAGCATGGCATTAACACCCACTGACTTACCCGAGCCGGTGGTACCCGCCACCAATAAATGAGGCATTTTGCCCAAGTCGGCACACACCGGCTCGCCCGAAATGTCATGACCAAGCGCGAGTGTTAGCGGCGACTTGCAGGAATCAAAAGCCTCGGACGCGAGCACATCGTGAAAATTCACAATTTCCCGGTCTTCGTTGGGAATTTCAATGCCCACATAGGGTTTGCCTGGAATTACTTCTACAACCCGCACGCTGATAACCGCCAGCGAGCGCGCCAAATCTTTTACCAAATTCGAAATTTTGCTAACTTTGACACCCGCGTCAGGCTCCAGCTCAAAGCGAGTGATAACCGGACCAGGGAATACCGCGACCACTTTGGCCGACACGCCAAAATCGAGCAGTTTAATTTCAAGCAACCGCGACATGGCCTCGAGGGTTTCGGGTGAATAGCCACGATCGGGGTTGTGTATTGCCTTGTCGAGCAAATTTAACGACGGCAACGTGCCGGTCACGGGGCCATCGAATAGCGAGGCTTGGCGTTCTTTGTCGGGTCGGCTCGACTTGGCCACTGGCTTTGGTGGCGGCGCTATTTGCGGTGGAATTCGGGTCTTTTGTATTTCGGTCTTCTTGGCGACAGACTCATGGCGCTGTTGCTTGGCCACGGCGGCTTTACGGCGCTCATGCCTAGCCAATTTGTAGTGATACAATTTTTCTCGGCTTTGATCAAATAAACGCAACGTGAGCGCACCGAGCGAGTCCATTAATCTAATCCACGACAAGTCCGTGAATACGGTCAAACCAAACAGCAAAATAGCAATTAACAGCAGGCGACTACCAAACTCATTAAATGAGCTCATGGTGGCGTGACCCACTGCGTCGCCCAGCACCCCGCCCGCACCAAATGGCAGACCGCTATTGCCGTAATCGCCGTTGGCGGCAAGCCCTGTGCTGGAAATCATCACCAACACTAAGCCGATTAAGCGCAGTACAAAAATCAGGGAGTCGAAGCCCGCGGGCCGATAGCGCTCCTTAAACAGGCGCCAAGCTCTAAAGCCGAGCATGGCAGGAAATAAATACGCCATAAAGCCAAACAGCGCAAAGAACACATCGGCCAACCACGCCCCCACAGGGCCGCCGGTATTAACCACGCTATCGCCATTGCCGGTGCGCGACCAGCCCGGATCATTGCCGCTATAACTCAACAGCGAGACAAAGATATAAATGCACACCGCAACAAAGGCAATTAACAAACCTTCGCGCAGACGCAAATTTAAAATTTCACGGTTTTCTACCATGGATGCTGATGTTGATTTTGGCAAAAGAAAACGGTTTCCTAAGTTTGTGCGTAAAATTTGCGCACTGCCTGATGCAAGGCATTGAAAAAGCGTAAACGATCCCAATATTAGCACTATGTCATGACACTTGTCGCCGCACAGAGCTTTTGCTGCCGATAGTGAATTACCCTATGATATGCGCCTATTCTCAGTCATTTTGGATTGATCGAAGTTCAATCCCCCTGCTTGGATACAGTGATTTATGAGCGACAGCCAACACCACCGCCTGATAATTCTGGGCTCCGGCCCTGCCGGCTACACTGCTGCGGTCTACGCCGCCCGTGCCAACTTGAATCCCGTGATCATTACCGGCATTCAACAAGGTGGTCAGTTAACTACCACCACAGATGTTGATAACTGGCCTGGCGATCAAAACGGCGTTCAAGGTCCTGAACTCATGCAGAGAATGCAAGAGCATGCCGAGCGTTTCGACACTCAGGTACTATTTGACCACATAGAATCAGTAGACCTTAAAAACAAGCCATTCACCCTTACCGGCAGTAAAACCTATACCTGCGACGCCTTAATAATTGCCACTGGCGCCTCGGCGCAGTACCTCGGCCTACCCTCTGAAGAAACCTTTATGGGTAAGGGCGTATCGGCCTGCGCAACCTGCGACGGTTTTTTCTACCGCGGCAAAAAAGTAGCGGTTATTGGCGGGGGCAACACCGCTGTTGAGGAAGCGCTGTATTTATCGAATATCGCCTCTGAAGTGACCTTAGTACACCGTCGCGACAGCCTGCGCTCGGAAAAAATTCTGCAAGACAAGCTCCTAGAGCGCGCAGAGAATGGCAATGTCAATATTCTATGGAATCACCAATTAGATGAAGTTTTAGGTGACGACAGCGGCGTAACAGGCCTGCGCCTGAACAGCACCAAGGGTGAAGGCAGCCAAGAAATCGACGTAGCTGGGGTATTTATCGCGATTGGCCATAAGCCCAATACCGATATTTTCCAAGGTCAGCTCGAAATGAAAGATGGCTACCTTAAAATTCACAGCGGCACCGACGGCAATGCCACTCGGACTAGCGTAGAAGGCGTATTTGCCGCTGGCGATGTGGCCGACCATATTTATCGCCAAGCGGTAACCTCTGCTGGCTTTGGCTGCATGGCGGCGCTGGATGCTGAACGCTACCTAGACGATTTGGCTTAAGTACGGCAACTTAATCAATGTCCGCCATTCCATGGCTAGATCCGACTGACCTGCGTTTCCCAGCCATTGAATCTGCGTTAGAGGACCCCAACGGCCTGTTGGCCGTTGGCGGTGATCTCAGCGTACCGCGACTTTTAGCGGCTTATCGGCAGGGTATATTTCCGTGGTATGAGGAGTCCCAGCCCATTTTATGGTGGGCGCCACAACCCCGTGCGGTGGTATTTCCCGAACGCCTGCATATTGCTCGCAGCCTGCGCAAAGAATTGCGCCGTTTCGAATACGACGTGAGCTTTGATCAGGATTTTGGCGGCGTAATACAAGGCTGCGCCGAGCTAAGCCAAAAGCGACCAGGCACGTGGATTTCTGATGACATGCGCAGTGCATACCAAAACTTACACAACGCCGGCTGGGCACATTCGGTAGAAGTATGGCGTCACGGCAAGCTAATTGGTGGCCTTTACGGCGTGGCAATTGGCAAAATGTTTTACGGCGAGTCGATGTTTAGCCGCGAGTCGAATGCTTCAAAAATTGCTTTTGTTCATCTTTGCGGTCAATTGCAAGAATGGGGCTTCCCCCTCATTGATTGTCAGATAAGTAACGATTATCTTGAGACCATGGGTGCGGAGGAAATGGATCGTGCAAGCTTCAAAAAATGCCTACAGTCATACACTAACATCGAGTGCGCACCAGCAAAATGGACCCTCGACTGGTATTACGGCAAGCCGCCAGTGACCAGCGCATGACTGACGACAAACAAATCAAACTTTACGCTACTCATCCCCACCCCTGTAGCTATTTTGGCGACCGTGAAGCAAAAACACTTTTCATCGACCCCGATGCCAATATCTCTACACCGGTCTATAGCGAGCTATCGCGCCGCGGCTTTCGCCGCAGTGGCGCGCACATCTACCGCCCCGACTGTGGCGCCTGCAAAGCGTGTATCGCGTCACGAGTGCCTGCTAATTTATTTAAACCTAGCCGCACCCAACGCAAAGTCGCCAACCGCAATAGTGATTTAAACGCCCGCATTTCAGATAGCCCAGCCGACAACGCCTACGCGCTTTATGAGAAATACATAAACAGCCGTCATCGCGACGGTGATATGTATCCCCCGTCGCGCCAGCAATTTGATAGTTTTTTAGGCCAAGGTAGCGAGGCCAGCCAATATATTCATTTTTACTTGGCCGAGCAGCTGATTGCGATCGCTGTTACCGACGTATTAGATGATGGCTTATCCGCAATTTACACCTTTTATGATCCTGATTTCCCGCAGCGCAGCTTGGGTGTTTACGGTATTCTTTGGCAAATTTCGCGCTGCAAAGACCTCGCGCTACCCTATCTTTACCTTGGCTATTGGATTCGCGACTGCCAAAAAATGCGTTATAAAACCGACTACAAGCCAATAGAACTGCTAATGAGCAACCGTTGGCTGCGTTTAAATTAAGCATATCTCCACAATTGACGTTGCAAATTGCCATCAGGCTCAAATTAGGGCAAAATGCGCGCAGTTTTGACGGCCCTACGTGGCTTCAGTGCATTGCACTTAATTTTAAAGACTCTCGAGGATAGTTGCCGAATGGCGAAAGAAGACCAGATCGAAATGGAAGGCGAAGTCATCGACACCTTGCCGAATACTACTTTTCGCGTGCGCCTAGAAAACGGACACGTTGTTACTGCCCATATCTCAGGCAAAATGCGCAAGCATTACATCAGGATTTTAACTGGTGACAAGGTCAAGGTGGAATTAACCCCCTATGACCTAAGCAAAGGCCGCATCACCTTCCGCGGCCGCTAAGAAATACCTGCTAATCGCAGGTCTGGCCCGCCTCTTCTTCCACTGCCTCCGCAGCTAGGGCCAGCTTGTCACCTTTCACGCTGACATTAACCACGCCACCGCATTTCTCAAGACTGCCAAACAACACCAGTTCAGCTAACGGCTTCTTGATATGCTCTTGGATAATTCTGGCCATTGGCCGAGCACCCATGTGCTTATCGTAACCGTGCTCAACCAACCAGCGGCGCGCCTCATCATCCACATGCAGAGCAACCTTCTTGTCGTCTAGCTGCGCCTGCAATTCCACCAAGAACTTATCAACCACGGTTAACACAACCTCTGGCTGTAAAGGCTCGAAAGAGATTACGCTATCGAGACGGTTGCGGAACTCTGGGGTAAACAGACGATTAATCGCTTCAGTCGAATCGGTTTGATTATCCTGCTCGGTAAAGCCTATTGAACGACGACTGATACTTTCTGCACCGGCATTGGTTGTCATCACAAAGATCACATTGCGAAAATCCGCTTTGCGACCATTGTTATCGGTCAGCGAGCCGTGATCCATAACCTGCAATAACAGATTGAACAAATCAGGGTGCGCCTTTTCGATCTCATCCAACAACACCACCGAGTGCGGGTGCTTGGTTACCGAGTCGGTCAGCAAGCCACCTTGATCAAAACCAACATAGCCAGGGGGCGCGCCAATTAACCGCGATACGGTGTGGCGCTCCATATACTCAGACATATCGAAGCGAATAAGCTCCAAGCCCAGCAGCTTAGCCAGCTGCCGACAAATTTCGGTCTTACCAACACCGGTAGGCCCAGCCAGCAAAAAACTGCCTATAGGCTTTTCTGGTGACTTGAGGCCTGCCCTCGCCAGCTTGATCGAGGCGCTTAGCTCGGCAACCGCTTTGTCTTGACCAAAAACCACCATTTTCAGATTATCTTCCAATTTCACCAGCGAAGCGCGGTCGTCAGACGACACACTCTTAGGTGGAATACGGGCGATTTTCGCAACAATGGCCTCGATCTCGGCAATATCAATTTTCTCAACGCGGTTTTCTGGCTTCTGCAGACGCTGGTAGGCACCCGCTTCATCAATGACATCAATCGCCTTATCGGGCAAAAAGCGGTCATTTATATACCGAGCAGACAATTCCGCGGCAGAGCGCAGCGCGCCATCGCTGTACTTTAATTCGTGATGACTTTCAAAGCGCGAGCGCAGACCTTTGAGGATTAAATACGTGTCTTCAACAGATGGCTCATTAACATCGACTTTCTGGAAGCGGCGACTTAGTGCGCGATCCTTATCAAAAATACCGCGGTATTCCTGGAAAGTCGTTGAACCTATACAGCGCATCTGCCCAGAGCTTAGCAGCGGCTTCAATAGGTTGGAGGCATCCATAACACCGCCGGAAGCGGCACCGGCACCAATAATGGTGTGAATCTCGTCAATGAACAAAATCGCGCCGGGACGTTTTTTAAGATCAGCCAGCAAACCCTTAAGCCGCTTTTCAAAATCGCCACGGTATTTGGTGCCGGCCAGCAAGGCGCCCATGTCTAGCGAGTAGACCACGCTACCCACCAATACATCAGGCACTTCGCCGTCAACAATACGCTTGGCCAAGCCTTCGGCAATTGCGGTTTTACCCACACCGGACTCACCCACTAATAAGGGGTTGTTTTTACGGCGACGGGTTAAAATTTGTGCGACTCGCTCAACCTCTTCGGCGCGCCCAATCAAGGGGTCGATACGACCCGCTTTTGCTTCGGCGTTAAGGTTGGTGGCAAAATTTTCCAGTGGACGCTGCTCAGGATCAGCATTTTCACCCTCGGCGTCTTGGCTTTGATCGTGCTCAAGGCCTTCGGCGCCAGACACTTTAGAGATGCCGTGAGTAATAAAATTAACCACATCTAAGCGATTAACACTCTGCGATTTCAAAAAGTAAACCGCTTGGCTTTCCTGCTCACTAAAGATTGCGACCAACACATTGGCGCCAGTGACTTCCTGCTTGCCGGAAGACTGCACATGGAATACTGCGCGCTGTAATACGCGCTGAAAACCGAGCGTCGGCTGAGTATCGCGCTCTACATCGGTTTCCGGTATTCGTGGCGTGGTTGCGTCGACAAACTCCTTAAGTTCGCCTTTGAGCTGTAGCAAGTCAGCGCCGCAGGCCAGTAATACTTTTACGGCCGCCTCGTTGTCTGCCAGCGCAAGCAATAGATGTTCGACGGTCATGAACTCATGCCGACGACTACGAGCCGATTTAAATGCCTGGCTCAAGGTTGTTTCTAGGTCTTTGCTCAACATAGACTACATTCGCCTTCTGCAATTACCAGTGTTAGTCGTCGCTCTCTTCTATCTCAGCAAGTAGCGGGTGACCGTTGTCTCTAGCGTACTGATTCACCAGCGCGGCTTTTGTCTCCGCAATATCCTTGGTGAACACTCCACACACTCCCTTACCCTTGGTGTGAACGGCCAGCATGACTTGCGTCGCGCGCTGACGATCCAAATAGAAGAAGTCCTCCAAAACCTCAACAACAAACTCCATGGGCGTATAGTCATCGTTAAGTAAGACCACAGCATACATACGTGGTTTCTTCAATTCAGGTTTTGATTCCTGAACCGCGATACCGTTACCGTGATCCTCGTCTTCCGGCTTATTAGCCATATTCTGTATATTAATCTGCATTTTCACTGATGTTACCTGAGCTTATCACCACTATAACCCCGCGCAATAGGGAAATTCACCAACTTCCCATCTTACAACGTCTTTACTTGACGCGGTGGCCGGACTGTTTTAAAAATGGGGGCTGTATTAGGAAATACAAGGTAGTTTACGTTAACTAAGCAATAACTATAACGACAATTAAGGAAGAAAGGCTATGCAAAGCGGTGTTGTAAAGTGGTTCAATAACGCCAAAGGATATGGGTTTATCGTATCCGAAAGTGGTGAAGATGAAATTTTCGCCCACTATTCAGCGATCACCATGGAAGGCTACAAAACCCTAAAAGCGGGGCAATCTGTAGTATTTAAAGCTGAACCTGGCCCCAAAGGACTGCACGCAATCGACATTAAAACTGCCGAAACGCAAACGCAAGAATAGCGCCGCGGAAAGAAATCGCCACCCGCAACGCGGGCGGCGATAATTTTTTACGCCATGTGTTTAACGATAGCGTCACCAAACTCTGAACATTTCAGCAAGGTTGCACCTTCCATCAAACGCTCAAAATCATAGGTTACGGTTTTAGCCTGAATAGCACCGTTCATGCCAGTAATAATCAGATCTGCCGCTTCGTTCCAACCCATATGACGCAGCATCATTTCGGCAGACAGAATCAGTGAGCCTGGGTTCACCTTGTCTTGGCCGGTGTACTTAGGTGCAGTACCGTGAGTTGCTTCAAACAGCGCAATGTTGTCGCTCATATTTGCGCCAGGTGCAATACCAATGCCGCCTACCTGCGCAGCCAGTGCGTCAGACAGATAATCGCCGTTCAAGTTAAGCGTAGCAATAACGCTGTACTCGTCTGGGCGCAACAGCACTTGCTGGAGCATTGCGTCGGCAATTACGTCTTTAATGACGATCTCTTTGCCGGTATTTGGGTTCTTAATGCTCACCCATGGGCCGCCGTCGATCAGCTCGCCACCAAACTCGTCCATCACCAATTCGTATGCCCAAGACTTAAACGCGCCTTCGGTGAATTTCATGATATTGCCCTTGTGGACAATAGTCAGTGATGGCAAATCTTGGTCGATAGTGTACTGAACAGCCTTGCGCACTAAGCGCTTAGTACCTTCGAGCGAAACTGGCTTAATACCAATACCGCAATCCTGTGGGAAGCGAATTTTGGTAACGCCCATTTCATCCTGAAGGAAATCAATAATTTTAGTTGCTTCAGGAGTACCCGCTTTCCACTCGATACCAGCGTAGATATCTTCCGAGTTCTCGCGGAAAATAACCATATTGGTCTTGCCTGGCTCTTTAACTGGTGAAGGCACGCCTTCGAACCAACGCACCGGACGCTGACAAACATACAGGTCCAATTCTTGACGCAGGGCCACGTTTAATGAACGGAAACCGCCGCCAACTGGCGTAGTTAACGGGCCTTTAATGCCTACTACGTAGTCTTTGATTGCATCTAATGTTTCAGCGGGAAACCAGTCGCCGTCATACAGCTCAGCGGCTTTCTCGCCGGTATAAATTTCCATCCAGCTGATTTTTTTCTTGCCTGAGTAGGCTTTTGCTACGGCTGCATCAACTACGTTGATCATCACCGGAGTAATGTCGACCCCGATGCCATCACCTTCGATAAAAGGTATTACTGGCCGATCGGGTACGTTCAGGGAAAGATCCGCATTAACGGTGATTTTCTCGCCCTCTGCAGGTACCTTGATATGTTGGTATCCCATTTTTGACTCCATGGTTTATCAGTTAGTATCTGTGCTCGCACTTGCTCACAATACGAAGATTGACTGTATTAGGTATAATACAGCTTCGGTAAAAAGCGCGACATTGTAACACTTTATACCGAGATTTCTTCTATGAATGAGCCTATTTTTAACGTGAGCGACATTTTTATTTTCAACAAGCCCTTCCAAGTAATGAGTCAATTTACCGACTCAGATGGTCGCGCCACCCTAGCCGATTACATCAGGATACCCGCCATATATCCAGCGGGAAGGCTTGATTACGACTCAGAAGGCCTAATGATTTTAACCGGCAACGGCGAGCTACAGCATCAAATTAGCCATCCGCGCCACAAACTAAAAAAAACCTACTGGGCCCAAGTAGAAGGTGAAATAAGCGATTCCGCCCTCGCCCAGCTCCGCAACGGAATTACGCTAAAAGACGGCCCTACTCTGCCGGCAAACGCCGAACGCATCCCTGAGCCGAGCCCAATTTGGCCCAGAGATCCACCGGTGCGCTTTCGCGCCGCCATCCCCACCAGTTGGATTAGCCTGCAAATTAGTGAGGGCCGCAATCGCCAAGTTCGACGCATGACAGCCGCAGTCGGTTTCCCCACGCTGCGTTTGATTCGCGCCGCAATTGGCGACTGGGCACTTGACGGCCTGGCACCAGGTGAGCACCGAAAAATAACACTTTGCGACGAGTTTAAGCGCTACGCTAGCCCAAACAAGCCTGCGTCACGGCGCACAAATTACAAGCCCCGCAACAAAAGCCCACGGCCCACTGGCCGCAAACGTAGTCCTTGAGCGGCGGCAGCTGTTACAATTCCGCTTTTGGTATTCGGACAAGACTATGGACTGGCAGCCCCACGTCACCGTGGCAACCTTGGTTGAAAACGACGGCAAGTTTTTATTTGTTGAAGAGATTAAAAACGGTCAGCGAGTAATCAATCAGCCCGCCGGCCACCTCGAACAGAACGAAAGCCTTATAGAAGCTGCCAGTCGCGAGACCTTAGAGGAGACCCAGTGGCGGGTTGAAATCCTAGGTGTTGTCGGCTTGGGCTTATACACCGCGCCGAGTAATGGCGTGACCTATCAGCGCACCAGCTTTTTTGCCAGGCCAATCGCCTTTTGCCCAGAACAGCCGCTCGACAGCGATATTGAACAAGCCATTTGGCTAACGGTAGATGAACTCCGCGAGCGCCGCGCCATGCTGCGCAGCCCGCTGGTGTTGGAATGTTTAGAGCGCTATCTCGCCGGCCACCGCTACCCCCTGTCAATGATTTACGGAACACGCTAATGCAGCCAAGCACAAGCCCAGACAACAGTAAAACCAAGGTTATCGTCGGTATGTCCGGCGGTGTCGATTCCTCGGTTTCCGCCCTGCTATTAATGCAGCAGGGTTATCAGGTCGAAGGCCTGTTTATGAAAAACTGGGACGAAGACGACGGCACCGAATACTGCACCGCCAAAGATGATTTGGCCGATGCCGCTGCAGTATGCAAAACCTTGGGTATTCACCTGCATACCGCAAATTTTGCCAGCGAATATTGGGACAATGTCTTTGAGCACTTTTTGGCAGAATACAAGGCAGGCCGCACGCCCAACCCAGACATTCTCTGCAATCGCGAAATTAAATTTAAGGCCTTCCTCGACTACGCCTTAGTGCTGGGTGCCGACTACATCGCCACGGGTCACTACACCCGCCGCCGCGATGTTGACGATAGCAGTCAACTACTAAAAGGCCTCGACCCCAACAAAGACCAAAGCTATTTTCTCCACGCCGTGGGCAGCGAACAGCTAGCTAAAACGCTATTCCCCGTAGGCGAGATTGAAAAGCCCGTGGTGCGCGCCCTTGCCGAGGAGCACGGCCTTATCACTCACAACAAAAAAGACAGTACCGGTATATGCTTTATTGGTGAGCGCCGCTTTAAAGACTTTTTGCAGCAATACCTGCCCGCCAAGCCTGGCCGTATCGAAAGCTTGGATGGCCTAGATATGGGCGAGCACAGCGGATTGATGTACCACACCATTGGCCAGCGTCAGGGCCTGGGGATTGGCGGTGTTAAGGGCGGCGGCGAAGAGCCCTGGTATGTCGTAGACAAAGATTTAGACCGCAACGTCTTGCTGGTCGCCCAAGGTGGCCAACACCCCTCGCTGTTTAAACAAGCCCTGCAAGTTGGCGAGATCCACTGGATTAGCGGACAAGCGCCAGCGCTACCCCATACCTGCAAGGCTAAAACCCGCTACCGGCAAGCCGATCAAGACTGCGAAATTCGCGCCGCCGACAGCGGCTTTGAAGTGCATTTTAGCGACGCCCAGCGCGCCATCACGCCTGGGCAATCGGTGGTATTTTACGACGACGACATCTGCCTTGGTGGCGGTGTTATCGAAGCAGGGTTTAATTATTTATGAGTAGTACAGTGAGTAAACCCGAGCAACTCGCAAGGCAGCAAACCCTCGCCCTTGCCGCCATTGTGCAAGGCACGGTGCTGGTCGATCAAATAGCCCGCACTGGTCAAGCCGAGCCCCAAGCGCTGGAAGCGTCTATTAATAGCCTTTTCGCATTTTCTGCAACCACCGTTGAAGAGGCCTATGGCGGCATCGAAAACCTAGAGGTGGGCATCCGTGGCCTGCGCGACTTATTAAGCGGCAACGATTACGGCGAGCGTCGCGCTGTTATGCGGTACTGCCTAGGCGTTTTGCATTTACATAAAAAACTGCGGGGCGACGACACCACCTCGGCACTGCTGCGCAACAGACTCCAGCACGCCGCAAAAAACAAAGAGATGAATAATATAGATATCAGCAGCTTAAGCTCATCTCTTTCATCAATTTATCAAGACACAATATCAAAATACAATTTCCGAATCCAAATAACCGGCAGCGCCCAAGAACTGCAAAATGCCAATAACGCCGCACGTATTCGCAGCTTGTTACTCGCCTCGATACGCGCCGCGTATTTGTGGCGCCAAGCTGGCGGTAGCCGCTGGAAACTCGTCTTTCAGCGCAACCGGCTTTTTGCCCAAACCAAACAGCTGCTCAGCACTGAAATTCCCCGTTAACTCGTGTATTATTGCGCGCTTTCCGCATGGCCCGCCCCGCACAGCACAGTAAAAGGTATTGAACATGGACTTATCCGCGCTTTCCGCCGTCTCACCCGTCGATGGCCGCTACGGCAGCAAAACCGCGCCACTGCGCCCCGTATTCAGCGAATTTGGTCTTATCAAATACCGCCTAATTGTTGAAGTGCGCTGGCTGCAAGCCTTAGCCGCCAACCCTAGCGTGATTGAAGTGCCCGCCTTGAGCGACACCGCAAATGCTGCCCTAGAAACCCTCATCAGTGATTTCGATGAAAGCGGCGCGCAAAAGGTAAAAGACATCGAGGCAACTACCAACCACGACGTTAAAGCCATTGAATACTTTATTAAAGACGCGATTAGCAGCAACGCTGAATTAGCTGCAATTTCCGAATTCGTGCATTTCGCCTGCACTTCAGAAGACATCAACAACCTATCTCACGCACTGATGCTGCAAGCAGGTCGCGAAATATTGCTCGCCGACGCCGATGCCATTATTAATAAGCTGACTGAGCAGGCTCACGAGTTTGCCGACGTGCCAATGCTCGCCCGCACCCACGGCCAAACTGCCAGCCCCACCACCATGGGCAAAGAGTTTGCCAACGTTGTCGCCCGCCTGCGTCGCCAGCGCGCGGCCATTGCCGACGTTAGCCTGCTAGGGAAAATTAACGGCGCCGTGGGCAACTACAACGCCCACCTGTCGGCCTATCCCGACATCGACTGGGAAGCCCACGCCGACGCTTTTATTAGCAAACTCGGTATCAACTGGAATCGCTACACTACCCAGATTGAGCCCCACGATTACATCGCCGAGTTATTCGACGCAATCGCCCGCTTTAACACCATTTTGATCGACCTCGACCGCGATATTTGGGGTTATATCTCGCTGGGCTACTTCAAACAGCGCACTATTGCTGGCGAAGTGGGCTCCTCCACCATGCCGCACAAGGTCAACCCCATTGACTTCGAAAACTCCGAAGGCAATTTAGGTTTGGCCAATGCAGTGCTTAATCACTTGGCCGCCAAGCTGCCGATCTCGCGCTGGCAGCGCGACCTTACCGACTCCACCGTATTGCGCAATATGGGCGTGGGCATTGCCTACAGCACCATGGCCTATGCCGCCACGATGAAAGGCCTGAGCAAGTTGGAAATTAATGTCGCCCGCATTGCCGCCGATCTTGACGACAGCTGGGAAGTGCTCGCCGAGCCTATTCAAACCGTGATGCGCCGCTACGCCGTTGCCGAACCCTATGAAAAACTCAAGGCGCTTACCCGCGGCCAGCGCATTACCGCGGAAATACTGAAAGAGTTTGTTGCAACCCTGGATATTCCTGAGGCGGCTAAAGCCGAATTGCGCGAGCTTACTCCGGCCAAATACATCGGCAATGCCGCTGCCCAAGCAAAGCGGATCTGATTGATGGCGCTGCAGAACTTTGACCCCCAGCAATTTTTAGATGAGGTCTGGCAGCGCAAAGCCACCTTAATTAAGGGCGCCCTCCCCAATTTTAATTGCCCCTTAGACGGCAATGATTTGGCGGGGCTAGCCTGCGAAGAAGGTATCGACAGCCGCATTATTATTGAAACTAACGATGGCTGGGAGCTGCGCAATGGGCCTTTTGACGAGGCCGAGTTTGCCACGCTGCCCAAAAACAAATGGACCTTGCTGGTCCAAAGCGTAGACCACTACTTACCGGACCTCGCCGACGTGCTCGCCGAGTTCCGCTTTATTCCCCGCTGGCGCACCGAAGATATCATGGTGAGTTATGCCACCGACGGCGGCAATGTCGGTCCCCATTACGACCAATACGATGTATTCCTGATTCAAGCCAGTGGCCAACGTCGCTGGAAAATCGGCGGCCACTGCGGCCCCGACACACCGCTGCATCCGCATCCCCAGCTAAAACTGCTACAGGAATTCAATACCGAATCTGAATACCTGCTAAAAGCCGGCGACATTCTTTATGTACCGCCAGGAGTCGCCCACTGGGGCGTTGCCGAGGGCGATGACTGCATGACCCTATCGGTCGGTTTTCGGGCGCCCTCAGAAGCTGAGCTGTTTAGCGATTTTGGCGACGAAGTTGCCAGCTTTCTCGATGCCTCGCAGCGCTACCGCGACCCTGCACTGAACGCCAGCAGCAACACCGGTGAAATCTCCAGCGAAGTTCACAAGCACGTAAAAGCGCTGTTACTTAAGCAGCTCGACAACGATGCTTTAATTGCCCGCTGGTTTGGCAGCATGATGACCCGCGTCGACGACCGCGAGGAACTCGCCGGCGACCACCTCGATTTTGATGAATTTCAATTAGCCCTAGACGACGGCGAAATCCCCCAGCTGCGCCTCGGTGCTCGGCTCGCCTTCGACGCCCAGTATTTATACGCCGATGGCGCGGCATTCGCTTATCCGCCCGACCAAGCCAACGACGTTCAAGCCCTGTGTCAGCTGGAATGTGGCCAGCCTATAAGTAATTTCCGCAGTTTAAGCAAAGAAATGCTATACGCGCTCTACAGTAGTGCTACGCTTTGCTTTGATGAAGACGATTACGATTGTTAAAGCGGCTTGGACCGAATACCAACAACAACTCACTGCCATACGCCACACGGTGTTTGTTAATGAGCAAAAAGTGCCTGAAGCACTTGAGCTAGACGAATTCGACGCCACTGCCACCCACTGGTTAGCCTTTCACAACAAGGAGGCGATCGCCACCGTACGCCTGCTCGATAACGGCACCATTGGCCGTATGGCCGTATTATCCCCCTATCGTCGCAAGGGCGTAGGCAAGGCGCTACTGCAACACTGCATTATTGAAGCCAAAGACCGTGGTATGGCCAGCCTACAGTTAGGCGCCCAAGTTCACGCCATAGAATTCTATCAGCACCAAGGCTTTGAACTGCTTGGGCCCCGCTTTATGGACGCCGGCATTCCTCACCAACATATGCGCATGGTTTTAAAACCAGTGCTGCGCAGTGGATTTACCACCGAGATAAACTTGCAAGGCAATCCAGCGCGAGCCGCTGTGGACCTGCTAAAAAATACGCGCTGGGAACTGCGTATATTCAGCCATAGCTTAGAGAGTGCGCTCTACGCCAACGAGCATTTTTTGCGCTATGCCCATGAATTTATCCATCGCCACCAGGGCAACACCATTTTTCTCATGATCTGCGACGAAATGCCGCTGCGCGAGCACCATCACCCCCTGCTCGACATGAGTCGCGAATGGAAAACCGCGATACCAATCCGCAAGCTCAGCATTGGTCACACCTTTGGCGCCAAAGAATTTTTCATGGTTGGCGATGAAGATAAACTTATCACCTACCCACATCAAAGCGCCCTCAATAAGGCTGAATACTGCGACGTGGAATCAATTGCACGGGACTATCGCGAAAATTTTGACCGCCTCTGGCGCCACGCCGAACCACCTCTTTCCTTAAAGCCATTCTATTAAATTCACTTTTTAGCGCTATAGCCGGCCGCAACCGAATAACACCGATTTATTTTCGATGTTTTCATCTATTACATTTGCTATTATCTCGGCCAGTAGAGCAGCGTGCCGACATCTAGATATTTTACTGCCTCAGTCCTCGGCCGCAGATAATAACGATAAAGCAACGAGGTCACTCATTTGGCTATTCGCACCCTCAGCTATATATTTGCGGCCGTCTTAGCGCTAGTGGTCGGCAGCGCTGCGGGCCATCAATACCGCGATTTGCAGGATGCACGCGCAAATTTACGCAGCTTGGCGCCCAGCGCTGTAGATATCGGATTCAGTCAGGCGATGTATCTTCACCACCGCCAAGCCATCGCAATGGCGCAATTATTATTAGATGGCCGCCCAACAGGACTTACCGCACAGGCCCGCGCCATCGCCGCCACCCAGCTGGTCGAACTCGGTGAAATGCAAGGCTGGCTGCGACTGTGGAACCAGCCTGTAACGCCGTCAAATTCAAATATGTCGTGGATGCTACTTGGCACGCAAGCTCCAAATCCGAGCCTAAACCAATACCTGCTCGACTGTGGCCGCTCGCCCAATGGCATGCTCGGCATGGCAAGCCTCGAAGAATTGAATGCGCTGCGCAATAGCGAAGGTCTAGCCCGAGATACGCTGTTTTTGCATCTAATGCTCAGCCATCACCAAGGTGGCCTGCCTATGGCAGAATTTGCCGCCGAGCAGGCAAGTTTGCCCGCGGTACGGGCCTTAGCCGCGAGAATTACCTTAGATCAGGCAACAGAAATCCAGCAATTTAAAATAATGCTCGCGGCAATCACCCCGCAAAATACCCCGGCAAATTAAAGCAGTACCTAGTTAACGTGGATACAACGCAGTTTCAAATAATAAGAGAGGTCAGCATGACACGCAGTATATCTATCGCCCTGTTAGTGATTAGCGCCAGCGGCTTAATTGCCTGTAACTCGGGCAGTAAGTCGTCGAGCCCCGCGCGGCCAGCCAGCGAAGAGAGTATAAGTCGCGCTACCTGCGGGCCCGGCTCGCGGCCAGAAACCGGCATGCAAGGTCGAGTCAGCCAAGCCGACCACGACGCCGGCCTAGCGGAAATGGGCTTCACCTGTAATACCGAACTTGCGGGCTCCTATTTCACCCCCAACGCTATCGGCACCGTCGGCGGCTTTAAAGTTGAGCGCTATATCGACAAAACTGGGCGGGAATGCGCCTATTACGACAGTACTTTACTCTTTCCGAGCAATGTCTTAGACATGAATGTCGGTGTAAATGTACTGGATATGAGCGACCCTACTAAGCCCCTAATGACGGCTCGCTTAGTTACCCCAGCAATGCTTTCGCCGCATGAATCCCTCGTGGTATCGCAAGAGGCGGGCGTGCTGGTGGCGGTCATGGGCAACCCTGCCTTTTACCCTGGCATTGTTGACGTGTACGACGTCTCCGAAGACTGTCGCAATCCAGTACTGAAATCCTCCGCACTGGTAGGTACTCTTGGCCACGAAAGCGGCATATCACCCGACGGCAAAACATTTTATTCCGCATCGCCAGGCACACCCACCCTGACGGCGGTAGACATCTCTAACCCGTCGCTGCCGCTACCGCTGTGGGCGGGCAACTATACATCGCACGGCTTGTCACTCAGCGACGACGGCAACCGCGCCTATCTCGCCTCAGGCAATGGTTTCGGGGTATTAATATTAGATGTATCGGAGATTCAGGCGCGGGTAGCCAACCCCCAAGTTCGTGAAATAGCCCATATCTCTTGGGACAACCAAACCATACCCCAAAACGCCATGCCCTTTAGTCGCAATGGCAAAGCCTATCTGTTGGAAATTGATGAATACTCCACCAACCAACCCGGCAATAACGCGTCGGTAACCACCCATGGGGAGTTTGTGGGCGCTGGCCGCATTATTGATATTAGCGACGAAACCCAGCCGCGAGTGGTCTCTGATTTGCGTCTAGCGGTGCACGAGCCAGAGAATCGTGACGTCATAGCCAATGATCCAGGGGCTTTCAATCCGACCGGCGGTTATGCTGGTCACTACTGCTCAGTTCCAAGCCGAGTAAATCCCGATATTGCGGCTTGCAGCATGATCTTATCCGGCTTGCGTATATTTGATATTCGCAATCCCGAAAAGCCCGTCGAGATGGCTTATTTCAACGCGCCAGTTCAGCCCCGCGTACTCACCGTTCCCGCCCCCGCCAGTAACTGGGCCATGTCTCGTCCCGCCTTTGTGCCCGAGCGCAAAGAAATTTGGTATACCGACGGCTACAGCGGCTTTTATGTGGTGCGACTAACAAATGAGGTCTGGAATCCTTAATTGAGGCTCACAGTTAATATAGCGATGAGTTGGCGCCACAAACTTTTGCCAACTCATCCTCGAAAAACTGAATACTTACATGAGCTTAATACGGAATTTCTTGAGCAAAGAGGATCGGGATAGCAGCTGCAAACGCCCAAAATAGGCTTTATTGATAAAAAATCCTTCGCAATCGTTGTTAGTACCACTTTTCTACGAGCAAAATCACCTATTTTCCTGTACATTAGCGGCCTATTTTCAACCCAGCTTACAGAGAGCGCCATGACTGATTTATCCCTTTACAGAAATATTGGTATCTTCGCCCACGTTGATGCCGGTAAAACCACCACTACCGAGCGTATCCTTAAGCTGACCGGTAAAATTCATAAAATTGGCGAGGTTCACGAAGGTGAATCTACTACCGACTTTATGGAGCAGGAAGCTGAGCGCGGTATTACCATTCAGTCAGCCGCCGTTAGCTGTTTCTGGAAAGGCACTCGTTTCAACGTTATCGACACCCCTGGGCACGTTGACTTCACCGTAGAAGTTTACCGCTCACTGAAAGTACTCGACGGCGGTGTTGGCGTATTCTGTGGTTCTGGTGGTGTTGAGCCCCAGTCTGAAACCAACTGGCGTTACGCGAACGACTCTAAAGTATCGCGTTTGATTTTTGTTAACAAACTCGACCGTATCGGCGCTGACTTTATTCGCGTTACCGATCAAGTTAAAAAAGTATTGGGTGCTAACCCACTCATCATGACCCTGCCTATTGGCCGTGAAGATGAGTTTGTTGGTGTTGTTGACCTGCTTAGCCGCAAAGCCTATGTATGGGACGATTCTGGCCAGCCAGAAAACTACGACATCAAAGACGTGCCAGCCGATATGGTTGACGACGTTGAAATGTACCGTGAGCAGCTAATTGAAACTGCGCTTGAAGTAGATGACGACCTGTTGATGGCGTACATGGAAGGCGAAATGCCTTCTGACGAAGAAGTTAAACGCTGTATCCGCAAGGGTACTTTGGATCTAGTTTTCTTCCCAACTTACTGCGGTTCTGCCTTTAAAAACAAAGGCATGCAGCTGTTACTTGATGCAGTAGTTGAATACCTGCCAACCCCAACCGAAGTTAACCCACAGCCGTTAACTGACGAAGAAGGTAATCCAAACGGCAAGTACGCTATCGTTTCTGCCGACGAGCCCTTCCGCGCGCTGGCGTTTAAAATAATGGATGACCGTTTCGGCGCCCTGACCTTTATCCGCATTTACTCTGGTAAGTTGAACAAGGGTGACACCATCCTTAACTCCTTTACTGGCAAATCAGAACGCGTTGGCCGCATGGTTGAAATGCAAGCTGATGAGCGTAACGAATTGAGCAGCGCACAAGCCGGTGACATCATTGCCATCGTGGGCATGAAAAACGTGCAAACTGGTCACACCCTGTGTGATCCTAAGCACCCATGTACGCTTGAGGCCATGGTATTCCCAGAGCCCGTTATCTCGATCTCTGTTACGCCAAAAGACAAAGGCTCAACCGAAAAAATGGGTATTGCGATCGGTAAAATGGTTGCAGAAGATCCAACTTTCCGCGTTGAAACCGACATCGACTCAGGTGAAACCATCCTTAAAGGTATGGGCGAATTGCACCTCGACATTAAAGTCGACATCCTTAAGCGCACTTACGGCGTTGACTTAACTGTAGGCCAGCCACAGGTTGCCTACCGCGAAACCATTACCAAAGAAATCGAAGACAGCTACACCCACAAGAAGCAGTCGGGTGGTTCTGGTCAGTACGGTAAGATCGACTACATCGTTAAGCCCGGCGAAGCCAACACTGGCTTTACCTTCACCTCGAAAGTTGTGGGTGGTAACGTTCCTAAGGAATTCTTCCCAGCCATCGAGAAAGGTTTCCGCTCAATGATGGGTGTTGGTCCTCTGGCTGGTTTCCCTGTACTCGACGTTGAAGTAACACTGGTAGACGGTGGTTTCCACGCAGTTGACTCCTCGGCCATCGCGTTTGAAATCGCGGCAAAAGGCGCTTTCCGCCAGTCTATGCCTAAAGCCGGCCCACAGCTCCTTGAGCCAGTGATGAAGGTCGACGTTTACAGCCCAGAAGATCACGTTGGTGATGTTATCGGTGACCTTAACCGTCGCCGCGGCATGATCTCTGGCCAAGAAGCCAACGTCACTGGCGTGCGTATTAAATCTGACGTACCACTTTCAGAAATGTTTGGCTACATCAGCACCCTGCGTACCATGACCTCTGGTCGCGGTCAGTTCTCAATGGAATTCTCTCACTACGCGGCTTGCCCAGCCAACGTAGCTGAAGCAGTAATTGCCAAAGAGAAAGAAAAGAAAGCCGCTGCCGCTAAGTAATTTTAGCCCGCAGTAAAAAAAGCCCTAACAGTGCAAACTGCTAGGGCTTTTTTATGCCTACCAAAAAATTACAGCTACAAGCTGCTTAGTGATTTACGCTAATAATCCAGCATCACCCCTACTTCGCTATCCCGTTCAACCAATTCAAAACAACGCAAATTGCGGCAGTGCTCTTCACTGAAATGACGAAGCTCGCCAGTACGTATATCAAAGCGATAGCCGTGCTGTGGGCAAACCAAATCACTGCCATCCACGTCTGAGCTTTTTAAAGGATATTCCCGGTGGGGGCAATTACTCTCAATTAAAAAGCGCTCGCCCTCAATTTGCAGCAACATCAAATGGTGGCTATTTATTTTGAACACCTGACGATAGCCATCAAACAAGTTTATAAGTCTTTCCAGACGGTAGTAATGCATTGTATTCAACAAGTAGACCAAGTTCGCTAAGCTTACCGCAATGTCTGGCTGCGAGAATAGCCATTAGCTCAAGTTCAGAAATGTACATTTTCGACAAAAAGCATACACTAACAAATACCAGCTTGTGTCGGTCGCCAAGGTCGGTATCTGGCGCGAGCACCAAACACAAATAAGAGTGCGGGATCATGTCACAATCACAGCTTATTTTACTTAGTATCGCTCTCATTGGCCTTTCTGCCTGCGGAGGCGGCGGTTCAGGAAATACGACCTCACCCATTAAAAATATCGACCAGGGCTTACTGCGCGCGGTAAACGATGACGCAGAGTTCGTCGATCAGTTTCGGGCGGTTTATACTCGTCCCTCTCCAAGCAACAACTACAATCTTCAGCCCGTTGCAGCCGAAACCAACGCGCCCAGTGATGGCAGTAGCAGTAGCGGCGGTTACAGCACCACCTACACCTTAGAAAACAGTGTAGACGAACTCGACGTGCTCAAATACGACGGCGACCATCTGTATATCGCCCCCACTTTACAAGCAAGTTGCTGTTTCATTAGTCAGGCCGCATTTGCCGACGATGCCAGTTTCGCACCTCCCAGCCCAGAACAATCGTCTGGCATTCGTATTCTTAGCACTAACCCAAACACCGCCACCGCGAGCGAAGTGAGCACCATACCGCTTGAGACCGGCGAATTTGTGCAAGGTCTATACATTAGTGAAACACAGCTAATCAGCATTGGTAGTAGCCAATATTACGGCCCCTACGGCGTGCAGTGGCTGGGAATTGCCAGCTGGCAACAACAGCATTTGGCCATTAATATTTACGACACCAGCACTATTACCCAACCCGAACTAACGTGGAAAATCGGCATTGAGGGTGGTCTGGTAGACAGCCGCCGCATTGGCAACACCCTGTATATCATCAGCCGTCACAGCCCGTATTTCGATAACATTTACACCTACCCAGCAAACCAGAATGAAGCCGATGCCAATGCGCAACAACTGGCAGCAATCCAGCCCCAAGACATCATTCCCACGTTAACGATCAATGGCGAAAGCCGCCCCCTATTTAGCCCGCAAAACTGCTTACTAAGTCGCGACGACCCCAAACGAGACTATGCCTATCCCGTTATTACCAGCATCACCGCTATCAATCTAGCCGCGCCCAATAGCACAAAGTCGGTGTGTTTTAATGAAGACAGCAGCGGTATTTACGTAAGCCAGAATGCGCTTTACCTCAGCCAAGCACGCTACGCGAGCCAAGCGAGCAACACCCGCATTCACAAATTTAAACTTAACGCCGGCAGCCCCGAATACAGCGGCTCAGCAGATATCGCGGGGCAGCTTTGGGGACCGGGCCAAACTGATTTCAGAATGTCTGAGTACAACGACCTACTGCGGATAGTAACCACGATTTATACCAACGACAGCGCAGATCTACGCGACCACCAGCTCAGTATTCTGCGCGAAAACACCGACACTAAAAGCTTAGACCTCGTCGGCAGCTTACCCAACACCCAACGCCCGCAAGAAATAGGTAAAGCCAACGAAGCTCTGTATGGCGTTCGCTTTTTTGAAGATCGCGCCTATTTCGTGACGTTTGAACAAATTGATCCGCTGTATGTAATTGATCTAAGCACACCTGCCGATCCGTTTATTGCAGGTGAGCTGGAGATCCCTGGTTTCTCGGATTTCCTACACCCAGTAAACAACAACTTGCTGCTGGGCTTAGGGCAATCTGCGCAGAACCAGGGAATGGTCAAGCTCAGCTTATTTAATGTAAGCGACATCACCAAGCCCACAGAATTAAGCACACTATTACTCGGTAAGGACGGCGGCTGGAATTACTCAGAAGCGCAATACAACCGCCACGCGTTCACCTACCTGCAACAGCCCGACGGCAGCGACCGCCTCACCGTGCCAGTGCAATCTTCCTATAACACCGAACAAGACGGCTACGTAAGCGAGAATCGACTGTATTTAATGGAAATAAACGGCAAAACCAACGCCGCCGCCGCGAGCCTCGACCTAATCGGCAATATCATTGCCAGCCCCGCCCCCAGCAACAACTGGTACGGCGGCCAAAATCGCTCGGTCATTCACAACGACGCGGTGTTTTTCCTGTCTGGGGATTATATTTGGTCGGCGCTGTGGCCAGCAAACAGGCCCGCAATAGCCGCGCAATGTGGGTAAAAAACGGGCGGATAACACATCTGGCTAAGCGTCCTTTTTTACTTTCCAAATCATAGGTAATTGCTATACTGCGCCACCCTCAAAATCCGCCGCGCGCCAGCCCATGTCAGATACGATTCTCTATACCGATTTATCGGCCTATTACGATTTGATGTGCGCCGACATCGACTACCACGCGCAGAGCAATACCGCGCACCGGCTGAATACAATTTTTGGCAACCAAGGACGAAACCATCTGGATTTAGGCTGTGGCACAGGGCCGCATATTCGCCACCTCGTCGATCTCGGCTACCGCAGCAGCGGCATAGACATAAACCAGCCAATGCTCGACATCGCCCAACAGCGCTGCCCCGAAGCGCAGTTTAGTCGGCAAGATATGTGTGAGTTTATTGTTAGCGAGCCGGTCGATTTCATCAGCTGCTTCCTCTACTCTCTTCATTACAGCGGCAGTATAGCGCGGCTTCAAAACAGCCTTACACAAGTTGCGATGGCCTTAAGGCCCAACGGGGTATTTTGCTTTAACGCGGTAGATAAAAACCAAATCGACAACAGCTCCTATACCAGCCACAGCGCCGAACAAAACGGCAGCGATTTTGTGTTCAGCTCCAAGTGGCATTACGAGGGCAGCGGCGAATACCAAGCCCTCAAGCTCAGCATTCAAAAAACCTGTAATGGTGTTACCCAGTCTTGGCAGGACGAGCACCCCATGGTGGCGGTGAGTTTTGAGGAATTACAAAGCTTGCTAAGCCCCCATTTCGAGGTGCATATTTTTGAGCATGATTATGAAAAGCTACTGCCGTGGAATGGCGAATCAGGCAACGCGCTGTTTGTTTGCGTTAAAATATAGGCCAACCGAAGCACTCGCCCCTGCAGCCACAAAACACACTACATCTAAAAATCAAATTGCGATAGCAGCGTATTGGCTCAGGCCGTCTACCTTCCACATACCATTCTAATTGGGGTCTTAATTTATCGCGGCAAGCTACCAATAAGCCCGCGTATTAAACGCCCATTCGCACTAATCAGGCTAGCGCGAGATGAACAGTAATCCTCCAACAACCAATGCAAGGCCGACTGGCTAATAGCACCAATCAGTGCAATCCCCGTAATCCGAGTCTCTGTTTCTGACAGTCGCCAATCTGGCAACATCGATTTACCAAGGTCTAGTAGCAAGTCAGCAAACTGCTGAATACGGCTGGTATACAGTGTGTCGATACGCGGACTAACACCGAGTACTTCTAACCAACACACCCGCGCCATTCGCGCATTTTCAAAGGCCCTGAAAAACGCCTCAAGACCAGCCTCTATCAAATCGCCGGCCGGCTGCTGGCTTGCCGATGCATTAATCGCAGCGATCACGCCAGATTGAATTTGGTCTAGCGACTCGGTATACACCGCTGCCAATAGGTCTTCAGTGTCGCTAAAGGTTTTATAGAAATAGCGGTCGGTTAAGCCCGCCTGCTTGCACAGCATTCTAACGGTCGTGGCGCGGTAGCCAACCGTGCCAAATAGTTCGAGGCCGGCATCCATAAACTGTCTACGTTGACGCGCCAGCCGCTCCTCGGCGCTTTCGCCACCATAGGTTCGACCCGTTTGCTTATCTTGTTGGGTATTTTGTGATGTATTTTTCATCTCGGTATTTGACGACAAGCGCCATCAGAAGTAAAGTGACGTCACTTGTCGTCAGATAATAATTAGCAAAACCCTGAGTGGAGAATAAAACCATGCAATCACAACAGCGCTATCGGGTTGTTATCATCGGCAGTGGCTTTGGCGGGCAATGTGCAGCGATGCGCCTGCAGGAACAGGGCATCAGCGACATTCGTATTTTAGAGCGCCGCGACTATATGGGCGGCACCTGGTGCCAAAACAGCTATCCTGGCGCCGCGGTCGATGTGCAGTCGCCACTGTATTCTATCTCGTCGGAACCCTACCCTTGGTCGCAAATGTTTGCCGAGCAAGAAGAATTACAACGCTACACCAACGAGGTGATCGACAAGCACGGCCTGCGCACCAAGACCACGCTTAACGCCAATGTAAAACAAGTGCATTGGGATAACAGCGCCAAGCAGTGGCTGATAGAAACCGACGCTGCGGGTAGCTTTGCGGCGCAGATATTAATTAACGCCTCTGGCCCGCTAAGTACGCCCGTAATACCGAACTTCCCGGGTCGTGATACGTTTAAAGGCAAAAGCTTTCACACCAATGGCTGGGATCATTCCTATGACTACACGGGTAAAAAAGTCGCCATCATTGGCAGTGGCGCCAGCGCCGCGCAAGTTATTCCGGCGATTGCCGGCAAAGTGGCTGAGCTGCATGTTTTTCAGCGCAGCCCGCACTGGGTGCTGCCCCGCCCAGACCGTAAATTCTCGTTTTTGCAACGCAAGCTACTCGGCGTAAAGCCGTTTTATAAAGCCATGCGCTGGTGGATTTACTGGAGCTTAGAAACCCGCGTTATCGGATTTAAATACTCAAAAACCTTGCTCAATTTATTTGCTGGGCGCCACGCTTTAAAGCTGCTTAAAAAGCAGGTGCCAGACCCAGTACTGCGCAACAAACTCACCCCAGATTTCACTATTGGCTGCAAACGGGTGATTCTGTCTAGCACCTTGTATCCTGCACTCTCGCAACACAACGTCACTGTTCACGACAAACACGATGGCATTAGCGCAATCAACGAAACCGGCATTGCCACCGCCAAGGGCCAGCAAGTTGATGTGGACTTAATCGTTTGGTCTACCGGCTACGACGCCACCGACGGGCTAATCTCTTACCCGGTTATTGGCAAAGACAACAAAAGTCTCGCCTCGGTGTGGAATGAATACCCCCGCGCCTACCTTGGCACTACTATTCCCGGCTTCCCAAACTTCTTTGTGGTAACCGGGCCAAATACCGGCATCGGCCACACCTCGGCGATTTTTGTTATTGAATCGCAAATGAAATACATCACTGACAGCATTCGCCGTTTAGAAAAGTCTGGCAAGCAAGCCATTGAAGTTCGCTCCGATGCCGAAGCTGCCTACACCAACATGGTGCACTCTGAAATGGAAAAAACCGTGTGGAAATCCGGTGGTTGCACCAGCTGGTACCAGAGTAAAAGTGGTCACGTCGTCGCCATGTTCCCCGGTTTTAGCTTCACCTTTCGACGCTTAGCCAGCCGCTTTAAATCAAAACACCACCTGTTTAGCTAGGACCACAAACATGAAAAACTTTAATAATAAATTGATCGTTATTACCGGTGCGGGTTCAGGCATGGGGCGCGCCTACGCGATAGAGTTCGCCAAGCTTGGCGCTAGACTCGCCCTTAACGACTACGACGGCAAAGGCCTTGCCGAAACCGTTGAACTCGTCCGTAAGAGCAATTCAACGGAGCTGTACAGCGCGACATTCGACGTTGCCGACCGCGCCGCCATGGAAGGTTTTGCCGCCGACGTAAAAGCCAAACTCGGTAACGCCCATATCATTATCAATAACGCCGGTGTGTCCGGGGCTGGCAAGCCGGTCTGGGCAACACCACTCGCGGCCATTGAACGGGTAATGGGTATCAATTTTTACGGTGTGGTCCACGGCACTCAAGCTTTTCTGCCCCAGTTAATTGCAAACGGCGAAGGCGCGGTGGTAAATGTGTCGAGCATTTTTGGCTTGATCGGACCACCGAACAACAGTGATTACAGCGCGGCAAAATTCGCTGTCCGCGGATTTACCGAAGCTTTAATGGTCGAATTACACGACAGCCCAATCAGCGTACACCTTGTTCATCCCGGTGGCATCGCTACCAATATTGCCAATGTGCCTCAGCACCAAGCCTTTTCAGACAAATACCTATCTACGCCACCGGAAGCCATTGTGCGCCATGTAATTCGCGGTATACGTCGCGGCACACCGAAGATTGTTTACGGTAAATATTCATTTAAAACCTGGCTTGGCTCAAACCTAGTGCCCTTGCGTCTGCTAAATAAGCTCATTTGGTGGGACATGCGCGATGTAATTGATCGCAGCGACTACCCGCTACAGCCCTCGCCTAGCCAACCAACATCAACAATAAATGAAAGGAATGCAGGATGAAGAAGTCCATTATTTTTGCGCTTATCGCACTGGCGACCAGCTTTGCGATTTGGGCCGGCGTGACTTACCCGCGTATTGGCGGTGAAGCACTGCACCTTGCCAGCAGTCTTGAAACAAGCCTCTATGGTCTGCACCGCGCCGAAGTCAACGTCAGCGATAGCACCATGATGAGCTGGCAAAGCAGGCCTGATGAAGCAAAAGAAAGTGTCATCATGATTCATGGCTACAGCGCAGATAAAACCGTATGGATGCGTTTTGCTCGTCATTTTACTAAGCAATATCGCGTCATTATTTTAGACTTGCCCGGCCACGGCGAAACCGCGTTCGACCCAGCGCTAGAATACGACACCGTAAGTCAGGCTCAGCGTGTCGTCGAAGCCATGAACACACTGGGCATTAAACGCGCTCATATAATCGGTAATTCCATGGGCGGCTTTATCGCTGGGCAACTGGCACTACACCATTCTGATCGTGTGCAGAGCGCGGTATTAGTCGACGCCGCTGGCGTCATTTCGCCCCAAGAAAGCGACATGTTTAAGATGCTCGCCGCAGGCCGCAACCCCTTTGAAATGAGTAGCCGCGCAGAATTTACTGAATTTTACGCTATGACGATGGCCCAGCCACCATGGCTGCCCAAAATGATATTGGATTATATGGCCGACGACTACATCGCCCGTCGTGAGTCCCTAGCCCGTATATTCCAAGACTTCCACAGCACGGACTTTTTGGATAATCGACTGCCCGACATCCAAGTGCCAACACTGATCCTATGGGGTGAACAAGATCGTTTATTACATATCAGCGGCGCCGAGGTTTGGAAAAAAGGTATAGCCAATGCTGAACTCATTACCTACCCCGAACTTGGCCACATGCCCATGACCGAGGCCCCAAGCCAAAGCGCAGAAGATGTGCTCGCCTTTCTGGCCAAACACCATTAAATCCAGCGTCACAAAATAAGAGACCAAGCATGAAAACATTTAAAGACAAAGTCGCCATTGTTACTGGCGGGGGTGGCGACGGCATCGGTCATCACCTAGTAATGGAGCTTGCCCGCCAAGGCGCCAAAATTGCCTTTTGTGATATCACCAGGCTCAACACCACCGAAGACCAGCTCGCCGCGCTAGGCGCAGACTATTACAGTGAAATTGTCGATATAGGCAACAAACAGGCAATCAACGATTTTATCGACAATGTCCTCGCCCGCTTTGGCTGCATCGACCTACTGATTAATAATGCCGGCATCGCGCTAGGGGACCTCACCTTTGGCGAAGCCAGCGAGCAAGACTTTGAAAAAATCACCAGCATCAATTACTGGGGTGTAATCCACACCACCCAGCGCTGTTACCCGCACCTGCTTACGCGGCCAGAGGCGGCTATCGTCAATCTATCGAGTACTCAAGGTATTCTCGCGCTGCCCTATCTCGTGCCTTATTGCACCACCAAATTTGCCGTGCGTGGCTTTACCGACAGCCTGCGCGCAGAACACCGCATTCGCGGTATTCGTAATGTAACACTTCACACCGTGCATCCCGGCGCAGTGGCAACCAACATTACCCTCAATGCCGATCATCACAATAGCGGCACCCAACAATTCCACGAAGAATTACAGCGGGGAACCCAGCCAATAGACGCCGCCAAAATCATCCTGCGCGGCGTGCAAAAAAATGTCGGCCGTATTTTTATCAGCGACGGCCGCGCTCAAGACATATTGGCAAGGCTGCTACCAAGCGCGTATGTTTACGTAGTGAGGGCGATGATGCAGATGCGCGGGATTGTTGCGCGGTAAGCAAATTTAAGCAGTTGCGATAGCGAAAATTTCACGCAGTAAATAGGCTGTGGAAAAGTCCACAGCCGCTGTACATTTACGCTTAGGGGCTACAGCTTATTTACTCGCAGTCCGAATCAATCATATGGCGCTAGTTAAGCCTCAATATTGAGGCTTTTTATTGCCCATATTGAGCACATCATTTACGCCGCGCTAGAAATCACCGGATCTTGCTCGGCCGTATCTTCGCCACCAAAGGTGCCAACGACCGCCGGAATGAATTTGGCAAATTCGCCAGTCATTATTGCGAAATCAACATCAAACTGCTCGGCGGCGCTGTCGGCGTCTACTTCACCCAATTTATCTTGAATTAGGTCACCAAAGCTAAGGCGTTTAATAGTGAGCTGGTCGTCGATGATGAACTCAATGTCTCCAACCCAGCGCAGCGCCAATTTGGTAACAAACATGCCCGCCTGGATATGGTTATTAATTTCGGTAGAGCACAAGTTTTGATTTTTGCAGCGAATTACCGCGCTGTCGTCGGCTTTGTCGCGCAGTTCGCACTCGCCACCTAGCTCAAAGCCTTGAGGTGCGCTGCCATTGGTAAGCCATTCGGTCATGGCGTATTGCGCAACATTTTTGGCCTTGAGGGGAATCACCGGCAGGCTGCCGAGGGTCTCGCGCAAATAATTGAGCAGTTCTTCGGCTTTGTTGTGAGAACCAGCATTCACAATTAGCAGCCCTTCTTCGGGTGCAATATAGGCAAAGACTTTACTTGAGCGAGTGAAAGCGCGAGGAATTAACGAGAAAATTATTTCTTCTTTCAGGTCGGTGCGCTCTTTGCGGCCAGGCGTGCGGTCTTCTTGCAATTTAATCTCTTCAAGCTTTTCGGCCAATACTTCGTTAACCACCGATGCAGGTAAAATTTTATCCTGCTTTTGCCCGCAAACCATAATATAGCCATTGGTGCTGTGCACGAATTGACTGCCTTGACTGCCCAGCGGCGTGGTCCAGCCGTAACTCGACACGTCTTGACTATTGCAGGGGGTGAAGGCCTTTTCGGCTAATTTTTCATCAACTTCATCTGCAGTGAGGGTGAATGGCTTGGTAAAGCGATATACGAGAAGATTTTTAAACCACATGTAAGGTATTTGCCTGTGTATCGATAGAAGGGGTAATCACTGGGCCATTGTAGTGCTTAATGGCCAAGGAGAAACCCACTATCCGAAAAAAACTCACTTTCATTGATCTGGCTATTGGCGTTTAAAGTCTGCTGCCATTGCCTTGCACTGATTGCTGCTCAAATACTGTTCACAGACTGCGATCAGCGTCTTGTCTGGGCGATTAACACACTGCCACGCATCACCATCAAAGCTTTGACCACTGAGCTCGCACTGACGCTGCGCCTCCGCCATGAGGAGTTTGCGGCTCTGCATTACCCATTTGTCAAGATCAGTTTTTAGTGCGTTTTTCATCGCCGCGGCGGTTTTATCTGCGCCCGCATTGCGGTGCAGCGTCCATGTTGTAATACGTGCCCTGCTTTGCCGCTGCCAACTTTGCCACAACTCGCTTAATCCAGGCACTTGGCCGTCTTTACCAATACCGATAGTTTCATTTAAATCTCGCAAGAGATCAGCCTTGAGTTTACTTAGCGTCTCAGCGGAAAAAATACTGGCGACTAATAAGCCATCAAAATGGCTGTTTAAACGTGAAACCTGCCATTCGTAACGGCCATTTAATTTGTCAAATAGCTCGGCGCTCGGCAGCAACTCAGTTTCCAGCTCGGCATTTCCAAAGCGTACGTAGCGCGCGCCCTTGGAGTCTACTTTAATGCCAATCCCCAGCGGCGAGCCGAGTTCAAAGCGAGTAAAGGATTTAAGATCGCCATAATGCATTACGCGGCGCGAGCCATGGCGCAACCACTGGCCGTCATAGAGCGCATCTACGCTAATATTGGTATAACTCACTTGACCATGGTGGTAGAGCGTAAAGCGATGAAAAGCACCACCGTTGTCTAAATCGGCGGCGGAAATCGCAATCACCGACGCAGGAAAATCTTCGCTTAGTGCATAAAAAACCGCCTTATCGCAATCGTAGGCGTACACCTGCAAAAGCTGCTGAGGCGCTGTTAAATTAGGCCTGTCTTTGCAGTCACCAAGGATGTCGAGCTGGCTAAAACTGCCGAGCTCATAGTAAAAATAATGCACTGGCTGCGGGGCTATTTGATAATTGAAATACTGGCGTTCAACAACATATTGGTCGCCAGCATTATTATTGGCCGAAATTTTTACCATTCCCCGCGGCAGGCCTTGCTGGTAGCTAAGTGACACCTGAAATGGCCCCGCAAGAGGCCGATGAACAATAACAAAAGCGTTTTCCTCAGCCGCCGGACTAATATCACGACGATATTGCGAATAATGGTTTTTACCCGCCATATGCATTAACGGCGGCGTCTGGAATGGGTGAAGTTCTGCGTACCGGCTTAGCCAGTGGCTTTGCTCAGCACTGGCAACCGTTCGATCTTGACTGTCGCTAATAATAAACCGTCCGGCAAACTTAAGCTCGCGGGTTGCCGAGTCGAGCTGAAAGTCGCCATTAAGTTTAATTTGCAGCCAATCTCCACTGCGGTCTTGATAAGACTGTCGCATTTCACCGCGCTGAGGATAGCCAGCCTCGTCAAACGTACCAGTAAACGAAGATTTGGCCGCGTCGTCATAGACCACCTCGCCCTCTTCAAAAATGCCGCTGCGATGGATGCCGCTAAACACTGGCGAGGGCTGGCCGTCGGCACTAAAGCGATGCTGTTCAACATGGCTAGCACAGGCGCTTAAGCCAATAAGCAACAAACAGTACCACGCGATATTGCTGAGTTGTTTAAACCTGCTTTGGGTAACGCGGCACAGACGCTGCCCACTATTACTCATTATTGCACTGCTCATAAACTAGCAGCCTTTTTTATTATCAATGAACACCCGTGTCTTTTCCCTGACTTTTCTAAACTGTTCAAAACTCGCCTAAGCATTTCCCCGTCCCTTTTGATTATTGCGCCTGATTATTGCTTATGTATTTTGTAAAATTGGCGTAGCGCTATAATAACCTACACAGATTTATTTGATTTGACCCAGTTCCCAGCTTTACTTTACAGGGCTGGCCATGACATGGTCTGCACCGCAAATTAATCAGGGAATACATATAAAAATGACCACTGCCCTAGTAAGTATTTTAGTCGCTGGTATTGTTTGCCAGTGGTTGGCTTGGCGCTTTCGGCTGCCGGCCATAGTGTTACTCGCCGCCTGCGGTTTAGTTCTCGGCCCAATTACTGGCTGGATTCAGCCCAGTGTCGATTTTGGCCAAGGCCTCGGCGCGGTCACGTCCTTATTTGTGGCAATAATCCTGTTCGAGGGCGGACTTAACCTTCAGTTCCACGAATTGCGAGAAACAGCGCAGGTTACACGGCGTTTAACCTCCGTTGGGGTAATACTGGCATGGATTCTGGGTATTGCCATGGCCCATTGGGTTGGCGGCCTGAGCTGGGCGGTGTCGTCTTTGCTTGGCGCAATATTAGTAGTAACGGGTCCAACCGTAATTATGCCGCTGCTAAAACACGCCAAGCTTAACCGCCGCACTGCCTCGTATTTAAAATGGGAAGGCATAATTAATGACCCGATCGGGGTCTTACTGGCGGTATTGGTATACCAATACCTGCTGTATTCCGGCGAAGGCCCAGCCCTGCAGTCAGTTGTAGCCAGCCTTGGCTTGGCATTGGCTGTTTCGGCGGTATTGGGTGGCGGTGTCGCGTATACCCTCGGCCACTGCTTTAGGCAGGGCTGGATTCCTGAATATCTTAAAGCGCCGTCTATCATTGCGGCGGTACTCGCGGTATACGCCCTCTCCGATCTGGTTCAGCACGAATCCGGCTTGCTGTCGACGACACTAATGGGCGTGGTGATGGGCAATATGGGCCTGCGCAGCCTAGATGAAATGCGGCGCTTTAAAGAGTACATCACCATCATTCTGGTGTCGTTTTTGTTTGTTGTGCTCACCGCCTCACTAACTATGGCCTCGATTCAAGCAATTCACTGGCAGTTGATTGCCATGGTGTTTGGCTTTGTTTTTGTGGTTCGCCCACTCGCGGTATTTTTAGCCACAATTCGTACCGATTGCAGCTGGCAAGATCGGGTGTTAATTGCATGGATCGCACCGCGCGGTGTGGTTGCAGCCGCATCGGCTGGCGCCTTTGCACCTGCGCTGATCGAAGCGGGCTTTAGCGATGCCGAATATTTAGTGCCGGCAGTGTTTATGCTGATCTTCGCCACCATTCTGGCCCATGGCTTTTCACTGGGGCCGCTCACTAAACTGCTCAAACTCGGTTCACCTGGTAAAGGCCGCGTACTCATCGTAGGCGCCTCACCATGGACGGTCGAATTAGCTAACTCGCTAGGCAAAATCGGCCAAGACGTAGTTATTGCCGACACCGAATGGGGGCGCCTACAATCTGCTCGCCAGCAGGGCGTGAATACATGGTTTGGCGAAGTACTGTCGGATATGGCCGACGAAGCCATGGCACTCGACAATATTTACACCGTGCTCGCCGCTACCGGTAACAACCATTACAACTCCATGGTCTGTAATCACTTTGCCCCTCACTTGGGCCGCCATCGCGTTTTTCAACCGTTTGACAGCGGTTACGAGCGCAGCAAGCGCGTGGTGTCAGAAACGCGACGTGGCATTACGGCGTTTTCAGCGAATGTATCTTTTGCCGAATTATGGACGCGAATGATTCGTGGCTGGGTAATACGTAAAACCGTGATTACCGAAACCTATACGGAAAAAGACTTTCTCGCCAAACTTCCAGAAGACGCTGTGCGACTCGCCATTATCCCAGAAAGCGGCAAGCTTGAATGGTTGAGCCAAAAAGCCCGCAAGCTGCAAACTGGCGACACGGTGATTAGTTTTATACCGCCAGAGTCTAGCGAACCCCTACCGGAACAAGAATCCGATCCCGCGCCGTCGCTGCCAGCGTAACGATTCAATCTATCTCGGCAACTGCCAACCAGCAACCACGTAGCGTCACCAGCACTGCGGCGCTACGCAAAGCCTTGCCTTAGCGCATTTACACAAGCATCCTATTTCGCTAAGCGTTTATTTACTTAAGCCTTGGCGAATACGCTCAGCCAGTTCCGCGAGCGCACTTTGCGTTGCAAGGCGACGGCCATGAATGCTTTTCGGCGCGCCGTGTTGGCAGGGAATGAGGTGCATATGATAGTGAAACACGGTTTGCCCAGCAGCGCGGCCATTAAGCTGATGAACAGCTAAACCGTCGGCCTCGCTAACGCGCTTAACAACCGGTGCCAGTCGTTTGGCATGTAATGCGACGGCTGTCGATTCGGCGTCGCTTAGGGTAAATAGATTGTCGTGATGATTAATGGGAATTACCAAGCTATGCCCAGGACTCACTGGCGATGTATCTAAAAAGCTGAGCACCTGCTCGTCGCGATATAAAATATGAGCCGGCGCTTTACCGGCAATAATTTTACAAAAGATGCAGTTTTGCGCCACCGACTCATCAGCAAACAAGCCCTGTTGCATATTTAGACTTCCATTGGCCCAGTTTCTGGTTCGTACACGCCGCTATAAGGGCAGTTCTGCGGGTCAATGCTGCGAAAGCGGTATAAACCGTCGGCATCGAGCTCGCGCACCATTCGTCCTTCTGCACACAAATAATGTAAATGCGCGATGGCTTCGCCGAGCGCCAAGCTAAGCTGGGACATTTCCACTTTACGCGCAAACAACACGCTAAATAAATCAATCGCAACCTTAGGCTCCACACAAACCTTTTCAAGCGCGGCCAAGTGGCCTTCGTGGTGGGCAATTAAATAATCTAACCGCGCGTGCACACCATAGAACGGCGCGTTATGGGCCGGCATAACTAAAGTGTCTGCGGCCAGCTCGGCGCGAAAACGGCGCAGCGCAGTAAACCAATCAGCTAAGGGATTATCTTCTGGCTCATAGGGCATCACACTCACATTTGAGGTGATGCGCGGAATAATCTGATCGCCAGACAGCATTAAGCGATCCGTCTCGCAATACAGCGAAACATGCTCTGGGGAGTGGCCGGCGCCGGTCATCACCAGCCAATCTCGACCGCCAATGCGCAAGGTTTGGCCATCTTCTAAACGGCGATATGCACTGGGGATGGGCTCGACAACGGCGCCAAAACCACGGTGTTTTTTGGCCATGGTATTGAGGTGATCTTGGCTTACGCCCGCGCGGCTAAAATACTGTGAGGTAGTCCAGCTCAGCTCGCCGGTACTGGGCTGGCTAAAAGTGCGGGCGCTGTAGTATTCGCGAAAGCTCATATACAGCGGTACCTGCAAATGCTCGCAAAGCCACCCAGCCAAACCAACATGGTCTGGATGCATATGAGTGCAAATGACGCCCAACACTGGTTTGCCCGCCATGGGGCCGACAAACAGCAATTCCCAGCGCTCTTGAGTGTCGCCCCACTTCATGCCGGTATCCACTATCCACCAGCCAGCGTCGTCTTCGAGCACGTAGAGGTTGATATGGTCTAGCGCCATAGGCAAGGCCATTTGCAACCAGTACACGCCCGTGGCAACCTCTTGCCACTGGCCTTTTTCTGGCGGCGCGGCGAAGGGGTAGGAAATATCCGAAGCTGACTGACTCATAGTAAATCCAAAATTAATTTATTAGCCAAAGCAATAACATACGGCACTATGCTAACAGATTTTAGCAAGTATATTTACGGTCGATTCATCTGTTAGCAGTACCGCTATTACGCTAGGCGAAGTGGCAATTGTCGCAAACGTTGACCCGTCGCGGCAAATACGGCATTGGCCAATGCGGGTGCCAAAGGCGGCACACCCGGCTCGCCAACCCCAGTCGGCGCGGCGGCGGTGTCAATCCGATAGACTTCAATTTCTGGCGATTCATTCATGCGGAGCATTTCGTAATCGTGAAAATTGCTTTGCTGGACCGCGCCGTCCACAACGGTGATTTCGCCCTTTAAGGCTGCGGTCAAGCCAAAGACAATACCACTTTCCATTTGCATGGTAACTATATCAGGGTTTATCGCCATGCCGCATTCCACCACGCAAACCACCTTGTGGACCTTGATCTTGCCATCGGCAACCGACACATTAACTATCTCTGCCACCACGGTAGAAAAGGACTCGTGCACCGCTACGCCTTGAAACTGCCCTGCAGGTGGATTGCCCCAATCGGCTTTGGCCGCGGCCAGTTCTAAAACCTTACGGCGGCGCGAGTCTTTTGCTAAGTGCGCGAGACGAAACGCAATGGGATCTTGGGCGGTGCGATTAGCGAGTTCATCGATAAAACTCTCCATAAAGAACGCGTTTTGAGAATGCCCTACCGAGCGCCAATAGCCGATTGGTATGGAGGTTTTCTGCATTACGTAATCGGTGCGCATATACGGAAATTCGTAATCTGAGTGCGCTAGACCTTCGCTTGCTGAAGGGTCGGTGTCGGCAGCGAGACCACCAATTTGCTTGTGCAGACCATTTGGTAACCACTGCGGCAAAATCGTATTAGTAACATATTGCACAAAGCCACCCAAAATACTGGGCGCAACCACTTTGGCTTGCAGGCTACTAACCTTGTTGTTGGCAATAGTGGCTGCCATGGCCACGGTGGCGTTAGGCCGGTAAAAATCAGCGCGCATATCGTCTTCGCGGCTCCACACTAGCTTTACGGGGCTGCCACTCAGCTGAGCTACGCGGGCAGCCTCAACCAAGTAATCGGGCATAATCCGCCGTCCAAAGCCGCCGCCCAACATTTGGTTGTGAATCCGAATTTGCTCGCGTTTAAAGCCCGTTGCGTCAGCAATTTCTGACAGGGCAATATCTGGCGACTGGTTGCCGGTCCAAACCTCAACACCTTGGGCGGTAACAACGGCCAGTGCATTCATGGGTTCCATGGTAGCGTGGGCGAGATAAGGCACGTCGTAAACCGCCTCAAAGCGCTCGCCAACAGCGGCGCTGCTCTCGCCCTTCTCTTCTACGTTATTGCCTTCTTCACTCACCAATAGTTGATGACGCTCTGCCCGCAGTGAGTCGCTGCTAATGCCGGTTAAGGGACTTTTTCCCCACACAAGTTTAACTGCGGCGGCGGCTTGGCGTGCTTGCCAGTAGGTGTCGGCCAATACCGCTACCGCACCGTCAACCTCAATCACCGATTTCACCCCAGACTTCGTCAAAGCTAGGCTGGCGTCAAAACTCTGCACCTTGCCGCCAAATTGGGGACAGCGCAGCAGAACTGCGGTTAGGGCATTGGGATACTGCACATCTAAACCAAAGGTCGCTTTTCCCGTTACCTTCGCGAGCGCGTCTAAGCGCTTGTTGTAACGGCCAATATATTGGAAGTCTTGCGGTGATTTAAGCGTGACTTGTTTCGGGCTTGGCAAACTGCGGGCTATCTCAATAAGACTAGCAAAACCCACTTCACCACCGGCGTGTACAGCTTTGCCGTCTTTAAGATTAAGCGCCGATTCCGGTAGCGACAAATGCTGAGCCGCGGCGGCTTTCAGCAGGGCCGCTACCGTCGCTGCGGCCTCGCGCACAACCACGTAATTTAATTTGATCGAGGAACTGCCACCAGTAATCATGACGTAAAATTCTGGGTCGCGAAAATCGGGGTGAAACTCAGCCTGCTGCACGGTGATCAAGGCTGGGGCCATATTCAGCTCTTCTGCTGCCATGGTTGCCATGCCGGTGTAAACACCCTGACCCATCTCCGATTTATGGAGCTGCAAGATAACTTCGCCGCTTGGAGTCACCTGTAAAAAGGCATTGGGCTGCAAGTCTGCGGCTGAATAATGCGGATACTGAGCCTTAGCGCAGCCACTTAGGTTAAAGCCAATAGCCAAGCCGCCACCGACTACTGCACTACTTTTTAAAAAAGCGCGTCGCGAGATGCCCATTACACTATCTCCCCGTCGCTAATATGATTGATGTTTAAGACGACCGCTGTAGGGTCGTAATGCTGAACGCCCGCAGTCGCCGCGCTTATTACGGCTCCCTGTAATTCCGCCGCACGGTGAATTGCTTTACGAATGCGCGGATACGTACCGCAGCGACAGATATTGCCCGCCATCGCGCTGTCGATATCAGCATCCGTCGGCGCGCTATTATTTGCCAGCAGCGCCACCGCCGACATGATTTGCCCAGACTGGCAATAACCGCATTGGGGCACATTCATTTCTAACCACGCCTGCTGAACCGGATGCAGATCGTCATCGCTCGCCGCCAAGCCCTCAATGGTGGTAATAGCGCGGCCATTAACGTACTCGGCTGGGTAGCTACAGCTGCGTATTGGGCTGCCATCCATATGCACGGTACACGCGCCGCACAAACCCATGCCGCAGCCAAACTTGGTGCCGGTCATAGCCAAATGCTCGCGCAGCACCCAAAGCAAGGGAGTGCCCTCGTCCACCGTTAAATTCTGCTGCTGCCCATTTAATGTAAAGGCTAAATCTGCCATGTTGTCTCCGATAACATACGCGATGGATCATACTATACCGATCCGCTATAACAATGTCCTGTTGCTGCAAGCATTGGGGCCACAAGTATGACGAAGCAAAGCACTAGCGCAGATTAATTCTTGTCCATAAACACAATAAAAACGGCAGCGCTGTTGCCAGTGCTGCCGTGAAAAATCAAGCCTAAAACTACGTAGCGGCGTTGAGCCGCTACTGTTTAAAACCGCAAAACCAAATCTGCCGACAAGGTGTTCGCCGACATATCGACGGACTCGTCATCATCTAGCACATAATGGTCGTACCCAATTTGCAGATCGGCGTTTTCCGCCACGGCAAATCGCAGACCGACACCAACATAGGGATCTGTGCCTTCAACAGAAAATTTGCCGCCTTGGCTATTATCCTGCACCGTCCCAGCAAATTCCCAAGCATAAACCCCAAAGCGTGCGTATAAACCCATGGGTTCACGCTCTGGGGTGTGAACTTTTATACCCAAAAACACACCATCGACATCACCATCCATATCTACCCTGCCAGCAGTATAGCCATTTGTTAGCAGTTGCGAACCGTCAGAAAAGCCAGTGCCCGTTATGCTGCCCAAATCAACAAAGCCCATTTCTAAGGCAAGTTCAGGGCTAAACCCAAATCCTAGGCCTAAGCGCAAGCCACCGGTTTCGTTATCGGTATCTATATCCGACAGTGAACCGTCGCCAAAGCTATACCGAAAATTTGATGAATCATAATCATGCTCCACCGCACTGGCACCACCAAAAATATACATACTTGGTCCGCTTTGATAAGGGCTGCGTCCGCGGTGCTCGGCAAGTCCTAAATTTGGAATAACAACAATAGACGCTAGCGTAAGGGCAGAGAGTAATTTCATGGCAGTGCTCCTGATTAGGTATGGCTGCAGTATGTTCGCTGCTAACTTAATCACGGCTTAACGAGATTTTAGTTGTAAAAAATTCAAACGGAACTTTGCACAGTTAAACTTTTCTCATTTAGGCGCACCGAAATAGCTCTTTCGCGTAACCGTGGTGCAAATGCAAATTAGCATAATTGGGTGTTTTATTTTTGCAGGCAGTTAAACATTGCTTATTTCAAAAATTCCTAATACCAAAGGCCGTCACCAACCTAAAATCACGTCAATATTGCTAGGTTTGAACTTGGCGCACTTGATGCATTCCCCAAGGAAAGCTCAGCGGTGTCATATTTAGGTCAAGGTTTAAGGCTAGTATGGATTTGACATCGGCTGCCACTAGTTGCAGTTACAGCGAAAAGTTCAGTACACCCGCTCCAACGAGGTAAGCATCCATGACAACAAGTAAAGGCGTCTCCCAAACATTGCAACTCCTCAAGGGAAAGCACATTTTAATTACTGGCACCACCGGTTTTGTTGGCAAGGTGATGCTCGAAAAAATCATGCGCACAGTGCCAGATATTGGTGGCGTGTATTTGGTGATTCGGGGCAGTAAAAAGCACGCCAATGCCGGCAGCCGCTTTGCCAATGAGATTGCCACGTCATCGGTATTTGAGAACCTCAAATTAAACTCAGCAGACTACTTTAACGACTTTTGTAATAATCGCATTCACTGTATTACCGGTGAAATCAGCGAGCGCCAGTTTGGCCTGCCGCGCCAAGAGTTTCGCGCCCTTGCCGACAAATTAGACGCCGTGGTCAACTGCGCTGCCAGCGTTAATTTCCGCGAAGAGCTCGACCGCGCCCTCGCCATTAACACTCACAGCTTGCGCAATATTGTTGAGCTGTCGGATATGGCTGGCAACATCCCCGTTATTCAGGTGTCGACCTGCTATGTAAATGGTTTCAATAAAGGCCATATCCACGAAACTATCGTAACACCAGCGCGCGGCGACATCCCACGCCATAAAGCGGGCTACTTTGAGGTTGGCAATTTAATTGAAGAGCTAGAGCTTAAAATTGCAGAATTATATAAGCAATACCAAGGCAAGGAGCTTAAAACACAGCTGATTGATCTTGGCATTCGCGAAGCCAATGCCTGCGGCTGGAACGACACCTACACGTTTACCAAATGGCTTGGTGAACAACTTTTATTAAAATCGCTGCGCGGCTACTCGCTAACCCTATTGCGGCCATCAATTGTGGAAAGTACCCTGCGCGAACCCTCGCCAGGCTGGATTGAGGGCGTGAAAGTGGCCGATGCTATTTTACTTGCCTACGCGAGGGAGAAAGTGACTTTTTTTCCAGGCAAACGCAGCGGCATTATCGACATTATCCCCGCCGACCTCGTCGCCAACAGCCTTTTACTCGCGCTGGCAGAACAGTTTAAAACGCCGGGAAATCATCATGTTTACCAGTGTTGCAGTGGTTCAGCCAATCCCCTAAACCTCGGCACGTTTATCGATCACCTTATGGCCGAGGCCAAAGAAAACCACGCCAGCTACGACAAACTTTTTATGCGGCAACCGCGCAAACCTTTTATTGCGGTAGATAAACGGCTATTCAATGCCATTACCCTTTGCATGCGCTTCGTATTACTTGTTGCCAGTCAAACCTTAGCTAAAGTTGGCTGGAAGCGCGGCCTAAAAGCTCGGCGTAATCTGGATGCGGCCATCGCGCTGTCAACCATATTTTCTTTTTACACCGAGCCAGAATATATCTTTCACAACAACAAGCTAATCGACCTTGCCAAGCGTATGGGCCCCGCAGACGAAGCCTTGTTCCCCGTGGACGCCCGCGCGATTAATTGGGAAACCTATTTGCGCAAAATTCACATGGCGGGCCTCAATTGCTATGCCCTAAAAGGTAAAAGACAAGCATCCGTACCCAACACGCCGCTGGTTACTGCCCTCAAACAGGCCGCGTAAGCCAAGACTGCGGCGCTAATCCAGCGCCGCTACCTTCACCCTGCCCCCCTACGCTTCCGCTAGCGCGGCGAGCTGGGCGGCTACAGCATGCCAACCTTCCTCAAAGCCCATGTCCTTATGCCGTTGCATAGCGGCTTCTGTCCAATGCCGAGCACTGGCGGTATAGCGACACCCCGAACCCTCGGCGGCAATTTCAAACACCCCAATCATAAACGCTTCTTGGGGCTGCCACTGGGCAGTAAAGGCATCGGTAAATACAAAGCGCTGGCCTGGCGTAAATTCCAGCACCACGCCTTCTATTGGACTGGTTTCACCGTCTGGCCCGCGCATAATCATCGCCGTGCGCCCCCCTGCTCGCCAGTCCAACTCAATAATCTCGGTTTGCCAGGGTTTTGGGCACCACCACTCGCTTAGGCGCTCGGTCATTATTTGCCAGACTATCGCCGGCGACGCGGCAATGTAACGGTTAACACTCAATACTAAGGGGCCTTGGTTCATATCGTAATCTCCAGTAGTTATTGACTCATTTACGCTTGCAGCTGGCCGAACCTTGTCATTCAAACCAAACTGCACAACACCGTTGTAGGGCCGCTAATATTTCGACATTTTTTAGCAGCAAACCTTAACCTTAGCTTGGCGCGACCCAAGCCCTGCGGTCACACTCAAAACGACGCCCACCTACGCTTAATTAGATCTGCCGTTTATACCTGCGGAGCATCAGCCCTACGCCGCTGTGCAAGCCAGCAAAAACACCAACCGCCACAAGCACTAGGCTTACGCCGATATACAAAAATAAATCTGGGGCCTTCATCATGGTCGACATCAGGGATTCCTGATAATAAAAAAACCATTGATGACCCTCTGGGAAAATTAAGATGTGCAATTTGTAAAATACATCTACCCAGCCCACTGCAAATATCAGGATGCCAACGCCGACCAGCCAAATCGCATTTAAAGCGAGGAGCTGCTTATAACTGGGTAGCCGCCGCGATTTTACGTAAAACACGCCCAATACCAGCAACCATAGCGCGAGCACAATCGGCTGCCCCTGCTGCAAGGTGCTAATCAAATTGGCTACATCTTGTAAATGAATAATCTCGGCTTGGTGAAGTAACGGCGTGACGCTGCCGTTAGCAGTGTTATAGCCTATATCGCCAAGGCCTTTGCCCTGATGGGTTATCGCCTCACAGATTTGGCCAAATAAATCGATGCGCTCTGCGCGGCTGGTGTCGGCAAAACCACTGCGGTAAATGTTCTTGGGGCCAACTTCGGCAATATTTTCGGCAATCCCAATATGATCATGCCAAAATCCATAAAAGAAGTTAGCGGCTAAGAGTAAATGCCACGCTAAAATCAGGCTTATCGCAAAGCTCAGTAGGCCATAGACTAAGTTGGCGACGCCGCGGCTGAATGTCAGCATACACTGCCAGTTTCTATTTGGTGCTTAAGGTAAAATACGGGATTTAACATAGTCGTCTCGTTTTATTCTTCATTTGGGCGGCTAGGCGCGCCGAGAGAGAATCAATGATAAATCGTATCAGAAGTGGCGCGGCCCATCTCGTCAAAACAGTTCACCCCAAGCAAATTCTAATCACGCTAGATGACATCGACGCACATGCGCCCAGCTACAGCCTAAATCGCTCTCAAGCCCTGCGCCGTGTATTTACCGTTTTATCCTGCGTCGCCGTGTGCCTGCTACTCATTCACTACCTCAAATACTCGTCGGTCTTACTTGGCTTACTACAATTAATAAGTGAGGCTATGGGCAAGCCTAATCATTACTTCTACCAAGCCCTGCGACAAACCGGCTTCGCCGACTTGATTATCTATGTGTGGTGGACGACTTGGCATATTGTTGGTTACGTGGTGCTGCCCGCGCTCGTCATTAAGAAATTTATTCGCACGCCAATCGCCCACATGGGTTGGCGCTGGAACGCCACCACTCAGCACTGGCGTGGCTACGCACTACTGCTCTCGCCCATTTTGGTTTTTATTGTAATTGCCGCAAGTAGCCGCGACTTTGTAGCGCACTACCCGTTTTATCGCATGGCCGGACGCAGCTGGTTTGATTTTATCGCCTGGGAATTACTCTATCTTACCCAGTTTATTTGCCTGGAGTTTTTCTTTAGGGGCTTTTTCTTACAGGCTTTGCGCCCCGCCGTTGGCGCCAACGCTGTATGGATTATGTGTATTCCCTACCTCATGATTCACTTTCCAAAGCTGTGGCCAGAGGCGGCAGGCGCCATATTATTTGGTTTATTTCTTGGTATCTTAGCCCTGCGCTCGGCGTCAATTTGGGGTGGATTCTTTGTTCACGCTGGCGTGGCTGTGGGGATGGATGTGGCGTCCTTGCTAAAGCAAGGCAAAATACCCAGCGTATGGTGGCCATTTTAAGGCTTATTTCACTGTAAAAGCGCTAATCCATCACCGCAGATTCTAGGCTATCATCGGCTTTTCCTGGACGTAGCAATAGCAAAAACGGAATCGCAAACAGCACCCCGTAAGCCATGTAATGGAAATTACCCAGCATGCCAATCACCGCCGCTTGGCGCTGTATTTCACCTTCTATTTGCATAAGGCTGCTAATGCCCAATAAGCCGGTAGACGAATTGAGATACTCGATCACCGCGGGGTTATACGGGTTTATATTTTCAACCAAAACGGAATGCGCCATCTTGGTACCGTAGTCTTGGTAGGCAAACGCCAGCGCAATACCGGCACTGCTGCCAACGTTCCTTAACAAGCTATATAAGGCCGTGCCATCGCCGCGATATTGGGGCGCCAAGCTTGAAAACGTTGCCGCCGACAAGGGCACAAAAATAAAACCAAGCCCCATGCCTTGAATAACCCCACTTAATACAATGTCGATTAGGCCAACGTCGGGGCTAAACGTCGACATCCAATGCAAGGAATAAGCAAGTAGTAACATACCGATTAAAATCGGAATACGAGTATCCATACGGTTAATAATGCGCCCCGAGATTTGCATGGCAATCATGGTGCCCACACCACGAGGAGCCATAATCATACCGGCGGTCACCACCGAATAACCCTGCAAATTCTGTAAAAATGGCGGTAACAGCGCAAAGGTAGAGAACAACACAATGCCCAACATGGCAATAAGAATCAGGCCACCCACCAGATTGCGGTCCTTAAACAGCTCTGGCGAAATAAAGGGCTTATCGGTGGTCAGGGTATGGCTAATAAACAGATAAAAAGCGGTTATGGCTAAGAAGCACTCCAGCATAATTTCTTTAGACTGAAACCAATCTAAACTCTGGCCGCGATCTAGCATTAATTGCAGCGACGCAATAGCAATACTGAGAAAGGCAAAGCCGGTAAAATCCATTGGGTTATTGTTGCGTACCTTGGTGTCTGGTAACGCGGTTTTTAAAGCCCAAAATGCCGCCACACCAATAGGTAAATTTATGTAAAACACCCAGCGCCAGCTGTAGTTTTCGGTTAACCAACCGCCTAGTGCAGGGCCTATAATTGGCCCAATCATAACCCCCATGCCCCAAGCGGCCATTGCCGAACCCTGCTTTTCTGGTGGGTAGGTATCTAACAATGTGGTTTGCGACAAGGGCACCAATGCCGCGCCAAACATGCCTTGCAGCAGCCTAAAAAATACAATTTCGCTCAGGCTTGATGCAATACCGCACAGCATAGACGCTATCGTAAAACCGGCAATCGCGACCAAAAATACCGGCTTTACGCCGTAGCGATTAGCAAGATAACCCGTTGGGGTTGTGGCAATAGCTGCGGCAACAATATACGAGGTTAGCACCCACGCCACTTGTTCTTGCGACGCCGACAAACTGCCCTGCATATGCGGCAGCGCCACATTGGCAATGGTGGTATCCAATGCCTGCATCATCGTAGCAGTAAGGGTGCCAAAGGCAATCAAGGCCGTGGAGCGAATTGCGCCCCGCCCCATTGCGCTGCTGCTAGCCAAAGAACTCACAAATGGCTAGCGACGACTGCTGCGTCGGTTTTCGGATGAGCAACAGATTGTTTCGCTCCCAACATACTGAGCAACTTCTGCAAACGCGGTGGCACGCCGGTATCAACATGAACATTGGCGCTCAAGCCGGCCCGCAGCACCGATTCATTTTCGTGATGATGAATGGTGAGCCTTACCGGCAGGCGCTGTACAATTTTCACCCAATTACCCGTAGCATTTTGCGGCGGCAGCAAGGCAAACTCCGCGCCAGTTGCCGGTGAAATACTGTGCACGGTCGCCGTCCAGCGCTCATTGGGATAAGCATCTATTTCCACTTCAACTTCTGAGCCTGGGGCCAGCTTCGCCAACTGATCTTCTTTAAAATTAGCCTCTATCCACGTATTGGTATTGGCAACCACACTAATAATAGGCAGCCCTGGCATCGCGTATTGGCCCCGCTGGGGCACCTTAGAGACCACGCCATCAATAGGCGCACGTAAAATACAGTGTTCAAGATTGAGCTGCGCCTTTTCTACTTTCGCCGCGGCTGCCAACACTTCGGGATGGCGCTGCTGGTCAATGTCAAACCGACCACCGAGCTTAGCCAAGGTTTCTGCACGCTCGCTCTCTAGCTTATTTACGGTATTACGGGCAACGCTTAGGTCGCGCTGCACCTGATCTAAGGACACCCCAGAAGCAACGCCCTTATTGTGTAAATCTTCAATGCGACGCTGTTGTTTAATGGCAAAATCAAGATCGTCTTGGGCGGCAGCAAGCGCCGCTTGTTTTTGTACATAGGTCGCCTTCAACGACGCTATCTCCATATAGGCCTGCTCTAACTCTGCTTGGGCATCGTGTAGCTCTGCCTCAAAAACTTGCGAATTGATCTGCAGCAGAACATCGCCGGCTTTAACAACCTGGTTTTCTTTAACCTGAATAAGCGCAATATTACCGCTAATCTCAGCGCCAACATTAACCACATCGGCTTTGATATACGCATTTTCAGTACTGATATAGCGGCCGCCAACAACAAATATATACGCGCCCAAGCAAACCACCACGGCAGGAACCAGCAGAAATAATCGCCGACGCAAACGCGTGCGCTGTATGGCTTTAGCCTCGTGCTCAGCGTTACTTGCAGCGCTGACATCAATATTATGCTGATTACTCATGCTAGTTTTTCCTCCGAAACGGCCTGCAGCGCAGCATCCATTGCCGCGGCCGAATCACTTAAATTTTGTTTTACACGCAATAACATCAGCTCTAACTGCTTGCGTTCGGCGGCATTAAAGCCCGCCAAAGCCGCCTCACGCGTTTGCTCCGCAATAATATTGAGCTCCGCCAATAAAGGCTGAGCGCTGTCAGTTAAAAACAAGTTTAAAGACCGCCGATCATTTTCTGGCCGCTCGCGCAGCACCAATCCCGCCTTTACTAAACGGTCAACACTTTGGGTAACCGTAACGGGGCTAACCTCTAAATGGCTCGCCAAACAGGCCTGATTAATTCCCGGCGCTCGCGACAAAATCAACAAGGTTCGCCACTGGGGTTGCGTGAGGCTCATATGCTGGGCACGACGACGAAAATCTTCGCGAACAAGCCTAGAAGATTCAGCCAGAATATAGGTTGCGGAGTTAAGCGCATTGGTATTTTTCATTGCGGCAGCATAGCAAATACTTAAGCACCTAATCAATAGGTGCCTAACTAATAGGCGCTTAACTAAATAATCCGCTAACGTAAGATGCCAAGGTAGTGAATTGCATTGCTTTTGAGAATGGAGGTCTTATTCGCAATTGCGCATAAGAACGGAAGTTTTCATCCGAAAATGATCGATTTCTTGGATTCTGACGCTGTATCTGCAAAGTAGGCCGCGATACGTGGGTACACAGGATAACTGAAGCAATCTATAAAAGCCTAACCCTTACGAGCCATTATCACTTTTGGGTCACGCCCACCCTTACAGCCCTCAACTAAAGCCTACAATATAAATTGCGACTAGATATTCTGCTATTGGTAAAAAAGCAGACGCCCCTTAATATCTACTCCGCTAGTCGACGAGGTGCGTCCATGTTCTCATGCAGCACCCGAACGATAAGAATGTAGTGTTTTTCTAGTCGATAAAGTACCAAGTGGTGCTCTTGGTGAAGCTGGCGATAACCGAGGAGTACGTGACTATAATCGACTCCCAGTTCAGGATGATCGATCAGTTGATCGATGCCATGCTCCAAATGATCCAAGTACTTATCCGCCCGATCAACACCCCACTCGTTACAAGTGTAGACCCATATATCGACGAGATCGGATTCCGCCTCAGGCGTTATTTCAAGGCCAAACACTACTCAGCAGCCTTAATAAGCTTACGTCCAGCCCTTTTAACAGCAGACACATCTAGCGGACGCGATTTACCACTCGCCTCACCCTTCTTGAGCGCCTGCCTAAGTTCTAAAAGGCGCTCTTGGGAATACTGATCCTGCCTGATAAGGTGGCGGATGTATTCACTGTCGTTGCCGAAATGCCCACCATCAATCTGACACTTCACCCAGTTTTCTTGTTGTTCCGTTAGTGTGATTGTTTTCCGATGCATACTCATGGTAGATCCCAAGCCAGTTCGAAAGGTATGACAATATCATACTAATACCTAGCCACAAATCAAACTAGCTTTGATTTTATGTCCACTTTTGTGACGCTAGGCTAGAGCCAAATGCATTACGTGTTTAAGACTATATTTCCTTAGCGGCTAAAAAGCGGACGCTTGAAAATGTTTGCCGAGGGCTGGAGATTAGAGACCCTCGACTACCCGACGGCGTAGCAACGCACAACCAGATATACCTCGTTAGAGCCAAGAGTTTTGTAATGCCGAGAAATAACAGTATAGAAAAAGGGAACAGGCATCGCTTTGTCTTAGAGGATGAGCGTGCAGCGGCGATTGGGTTTGGGGGAATGTGATGTAGAGCTAATTCAACACAGCTTCTTTTGAGCAGTGTGCGTCGACAATGACGATGTTGCGCCCGCGGCGCTTACCCACATACAGCGCTTGGTCGGCACGGGCCAAGACGGGTGCTAGGGTTGTTTCGCCCGGCGCCACCTGCGCCATACCCACCGTAACCGTCAGATTCCGATCGACGAACTCTTTCGGGAATTGGTACTGCTCAATGCGCGCTCGCAAGCGCTCGACGACTTTATAGGTGTCGGCCGGGCCGGACTCTGGCAGGGCGATCACAAATTCCTCCCCGCCATAACGGCCTATAATGTCTGTATCCCGCAACTCTTCACGACACAGCGCTGCCACGGTGGCCAGTATTTTATCGCCCGCGGTGTGCCCCATCTTGTCGTTGATGGCTTTAAACTTATCGAGGTCAATCATGCAAAAGCCAAGTTGGGTGCCGTCGCGTCGACTGCGCTTTAACTCTCGTTCTGCCAGTTCAAAAAACCAACGGCGGTTATTCAGCCCCGTCAGGCCATCTGTTTGCGCCAGATAGCGCAGTTCTTCTTCTAGGCGCTGCCGCTCCTTGATCTCTAACTGCAGGCGCTGATTAGTCTCGCGCTCGGCGAGCAGGGAGGTAAACTGCTCCCGCTGTAAACGATTCAGACGCAAGGACGCCAATAGCCCGATAACATTCGCCAACAAAAGTGCCAAGGTCGCGCCCACCATACCTTGCAGCTCGACAAGTCCAGTCGAGTAGAAAGCCAACAAAACGCCGGCACTAAGGTACACACAGCATGCAAACGCCCAAGGAATTCGATTGGGGATAAAGAGGTAAAGAGCAAGGGTCGCGGCCACTGCGGGGGTCAGCTGCGCCCCAATAATCTCGGTACGCAAAGGAACAATAAGTATAAGGCTCGTAATCAGTAAAAGGCAGGCAGCATTAAGCGGTATATCGCTGGCGAGCAACTGCGGGCGGCGCGCTAGGGCGACCGCCAGAACCAGAAAAGCCAAGGCCACGACGCCGCGGATCACCACAAGGCGAAGGAAGGTCTCGCTAAGCCCCAGCAGCAGATAGTCGAACAAGCCCATCACTAGGAACAAGCCGGCCGTCACAAACAAGGCAATTCGCAACTGCCGAATATGCTGCGCTTGCACCGAGCTTCGGAAACAAGACTCAAGCTTGGCGTCGAGAAATTCGCCACTACAAGAGCTCAAGCCGGTATGCGTCACGGAGTTGGCGTTCATCACGGGCGAACTGCGTCTCGTCGGAGATTGCAATGTAAATTACGCGCGCCAGCACATACAAAAGTGAGCGCGAGCACCTCGATAGCGCCAATATTCGAGTACAAGCTAACCGCCAGCATGCTCCTAAACTCCCGTGTTCAGCACCGTATACCTAGGAGGCAGGGTTTGGGTGAAGGAAAGCCGCCGCAGGTAAAGTTCGGAAGACTTGCCTTCACCAAGTTACACATCCGACCAGAAAAACGAAATACGCGAATATACTGACCTTGGCTCTTGCTGTTTGCCCGCCTAGGCGGCGTCCGTAATGAGCTGCCTTGATATATGCGGCCATTGTAGGCCCGCTATAATGATGCTAGAGCCTTGCGCACTGTTCGTCTAATTCCGTATTCCTAAGCTGGCAATCTGTGCACTCAAAAGCTGCAAGGCCGAGAGAAAATGACCGAGCATTGAGGATCATTTTCAAATGCCACGCATAACTTGCAAATAGCAACCCAGTAAAAGATCATAAATACGCTATTTGGTGATTTTACAAAGAAATAGAAAACTAGGAATTCAACCACAACTAAGCGTGCTAACCCTCTAATTTTATAGGGGATACAACATTGCAAACTAGCTTGCTTCTACATTAGTGGTTTCATTCTCAAGAGCCGTGCAAAGTCACGGACCCTCAAGCTTGCCATTCTTACAGCAAGCAACTTTTACCGATTGCATTATCCTAGACCTGTAAAAACGTCAATTTCACTGAGAGGCCCCTATGACAACTCTTCTTAATGCCGACTTTGAGCAGCGCATTGTTATTCGCCCAGCAGACTATCACTGGGTTGACTCTCCTATGCCGGGTGTCGAGCGCATGATGCTGGATAGAATTGGCGACGAAGTTGCAAGGGCGACATCAATTGTTCGATATGCGCCATATAGTGAGTTCTCAAGCCACCTTCATTCTGGTGGTGAGGAGTTTTTGGTCTTGGACGGTGTTTTTGCAGATGAGCATCAGAACTATCCCCCCGGCAGCTATGTGCGAAACCCCATTGGCAGCTCACACACACCTAAAATTGGTAAAGAAGGTGCGACCATTTTCGTCAAGCTCCACCAATTTAGCGAAGCCGACGCTGCGCAAAAAGTCATCGATACCAATGCTGAGCCTTGGCGACAAGGCCTAGTCGACGGGTTAAGCGTTATGTCGCTGCACGAATTTGAAGGCGAACACGTTGCATTAGTAAAGTGGGCGCCAAATACCCAGTTCAACACGCATCAACACTGGGGTGGCGAAGAGATCTTTGTTTTAGAGGGCACGTTTCACGATGAGCACGGTAGCTACCCAAAAGGTTCGTGGTTGCGTAGCCCTCATCTGAGCCAGCACACGCCATTCACAAAAGACGACGGTGCGCTCATTTATGTTAAGGCCGGCCATTTAAATACATAAGGCGCCTATCGAAAACGCCTTTAGCTTTAAGCTGTGCTTCGGGCTTAAACCGCAGATGTAAAGGCGACCCAATACCTAGCGCCGCCCTTCTTACCGCAACGATAATTTCCAACACAGTTTCGCCTAAAATCACCAACACCTATATCAAAACTAGACATAGCGTTTTACAATATACGCATATCCATATATTAAGATGTATCACTAAGGCGAGCGCCTCAACGGATACGGAGAAACGAACTTGTTCAATTTAGCGCAGTTTTTTAAATGCCTGTCTGACGAGACCCGCCTCAACGCCACCTTATTGATACACCAAGAAGGTGAACTCTGCGTTTGCGAGTTAATGGTGGCGATGGACGACAGCCAGCCCAAAATTTCTCGGCATTTAGCCCAGCTGCGCAACTGCGGCCTATTGGCGGATGAACGCCGCGGCCAGTGGGTTTTTTATAAAATTAGCCCCGCCGCACCCGACTGGGCCATGGCGCTGCTTAAGCAAGCTTGCGCTGCACATCAAGACACCCTCAGCACGCTTGCGCTTAAGCTAAAAAACATGCCCGACCGCCCTTCTTGCTGCTAATCCACCGTTTAATTTAATAGAGGTTTCCTTATGAAAATTCTGTTCATCTGCACCCACAATCGCTGCCGCAGCATTTTAAGCGAAGCCATTACCAATCATTTAGCGGATGGCCGCATTACGGCTTACAGTGCAGGCAGTCAGCCTGCTGGCGAGGTTCACCCGCTGTCACTGAAATACCTGCAACAGCGCGGCATTTCAATTGACGGACTACAAAGCCAGTCTTGGGATGATTTTGAAGCCATTAAACCCGATGTGGTAATAACCGTGTGCGACAGCGCCGCCAACGAAGCCTGCCCAGTGTGGTTTGGCAATACCGCTAAAGTGCATTGGGGTTTGCCAGACCCGACTAAATTGGAGGGCAGCGAGGCCGAGATTCAATCGGCATTTAATTCGGTAATGGACACCATCGAAATCCGCGTTCGCGGCTTGCTAAGTTTAGATATTGCCGCAATGAGCGGCGCCCAATTACAAACTACCTTGCAACAGTTGGCTGAGGAGATTTAATCATGGGAGTTTTTGAGCGCTATTTATCGGTGTGGGTTGGGCTTTGTATTCTCGCCGGCGTGAGCTTAGGCAATTTTTTACCCGAGGTATTTCAGTGGTTTGCCGCCCTGGAATACGCCCATGTCAATATTCCGGTCGCCTTATTCATTTGGGTCATGATTTACCCAATGATGATTCAAGTGGATTTTTCGTCAATTAAAGACGTGGGCAAAAAGCCCAAGGGCTTGGCGCTAACCTTGGTGATTAACTGGTTAATAAAGCCTTTTAGCATGGCCGCGCTGGGGTGGTTGTTTTTCCGCGTGGTGTTTGTCGACCTGGTCGACCCGCAAACCGCCAGCGAATACATTGCCGGTATGATCTTGCTCGGTGTTGCGCCCTGCACGGCCATGGTGTTTGTGTGGAGCCACCTTGTTAAAGGCGACGCAAATTACACCTTGGTGCAAGTGTCGGTAAACGACCTTATTATGATTTTTGCCTTTGCCCCCATTGCAGCATTTTTATTGGGCGTAAACGATGTAACGGTGCCCTGGGCCACCCTGCTGTTTTCAGTGCTGTTATATGTTGTGGTGCCGCTTGTCGCGGGTATTGTTACCCGTAAGTTACTCGACTCCGCCGACAACCACCTGCGCTTAAATCAGTTTATTCAAACCTTAAAACCCGTTTCTATCGCGGGCTTACTGGCAACGGTGGTGCTGCTATTTGGCTTTCAAGCACAAACCATCATCGCCAGCCCACTGGCTATTGTGCTAATTGCAATTCCACTGTTATTGCAAACCTACGGCATTTTCGCGATTGCCTATGGCGCCGCTAAAGCCATGAAGCTTCCTCATAATGTGGCCGCGCCAGCCTGTATGATCGGCACCTCAAACTTTTTTGAGTTAGCAGTGGCAGTTGCCATATCGCTATTTGGCTTACAATCCGGAGCGGCCTTGGCCACGGTGGTTGGCGTTTTGGTAGAAGTACCAGTAATGCTAAGCTTGGTCGCTTTTGCTAACCGAACTCGGCACTGGTTTGATTAAGATTTCTAAACTGTAGAACGAGGCCATGCGCCTGATACACTTAAATCAGGCGCATCACGCTTAGCCTAGGCTAGCAGCCTTTTGATAGGCGGGGCGAGATTGCACCTTGCTTAAATAAGCCAAGGTATGCGGCTTGTCTTTGACCAAACCATCGCGATTAGCAATTTCCAATATCATGGTCATCATAATATCGGCAGCGCTAAATTCAGCGCCGGCAAAGTAGTCCCGTCCAGCTAAAGTCGCCTCAATATAAGCAAAATCTACCGCAATCTCTTTGGCTATATAGCCATCCAAAGCTTTATCCCCAGCCCGCTCTTCGCGCTGCATAATCATATTGATTATGACAGGCATCGCCAGCGAGCCCTCGGCAAAGTGCAGCCATTCCAAGTAGACATAATAATCGGCACTGGTTTTGGCTGGCCGCAACCGCTGTTTTGGATCTTGGTCGAGCAGGTATTCCATTACCGCGCCAGACTCACACAAGGTCCGCTCGCCATCCACAATCACTGGCGATTTGGCCAAGGGGTGAATCGCCGCCAAACTGGCCGGTGCAAGATTGGTCTGCGGATTGCGCTGGTGGTGAATAATCTCGTAGGGCATTGCTAGCTCTTCTAATAGCCAAAGCACCCGCTTAGAGCGAGATTGATTCAAGTGATGAACAGTAATCATATTAGCGCCTTATTAAATAGTGTAAGTGAATATCTAATTGCTATTACAGTGCGGTCTCTAATATTTGACGACTAATTTCTGGCGTTACCGCTCTCTGCTCGCCCAGTTTCACCATGCCATGTTCAGTGAGATTCGCGATTAAATTGTCGATATGGGCGCTATTCAAATCAACGTGCGACATACGCGTAGGAACACCCATCGTTGTAAAGAATGCCTCGGTAAGCGCAATCGCGCGATCTATACGCGAATCATCGTCGCCGTCTTTTAGCTGCCAAACCCGTTCAGCGTATTGCAGCAACTTCTCGCGTTTCACCTCGCGGCGCACCTTCATTACCGCTGGCAACACAATCGACAACGTGCGCGCGTGATCAATGCCATGTGCAGCCGTTAACTCGTGGCCAATCATATGGGTGGTCCAATCTTGGGGAACACCGGCGCCGATCAAACCATTTAAAGCCAACGTCGCCGACCACATAATATTAGCCCGCACCTCTAAATCTTGTTTCGACTCCGCCGCCAGCGCTTTAGGGCCATCTTCTATCAAAGTTAGTAGCAAACCTTCAGAGAAGCGATCTTGCACCTTGCCGTTAACGCCGTAGGTAAGATACTGCTCCATAGTGTGAACAAAGGCATCAACCACGCCATTACCCACCTGCCGATCAGACAGCGACAGCGTAACCTTTGGGTCTAGCACTGCAAATTGGGGCTGTAATAGCGGGTGCGAAAATGCGCCCTTATGGCCATGACGAGTAACAACCGAACCGGCATTACTTTCTGAACCAGTGGCTGGCAAGGTGAGCACCACGCCAATAGGCAGTGCTTGGGTGATTTTTGCGCGTTTGGCAATAATATCCCAAGGGTCGTCGCCCTCATAAAACGCCGCTGCCGATATAAATTTGCAACCATCGGCCACCGAGCCACCACCCACTGCCAGAATATAGTCCAGTTGGTGCTCCTTAATCAGCGGAACTGCCTTAATCAACGTGTCGTAGCTCGGATTGGGTTCAATGCCAGAAAACTCAACTACAAAGCGCTCGCCTAAGCCCGCAATCACCTCATCGTAAATACCATTACTTTTAATGGAGCCGCCGCCATAAGCCAGTAACACTCGCGCATTAGCCGGTATTTCTTTGGCGATAATTTGAGTTTGCCCCTCGCCAAAATGAATGCGGGTAGAATTCGAAAAACTAAAATTCAACATAAAAGCTCCATTAATAAATTGGTCTTAAAATAACGATTGTGCCAAGACAAGACATAACAAGATTGGTGTATAGCGCCAATACTATCCAAACACCCTTCCCGCCGATTACTGGCTCTGCACTGCAAGGAAAAAACCGCAATGTCGATACTGGTAAACAGTGTACGCCCCGCCATTAATGTAAACAATGCAGATAAATATGACTTCATTGGATCAAATTTTGATACAATCAGCGACATTACACCGGCCTAATATTCAGGTTTAAGACTAGCGCGGAACAACACATATGGACGTTTCTTTTGACCAGCTTAGAAGCATGGTGATATTTGCTCAAGTTGTAGAGCAAGGTAATTTTAGCGCAGCAGCCAAGCATATCGGCCTATCCCGCGCCGTGGTAAGCTACCACATAAAAAAGCTAGAAACCCAACTCGGCATTAAGTTATTAAACCGCTCCACTCGATCAATCGCCCTAACCGAAGCCGGCGAACAGTATTACCAGCGGTGCCGCAGTATTGCTGAGCAGGCCTCGGCGGCAAATCAACAGATCGAGAACCTAAAAAGCGAAGCCATTGGCCTGCTTAAAATTACCTGCCCCGTCAACTTGGGCTTGCAGGCAGTGATCCCCGCCTTAAACGACTTTAAAAAGCTCCACCCCAAAATTGAACTCGACGTAATGCTCAGCGACGAGCGCATCAATATCTTACAAGAAGGCATTGACCTAGCAGTACGCGGCGCCCCGCTGCCCGACTCAGGCTTGCAAGCGATAAAACTCACCAGCCTACAAACCTGCCTTTGCGCAGCCCCCGCCTACCTCGCCAAACACGGCCTGCCAACTAGCCCCGCCGACCTAAGCAAACACAACTGGGTAATATACAAACTCACATCAGGCGAAATTGCGCTGCGCAAAGGCAGCCGAAACTACAGCATTAAAGTTAACGGCACCATTAGCACCAACAACGCCGCAGCACGCACCGTGTTTGTAGAGGGCGGCCACGGCCTTGGCCGCGTCCCCCTCTACGATGCCCAGCCAAAAATTCACGCCAGCAGTTTAGTGCGCATATTAGAAGATTACACACTGCCAAATATCGACGTTTACGGCGTATACCCACCCGGCAGTGCCAGCTCTAAAAAACTGCGCTTGTTATTGGATTTTTTACTTGAGTATTTTCGGGCTTATTCGAATTGAGGGTGTTTCGATACACATCAGACCAATTACCCACAGATGCGAGCAAGGAAATCTAAAACAATAACCTTTCTAAAGACAGAGAAAAGGTCCAGCCTACTTGTGCTCAAGTTTAAAAAGCTATCCCAATTTCATAGACTATTTTTTAGTCATGGCTAGAAATACCAACATTACCCTCGCCCCTCACTTTGACGAGTTCATTACTGCACAGTTTAAAAATGGCCGCTATAGCTTAGTGGGTCCCGCGCAGGCCGCGCTTTTTGCGGCCGGATTGAACTTGACCACTTTGCTATTAGTTATATTGCGCGATTTCCCATGATTGCTTTACATATTACCTCAAAGAAGGCGATTCACTCCTTTTGACTCATAGCGCCGCCAACACGCGCAGCTTTGCGGTGGCGCCAAAGGCGCAACGAAAAAGCTATCGCAGTACGCGGGCTTGTTAGCACTTTTGGCATATAGTTGTACGGCATTTCCGTACATAAAGGTGGCCGTATGGACACAATCAGCGTAAACAAATTTAGCGACAACCTTAAAAGCGTTGTAGAACAAGTAGTTAGCCGGCATGAACCGCTCAAGGAAATACTCAGATCTGATGATCCCTCATCTGGCCTCGGCAAGCCTGAATCACTCAAGCACAATCTCTCTGGCCTTTGGTCAAAACGAATCTCGCAGAAAGATCGATTGATATATCGTTTCGATGATAAATCCATTTATATCTTAGCTATTGGCGGGCACTACGATCAGCCCTAACGCTTGGGTAATGCGCGGAAAAACCGCAGGTTTTGGAGTTGCATTGACCCGCTTGCTGCAACTTGCCTCATTTGTGGCATATTGCTACAATCAGGGCGAAATTGAACCCAAGAGGATATGACCGTGGCAACCACTAGCATACGATTAGACCAAGACCTTATTGATAAAGCCACTATTATGGCAAGAGCACTGAACCGAACACCACCTAAGCAAATAGAGCATTGGGCTAAAATTGGTGAAATGATGGAAGATAATCCCGATTTGCCCTATGAGTTTGTGAAGCAAGCAATCATTGCACAAGCTGAAAAAGATGCCGGAAAACTGGAGCCCTACGATTTTGGCTAAGGCAACTAGTGTTTTACAAACACCGAGCTTCAAAAAAGCCGTAAAGAAACTTAAGCCCAACCAAAAGAGAGACCTGGATACTGCCATTAAGGAACTAATGGCGAAACCAGGACTTGGTGAGCAGAAAAAGGGCGACTTATCTTTTTTGCGTGTGCATAAATTTAAAATGAATAAGCAGCTTACGTTGTTAGGATACAGTTTTAATGATGGCACACTGACTCTCGAATTAATGGTACTTGGTTCGCATGAAAATTTTTACCGCGATATCAAACGCAACACTTAGAGTTGTAACGAGGCTGTAGATTTTCTGATTTAGCAGAACGCATGATTCCTCGCGCCTCAAAATCTTGTTTATTTTCGGATTTCTTCACAACGCATCCCGCTCCTTTGGATTTCTATCACCCCGCTTCGTTTTGCTCTAAGGCACCACTTTAAGCTGTAAATGGCCCTTGTTCCGCCTAATGTAATTACACCGAACTTCATTTAGATTCCCAATAACGCAGAGTGCAGCTGCATTTTGGTTGGTGTGTAGTTTTGTGTAAAATGGCGAAGCCATACACAAAACGGAGCGCCGACCAAAATGTCAGCTGGCACGTATTGTTAGGCCAAGACTTTGGCATGAGCACTATCCGCTTGTACAGCCAATACTGCACCAGACATAAAATCTATTGCTGTAAGCCATTGAGGTTTTGCCTTTTGATTAGGTTCAACCATGATGACGCCACCTGCCCAATCTTCATCTACCCAATACCCGAAAGAATTTAGACACTCATCCTCGGTATGAGGCACTTCTGAATCTCGCGGCATAAAGCGAAACTCACTTACATTTACAAATTCGACAGATACTTTCTGTGGCGTGTCAGTTCCAACCCAATCTCCCTTCGAGCGCTGCCAATTTAATTTGAGCTTACGCTCCTCCACAGAATAATCTAGACTCTTGAAATCAAAATTATTATGTAAATCAAGTTCGTAATTTTCTTGAACAAGATAGATTCCGTCAACTATTTCAAAGTTTCGATTCATAAGGGCCTAACCAGGCTGTAGAAAAATTAAGTTTTTCACGTAAAAATTCCTCACCACAAAA
>NZ_JARGNU010000013.1:51544-119648 GCF_029212375.1 Zhongshania sp. | reverse complement strand
TTTGCTTAAACATTAAAAATTCATGCTGTTGGTTGTTGTTAACGCATCTATGGACGTCATTCTGAACACGGCCTCCATTATTTTGAACGCAAGCCTCGATCATTCTGAACATGGCCTCCATTATTTTGAACGCAAGCCTCCGTCATTCTGAACTTGATTCAGAATCTAAACCCACGGCAGCTGCAACAAACACCGCACTCGGATGGCTCCCGCTTCTGCGCCATCGTAAAGCGTGAACAGTAGCGTCATGCACATTAACACCGCTGCTCGCTATTTAACTCATTGAAATTTATAAAAAACGGGATATGATCAGGGGAAAGGGATGTTTAACAGAAATAAAGGGAAGTAGTCTTCGTTTGCCTAGTACGCGTTACTAACACTGCCGACATCTTTCTGAATCCCTTTAAATTTTCAATCGCCACTTTAGCCCCTCCTTTGATAAGGGGGCCGAAGTGATATAAGGCGTGGGTCGTTATAACAAAACTGTTATAGCCGAAATCTGCTTCGTAGATAAATTCTAAATTAGAAGGATAAGTAAATATGTCAGACACCGCTGATTTATCAATTAAGGGAGAAAGTATTCAAAGTTTATATGGCTCTTATCTGAAAGAAACATTTCTAGTGAATCGAAGATATCAGCGTAAGCTTGTTTGGACAATTGAAGAAAAGCGCTCATTCCTCGACTCAATAGTAAATGGATACCCTGTTCCGTTAGTACTGCTAGCAGAAGTAAAAACTGATGCTGGACGTAAGTTAGAAATCATAGACGGAATGCAAAGAATGAATGCAATCATGTCATTCATTGATCAGGAATTTGATTTGCATGGGAAATATTTTGATCTAGATACGATGGCGGACACAAAATTCTTAAAAGATAATGGAAAAATCACACAGAAAAATGACATTTTAGATAGAAAAAAATGTGCTGAAATTGTCAGATATCAGATCCCACTTTCTGTTTATCAAGAATCTGGAGGAAGCCATATAGATGAGGTTTTTAGAAGGCTGAATTCAGGTGGGCGACACCTGTCCAAGCAGGAATTACGGCAAGCTGGGGCGGTTAGTAAATTTGCCTCTATTGTAAGAAAGCTAGCATCCAATATTCGCGGAGACTCTAGCGCTTCTGATATTTTAGATTTAAATTCGATGAAAAATATTAGTATTACAAATCGAAATTTAGACTATGGGATATCTGTTGAAGATATTTTTTGGGTAAAAAATAATATCATCACAAAAGAAGCGTTGAGGCAGTCTCAGGATGAAGAGGTGATCGCTGATATCGTTGCGTGGGTATCGGCAGATAAGGGGTTGAGATCGAGTTCTGACATTCTAAATCAGTTGTACAACTTCAACACAGATGGTAGTGAAGAAACGTCTATATCTAATGCGATAGAGATCCAAATTCAAAAAGTAAATGAAGATGTTGTTATCTCAAATATTCAGTTTGTATTTGACGAAATAATGGAACTTGTCAGTCACTCTGGTAAAACTTTTAATTCCCTTCTTTTTGAAAACCAACAGGCAAAGATATCTAGGTATTTTCAAATTGTGTTCTATGCACTATATAAGCTTTTGGTCGAAGAGGAGAAAGTCGTCGCAGACAGGGCAGCGCTCATTGAGCTGTTGGATGGTGCAGGGGATAGAATTATATCGTTAGCAGCAGGTGGAGGAAATTGGTCCGCCAAAGAAAAGCAAACCCAGTCGGACGCTCTGTATGGTGTGATAAGCAAGTGTTTTGAAAAGTCTAATGCAAATGATCCTGCTAGAAATCAATGGGTGACGCGTTTTGAAAATATTTTAATGCAATCATCAACCGAGCAGGCACTTTATGATTTTAAGGTTGGTATGCATGCTTTGAGCGAGACTGAAGCTGAATTAGATAAAGAAACATTCTCTAAGATTATAAAAACCTTAACATCAATGGCAAATACGTTTCCTAATTCTGTAGGATACTGCCTGCTCGGTGTAGCTGATAATAAGTCTACAGCTGAAAGGCATAAAGCAATTTATGGGAAAAACTATATTTCATACTCATCATTTCATATTACTGGTATCGAGTCAGAGGCGGATAAGTTTCACGGTGACATCGATAAATATTTTACAAAAATTGTTCAATTGATTAAAAACGAACCTATAAGTGATCGAGATAAAGATAATATTTCTAGAAACATTACAACAATTAGGTATTTTGACAAAAATGTTGTAGTCATGAAGATTGAATCTGATTCGAAACCTTCGGTATATGATAATAAATATTTCGTGCGTCATGGAAGTAATGTAGATGAAGTTCTACCACAAAACTTTGGTGAACTATTTGCGCGTTTCCAATCATAGGAAGCTATAACAAAGCGTTGCACCGGACAAGCCGGTGAACGCGACGTTAAATTTCAGGGAGAGTTTGTGAGTATCTTGTGGTTAGCTAAGAAAAATGATGATTTCATATCACACTGTAAGTGCGAAGAAAGCTTTGTCGGTGATGCTGGGCAGCTTGACTGCCCTTGGTGTGGTTGTGGCTGGTTATTTTCGTGCTCAAAATGTAGGAAGGCTTTTTCATTTGCAGAGGCGGTCAACGTAAATAAAACTTGGAAAGAGCTGGCCCGTGAAGACTTACTTGGTTTTAGTGGTAAAGAGCCTAATCAGAGCGAAATTACTCAATGGATTGATCATATGCAGCATATGACAAGTCATCTGGAATTAGGCCAAACCTATGTATACCTTGATGGCTGTTTTATTCCAACTGACGAAGAAGATTTTGAATTTGAGGGATTACATGCAAAGCATGATTTCCATAAACCACCTCAAGTCATTGCCTTAGACGATGAAAGGATAGTTAGTGACCTGCTAGAGAATCCTGATTATTGGACTCAGAATGCAATCAATTCATAATAAATTTAACAAGGCTGTGAACTGGAATTTTCCGCTGGAAGGCTCACCCCATAAAGTAGACACCTATTTTTAATAGAGGGACTTCCCCGAGTAATCTAAACAACTCAGCGCTATTCTGTGGCCATCCGCTGTTGCCGAACAATTTTGCTTCCGCTTCGTGGCTTCAAAATGGCCGCAAAGCTTCGCGTTTGGCGCCACTCAATTAAAGTATTAAAGAATATATTCTGTGTGTTTAAGTGGTCGTACTTGCTATTTTTGAATCAATTACTCTTCTGTTTTCAACACAAAATACCTTGCCTGCTGTTCGGCGTTCGGCAGCGGGCATTGCCCATAGCGGCCAAACAATCGGTAGCGATTGCGGGCAATAAGGCTATACAGCGCATCTCTAAGGGGGCGGGGAATGATGATAAATATCAGCAGTGGCCGCCACGGCCACGGTAGTTGCTTGATGATTTGCAGTACGGCGGTGCTTTTTTCAAAGATCTGGCCGTTGGCAATATAGTAAACAGATTCGATGTGGCTGTTTGTTAAAGCGTAGTGTTTAAGTATGGCTGCGCCGGCAGGGGATTGCACGGTGGTGAGTTTGATCTGTTGGCTGGTGTCGAAGCGAATAATAAAGCGGCTCCAAAAATGGCAGAATTTGCAGACCCCATCGAAGACCACGAGCTTATCATCGGCCCCTAAAAATGCCGGCGGCGGCGGACTTGCTTGGCCAAATTTGCCACTCATGGGTTTTCTTTTCCTCGCCTTAACTGGCTTGTCTTACCAAAACTTAATTCAGCAGGGGTGTTAGTGCTGGCAGTACCTTCTGTACTATCAAGGCTTGGGCATCGGCATTGGGGTGTATGCCATCGCTTTGCATGAGCTTGCTGTTGGTGGCGATGTTGTCGAGGAAAAAGTCTACCCAAGGCAGATCGTTGGTTTTGGCGATTTGCTTATAACTATCGGCAAAGGCTTGGGTATAGCGCTTGCCGTAGTTTGGTGGAATTTTCATGCCGAGCAACAGTGGCTGGGCGCCCGCCTCAATACTTAAATTGATCAAGGCTTGCAGGTTTTTACGTAAGTTAATCACGGGGTAGCCGCGCAGGCCGTCGTTGCCACCGAGTTCGATGATGACAATGCTTGGCTGGTGCTCAGCTAATAGCGCGGGTAGGCGGTTTAGGCCGCCGGCACTGGTTTCGCCGCTGACACTGGCATTAACCACGTGGTAGGTGTCTGGGACGTGTTTACTGAGAAGCGTCACCCAGCCCAGTGTAGGGTCAAAGCCGTAGCCAGCGCTGATGCTGTCGCCAAGTACCAGTATATTTTCTTTGGCCGCATCGGCTTGAGCCAAGCGTGGCAGGCACGTCAATATCAAGCACGCGAGTAACACTCTAAGCAACGTTGACCATTGGCCAAGGTGAATAGCGCGGGAATAAAATGAAAACACAGGTTTCAACATGATTCGAGTTCAAAATCTCTGTAAAACAGTCACCAGCGGTGCCCAAGAGCTTGCCATATTGCGAGGGATTAACCTTGAAATCAAGGCGGGGGAGAGCGCGGCGATTATCGGGGTGTCTGGCGCGGGTAAATCTACCCTGCTGGGTTTGTTGGCGGGGCTAGACAACGCCACTAGCGGCGATATTTATTTGCATGGTCAAAACATCAGTTTAATGACTGAGGATCAGCGCGCCGCGTTGCGAGCGCAGCATGTTGGCTTTGTGTTTCAGTCGTTCCAGCTATTACCTGGCTTAACGGCGCTAGAGAACGTGATGCTACCGCTTGAGCTGAGTGGTCATGCCTCGCCGGAAACTGCCGCGCGGGTCTTTCTTGAAAAAGTCGATTTGGCTGATCGCGGCCATCATTACCCGCGTCAGCTGTCTGGCGGCGAGCAGCAGCGGGTCGCCTTGGCGCGGGCGTTTGCGGTGGAGCCAGATATTTTGTTTGCCGACGAACCCACCGGCAATTTAGATGAGCAAACCGGCCAGCGTATTATTGAACTGCTGTTTGCCTTAAACAGCGAAACCCGCACCACCCTTGTTTTGGTAACCCATGAAATGGCGCTTGCCCAGCGCTGTGGTCGCCAGTTTGTGATGCACGACGGTGTGTTGACCGAGGCAGTGAGCAATGCCGAGTCTGCGGATACAGGAATGAAGCAAAGCTCCCCAGCGCAATCCGGCGAGCTGCCATGCGCCTGATGATGCTAGCACTGCGTAATATTCGCCGGGCGTGGCGCGGGGGCGAATTGGGCCTGCTGGCATTTTCGCTGACCTTGGCGGTAAGCATCGTCACCGGTATTGCCGGTTTTTCTGAGCGCCTAAGCCGAGGCATGGAGCAGCAGAGCCACCATTTTTTAGCGGCAGACCGCGTGCTGAAAACCGCGCGCACAGTGCCAGATAGCTGGCTGCTTGAGGCCCAGCAGCGCGGCTTAAAAACCGCAACTGTGGCGAGCTTTCGCTCTATGATTTACGCCGGCGAGCAAATGCAGTTAGCGTCAATACGGGCGGTTTCCGACGGCTACCCGCTGATTGGCCAGCTTGGTGTGAGTGACGCGGCCTTTGGTGATGCGCAATTGGTGGAGCATGGCCCGAGTGCCGGTGAGCTGTGGTTAGATTCACGGCTGCTAGCCCTGTTGGATTTAACGACCGGTGGCGAAGCTGGTGTGGGCGAGGCCGACTTTACGGTGAGTCGCGCTTTAATCAGCGAGCCAGATCGCGGCAATATGAATGAGATGCTGGCGCCGCGCGCGATGATTAATTTGGCCGATTTAGCGGCCACCAAGGTCGTGCAGCCAGGCAGCTTGGTGCGCTATCGCTATTTATTCGCCGGCAGCGAAGCGCAATTGGCTGATTACGAAAATTGGCTAACGCCGCTGCTAGAAGCTGGCCAGCGCTGGGAAGATGTGCGCGACGGCCAGCCGGCCATGGCCACAACGCTTAAACGGGCCGAAGGTTATTTACTGTTGGCGGCGAGCTTGGGCGTGGCGTTGGCGGGGGCGGCTATTGCCTTGGCCGCGCGGCGCTACGGCCAGCGCAATAGCGACAATGTGGCAGTAATGAAAACCCTCGGCGCCCGTCGTCGGCAAATTTTGCATCATTATTTGGCTCAGCTCGCCCTGCTGTGCGCAGCGGCGATTGTGCTGGGTGGGCTGCTTGGTCACGGTTTGCAGTGGGCCTTGTTTGCCAGCTTGCAGGGCCTGATCGACATCGATATTCCGCCGCCGGTGTGGCGCCCCCTGCTGGTGGGCGCAATAACGGCGCTGCTGTGTACGGCGGTGTTTGCGCTGCCGCCGGTGTGGCGCTTGAGCAAGGTGGCGCCGCTGCGGGTGTTACGCCGCGACACCGAGGACAGCAGCGAGGGCATGGTGGCCAGTGCGCTCATTGGGGTAACGGGTATTGGCGGCTTGATGTGGTGGTATAGCGGCAATATTCAGCTCAGTGCAGCGCTGTTGGTGGCGAGTATTGCCTTGGGCTTGCTCGCCACGGTTTTGGTGCTGTGGCTGGTGAGCCAAGCTCGGCGCCTAAGTGCGGGGCGGTCACGGGGCGCACTGCGCTTGGCGTTGGCGGCGATATATCGGCGCCGCTTTGCTAATGCCTTTCAGGTGGCCAGTTTTGCGCTGGCCTTGATGACCTTGACCAGCCTAGGCCTGTTGCGCGCCAATTTATTAGTCGATTGGCAAATGCAGCTTACAGAGGGCGCGCCCAATCACTTCTTAATCAATATTCAGCCCACTGAAATAGCGCCGCTAGAGGGCTTTTTTCAAGAGCACGGCCTTAGTAACGCAGGTTTGTATCCGATGGTGAGGGGGCGCTTAACGCACATTGACCAGCGCGCGATTAAGGATATTGCCGATATTGATGCCGAGCGGGGCAATGTGAACCGCGAAATCAATTTGAGCTGGGCGGCGGAATTGCCGAGCGACAATCGCATTGAAGCTGGTACGTGGTGGACAGCATCCGACTTGGTCGCGACGGAGAGAGTGCCGGTGTCGGTGGAAGCAGATTTAGCCAAGCAGTTGCAGCTCAGCCTAGGTAGCGAGCTGAGTTTTAATATTGGCGGCCAAAGTCTAGTGGCGGTGGTGAGCAGCATCCGCAGCTTAGACTGGAGCAGTATGCGGCCCAATTTTTATTTTATATTTCCGCCAGACAGTTTGCGGGACTACGCCGGTAGCTATATCACCAGCTTTTATTTGCCGGCCGCAGAAAAGCCGCTGCTAACAGATTTGTTGCGAGCCTTTCCAACCATGACCTTAATTGAGATTGATGCCCTTATCGCGCAAATGAATACCGTGGTTGGGCAAGTGAGTGCGGCCATTGGTCTGGTACTGGCTTTGGTGGTGGTTTGCGCCTTATTGGTGAGTGTGGCCAATGTGCAAGCTAGTCTCGATAGCCGCCTACAAGAGAACGCGATACTGCGGGCGCTCGGCGCCAGTCGGCAGTTAATTGCCAATGGTTTATTGCTGGAATTTGCAGCGGTGGGCTTCTTGGCGGGGCTATTGGCGGCGCTGGGCAGTAATATTGCCCTGTATGGCGTGCAGCGCTGGGTTTTAGATATGGCGCCGGTGTGGCATGGCAGCGTATTTATGGTGGTGCCAGTGCTGGGCGCCATGACCATGGCCATTACCGGCTGGCTGTATTGCCGAGTGGTGATAAGCACGCCGCCGCTCCAAGTTTTGGCGCGGCAGTAAATGCCCGCCTTAAACTGCCGGTTTTGCTTGGGGTAACTTGGAGATTTCGGTGGGGTCGGTACACAAACTCGCGATCATCATGCGCAGCGATTTTTCTGCCTGCAGGTCAAGGTCGCGGTGGTAGCCGTAGGTGTCGCCGTGGTCAAGCATCAGGGTTGCCACGCCGTGAACTGCGGCCCACACGGTGTGCGCCATTGAAGCAACATCGTCTAGCTGGCGAATAACATCAGTTTTAAAACCGCGCTCAACACCTGCCCGCACCTTGTAAATAGCTTCGCGACCAGCGGCAAACAGCTCTGGATAGTCGCTGCGGGGCTGCAATACAGGGCCAAACATTAAATGGAACATTTCGGTGTGCAACTTGGCGAACTTTACATAGCTCAAGCCAAACAGCAGCAAGCTTAAATCTGCCCGCGGTTCTTTTTCACTCTCTTCGCACAGCATAAAAAAGCGCCGAAAGCCTTCTGTGGCCAAGGCGGCCAGCAGCGCATTTTTTTCTTTAAAGTGGCGGTAGGGCGCGGTTTGCGAAACACCAATTTCTCGCGCTAGTGCCCGCAGGCTCAGCTCGGCAATGCCGTGACTAATAAGGTGCTTTTCGGCAAGCTCCATGAGTTCTTGACGGAGATTACCATGGTGGTAGGTAGTGGTATTAATAATAGCCATGTTGCGCAGTTTCTGAATCCAACAAAATTGTAATGTTGACACTGATTATGGTCGATGTCATCCCTTAAATTCCCAAGCTGCGGCAACCTCGCCGGTGCTGGTGTAGTATCGCCGCTATTTTACGCTTTTTCTGCACTGCATGTTGCAGCCTCAACTCTATAACATGCCGAGTTGCCCTGTAAATCGCATGGTATTCCCTCGCAGGTAATAAAGTCTGCGGTGGTAGCGATACGGTCACACTTACTTTTTATGCTAGTTCCCCACAGCAGGCTGCAATATTGCACGACGTATGGGAATAGTGATTGAGTATGAGAGTACTGGTAACCGGAACATCGGGGTTTATTGGTCACGGCGTCGCTCACGCCCTGCTAGATCGCGGCGACACGGTGATTGGGCTAGATAATCACAATAGCTATTACGATGTGGGCTTAAAAGTGGCGCGCCGCGACACCTTATTGGCAAAGGCCAATTATCGGGATTTTATAGGCAGTTTGGAAAATGCCGATTTTATAAAAACGCTGTTCGCGGACCATCGCCCCGAGCGGGTGATTCACCTCGCTGCTCAGGCAGGGGTGCGCTACTCCATTGAAAACCCCCAAGCCTATGTGGATTCTAATCTGGTTGGCTTTGTGAATATTCTCGAAGCCTGCCGCCGTCATCATATTCAACACTTGGTCTACGCGTCGTCGTCGAGTGTATATGGCGCTAATACCCAAATGCCCTTTAGTATTAAACACCGTGTTGACCAGCCCGTGAGTCTTTACGCCGCCACCAAAAAATCCAATGAGCTCATGGCCAGCAGCTATGCCCAGCTTTACGGGCTGCCGGTAACAGGGCTGCGTTTCTTCACGGTTTATGGTCCTTGGGGGCGACCAGACATGGCGCCCTTTAAGTTTTTGCGCGCAATACTCAGCGGCGAAGCCATTGACGTATACAACTATGGCAACCACTCCCGCGACTTCACTTTTATAGACGACATTGTGCGTGGCGTGCTGGCAGTAACAGACCATATTCCCAATGGCAAGCCGCCCGAATGCCTGCACAATATTGGTCGCGGCGAGCCGGTGCATATCGGCAGCTTTATCTCCCTGCTCGAAGAAGCCGTGGGCCGCAGCGCCGTGCGCAACTTGCTGCCCATGCAAAGCGGCGATGTAGTCGATACCTGGGCAGATGTGAGTGACTTACAACAGCGAGTAGCTTACCGCCCCTCAGTGGGTATAGCAGAAGGCGTGGCCAAGTTTGTGACGTGGTATCGGCAGTATTATTGTGTTTGAACTTAGAATAATAGACCGGCAATAGCACAGACCGTCTTGACCACTGATACCGAAAATATGGCATAAGCTAGGTATATGTTTTTACTGCCTTCAATACCCTATGAACGCTGGCGTTCGAATTTCGGTGGAGGACGCTAGGCTGCTCACTTAATTGCAAAAATGCTTAGAGATCGATAGGGTCGCAGCCTCTTGCCAATACAGGCCTTTCAACTTTAGTTCGGAACAATACACTTCATTTATCGCAGACGTTTTACGGGGTTTGACTCGCCAGCCTCAGCTTTAAATCCTTCATAGACAAACCACTTAGCTGCACAAAGTAGCAGCTTAGGGCTGCGCCACTCAGTAGCATAATTACGCTGTGCACATCTGGGTAGGCGCAATCGTTGGCGAATAGGCTTATGGCGGCATAAAACACCAAGGCCATTCCCGCCCATTGGCTTAAGGGGTGCTGGCATAGGCGGTGGCGAACAGCGTGGCGGTAACTCCAGAGGGCGGCGAGTACGCCGACACTGCTGCCGACGAGAACGTCGATGGGCCAGTGCACGCCAACCATGACTCGGCTTAGGGCGGCCATAATTAATACGCCCAGCGCGAGAAAGCGCGGGGTATTAGAGGTTGAGACTAGGCAGATAAATCCGGCTAGTAGTCCAAGCGTGGCGGAGTGGCCGCTGGGAAAACTCCCCATTTTTAATACCACACCCATATGATGATATTGCTCGGGCTCAAAAATGCTGGCGGGGCGGGGGACTGGCATACCGCGTTTAAAGAATTGAACAATGAGGGTAACGGGCAAGGCGGCGAGTAAGGCGGCAGGCAGAATTTGTGGGTGACGGTAGACATAAAATAATAATAGGGCGATGGCGAGCCGCGTATCGCCTAATACGGTAAGGCTCATCCACAGTTCATCGGGCAGCTGCGCGCCAACGTAATTCATATTGAGAAACGCGCCGTGGTAGCCCGCAACAACATACAGTAAAAGCGCGCCAGCGCAGGCAATAATACAGAGTGCAAATAAGAGCGACCGCGATTGGCGCAGTTGCGAGGGTCTGGAGTGCCGGCGTGGTATGGGCCGCAGTTGGCAAATGTCGCTCCACGTCATGCGCGTTAGGCGGGCTAGGTGTGGCGCAATGCCGGTCATTTTGCGTCTCCTATTTTGAGTAACACAATACCGCCTTGGCGATAGAGTAACTGCACTTGCTCGGGGCCAAATTGCGCGCGTAAATCGGCCAGCTTGTCGCTGCGGGTAAACACATAGTCGCCGTGGTTGGCGGCGCGGCGCTCGGTAATTGCGCGATGGTAAACGCTAAAGCTGGGCATATTAATTTTGTGGGCGACAAAGTCGGGATTAATGTCGCGGGCTAGCAGGCCAGCATTTTTAACGGGCTGTTGTTGCAGTTGGCCAATGGCTGGAATCAGCAAGAAATAGCAAAATAGCATTTGTAATAGCCCAGCGGCAACAAGCTTTTTCCACATTAAACAGGGGTAAAAACTTAAAAATAGCAGCGCGGCGCTCAGGGCTATTATCGCCAACAAAAATGGGGTGTTAAACACCGCGCTGGCATTGGCGAGCATTTCTTGCATATACGCATTGGCACTGGGATCGGGGAGTTGGCGGCTGTAAATATACAGGCCAATTTGCAGGGCAATAAAACTGGCTGGGAATATCAGCTGCCAGAATTGGCCGCGGATAAGTTGACGGTATTTGGCGAATAGGATGATGAGTGGAGTAACACCGTATAAAACATAGTGGGGTAATTGGGTGCGCGACATCGACACCAGTACAAACACCACTACAAACCAGATTAGCAATAGGCGTTCAAATGGCCGCGACCACAATTGCCGGAGCCGTGTGGCGAGGGTGAGTAAGATGCCGGAGTAGGGCAGCAGGCCAATGGGGAGCAGTACAAAGTAATAGAACCACTGGCCGCCGTGGCCCTCGCGGGTTTCGGTAAAGCGATTAAAATTATGGTCTACCAAAAAGCCGTAGAAAAAGCCGCTGCCCTGTTCCTGCCAAATAAAATAGAGCCAAGGACTGAGGATCATTAATAATATGGCCCAGCCCTTGGGGTTGAATATGGCTTTAAACCAGCGCTGTTGTTCGCCAAGGCTAAAAAACCAAATGCCGCTAACCAGCAGTGGAATACCCGCCGCCACTGGCCCCTTGGTGAGCATGCCCAAGCTAAGCCAAAGCCAGCTGCGCCATAAGTACTGGCGCTGATCGCTGCGTTGATAGCGATAAATATCAAACAAGGTTAGGGCAATAAAGCAATTTAACACGGCGTCGGCAGTGGCGGCGCGGCCGATCATGGTAATGAGCAGGGTGGAGCTGAATATCATCACTGCAACGGCAGCGCTGCGCCGGTTAATAAATTGGCGGCAAAATAGGCCTACGGCGACCGCCCACAGCAGGGCAAAAACCATTGAATGCAGGCGCAGGGCAAATTCATTTAGGCCAAATAAGGTAACGGAGGTGGCTTGTAGCCAGTAAGTTAAAATCGGTTTGTCGTAGCGGGGTTGGCCGTCTAAATAGGTGGCCGACCAAACACCAGACTCGATAATTTCGCGGCTGGCTTCCGAAAATGCGCCTTCGTCTAAATCAAATAGCGGCACATTGCCGGAGTTGAGCACAAAGCCGCAACACAAAAATAGCAGTAGCCACAATGGCAGTAGTTTGCGGCTGAATAGGCGTTCTGGTGAGGGGCTCACAATGGCGACTCCTTATTGCTATGCCAGCCGTCGTCGGATTGGGGGGAGGAGTAGGGGCGGGTAACAAAGTTGCGGCCGTTATTGCCTTGAAAAAATATTCGGCTGAGCATTTCGGCGATCACGCCAGTGGTGATTAACTGCATGCCCACCAATATGAGTAAGACCGCCATCATCAACATGGGCCGATGGCCAATGTCTTCACCTAATAGAAATTTTACCGCCAGTAGCCAGCTCAGCATTACGCCGCCAAGGCTGCCGGTGGCGAGGCCAATACTGCCAAAGAAATGGCCGGGCCGCGCGCGGTAACGCAGGAAAAAAAACGCCGAGATTAAATCGATAATAACCAAAATAGTGCGGCCAATACCGTAGTTAGACTGGCCGAACTGGCGGGCGTGATGACTAACCACGGTTTCGCCGATGCGGCTGGGTAGGGTTACGCCAGCCATCCACACGGGAATAAAACGATGCATATCGCCGTAGAGGCGAACCTGGCGAATAATAGCGGTGCGGTAAATTTTTAGGCTGCAGCCGTAATCGTGCAGGGCAATACCGGTAACTTTGGCAATAAGCGCATTGGCAAAGCGGGAGGGCAGCTTGCGGCTGATGGCCGCGTCTTGGCGGTCTTGCCGCCAACCTTGCAGCAAATCGAGATCGCGGGCGAGTAGCTCGCTGACCATGCGCGGGATATCTGCTGGGTCGTTTTGCAGGTCGCCATCTAGGGTGGCAATCAGCTCCGCCCGCGAGGCGTCGATACCCGCTTGCATGGCGGCGGTTTGGCCAAAGTTGCGCTGTAGTTCAATTATGTGAATATGCGGGCCGTATTGCTCGCGGGCGTGGCGCAGTTCCGCCACGGTGTGGTCTGGGCTGCCATCGTCTACACAGATCAATTCCCAGCGGCCAGGGTAGTCACGCAAGCCTTGGTGAATACACTCAATTAGTGGCGCGACACTGTCTTGTTCGCGGTACATGGGAATAACAACCGAGAGGCTCGGGTAATGGTTAGGCGAGAGGCTTGGGTCTGGCTTTGGAATGTGATTTGGCGGGCGGCTTGGGCTCATCAATATTTAAATCCATTGGCAATTTGCGGCAGGAATGCGGCGGCGAGATGTCGGCAATGTGACAGCGCTAATGCTAAGCAAGAATAATCGGCAGAGAAGACGTATTTGTTACGGTTGCATGGCGCTTTTATTGCCAGTTGGCAGCCTGCGCAGCAGTAGGGCCAATGGCAGCGGCAGCAGGCTGCTTGCCAATAGGTATAGGTGAACATTGAGCGCCGCTAGCAGCGTCGCATCGTGGCTGAGTTCAAAGGGCGCGAGGGCGAGCAGTATTGCGGCTTCAAAGGTGCCGCTACCCGCCAAGCCATGCACCGGCAAAACACTGCTGAGGTCGGCGCTGACGACCGCGAGCAGGGCCTGTTGCAAGGGAATGTCGATAAAGCAGCGCATCACCATAGCGAGGGCGAGCAGTTTGCTGCACCAAATGGCGATGGTGTGGGCGTATATTCGCAAACACTGGCGGCTGGTGCTGGGAAAGAACGGCCGTATTTGGCGTAGCCAAGTTTGCCAGTTTACTGGCAATAAATTTAGCAGGGGGCGGCTAAACCGGAATAGCAGCAGCGGCAGGCCGAGTAGCGCAGTAATGGCGCTATAAACAACGAGGTGCCGACTAATACTAAGGCTAAAACCGAGTGAAATAGTGAGCAAACAGAGCAGAAAATGCAGATCACACAGCCGAATAAACAATAAGCCGCTGCTGCTGTGCAGCATGCTGAGCGAAAACTCTCGTTTCATTAGCAGCGGAAAACTGGCCTCGCCAAGGCGCATCGGTAAAAAATTATTGAGGGCATTATGCAGTAAACTAATGCGCAAATACGGGGTGAAGCGGTGGTGTTTGGCTTTGCCAAAATAGTCAAATACGCGTTGGGCGCGCAGGGCATAGCTTATTAAGGTGAGTAGGCTTAAGGCAAAAATATACCATGACGAAATGCTTAGCCACGGGCGTAAAACCTGTTGCCAGCCCAGTGTGTGCTCTACCCAAAACAGGCCCGCAATGAGAATTGCGCTGGCGAGAAACCAGCGCAGAGATTTAGGCATAATGGCTCGTTAGGCGTGGTGGCGTTAATAGGCGTGCAGCTTAACGGTAATATATGACAGTCAAATGTAAGCTGTGCGCGGGCATCGGTGCCTAACAGCAACAACAGCGCAATAGGAGTGTAGTGAGTGGAATTGCAAATTGCAGATAAGGTTTATTTTGTTGCCGGGGCGAGTCGTGGCTTGGGCTACGCCATTGCTGAAGAATTAATTTGTAACGGCGCGTCAGTTGCAATTGCCAGTCGCGACCGCGCCGCTGTGCAGGCGGCAGCCGAAAAACTCAATACTTGCGGGCAGGGACTTGCGCGAGGCTACACAATGGACGCAAGTTCCGAGCCGAGTATCGCGGCGGCAATCGCCATGGCTGCGGCGGACTTTGGCCGCTTAGACGGTTTGTTGGTGAATGCCGGTGGCCCTCCGGCGGGGCAGTTTGATGTGTTCAGCGACGAAGACTGACAGGCGGCCTTTAATCTCACCCTAATGAGCGCGGTGCGTATGGTGCGAGAAACCCTGCCCCATTTGCGCAAAGCCGGTGGCGGCGCGATTCTGACTTTAACCTCGTCGTCGGTGAAAGAACCCATCGACTATTTATTGCTGTCGAATGTGATGCGCGCTGGGGTAACGAGTTTGGCCAAGAGTTTGTCTAAGCAGTTGGCGGGGGAAAATATTCGAGTAAATAATTTGGTGCCGGGCACTATTGCCACCGACCGCATGCAAAATTTAGATAGCAGCCAAGCGGCCACCAAGGGCATTAGCGCTGCTGAGCAGCGCAGCGCTAATGAACGGGCAATTCCTCTTGGCCGCTACGGCGAGGCGCAGGAGTTTGGCAAGGCCGGCGCTTTTTTACTGTCGCCCGCGGCCAGTTATATTACCGGTTCAACATTGGTGGTTGACGGCGGCACTATGAAAACTGTGTGGTAGCTGCCCTTAATCCTTGCCGTGTTCGATGCGGTAGAGCAAATCCACACTTTGCGTTTTGCCCGATTGGGCTTTTAAACCCAGCGATTTGCTCAGGGTGTAGTCCAGCTGAATACTGCCAGCGGGGGTGAACAAGTTTTGCACATAGCTAATAAACAGATCGGGGCTAAGGTATTTGCCCACCACCAGCGAGCTGTCTTCGTAGCTGTCGCCACCCTGTAAATTCAATACATCCATGCCAAAGGTGTTTTGCAGGGTACTGGTGATGCCCTTGCTCTGCGAAATACCCAAGGCGGTGGCGGCATTCATCACTTGGTTGGCATCCGACTGGCTCATTTCACCGGGCACCTTGCCGGTAATGAGCATGGAGATAACATCGGTGGGCGGCATGGCGGGATCAGAGAATAATTCGCTGCGAATATCTTGGGCGAAGCCGCCGATATTAATGCCAACGGTATAGGTTTTAACCTCGCGCACCGCGCTAATATTTAAGCCTGGGTTGTCTACAGGGCCTTGAAATAATAATAAGCCGCGCTGAATCGATAGGTCTTGGCCATAAGCTTTGTAAACGCCGTCATACAGGGCAAGGCTGCCAAAGGCCTGCACCGCTGATTGGGATTTTTGCGCGATGCGAAGTTTGCCGCCTAGGCGGGTGCTCAGGCCGTAGCCGGCAAATTCAAAGCTGTCGTCTAGGGTGATGGTGATCTGCGTATCTATTAATGTGCCAGCACTGGCGCTAGCTTGGCTCGTGCTGCTATTAATGACCTCGTCGGCCGACACCGAGGTGGCTTGCTCGGGCAGGGATTTAAGAACAAATTTGCCCTTGGGAATCTTCAAACTGCCACGAATTTTAATTAGCTCGGGCGCAATGCCGATATTAATGTCCGGCGAGATGATGACCGAGGCATCGGGGAGATCGACGGCGGTGATGTTCTCGCCACTAATACTAATATTGCCGCTGGGGCCGCTATGCGCGACTTGGGCGTTTTGCTTCGCACTTTCCAGCGAACCCTGCCCCAGCGAACCTTGACCAAGAAGTTTGAGGCGGCCGGTGCCGGAGGTAATGCCTGCGTCTAATTGCCAGTTGCCATTGTCGGCTAAATTGAGCTGGGCCGTGCCGGTCTTAAGGGCAAGGCCAATGGCGGGTAGCTGCATGGTTACCTCGTTGAGCTTTGCCTCACCGCTAATCAACGGTGCTTGCAAGGTGCCGGCAACCGCCATTGCCGCGTTGAGCTGGCCATCGAGCTTTTCAAGGGCAGGAAAAAAGCCGCCCAGCCATTGTAAATTGTCAAATTGGCTGGTGATCTCACCTTTAATTTTGCTGTTTGGGCCTAAATTAATATTGGCGTTTGACTGCGGATTAGCCGTGCTGACATTGGCGCGTAAACTGCCGACTTCTGCAATATCAAAATTGAGTTGGCTGTTTAGCTGCTGGTCGCTGAGTGTGGCGCTGGCGCTAAGGCTGGCGTGATGTTCGAGAATGTCTTCGTTAACACCGGCTTGATAGCGAATTAGGATTGGGTCGGCATTCAGCGCAAATTGGCCTTTTAAGTCGGCGATATTGCCGGTGAGGGCACCGGCGACATTAAATTCGCTGTTCAGCTCGCCCTGTAATGAGGAACCCGGTGGCAGACTGGCGCTGATACGATTCAGTGACAGGGCGTGGATATGCCCCGTTAGTTTGATGTCTTTGTCGTTTAGGCCAAGATCGCTACACAGCTCGGCGGGGGTGGTGTCTTGTTCCTGATTTAAGCAAAAGCCCTTGAGTTGCACTGCGCCACTGGCGGCCACGAGCGCGGCTGGTTCGCCAAGTAGCCAAGGGCCGAGCTGGGGGTGGTTTACAGCAAATTCTTGAATTTGGCCCTGCCATGCTGGCCTTGCTGCGGCCGACTTGCTGGGTTTGAACTCGCGGTTTAGGCCGCCGTCTAGGGCTAGCCGTAGCTGACTCTCTGCATCTTTTAGGTCTAGCGCAAGTTGGTGGTGCTCAACGCTGCCGCTGGCCTGTAAGCTTAATGTGGCATTGTTTAAGGGCGCGGCGCTTAGGCCAGTGGCGCTGGCATTTAATACGATGTTTTGATTGGCCTTGAGCTTTAGGTCCAGCTCGGCGCTCGCAATGGCGTAGCCTTGGTAACGCAGTTTGCTTGCGCTGAGCGCAGTGCTAATTTGCGGAAAATTGGGGTTTTTAGCCGCTGGGGCTTGCAGCAAGGTGCTGAGCGGGCCACCGCGTAAGCTACCTGTGCTGTGCAGCGCGCCGCCGAGCTCGGGCAGTAACTGATTGAGGTCTTTGGCGTCTAGCATCCAGTCTAGGCTGCTGGTGTCGGCGAGGCGGCCATTAACTTGGAGCTGGTTGTCGCCGAGCTGCAAACTAAGATTTTTGAATTCTTGATGTTCATCGCTGAGCTGAAGCGCGCCGCTGCCCTTAATTGGCCGCCCTAAAAACTCGCCATTAAGTGCCTTGATATTGAGGCTGGCTTGGTAGTGATTGGCCTGCCAGCGGCCACGGCTGCTGAGTTGACTGGTGAGGGTCGCTGGCCATTTTGGTAATAGGGTATTGGTGCTGAGGTCGGTGGTGGTTAGTGCGAGCTGCCATTGCACGGCCTCGGCTTTTGTATTTGTTGCAGTGTTAGTTGTACTTGCCGCCGCTTGGCTGTTGCCACCGAGCAAGCTGTTTGCGTCTACGTTGCCAGATAAGAGTAGGGTGCCGGAACTGGTTTTTAGCCTGATATGGGCAATCGCCACCTCTAATTGATTGCCGCTGATTTTGGCGTCGAGCTGGCCAGGCTGCTGCAATAAGGTGCTTAGCATTTCCACCGCATTGCTAGCTTCTGGGCTTGGTGCTTGGTTTTGCGCTGGGCTTGGCGTTGGATTTTGAGTTGGGCTTTGGCTTTGTTGTGCCGCACTCGAAACCTCGGCGGTTTTGTTAAGGGGCGCGCTGAGTTCAGTGTTTAAGGTGAGCTGGTAGTCTTGCCAGCGACCGTCGAAGCGTATTTTTCCGGCGCTGATGAAATTTACGCTAGGCGCTGGATTTTGATTCGCGACCGATTCGGCACTGGGTAATGGGATGATGAGATCCTGCCATTGGCTGCTGAGGGCAACGGTAATGGCCTTGGCATCAATTGTTAAATGCTCGGGGTCAAAGGGCAGCGCTACGCTTAACCGGCTGTCGATGACGCTGGGTTGAATTAATTGGTGTTTGAGCCGCAGCTTAGTTAAGTCGCCTTTGAGCGTTGCGCTACCACTCAAGGGTGGCATGTCGTCAATATTCGCTGCCCAGCGAATTGCCATATTCATGGCGTAGGGCGGCCGGTTTTTAATTTTGCCTTCTAGGCTGATCTGTTGCTTGGCGGTAACAACGCTAAAGTTTTTGATGGTGGTATTAAGCAGGCCAAGATTGCCGCTGAGGCGGATCCGTTCTATGTCTTGGCGGCTGTCGACACGAATAATATGCAGGCCGTCGATGCGCAGATCGGCAAGATTAATGGCGATAGGCAGGCTTAAATGGGGCCATGGCCCTAGGGCTTCGGTATTCGAGCTTGGTGCTGCCGCGTCTGTCTCGGCTAGGGTGATACTCAGCTCTTTAAGGTAGAGGGTCTCAATAGGCAGCCGGCCAGCCAATACCCCCCATAAATTCCAGCTGCTCTGCACGCTGCCTAGTTCAATGGTGAGGCCCGCAAGGGGTAGCGTTAAGCCTTCAATTTGCACACCCTTTGCGAGGCTGCCACTGTAAGCGTCGAAACTGGCGTTAGGCGATACCAAGGCCAAGCTCTGTTTGAGTAACCAGTCGCTGCCGCGCTGGGTGTCGAGTATCAGGTAGATGCTCGCTACACCGAGTAGGGCGATGGCGGCGAGCAGTAGTACGCTGCGCAGTATGATACGAACGAGGCGTTTCATAGGTCTGGCCCCATCGACAGATGAAATTGGAATCCACCGTCTTTCAGGGGAAAGGCAAAATCAACCCGCACTGGGCCAATGGGGGACAGCCAGCGCAGGCCAAGGCCCGCACTTTCATAAAGGGTGAAGGTATTGGTGTCGAAGGCGTTACCGGCATCGAAAAAAGTGGCCAGCGCAAAGTCGCCCCACACGCGGTGATCGTATTCAATGCTGCCCGTGATGCGATGTTTACCGCCAACCACTTCGCCCAAGGCATTTTCGGGGCCGAGGGTTTCGTAGCCAAAACCGCGCACGCTATTGTCGCCGCCCGCAAAGAAACGCAGCGAGGCTGGCAGTTCTGAAAAATCATCTAATATCGTTAAGCCTAAACCCCCACGACTGATTACGCGGCCACCCCACAGCGGGAAGATTAATTTACTGTCGAGTTCTGCCTGAGCCAGACTTACGTCGGATATCACGCCTTGTAGCGCGCCCCGCGCTGCCGCATTGATGCGCCAGCCCTTAGTGGGGTAGCGGCGATCATTGGCCTCGCTGCGCGCCCACGCTATGCCTGGCATGAGTAGGGTGGAGGTGTTGTGCTCGTCGGCAATGTCGTAGTTTTCGCGCAAAAATTTCAGGCTCAGGGTTTGAATCCAGTTATTACTTTGCAGGGAAATTTGCGCAATTTCAGCGCGGTAGCTCAGGCTCTCGGTGGTGTCGGTATCTTTGCGTTCGACACCAGTTGAAAGTTGGATTTTGTCGGTAAGGGGTTTGCTGCCCGGCACAGTGTACTGAAAGCTCAGGTTAGAGAGCACCGGCGAGTATTGGCTGGCCACTTGATAGGTGTGACCGGCGGCGTTGATGCGGCGGTTGCGCAGACCGTAGCTAACACGCGGGCCGGTATCGGTAGAGGCGCCAATACCGGCAGTGGTTTCGTATTTGCGTTTTTCTGCTGTTTGCACGTTAAGGTCAATACGCTGTTGCTCGGCGTTTTGGTTTTCTTGGTCAATATTGACTGACGCAAAATAATTACTGCTAATCAGATTGTTTTGCAATTGCACTATTTTGCTCGAGTCAAAGGGGTCGCCACTCTTGAATGGTACGTAGCGCTGCATAAGTTCAGTGCTGATGAGCGAGGGCCCAAATGCCACTTCGCCAAACCGATAGCGACTGCCGCTATTAAATACCAGCGCAATAGTGGCGCTATGGGTATCGGTATTAACTTCTAATCGGTGCTCTTGAAGTTGGCCGTCGATATACCCAGCATTGCGGGCGCGCTGATTAATGGCGTTTTTGGTGGCTTCGTAAACATCGTGTTGCACAGGGTCGCCAACGGCGACTGGAAGTTTGGCGAGGTATTTGGTGAACACGGGGTCGTTTTGGCCTTCGCCAATAACCCGTACATCTAATTGGGTAATTAGGGTTTGGGGGCCTGGTGTGAGATCAAGGCTTAGCACCCAACAGCTATCGACTTCGGTGTCGGGGGTGGCAGATGTGCTGGCCGCAATTTTTTTAACGGCCTTGCTCAAGGGGTTGCTTTTGAGCAAGCTGGTTTTTAGCGCCCGTTGTTCACGTCGCAGCGTCCAGCTGCCGTGGTAATAGCCCAGTGCTCGCATTGCATCAGAAATTTTTTGATCGCTGCCCCGTAGGCGACTGCGCAGCCTTAATTCCGAGCTATTGCAGTGAATGTCGCTAAGGTCGAGATGGGCGCGAATATTATCTTGCAGCTCAGTTTTTCCGCCTAGTATCTCTAAACTGACGTCATTTGCGGACCAAGCTGAGGAGGCCGCGAATACTGAACACAGTAATATTAAAAAATGCGCAATGCTTGAGTGACGAGTGTTTAAGCTTGAGGCTTTTGACATAAATTCTGAGATTGCCTGTTATGTATTGCCCAGCTATTGCTGGGATTATTCTGATAGTGGTGTAGTGCTTATCAGCCTTTACTGCGCTGTGTTAACTATGGCAGCTATTGCCGAGAAAGCCGCATTTATGACGGGCAGTTTGTCACTACGGCAAGTGTTTAGTTGGTGTTGGACTATTAATGGGCGTCCAGCATGCTATAGCATATAGAAACTCTGGGCCGCCATATAGCATCGCGGTTATAGCTCCTAAGATGGACGATGAATGAGACGTTTGTTATTGCCGTTAACGGCACTGTTACTGTCTGACGCCTTACTGCTACTTGCCCACGGCATGATGCTAACCCTATTGCCACTGCGGGCTGAAATTGAGCAATTTAGCCCAACCGAGATTGGTTTTACCGCCTCCTGCTATTTTGTTGGCTTTGTGGTTAGCAGCTTGATGACCCCGCATATCGTGCGCAGGGTGGGTCATATTCGCAGTTTTGCGGTGCTGGGTTCGATTTTTTCTGCCATTGTATTTCTATTCCACGCTCTGCCAGTGGTTGAGGTGTGGCTGGTGCTGCGCTTTGTGCTGGGTTTTTGCATTTCCGGTTTGTATATGGTGATTGAGAGCTGGCTGAATGACCGCGCCACCCGCGAGACGCGGGGCACCTTGTTGTCGACCTACACCGTAATTAATTTAAGTATGATTATTTTGGGCCAGCAAATGATTAACTTTGCTGAGCCGTCGGGGCCAATGCTGTTTGGCCTTGCGGGGATACTTTTGTCGCTGGCCATTGTGCCAGTGTCGCTGACCCTGACCTTGGCGCCCGCGCCGATGCAAGTAGTGAAACTGAATTTTCGGCGTTTATGGCAGCTATCTCATGTCGGTATGGAAGGCGCGGTGTGCAGCGGTTTAATAACCGGCGCATTTTGGGCCTTGGGGCCGGTGTATGCGCGGGGTTTGGGATTAGATACTGCGCAACTGACCTTATTTATGAGCGGCGCGGTATTGGGCGGCGCCTTGTTTCAGCTGCCGCTGGGGCGATTGTCTGACCGCTACGACCGGCGGCTGGTCTTGTTTTTTACCAGCATTTTTGGCGCCGTGGTATCACTGATACTGGCCTTTATTCCCGCTAGCGGCAATTTTCTCTTGCTACTCGCGGTGCTGTGGGGCGCGTCGGCGATGACCATGTATTCCATCTGTTTAGCCCATACCTCAGACAACGCCGAACCCAGCGATTTTGTGTTAATCGGCAGCGGCATTCTGTTTATCTTTGGCGTTAGCTCGGCGCTGGGTGCGCCACTGGCCTCACTGTTAATGTCGCTGCTTGGCCCACAGGGTTTGTTTGTGTTCTCTGCACTCAGTTTGCTTGGCTTTACCTTGGGTATTGCTATTCGGCGCAAATCCCACGCGATGCCGATTGTCGATGAAACCGAACCCTTCCGCCCCGTGTCGGTGACCTCGCCGGTAATTTTTGAACTAGACCCGCGTATGGATGAAGATGCCTTGGCTGGCTCAGAGACAGACTCCGGTGGCGATATGCCGCCAGACGGGCCTGTGGTTTAGCATTTCATCGCGTAACGGCGGCGTTAAGCCCAGTTCTCTTCGGCCACTTGCTCTTCTAAAAATTGGATAAAGGCTTTAACGCGCGGGGGAACAAGACGGCGCTGGGGCATTACCGCAAAGATCGCCGTGTCCATGTGGTAGTCCGGAAGGACCACCTGCAGTTTGCCGTCGTTGAGGTCTTTATTGATGTGCCAGCTGGAGTGCAGCGAAATTCCCAAACCCGATAGCGCCGCGTCGCGCAGGGCATCGCCCAGATTACTTTCTAACCGACCTTTCACCTTAACGCTGTGTTTCTCGCCGTGCTTGTCGGTGAGTTGCCAGCGGTCTTCTACACCGTTAAATCCCGCAAGTAGCAAGCATTGGTGCTGACTCAACTCGGCCAAGGTTTGCGGCGCGCCAAGGCGAGCCAAATACGCCGGCGAGGCACACATAATGCGGCGATTGCGGGCCAAACGCCTTGCCACCAAACCGGAGTCTTGCAGTGTGCTGGTAATGCGAATCGCCAAGTCAAAACCGTCGTTAATCAGGTCGCGCTTTTCATCGGTTAAATTCAACTGCACGTGCAGGCGCGGATGTTGGGCTAAAAAGCGCGGCAGCAAGGGCGAAATATAATGGTGGCCAAAAGACACTGCGGCGGTAATGCGCAAAGTACCGCTCACTTCTTTACCTGACTGGCTTAAACCACTGGTGAGGGCTTCTAAATCTTCGATTAACGGGCGACCTTGGGTGGCCAGCTCCACGCCTTCGGGGGTGGCGCTGACCCGCCGCGTGGTGCGGTGCAATAAGCGCACACCCAAGTATTTTTCTAAACTAATCAGCCGTTTACTGGCCACCGCTGGGCTAAGGCCCAAGCTGCGCGCGGCGGCGCTGATATTGCCAGTGTCTAAAACCCGAATAAAGATGGCGATGTCGCTCAGGGTATCCATATTAATTATCAACGTTTCATTGAAAGTAAAACAATATTTACACCGCTAGTGCATCTAATACAAGGGCTCTAAGCTTGCTGCATTCTATTTCTTGTTGAGTAATGCATTGATGGCTATTTCGCGGTATATCAAAAATCCGGCGCTTTATGCGCTGGCGGTGGGGGCTTTTGGTATTGGCTCCACCGAGTTTGTGATTATGGGTTTGTTGGAACAGGTCGCCAGCGACATGCAGGTAAGTCTGCAGGCGGCGGGCTTTCTTATTTCGGGCTACGCCCTTGGGGTTGTGGTTGGTGCGCCAATATTTACCTATTTAAGTGCGCAACTGGCCCATAAGCGCACTTTGATGTTGATGATGTTGATTTTTACCGTGGGCAATTTGGTGTGCTGGTGGGCACCCAATTACGAGCTAATTTTGACGGCCAGAATCATTACCGCCTTCGCCCACGGCACCTTTTTTGGGGTGGGCTCGGTGGTTGCCACCAAAGTTGTGGCGCCCTCCCAAAAGGCCAGCGCCATTGCGTTTATATTTAGCGGTTTAACCTTGGCGACTATTTTGGGGGTGCCCGCCGGTGCGTGGCTGGGGCAGAATTTTAGCTGGCGCACGCCTTTTGCGGTGATCGCCCTGATTGGCCTTGTCGCCATGCTTATTTTGTATTTGTTTTTGCCAGCGACGAAAAATGATCAGCCCCAAGTCGGCGAAAATGCGTCCTTAATGGGTTTATTGAACCCGAATATTTTATCCAAATTGCTGATGACGGTACTGGCCTTTGCTGGTTTCTTTACCGTGTTCACCTATGTGCAAACCCTGCTGACCGAGGTGTCGGGGTTTAGCCTAGATGCGGTGTCGGCCATTTTATTGGTGGTAGGGCTGGGTATTGTGATTGGCAATACTTTTGGCGGCCGCATTGCCGATCGCCAGCCGCGCTGGGCCAATCTCATTACCCTGTCTATTTTACTGCTGTCGCTGTTGATTTTGCCGCTCACGCTGAATCAGCCGATTTTGACGGTAGTGCTTTTTGGGCTACTGGGTGCGGGGGCATTTGCCACCGTGGCGCCCCTGCAAATGAATATGCTGAATGCCGCGCAGGGCCTGCCACCGACCATGGTGTCTAGCCTGAATATTGCGGCCTTTAATTTGGGCAATGCCTTTGGCGCGTGGCTCGGTGGAGTCGTGATGAGCCAGTACCTCAGTGTTGCTTACTTGCCATGGGTGGCGGCGGTGTTAGTGCTCGTGGCGATGGTGCTCGCGGTATTTGATAGCAGAGCGTCAGTTCAAACAGTGAGCGGGCCAGATGACGCTCCGCTTGAGTGTTTGCGTATTTGAATCCATGCGCCATGCAAAATGTGAGTTTGATAAGTGCAATAGGAGAAAGTGATGAGTATATCGATAGAACAGCGGTTTTTAGGTCACTCTGGTTTTAAAGTGCCGGTATTGGGATTCGGCGCTGGTACGTTTGGCGGGCAGGGGCCATTGTTTAGCGCTTGGGGTAATTCCCAAGTGCAAGAGGCCACCAGAATAGTGGATCTTTGCCTTGAGCACGGCGTGAATTTATTCGACACCGCAGATGTGTATTCAGACGGGGAGTCGGAGCGCATTCTTGGCAAAGCCTTGGCGGGTAAGCGAGATAAGGCGATTATCTCGACCAAAATGAGTTTGCGCGTGGGGGATGGCGCCAATGAAGTTGGTGCCTCACGCCATCACCTGATTAAAGCCACCGAGCAAGCTCTGCAACGTTTGAATACCGATCATATTGACATCCTTCAGCTTCATCATTTTGACGCCCACACCCCTGTAGAAAGCGTAATGAAAACCCTGAATGACTTGGTGCAAAGCGGCAAGGTCGGCTATATCGGCGTGTCTAATTTCTCTGGCTGGCAAATCATGAAATCCCAAGCGGTGGCAGATCGCTACGGCTATCAGCGCTTTGTTGCCAACCAAGCTTATTACTCTCTTGTTGGGCGTGATTACGAATGGGAGCTGATGCCTCTTGGCTTAGATCAAGGCTTGGGGGCCATTGTGTGGAGCCCGCTAGGCTGGGGCCGACTCACCGGCAAAATGCGCCGTGGCCAGGCCTTGCCCGAGCAAAGTCGCCTCCATGAAACCAAGCAGTTTGCGCCGCCGGTGGCGGACGAACATGTTTATGACGTGGTGGACGTGCTGGAACAGATCGCCTCAGAAACGGGTAAAACCATTCCGCAAATTGCGCTTAATTGGGTGCTCAGCCGGCCCAGTGTGTCGTCGGTGTTAATTGGCGCAAGAAATGAACAGCAGCTGCTGGATAATATCGGCGCGGTGGGCTGGTCGCTGAATAGCGCGCAGTTAGCCGCCTTGAATGAGGTGAGTAAAGTCGCTGTGCCATACCCGTATTACCCCTATTGGAATGGGCAGTTTACCGAGCGCAATCGACCACCTTGTATGGCGTGTTAACAGAGTGGGCGTAGGCGTTGGCGGAATACCGTCGCGCAAATTAGGCATGCTTAAACTGAAGCTATGTGTAATTTGCATCGCAAAGTGCTAAGCAATAGGTGTTTCGTATATTTAAATGGGGGGACTTATAAATTTTATTTCGATTTTCCTTTTTAATTCAGATGGTTACGATAATGGTATGCAGTGGCTTAAAGCTTGCTCTCTTTTACTTAACTTAAGAAAGTAAATTAGACGTGATAGGTGATGTATGGAGTTTTTTGAGAAAACAGCGATGCATCTTGACGGCAGGGCGGTCAAAGTTTTGGTTGTAGAAGATAACAAAGTAGAGCGTATGCGCTTACATGCAGTATTGCAGGGCATGGGTTTAGCCGTTATTACTGCCGAAAATGCGACTGAGGCGCTACGATTTCTCAAAAAGAATTTTGTCGATATTGTACTAAGCGACTGGCGTATGCCCGGTGTGAATGGTCTCGATTTGTGTCAGCGGATTGCCGCTGACCCCACCTTTGGGCGGCCTTATTTTATAATGCTAACAGGCCAAAGTGCTGGCGCGGATTTCATTGCAGCAATGGATTCCGGTGCAGATGATTTTATAGCCAAACCTGCCTGGCGTGAGGAGTTGCGGGTGAGGCTGCAAGCTGGTATTCGGAGCTTGCAGCGCCAGCAGCCGGATAAACCTGCTGCGAATTTTGCAACAGGTTTTACTCGGGTATCAACCAAAGCATAGCAACGATGTGTAACCTGATTGGGTTTAGCTAATAAACTGCACTGTTTCGGCAAGTGGCGCGCGGTCCATAATTGCGTCATTGATGCGGGCACCAACGTCTTCGTAACCAAATGATAAGCCACAAAGAATGGCATTACCTTCGGGGATGTTGGCAATTTTTTGAACTTCGTCTGGGTAGAGGGCCAGCGCACCCTGGGCGCAGCTCGCCAAACCGTGCTCTACTAAAACCAGCATTAGGGTTTGCAGATAAATCCCAATATCCACTGCGTTGACTGCGCCCATGGTTTTTGGCATGGAGATAAAAGCAACGTGGGGAGCATCAAAGAACTCGAAGTTTTTTAGCATCAGGGCATGGCGTTTGTCTTTTTCGTGACGCTCAATGCCCATGGTGCCGTAATAAGTAAACGCACATTGGTACTGGCGATCTTTGTAGGCGCCGGCTAAATTTTGATCGCCAGGCGTGAACTCGGGGGTGGGCATTTTTCCAGCATTGATTTCGGCAAAAATCGCCGCCTGCAAATCTTTTCTGGCTTGGCCAGAAACCACAACGGTGTGCCATGGCTGGGTATTGCAGTTGGACGGCGCTAAGCTGGCGGTGGCAAATATTTTTTCCAGCAATTCTGGCGCAATGGCGTCAGGTTTAAAGCCACGAATCGAGCGACGTGCGGCAATGGCATCGGAGACATTCATTGGTGTGAGTCCTGTGACGGTAGTTTACGTGTTGGCTGTAAACAAAAGTAAAACGGTAACGCGTTTTAACCGAAGAGTCATTATTGCGCGTTAGCGAGATTGTGTTTGTTGTGCGGTTTAATGCAAAAAAGGCGGCCCCGAGAGGCCGCCTTTTTTATCTGCCTTACTAATAATAGTAAGTTATAACAAGCTGTTATGGCAGTAAGTGTTTTACGCCGTCGCGCTCTTCAGCCAGTTCTTGCTCAGAAGCTTGCATTTTTGCGCGGCTAAAGTCGTTAACTTCAACACCTTGAACAATTTCCCACTCGCCATTTTTGCAGCGGCAAGGGAAAGAGTAGATCAGGCCTTCGGCAATGCCGTAGCTGCCGTCGCTGTAAACACCCATAGAAACCCAGTCGTCGCCTTCGGTGCCCAGTGCCCAGCTGCGCACGTGGCCGATAGCGGCGTTTGCAGCAGAAGCGGCAGAAGACGCGCCACGGGCTTTGATGATGGCTGCACCGCGCTGCTGAACAGTCGGGATGAAGTCGCCTTCGAGCCATGCTTGGTCAACCAAATCACTTGCAGTCTGGCCAGAAACCTTGGCGTTAAACAGGTCTGGGTACTGAGTGGCAGAGTGGTTGCCCCAAATGGTCATGTTGGTCACGTCGTTCACAGTTTTGCCGGTTTTGATGGCAATCTGAGTCATGGCGCGGTTGTGATCCAAGCGGGTCATGGCAGTGAAGTTGCGCGGGCTGATCGACGGCGCATTGCGCTGGGCGATCAGGGCGTTGGTGTTAGCTGGGTTGCCAACAACCAATACTTTGATGTTTTTGCTGGCGTTCTGGTCAATGGCCTTGCCTTGAACAGAGAAGATTGCCGCGTTAGCTTCGAGCAGGTCTTTACGCTCCATGCCTGGGCCACGTGGACGTGCGCCAACCAGCAGGGCGTAGTCGGCATCTTTAAAGCCAACATTTGGATCGTCGGTGCAAACAACACCGGCCAATAGTGGGAATGCACAGTCTTCAAGTTCCATGCGCACGCCTTGCAGGGCGTCCATCGCTGGAGTGATGTCTAACAGGTGCAGAATTACGGGCTGATCGTCGCCCAGCATAGCGCCAGAAGCGATACGGAAAAGAAGAGCGTAGCCAATTTGGCCGGCTGCACCGGTAACGGTGACGCGAACTGCTTGTTTCATGGGGCGATTCCCTTTGTGATGAGTGGCTGAATTTTTGAGCGGGTGCGATCGGATGTGGATTACACAGTCCGACATGCACCCGTGCCGGGGTCTGGCCGTGTCCAATACACCTCGTGCCAGCAGATTTTGGCGGCCTAATGATAGTCATCTCAGCCACGGAATGCCAGTGCTGAGCCGTGGTGAGTGCTAAAAACGCCGGTTTTCGGCTGATTTTAATTGGCGCGCTGAGTAGTGTATATGGTTTCTTGGTCTTTCCATTGGCTACTTTGTAGCCGCATATCCATGGTTTCTATATAATGCGCAGCCCCAGCCCCGATTGATTTTAAGTGCTATGTCCAATTTGCCAAAGCTAGAGTTCAATAAATTGCAAAAACGCCTGCGCCGCCATGCGGGACAGGCGATTGAAGACTATAAAATGATCGAAGAGGGCGATCGGGTGATGGTGTGCCTGTCTGGTGGCAAGGACAGCTATACCATGCTGGATATTTTAATGAATCTGCAAAAGAGCGCGCCGGTAAAGTTTGAACTGGTGGCGGTCAATATGGATCAGAAACAGCCGTTCTATCCCGAGCATATTCTGCCTGAGTACCTTGACGCGCTGGGCATTGAGTATTACATCGTCAATAAAGACACCTACTCGATTGTTAAGCAAAAGATTCCTGAAGGTAAAACCACCTGCGGGCTGTGTTCGCGTTTGCGGCGTGGCACTTTGTATGCCTTTGCGGAAGAAATCGGCGCGACTAAAATTGCACTGGGTCACCACAAAGACGATATTGTGCAAACCCTGTTTTTGAACATGTTCTACGGCTCGCGGCTGTCGGGTATGCCCCCCAAACTGCTGTCAGACGACAAACGCAATATTGTGATTCGGCCGCTAGCTTACTGCCGCGAGTCAGATATCGAAGCTTTTTCTGAGTACAAGGAATTCCCCATTATTCCCTGTAACCTCTGTGGCTCACAGGAGAATTTGCAGCGCCAGAATATACGCAAAATGCTGCTGGATTGGGAAAAGGCTGACGGCAGCCGCATTGAGAAAATTTTCTCGTCTATGCAAAACATTGCCCCATCACAAATGGCGGATACCGAATTATTCGATTTTGCCAACCTCACTATTGACCGCACTGGCGAGCGCAAAGAGTATGGCTTTGATTCTAGCCAGACCATTGATTCTGGTGGTGTGCCTGAGCCGCTGTCGTCGCGCAGCGACTTTATTGAAGTAACTCAAATAAATTAGTGCTGGCGGCGGGGAGGGCATTCCTCGCCAAAGTTGTATTGCCGCTGCCGGTATCTTGCCGGCGGCTTGATTTCCTTTTTGCGTCTCCGTTCTCTCCTTTCTCTCCTTCTTTGCTTTAATGCCTAGCATGCGCTATTGGCTGGCCTAAATTCTGCAAAGGCTACAGTAGATTGATGAAATTCAACTTTGTGTTGGGTGTTTTGTCAAAAAAATGACTTCTTTGCGAGTGCTAGCGATGCGATGCAGTTGATGTGTCATTTATTTGACTTATGGCGTGCTCGTTCGCGCTGATTTGAGGTTGCGCTGTTGAGACTGTGTAGTGAGTGAGAATTTATCGACTAACAAACCGTGGTTCGCGGTGTTTACCGCGCTGCTTTTGCTTGGCGCCGGTTTGATTGGCCAGGCGCTCTGGCAGTGGCAGTTGAGTGGGGGCGGCGACTACTTTCGTACTAAGCCAATAGATAACCAAAGTCAGCGTGAGGCCTATCTTCAAGATCAAACCCTTAATTTGGCCTCGAGCCTGCTTGCCGAGCGCGATTTAAAAGTATCGGTGGTTATTGACGAGGCGGCTGCACAGGCGCGGCATGTGCTTTTACTCATCAACCGCGGCGAAGTGGATGCGGCGCTTAGTCAGGCCTTGCATGAGATGGTATGGACTGGCTTGGCCTTGCGAGAGTCTCGTGGCGACCGTGTAACTTTGCAGTTTCGGAGCTTTAGCCGCGCCCCTATAGGCATGGCGATGCTCGTTAAACAGTCGATGTTTTGGCGGGCGGCTATGGGGTTGGGTTTGGTGGTTTTGGCGACGATAGGACTGCTGATTGCTCGCGCAGGGCGTCGGCGCCGGCGTGCCAAAGCCCAGCAGTTTGAGGATTATCGTGAGCAATTACGGGCCTTGAAAACCATTGCCAACGAGGAGCCAGTGCGCATAGCTGGGGTGTTGAGTGATTGGTTAAATGGTGAAACGCAGTAATGACAGCATTAGCAACAGGGCCAGAAACAGAGCTATCGAATGCCGAGCAGGCGGCAGCATTATTAATGTCGTTAGATAAGCGCGATGCGGCGGCGGTAATGCGGGCCTTGCCGCCGCGAGATTTACACCGTTTGGCGGCGGTGATGACCACCATGTCGGCGCCCGATAGCCGCGAGTTTGCAGCAATCCTGCAGCGTTTTCACAATGACGTTAAGCGTTATTCGGGGGTTAAGGCCAGCGCCAGCGATGCGGTATTGGGGCTGTTGGAAGAAGCGCTTGGCGAGGAGCGGGCGAAGCTGTTAAGCGACCGTCTCGCCTTTCATGGTCAGGCTAAGCATATTGTTAAATTAAAGTGGCTAGATGCGGCAACCATAGCGGGCATAATTCGCCGTGAGCACCCGCAAATCCAAACAGTGGTTATTGCGTGTCTTGAATCTCTGTTGGCCAGCGAAGTGTTGCTGGAATTTGATGAGGCAAAGCGTGTCGATTTATTAGGGCGTTTGTCGGGCCTTAAATCGCTGACGCCTGCGGCGCTTGAAGAGCTAGATTGGCTGTTAGAGCAATATTTTAATGATTTGGGTCGCCCGGTTGGTCGTGCGTTATCGGGCGATACGATGGCCGCGAATTTATTAAATGAGATGGATGTGGGTGCTGAGAGCGCTTTGCTTAACGGCTTGCGGGCAAGTCAGCCAGAAAGTGCGGCCAGAGTAGAGGAGTTGATGTTTGGCTTTGCGCAAATTATGAACATGGCCGATCGCGATGTGGCGGTATTGGTGCGCCAGCTTGCGCCAGAGGTTTTGGCGCCGGCGTTGCTGGGCGTGCAGTCTGGTTTGCGTGCGCGTTTGCTCGCGAGCTTGGCTGCCGACAAACGCGCGGCACTTGCGGGAATTGAGCCGCGCTTCACTCCCGCCGAGCGAGAGTCTGCCCGCGCAGAAATTGTGAGCGTAGCCAAACAGATGGCAGCCGTGGGTGAAATAATTCTGGATGCGCGTAAAATAGATGTGTTCTAGCGTAGACCGTCCGTTACCGGAGTGCGCCGCGTTAAGCCGATATTTACAAGGACGTCATAACAATGGAAGCATTAGACTTAAGTTTATTGGATGAGCTGCGCGAATTTATGGAATCTGATGTTCATATTCTGATTCATGAATTTGAGGTTGATACTCGGGAGCGTCTACAGCTTCTTGCAAGGGCGATAGATGATCGCGACACGGAAACCCTGCGATTGGCGGCTCACAGCTTAAAAGGTGGTGCGGCGACGCTTGGCGCGGTGAGTTTGTCCCAACAGTTTCGCGGTTTGGAGTTGCGGGGTCGGGATGCCAGTTTTTCTGGTATTGAGCAGGACCTGAGTAATACCGTGCGCAGTTTTGAAGAGGCGATGGCGTCGCTTAATAAATGGTTGGCGCAGCCCTGACCGCAAAAAATGGAGCGCGTCATTTTTTTGACAGCGTTTTATTTTGTAAGTGACTGATTATTATAAAATAAATATTGGCGCAGGCCTTGCATTGTATAAGCGAATAGTCACATTCAGTGCTACGCGGTGCGCTTACAGATGGTGAAAGATTTACTCTCACAGGCCGAGATCGATGCCTTGTTGGCTAATGTCCAAACTCAGGATTTGCGTCCTGACAGCGATGTGGTGCCAGCTCGACGCTTTGATTTGGCTAGCCGCCAGCAAATTAAAAAGCGCCGTTTACCCGGTTTAGAACAAATTAATAAACGCTTTGCTGAGCGCTTTCGCGACAGTATTTCTGATGTTCTTGGGCAGGGCGTAGATGTTGTTGCGCTAGAGCTGCAATTTTTACCTTATAGTGAATACCTGCATTCCCTCTACGTACCCACCAGTTTAAATTTAATGCGTGTGCATCCTTTTAAAGGCGCCGCTATGTTGGTGTTTGATGCGCGTTTGGTGTTTCGCTTGGTTGATATGTTTTTTGGTGGTAGCGGTGCGCAGGGAAGTGCAGATGGTCGCGAATTTAGTCCGGTGGAGCGTCGTGTGATTGGGCGCTTGGTTCACCGCGCGCACAGTGATTATCAAAAGGCGTGGCAGCTGGCGGCAGAAGTGCAGTGCGAGGCTATTGGGGTAGAAGTTAATCCCGCGATGGCGGCGATTGCCGCGCAGGCCGAAACCGTCGTATTGTGCCGCTTTCAAATAGAGCTAGAAGGCGGCGGTGGCGGTGAGTTTCATATTACTCTGCCGCAAACAATGCTCGAGCCGATGCGCGATATATTGGCTAACAGTGAGTCGGCAGGCCAGGGCGTAGACGATCCCGTTTGGCAGGCGGCATTGCGAGAGTCGGTGCTGGATTTGCGGGTGCCTACGCGTTGCACGATTGCCGAGCCGACCGTTAGCCTGCGAGACGTGGCAAGTATGAAGGTGGGCGACATTATTCCTTTGGGTGTCGCCCAGCGCTCGGTGCTTAAAGCGGGTGGCGTTGCAATGGCCAAGGCGAGCCTAGGTGTAACCAATGGTCAGTTAGCATTGAAAATAATCGAATGATGACACGACGAGCAGTGCGTGATTGGGGTAGGGACAGGTGTTATGGATAATCAAGAAGAGCTGCGTCGCCAGCGTCGTGCGTTGAAGGAAGAGATAGAAGCCGCGGATCGCAATGCCTTTCAAGATGCTGGTGTTTTTAAAGAGAGCGGCGCTTTTCAGGAGCGTGAGGCGTTTCAAGATGCAAGCGGGCGGTTACGCGATCGCAGTCCCGCCGCGCCGGATTTGGAAATGGTGCTGGATATTCCTGTGCGCATTACCCTTGAGGTGGGCGGCACCGATATGCCGATTAGAGAACTGCTGCAATTGCACCAGGGCGCAATTGTCGAGCTGGATCGCCAGGCGGGCGATCCCCTCGATGTTTTAGTTAATGGGACATTAATTGCGCGGGGCGAGGTTGTGGTGGTAGAAGATAAACTCGGTATCCGTTTAACCGAAGTGGTTAGCCCAGCTGAACGGCTGCAGTCATTGCGATGAATGCAGGGACGAGTGCGGAGTTAATGACGTGAAGCATCGCTTGGTTTTTCTCAGCAAAACACCGGCGCAATTGCGTGAAATTGCCGATATGTTAGACCAGCCCCACTTGAGCGGTTGGCGCTGGCGTGTGGTGAGTAAACATATTGCCGATGTGCAGCGCTTGGGGGTGCCGGTAGCGTCGGCATTGCTGCTCAGTAATTTGTGGGGTCGGGCGTGGCGTGGTGGCTTTTGGGGCTTGATGTTGGGCTGCTTATTAGTTTTGATCTTTACCTCTGCGTTTGGCTTGGAAGACGGCTTGGCGCGGTCGATTCTCAATTTTTCGCTGCCAATCAGTTTTTTGTGTTTTGGTGCATGGGAAGGCGGCTTTGTGGGTTTGACCGAAGATAACCCAGATCTCTGCGCCTTTCAGTCTTATGTAGACGACGGCCGCTTGGTATTGCTCGTAGATGTACACGATATCGATCAGCGCTTGGTCAAAAAAATTATGGGTATGTGCAACGCAGAACAAATTGCCGATTATTCGCGATTATTGCCGGGCTTTCCTTGGCGGCAGCGCGACCTCGCTGGGGCGCATTCGGGTGAGCACTAAGGCGATACAAGTCATTGCGGTAAGCGGTGGCAAGGGCGGCGTGGGCAAGAGCAATGTTTCGATTAACCTTAGTGTTGCCCTTGCCGAGGCGGGCAAGCGGGTAGTAATACTGGATGCCGACTTTGGTTTGGCTAATATTGATGTGTTACTGGGATTAAACACCACTAAAACGATAGAAGATGTACTGGCGGGCAGTTGTTCACTGCAGGATGTAATGTTAACGGGGCCAGCGGGTATTAAAGTAATTCCCGCTTCGTCGGGTACCCGTCGGCTCACCAAACTGACGAGTTTGGAGCACGCCGGATTAATTCACGCGTTTAGTGATATTGCCGATCAGCTTGATGTGCTGATAGTCGATACCGCGGCGGGAATATCGGATTCTGTTGTTAATTTTGTAAGCGCGGCGCACGAGGTGTTGCTGGTGGTGTGCAATGAGCCAACGTCGATGACCGATGCCTACGCGATGATTAAATTATTGAATCGTGATTTTGGTCGCACCCGCTTTCGGGTTTTAGCTAATATGGTGGCCGACGAGCGCGAGGGCCGACAGTTGTTTGAGTCCTTGAATACCGTGTGCCGACAGTTTATTAACGTGGCGCTTATTTATGCCGGCGCGATTCCCTTTGATCAACAGTTGCGCGATGCGGTGCGCCAGCGCACACCGGTTATGGTCGCAGCGCCGAGTAGCCGTTCTGCACGCGCTTTGCGCGAGTTAAGCGCCAAAGTTCTGGACTGGCCACTACCTAATCGGCTTGAAGGTCATTTATTGTTTTTTGTTGAGCAATTGCTGGCGGCCAATACGTTACGGCCAGCCGCTGCGGAGCAGGATTCGTGAGCGATCAATTTAAAGACGGTTTATCCTCCCCCAACCCGTTTAATCATAGCCACGACGCGCAGGACCCCGTATCGACCCACACGTTCGTGCGCAGTGAGATGCGGATATTGGTGGTAGAGGACTTTTCGACCATGCGGCGTATTATCCGCAATTTGCTGGGTGATTTGGGTTATCGCTATATTAGCGAAGCCGACGATGGCTTGGCTGCTTTGCCAATGCTACATAACCAGCACTTTGATTTTGTTATTACCGATTTATTAATGCCTCATATGTCGGGTTTGGAGCTGCTGCGCGCCATTCGTGCCGACCGCAAGCTTTGTCATATTCCGGTTTTGATTATTACTGCCGACGCTAAACGCGAGCAAATCATCGAAGCCGCTCAGGCGGGGGTGAATGGCTATATTGTTAAGCCTTTTACCGCGGCGATGCTAGAAAGTAAAATACTGCGAATATTTAGCCGGCTTGGCGGCGAATAAGCACAATTTAGTCGCTATCTGTTGGGTTTGTGACCGAGCTTGCAGTACCGATGCCGGTATTTTCAGATAATAATAAAAATATATTCCCAGTGCCTGCGTGGCGCAATCAGTAGTGAGAACTCGGTGAACAGAAACGAACATGAAGGGATTTTGGCGATTTTTTTGGCGGAAGCCGAAGAAATTGTCCAGCGCCTTTCCGAGCAATTGGCTGAATTGCATTATGGCTATGACGGTCAGCGCATCCTCGACGACATTCATCGCGGTTTCCACACCTTATATGGCGGCGCTGCGGTACTTGAGTTAAGCGAGCTGGCAGAGTGTGCCCAGCTGTCTGAACGGTTAATGGAGCGCCTGCGAACTCGGCGCTTGTCCTTGAGCCCCAGCGCGGTTTCCTTAATCTTAAGCGCAGTTGAAGTTATTGAGGTAATGCTGGCGCGGCGGATAAATCACCAGCCCCCCGAGCCGCTCAGTGCCAATTTAAAGTTGCGGCTTATGCGCGCGGCAGAAGAGGGCTATAAAGCAGATAATGCGGCGCCAGCGACACGCCCGTCGGTAGATTCAATGGGGCTGTTTTTCGACGGCCGTTTACAGCCGCGTAAGCCTGAGCGTGTAGCTGATCGAGACCTTGCGGGGGCTAAGCCTGAGGCCGACGGGCAGATTACAGATGACGAATTTGAAAACCTACTCGACAGCCTCTACGGCAAGGGCCGCGGGCCAACGCCGCGGCCGGATAGCAGGGTGCACTCGGCAGATGCCGGCGAACTTGCTCTTGAGGCGGTAGTGCGTCCGCTGCAGCGCAGTGCTGTGGCGCGGTCTAGCAATGACGAAGGCAATATTGATAATTTGGTTCAGGAGCTGAGCTGGGTGCGCAATCGTTTGCTGCGTTTCCAAGGGCTTGAGCAAAGTGCCGAGTTGGACAAAGCGCTGTCGTACCTCGATTTGGTTACCCAAGATATGGAAGCTTGGCTGGCTGGGCGCAAGTAGGTCAGCTAAAACCAGTGCGCGCCACCGGCTAATAACTGCATTTTGAGTCGGGCTAATCTACTTTTTGACGCTAATTTCCCCTCTGCTTCGTATATACTTGGCGGCGTTTTAATTGATGCTGAGGCTGGCTATTGGCAGTCGCTAACGGGAGTGATTTTGGCAGAACAGGGGTTGGAGGTAAGGCAGCTCTACAGTGAGCGGGATGACCGCGTGCTGTTTGCCGACCTGTGCTTTACATTAAATGCTGGGGACGTGCTGCAAATTGCCGGCCCCAATGGCAGTGGTAAAACCAGCCTACTCAGAATTTTAGCCGGTCTCTCCAGTCGTTATGAGGGTGATATTTTTTGGCAGTCGCACTCCTTAGATCAGCAGCGCGCCGCCTATCTGGAGCAATTACTCTATATTGGCCACGGCGCAGGTATTAAAGCGGCGTTGAGCCCCCTTGAAAATTTACGCTGGTCCTGCGCGCTGCGCGGCCTAAAACAAAGCGATGAAACCATTTTTCAGGCCTTGACCAAGGTGGGTTTGCAGGGGTTTGAGCAGCAGCCTTGCTACAGCCTGTCTGCCGGCCAGCAGCGCCGGGTTAATTTGGCGCGATTATTCTGTATTCCCGCGCAATTGTGGATCTTAGATGAACCCTTTACTGCCATTGATCAGCGCGGCGTGGCTGAAATCGAGCTTTGGATCAGTGATTTTGCCAACGCTGGTGGCGCGGTGTTATTAACCACCCACCACCCCTTGGCAATGCAGCGTCCGCTGCGGGTCATCGATTTGGGGGCGTTTTGATGGCCTCTGCAGGCGTGTCTAGTTTAGTTGTAGCGGTTTTGCGCAGAGACCTGAGTGCGGCGGCGCGGCGCGGCAGTGAGTGGTCTAATCCGCTGGTATTCTTCATCATGGTCTGCGCGCTGTTCCCACTCGGCATTGGCCCCCAGCCCGAGCGTTTGGCCGAATTGGCGCCAGGTATTTTATGGGTAGTTGCGCTATTGGCTTCGCTATTGGCCAGCGACAGTGTGTTTCGCGGCGATTACGACGATGCGACCCTCGAGCAAATGTTGTTAAGTCATCAGCCTCTCTACCCCCAAGTTATTGCCAAAACCATTGCGCATTGGCTATTAAGCGGCTTGCCCCTCAGTTTGTTGTCGCCATTATTAGGCGTGCTCCTGCATTTGCCGATGGCGGGGATGGGCGCGCTGATGGCGAGCTTGGCGTTGGGCAGCGCGGTGCTGAGTTTTATTGGCGCGATTGGCGCGGCATTAACGGTGGGGCTGCGCAAAGGCGGTTTATTATTGTCACTGATCATTTTACCCCTGTATATTCCGGTGCTGATCTTTGGCAGTAGCGCCGTTAAGGCCGCAGTTGAGGCTGGGCCATACCTTCCTCAGTTGGCAATGTTAGGTGTGTTTTTTCTACTGGCACTGGCGCTGGCGCCGCTGGCAATATGCGGCGCGCTGCGGATTAGTGTCGACCAATAGTTGCGCAGGGCTTCTGATATACTGCCGCGCGGTGATTATTTAGCTGGCAGCCACTTGGCTTTAGCGAAGAGAGAGAAGAGTTTTGTCGATTTGGACTACGTTTCACAAATGGGGCTCGCCGCGTTGGTTTTACCAGTTTAGTGGTCGCTTGCTGCCGTATTTGGCCGGCTTGTCGCTGCTGTTATTAATTGGTGGGGCGGTGTGGGGCTTGGCCTTGGTGCCCGCCGATTATAAACAGGGTAATAGCTTCCGGATTATTTATATTCATGTGCCGGCCTCGGCAGTGGCCATGGGCGCGTATATGACCATGGCCATAGCCGGCGCGATTCATTTGATTTGGCGCATGAAATTGGCGGCCATGGTAATGAAGGCCATCGCGCCAATCGGCGCCTCGCTAACGTTTCTTGCGCTGCTTACTGGCGCGGTGTGGGGCAAACCTACCTGGGGTACGTGGTGGGTGTGGGACGCACGAATTACCTCAGTACTCATTTTATTTTTTTTGTATTTGGGTGTAATGGCCCTGCACCAAGCCTTTGATAATCGCGACGCGGCGGCTAAGGCCTGTGCGGTATTAGTGATTGTTGGCGCAGTGAATATTCCGATTATTTATTGGTCGGTAGAATGGTGGTATAGCCTGCACCAGCCCGCGAGTATCCGTTTTATAGGTGAGTCTACAATTCACCCGAGCATGTTGCGGCCGCTGATGGCGACGCTGTCGGGGATGTACTTGTTCTTTGCCTGGGCAATGCTGTTGTTTACCCGCGCCGAAATTCTCGACCGCGAACGCAATACCCGCTGGGTGCAAGACCTTGTGTGTGGCGTGCAGGAACAGGGTGTAAAGTGATGGCGAACAAGTGACGGAGACAAATTATGTATTTTGACAGCCTTGGCGATTTTTTGGCCATGGATGGCCACGGACCCTATGTGTGGTTTTGCTACGGCGTGACCGCTGTGGTCTTAGGTGGCTTGCTTTGGGAGGCGCGCCGTCGCCGCCAAAGTGCCGAACAAGCCGTGCGTACTGTGGTGCGTCGCAAGCAGGCAAGTACTGGTAAAGAGTAAAAAAATTATGGCTATGCATCCCCAGCGCAAACAGCGTCTTTTGATTATTGTTTTTATTTTGGTGGTCGCGGGTTTAGCCGCCGGCTTACTCGGCTATGCGCTGAAAGAAAACATCAATTTGTTCTACCCCCCAGCCGAGATTGTGTCTGGCAAAGCGCCGGTGGGTAAAGCGATTCGCGCCGGCGGTATGGTGCAGAAAGGCAGCGTGCAGCGGGCCAGCGACAGTTTGAAAATTCGTTTTGTGGTAACGGATTACTCGGCGGTAGTGACTGTTGAATACGAGGGCATTCTGCCCGACTTGTTTGCCGAGGGCGAGGGCGTGGTGGTGTCGGGTAAATTGGCTGAAGACGGCGTTTTTTACGCCACCGAAGTCTTGGCTAAACACGATGAAAAGTATATGCCACCGGAGGTGAGCGCGGCCTTAGAAGACTCTGCCGCCAAGCGTGACATGGAGGGCGCGAGCACTGCTGAGCAAAACATAAACGACCCTGCACCAGCAGAGAAGGCCGGCCTGTGATAGTCGAACTAGGGCATTTTTCATTAATACTGGGTTTTTGTTTTGCTTTAGTACTCGCTATTTTGCCGCTGTGGGGCGTGCAGCGAGGCGATCAATTGGCGATGGCCGCAGCGCGCCATCTCAGCTTTGCTCAGTGTGTGTTTACCACTATTGCAACCGGTTGCTTGGTTTACGCTTTTATGACTGATGATTTTTCGGTGGATATTGTTGCGGCCCAGTCTAATTCACTGCTTCCGCCCGCCTATAAATTTAGCGCGCTGTGGGGCGGTCATGAAGGTTCGCTGCTGCTGTGGCTAGAAATCCTTACCCTGTGGACGGTGGCCGTCGCAATTTTCTCTCGGCAACTGCCCCGCGATATTCTCGCCCGCGTATTGGCGGTAATGGGCATGATTGCGGTGGGCTTTTTTAGCTTCTCGCTGTTTACCTCAAACCCCTTTGCTCGGCATTTACTTAATATTCCCAGCGACGGCCAAGATTTAAATCCCCTTTTGCAAGACCCTGGCATGGTGATTCATCCGCCGATGCTCTATGTGGGCTATGTTGGCTTTTCAGTGGCCTTCGCCTTTGCTATTGCGGCGTTGCTCAGTGGTCGTATGGATGCCAGCTGGGCGCGCTGGTCGCGGCCATGGACGAACACCGCGTGGTTGTTTTTAACCGTGGGTATCGCGCTGGGCAGTTGGTGGGCGTATTACGAGCTGGGCTGGGGCGGTTGGTGGTTTTGGGACCCAGTGGAAAACGCCTCGTTTATGCCGTGGCTGGTCGGCACCGCGCTAATTCATTCGCTTGCCGTAACAGAGAAGCGCGGCGTATTTAAAAGCTGGACTTTATTGTTGGCGATTTTTGCTTTCTCTCTGAGTTTACTCGGCACATTCTTGGTTCGCTCGGGGGTATTAACCTCGGTACACGCGTTTGCTGCCGACCCCACGCGGGGCATGTTCATACTGGCATTCTTGTTTTTGGTGGTGGGCGGCTCACTCACTTTATATGCCCTGAAGGCCCCCGCCAACCGCTCTGCGCCGAGCTTTGGTTGGCTGTCGCGGGAAGCGCTACTACTAGCCAATAATATTGTGCTTTTAGTCGCGGCAATGACCGTGCTCTTGGGTACCTTGTTCCCGCTCATTATGGACTTTGCGGGCCTTGGCAAATACTCGGTGGGGCCGCCGTATTTCAACGCGATATTTGTGCCGCTAATGTGTTTGTTAGCGCTGTTGGTTGGCATTGGCCCCTCGTCACAGTGGAAGCGCACCAGCGCCCAACGCTGGTGGCGGGCACTGCTTGGGGCCTTTCTTAGCAGCGTGCTAATCGCACTGATTTTGCCAACGTGGTTTGCCGGTCATTTTCAGTTCAGCGCCACCATTGGGGTGTTGCTCACCGCGTGGATCGTGCTGAGCAGTCTCGCCAATTTACGTAATAAAACCCGCAATGCACCGTCGTTGCTAAAAGGCTTACGGCGCTTGACCCCGTCCTATTACGGTATGTTGCTCGCCCATATTGGTTTTGCCGCCAGTGTGCTGGGCGTGGCAATGGTGGTGAGCTTTAATGACGAGCGCGATATTCGCATGCATGTTGGCGAGCGTGCCGCTGGGGGCTCAGGCTATGAAGTGAGCTTTGATGGCGTGCAAGCCATTACCGGACCAAATTACCAGGGCCAGCGAGGCAGTTTTTCGCTGTGGGAAAATGGCGAAGTTATTGCCGAAATGCACCCTGAAAAGCGCCGGTATCACGCGCGCAGTAGCCAAGTTATGACTGAGGCGGCAATTGATGCCAGCTTGCTTCGCGATGTGTATATCGCTCTGGGCGAGCCGGTGGGCAGCGATGCGTGGGCGGTGCGTATTCATGTTAAGCCCTTTATCCGCTTTATTTGGCTGGGTGCTATTTTAATGGCGCTGGGCGGTTTGTTGGCAATCTGCGATAAACGCTATCGCGGCGCCGCGCCCCGCGATGCTGGGGTGAATGAGGTAGGAGTGAATGATGCAAAGGTTTAAATTATTTATTCCACTACTGGTATTTGTTGCCCTTGCGGCCGTGTTCTTTGGGGTAGAGCGTAAAATTCAAGGTGGTGATTACGCGCCCACCGATTTGCCCTCTGCGCTGCTGAATCAGCCCTTGCCAGTATTCTCTTTGCCAGCCTTAGACGATGGCAGAATACTCACCAATAGCGATATTCAAGGCGAGTGGTTTTTGCTCAATGTGTGGGCAACGTGGTGTCCGACCTGTCATTACGAACATCCCTTTCTTGTAAGCCTCGCCGAGCAGGGTGTGACTATTTATAGCGTGGACTACAAAGATGAGGCCGCCGCCGCTAGGCGCTGGTTGGCAGAGAAGGGCAACCCCTATAAAGCGACAATATTTGATGCGGCTGGCAGCTTTGGCCTCGATTTAGGGGTGACTGGTGCGCCAGAAACCTATTTGGTCGACGGCGAAGGCATTGTTCGGTTTCGCTATCAAGGTGCGCTGGAACAAAAGGTTTGGGATCGGAATTTTGCGCCGTTGATTGCCAAATTGCCGGTGCTTGGGGCGGGCCAATGAGGAATCTATTTCTAATAAGCTGTTTATTTTTGATGAGCCTCAGCGCCAATGCGGTGATTGAAACTTATCAGTTTGATACCGACGTTCAACGTGCCCGCTACCAGCATTTTATTGAGGAGCTGCGCTGTCCTAAATGCCAGAACCAGAATCTTTCTGGTTCCGATTCGGCCATTGCCGAAGACTTACGCCGCCAGATTCACCGCATGATTATGGATGATAAATCAGACATTGAAATCACCCAGTATATGGTGGCGCGCTACGGTGACTTTATTCTCTACCGGCCTCAGTTTAATTCCTCTACAGCGGTATTGTGGCTGTCGCCAATCGCCTTGCTGTTGATTGGCTTATTGGTGTGGTGGCGAATGTGGAGCAAGCGCGCGCGGCCAAGCGCGACTGCATCAGCTGAGCTAACACCGGCAGAGCAACAGCAATTGCAGGACTTGCTCAGCGAGCGAGATGAACTCGATACCAAGACAGACAGTGAGGGGCGCAGCCAGTGAGTGATTTGTACTTGGGCATTGCGCTATTGCTAACGATTGCGCTGTTGTTTTTATACCTGCCCGCCCGCCGTCAGCCCCAGCGGCCGGCCGACAGCCAGCTGCATCGCGGTGCCCAGCGCCGTTTTTATCAGCAGCGTCAAACAGAATTAAGCGCCGATCGCGATGCGGGTTTGATCGATAGCGAGCAGTATGTGGAGCTGGAGCGGGAATTAGATCGGCAGTTGATGGCCGAGTCAGCGACCAACGCCGAGGGCAAGCAAGGACGTCGAAATTACTGGTTGATCTTGGCTCTCGGGCTTGCGATTCCGCTGGTGGCGCTATTTTTATACAGCCAATTCGGTTATCGCCAAGATTTACAGCTGCGCAATTTACAAAGCGAGATTATTGAAGAGGGGATGACCGAGGCGCGCTGGCGGCGTTACCAAGACATCGTTGCCGATATTCTGGCGCAGCGCCCAAGCAGTGGCGAGCACTTGGTCATGATGGCCACGTTGTTCCGCCAGCAGGGTGATTTTGCGGGGGCGCTGCCTTATTACGAGCGTCTAGCAACTGTCTATCCCGATGATGCCGATGTGCTGGGCCAGCTGGCACAGGCACGCTATCTTGTGAATGACCGTGTGGTCGATGCAGAAACGCAGCTATTGTTGGATCGCGCGCTGGCAATAAACCCTCAGCAGGCCACCGCTTTGGGGGTGTTGGGCATTAACGCCTTTGCTGCTGCGCGCTATGTTGAGGCTTTGGGCTATTGGCAGCGCTTATTAACTGGGCTGCCGCCTAACTCTGCGGAAGCTGGAATCATTGCCGGCGGTGTTGCGGAGGCGAAGCGCCGTGCTATCACAGCGGGTGATCTCCAGGGTTTGGCGGTGACCGTCACGATGAATTCCGATTTGGGTGAAGTGCCTGATGGCGTACTATTTGTGGTGGCCAAGAGTAGCGATGGCACTCCTATGCCCGTGGCGGCAACGCGTTTACCGCTGTCGGGGGGCAGTGATGGGCCGGCGTGGCCGCTGACCCTGTATTTAACCGACAGCGATGTGATTCGCCAAGGCAAGGTGCTAGCGGATTTTCCAGAGTTAATTGTGTCGGCACATATTAGTTTGGCGGGCACTGCGATCCGTCGTGCCGGAGACTGGCTGGCCGAACCCATTCAAATAACCCAGAGCGGCGATAAATCGCGGCAAATAGAGTTAAATATCAATGGGATTCAGGGCGCCAAGTAGAAATTGCGCTAAAGTCGGAATTTCTACTGTTAGTCCCCGCTGCGACAGCTATAATCGCGCTTTGCGCAAATTTATCCTGCGCTTGCCACAAAACGATAACAACACCCTAATCGGCAAGGGCAATATGGCTTGGTTATTGGTTTATGCGTCTTAAAAGTATTAAGTTGGCGGGGTTTAAATCTTTTGTAGACCCGACAACCGTTCATTTTCCCACCAATTTGTCGGCGGTTGTCGGCCCCAATGGCTGTGGAAAATCGAATATTATTGATGCCGTGCGCTGGGTAATGGGCGAAAGTTCGGCCAAAAATCTCCGCGGCGAATCGATGACCGACGTTATCTTCAATGGCTCGGTCAATCGCAAACCGGTTGGACAAGCCACTATAGAGCTGGTTTTTGACAACACCGACAAAAAATTAGGCGGCGAATACGCGGCTTACAATGAAATTGCTATTCGCCGTAAAGTGACCCGCGAAGCGGTGTCGGAATACTACCTAAACGGCAGTAAATGCCGGCGCCGCGATATTACCGATATTTTCTTGGGCACCGGCCTTGGCCCGCGCAGTTACGCAATTATTGAACAGGGCATGATCTCGCGGCTGATTGAGTCCAAGCCGGAAGAACTGCGGGTGTTTATCGAAGAAGCGGCCGGCATTTCTAAATACAAGGAGCGCCGCCGTGAAACCGAAAGTCGCATGCGCCGCACCCAAGAAAACTTAGAGCGCCTCACTGATTTACGCGATGAATTAGAGCGCCAGTTGCAGCATTTGCAGCGTCAGGCGGCCTCGGCGGAAAAATACACCGAATTTAAACAAGAAGAGCGGCTGCTTAAAGCCCAGCTGCAGGTTTTGCAGTGGAAGGCGCTCGACATCCAAGTTAGTGGAAAAGAGCAGGAAATAAACCGCTTAGAGCTCGACCGCGAAGCCATTGTCACCGAACAGGTGGGTTTAAATACGGGGATTGAACAGGCCCGTGATCAGCACAGCCAGCTAAATGACACCTTCAATGAAGTGCAGGGCCGTTTTTACAGCATTGGTACTGAAATCGCTCGCGCCGAGCAGACAATTCAGCACCAGCAGGAGCGCCGTCGGCAATTAGACGCCGACCTTCAGCAGGTGGCTGGCAATGTTTTGGAAACCACTCGTCATCTTGACAGTGATCGCGAAAAAATTGCCCTGTGGGAAGAAGAAATCGGCGAGATAGAGCCAGAACTAGAATTGACTGAGGCCGCCGAAGAGAGTGCCAGCGAGGCCTTGGCCGCCGCCGAAGAGGCCATGCAATCTTGGCAGCAGCGCTGGGATGAGTTTAACCACACTGCGGCCGGGCCACGCCAGCGCGCCGAGGTAGAGCAGTCGCGAATTCAGCATCTGGAACTCAGTTTGCAGCGTTTGCAGGAGCGGGTAGAAAAGCTCGACCATGAGCGCAAGAGCTTGACGGTAGCGGATGTTGACGAAGACATTGAGCTGCTCCAGCAGGAAGTCGCTGAAGTGGAGCTGGAGGAGTCGGCTGCCCAAGAGCGCCACGCCCAGCTTTTGCCGCAAATTAGTGAATGCCGCGACCGGATTAAACAGGCCAATGATGAGCTGGATCGCGGTCGCAGCGAGCTGCAGAGCATGCGCGGCCGCACAGCGTCGCTAGAAGCGTTGCAACAAGCGGCGCTGGGCCAGGGCGACAAAGCCACGAGTCAGTGGCTGGCGAGTCACGGCCTTGATACTAAAGCGCGTTTGGCTGAGCAGTTGCAGGTGGAAGACGGCTGGCAGCTGGCGGTAGAAACCGTGTTGGCAGACCAGCTGCAAGCGCTATGCGTCGAGTCCCTCGATGGTGTTGCTGATTTGCTCAGCGGCTTTGCCGAGGGCAGTGTTGCCTTTGTTGAAACTCAGGGCGGAGCCCATAAAACTTCACCGGTCAGTTCGGTAGCCTCGTTGGCCGATAAGGTCAGTGGTAACGAGTTGCTGTCTGGTGTTTTGGCGACCGTTAAATTGGCTGGCGACCTAAATGAAGCATTGGCCCTGCGCGCCAGCTTAGCGGCCCATGAATCGGTGATTACCCCCGATGGTTTGTGGTTGGGTGGCAACTGGCTGCGGGTAAGTCGCGGCAATACCGCGCAAGGCGGGGTGTTACAGCGCCAGCAAGACTTGCAGGAACTGCGTGAGGCAATGTCTGCGAGTGAGGCCCGAGTTGGCGAAATTGTTGGTAACCTCGACAGCGACCGCGAGTTATTAAAAACCCTCGAGCAAGAGCGGGAAGCCGTTAACCGCGCAGTGCAGCAGTTCAACCGCCAGCTTAGTGAATTGCGCTCTAAACTTGGCGCACAGCAAGCGCGAGTAGAGCAGTTAAGCGCGCGGCGCCAGCAGCTAGAGGGCGATGGCCGAGAGTTGCGCAACCAATTTGCCATGGAGCAGGAGTCTGTTGCCGAGGCGCGAATGACCTTGCAAGAGGCCATCGAAGCCATGGAGCAAGACTCCGGCAAGCGTGAACTGCTACTTGGCGAGCGCGATAATAACCGCAGTGCACTCGATGCGGCGCGGCAAACCGCGCGTCAGTCTAAGGATCACTCCCATCAATTGGCGATGCGTCACCAGTCGCTGCGCACCCAGCGCGACTCAATACTGCAAAACATTGGTCGCACCGAAGAGCAGCTTGCCCAATTGCAGGAGCGCCGTGAGCAATTGGCGCTGAGCATGGAAGATAACGATGCGCCCATCGATGATTTAAAAATTGAGCTGGAGGCGCGGCTTGAACAGCGTCTCGCAGTGGAAGAAGAGCTGGCGGAGGCGCGCCGAGCGCTGGAAGTGGTAGACCATCAGCTGCGCGAAAACGAGCAAAAGCGCCATGGTATTGAGCAGCGCTTACAAGCAGTGCGAAGCCGCTTAGAACAGGCGCGGGTCGATAATCAGGGCCTGCAAGTGCGCCGCAAAGGCTTGCAAGATCAGCTGCAAGAAGCCCAGTTCGACTTGCAGGCTGTGCTTGATAGTTTACCTGAAGCCGCAAATGAGGCGGCATGGCTAGAGTCTTTAGAACAAGTCGGGCGTCGCATTGCCCGTTTGGGGCCGATTAACCTCGCGGCAATAGAAGAGTATAAGCAGCAGTCTGAGCGCAAAAACTATTTAGATGCCCAGAACGCCGATTTGGTCCAAGCGCTAGAAACCTTAGAGGCTGCAATTCGCAGGATTGATAAGGAAACCCGCAATCGCTTTAAAGATACTTTTGATCGCGTGAATGCCGGTTTACAAGACCTCTTTCCAAAGGTGTTTGGTGGCGGTAGCGCCTCCTTGGAAATGACCGGCGATGATCTGCTCAACACCGGTATTTCGATTATGGCGCGGCCGCCAGGCAAGCGGAACAGCACCATTCATTTGCTGTCGGGTGGCGAGAAAGCACTAACAGCCATTGCTTTGGTATTCTCCATTTTCAGATTGAATCCCGCACCGTTCTGTATGCTTGACGAGGTTGATGCGCCACTTGATGACGCCAACGTTGGTCGCTATTCGCGGATGGTGAAAGAGATGTCTTCTGAAGTGCAGTTTATTTATATTAGCCACAATAAAATTGCGATGGAAATGGCCCACCAATTGATGGGGGTAACCATGCACGAGCCAGGTGTGTCACGCTTGGTTTCGGTAGACTTAGAAAAAGCAGCAGAAATGGCTGCAATGTAGTTTGGCGCGGCACTTGGCGCTATGCTTGCGGGCTTAAACTGCGAAAATCTGGAAATTTAGTAAACCGCGTGGAACAATAGCGACAGAATTTTATCTAACGCCACAGCGAGTTATTGTCGGGGATTCGGTCGTAAAGGCCAAAAAGGGCTAGGTAATGGACCTCAGTGTCAGAGATTGGTTAATTATAATTGGCGCGCTGCTAGCACTGGCAGTGTTGCTCGATGGCTATCGGCGGATGCACAAAGACCGTAGTGATACCATCCGTTTAACACCTAAAAACCGTCGTGAAGTAGACGACGATCTTGTTAACCCAGAGTTGCCAGGTGGCTCGGCGCGGGTTATTGCTGTGCGTGAGCAAGTCTCGCCGAGCCTGCATGTTAAGCGCGCACCGAGTAGTTTGGCGGCGGCGCGCAAGCCGGTTGCTAAGCTTGATGAGTTAGACGACGCAGACGACGATATACTATTTCGCGATCCAGCCGAAGAGTATTCCGCTAAGCCTGCGTCAGACCGCGAAGAGCTACATAATGTTGCCGCTGGCTGGGAAGGCGAACTCGATGGCCATGACGAAATTCTGCCTAGCTCTTCTAGCGTAAGCGAAACGACGTCAACATCTAAGAGCAGCAGCAGCAGCGGCAGTCGTCGAGCGGAGGGGGATGCTAAGTCCTTAAAGTCTGCACAAGCAACGCCAGCCGCGCATCAGGAATTGATAGTGCTCAATGTAATGTCGCCTGCCGAAAAGCCTTTTAAGGGCAATGATTTATTACAAATTTTAATGGCCTGCGATGTTCGCTACGGCAAGATGAATATTTTTCATCGTTACGAAAATGCCGACGGCACCGGTGAAATTCAATTCAGTGTGGCTAATTTGGTTGAGCCTGGCAATTTTGATCTAGATGAGATTGATGAATTCACCACTCCAGGTGTGGTTTTCTTTATGCATCTGCCTGGCCCCAAAGACAGCATGAAGGCCTATGAAGCCATGGCCGAAACTGCGCGTTGTTTGGTAAATAATTTAGAAGGCGAGCTGCGTGATCAAACCCACAGTGTCGCGACCAAGCAAACACTAGAGCACTATAAACAGCGAATCCGTGATTTTGAGCGCCGCCAACTAACCTTGATGTAAGGGCCGGCGGGCGCTGTATACAATCCACTATAACAACGGCGTCTTGAATGGCTGAACCCTCCCTGCGCGAGCGCTTAAATGCGCTTCGCGAACAACTTCATAGTTATAGCTACCACTATTACGTTCTCAACGAATCCACTATCCCAGACGCGGAGTACGATCGCTTATTTCGGGAGCTGCAAGAAATAGAAGCAGCCCATCCTGAATGGCAAAGCGCCGACTCGCCAAGTCAGCGGGTTGGTGCTGAACCACTGGCGGCGTTTAGTCAGGTTCGCCACGAAACGCCCATGCTGTCTTTGGATAATGTGTTTTCTGAGGCGGAATTGCTCGACTTCGATCAGCGTATTAAAACCCGCTTAAAAGATAGCGCCGAACTCAGCTATGCCTGTGAACCTAAATTAGACGGCATCGCAGTGAGCTTGCTTTATGTTGATGGGGTGTTAGTTAGGGGCGCAACTCGCGGTGATGGTCGAGTGGGTGAGGATATTACTCAAAATGTCAAAACCATCGCGTCAATCCCGCTTAAATTACGCGGAACTGGCTGGCCTGAAGAATTGGAAGTGCGGGGTGAAATTTATATGCCTCGCGCGGGTTTTGCACGAATCAACGACGCGGCCCGCAGCAGTGATGGCAAGGTGTTTGTTAATCCGCGCAATGCCGCGGCGGGAAGTTTACGCCAGTTAGATAGCCGTATTACTGCTACTCGTCCGCTGGAAATGAGTTGCTACGGCATTGCCCTCGGTGACGGTGAAGCTTGGTTTCACAGCCATAGTGAAGGGCTTGCAACGCTGCGCGACTGGGGGTTTTTAGTTAGTCCAGAATTGCGGGTGGTGGATTCGATACAAGGCTGTGTTGCCTATTATCAAGACCTTTTAGCGCGGCGTGATGGCCTAGCCTACGATATTGACGGTATTGTTTTTAAAGTCGACTCACTCGCCCTGCAAGAACATTTGGGCTTTGTGTCGAGAGCGCCGCGCTGGGCGATTGCTCATAAATTTCCAGCTCAAGAAGAAATTACGCAACTGCGCGATGTGGAGTTTCAAGTTGGCCGTACCGGCGCGGTGACGCCAGTCGCTAAGCTGGAACCGGTTTTTGTTGGTGGCGTTACGGTGAGCAATGCCTCGCTGCATAATTTTGATGAGGTCGCTCGTTTAGGGGTAATGATTGGCGACCACGTGGTGGTGCGTCGCGCCGGTGACGTAATTCCCCAAATTGTGCAAGTGGTGGTGGAGCGTCGTCCAGCGACTGCGCGGGCTATTATTGCGCCGGACCTTTGCCCCGTGTGCGCGAGTGCCTTGGAACGTGCGCCTGGCGAGGCGGTGCTGCGCTGCAGTGGCGGTTTGGTGTGTGGCGCGCAGCGCAAAGAGGCTATAAAACATTTTGCCAGCCGTAAAGCCATGGATATCGAAGGCTTGGGCGACAAGCTCGTTGAACAATTGGTCGATGCCGGCATCGTGGAAACGGTAGCTGATTTATTCGTATTAACGGCCGAGCAGTTAGCGGGCCTAGAGCGCATGGGCCAAAAATCCGCAGAGAATTTACTCGCCGCACTGCTTAAAGCGCGCGCAACAACGCTGCCACGCTTTTTGTATTCCTTAGGTATTCGCGAAGTGGGAGAGGCCACCGCGCTTAATTTGGCAAATCACTTTGGTGAGTTGCCAGCCTTGATGGCAGCGAGTGAAGAAGACTTAATTGCGGTGGCCGATGTTGGCCCAATTGTCGCCAGTCACCTCCATGCATTTCTTGCCAGCGACTATAATCGCGAGGTAATCGCGCTGTTGCAGGAGCGCGGTGTGAATTGGCCGGCGGCGCGGCGCGAGGGCGGCGCTCAGCCTTTGGCGGGGCAAACTTGGGTGCTGACCGGCAATCTTGAGTCGATGACGCGAGGTGAGGCCAAGGAAAAATTGCAAGCCTTGGGTGCCAAGGTTGCGGGCAGTGTTTCGGCTAAAACCGATTGCGTTGCTGCGGGCACTAGCGCGGGCTCCAAGCTCGCTAAGGCTGAAGCGCTGGGTGTGAAGGTAATTGATGAACAGCAATTGCTGCAAGTGTTTGCTGATAATGGTGAGCAGTAATGAAGGCTATTTTAGTGGCATTACTGCTGTTGTCGGTGACCGCATGCAGTACTTCGCCACCGCGTAATCCCGGTGATATTTGCGCTATTTTTCGCGAAAAAGACGATTGGTATGGCGATGCAAAATCGGCGTCTAAAAAGTGGAATTCACCGATTCCTATCATGATGTCGATCATGTACCAGGAATCGGGCTTTGTTGCCAAAGCCAAGCCGCCCAAGAAATACTGGCTGGGTTTTATTCCTGCTGGCCGTATGTCTGACGCCTACGGCTACGCCCAAGCCAAGGATTCAACTTGGGCGTGGTATGTGGATAAATCTGGGAATTGGGGCGCGGATCGCGACGATTTTAGCGATGCCATCGACTTTATTGGCTGGTATAACAATGTCAGTAATAAAATGGTCGGTATTAATCCAAACGACAGTTATAGCTTGTATATGGCATATCATGAAGGTCATGGTGGCTTCAAAAAACGCAGCTTCAATAATAAACCGTGGTTGAAGCGGGTGGCTGGCAAAGTGACGTCCCGCGCCCAAACTTACACTGCCCAGCTCGCCCGCTGCGAAAAGGATTTGAAAAGCGGGGGCTGGTTCTTCGGGATTTTTTAATCCCTAGTGCGTCATTTTCCTTTAATTGGTTTTACCACTCGCCGGTATTTGGCATTGAGAGCCAAGGTTCTTGCGGGGCGAGCGCCTCGCCGCGTTGTAATAATTCAATAGATATATTGTCGGGAGAACGCACAAAAGCCATGTGGCCGTCGCGGGGCGGCCGGTTTATGCACACGCCGCCGTCTTGCAGGGTTTGGCAACTGGCGTAAATATCGTCAACTAAAAACGCGAGATGGCCAAAGTTGCGGCCACCGTCGTACTCTTCTGGATCCCAGTTGTAGGTTAATTCAATCATTGGCGCCTCAGCGCTCTGCGCAGTTTCGACGTCTTGGGCTGCGGCCAAATAAATGAGGCTAAATCGACCTTTTTCGCTTTCGTAGCGGCGAATTTCTTTTAGCCCCAGTAAATCGCAGTAAAAGTGCATGGATTGCGGGAGGTCTTTTACCCGAACCATAGTGTGTAAATATTTCATGGTATCGCTTCCGTGGCTTTGCTTATGTCTAGGTGTAAATTGACGGCGGCTGTGTTTTCATTGCCCTTGTTTGGGCTAGCGAGTGTGCTTTGTGTCGGATTCTGAATCAAAACATTTATTAATTGTATACCACAGCCAGTCGGGTAGAAACGAGCGTCTAGCTTATGCGGCCCAAGCCGCTGCGCTCGCAGCCGAGCCAAGTGTGCAGCTGCGCTTGCTGCGTGCGGCGGAGGCGGGCACCCGCGACATAATGTGGTGTGATGGTATTTTATTTTTTATGCCCGAAAATTTTGGCAGCTTAGCGGGGGGCATGAAAGATTTTTATGATCGCACGTTTTACCCCGTAATTGCCCGCGAGCTTCACCGTCCCTATGGCGTATTTATGTGTACGGGTAATGATGGGAGCAATGCCCTGCGCCAATTTGAAAAAATTGCCAAGGGCTACGCTTGGCGCTGTGTTAGCGAGCCCGTTATCTGTTGCGGCGAGCCTGGACCTAGGGCATTTGAGCAAGCTGAAGAGCTCGGCGCCGGTTTTGCTGCGGGCCTCGAACTCGGAATTTTCTAAGACAACTCACTAATTATCTGCTTGATCTAAAACGACCTACTATTCGTAGCATGTCTTGTGCCATTCATGGGGGGTTATAGGGGTTATTCACATTTTACATTCTCAGATTCCAGACTAGACTGTGTATTAGCCCCAATGTGCTCGCTATTAATGCGATGCTATTTGAGCTGAAATTATTAAAATAAATCTCTTTGGGAGAGTCTTTGATGAGAAATCATTCCAAATCAAACCGTCATTTTATGCCCTTGGCAATGGCTGTGGGTTTGTGTGCAAACACCGCGGCGATGGCTGCACCCGCTTTGGAGGAAGTCCTAGTTACCGCGACCCTGCGTACTGAAAGCCTGCAAGACGTGCCGGTTTCAGTAAATGCCGTGTCTGGCGAAAAAATGGCCGAGGCGGGCATTGATAAGATTGAAGACTTACAAGCCTATGTACCTAATTTATCCATGTCAGAAACAGGTATCGGCACCAATATTTATATCCGTGGTATTGGCTCGGGTATTAACCCAGGCTTTGAACAGTCGGTAGGTATGTATTTTGATGGTATCTCCTATGGCCGTGGTCAGCTTACCCGCGCGCCGTTTCTTGATTTAGCGCGGGTTGAGGTGTTGCGCGGTCCGCAAAATATTCTTTACGGCAAAAACAGTATCGCCGGTGCTTTGAGTTTGATATCTGCCCGCCCTGGGCAAGAAAATGAGGGCATGATTTCCGGTTTGTATGAGCCCGATCACGGCGAAAAAGTTGTCGATTTTATGGTGTCTGGCCCGATCACCGACACCCTTGGCGGTCGATTAGCGCTGCGCAAGCGCGAGATGGACGGCTATATTGAAAACCTGACTTTGAATCGTGATGAACCGCAGCGAGATGAAGGGACTATTCGAGCGATTCTTGATTGGGACGCCACCGAAAATTTAACCGCGATGCTTAAATTTGAACTGGGTAAATTTGACGTTCTGGGTCGTCAAGTGGAAATTGTAAACGATCAGCCCTCTGCGCTACTTGGTGGGGCGACGTACGGGCAGGCATTGAACGCGTCCTTTGGTGCGGATTCGTCGGTATTAAATACCAAGCAGGATTACAAGCGTTCTTCGAACGGCGATTACAGTAATAACCGCACTAAAAACCTAACCTTAAATGTGGATTACGCCTTGGGTGAGAGTACGCTTACCTTTATTACAGGCTTATTGCATTACGAGTTTGCTGAACTTTGCGATTGTGATTTTACTGGCGCGCCAGTATTTAGCGTGCCGTTTGAAGAAGACTACGATCAATACAGTCAGGAAATTCGTTGGGTTTCTGCCGCTGGCGGCACCTTTGAGCATATCGGCGGTATGTATTATCAAAAAAGTGAGCTAGATTTCTACGATGCGATAGTGATTGACAGCGATATTATTCCTAAGGCTGTGTATTCAAAAGTTTACGATCTTTATGGGGGGGCAGCTGGCGAGCCGACCTCTTCTGGCGCGGCGGGGGCGTCGATGGCGGCAATTTCAAATACCACGACACCTCGTTATTTTACCAGCGACGCAGAGTTGTGGTCGGTGTTTTGGCAAACTACGTGGAATGCCTCGGATCGCTTGAGAGCCACTCTCGGTCTTCGATATTCTTACGAAGACAAAGAGGGTAGCAGAAGTCTGACCGTTGCCGACTTGAGCGGCAATGAGCGTGCTGTGGGTACGGTCGATTCTGTGCTCGCCAGCGTGTTTAAGGTTGAACGTCACGATCTCAAAGGTAAGCAAAGTGGGGGCAATCTAGCGCCGTCTTTAAATGTTCAATATGACGTTAATGATGATGTGATGGCCTATGCAACCTTGAGTATTGGGCATAAATCAGGCGGTTTTGATGCGCGCTCCAATGCCTCGCCAGGTGGCACGCTCGATGGTTCCTTTGAATACGATGAGGAAAAGGCAACTAGCTTTGAAGTTGGTGCTAAGACCAGCTTTATGGATGGTCGCGGCGAATTAAATATTGCCGGCTTTTTCACTAAGTACGACGATCTTCAGGTAAGTATTTTTGATGGTACTTTGGGCTTTAATGTGGGCAACGCCGGTGCAGCAGAGATCAAGGGTATCGAGCTTGATGGCCGCTTTGCACTTACCGACCGCTTGATGATGGGTGCAGCGCTAGCATTCCTCGACTTTGAATTTACTGATTTTAAAAACGGTCAGTGCTACCAAGGGCAGACGCCGGATAACGGTATCTATTGCGACTACACTGGTAAAAGCAACCAGTACGTAGCTGACTACTCAGGTAATGTGACCTTCACGTATACCCGTGAATTTGGTGATGCTATGGAGTTAAGGGCTGGCACCGATTTTGTCTTTACAGACAGCTATAACTCCTCGCAGAACTTGGACCCTAGCCAAGAGCAAGATGCCTATGTGAAGGTGAATGCGCGCTTGGCGATTGCAGATGTAAAATCGGGTTGGGAGCTAGCCTTGGTGGGTAAAAACCTGACGGATGAAAACGTCATCTCTTACTCGAATGATGTGCCCTTAGCCAATAGTAGTTTTGGTAGCATTGGTCATTATGCATTTATTGAGCGTCCCCGCAGCGTGGCTGTTCAAGCGAGCTATCGCTGGTAATCGGCAATGTAGCTAGCGCTTAGTGCTAGCTACAACATCTCACCGTTTTTATGCCGCACATGCGGCATTTTTTTTGCCCCTTTTGTGGATACCCTTTATTTGGCTCCATGCCTTCGATGTCTAGTTTGAATAGGCGAGTGAGGTGATTATTTTTCGTGTTTATGGTCGCTATATGGATTAAAAATTCTAATTGATTGAACCAAATGCCAAAATGCGATATGTTTTCAATGCAAACATTTTGGCATAATCGTATAATGTCGACTACTTTGAAAAGAAGGTAGCTTGCTTGGTCGAATATCAGGCGGCGACATATAAAAAAAACCCACTGCATCTGGAGGTCTTATGACCTTGAAAAACACCATTTTTGACTTCCGTTTATCTGCCTTGGCGGCCGCTGTCGTCTTGTGCTCTGCGCAAACTCAGGCGGCAGGAGTGCTCGAAGAGGTAATCGTTACGGCCACTTTGCGCGCCGAAAGCCTACAAGATGTTCCGGTATCGGTTAATGCGGTGTCGGGTGAGAAAATGATGGAGGCGGGGATCGGCAAAGTAGAAGATCTACAAGCCTATGTCCCCAACTTGACCATGTCGGAAACTGGCATTGGTACCAATATTTATATTCGCGGTATCGGTTCTGGTATCAACCCAGGCTTTGAACAGTCTGTTGGTATGTATTTCGATGGTGTGAGTTATGGGCGTGCGCAATTGAGTCGAGCGCCTTTCTTGGATTTGGCGCGGGTTGAAGTACTGCGCGGACCACAAAATATTCTATTTGGTAAAAACAGTATTGCAGGGGCATTAAGCTTAATTTCAGCGCGTCCCAGCCAAGAATTTGAGGGAATGGTTTCGGGCACTTACGAGGTTGAGACTAATGAGCAAGTGCTAGACTTGGTGCTTTCTGGCTCACTGACTGACTCTGTGGGTGCGCGTTTGGCAGTTCGAAAGCGTCTTACCGACGGTTACATGGAAAATCTCACGCTAAACCGGGATGAGCCCGAGCGCGACGAGCAAACCATTCGCGCTATTTTTGAGTGGGACGCGACCGCAAATTTGACCGCTGCGCTGAAGCTGGAAGTTGGCCAGTTTGACGTAAATGGTCGCCAGATTGAGATCATCAACGATAATCCGTCTACAGATTCAACCTTTGACGGCAAGACCTACGCTCAGATCCTAGATAACTTCGAAATCGGCCCAGGCGGGCTTTTAGGTACGGTTGACGCAGACTCATCAGTGCTCAATAACTATCAAGACTACAAGCGCTCTTCAAACGGCGATTTTAGCTACAACGACACCCATAATGTGACGTTAAATGTTGATTACGCTTGGGGCGAACACACCTTTACCTTCATCACCGGTATTCTGGGTTATGAAACGGCAGAATTGTGCGATTGTGACTTTACCGGTGCGTCGGTGTTTAGCGTTGCTGCCGAAGAAGAATACTCGCAATTTAGCCAAGAAATTCGCTGGGTATCACCAGTGGGCGAAAACTTTGAATTTATAGCCGGTGCTTTTTACCAGCAGAGTTCCTTGGATTTCTTCGACAGTATTCGTGTTGAAAGCGATATTTTGCCCAAATTGTTAAATGGCGCCGATGTGCTAGAAGGCGGCGCCCGAGGCGAACGGCCGCCATTTGACGTTCTTGGTGGCCCGGATCTAAGTTTAATCAATGTCAATTTACCTGCCGGTGGTATTGGTGATGCGGGCGATGAAATTAGAAACTTAGGTACACCGCGTAACTTCACCTCAGACACCAAACTTTTGTCCGGCTTTATTCAAGCGACTTGGAATATGACTGATTTGACCCGTGCAACCTTGGGTCTGCGCTATTCCTATGAAGAAAAAGATGGTTCGCGTTCGCTCAATTTTACGGATATCACCACGGGTGAAATTCGTGCCGAAGGTGAAGTTGATACGGTTGTAGCAAAGAACTTCTCAGCCGAGCGTCATGATCTAAGTGGTGAACGTTCTGGTGGTAACTTGGCGCCCTCGTTGAATATACAACATGACTGGAGCGACGACGTAATGCTCTATGCCACCGCGAGTGTCGGTTACAAGTCTGGTGGTTTCGATGCGCGTTCAAATGCATCGCCAGAGCTTAATGTAATTCGCCCTCTTCAAAACACCGGCGGTGAAACCTTGGTCATCAAGGGTAGTTTTGAGTATGACGATGAGCAGGCGACCAGCTTTGAGGCCGGTGCCAAAACCACCTTACTTGACGGTGCTGCAGAGCTGAATGTTGCTGCGTTTTACACTCAGTATGACGATCTTCAGGTGAGTATCTTTGACGGCACTTTGGGTTTCAACGTTGGCAATGCGGGTGCTGCAACGACTATGGGGCTTGAGCTCGACGGCCGTATGGCGCTAACTGAAAACTTAATGATGACGGGGGCGCTAGCGTTTCTAGACTTTGAATTTACCGACTTCAAAAATGGTCAATGCTATCAGGGACAAGTTGCAGACAGCATGGAGGAGGATAGGGGCTACTGTAATTACAAGGGGCAAACGAATCAGTATGTCGCCGATTACTCTGGAAACTTAACCTTTGTTTATACCACAATGGTGTCGAAGGATATTGAGTTCCGTGGCGGTGCAGACTTTGTTTTCACTGGCGCCTATAATTCTTCACAGAATTTAGATCCTAGTCAGGAGCAGGACGCCTACGTAAAATCGAATTTACGTTTCTCTTTGGCTGATGTTACTGCAGGATGGGATGCGGCGATATTGGTTAAGAATGTGACCGATGAAACGACCATTTCTTATTCAAATGACACGCCGTTGTCCTATAGTACTTTTGGCTCGATAGGCCATTACGGCTTTATCGACGCACCGCGTACTATAGCTTTGCAAGCGACTTACCGCTGGTATTGATTTTGTCCTAAGGGATGAAAGAATATAACGCCGCGCAAGCGGCGTTTTTTTTGCCTTTACAAACAGGTTTTACTTAGTGAAAACAATAGATCAATTAGTACTTGCGGCGGCATCAGCATTCTTGCAACGAGGTGAGTCTGGCTGGTTGTGTACCGTGGTTAAAACCTTCGGTGCTTCCCCTCGGCCGCTGGGATCAATGATGGCCTTAGACGTGGATGGTAATGTGCATGGCTCGCTTTCTGGTGGTTGCATAGAAGATGAGTTACTCGCCAAATTACAAGCCGGCGAGTTGGCCAGCGCAGGGCCAGAGCTATTGGAATACGGCGTGAGCCCCGAAGAAAACGAGCGTTTTGGTTTGCCCTGCGGTGGGCGCATGCATATTTTATTGGAGCCCTTGTCGCCCGATAAAATTCGCTGCGAGCAGCTTGCGGAATTAAATAATGCCTTGGCTGCACGGCAGCCCATTCGTCGTGTGGTGACTTTAATGACGGGTGACTGGCAGCTAATGACGATAAATAGTTGCCAAGCATTGCAAATTGATAGCAATAGCCTGCAGCAAGATTTTGGTCCGCGGTTTCAGTTATTGCTAATCGGCGCGAATGAATTAGCTCGTTGCATTGCGGAAATTGCCTTGGCGATGGATTACCGCGTTATGGTCTGCGATCCACGTGAAGATCGTCGCAGTCAGTGGTCGGTTAGCGGTGCAGAGTTATTGGCCGATATGCCCGACGATGCGGTTAGTCAGCATGGCGACAGTTTTACGGCTGTCGTGACCTTAACTCACGACCCGCGCATCGACGATATGGCGCTGATGCAGGCGCTAACCCAGCGCTTGTTTTATGTGGGCGCCTTAGGCTCGCAGCGCACATCCGATAAACGCCGTGTACGTTTAAAGGCTTTAGATATTAGTGATCAGCAATTGCAGCAATTACATGCTCCTGTTGGGCTGCCAATTGGCAGTAAATCTGCCATGGAAATCGCCTTGGCGATTATGGCCGAGTTAACGCAATTGCGGGCGCTGAAGAGGCGGGCTGACCTCGAGGCACCAATAAGCTAATGAGTTTGCCCATACTGATTCTGGCGGCGGGAAAAAGCCGACGCTTTGGCGAGGCAGATAAACGTTTTGCACCGCTGCCCCACGGCGGGGTATTGGTTAACGCTTTGGTGCGGCGGGCGCGCAAAGCGGGTCTCGATGTTTCGGTGGTCATTGACGCGGGTGACGATGTTTCTGATCGTATCGATGCGCCCTGCATTTTATCGGTCAATGCCAGTTTGGGCATGGGCCATAGCATTGCCGATGGGCTTACCCATTTACGTTTAACGTCGTCGGCGCTGGGCGTATTAGTTCTGCCGGTGGATTTGCCGCTGTTGCGTATAGAGTCACTGCTTGCAGTCGCAAAAATCCTTAAGCCAAACAATATTGTGATGCCGGTGTGCGCGGGGCGGCGGGGCCACCCAGTTGGTTTTGGTCGCAACTTCTGGCCGCAATTGTGCGAGTTGCGTGGCGATGTTGGCGCAAAGTCGGTATTAACAAGTCAGGCTAAATTTGTTGAAGAAGTCGCTGTGGGCGACAAAGGGATTTACCAAGACGCGGATACCCCAGCGCAAATGGCGGAGCTATTACTCAGCCTGAAGCCGCGCTTGCGGCCGGAATAAGTCCTTATTTTGGTGCGCGCTCTGCCAGCAGTAGCTCAATGAAAGCGTCGGCGGCATTCGATAAGCTGCGGCTGCGGTGGTGTACGCAGCCCAGAGTGCGCGACAAAGCCTGGCCCTGCCATTGCAGCGCCACTACGGTGTCGTCGAGTAGGGTGAGGGGCAGAATACTCCAACCCAAGCCAATGCTGACCATCACCTTGATGGTTTCCAAATAATTGGTCGACATGCCAATGTTCATGCTCAGGCCTTGCTGGTCGAACAAGTCCTTAATAATTTGCCCCGTGTAGGTGTTTAAGCCCGGCGGTAGCGCGGTGTGTTGGCTGAGCATGTCGGCGCTCACGGTGTTGAACTTGGCCAGAGGGTGATCCTTGGCCACGGTAACAGACAGCGGATCTTCCCATATCGGGATCGACTGCAATTGTTGGTCGTCGCTCGGTGACAGGGTGATTACCGCTAAATCCATCTCGCCATGCAAAATGCGCTGGTGGGCGAGTTCCGAATCCATAAAGTCGATATCGAGTTTTACCTCGGGATAGCGCTGGCTGAACTCGCGCAATACTGGCGGCAGGCGGTGTAAGCCTATGTGGTGGCTTATGCCCATCGACAGGCGGCCACTAACGGAGCCGCGCAGGTCGTGAATGCTGCGCACCGCCTCCTTAATGTCTTGCAGTATGCGCCGACTCTGGGGCATGAGCGCGCGACCGGCCTCGGTTAAATGGATGTTGCGGCCAATGCGGTCGAATAATTTGCAGCTTAATTGCCGCTCTAGCGCGGCAATGCGCTTGCTCACGGCGGGTTGGGTAATGTGCAGCTGCTCCGCGGCCAGCGAGAATGACTGCTGCTCGGCTACAGCGAGAAAGGCTTTGAGAGATTCGGTATCCATGCCGAATTGTATTTGCATTCCCGTATGGAATGCAAATAATGAAAAATATGAATTTGTGTTATTTGATGTGCCTGCGTAATATTGCAGCTCTGAAATTACTCTTTTAGTCAGTACGGCGGGACAGGATATGGCTGGTCAGGATAAGAAAGGACAAACACTTTACGACAAATTGTGGGCGGCTCACTTGGTCAAAGAGCGCGACGATGGCACGGCGCTGCTGTATATCGACCGTCATTTGGTACACGAAGTTACCTCGCCACAGGCGTTTGAAGGCCTGCGTTTAGCTGGGCGTAGCCCGTGGCGGGTAACGGCAAATTTGGCAACGCCAGACCACAATGTGCCCACCGAAGCGGTTGAGCGCAGCGGCGGGGTAGAGGCCATTGCCGACGAAGTGTCGCGTATCCAAGTGCGCACCTTAGATGAGAATTGCAGCGAATTTGGCATCACCGAATTTTCAATAAATGACGTGCGCCAAGGCATTGTGCACGTGGTTGGTCCCGAGCAGGGCGCAACTCTGCCAGGCATGACCGTGGTGTGTGGCGATTCCCACACGGCTACTCATGGCGCGCTAGGGGCATTGGCCCACGGCATTGGTACCTCAGAGGTAGAACACGTCCTTGCCACCCAGTGCCTGATTCAAAAGAAAAGCAAAAACATGCTGGTGCGGGTCGACGGTGAATTGGGTCCCGGCGTAACCGCAAAAGACGTGGTGCTGGCCATTATTGGTAAAATCGGTACGGCGGGTGGCACTGGCTATGCAATTGAGTTTGGTGGCGAGGTGATTCGCAAGCTGTCTATGGAAGGTCGTATGACTATCTGTAATATGGCGATTGAAGGCGGCGCCCGTGTCGGTATGGTTGCGGTAGACGATATTACCCTCGACTACGTTAACGGTCGCCCCTTTGCGCCCAGCGCTGCAGAGTGGGATGAAGCGGTTAAGTACTGGCGCACCCTGCACAGCGATGATGACGCTGTATTTGATGCCACGGTCGTGCTTAATGGCGCCGATATTCTGCCCCAAGTAACCTGGGGTACTAGCCCAGAAATGGTGTTGCCGATCAATGGCATTGTACCTAGCCCCAACGATTACACTGACCCTGCCAAGCGCAGCGGCTGCGAGCGGGCGCTGGAGTATATGGGCTTAAAAGCGGGCCAGGCGATTACCGATATTAAGCTAGATCGTGTATTTATTGGTTCTTGTACCAATTCGCGTATCGAAGATCTGCGCGAAGCAGCCGCTGTTGTGCGCGGTAAAAAAGTGGCTGCCAATGTGAAAGAGGCCTTGGTTGTACCTGGTTCCGGTCTGGTGAAAAAGCAGGCCGAGGCAGAAGGTTTAGATAAAATCTTTATCGAGGCGGGTTTGTTATGGCGCGAGCCAGGCTGCTCAATGTGCCTTGCCATGAATGCCGATAAGCTCGGCGCTGGCGAGCACTGCGCCTCGACCTCCAACCGCAATTTTGAAGGCCGTCAGGGCTTTGGCGGTCGCACCCATTTGGTGAGCCCCGCCATGGCGGCAGCCGCCGCAGTAGCAGGTCATTTTGTTGATGTTCGGGACTGGATTTGAGGAATTGGCTATGAAAGCATTTACAGTGTTAGACGGTATTGTAGCGCCAATGGATCGCGCCAATGTAGATACCGATATGATTATTCCCAAGCAGTTTTTAAAGTCGATCAAGCGCAGTGGTTTTGGTCCTAATCTGTTTGATGAGCTGCGTTATCTTGATGAAGGCCAGCCTGGTCGCGACAATAGTCAGCGCCCGCTAAATCCAAGCTTCCCCCTGAATCAGCCGCGCTATCAAGGCGCCGAAATTTTGTTGGCGCGGGAAAATTTTGGTTGCGGCTCAAGTCGCGAGCACGCGCCCTGGGCATTAGAAGATTACGGCTTTAGCTGCGTGATTGCGCCGAGCTTTGCCGATATTTTCTTCAATAACTGCTTTAAAAACGGCATTTTGCCGATTGTTTTGCCCGCAGCCAAAGTGGCTGAGCTGTTTGCTGCAATGTATGCCGATGAAGGCTATAAGCTCAAAATAGACTTGCCAGCGCAGACGGTAATTACGCCAGCAGGCGAATCCATTCCCTTTGAGGTGGATGAGTTTCGCAAGCACTGCCTTGTTAACGGTTTGGACGACATTGGTTTAACGCTGCAAGACGCCGATGACATTCGCGCCTATGAGAGCAAGTTGATGACGACGTCGCCGTGGTTGTTTCGTGAGCACATCGCTTAATAAATTGGTTTAGCAACAGTAAAAGCTATTTTAAAAGGAGTATAAGGTGTCTACACAAAGAACAATTGCAGTATTACCTGGCGACGGGATTGGCCATGAAATCATGGCAGAAGCCGTTAAGGTCTTAGAAAACGTCAATGCCCGTTTTGAGTTGGGTTTAAATTTAGAGCACGCCTTAGTGGGCGGTTCTGCTATTGATGCCCACGGTAGTGCGTTGCCCGAGGCGACCTTTGAACTGTGCGCCCGCGCTGATGCAATTCTACTGGGTGCAGTGGGTGGTCCTAAGTGGGATAAGCTGCCACCGGCAGATCGCCCAGAGAAAGCCGGGCTGTTAGAAATTCGTCGGCGTTTGGATTTGTTTGGCAATTTGCGCCCCGCGATTTTGTATCCGCAGTTGGCGGATGCCTCGTCGCTGAAGCCCGAGCTGGTTGCTGGTTTGGATATATTGATCGTACGAGAGCTGACCGGCGGTATTTATTTTGGTCAGCCTCGTGGTATTCGGGTTTTAGAAAATGGCGAACGCGAAGGCTATAACACCTATGTGTATAACGAGTCGCAGATTCGGCGCATTGGTAAGGTGGCCTTTGAAGCGGCGCAAAAGCGCGGTGGTCGCCTGTGCTCCGTCGATAAGGCTAATGTTTTGGAAGTAACCATGCTGTGGCGAGAAGTGATGGACGACATGGCCAAGGACTACCCCGATGTTGAGCTGAGTCATATGTATGTCGACAATGCCGCCATGCAGTTGATTCGCGAACCCAAGCAGTTTGATGTAGTGGTTACTGGTAATATGTTTGGTGATATTTTGTCTGACGCCGCCGCCATGCTCACCGGTTCAATTGGCATGCTGCCGTCTGCCTCGCTGGATGTGAATGGTCGCGGCATGTACGAGCCCTGTCACGGTTCGGCGCCAGATATTGCAGGACAAAATAAAGCAAACCCATTGGCGACGATTTTGTCGGTGGCGATGATGTTGCGTTATTCGCTGGCAGAGCCGGATGCGGCGCAAGCGATTGAAGACGCCGTGAGCAAAGTGCTGGACAAGGGGCTGCGTACTGGTGATATCTTCTCGCCGGGCAGCACCCTTGTGAACACCGTAGAAATGGGCGATGCCGTTATCGCTGCGCTTTAAAACGCACGGTCTGTTTCTGGGTAGAGATTAGCGTCGGCGGTGTCGTCGATTGCAAAACAGTTTTGGAGTCATTATGAAAAAAGTAGGATTTGTAGGTTGGCGCGGTATGGTTGGCTCAGTATTGATGGGTCGGATGCTAGATGAAAAAGACTTTGACAGCATTGAACCGGTATTTTTCACTACCTCCAACGTCGGCGGTCAGGGCCCTGCGATTGGCCGTGACATCGAGGCCTTAAAAGACGCCAATGACGTGGCTGAATTGCGGCAAATGGATATTATCATTTCCTGTCAGGGCGGCGATTACACTAAAGCCGTATTCCCTGCGCTGCGTGAGGGCGGTTGGGACGGCTACTGGATTGATGCGGCCTCTTCACTGCGCATGAAAGACGACGCTATTATCACCCTCGACCCCGTTAACCTCGACGTGATTAAAGACGGTTTGAGCCGCGGCGTTAAAAACTTTATCGGCGGCAACTGTACCGTGAGCTTAATGCTGATGGCTGTTGGCGGCTTATTCCGTGAAGGCTTGGTGGAGTGGGTTAGCGCTCAAACATATCAGGCGGCTAGCGGCGCCGGCGCACAAAATATGCGTGAATTGATTAACCAGATGGGCACTGTACGGGACTGCGTTGCCGACGAGTTGGCCGATCCGCGCTCCAATATTCTCGATATCGACCGTAAAGTTGCCGAGATGATGCGCAGCGATGCTTTTCCTAAAGAACAGTTTGGTCACGCCTTGGCGGGCAGCTTACTGCCGTGGATTGATACTCAGCTAGAAAACGGCCAGAGCCGCGAAGAGTGGAAGGGCCAAGCCGAGACCAATAAAATTCTTGGTCGCGAGCAGTCGCCTATCGCCATTGACGGGAACTGCGTGCGTATCGGCGCCATGCGCTGCCACAGCCAGGCCCTGACCATTAAACTCAATAAAAACGTTGCGATTAGCGAAGTGGAAAGCATTTTGGCCAGCGCCAATGATTGGGTGCAGGTTGTGCCTAATGACCGCGCTGAAACCCTTGCCAAACTGACGCCGACCGCAGTCACCGGCAAGCTTCATGTGCCCGTTGGCCGTTTGCGTAAATTGAACATGGGCGATCAGTATTTGTCGGCCTTTACCGTTGGCGATCAGTTGCTGTGGGGCGCTGCCGAGCCGCTGCGCCGTATGCTGCGAATTTTGCTTGGAGATATCAAGTAATGGCGTTTAAGCGCATTGCGATTTTTGGTGCCACTGGCCTTGAAGGTGAGTCGCTGTTAGAAGCCTTATCTGGCTTGGAGCTTGGCATCGAAACTGCAAGCGTGTTTGCGGCGGATGCCGAGGGCGAAACTGCGATGTTTCGCGGTCGTCCGGTCGCGGTAAAAGCGCCAGACACAGCTGATTTTAGCGCCCTAGATTTGGCCATTTTTCTCCCCGAGGTTGGCAGCGATGCCGCTTTGGTGGACGCCGCCTGCGACGCTGGTATTGTGGTGCTAGATGCCACCGATACCTTGGCGCAGCGCGATGATGTGGCTATGTTCTGCGAGGGTGCTGAGGTTGCGGTGGGTAAGCTATTCGCAATTGCAGATGCTGCCAGCAGTCATGTGGCTGCGCTGCTGCAGCAATTGGCACCGGCCAGCATTAAACGTGTTGATATTAGCGTTGCCCAGGCGGTTTCGGTGGCGGGCCGCGATGGTATCGAAGCGCTAGCGGCTGAGACTGCGCGCCTGCTCGGCGGCCAAACCCCTGATACAACGGCGCTGGGTCAGCAGATTGCCTTTAATGTACTGCCCCAGTCTGCCGATCGCGCTGCCGCCGAGTTAGAGCACAATCTTATGCGGCTATTGGGCGCCGACGTTGATGTAATTGCTAATGTGATGATGGTGCCAGTGTTTTATGGCCACACTATTATGTTGCGCGTGGCGTGTGAGGAGCGGCCTGATTTGTCTGCACTGCGCGGCTGCTTAAGTGAGGATGCGCGCTTTCGTTTATTTCCAAACGAAGACGCTGAGCAAGCCTCACCAGTGTGCTTGCAAGGCAGCGATTGTATCGATGTAGACCAACTTTATTACGATAGACGTGATGAAACGGCCTTTCGTTGTACTGTTGTCGGTGATAATCTCCGTAAAGGTGCGGTGTTTAACATTATTGAACTGCTTAAAATCTTGATTAAAATCAACATCTAGCTAATATCTACGCATGTGATTTGGAGATGTAAAGATCTTCACACTCAGTGGTATTCGGTAGGTAGATTTACTTAATATGAAGGCAGTATTTCAGTTTAGCCGCTGAGAACTGAGCGCTAAGACACAGACGGTGACGATATGGTTAGTAAGAGGCTTGCAACTGCGGTACTGGTAACGGGTGCCTTGCACAGCGGCATTGCGAGCGCGCTCGGCGTAGGGGAGCTAAGCCTTGAGTCGGCCTTGAATCAGCCTTTTCGAGCCGAAATTCCCCTGCGAGATGTCGGTGAACTCGACGTTGAGCAAATTCGGATTGCGCTAGCTGATGCTAGCGCATTCGAAAATGCCGGTGTTGAGCGCAGCCAATTTCTCAGCGCGCTGCAATTTCATGTTGAATTGCAGCGCGGTGGCCGCGGCCGAATTATTGTCACTACCGAAAAAGCAGTTCAAGAACCCTATCTCGATTTTATTGTGGAGGTGCGCTGGCCGAACGGAAAGATGAATCGTGAATACACGGTTCTACTCGATTTGCCGGTGTTTGCGCCCACATCCTCAGCGTCTAGTGTAAGTGTTGCTAGCGCGTCCAAAGTCACAAAGCCCACACCGCTGGCAGAGCCTAGTCAGCGAGAGCAGGGCGGAAGTATTGGCATAGCGAGTCGCGAAGCGCCGCAAGTTCGCGATGTTGCCCAACAGCAAATGTTGCCAAAATCGAAGGACGCCACTGAATACCGTGTTCAGCATCACGATACCATGTGGAAAATTTCCCAAAAACTGAGGCCCAGCGCCTATGTAACAACCCAGCAAACGATGCTGGCACTATTAAAGAAAAACCCCAAGGCTTTTGTCGGCGGCAATGTTAACCGTATAAAGTCGGGCTATGTGTTGCGTATCCCCAGTGAAGCAGAAGTTCAAGAAATTAATCAGAGCCAAGCGGTTAATGAAATTAGAGCGCAAGCTCGGGAGTGGCGCGGCGAAAAAGTTAAACGCTCGGCGCCAGATAAAAAAGCGCCTGCTGAAACTAAAACCACGATGGCTTCGGCCAGTGCCCCGCAACTTGATGCCACCGATAAATCTGGTCGCAGTCCTGTTGCAGCGCAAGATCAGGCCGTTAAATTTTCTGTTGGCAGTGCGGGAAGTGATGCCTCTGCAAGCAATGATGTAGAGGCATTGCGCCAAAAAGTGCGTGAAGAGCAAGAAAATCTCGATAAGACCTTGCTAGAAAACGAGGCCATGCAAACTCGCGTTGTGGAGATGGAAAAGCAAATCCGCACCTTGCAAAGTCTGATTACCCTCAAGAATAGCCAGTTGGCCGCCTTGCAGGGCGGCGTAGCAGGTGTAGACGCAGTGCCTGTGCCTAACCAAAGCGCAGATATGAATGTGCAGAGCGACGACGCCAGTATTGCGACGTCGCCTGAATCCGAGGCGCCTTCGTCTGAGGCTAACTCGGCAATGGTTGCAGACACGAACTTGGCCGCCGATAAGGGTGTGGCTGAGATTGCCAACAGCTCCGTGGAAGCGGCTGCTGAGCCTATAGCTGAAATCAAGCCAGAATCAGCGGCTGTAACGCCCGACACCATGGCTGCCACCGCTCAGGAGTGGTTTAGTAATGGTTTGGTGAAATACATTGGTCTTGGTTTGGCGGTACTGGCGTTGCTGGTACTGATTATTCGTAGAAAGACAGCTCACAGTGACGAAGAAGCTGATTTGGCTGCGTTTGAAGCAAGTCTGGCTGCAGGAGCTGCGACCGAGGGCGATGTGTTTGCCGCCGAGCCAGAGGCGCTTGATTTCGATATTGGAAATACCGATGCCACTGAACTGAATGATGAACAGGAACCAACTTTCAGTGCCAATGATTTTGACTTTGACGATATCGATGTTGAAAGCGCTGATGTTGACGGTGCTGGCATTGAAACCAAGGTTGAGGTGGCAGAAGAACTCGAAAGCGATATCGATTTATTTGCCGCCGAAAGCGATGACAGTGAAGCCGTGCAGCCGCAAACCGGCGATATCGTCGCTGAGGCAGATATTTATGTGGCCTATGGCCGCTACGATCAAGCGGCGAGCTTATTAAAAACCGCAATTAGCCAAGATCCAGATAACGCCGACCTACAGGTAAAACTGGCTGATATTTATTTAGATACCCGCGACCGCGAAAGTTTTATCGAAGCCTATACTGGTCTGCAAAGCTTAGGCGATGTTGCAGCGATTGCCCGTGTTAAAGAGTCAATGTCGGCAATTGATGGGGTGAGCGATTGGCTAGACGCTGAAGACGATAAGCCCGCGGTCAATACTGTGGATTTGGAACTTGATGGCGATTTTGACT
>NZ_JARGNU010000013.1:0-51444 GCF_029212375.1 Zhongshania sp. | reverse complement strand
GACGATAAGCCCGCGGTCAATACTGTGGATTTGGAACTTGATGGCGATTTTGACTTAGGCGATGATCTCGATTTTGAACTGGATGATGACAGCCCGTTTGCCGAAGGTGTTAACGCCGACATTGCGGATAGTGCCTCTAATAGCTTAAACGATAATGCGCTAGAAAGCCTCGACGCTACGATTTTGACTGGTGAGCCAAGTGAGAGCACTGGCAGCGGGGCAGAAGAAGAATCTGAGGGCCAAGGCTTATCATCGTTGGAATTGGGCGCAGACTTTGGTGAAAGTGAAAATGAAAGCGATGCCGAAGTTGATGATGTGCAATCTTTGCGCAGCGCCGAGGCTGATACACTCGCGTCGCTCGATGTAGATTTAGCCGACCTCGATTTTGATTTTGATGATGATTCCCTGCCCATGATCGAGGCGGGTAGCGATGACGAGCCAAGCGCTGAAGCCGGTAGCTTGCCTGAGAGTGATTTAGCGCTTGATGAGGCGCCATTGTCGATTGTTACCAGTGATAGTGTCGCCCCTCTCGATGTAAGCGCTGACGCTGGAGACGAGCTAGATTTTGAATTTGGCGATTTGCAAGACAGCGAGCTGGATACCGGTTTATCCGGTGCGGCTGCCGACCCCGCAGAGCTCAGCAACTTAGCGACTATTGGTGATGATAGTGACGAAGAGTTGGATTTGGATTTCTCGTCTTTTGATAGTAGCAGCCCTGAATTTAGAGAAAACAACGCCGAAATTGACACTGGAGTTAGTGCGGTAGAGGCAGATAACGTTGACATGAGTAATGATCGTCCTAGTGTCGGCGACCAGGCGTTTCTCGCTGAACGCGCAGGTGACGTCCCAGATGGCGAACAAGATGATGGCAATGCGGAAGTAGTCAGCGCTGACGAGGATTTGCGCAGCACAGCGCCATTATCAAATGACCTAGCGGACGAGCTTAGCTTAGACGATCTGGACTTCGATTTAGGTGATGAGCTCGATCCCGCCGAGCACGATACCGCTGAAATCGACCAGTCAGAGCTAGATGTCGATTTAAGCGATTTCGATATGCCGGCTATTCCGGTCACGTCTACGCCCTTTACTGAATTGAGCTCCAGCGTAGGCGAGGCAAGTGCGACAGAAGCGTCGGCACTGGACGACGCCTTTTTTGTTGAGGGCGACGATATTGAGTCGACTCCGCCGCTAAATCCGCTCAGCGATGGCGAAGCGATTGCGGTTGAAGATCTTGTATTTGACGAGTTTGATGCGGGCGAGGGCGACGAGAATTTTGATAACCTACTCGACGACGAGTCAGTTGCAACCAAGCTAGACCTCGCCAGAGCCTATGTGGACATGGGTGACAGCGAAGGTGCAAAAGAAATGCTCGAAGAAGTCCTCATCGAAGGTGACATTCAGCAGCAAAGCGACGCTCAGGCGTTACTGGATTTGATTGGCTAAATACGATGTGGCAGTTGGCATGACAATCTTTGAGCGCTTTGCCGATGAGCGTTTACCGGTAGGCAGCCGCATAGCTCTGGCCTTTGAGTATCAAGGCAGTGCTTATCGCGGTTGGCAGAGTCAATTAAAGCCCCAAGTGGCAACAATACAGGAAGCGCTGGAAGGCGCTATTTCTGCGGTTGCCGCTGCGCCGGTTGTAGTGATGTGCGCAGGGCGGACCGACGCTGGGGTGCACGCAACGCACCAAATTGTGCATTTTGACGCACCGGCGACTCGCTCCCTTAAAGCGTGGGTGGCGGGGGTTAATGCCAAGCTGCCCAGTGATATTGCGGTGCTGTGGGCGCAGCAAGTGCCTGAGGATTTTCACGCGCGGTTTTCGGCAACCGCCCGTCGCTATCGCTATGTGATTCTCAATCAAGCTCGTCGCTCTGCTCACTTGGCCAAAGGGGTGACCTTGGTTGAATCCTTGCTCGATGAAGAGCTAATGAATCAAGAGGCCCAGGTTTTGCTGGGCGAACAGGATTTTAGCGGCTTTCGGGCGGCATCTTGCCAATCTAAAACTGCGATGCGCAATATCCATTTTGCCAAGGTCAGTCGGCGCGGGCGCTATGTTGTTATTGATATTGCCGGCAATGCCTTTTTACATCATATGGTTCGCAATATTGCTGGCGTGCTCATCGCTGTCGGCAGTGGCGAGATGCCTGCTGGGTGGACCCGCCAAGTTTTAGAGGGCCGAGATCGCAGCAAGGGTGGTGTTACCGCCAAGCCAGATGGCTTGTATTTGGTCGATGTGACTTACCCAGAACATTTTAATTTGCCACAAACGTATTTAGGGCCAGATTTTGTTGTGCCCTAAGCGCGGCTTTTACAGACAGATCACCCGCTTATTTGTTAATATTCGCTCCAATTCATTGTCTGGTTGTACATCCGAGTGTCCCGTACCCGCGTAAAAATCTGTGGAATAACCCGTGCTGAAGATGCCGAGGCTGCCATTAGTGCGGGTGCCGACGCCTTGGGTTTTGTTTTTTACGCTAAAAGCCCTCGGGCGCTCACTGCGGCGCAGGCGGCGCTAATTATTGCCCGCTTGCCGCCGTTTGTTAGCAAAGTGGGATTGTTTGTGAACGCCAACGCCGATGATGTGCGCGAGGTTTTGGCGACATGTAGCTTGGATTTATTGCAATTTCACGGCGATGAAACTGCAGGCTATTGCGAGTCTTTTGCTAAGCCCTATATGAAAGCCCTGCGCATGCGCGATGACATTGATCTAACAGCGCAATTGGCGGCGTACAGCAGTGCGGCTGCAATACTATTAGACAGTTATAAGGCGGGTGTACCCGGCGGCACGGGTGAGGTTTTTAATTGGGAGCGTATTCCCAGTGAATTGTCGTTGCCCTTAGTGCTGGCCGGCGGTTTGCGTCCAAATAATGCTGGCGCCGCAATCCTCGCCTGCCGACCTTATGCGCTGGATGTCAGTGGTGGGGTCGAAAGTGCGCCAGGTATTAAATGCGCCGACGCCATGACACGATTTATTGATGCGGTCAGCGCCGCTGACCGACGGGAGGATTGAGTGAGTAGTAAGGTAAAAACACCGGATTTTAGTCAGTTTCCAGATGCCAATGGTCACTTTGGTCCCTATGGTGGGCGCTTTGTTTCTGAAACCCTGATTCACGCGCTTGACGAGCTTTCTGCAGGCTATGAACGCTTGCGCAAGGATCCCGAATTCCAAGCGGAGTTCGATCACGATTTGGCCCACTATGTTGGCCGACCCTCGCCACTTTATTACGCCAAACGCTGGTCTGAAGAAGTCGGCGGGGCGCGAATCTTCTTAAAACGCGAAGATCTCAATCACACTGGCGCCCACAAGGTAAACAATACGATTGGCCAAGCCTTGCTCGCTAAATACATGGGCAAAAAGCACGTTATCGCCGAAACCGGCGCTGGTCAGCACGGCGTGGCATCGGCGACCGTTGCGGCGCGCCTGGGTATGAGCTGCAAGGTCTTTATGGGCGAAGACGATATTCATCGTCAGGCGCTGAATGTCTACCGGATGAAATTACTCGGGGCAGAGGTTATTTCCGTAAAGTCGGGTTCGCGCACCCTGAAAGATGCCATGAACGAAGCGATGCGCTACTGGGTAACCAATGTTGATGATACTTTTTACATCATTGGCACCGCGGCAGGGCCGCACCCCTACCCAATGCTGGTTCGCGATTTTCAGTCGGTGATTGGCCGCGAAGCGCGGGAACAGTGTTTGGCACAGAACGGTCGCCTGCCCGACGCCCTCGTTGCCTGTGTCGGCGGTGGTTCAAATGCCATTGGCTTATTCCACCCCTTCCTTAACGACGAAGATGTGGCGATGTACGGGGTAGAGGCCGGTGGTCACGGCGTTGAAACCGGTGAGCACGCAGCGCCCTTAAACGACGGTATTCCCGGTATATTGCACGGTAATCGCACCTACCTGATGCAGGATGAGGCTGGGCAAATTATTGAAACCCATTCAGTCTCAGCTGGTTTGGATTACCCTGGCGTTGGCCCAGAGCATTCGTGGCTGAAAGACATGGGGCGCGTGAACTACGTGGCGATCAACGATGATGAAGCCTTGGCGGCATTCCGCAAGCTCACCTTGGTTGAGGGAATCATGCCCGCGCTGGAGTCTGCACACGCAGTTGCCTACGGCGAAAAACTGGCAAAGACCATGAGCCCAGAGCAGTGCATTGTGGTGAATTTGTCTGGCCGTGGTGATAAAGATATTCATACCGTCGCAACACTCGACGGCATTGGCATTGAATAACGGGGAAGTACTTTGAGTCGTTTAGCTGCTTTATTTACAAGCTTAGAAACTGCCGGGCGCAAAGCGCTGGTGCCATATATTGTTGCGGGTGATCCGCAGCCTGGCGTTACCGTAGGACTGATGCATGAGTTAGTGCGCCAAGGTGCCGATATCATCGAGCTGGGTATTCCGTTTTCAGATCCCATGGCCGAGGGCCCAGTTATTCAGCTGGCGCACGAGCGCGCTTTAGCCCACAAAGTAAGTTTGAGTATGGCGATCGCCATGGTCGCCGAGTTTCGGCAGACCGACAGTAAAACCGCCGTCGTTTTAATGGGCTACGCAAACCCCATTGAACGGATGGGTTATAAGGTGTTTGCCGAGCGCGCAGCTGCAGCTGGGGTCGATGGCTTATTAACAGTTGATATGCCGCCTGAAGAGGCTCATGAGCTAAGTGAGATATTGAAGGCGGCGGGTATTGATAATATTTTCCTACTGGCGCCAACCACCGATATTGCGCGAATAGAGAAAATTGCGGCACTTGCCAGTGGTTATCTCTATTGCGTAGCGCTAAAAGGGGTAACGGGCGCCGGCCATTTGGATATTGGCGCGGTTACCGAGTTACTCGCTAAAATTAAAGCGCACACCAATTTACCCGTGACAGTCGGTTTTGGTATTAAAGACGGCGCTTCGGCCGCCGCCTTAGCGCCATTGTGCGCTGGGGTAGTGGTGGGTAGTGCGCTGATCGAACGTATGGTGAACGCCGACCGCAGCCAGCCTGAGGGTGAATGGCTGCAATCTGTTGGGGCGTTGATTGGTGAAATGCGTGAGGCAATCGACGCTTAGGTGTTTAGGCATTGGCGCGGCCCCGCTGTGATACGGGGCGTGCCATTCTTGTGCTGAATACGCTAAAGTAGCGTCCATCCTTTGGTGGCTAATTCGCCATAATACCTAACAATTGGCGCTTGTAGACCGTTCGCAGAAATAGGCGCAAGCGCAGATAAATTGAGATAACTAACAGGAATGGATTATGAGCTGGGTAGATAAAATTCTTCCTTCGGGAGTGCGCCGAGTAGAGTCGGAAGGGCGCAGCGCCAAGGGCGTGGTACCCGAAGGTTTGTGGAAAAAGTGTGTAAAGTGCGAGGCAGTACTGTATCGCCCTGAGCTCGAAAGCAATATGGATGTGTGTCCAAAATGCGACCACCATATGCGTATTGGTGCTCGCCGCCGGATTGCGCTGTTTCTTGATGAGGCTGGCCGCGAGGAAATCCTGTCGCATATCGAGCCGGTTGACCGCCTCAAATTTAAAGACAAAAAGAAATACCGCGACCGTTTGACCGCGGCCCAGAAATCCACTGGTGAAAAAGACGCGCTAATTGCCTTTAAAGGTAAGGTGAAAGACCTACCCGTGGTCGTGGTGGCTTTTGAGTTTAATTTCCACGGCGGCTCGATGGGCTCGGCGGTGGGCGAAAAATTCACCCAGGCCGCCAACGTCGCTATGAAAGAAGGCTGGCCGCTGATTTGCTTCTCGGCCTCGGGTGGCGCTCGCATGCAGGAAGCCCTTATTTCCTTGATGCAAATGGCCAAGACCAGCGCGGTGTTAGAGCGCATGAAACAAAACAGCGTGCCGTATGTCTCGGTAATGACTGATCCAATCTATGGCGGTGTGTCGGCGAGTTTGGCCCTGCTGGGTGATATTAATATTGCTGAGCCAGGCGCGCGCGCGGGTTTTGCAGGGCCAAATATTATTGAGCAAACGATTCGCCAAAAATTGCCGCCGGGCTTCCAGCGCAGTGAATTTTTGCTGGCTCACGGTGCTATCGATATGATTGTGCGCCGTGCAGAGATGCGCGACACATTGAGTCGGCTGCTCTCTAGCTTGACGTATTACCAGCATTAAGCTCTGTTAACGACATGCGCTTTGCACAGCTTGATGACTGGTTGCGTTGGCTGGAAACGCTCCATCCGCGCGCAATCGATATGGGCTTGGAGCGCACGGCACATGTCGCGCAGACGCTGGGTATAAATTTAACGATGCCAGTGCTCAGTGTTGCTGGTACCAATGGTAAAGGCAGTTGCGTGGCATTGGCGTCGGCGATTTTCGGCGCCGCAGGCTACCGCGTTGGCACTTATACCTCGCCTCATCTCCTGCGCTATCACGAGCGGATTAACCTTGCTGGTCGCACGGTGACCGACGGCGAATTACTTGCCGCCTTCGCGGCGATCGATAGTGCGCGGGGATCTACCTCCTTAAGTTATTTTGAGTTTGGCACTCTGGCTGCCCTGTGGCTGTTTGAGCGTGCCGAGCTTGATGTGGTGGTGCTTGAGGTTGGTCTAGGCGGGCGCTTAGATGCCGTTAATATCATTGATGCCGATGTCGCCATTGTCAGCTCCATAGCCCTAGATCATGAAGCTTGGTTAGGTAGTGACCGCGAGGCGGTAGGACGCGAAAAAGCGGGCATTTTTCGTGCTGGCCGCGCCGCAGTGATTGGTGATGTAGACCCGCCACAATCGCTTCTCGATTACGGCGGTGATATTGCTGCGAAGCTACATTGCCGGAATCGAGACTTTAGCTTTAGCGCAATTCGATTAGCGTGGGACTGGCGGGGTGTAGACGCACGGGGCGAGGCCCTTGTGTATCAAAACTTACCGCTGCCCAAGCTCCTAATAGATAATGCAGCGACCGTTTTACAGGCCTTGGCGTGCTTGCCTTTAGCCGTATCGGAGCAAGCGATTCACCAAGGCTTGCAGCAGGCCTCAGTAGCCGGACGCTGTCAGCATATAGACCTTGCTGGGGTCGATATTGTACTCGATGTCGCGCATAACCCCGCCGCAGTTGTTACACTGCGCCAACACTTGCAAAGTCAGCCGGTAGCGGGCAAGACAATATGTGTTTTTGCGGTGATGGCCGACAAAGCTATTGCCCAGATGTGCACCATATTGCAGGGCTGTTTTGAAACGTGGTTATTGGCTACCCTGCACGATAATCCCCGCGCAGCGCAGGATGTTGATGTGGCGGCGGAGTTGCGCAGTCTGCAACTTAATAACATTGAATGCAGTGGCGATGTGCTAACAAGTATGCAGCGGGCGATGACGCTATTGCGAGCAGGTGATCGTTTGGTGGTTTTTGGTTCGTTTTTTACGGTGGCAGAGGGGATGGGCGTTTTGTCAGCATGGGCGAAATCAAGCGCGAAGCAGCCCAGTAACTGCAGTGAGAACACGTTATGATGAGACAACGTTTAATTGGTGCGCTGGTGCTGCTGTGTGGCGGGGTGATTTTGTGGTCGCTACTGTTTACTGGGCCGGCGAACTCAAAACTTGATCGCCATAGCCAGATTCCTGCCGCGCCGCAATATGAGCCGCTGATCGACGTGGCACCGGAAAAGCCCCAAGGTATTCTGCCCGCTGATACGGTCTTGGTGCCGCCTCAGCCGATTGCAAAGGTAGACGACGAGCCGGCGGCAGTCCCGCCGAAAGTTGTTGTACCGCCCCCAGAGCCGCAGGCCGACAGCTCTTCGTCTGCAAATATAAAGCCCACAAATACAAAACCCGTCGTGGCGAGTAAGTCTATTGCCGCTGCCGAGCCGCAAAAGCCAGGGCTCGATGAAAATGGCCTGCCGCGGGGCTGGGTGGTGCAGGTAGGGGTGTTTGGCAATAGTGCCAACGCGCAGGCGCTAAAAAAATCACTGCAAAGCGCAGGGTATAAAACCTTTATAGATTCAATTCAGCGTAATTCAAAGCAGCTGCATCGGGTTTTAGTCGGGCCGGTATTGAGCGAAGACAAGGCAATTGCCCAGCAGCAGGCCATTAATAAGCGCTTTAAGGTGAAGTCGATCGTCAATCGGTTTGAACCCTAATTAACGTCCTAAGTGAAATCTACTTGGGCTGAGGGCGCGGGCTTGTTAGAATTCGCGTCTCTAAAATCCACGGGAGCTGTTTAGGGTGCTAAGCACGTTAGTTTGGGTAGACTGGGCCATTATTGGCATAGTCACCATGTCGGCACTAATTAGTTTAATTCGTGGTTTTGTCAAAGAAGCCCTGTCGTTGCTGTCGTGGGCCATGGCCTTTTTTGTCACTGTCGCCTTTCATGTGCAAGCGCTTGCCTTGCTCGAAAACCTAGTTGATAAAGTCTATTTGCGCGAAATTTTGGCGTATGTCTTACTTTTTGCCGCCACCTTGGTGTTGGGCAGCTTACTTACCCATTTAATAGCCATGGTGGTAAAACGCACCGGTTTAAGTGGTACCGACCGCCTGTTGGGCATGATTTTTGGCACGGCTCGCGGTTTGATCGTGGTGCTGGCCGGATTAGTTATACTCCCGTCGCTATTAACGGGTATTGAAAATGATCAGTGGTGGAAGGACTCACAGCTGATACCCGAGTTTCTGTTGATGAAGGACTGGTCAGAGCAGAGCTTTAACGATGTTGTTAATTGGGGCTCGGCGCTATTGTCGAATAAACCAGTTTAAAAACAGCATTGATCTTCACCCTAATTGAGGTAGTACTGCATGTGTGGCATTGCAGGCATAGTCGCCAAGTCCAACGTAAACCAAGATTTATATGATGCCTTAACGGTATTGCAACACCGAGGCCAGGATGCCGCCGGTATTGTGACCTTTGCCGATGGCAAGCTGAATCAACGCAAGGACAACGGCCTAGTAAAGGACGTGTTCCACACCCGCCATATGCAGCGCTTAACGGGCCATATTGGTATTGGCCACGTGCGTTACCCCACTGCGGGTAGCTCCAGCCCGGCGCTGGCCCAGCCTTTTTACGTTAATTCGCCCTACGGTATCAGCCTTGCCCACAATGGCAATCTGACCAATGCCGCGGAATTATCCCAAGAGCTATTTCAGTCGGATTTACGCCACCTAAACACCGATTCCGACTCTGAAGTACTGCTCAATGTGTTTGCTCACGAATTGCAGAAGCTCGGTAAATTAGTCCCCGCCGCTGAAGACGTTTTTGCGGCGGTTAGCGGTGTTCACAATCGCTGCAAAGGTGGCTACGCGGTGGTTGCCATGATCGCTAACTACGGCGTTATCGGCTTTCGCGATCCCAACGGCATTCGCCCTTTGGTCTACGGGGTGCGCGAGTCTGCGGGCGGCAAAGAATATATGCTTGCCTCAGAGAGCGTGGCACTAGACGCCTTAGGCTTTAAATTGATTGCCGATGTAGCGCCTGGTGAAGCGGTCTATATTCAAACCACGGGTGAAATTCATGTGCGCAAATGCGCCGCGGCTGCTGATTACCGGCCCTGCATTTTTGAACATGTGTATTTTGCGCGCCCAGATTCAATTATGGACGGTATCTCCGTTTATAAATCTCGCCTGCGCCAAGGTGAACGGCTCGCGGAAAAAATCCTGCGCGACCATCCCGATCATGATATTGACGTGATTGTGCCGATTCCCGATTCCAGCCGTATTGCCGCCCAGTCGATGGCCGCTAAGCTCGGCGTGAAGTTTCGCGAAGGCCTAGTGAAGAACCGCTACATTGGCCGCACCTTTATTATGCCTGGCCAAAGCGCGCGCAAAAAGTCGGTAAAGCAAAAGCTCAACGCCATTGGCTTAGAGTTTAAAGACAAAAACGTAATGCTGGTCGACGACTCGATTGTGCGCGGCACCACCTGCCAGCAGATTATCGAAATGGCCAGAGATGCCGGCGCTCGCAAGGTGTATTTCGCCTCGGCAGCGCCTCCAGTACGCTACCCAAATGTGTATGGTATCGATATGCCGTCGGTAGACGAGCTAATTGCCCACGGTCGCTCGGTGGAAGAAATTCGCCTTGAAATTGGCGCCGATTGGCTGATATATCAAGATCTCGACGATTTGGTAAACTGCTCTTCTGAAGGTAATCCCAAAATCAATGATTTTGAGTGCTCAGTGTTTAATGGCCATTATGTGACTGGCGATGTCGATCAAGCGTATTTAGACAAGCTGGCGGCAGATCGCAATGACGATAGTCAAAGCTCACGTAATACTGCTACCGGTGATGGTGGCTTAATTGGTTTGCATAACGACGTATCCTAAACGCGCTAGGTCTGGAGTGAATTAGCATCATGACTGAACAGGAATATTTGGCTCAGCGGGTGGCCGTACTGCAGGCCGCTGAACTCGATACTCAAGCCGTGCGCAGCGGTCAGCGACGCACGGCCGAAGGCGAGCATTCCGAGCCTATTTTTACCACCTCGAGCTATGTTTTTGGCTCGGCGGCAGAGGCGGCTGCGCGGTTTTCTGGCGAACAGCCAGGCAATGTTTACTCGCGCTACACCAACCCCACGGTACGTACCTTTGAAGAGCGCATAGCGGCGCTGGAAGGCGGCGAAATGGGGGTGGCGACTTCATCGGGCATGGCGGCAATACTTAGCACCTGCATGGCCTTGCTTAAAGCAGGGGACCACATTGTGTGCTCGCGCAGCGTGTTTGGTACCACCACCGTGCTGCTGACTAAGTTTTTGGGCAAACTCGGGATTCGCACCAGCTTTGTCGATTTGGTTAATCCCGAGGCGTGGCGGGCGGCGATTTGCGCTGACACGCGCTTATTGTTTTTAGAAACCCCATCTAACCCTCTGTCGGAAGTCGCTGACATTCGCGCCCTGGCCGATCTGGCTCACGAGCACAACTGTTGGTTGGTGGTGGATAACTGTTTTTGCACCCCAGCCTTACAGCTGCCGCTCGCCTTGGGCGCCGATATCGTTGTGCATTCGGCGACTAAATACCTAGACGGCCAGGGCCGCTGTATTGGTGGCGCCGTAGTTGGTCGCCGCGAACAAATGGAAGAGGTGCTGGGCTTTATTCGCACGGCGGGGCCGAGCATGAGCCCCTTTAATGCATGGGTATTTCTCAAGGGTCTAGAGACCCTGCGGCTGCGCATGATGGCTCACAGCGCCAGCGCTCTGAGCTTGGCGCAGTGGCTGCAGGCGCAACCGAATATCGACAAAGTATATTACTCGGGGCTAGAAGATCACCCCCAGCACGCACTGGCCGCGGCGCAGCAAAAAGCCTTTGGCGGTGTGATGTCCTTTGAAGTGCGCGGTGATAAAGCCGCCGCGTGGCGCTTTATTGATGCCACTCGCTTGGTGTCGATTACCGCCAATCTTGGCGATGCAAAAACCACCATAGTGCATCCGGCAACCACCACCCACGGACGCCTCACGCCAGAACAGCGCGCCGACGCGGGGATTCGCGACAACCTTATTCGGGTTGCAGTGGGCCTAGAGGATATTAGCGATCTGCGAGCTGATTTACAGCGCGGACTCGATGCCGTCTGATAGCGTGGCTATTCTTGCAGAGGTTGTTGCCGAAATTGGCCGCGTGGTGCTGGGCAAAGACCGCCAAATTCAGCAGGCGCTGTGCTGCTTGCTGGCACGGGGGCATCTGTTAATTGAAGATGTGCCTGGGGTGGGTAAAACCACCTTGTCCCATGCCTTTGCCAAGGTAACGGGGCTAGATTATCAGCGCATGCAGTTTACTAGCGATTTACTGCCTGCTGATATTCTCGGGGTGTCGATATTTGACCGCAATAGCAATGGCTTTCATTTTCATCCAGGCCCGATTTTTACCCAATTTTTACTTGTTGATGAAATTAACCGCGCCAGCCCCAAAACCCAGAGCGCGCTATTAGAAGCCATGGCGGAGCAGCAGGTCAGTATTGAGGGTGAAACCCGCGTACTGCCCAAGCCGTATTTTGTGATGGCAACCCAAAACCCCTTGTTTCAGTCGGGTACCTTTCCGCTGCCCGAATCTCAGCTCGACCGCTTTTTAATGCGGATCTCGCTCGGCTACCCCGACGAGCGCTCCGAACGGCGTTTGCTCGCCGGTGGTGATCCTCGCGCCTTGTTAGGCCAGTTGCGACCGCTACTGAACGCGGCGAAAATTATTGCCCTGCAAGACGCCGTCGACAAAATTGAAGTGCGCGACAGCGTGCTGTCTTATGTACAGCGCCTGATTGGTTTTACCCGCCAAGACTCACACTATGCTTTTGGTTTGTCTACGCGGGCGGCGCTGGCGCTCATTCAGTGTGCCAAGGCGTGGGCAATGCTACAGGGTCGCGACTACGTTTTGCCCGACGATATTCAGCTAGTGCTAGAGCCGGTGGCGGGGCATCGACTTAGCGCTGCGGCCGACAGTCAGGGTGATGGCCCCGACTTGATTAAGCGTCTGATGTCGCAGGTACCGGTAGTGGTATAGCGATGACAAGCCGGATTCGAGCGCTGTTTCGTCGACAATTCAACAAGTGGCTAGACAAGCGCAGCCCGCGCTGCAGCGAAATTACTCTCAACCAACGCCGTATTTTCATCGTTCCCTCTAGTGCCGGCCTAGGCTTTGGCATTATGTTGCTGGGCCTTTTGTTGCTGGCGATTAATTATCAAAATAACCTCATTTTTGCGCTGTGTTTTTGGTTGTTCAGTATTTTTTTGGTAGCCATTCTCCACACCTATGCAAATTTGGCGGGGCTAGTATTACGTGCTGGCGCCGCCGAACCGGTGTTTGTTGGTGAACAAGCGCGTTTTCACTTGCATGTAGCCGCTGCGAGTCGGCATCGACATCGTCTGAGTTTGGGCTTCCCAGACCAACAAGCAGAAATTTGCGATATAGACGCAGAGACCGGCGCAATCAATGTGGTTATTAGGTACCCAGCGCTGCAACGGGGCCGCTTACGACCAGGGCGAATGGAGGTGAGCTCGCGCTACCCGCTTGGGATTATTCGCTGTTGGAGCGCTCCCGCGTTGGACTGGCACGGTCTTGTTTATCCGCGGCCGCGGTATTTGCGGCCACTGTTTAACAGTGCCGATAATGGCCAGGGTAATATTCCCGACCGGAGTAGCGACAGCGATGAATTTAGCGGTTTTAGTCACTATCAAGCTGGGCAGTCGCCGCGCCGAATTTTTTGGAAAGCGTACGCCAAAGGCCAGGGCTTGCTTACGAAACAATACGAGCAATCCCAAGCTGATGAGCTGATTTTAGATTGGGATAGCCTCGATGGCCTCGGGGTGGAAGATCGCCTAAGCACGCTGTGTGCCTGGGCACTGGATTGTGACAAGCGCGGCGTGGCTTTTGGCTTAAAACTGCCAAATCGAAGTTTGCCTGCGGGCAGCGGTGCGGCGCAGTTAGCCAAGGCGCTGCGCGAACTGGCGGTGTATTGATGGACAGCGCAAAAATCAATTTTGTGGCAGAGCGGCAATCGGTGATGTGGCTATTAATTGCCCAGCTGGTTGCAATAGTGCCGCAGTTGGGCAGTTTGCCAGTGTGGATTATTGGAGTGTGGGCGGCTGTCGCGGTTTGGTACTGGCGTATTGTCACCAGGGCGTGGTCTTTTCCGCCGCGCTGGGTCAAAGCTTGCTTGCTACTGGCGGTAGTTGCAGGGGTGTATTTTAGCTTTTCCTCCTTATTTTCACTGGAAGCCATGATTGCGGTTTTGGTGTTGGCGATCATCTTAAAATTACTTGAATTAAAAACCGCGCGTGATCACTGGCTGGTGTTAATGCTCAGTTATTTTGTGGTTGCTTGCGGCTTATTGTTTTCGCAGCAAATTGGCGCACTGTTGTTGGCGTTAATTCAAATAACACTGTTGTTAATGGCCCAGCAATCGCTATATCGCCGCGACGCCAAGGCGCTGCCAATGCTGCGCGCAGTGGCGGTAATGGGCTTGCAATCGTTGCCGCTGATGCTGATGCTATTTGTGATTTTTCCCCGAATTGGCCCGCTGTGGACCATGCCGCTGCCGGGCGGCGAGGCCGTGACGGGCATGTCTGACTCTTTGGAATTTGGCGATATTGCCAAACTCAGCCAATCGGGCGCGCTGGCATTTAGGGTGCGTTTCCATGGCGCCAAGCCCGCGCCGGAGGATTTGTATTGGCGGGGCTTGGTGCTAGATGAGTTTGATGGCAGGCGCTGGCGTCGTAGCAGTTGGTCGCAGTGGTCGAATAAAATTGCAGCGCCAGCGTTAACGAGGCCCTTGCTTAATTACACGGTTACCTTGGAAGCTGGCGCGCATAAATGGCTGTATGCGCTGCCACTGGCGGTAGTGCAGCGCGACGACGTTTATTATAGTAATCAGCATCAATGGTTGGCGAGTCGGCCTTTAACTGGCCGTTTGCAATACGCCGTAAGCAGTCAGCCAGTTCGGTATTTGCCCGACGCTAACGCTAAAGCCACCGCCGTTAGCGCTAATAATTTACGCTTGGCGGGGAACACTAATCCCCGTGCTCGCGCGCTGGCGGCTGAGTGGCTGCTCCAGTGGCCAGACAAGTCAGATCGGGTGGCGGCGGCGATAGCCTATTTCAAGCAAAACGCGTTTATTTATACCCTCACACCGTCGCGATTGGGCCAGAACAGTGTTGATGAATTTTTATTTAACACTCGCCAGGGTTTTTGCGAACATTTTGCCGGCAGTTTTGTGTTTTTGATGCGCGCGGCGGGTGTGCCAGCGCGGATTGTGGTGGGTTATCAGGGCGGCGAGTTTAATGATCGCGACGGTTATTTGCTAGTGCATCAGTCCGACGCTCACGCCTGGGCCGAAGTGTATATTGACGGTCAGGGCTGGCAGCGAGTAGACCCCACCGCAACGGTGGCGCCGTCGCGGGTGCGCTTGGGAGCCGAGGCGGTGTTTCGCGGCCAAGACGGCTATTTGGCGGGCGATGCGATGTCGCTGCGCAAATACGAGTGGGCTAAGCGGATGCGCTATTTTGTCGACAATATAAATTATGCGTGGGCGCGCTGGGTATTAAATTACGACTCTGGTATTCAAAATAATTTTCTCTTGAAGGTGTTGGGTGATATAAACCCCCAGCGTTTAATGTTGCTGGTATTAATGGCCGGCGGCGTGCCTCTTGGGGTGGCTGCATTTTTCAGCTTGCGGCAGTCTCGGGTTGCGGGTGAGGATTTGGCGGCGCGCTATTATTTGGCCAGTTGCAGTGCCTTAGCGCGGCGGAGGCTTGTGCGGCGCAGTGGCGAAACCCCTGATGATTTTGCCCAGCGGGTTCAGCGTGAACAGCCTTGTTGGGGCGCTTGGCTGGCATCGCAAACCCAGTTGTTTAGCCAGTGCAGTTACCTGCCCCAAGACAGCCGCAGATATCAGCAGAATTTAGCACTTTTGAAACGCGCCCGCCGTCCGCGAAAATGGATGGAGCGCCACTCTCAAACCACGAAAATTAATAAATAGGGTAGATCGCCAATGAGTAAGTTCTTTATTTTGTTATTTGCTAGCGGGGTTATGTTTTACGTTAACCGCATGCTGAATAGCATGCTAATTAATTTTGCCGAGAAGAACCAGCACTCAGCGCTGCGGGTTGGCTACGTGCGCAAGACCGTAAACTTTGGGTCATTGCTGTTGGGTTTTGTTCTAGTGTGTTTTTTTCTCGGTCTTGGCTACCACCAAGTGTTTATTTTTATGTCTTCGTTTTTGGCGGTACTGGGTATTGCCTTAATCGCCCAATGGTCGATGCTCAGTCATTTAACCGCTGGGGTAATTATCTTTTTTGCTTTTCCCTATCGCATTGGCGACCGCATTAAGGTGGTTGATAAAGACGATGATATTACCGGCCGTATTCTCGAAATTGCCCTGTTTCATGTGCTAATACGCCGTGACGATGGCACTACTGTGGTCTACCCAAACAGCATGATATTGCAAAAAGCGGTAATCAAATTGCCTGCGTACGCGGTAGTAAACCCGCAGCCTGGCAACTCTAAACCCGCTATTGATTTAGGTGCGGCGCCAGCCCAGCATAAAGAAGTGGATGATCAAATTTAAGCGACTGCGCCCAAACCCTTCATCGTGATTTTTAGGCGCGGTAGGCTTTTAAAAACATTTGCACACAGCTGCGGGCATAGTCGTCTAAGTCTGCGGCAGATTTAGTTGCCGCAAGGCTGAGCAGGCTGCGAAATTGGGTCTCGCTGTGGATCATTGCAATCAATTGGCTGGTAGCGAATTCAATATTGCTAATCTGCAAATGGCCGAGACGACATTGCTCGCTGAGATAGCCGTGTAGGCGCTGGCGAATTTTACCCGGCCCCGCCGCCCAAAACAGTTCGCCGACTTCACTATTGCCGCCTTCACGCACACAAACACGGAATATACCAATGGCTTCGGCGCTGTTTAATAGCGATGTTAGGTGGGTACAGAAGTAAGTTAAATAGGTCTCAAAATCCATTTCAGCGCCTTGTTTTTCCGGCACTAGATTGTATTCCTCGCATTTGGCGTCAATGGCGGCGGTGAATAATTGCTGCTTATTGCCAAAGTGGCTATATACCGTTTGCTTGGAAACGCCAGCGGATTTAGCAATACCCTCCATGCTGACTTTTTCAAAGCCGTGTTCAACAAAGAGCATTCCCGCGGCCTCGATGATTTGCCCGCGTTTTTCTTCGTCTTTCGATCTACCGCGTTTTTCTTGCACGTTGTTTAACTCGCATTGCTTTTTTGTCATGTTAACTTAAACAAAATAGACTGGACAGTCTAGTATGATTTATCTATATTCGAGCCAATCTGCTTCCCTGTGAGAATTTTGACCATGAAACGCGTTTATACCCTAGCGGCAATGCTAAGTTTAGTGATTTTTATGCCGGCGTGGGCGCAGGCAGACATGCCTAAGCGGGTGGTGAATAGTCTTGTTATTGAGCGTCAGCCTAATTATGAGGCTAAACGCTTGTTTGCTGGTCGGGTTATTGGCAGTCAGCGCGCTGAGATTGGTTTTGAGCTGGCGGGCAAGGTGCTCAGTGTTAATGTGGAAGATGGCGACCACGTTGAAGCGGGGCAGCTGCTTGCCACCTTGGATTTGCGAGCGCTGCATATCGAGCGCACTGAATTAGAGGCAGCGCAGCACGAAGTAAACACTCGATTGCAGCAAATAGACAAAGACCTTCAGCGTTTTCAGGCGCTACACGAAAAGGCCTATGTTTCAGATGGACAGCTAGAAAGCTTGCGATCAAATCGCCAGGCCACTGCCGCGCAATTGGCGCAGGTTGAATCTAGGCTAAAGGGTGTCGCCTTAAAATTGAAAAAATCCCAGCTAATTGCGCCCTTCGCCGGCGAGGTAGCCACTATGCAATTAGAGGCTGGTGTTCTTGTCGCGCCAGGCCAAGCACTGATGCAAGTGGTGCAAACCAATAGCAATGAGGCGGTTTTTGGGATTTCGGATCAACTTGGTCGCAATTTAGTGATAGGCCAAGCGCTGACCGTATTTGGTGATTTTGGTGAATGGCAGAGCAATTTAATCGCCGTTTCGCAAAATCTTGATTGGCGCACCCAGACCCGCACTGTGCGAGTATCGCTGCCAGCGCAAGCGCCAGCGGTAGACGGCAACACCGCGTATTTACAACTCCCAGAAACGCGCGCAGTTGCGGGCTTTTGGTTGCCCTTACAGGCCTTGCTCGAAGATGTGCGGGGTACATGGGCGGTTTATCACCTCGCTCCCAATCCAGAAATAGCGGGCAGCTACCAACTTCAAAAGCGCTCGGTGCAGCCGGTATATCAATTTGGTGGCCAAGTTTACTTAAGCGCTGAGCTCAATAGCGGCGACCGTGTTGTGAGTGGGGGCATTCACCGCCTCGCGCCAGGGCTGCATGTTAGCCTGGCACAGGAGTAAGCGGCGATGAACCAAAAGCTACTCAATAATCCGCGTATGGTGGCCTTGGCCTTCGCCCTGATTGTGGTTGCAGGGCTTGCCGCCATTGCCAGCTTACCGCGCATGGAAGACCCACATATGACGAATCGGCACGCGCTGGTCGTCACCATGTTTCCAGGCGCTAGCGCTGAGCGAGTGGAGACGCTTATTTCTGAACCGCTGGAAAACGTGATTCGCCGCGTTCCTGAGGTTGTTCATGTGACCTCGCATTCCAGCGGCGGCGTGTCGGTGATCGTGGTACAGCTTAGCGACGAAGTGTATGGCAAAGAAAACGTTATGCTGTGGGCTGATATTCGCGACAAAATTGAACAGGCGCGGCACTTATTGCCAAGCGGTGCGGGAGCGCCGGTTGTAGATTCTGAGCGGGGTCACGCCTTTACGTGGATTGGTGCGCTGGTTTGGAAGGGCGAGGGCGCAGGCGACGAGTTGCGTTTAGGTCGCTACGCCGAAGAATTGGCCAGCCGCCTGCGCAGCTTATCGGGTACCGATTTAGTGTCTATTTATGGCGCGCCTCGTGAAGAAGTACAGGTTAAGGTCGACGTGGTTAAAGCGGCCGCGGTCGGTTTAGATGTGCCGCAAATTGCTGCGCTGCTAAATAACAGCGATGCTAAAACCGCCGCCGGTGAGTTGAATAACGGCCGCCAACGTCTGTCGTTGGAGCTGGAAGGGGGCTTTGATGAGCTGGAACGCATCAAGCGCACGCCACTATTAACACTCGCTAGCGGTGGTTCCTTACAGCTTCAAGATATTGCAAAAATTTATCGCGGTGAACCCGACTCCCCCTCAGACTTTGCCATTATTGATGGTCAGCGTGGGGTGGCCGTGGCTTCGCGCATGTTGCCAGACCGGCGCGGCGACCATTGGACCACAGCCTTGCAGGCTGAGGTGGCCGCCTTTGCATCTACGCTACCCGTCGAAATTGGGGTGCAGGAATTATTTGTGCAGGAGCGCTATAACGATGTTCGCCTCAGTGATTTGATATCCAATATTTTACTGGGCTTTATTTTTATATTTGTAATTCTGCTCTACACCCTCGGCTGGCGGTCGGCAGTGATTGTTGCGGTGTCGCTGCCGTTGACCATGCTGTTTTCGCTGGCGTGTATGCGCTTTTTCGACTTACCCATCCACCAGATGTCGGTTACGGGTTTGATCGTTGCGCTGGGAATTATGGTCGATAACGCCATTGTGGTCGTTGACATTGTGATGCGTAATCGGCGTCAGGGCGATTCCTCTATTGCCGCCGCCACCAAGGCCTTAAAACATCTGTGGGTGCCCTTGCTGGGTTCAACATTAACCACCGTGTTAACCTTTATGCCGATTGTGCTAATGCCAGGTCCTGCGGGGGAGTTTGTGGGGGCTTTGGCCCGCGCAGTGATATTTTCCCTTGCCGGCTCGTGGTTAATCTCGCTGTTTATCATTGCGCCAATTGCTGGCCGTTGGCTGGCCAAAGATCAGGGGCGCGGTATAGCACATCCCGAGTTGGACCGTAAATTTAGATCGCTATTGGCGTGGGTTTTAGAGCGGCCGCGACGAGTCATTGTATTGTCAACGATTTTACCGCTGTGTGGTTTCTTGGTAATAAAAACGCTGCCTGAGCAGTTTTTTCCAGTCTCCGATCGCGACATGATTAATTTTGAACTATTTTTACCCGCGGGCAGCAGTATTCAAGAGACGCGAGAGGCCACAGAGCAGGTCAGTGCTCGTATTAAACAGCATCCTGAAGTATTGGCACTTAATTGGTTTGTGGGCCGAAATGGGCCTTCGTTTTATTATAATTTAAAAGACAGCCGCGATGGCTCGTCTAACTACGCACAGGCCATGATTACTATGGTCGACTTTAGCGCCGCTAACCGTCTTGTTGGTGAGCTACAAACCGAGCTGGACGCAGCCTTCCCACATTATCAAATTATTGTTCAGCGTTTGGCGCAGGGGCCGCCATCTAACGCACCAGTAGAGCTGCGCTTGTATGGGAGTGAATTAAGCCAATTAAAAACAATGGGCGATCAGTTGCGGCGTATTGCTTTAGAAACGGAAGACGTTATTCAGGTGCGGGATTCCCTTGGCGAAGTCGTACCCAAAATCTGGTTAGACGTTGATGAAAGTGAAGCCCAGCGCAGCAAGGTTGGCTTAAAAGACTTATCACAGTTATTGGCAGCCAGTGTCGACGGCGTGCTCAGCAGTAGTCTGCTTGATCGCACCCAACAGATTCCAGTGCGAGTGTCGGGCGCCAATGTAAAGCAGTTGAGTGTGGATAAGCTAATGTCATTCCCGCTGGCACTGCCGACGGGGCCGAGGCCGCTATCAGCATTGGCATCCGTGAATCTGCGGCCCGCGCTGGCGCGAATATCGCGGCGCGACGGCCAACGCATGAATAGCGTTGACGTTTTTGTGGCTAATGGCGTGCTTCCAGCTGTGGTTTTAGGACGGATTAAGGCTAAATTGGCAGCCGAGGACTTTCATGTTCCCGATGGTTATACCCTACAAATAGGTGGTGAGGCCGAAGAGCGCAATAATGCGGTCGGCAAGTTATTGGGCAGCGTCGGTATTATTGCGGTATTGCTCCTTGTTACCGTGCTGATGGCTTTTGACTCCTTCCGCTTAACGGCATTGGTATTTGCAGTGGCAATTCAGTCGGCGGGCATGGGCATGTTAAGTCTGTGGTTGGGCCAGTTTCCCTTTGGTTTTACCGCCATTATCGGCTTGATGGGTTTGATGGGCTTGGCGGTTAACGCGGCGATAGTTATTTTAACTGAGCTAAAGGCCTCGCCGTTGGCGATGGCGGGAAATAAGGCCGAAATCGTTGAAACTGTGGCAACCTGTACTAAACATATTAGCTCGACCACCATTACCACGGTGGCCGGACTAATCCCTCTTATTTTCGCCGGCGGTGGGTTTTGGCCACCGTTTGCCATTGTTCTAGCTGGCGGCACAGTATTGACCACGATCTTGTCGTTGTTTTTTGTACCTTCAGCCTTTTTGGTGCTCCGTAAACCTTATGTTCTTAAATACCTGCCTAAGGGCTCGCAAAGGAGTGAGCCGGAAGCACCTCCTGAAACAGTGCCGCCGGTAGCGGTATCTGGCACGGCTAGCTAAGGCCGCGCCATCGTCATCGTCCTGCTTAGGTTAATTTTTATCTGGGATTGCATCGCTTATTGACCTGTGACACAATAACTTCAAGTTTAATGATACTGTTTCATTAACAGATTTTTTTGGGGTTAGGCGCCTTGGCGCTTACCGTGTGAATATAAAAAAAAAGGTATAAGCGATGACAGCACCCTATGACCACCCTCTGAATTTAACGATGCAGGCAATCCTGACCTACGGAAGTTGGGCGTTGACCTTGGTGTTTTTGGTGTTGGCGCTGCGCATGAGCGCGAAAGAGCGCACGCCTTTCTATGTTTTAATAATTTTGGCTGCAATGGTTGGTGCTTTTGCCGAGCCCTTGTATGACGAAGGCCTGATGCTGTTGTTTTATGTACCAGGTATTTGGACCCATTTTTCTGCATTTAATATTCCCCAGCCATTGTGGACTCACAGCGGCTATGTGGTTTTGTACGCAAGTGCAGCGATCTACATTTGTCAGCAAATCAACGCTGGCACGTTAACCAAGAAAGCCTTGTACGGTTGGGCTTTGATTGAATTGGCAATGTCCTGCACTTTTGAAATGATCGGTATCAACGGTGGCGCTTACGAGTATTGGGGTCCGCACGTCTTCCGTATTTTCAACTACCCGCTAGTAATTGGTGTGTTAGAAGCTGCGCAGGTGATTTGTTTTAGTGTTGCTGCAGCCGAGCTGCGCAAGCGGGTTAGTGGTCCAATGGGCTTGCTGGGGCTGTTTATCTTGTTCCCTTGCACATTCTACTTAGCTAACTTTGGCGCGGGTTCTTTTGTAATTATTGCTCTGCACCTAGACCAGCCATCAACCGCATTGGTCACAATCGCTACTCTGCTAAGCCTTGGTTCAGCAGTGCTGTTAATTCGCGCTGCGGCATCTTTTTTACCAGACGAGGCCGCTGTGGCGGCCAAAACGCGAGCTACCAGTAACGTAGGTGCTACCGCAAACGGCTAATCTGTTTCAACTGTTTCAAATTTAGGCCTCTTTTTACCACCCTTCGGGGTGGTTTTTTGGTTTGTGCGTTTGCATTTCGGGTTGGGTAATATTACTAAGCGCGGCAGCTTTGTGAATCTTGCTTGCCAGTTATTGTTATACTGCCGCGCAATATGCCTGCCACTGAAGCCGGCTGGGGCCACGGTTTGCCGTGTTTGCAATCCCTTAGAGAAATTTACAATATGAATTTGAATCAAGATATTCAGCTAATTAACAACAAGATCGATTTGTTTCGCCGCAAATTAGAAGCCGCCAAGCTCCGCGACGATCAAAAATCCGTACTGCATTTTAAGAAAGAGTTGAGCACCCTCAATCGCAAAATAGCCAGCATTAAAGGCATGCAAACAGCGCAAAATAATAGCAAGGCCGACGCCTTAAAAGAGCTGGGGTTTCACCGCGTGTTGACCAAAGCGGAACAGGCGGATATGGGTAAATTTAAAAAGACAGTGAAAGGCTTGGTGGTGGTTCACCCGCTTACCGCGCTAGGCCGCGAAATGGGTATTAGTGCAGTGACTGGCTACGCGCCAGCTAAGTTTTAACTTAGCCCCAGTCAGTGTTCCGAGGTGATCAATTAGATTGAGGCCTACTTTCTGAGGTTGCTTTACATTCCCTGCAATGGCTCAAATCGCTCTGTTTGCGCTGGGAGTGTCTAAAGTTACCGCTTGCCACTAATAATTCTTTTCACCTCGAATTAGGCGCCGCACGAAAATGCGCGCTTAACCCCGCTTTTGTAACAAAATGTCATTTTTTTTGTTGCCTATCGACATGGTTCCCGCCGCTGCTTATACGACAGAATAGGTCTCGAATTTTTCGGCGTGCGCTTGCCTGCCGAAATTTAAGGGTTTGCGCCTATTTGGCTAAAACCAGTGTTTTTTTACGGTGGGGATATGCAAAGAGATTGTTTTACAGAAGATCAGCAGCAGTTCCGCGATGCCTATCGTCGGTTTCTAGAGCAAGAAGTGGTGCCCCATCGCGAAGCGTGGCGAAAGGCGGGTATTGTTCCTCGAGATATCTACCTAAAAATGGGTGAACAAGGCTATTTGCTTACTTGGGCGCCAGAAGAGCTGGGCGGCCTAGACCTTGAAGATTTTCGCTACCAACAAATTATGATCGAAGAAGACGGCCGTTATGGCGAGGCGGGTTTGTTTCACACCTTGCACAGCCGCTTGGTGGCGCCGTACTTTAAACATTTTGGCAGCGCAGAGCAAAAGCAGCGATTTATTCCTAAATGTGTGTCGGGTGAATGCATATTAGCCATTGCAATGACTGAGCCCGATGCGGGTTCTGATCTCGCTGGCATGAAAAGCCGCGCCGAGGACAAAGGCGATCACTGGCTGTTAAATGGTTCTAAGGTGTATATTTCTAACGGCATTCTTGCCGATGTGGTGATTGTTGCGGCAAAAACGAACCCTGAAAAGCCCCGTGAAATGACCTTGTTCATTATCGAAGCCGGTATGGAAGGTTTCGAGCGCGGCCGCAATCTAGATAAATTAGGCTTAAAGGCTCAAGATACCGCCGAGCTATTTTTTAACGACGTAAAAATCCCTAAAACAAATGTACTAGGTGAAGTCGGGCGGGGCATGCATCACCTTATGCAAGGGCTTGCCGAGGAGCGTCTTATTACCGCTTGCGGCTCGCTCGCGGCAGCGGCGAGCGCCTTTGAACTGACTAAAGACTACGTTGAAGACCGCAAGGCCTTTGGCAAACCACTGTCTGAGCAGCAAAATACCCGTTTTAAAATGGCCAGTATGCGCACCGAGATCGACGTGGCACAGGCTTTTGTTGATCAGTGCGTAGCGCAACATAATGTTGGTCGATTAACAGCAGATTCTGCATCTAAGGCTAAACTGTATTGTTCTGAGGTTGAGGGCCGCATGGTTGACGAGGGCGTTCAGTTGCACGGTGGCGCGGGTTATATGCAAGAATATGAAATTTGTAATCTGTATGCGAACGCGCGTATCAGCCGGATTTTAGCTGGTACCTCAGAAATCATGAAAGAAATCATAGCGCGTTCAATTTTTGAAAAGCGCTGAAATCAAATAATTTACGCTCACTAAAGCAGGAGAAAACTCATGGATATTAACGGTAAAGTAGCCATTGTTACTGGCGGCGCCTCAGGACTAGGTGAGGGCACAGTGCGCGCCTATGTTGCCAAAGGTGGCAAAGTTGCCATTTTTGACATGAATGCCGATCGCGGTGCTGCCATTGTTGCTGAATTGGGCGCCGATAACGTCAGTTTCCATAATGTGAACGTGGCCGACGAAGTCTCTGTAGCAACGGCGATTGCCGAAGTAGTGGCGAAATTTGGCGCTATCCATATTTGCAATAACTACGCGGGTATCGGCAACGCCGTTAAAACCTTCGGCAAAAATGGCGCTTTTCCGTTGGATGCCTATAAACACGTTATCAACGTAAACTTGATCGGTACCTTTAATGTTTGCCGTCTTGCGGCTGAGCAAATGGCTAAAAACGAGCCCTACGACGGTGCCAACGCCCGTGGCGTTATCATTAATACTGCGTCAGTCGCGGCTTATGAAGGTCAAGTTGGTCAGGTTGCTTACAGTGCCTCTAAAGGTGGTGTAGTGGGGATGACTTTGCCAATGGCGCGGGATTTGGCGTCTTACGGTATTCGTGTAAATACCATTGTGCCGGGTCTGATTCACACGCCATTGTTCGACACCTTGCCCGAAGCCGCTTACAAGTCACTGGAAAACAGTGTTGTTAACCCCCAGCGCCTCGGTCGCCCAGACGAAATTGCGCATTTGTCGGTCATGATTGCAGAAAACGAGTACATGAATGGCGAATCCATCCGTTTGGATGGCGCGATTCGTATGCAGCCTCGTTAATTTAGCTGATTCGGTTAGTAGCGACGCTGCGCCGTTGGCGCAGCGTCAATATGCCAACTGCAACGTATTAAATTTACTTAACATGAATGGTGTGGGGAGTTGTTGACGCGCTCGGTCTCAAGCACTGCGCCACTTCCAATTTATAAAATGCACATTGATGTGTGTTGGTAACTGGCTTTCCACAGGGTTTCCCCTAGGCCTGATTAATGAATGGAGAATAAACATGAGCGACGAAGTATTAGTCAGTGTTGAAGATGGCGTGATGATTGTCACCATCAATCGCCCTAAAGCAAAAAATGCCGTTAATCTTGCCGTTGCCAAAGGCATTGCTGCGGCAATGGAAGAGCTCGATAGCAATGACACAATTCGCGCGGCAATTATTACCGGCGCTGATAACACGTTTTGCGCGGGTATGGATTTAAAGGCATTTGTGACGGGTGAAGTGCCGGTTGTAAAAGGCCGCGGCTTTGCCGGTTTGTGTGAGCAGGGGCCTAAGAAACCGCTGATTGCGGCCGTTGAAGGCTTCGCACTGGCGGGCGGTTTTGAAATCGCCATTAGCTGTGACCTTGTGGTTGTTGCAGATAATGCAAAATTTGGTATTCCCGAAGCTAAGCGTGGCTTGGCGGCGGCTGCCGGCGGATTGATGCGTCTACCTCGCCAAATTCCATCGCGCATCGCCATGGAAATGGCTTTAACGGGCGACTTTATCACCGCCCAGCGCGCCTATGAATTAGGCCTAGTGAACCGCGTGGTTGCAGCGGGCACTGCCCTTGAGGGTGCTAAAGCTTTAGCACGTAGCATTGCGGCCAATGGCCCAATGGCGGTAATTGCGAGTAAGCAGGTGGTGATTGATTCGCAAGATTGGCAGCAAAACGAAATGTTTGCCAATCAAGGCAAAATTGTTAATCCGGTATTTAGTAGTAAAGACGCTATCGAAGGCGCCACTGCGTTCGCTGAGAAGCGCGCTCCCAACTGGAAAGGTTGTTAATCGCCCCCAAGGGCTTAGACGAGGATAGCAAAATGAAAGAAGCATGGATTATTGACGCCTGCCGCACGCCTCGCGGTATTGGTAAAGCCGGTAAGGGCGCATTAGCTGGTATTCATCCCCAGCAATTGGGTGCCACTGTGCTTAAAGCCTTGGCCGAGCGTAATAAGTTAAACACCGCTGATGTAGACGATATTATTTGGGGCACCAGCTCCCAGCGCGGTGAGCAGTCTGCAGATTTGGGGCGCATGGCTGCATTGACCGCTGGCTATGATGTGCGCAGTAGTGGCGTTACCCTTGATCGCTTTTGCGGTTCTGGCATTACCGTAGTAAATCTTGCTGCGGCATCCATCATGTCGGGTATGGAAGACGTGGTCATTGCCGGTGGCACCGAGATGATGTCTAACTACGGCCATAATGGTAATGATCCAGCAATGTTCCTCGATAACGGCAATATGGTGCTGCGCGAAGCTCACCCGCAACCGCATCAAGGTATTTGTGCCGATGCTATCGCATCGCTAGAGGGCATTAGCCGCGAAGCCTTAGACCAATTGGCTGTTGTTAGTCAGCAGCGTGCAGCCCACGCTATTGCCAACGGTCATTTTGATAAGAGCTTGGTGCCAGTGTTCCGTGAAGATGGCAGCCTAGCTTTAGACAAAGAAGAGTTTCCTCGTCCAGGCACAACACTTGAAAGCCTTGGTCAGTTGAATCCTGCCTTTACCAAATTGGCGCATATGCCTTTGGATGAGGCGGGCACAACCTACGCTGGCCTAATTAAAAAAGAATATCCAGATCTTGAGTTTGAATGCGTCCATCACGGCGGCAACTCCTCTGGTGTGGTTGACGGCGCAGCGGCTATTTTATTGACATCGCCTGAATACGCCAAAGCTCATGGCCTAAAGCCTCGCGCTAAAATTCTTGCTACCGCGAATATGGGCGATTCACCAACCCTGATGCTAAATGCGCCAGTGCCTGCAACGCTGAAAGTACTGAAAAAGGCGGGTTTGACCATCGACGATATCGATCTATTCGAAATTAACGAAGCCTTTGCTGTGGTTGCCGAAAAGTATATTCGCGACCTAAAATTAGATCGTGACAAGGTTAACGTCAACGGTGGTGCAATGGCTTTGGGGCACCCGATTGGCGCAACTGGTGCGATTTTGATTGGCACCTTGCTGGATGAGCTAGAGCGTCGTGGTTTAAAGCGTGGGTTAGTGACCATGTGTGCCGCCGGCGGTATGGCGCCAGCGATTATTATTGAGCGTATTGAAGGCTAAAACTACGTGATTTGATTTTTAGTGTTTTGAAAGGCCGCAGACGCGGCTTTTTTGTTTTTACACCCTTTAAAGGCAGCATTGTCGCGTCAAAGCGATATTGGGCGCGAATAAACTCATTTGAATCCCCCCAGACCATAGCCTTAGCGCCCCACCTTGACTAAAATGCACTCCTTTCGGCTTGGAATTTAACAGTTTCCGTGCCAGTCCCAGTATTGTCGGGTTTTTAGCGCCCGAGATATTGCCTGATGTTTTAAAGGAGCAATAGTGGATTCGGTCAAAGTAGGAATATGTGGTTTAGGAACCGTGGGCAGCGGTACGTTTGCGGTATTGAAGCGCAACGCGGCAGAAATCTCCGCTCGGGTTGGCGCCGACATCGTGGTGGCGCAAATTGGTTCGCGTCGCGACAATCCCAAATGCGACACCGGTGACGTGGCGATTAACCGCGACGTGTTTGCCGTGGCTGAAAACCCCGAAATCGATATTCTGGTTGAATTGATTGGCGGCACCACCGTTGCCAAAGAATTGGTTTTAAAAGCCATTGCCAATGGCAAGCATGTGGTTACCGCCAATAAAGCGCTGATCGCCGAGCACGGCAATGAGATTTTCGCCGCCGCAGCCGAGAAGGGCGTTACTGTTGCCTTTGAAGCTGCCGTCGCTGGTGGTATCCCCATCATTAAGGCCCTGCGCGAAGGTTTGGCGGGCAATAAAATTCAGTGGCTGGCCGGGATCATCAACGGCACCGGTAACTTTATCCTTTCTGAAATGCGCGAGAAGGGCCGCGACTTTGCCGATGTGTTGGCAGAAGCGCAGGAGCTGGGCTACGCAGAAGCTGATCCCACTTTTGACGTGGAGGGCATCGACGCCGCTCACAAGCTGGTTATCCTTGCCTCCTTGGCCTTTGGTATTCCATTACAGTTCGACAAGGTCTTCACTGAAGGCATTAGCCGTATTGCTCAAGAAGACGTGATCTATGCTGAAGAGCTTGGCTATCGCATCAAACATTTGGGTATCGCCCGTGACACCAGCGAAGGTATCGAGCTGCGGGTTCACCCGACCTTAATTCCTGAAAAGCGTCTGATCGCCAATGTAAACGGCGTTATGAACGCGGTGTTAGTGCAGTCAGATGCCGTTGGCCCTAGCCTGTATTACGGCGCTGGCGCCGGTGGTGAGCCGACCGCTTCTGCGGTGGTCGCAGACATTATCGATGTGGCGCGCACTTTAAGTTCTTCGCAAAGCAGCCGCGTACCGTATTTGTCATTCAAAACTGAGTCACTCAGCGCCCATCCGATACTGCCCATCGACGCTGTAGAAACCGCTTACTATCTGCGCATGGCGGCAGTGGACAAGCCCGGTGTACTGTCTAAAGTCGCCCAGATCCTCAGCGACGGCGGCATCAGCATTGAAGCCCTGATCCAGAAAGAACCCGCTGACGGCGCGAACTTGGTGCCGATGATTATCCTGACCAACCGCACCATTGAAGCCAAACTGTCTGCAGCGGTAAGCCAGATCGAAGGTTTGGAAAGCATTGTGGGCGAAGTGACTCGGATAAGAGTGGAGTCATTGGCGGGTTAAGGCCGCTTTACGCGGCACGGGAGACGGGAGACGCCAGTGCGGCTTTTGCGTCTCCCGTCTCCCATCAAGCGTTTAACTACTATAATTTAACGAACATTGAGAGCTAAAAGCACGTGAAATACATCAGCACCCGCGGCAAAGCGCCCGCCCTGAATTTTGAAGACGTTCTGCTGACAGGCCTCGCGCCAGACGGCGGCTTGTATGTGCCCGAGTCTTTGCCCAAGTACAGCAAAGCGCAGATTGCGTCGTGGGCGTCCTTGTCGTATACCGATTTAGCCTTTCAAATTATTCAGCCCTTTGTTGGCGGCTGTATTCCCGATGATGATCTTAAAGCGATTATTGACGATACCTATGTGGATTTTCGCCACCCCGCGATTGCGCCGCTGGTGCAGTTAGATCGCAACGAGTGGGTGTTGGAATTATTCCAAGGGCCGACCTTGGCCTTTAAAGATTTTGCCCTGCAAATGCTGGGTCGCTTGCTGGATTACGTGCTTGAGCGTCGTCAGCAGAAAGTCGTCATTATGGGCGCGACCTCCGGTGACACGGGTTCTGCGGCGATTCAAGGCTGCAAGCGCTGCACGAATATCGACATTTTTATTCTGCACCCTTATCAGCGGGTATCAGAAGTGCAGCGCCGCCAGATGACCACCGTGGTGGGCGAGAACATCCACAATATCGCGGTGCGCGGCCATTTCGATCACTGCCAAGCCATGGTTAAGGCCAGCTTTGCTGATCAGAGTTTCCTGCCGGAAGGTCGTCAGTTGGTTGCGGTTAACTCGATTAACTGGGCGCGGATTATGGCCCAGATCGTTTACTATTTTTACGCGGCCTACGCCGTTGGCGCGCCAGATCGCGCAGTGAGTTTCTCGGTGCCTACCGGTAACTTTGGTGACATCTATGCCGGTTATTTGGCTAAGTGTATGGGCCTGCCCATCGAGCAGTTGGTGGTAGCAACCAACCAAAACGATATTCTGCACCGTTTTATCAGCGGCAATAAATTTGAGAAGCACGAGCTGCAGCACACCTTGTCGCCGAGCATGGACATTGTGGTATCGAGTAACTTCGAGCGTATGTTGTTCGACTGTTACGATCGCGATGGCGCCGCCATTGACGACTTAATGACGCGCATGAACACCGAGACAGTTTCGATTCCAGATGCCGCTTTCGCTAAAGTGCGCGGCCTGTTCGACAGCTACGGCGTTAACGACGAAGAAACCGTGGCCATGATTGCCTCGGTTTACGAGAATAATGAGTATCTGCTCGATCCTCATTCCGCGATTGGTGTTAAAGCTGCCCGCGAATGCCGTCGCAATACCTCTACGCCAATGATTACCTTGGCCACGGCGCATCCGGCCAAATTCCCAGAAGCGGTGATGAAAGCGGGTTACCCCTCGGCGCCAGCATTGCCACACCATATGAGCGATCTCTTTGATTTGGCCGAGCGCTATGAGGTCGTCGACAATAAGCTGGAAGACGTGCACGCAATGATTGCCGCGAATATTCGCGCATGATCTGTTCCTCGATTACGTGAGCGATTTTCCCAAGATAATCCTTCGTGAACCCGCCGCCGCAGAATTTTCTGCGGCGGTGCCGACCCTTCTGCAAAGACTCTACGCCAGCCGTGGCCTGTCTCGCGATGCCGATCTGGAATCTGGCTTAGAGCATTTACCCAAGCCAGAAATGAAAGGCATGAGTGATGCTTGCACCTTGCTCGCCAATGCTTTGGAAAAGCAACATCGCTTATTGATTGTTGGCGATTTTGACTGCGACGGCGCTACTAGCACCAGTCTTGCGGTATTGGGTTTACGCGCCTTGGGCGCGGCGAATGTCGATTATTTAGTGCCCAACCGCTTTGAATACGGCTATGGCCTTACCCCTGAGATTGTTGCGGTAGCGGCTGAGCGCCAGCCAGATTTAATTATTACCGTGGATAACGGCATTTCCAGTATCGACGGCGTCGCCGCCGCGGCAAAGCTGGGCATTCCAGTATTGGTCACCGATCACCACTTGCCTGGCGATTCACTGCCCCAAGCCGCCGCGATTGTGAATCCCAATCAGCACGGCTGCCCCTTTGCTGGTAAATCATTGGCTGGGGTAGGGGTGATGTTCTATGTGCTGCTGGCATTGCGTAGTGAATTGCAGCAGCGGGGCTGGTTTAGCGCCGAAAGGGCAAAGCCTAACTTGGCCGAGTTCCTGGATTTGGTCGCCCTCGGCACTGTGGCCGATGTGGTGCCGCTGGAGCAGCTAAACCGCATTTTGGTTGAACAGGGCTTGCGCCGTATTCGCGCGGGCCGCTGTCGTCTGGGCATACAGGCTTTGTTGCGGGTTGCGGGTAAAGAATCTGGCCGCTTGGTCGCCTCAGACATGGGTTTTGCCATTGGCCCGCGTTTAAACGCGGCGGGCCGCTTAGACGATATGAGTTTGGGTATTCGCTGCTTGCTTACTGAAGATGCCGATACCGCGCTGAGTTTGGCCGCCGAGCTAGACGACTTAAACCGCGAGCGTCGCTCGATAGAGCAAAGCATGAAAGACGACGCGATGCGGGTATTGGCGCATTTGCAGCTCGATCCCACAGCGGTGCCGAACGGGATATGTCTTTACGATCCCACATGGCACCAAGGCGTAGTGGGTATCCTCGCCTCGCGTATTAAAGACCGCTACCACCGTCCGGTAATTGCCTTTGCTGATGCCGATGGTGATGAAATAAAAGGCTCGGCGCGTTCGATTCCCGGTCTGCACATGCGTGACGCACTGGACTTAATCGCCAAGCGCAATCCCGGTTTGCTCAATAAATTTGGTGGCCACGCCATGGCGGCGGGCATGAGTTTGGCCAAGGCAGATTACAGTCGTTTTGCTGAGGCCTTTGACGCCATTGTGGCGGAGCTAACTAGCCCAGAGCAATTAACTGCCGCGGTGTATAGCGACGGTGAATTGACTGCTGAGGATTTGTCTTTAGAGCGGGCTGAATTGCTGCGCGGCGCCGGCCCTTGGGGGCAGAACTTTCCTGAGCCGCTGTTTCACGGTCGTTTTCGGTTAGTGCAGCAGCGTATTGTCGGCGCGCGGCATCTGAAAATGGTGTTGGCATCGGAGCAGGGCGGCGAGCAAATTTTTGATGCCATCGCCTTTAATATTGATACCGATGTGTGGCCGAGTCCCGATACGGAATACGTCGAGCTAGTGTATAAGCTCGACAGCAATCTGTTTCGCGAGCGCCTGTCTTTGCAGCTTATGGTCGAGCATCTGCGCCCGTTGTGAGCTCCTTAATCGCCCCTTGTGAGTAATTGCCCCCACGATGCTTTGCGGGAGCTGGCGCATCAGGTAAAATGCCGCCCTTTCCACGTGATACCGGATAATCTTCAATGTTAGAAGTCAACGCGATACGTCAGTCCCTAAAAAGCATGAGCGAAAGAACCGACGTGCTTCGGGGGTATCTTTGACTACGCTAACAAGAAAGAGCGTTTATTTGAGGTAGAGCTGGAACTGGGCGACCCTAAAGTATGGGACGACGCCAAGCGCGCCCAAGAGCTGGGGCGCGAGCGCGCCGCGCTCGAAGCGGTGGTGGCAACCATCGATGAATTAGACAGCGGCGTGTCCGATTGCAAAGAGCTTTTGGACATGGCGGTTGAAGAGGGTGACGAAGACACCATCAGCGGTATGCAGGTCGATGTCGACCGCTTAGAAGCCTCCCTAGGTGCCCTTGAATTCCGCCGCATGTTCTCTGGCGAGATGGACCCAAACAATTGCTATCTGGATATTCAGTCTGGTTCTGGCGGCACCGAGGCGCAGGACTGGGCCAATATGGTGTTGCGCATGTATTTGCGCTGGGCAGAAGCCAAGGGCTTCAAAGCTGAATTGGTGGAACTGTCAGACGGTGAAGTGGCGGGCATTAAAAGCGCGACTATTCATATTCAAGGCGAATATGCCTTCGGTTGGCTGCGCACCGAGACAGGTGTGCATCGCCTAGTACGGAAATCGCCTTTCGATTCGGGAAATCGTCGTCACACCTCGTTCTGTTCGGTCTTTATATCGCCAGAGATTGACGACGATATCGAAATTGATATCAATCCATCTGACGTGCGTACCGATACTTATCGGGCCAGCGGCGCCGGTGGGCAGCACATTAACAAAACCGACTCGGCGGTACGTTTAACCCACGTGCCGACGAATATTGTGGTGCAGTGCCAAAACCAGCGCTCGCAACATCAAAACCGTGACAGCGCGTGGAAAATGCTAAAAGCAAAACTTTACGAACTGGAAATGCAAAAGCGCAATAGCGCCGCGCAAGAGCTGGAAGACAGTAAGTCGGATATCGGCTGGGGCAGCCAAATTCGTTCCTACGTATTAGACGATCAGCGCATTAAAGATTTGCGTACCAATGTGCAAACCAGTAATTGCAATGCGGTGTTAGATGGCGATTTGGATCAGTTTATTGAAGCAAGTCTTAAATTTGGCCTTTAGCAGGCCAAGTCGGGTGTCGGAAGTCTGACGTCTGACGAGTAGTTCGCACAAGTGTTAAGTATGGCGCTGAGATCGGCGCCTAGTTTTTAAATACAAATAAGCAGCGCGCTGCTTTTAATACGTCCGACGTCAGACCTCCGACGCCCGACCCAGGAACTTAAAATGTCTGAGAATCACAACGAAGTAGAACAGGTCCAGGAAGAGAATCGCTTAATCGCCGAGCGTCGCGCCAAGTTGAGCGCGATTCGCGAAAAACGCAATGCCTTCCCTAATCACTTTCGTCGTGAAGACTACGCTCAGCGTTTGCAAGATGAATTAGGTGCTAAAGACAAAGAAGAGCTTGAGGCCCTTGGGCGTCAGGCGAGTATCGCTGGCCGCATTATGGCCAAACGTGGGCCGTTTATGGTGCTGCAAGATATGACCGGCCGTATTCAGGTTTATGTCGATAAAAAGCAGTTTCCCCAAGAACTGGCTGACGAGATTAAAACTTGGGACATTGGCGATATTATTTCTGCCACTGGCCCAGTGCACAAGTCGGGCAAAGGCGATCTGTATGTGAACATGACCGAGACTTCGCTGCTGACCAAATCATTGCGACCACTGCCGGATAAATTTCACGGCCTAACTGATCAGGAAATTCGCTACCGTCAGCGCTATGTCGATTTGATCATGAATGAATCCTCGCGTCGCACCTTCGCGATTCGCTCAAAAATGATCAGCTCTATCCGTAATTTCTTGCAGCAAAAAGATTTTGTAGAAGTTGAAACCCCAATGATGCAGGTCATTCCGGGTGGAGCCAGCGCACGTCCCTTTGTGACTCACCACAATGCTTTGAGTATGGATATGTATTTGCGTATCGCGCCTGAGTTATACCTGAAGCGTTTGGTTGTTGGCGGTATTGAGCGGGTGTTTGAAATTAACCGTAACTTCCGCAACGAGGGCCTTTCTACTCGGCACAATCCAGAATTCACCATGATCGAATTCTACCAAGCCTATGCCGATTACAAAGACATGATGGACTTGACCGAAGCCATGCTGCGCAATACCGCGCAGGAAGTTTTGGGCACCACGGTTATTAACTACCAAGGCAGCGAATACGATTTCGGTAAGCCATTTACCCGCTTGTCAGTGTTTGATTCTGTGCTGCAATACAACCCCGAAATCACTGCTGAACAGCTCAGTGATATGGCCCAGGCCACTGCGATTGCCGTAAAACTTGGTGTTAAAGTTAAAGATACTTGGGGCCTGGGTAAAATCCAGATCGAAATTTTTGAAGAGACTGTTGAGCACAAGCTTGATCAGCCGACCTTTATCACCGAATACCCCACCGAAGTCTCGCCACTGGCGCGCCGCAGCGACGGCAATCCCTTTGTGACCGACCGCTTTGAATTCTTTGTCGGCGGCCGCGAACTGGCTAACGGCTTCTCCGAGCTTAATGACCCAGAAGATCAGGCTGAGCGCTTTATGGCGCAAGTTGCCGAGAAAGACGGCGGCGACGACGAAGCCATGCACTACGACGCCGACTACATCGCTGCGCTGGAATACGGCCTACCACCAACAGCGGGTGAAGGTATCGGTATCGACCGCCTGGTGATGCTGTTCACCGACTCGCCCTCGATTCGCGATGTGTTGTTGTTTCCGCATATGCGGCCTGAATAGGTCTGATGTCGGAAGTCTGGTGTCGGACGTGTGCAGAGTGCGTATTTAGGCGTCAGACATCCGACTTCCGACATCTAGCGTAAACCCCGCCTAGACAGCCACTTACGCAACTATGCTATAGTGGCCTCCACGTTTTATCGTCCTTGGGGAATGTGGTAATGAGTATCGAAAACGTCGATTTATTTGACGGCCTGATGCCGGAAGAAATTCAAATTTTGCGCGACACCAGTGTGTTGCGGGACTTCGCCAAAAACACGGTTTTGATTCACGAGGGCGATGTCGCAGACTCCCTGTACGTAGTGGAATCCGGCCGCGTTAAAGTGTATTGCAGCGATAAAAGCGGCAAAGACTTTGTGCTGAATATCCTTGAAGATGGCGACTATTTTGGCGAATTAGCCCTGTTGGATGACGACAAGCGCTCGGCCTCGGTACGCGCGATGGAAGCCACCAAGGTACGTATTGTTTATAAAGAAGATTTTAAAGCTATTCTGGATATGCATCCAAATATCACCCGTATTCTCAATAAAAACTTAACCCGCCGTATTCGTAAGCTCACCAACGATGTGAAAAGTTTGGCCCTGCAAGACGTGTATGGCCGCGTAGTTAAAGTGCTAACAAATCTGGCTCAGCCTGCCGGTGACGACGGCAGTATGCGCATTGAAGAAAAACTCACTCAGCAAGAGATTGCGGATCGGGTTGGGTCATCGCGGGAAATGGTAGCGCGTATTCTTAAAGACCTCACTATTGGCGAGTACATCGATGTTGATGGTCGCCACATTGTTATTAAACGCAAACTCCCCGAAAGTTATTAATCTTCCATCAACATAGCTAGTATTCGCTATGTTGTATTTTAAGTGCGGCGCGTGGCAACAGCGCCGTACTTTTAAAAAATTCTACCAGTTATACGTCACGCCTACCGCTACAGAATAAGCGCTAAAGGCCTCTTGCGCCTCTCTGCCTAAGGGTAATTGAGTATTGGTATATTGGCGTTTAAGTTTTGCCATATAGGTACCGGTCAATGACGTTTTCCAATGTTGGTCTAGCTCGTGGTTTAAGCCAGCACTAAAGTGCCATTTGGCAATTAGATTGTTTAGCGGTGATTCATGGCCATGTTTTATAACATTGCCGACGTGGTTCACACCGGCTAAGAATTGAGTTTTATCATTTAATTGGTATTTGCTGCCGACCGAACTTGAGTATTGATCTTGCCCGCCAAAATCAGTATTAATTTTTATTTTGTCTGGCGCGCCATTGGTCTGTGCTCCTGATAATTGGGTTGTGACCGTGCCAAGGGCTTTGCTCCAGCGATACCAATTAAGGTCGGCGCCCAAACTAAGCTTCGGGGTGATTTTCCATGCAAGACCAATTCCTAATTCACTAGGTAGTGATAAGCCGTCAATTTTGGCAGAGGTGTATTTAACCCGCCCTAGGCCCATAGCGTCGAAGTTTACTACCGCATTGCCGTCCTCTAGCACTAACTCGGTGTCGGAGCCGTAGGCCACAATTGGTCGTTGAGGTCGTACTGTATGCCGGCGCGCCAAGCATAGCTGACGCCGCTCATGTTTTTAATATCGAGACCGGGGAAACCACTGCTCGCATCAGAGGTGTTTGGAAACACCTCTTGCTCTGCTTCTGAGTAGTTTATTGAGCCACTAAATCCCACGCGCAACTTGTCGCTAATATTCCACGCAATGGCTGGTGCAAGTCGAAATACCCCAAATAGCGCAGTAAGGTCGTCGCTATTTCCAAAGGCGGTGTTAAGGTTTTTGTATTCGTAGCCAACCCCACCTTGGGCAAAAAGCCCTAGCCCAACAGTAATATCGGAGCGGCTTGCAAGTGGGGTAGACCACGCGCCACTGACGAGTAAGCCGCGATCGATACCGGAGCGATCGTCGTTGCCCAGTGAGTCTGCGTGACGGATGCCATTCATGCCAAAGCCTTCAATAGCCGTGCTAAATTGCGCGGATTTTGATTTTGCGATGCCGGCAGTATTGTTGTTTATGCTCAGTGGGTCGTTGGAAAAAGCCATGTCGGTGCCGGCCATGGCATTGGAGTCGGCGCCAAAGCCGAGCGGAAGAACGCCTATGCCGGCCCAGCTTTGACTGGGTAAGGTGGCGGCAAGTAAGACCACAACGCGACAGCGTAAATTGTGTGTAATGTGGCTTTTCAGTGGTGTGCGCAAGGGAATTCCTTATTTTTATAATGTACCAATCGGTATGTTTTGCGATAATATACCGGATGGTATGTTGTTGCAATGATTTACCTGCGTAATTAGCTTGGGTATAAAGTCTGTGCAAATAATGAATTAGAGATAGTGAGATGGCAGTAGGTGAGGTGGGTGGCAAGCGCGAACGAACGCGGGCAATGATATTGCTGTGCAGTGCGCAGCAGTTTGCAAAGCATGGTTATAACGGCGTGAGTATGGATTTGTTGGCAAAAGCAGCAAAGCTTACGAAGGGCGCTTTGTATGATCATTTTAAGGGTAAAGATGATGTTTACGTGCAAAGCACGTCTACGTATTTGGAGACCGCGCTGAAAAAAATAAAGCCGGTGCATGGCGAGGAGACGGTTAGTGCTGAAGAGGCCTTGTTTTCCTATCTGGGGAAATTCCTCGATTTAATCCACAGCGATTTAGTCTTGCGGCGCTTAATGCTGCGCTTGGTGACGGAATCGACGAGTAGCACGGTTCAAGAAATTGCGCGCAAAGCGCTTGCTGAGCCGTTTCATTATACGGTTGATTTATTATCGACCTACCGCCCAGAGGTTGACGCCCAAGAATGCGTTTATTCCTTTTACTGCAATGCAATATTACGGGAAGACCTAACAAGTATTATGGGCGTGCTAAGCCCAAATAAAACAGCGCAAACTAGCACCCATACCTTGTTAAGCCATTTTCGTAAAACACTGGCTTAGGCGTTATTTACTAACGATAAGCGCCGCGGTGCCGTTGGCGAATTTTGCGTTTAGCTGCTCGCCATTGTTCAGGGTGTCGGCGTCGCGGACGATACCACCACTTTGATCGCTAATAATGGCATAGCCCCGATTTAAAGTTTGCTCGGGGCCCAAGGCTCTGAGCTGCTGCTCCATGTTTTTTAAGGCAATTCGCGGCTGTTGCAGTCGCAGTTTTATGGCGTGTTGCATCCTGCTGCGCAGCGCATTGAGTTCTCTGTGTTTACTTTTTAGCTGACGCTCAGGATTGAGCAGTGCTAGCTGTTGGTTGGCAGCGGTGAGGCGCTGCTGGCGGCGGCGCTGGCTTTGCTGCCACTGGCGTTGCAGGCGCAGCTCTAAATCGTCTAGGCGCTGGCTTTGCTCGCGGAGCTGGCTGCGCGGGTCGCGAACGCGGCGGCTTAAAGACAGTAACTGCTCCTGCCAGCGTCGCAGCCGCAATTGCTGGGCTTTGGTGAGCCGGCCTTTGAGTAAATGGAGCTTAGATACTAGCTCAGCTTGGTCTGGGCTGAGCAGCTCGGCCGCCGCAGACGGGGTGGCGGCGCGAATATCGGCAACAAAGTCGCTAATGCTGAAATCGACTTCGTGGCCCACGGCGCTAATTACTGGGAGTTCAGAGTCGTGAATGGCGGCGGCGACAATGTGTTCATTAAACGGCCATAAATCTTCTAATGAGCCACCGCCGCGAGAAACCAGAATCACGTCAAAGTCTTGCTGTTTGGTGCGCGCCCAGTGGTTGGCTTGGGCAATGGCATTGGCGATTTGTCCCGCAGCATTATTCCCCTGTACCAGCACCGGCAACACACTGATCTGCATAGCGGGCCAGCGGCGTTTAAACACCGATAAAATATCGTGAATAGCCGCGCCAGTGGGGGAGGTGACCACTGCAACGTGTTTGATAATTGTTGGTAGCGGCTTTTTGTGGTCGGGGTCGAACCAGCCTGCGGCCAGCAGTTCTTGCTTGAGCTTTTCAAAGGCCAAGGCTAGCGCACCAGCGCCGGCGGGCTGCATGCTGTCGACAATAAGCTGGTAGTCGCCGCGGCCTTCATAAAGGCTAACCTTGCCGCGCACGCTCACTTGCTGGCCTGGCTCGGGGGTGAAATTGACCCGTATATTCTTACCCTTAAAAAAGGCGCAGCGGATTTGGGCACGGTCGTCTTTTAGGGTGAAATACCAGTGGCCGGAGCTGGGGCGCGACAAAGTCGACAGTTCGCCGGTTACATTAACCTGTGCAAAGCAGTCTTCGAGTAATTGTTTTGCCAAACCGTTTAATTGGCTGACAGTAAGGGGTTGTGGCGGTTCTTGTGTAGTCATGGCGCTATTGTAGCAAGATATAGGGGTTTGTTCGCCAAGAATCGGTTTACTAAGCGCCGCCCATCGCTTAAAATTGCGAGGATTCTAGCCACCGGCATTGGAATCTATTTATGCTACGTATTGCCCAAGAAGCACTCACCTTTGATGATGTTCTTCTGCTCCCAGGTTACTCCGAGGTTACCGCTAAAGACGTTAGCCTAAAAACTCAGCTGACTCGTAATATCTCGCTGAATATTCCCCTTGTGTCCGCCGCAATGGATACCGTCACTGAAAGCGCGCTGGCCATTGCCCTCGCTCAGGAAGGTGGTATTGGCATTATTCACAAGAGCATGACCATTGCTCAGCAAGCCCAAGAAGTGCGCGCGGTTAAAAAGCACGAAAGCGGCATTGTTAAAGACCCAATTACCATAGAGGCCAGCGCGCCACTCAGCGAATTGTTTGAGCTGCGCCGCCGTCACAAAATCTCCGGCGTTCCGGTACTCGATAAAGGCGAGCTAGTTGGTATTGTCACCAGCCGCGACGTGCGCTTTCAAGAAGAACTAAACGTTCCTGTCTCTAGCATGATGACCCCCAAAGAAAAACTGGTCACCGTTAAAGAGGGCGTAGATATGGCGGTGGCAAGAGAGCTGCTGCACCGTCACCGCATTGAAAAAGTCTTGGTGGTCAATGACGAATTTAAATTGACCGGCATGATCACCGTTAAAGACATGAACAATGCCCAGACTTACCCCCACGCCTGCAAAGACAGCTCAGGTCAATTGCGGGTTGGCGCCTCAGTTGGCACTAGCGCCGACACCGACGACCGCGTTGCCGCACTGGTTGCCGCTGGTGTAGATGTATTGGTGGTTGACACTGCGCACGGCCATTCCATGAATGTATTAAATCGGGTGCGCTGGATTAAAGAGAACTACCCTCAGGTTGACGTGATCGGCGGTAATATTGCGACTGGCGCGGCGGCATTGGCGTTACTCGAAGCTGGCGCCGATGCGGTAAAAGTCGGCATCGGCCCTGGCTCAATTTGTACTACTCGGATTGTGACTGGCGTGGGTGTTCCGCAAATTAGCGCTATTGCTAACGTTGCAGCCGCCCTTAAAGGCACCGGCGTACCGCTCATCGCCGATGGCGGTATTCGCTTTTCTGGTGATTTGTCTAAGGCCGTGGTTGCCGGTGCAAACTGCATTATGATGGGCTCGATGTTCGCTGGCACCGAAGAGGCGCCAGGTGAGGTCGAGCTATTCCAAGGCCGTACCTACAAATCCTATCGCGGTATGGGTTCATTGGGCGCAATGACCAAAACCCAAGGTTCCAGCGATCGCTATTTCCAAAGTGCCGACGACGGCGCAGAGAAACTCGTGCCCGAGGGCATTGAAGGCCGCGTTGCCTACAAAGGCCCGCTGGCCGCGATTGTTCACCAGTTAATGGGCGGCTTGCGTTCAGCAATGGGTTATACCGGTAGTCTCGATATTGAAGCTATGCGTAACAACCCAGAGTTTGTACGGGTGACCTCGGCGGGTATGAATGAAAGCCATGTACACGACGTGAGCATTACCAAAGAAGCGCCTAACTACCCTACCTAGGGGCTAATGGCCGTTATTTTTTTGAATTAACAAACCCGCTACCGCAGCGGGTTTGCTGTTTTATTTATGTTCACATTTGCCGTGAACCTTGTTGAGAGAATTGCCGTGTCAATCCCAGATATCCACGCCCACCGTATATTGATTCTAGATTTTGGCTCTCAGTACACCCAGCTGATTGCACGGCGTATTCGTGAAATTGGCGTGTATTGCGAAATCCGCGCCTTTGATATTGACGATGCAGATATCCAAGAATTCAAACCCTCAGGCTTTATTTTGGCGGGTGGGCCTGAGTCGGTAACGGTAGCTGGTTCGCCACGAGCGCCACAATTGGTATTCGAACTGGGTGTGCCGGTATTGGGCATTTGCTACGGCATGCAGACCATGGCCGAGCAAATGGGCGGCAAAGTCGAAGGCTCGCCAGTTCACGAATTTGGCTATGCCCAAATCAAACTGGAAACCGCTGGCGCGCTAACCGCCGATATTGCTGACCATATCGACAGTAAAGACGGCAAGGCGTTACTTGATGTGTGGATGAGCCACGGTGACAAGGTTATTCGCCTGCCCGAAGGCTTTGAAGTTTTGGCCTCTACACCATCGTGCCCAATTGCGGCAATGCAGTGCGAAGCCAAGAAATTCTATGGTGTGCAGTTTCACCCCGAAGTGACTCACACTCTGCAAGGCCAGCGTATATTCGAACATTTTGTGCTGAAACTCTGCGGCTGCGAAGCACTGTGGACACCCGCCAATATTGTTGAAGACGCCATTGCCAAAGTGCGCGCCCAAGTCGGCGATCAAAAAGTATTGCTGGGTCTTTCCGGCGGCGTAGACAGTTCAGTAGTGGCAGCCTTATTGCACAAGGCCATTGGCACCCAGCTTACTTGCGTGTTTGTTGATAACGGCCTGCTTCGTAAAAACGAAGGCGATCAGGTGATGGAAATGTTCGCCAAAAACATGGGCGTGAAAGTGATTCGCGTCGATGCCGAAGAAGCGTTTCTAAGCAAGCTGGCCGGCGAAGCCGACCCAGAGAAAAAACGTAAATCCATCGGCAATACTTTTATCGAAATTTTCGATCAAGAAGCCACCACCCTCAAGGATGTTAACTTCCTTGCACAGGGCACAATTTACCCCGACGTGATTGAATCTGCCGCCTCAAAAACCGGCAAAGCCCACGTCATAAAATCTCACCACAATGTCGGCGGCCTGCCAGACGATATGGCGATGGACTTGGTAGAACCACTGCGTGAACTCTTTAAAGACGAAGTGCGCCGCATTGGTTTAGAGCTAGGCCTGCCTTACGATATGGTCTATCGCCATCCTTTCCCTGGTCCAGGTTTGGGTGTGCGGATTTTAGGCGAAGTGAAAAAAGAATATGCCGATATTCTTCGCGAAGCCGACGCCATCTTCTTAGAAGAGCTGCACCGCGCCGACTGGTACCACAAAACCAGCCAAGCCTTTGCCGTGTTCCTGCCGGTGAAATCGGTTGGTGTAGTAGGGGACGCCCGCCGCTATGAATACGTGATTGCACTGCGCGCTGTAGAGACCATCGACTTCATGACCGCGCGCTGGGCGCACCTACCTTACGAGCTGCTAGAGACAGTTTCAAACCGCATTATCAACGAGATAAAACAAGTTTCACGCGTAGCCTATGATGTAAGCAGCAAGCCACCAGCGACCATTGAGTGGGAGTGACGGAAATTTGTAACCCATTGAAATATAGAAATAAAATAACTCCAATTGATAATATAATCTGTATCATCAACTGCATTTCTCATGGTATGAGTGAGGGTAGCAAGGCAGAAAGAGTTTGCACCATGAGAGGCATATTAATGCTGGCATGGTATCAAGGAATCTGAACTGCGCACGGTCTGGAACAATCGGGAAACCTGGTATACCAGTACAGCTTCAATTTGCTTTACCTTTTCCACGCTGGTCGAATCCCATGAAAATTGCATGGTATAGCCCATCTGCTATTGCGCCGTTTCGCGTCATAGCAGAGAGCCACGCGAGTGGCGATTTCTCACCGTTATGGGCAGGGCAAAACACGACAGGGTGTAAAGAGGTTTCGGCAGGAGAGTTAACCAGGCAACTGGCGGGGCGATTGAAGAGTGCTTTGGGAGAGTTGCGTAATGGGCTGTGCTGATTGGTGATCACATCGAGCAGGGGCTATTGTAAAAAGACGATTGCAAAAAGAATGTCGCTCAACCCCCGATAAATATACCGCTTATTCCTGGAGCAAAAAGTTATTCCACCGCCAGCGTATATGTCGTAAACCTGTTCCCGAGTATTTGGCTTTCGTGCATGCTTTGTGCAATTTTCTTGAGGAATTTATATTCCGGTCGGGTATGGAGGAAATGAATGGATACCGTTTTATGCCCCAGCTCTTTTGCCCAGGTCATGAGGTCACGGAATATTCTTCGTCCCAGTCCCCAGTGACTGTCATCCAACACAACGGCGATTTCATATTCGCCACTGTCGTGCTGTATACCGCACCAGCCGATACAGTGACCATCAACCATAATGGCTCGCACTCGACAGCCGGGAGTCGCATCCATTTCGATTTTTGTCTTGATCCATAATTGTAACGATTCCCTGTCAAAGCGTTGGTGACTCACCAAATGAGACCGGATTCTTTTCTTGTTTAACAGGGATAATAACGGGTCGGGATTGACCTGATTTAATACTCTATATTCAATCGAGCTCATATCGCATTACCCATTGATTCCCAGCGATAGGGAAGGGCATTGTGGATAACATAGCCCTCCTTTAGTGACAATCGAATCATTCTGTCGTGGTCTCCGCAAAGGATTGGATCCTCCGTTTCCCAGATTACCTCGGCGGTCATGGTCAGGGTGATGATGTTTCCTCCTTGAAAATCTAGAAAGAGCAAACCGGCCCGGGGGTCAACCGTCAGGTTGCCAATCGTGTTGAAAAACGAATTGCCAGGATAATCGGGGATGATTAGTCGATGATGATCGTCAAAGCCAAGGAATCCGGGCTGGCCTCCGCGATGGGAAACATCCATGCCGGAGCTTTTGTCAGCGCGCTCGCTTGAATAGACGCTGGCAATAAAGCAGGTATCGGCCCTGGTAATGACGTCTTGCAACTCGCTACTCCAGTTGTTGAAGCATTCGGTAGTGATTTTGCCCTCGCGCGGTTGGGCTTGTAGCCGACGTGGCTGAATATACTGGGGGCAATTACCGAAACTCTGTTGAACATCGATAGTGACCTGATTCTGGTCCTTTTTGACAACAATGCCGTTCAGTCGGTTGCGGCGACGCGTTTCAAGGTCAATACCGAGCAATCCCAGCTGACAGCTAACTTGCAGGTGCGGAAGAATCGTCTCCGAATAATAGCTTGATGCATCAATAATGAGTTGTTGGGAGGAGGGTGACCGGATAAAACCAGGATCGCCGAATAGCGGGCTGGCCCAGACGTGACAGTCTTTATCTTCACTGCCGAGAATTACCATGGGGAGGCTGGCGAAGAATTCCCGGTGCTGTTCCGGCATGTAGTTCCGTATCAGTCTCGGCCCGAGGCGGGACATTTTTTCCTGTACACCGGCACGGGTTTGTACGCTCAGTTCACCGGGGTGCCAGGTATCTTGTGTATGACTATTCAAAGTGCAGTCTCAGCCGGTGGTAATAAACTCGACCCTGATGCCTCCCGGTATGGTGCACATCATATGCATGATATCGGTTTGTCCCAGGGGTTCAGGTTTGAATTCAATATCAACGCCAGCCAGACCTTCAAGCCTGTTGTGCAGTACCTCCAGAGCCTTGTGATCTGCGACCCTGAGTGCAAAATGATGCAGCCCAATATTGTGGTGACGGTCAAAAGAAACCGTCGGGTTATCGCTCTTGGCCTGCCAGAGCGTCAACATGATTGTGCCGTCGCTGACAAATATCGCCGGATAATCCGGCTTTTCGCCGACGACTTTAAAACCTACTCGATCGCAAAAGAATCCGCATGTGTCGTGGATGTCTTTTACCGTTAGTCCCAGGTGGTGAATGCCTTGAGTACTTTGGTGCATGGGTATCCCTCCGATGATAAAGTTCAAGAGGGTGAACAATTCTGTTCACTCTGGGCGCAGGTTAGGTGAACAGATCTGTTCATGTCAAGCTTTTTTCTGTATCCTGTCGTTGCTTTTATCCTCCAGGAAAACACCGACCATGCAGCCGCGCAAACAACATTTGATGGATACCGCCTATCGGCTTTTCAATGAATATGGTTACCACGCTACCGGTATTGACCGGATACTGGCTGAATCCGGGGTTTCAAAGGCGACCCTGTATAAACACTTTCGTACCAAGGACGAGCTGGTCGTTGCGGTCTTACAACAACGGCATGAGCAATTGATACAGGCAGTTGGCGAGGCCATTGAACAAGCCAGAACCGTTGGAAAGTCATCGACATTGGCGATCTTTGATGTATTGGACCCGTGGTTTCACAGCGATCACTTTTCTGGCTGCAATTTTATCAATGCCAGCGCTGAATATGCTGAACAAACACATGCGATTTACATGCTGGCCGCTGAACATAAAGCCGCGATTCAGGACTTGATCGAAAACAGCCTGATGGAGATTTCTGGCCGGCGGCAAAGACAGTTAATGGCCGAGCAGCTGGCACTGCTGGTCGATGGTGCCATTGTGCGCGCGCATACCCGTGGTGATCGCGATGCCGCGCTGCTCGCCAAGAAAATGGCGAAGCAGTTGTTGAGTTCACGGTAAGCCGTCTTACCGGTAGTGCTGACCGGTTTTCCGAGCACCCAATCACTTAAGTAAGCGCCGCCATTCTCATCAGACCCTGAGCAAGGTGAGCGACGTCGGCAGAATCTGGTTTGGGCGCATGTGCCACCAGGCACCGGGTCAGGCGGCTGCAGCGGCCTTATGCTTGCGACGATACTCGCCGGGCCTGACATCGAATTGCCGCTTGAAGGCGAGGCTGAAAGCAGCTTCGGATTTATAGCCAACATTTTCCGCAATGGCCGGCAATGAGTCATTGGTGTCGACCAAGAGGCGAGCCGCTATCTGCATGCGGACAAAAATAACGTATTGCAGGGGTGTCATATTCGCGAGCTCTGTGAATCGATTGGAAAAGGCCGAGCGCGACATGTTGGCAATGCGGCCCAGGGATTCGACACTCCAGTCCGCGGCCGGATCACTGTGGATCTCGGAAAGGACCCGGCTGACTCTCGGGTCGGTAAAGGCTGAAAGGAAAGGAATTGGCTTACTGGCTGAGGCCAGAGTGGCCCGAATGACCTGGATAAAAATAATTTCCGACAGGCGGTCAATAATGGCATTGGCGCCGGGGTCCAGGTTGGCCGCTTCATGGGCGATAAAACCGATGACGCAGTCCAGCCATTTGGAGTTGTAGCTTTGGTCTCCGGTAACCTTGAGTAGCAGTGGCAGGTTATCCAGCAGGGGATGATTTTCTCGGTCATCGAAAGCAAATTCGCCGCAGACCAGGCAGCAGCCGGCGCCGCCACCGCCATAGACCAACGGCCCGCTGCCGGGATAGGCGATTGCCTCAAACACGTCTGCCAGATCGGTTGGGGGCGTCTCCTGGGAATCCGCGAGGATATGGCTGGCACCATGGGCAATAATCACCAGGTCGCCGTTGGCCATAAACACGTCCTCGTCCTGCCCGTCGATTCGCAGCCAGCATTGACCACGAATAGCGATATGGAATCGCGCCACGCGACCCTTGGGGGGAACCTGAATTCCCCAGGGCGCCGTCAGTTCGGTGCGGAAGTAGAGGCTGCTTTTCAGGCGCAGGGTATTGAGAATATCGGTTAATGCGTCCATTAAAATAAAATACGATTTAGTGTGATTGAAGGGCTATTAAGTATGGTTCGTGCGAGATACTGCTGAAATCATACACTCTTTTATGCCGTGTGCAATGTGGTCTGCCATTTTGTACGGGTGATGTTGTTAAAAAGGAGTGCCACATTTTATGCATCTGTCGGATTTTCAGGTCTCCAGCAAGCTAGCCTATTAGGTGGGTTGCTACGAAGACCGACGGCTTCAGTCGGCCCCCTCATCATTTAAGGCCCATGTGGGACGGTTTGTTTGTGGGGACGTGGTGCTGGTCGTCAAAAGCTACGACCACGCTCATCCGCTTTTGCGCGCGACGGTGTGCCGTATTTTGCTGAGCAGGGAGATCAAGGCCCTGGAGCGGTTGCAGGGCGTGCCCGGTGTGCCTGAATTCTATGGTCGCCACGGTAGGTATGGTTTGGCGATGGCGGTCATAAACGGCCGCCACCCTGATCGGCGCGATCTTGGGGGGTGGGCAGGCATCGACAGTCAGCTGGCACGAAGTGTGTCCCTGTTACATCAACGCGGCGTGACCCACAATGACTTGCGCTTGCGCAATATAATAATAGACACCCGGGGCAAGTTGTATCTAATCGACTACGCATCGGTCCATTTCAGGCCGAAGGGGAGAGGGCCTTTGTCTCTTCTCGGCAAGTTCCTTTTTTCCAAACTGGTATTGACTGACAGGGCAAAGGTGCTTCGTTTGCGCATGCAGTTTGCGGTCGCGCAAGATCCGCCGAGCGCCGAAGAATTGCAGTTGTTGTCGCGGGCCAACCGCCTGCGTGTGTGCACCCGGTTATGGAAGCGCTATGTGGCGCCGCTGCTCAGCAATAAATTTAATCGTGTATAAAAAAATACGAATAAGTATTTAATAAGGTTTTTTCGATATTAATAAACTCTCTCTGTTAGGTGATTATATTTCCGGAGATCAATATCGGTCTCCTTATCAGATGACGAGAGGAATTTTGAAATGGCACGAATACAACCAGTCCAACCAGAACAGGCCAGTGACGCTGCGCGAAAGTTGCTGGACGCAGTTAAGCGCCAGCTGGGACTTGTCCCGAATATCTTCAAGACGCTCGCCCAGTCGCCGGCGGTGCTTGATGCCTATCTGAAACAGATGTCGGCCCTGGCTTCCGGTGACCTTGACCCGAAGTTACGTGAGCAGATTGCCCTGGTCGCAGCAGGTAAAAACCAGTGCGACTACTGCGCTTCTGCCCATACGCTTCTGGGTAAGGGGGCGGGGGTTGCGGAGTCCGAGCTGGCCAACAACCTGAAGGCGCAATCGACTGATACCACTACCCAGGCGGCATTGTCCTTTGCTGCTGCCATCGTGGATCAGCGGGGTCGTGTCGCCGATAGTGAATTGGCGGCTGTCAGGCAGGCCGGTTTTTCCGATGGCCAGATCGTCGAGATTATCGCCGTTACCTGCATGAATATTTTCACCAACTACTTCAATCATATCGCCGATACGGAGGTCGATTTCCCACTGGTTTCGACATCTTCCCTGAGTCGGGCGGTTTAGTTTAATTTTTGAGATTTAAGACGAGGTTTAAGACAATGAAAATCAAACACACATTACTCGCCGTGATTGCTCTGCTGGGTATCTCCTTTGGGGCGATGGCCGGCGATTATCTCCACAGCGCGCCTGCCGTACAGGGTTACGACGTGGTGTCCTACCATACCGGCAAGCGGCCCCTGCGAGGCAACGGTAATTTTGTTGCCGAGCATGCAGGTGCAACCTATCTGTTCTCCAGCAAAGCCAATCAGCAGCAGTTTATGGCGAACCCGGAAAAATATGTACCGGCATTCGGTGGCTACTGCGCATTCGGCGTATCGGTGGGTAAAAAGTTTATTGGTGACCCGGAGGTCTGGCGTGTAGTCGATGGCACGCTGTACCTCAATCTGGATGCAGGGATTCAGGACGAGTGGTTGAAAGACGTGCCTGGGCGTATCAAGACGGCCAATACAACCTGGAAAAAAATCAAGGACAAATCGCCAGCGTCGCTTTAATCGAGCGGTCAGCACGTTACTCGGGCGATAAATATGGCGGGACGATGTCCCGTCATATTCACCAATCATTCAATAAGGAGTTTTGGTATGTTCAATAGTCGCAATGTTGCCCTGGCATTGGGCTTCACATTCATTGCAGTTACCGTGTTGGGTTTTATACCTAATCCCCTGGTATCCCCCCATGGCCTGTTTGCGGTGAACCTGGCGCACAATCTGGTTCACCTGATAACCGGGTTGGGCTTTATCGTCAGTGCCCTGGTATTTGCTGGCCGTGAAGACCGGGTGATCAAAGTCATCGGTGGGTTGTATTTCCTGGTCGCGATCATCGGATTTTTCACCAGGGGCGATATGTTGCTTGGGATAATCCATATCAACCAGGCGGATCGCTGGCTGCATCTCGGATTGGCGGTGGCGATACTTTTTGCCGGATACCTTTTTCGTCCGGAAACGGATCGAGTCGCTTGAAAATAAGTGGTTTTCGTAGCGTAAGCCCCGTGATTCACGGCAATATTTGCATTGGGTGAGAGGTTTTTCATGGGGCCAAGTCAAAAACTATTCACACAATGGCAGAGGTATATCCTATGAACCATTCGTTGACCTTGGTCAGTCATGCGCTGTGTCCCTATGTCCAGCGCGTGGCGATAGTCATGGAGGAGAAGCATATAGATCATCGGCGGAGGGATGTCGATCTCGCCAATAAGCCGCTATGGTTCTTGGAGATTTCCCCGCTGGGAAAAACACCGGTCCTGGATGTGGGAGGACGGGCGTTGTTTGAATCCGCAGTGATTTGTGAGTATCTGGAAGAAGCCTTCCCTCGCGCCCTGCACCCGGAAGATCCATTGGCGAGGGCGCAGCATCGATCCTGGATGGAATTCAGTTCCAGTATTTTAAACAACATAGCGGGATTTTATTCGGCGCCCGATAACGCGGTGTTGAGCCAAAAGCGTGATGCGCTGGCCCTTCAGTTTCAACGCCTGGAAAGCGAACTATCTTCCGCGCCTTATTTCTCCTGTGACAGGTTTTCCATGGTGGACGCATTCTTCGCGCCGGTTTTTCGTTATTTCGATGTATTCGAGCAGATCGATGAGTTCGGTTTTTTCGAGCACTGTCCAAAGGTGCTTGAATGGAGGCGACATTTGGCAGCACGGGAGTCAGTGCGAATGGCCGTCATGCCGGACTATCCAGCTCGGCTGTATAATTTTCTACGGAATAAAAATACCGCGCTGAGTTTGAAAATAGCAAGTTAATAACGAGATCGATGTGGTTGTGATCAATGCTTCCCGAACTAAAGAAATGACTCTCAGGAATCCCAGGTGACTGACTTTCAGCTGGTCGACGTCCTCAATGACGCGCGAAACTGCGAGTTGTGTGCTAGGCATTTGCCGCATTCCCCTCGACCTGTTGTCCGGGCAGCTGAGGGAGCGCGCCTGTTGATTATCGGTCAAGCCCCGGGAGCACGGGTGCATGCGAGTGGAATCCCCTGGGATGACCCCAGTGGTGAGCGGCTGAGAGATTGGTTGGGTGTAAGCCAGGAGATTTTTTACGACGAAAGCCAAGTGGCGATTGTGCCCATGGGGTTTTGTTATCCGGGCAAGGGACGTTCGGGCGACCTGCCGCCGCGCCCGGAATGCGCACCCCGGTGGCATGCCGAATTACTGGCCTGTCTGCCAGAGATCCAGTTGACGCTCCTGATCGGTCAATACGCACAGCAATATTATTTGGCTAGCAGAAGCAGAACCTTGACCGATACGGTGAAGAATTGGCGTAAGCATTTGCCTGAATATTTTGCCTTGCCGCATCCTTCGCCACGCAATTATACCTGGCTGGCGCGTAACCTCTGGTTTGCGAGGGATGTTCTGCCAGAACTGAAGCGCTTAACAAAAAAATGTCTGAATCAGTAGTGCCGGTGGTGTGTGGCAGATTTTGAATGAGCAGCCAGAAATACTGAAATAGTGTTTTATGAATCAATACACGATTGAAAAAGCGCGGGAAGAAGACCTTGTAAAGTTGGCGTCTATCGAGCGTTCTGCCGCCAGGCTGTTTCCCGACCATGTTATTACACCTGAAGAAAGGGTGAGTGTGGTGCCGCTGGGGCAACTGGTTGAAGCCATGCAACAGGGGCGTCTTTGGGTCGCACTGACACAGGAGCAGCAACCGGTCGGCTTTATCATTGTTGTGCGGGAGGCCGACACCGCGTTTATTGTGGAAGTTGACGTGCTGCCTGAGCATCAAGTTCGGGGCCTGGGACGAGCACTGATTCAAAGAGTCGTGTGCTGGGCGCGGAAAGAAGGCTTGCCGCGAGTGACGTTGACAACATTTAGCGATGTTCCCTGGAATGCTCCGTTCTATGAACGGCTTGGATTTTGTCGGATTGATAGAAGTCAATTAACGGTGGAGCTCGCTAGAAAGCTTGACGACGAAAAACACAGAGGGCTGCGTGGGCGTATTGCGATGGAGCTTCATATTGAATCGATGCTGACAAGAAAATAATAGTTCAGGGTGGCCACAGAAAATGATCGAGAGATAAACCATTTATTTGTGCTTGGTATGTAACATCAGTTGGTAGACAGAGTTTAATCACCCGACACCACTGCTGCATAAAACTTAGTAATTGGATATGATTTTGGGAGCCTTCATTGCGCGTCGATAGTCGTTGATCGAGCCACTCAGCAATAAGAATTGAAAAATATTAGGAAATTTCTGAGCATGGTATTTTTCATGGTATTGGATAAATGTATAAAAATAACTATATGAAATTAAAGAGAAAAAATTGCTTATTTACAATAGAATGGGAGTAACTCAATTTGCATAACTCCCTAAATTGGGGCTGGGGTAGAATGGCGGCTTTTGTAAGTCTGGCATGACTGTGTTTTTACGGGGGTGTGAATGCAAAATTACGTCATTCTACCGCACCCCCTATTTAGTCACTCTGAACTTGATTCAGAATTCAGTACACCACCTAAGCCGTTCACGGTTACCCCACCAGATACCGGTGTTCTGGTCAACAAAACCGGACACATTAATTTGCTAATTTCTCATACTGAACC
>NZ_JARGNU010000012.1:23687-120648 GCF_029212375.1 Zhongshania sp. | reverse complement strand
ACCAAGGCTACTATCTTAAAATAGGATGGGAAGGTGGGTTTGCCGGACGGTTACAGGATTTCGGTAAAACCCAGCAACAAAAAAGGCGCCACTGGCGCCTTTTTTGTAAACAAGTATTTAATTAAAACTGTAAGCGAGCATTTAAACCGATTTCATCGGTATCTAAGTCACCGATAAAGCTGCGGCTTATATTGGCGGCAACCGAAAACTGTGGCACCACGTAAACTCGAATACCCGCACCGAGGATCGCGCCGCTATCTGAGCCGCCGTAATCTGCGTCTTGGTAGGCTAAGCCACCCATCAAATTACCTTCAATATTATTGGTCAACCACGTTCTGGTCATAGCACTACCGGTTAAGGTATCAACATCGTAATTGTCCAGCGCGGGAATCTTGCTGCTTGACTCAGCAAAGCTGTAATCCAGCGCAAAAACTAAATCACTGCGCTCCGACATTCTCATGGGGTGGCCAACACCAATACTGACCGTGTCAAACTCTAGGTTTTTATCGACATCAAGATTACCCAAAGAGCCCCGCACAAAAATATTCTTATCCAGCGCTAGAGAGCCGCCGCCATAAATATAGTCGGCGTCTTCATTGTCGATATCCACATCAGCAAAACCGCCCTCAACATAGGTGTAGCTAAAATCTTTGGCGTACAGTGGGCTTGCGCCAATAACACCCAAGATACCTACGGCAAGTAATACTTTCTGTTTATGTAGCATCATCATCTATCTCCGTTGCGTTGATACCGGATTTAGACTGGAGATTAAGACACAGTTCCTGAATTTCAGAGAGAGTGTGACTTATCTACATAAACAGTTGAAAACAAAGACATTAAGGGAACTTAGTGGCGATAGGCCTGCCCAACTACGCTTCCAATAAAAATGTAACGGGGCCATCATTAATCAAGCTGACCTGCATGTCGGCGCCAAACTGGCCACTGGCAACCACACCATGCTGAGCACGTAATTCCCTCAGCGCAAACTCATACAAAATCTCTGCGCGAACCGGCTCTGCTGCGGTCGAGAAGCCTGGCCGACGACCTTTTTTGGTATCCGCTGCCAAAGTAAATTGCGAAACCAATAACACCCCACCGGCAACGTCGACCACAGACTGATTCATTTTACCGTTGCTATCGGAAAATACCCGATACTGAAGCAAACGCGTCATCATCTTGCTTATCGCCGCTTCGTCGTCGTGCTTTTCTAGCCCCAAAAAAACCAACAAGCCCTGCGCGATCTCACCAACACACTCACCATCGACTTCCACGCGGGCAAATTTAACCCGCTGTAATAACGCTTTCATTGAAACCTATATTTTAAATTTACAAAAAATTGATTAACTGTAACACCGCCCAGCGACCCTAAGGCCCTCGCGTTAACCGCCTCCCGTAAAGCGTAAAAGCCCAATCAATAACTCAATTCACCATTGCTAAGCAACTTGGCAATATCGTTACTGGCCTTAATTAAAGCATCAGTAATACTTGGCTCAAACGCCGAGTGACCGGCATCGCGAACAATATGCAGCTCGGCATTTGGCCAACGCTGGTGAAGTTCCACCGCACTCTCTAGCGGACAAATCATATCGTAGCGACCCTGCACAATAATACTTGGAATGTCTTCAATTTTGGGCATAGCAGCTAAGAGCTGGTTATCTGCCAAAAAGCCCTGATTCACAAAATAATGGGTTTCAATATGCGACATCGACACCGCGGTATGTGCGTCCATCAGGTGATCTTCCACATCATGATTCGGCCGCAGCGTTGAGCAGCGCGCCTCCCACAGCGACCACGCCTTGGCTGCCGACATCCGCGCCAATTCATTTTCGCCATGCAATATGCGGTGATAGGCCTCTATCCAATTCTCACCCTCGCGACGCAGTACTGCGTCATTAAAATCGTGCCAGTAGTCTGGAAATACGCGGCTGGCGCCACCCTCGCTATAGAACCACGCCAATTCTTTGGGACGGCACAGAAAAATTCCCCGCAAAATCATCGCCGCCACCCGCGCAGGATGCGCTTGGGCATAGGCCAAGCCAAGGGTTGAACCCCACGAGCCGCCAAACACCACCCATTTATCAATGGCGAGAAACTCGCGAATACGCTCCATGTCGGCAATCAGGTCTTGAGTGGTATTGTTTTGTAAACAGGCATGGGGTTCGGAATGACCACAGCCGCGCTGATCAAACAAAATAATGCGATAGCGCTCAGGATCAAAAAAGCTTCGCGCCTTTGGGCTGCAAGCAGCGCCTGGGCCGCCGTGCACAAAAATCACCGGAATACCGTCGGGGTTACCAGATTCTTCTAAATACAGAATATGAGGCGCCTGAACCGGCAATTGATGGGTTTTGTAGGGTTTTATATCGGGAAATAAGGTGAGCATAGCGTTGACCACATCCAATTAATGCACTGGATCAGTGTAGCGCAGACTGCGACTTAACGCTCAAAGGAATAATTCGGCGACCTAGAACAGGTCGCCGAGGAGCTGCTTACTTGGGTAAGCAGCTATCTACTAAATTACTTAGGAGCGCGTTTACGCTCGTTTTCTTTCAATAGTTTTTTACGCAAGCGAATGCTCTTTGGCGTTACTTCAACCAATTCATCGTCTTCGATGAATTCTAAAGCTTGCTCCAAGGTATGCTTGATGTGCGGCGACAGGGTCAGCGCTTCATCAGTACCGGAGGCGCGAACGTTAGTCAGCTGCTTAGCACGGGTAGGGTTAACAACTAAGTCGTTGTTGCGGTTATGAAGCCCAATAATCTGACCTTCATACACTTCCGCAGCGTGGCCCATAAACAAACGACCGCGATCCTGCAGGTTAAACAAACCGTAGCTCAGCGTCTTACCGCCAACCATTGACACCATTACGCCATTCTGACGACCAGCTAATTCGCCGCCCTTCACTTCGCCGTAGTGATCGAACACAGTAGTCATAATACCGCTACCAGAGGTCATCGTTAGGAACTGACCACGGAAACCGATCAAGCCACGGGCTGGCGCAATAAACTCAAGTTTAACGCGACCTTTGCCATCGGGTTCCATATTGCTCATCTCGGCTTTACGCAAGCCAAGCTCTTCCATAACCGAACCTTGGTGCTGTTCTTCAACGTCGATTACCACATGTTCAAAGGGTTCTTGAACCACGCCGTCAACGATCTTGGTTACAACTTCAGGGCGAGAAACACCCATTTCAAAACCTTCACGACGCATGGTTTCGATTAGTACTGACAAGTGAAGCTCACCACGACCAGATACCTTAAATTTATCTGGGGTCTCACCTTGCTCAACACGCAGTGCCACATTGTGAATAAGCTCTTGGTCAAGACGGTCGCGAATATTACGCGAGGTAACAAACTTACCTTCTTTACCAGCAAACGGTGAATCGTTTACTTGGAAAGTCATGCTTACCGTTGGCTCGTCTACGCTCAATGGCGGCAACGCTTCTGGGTGACCCGGTGCGCACAAGGTGTCAGAGATGTTCAGGCCTTCAATACCGGTTACACAAACGATTTCACCGGCCTTGCCTTCTGGTACTTCTACGCGCTCAAGCCCGTAGTAACCCATTACTGTCAGCAGTTTACACTTACGGGTTTTGCCATCGGCGCCAACCACAACCAGTTGGTCGTTGGCTTTCATGGTGCCGCGGGTAATACGGCCAACACCAATAACGCCAACATAGCTATTGTAATCGAGGGCCGAGATTTGCATCTGCAGCGGACCGTCGGCATCAACCTCTGGGGTTGGCACTTTGTCGACAATCATTTGAAACAAGGGGGTCATGTCTTCGGCCAGATCATTAAAATCTAGACCCGCAACACCATTAATTGCCGAGGCGAAAATAATGGGGAAGTCTAACTGCTCGTCTGTCGCGCCAAGGCGATCAAACAGATCAAAAACTTGATCCACAACCCAGTCTGGACGCGCGCCAGGACGGTCAACTTTGTTAACTACCACAATTGGGTTCAAGCCTTGCTCAAACGCCTTTTGGGTTACAAAGCGGGTCTGAGGCATGGGGCCATCAACCGCGTCCACCAGCAGCAATACACTGTCGACCATCGACAATACACGCTCAACCTCACCACCAAAGTCGGCGTGACCTGGGGTGTCTACAATATTGATTCGGTAGCCATTCCACTCAATTGCAGTGTTTTTGGCAAGAATGGTGATACCGCGCTCTTTCTCCTGGTCGTTGGAGTCCATGATCCGCTCGGAATCTTGGTTACGGCGATCAAGGGTTCCCGATTGACTCAACAGTTTATCCACTAGCGTGGTTTTACCGTGGTCAACGTGGGCGATAATGGCGATATTGCGCAGCGTATCAATCATGGAGGGGCTTCGTTGTTGGATAAAATGGCCGCGCATTATACAACAAGCCTGCCCCTCATAGCAGCAGGAAGTCACATATCTTCTTGGCAAAATCTACTAATTACGATTAAAAGAGCAAAATCAAGGTCTTGAGCATCCACGCGGTACCCGATACCCGCTACAATCAACCCATAACCCATTTTTCCTCTTTTCTACGGATAGCACTGCAATGACCACCGCAAATGTGACATGGAAAAGCCGCTGGACCTTTATTTTGGCCGCCACGGGCTCTGCGGTCGGCTTGGGCAATATCTGGAAATTCCCCTATATCACCGGAGAATACGGTGGCGGGGCTTTTGTACTGGTGTATCTCGGCTGCATTTTGCTCATTGGCATCCCAGTGATGATTGCCGAAATTATGGCCGGCCGCGCTGGGCGCAGCGACCCCGTACACAGCATGGCCAAGCTCGGCCGCGAAGCGGGCAAGTCCTCATACTGGGGCGCGGTGGGCGCCGCCGGCATTATTGCCGGCCTTATGATCATGATGTTCTACAGCGTTGTTGCTGGCTGGGCGCTGGAGTATGTCGCGCAAAGCGTGATGGGCGGCTATAGCAATGCCTCTACCCCCGAGATAGAAGCTAACTTCAGCAACTTACTTAGCAACAACACCCAGCAAACTATATGGCACTCGCTGTTCACCCTAATCACGGCAAGCGTCGTTGCAGGCGGCGTTGCCAATGGGATTGGCAAAGCAGTAGAGATACTCATGCCAATTTTATTTGGTTTTTTACTGCTATTACTCGGTTACAGCTGGTTTAACGGTGACTTTAGTGCGGGCCTGCACTTTATGTTCGACACCGACTTTAGCAAATTAACTGGGGAAGCCGTGTTAGTTGCTATGGGCCACGCCTTCTTCACCTTGAGCTTGGGTATGGGCGCAATCATGGCCTACGGCGCCTATTTCCCAGGCCACTCATCGATTGGCAAAACTGTACTCGCCATCGCCGCCCTCGATACCATTATTGCGCTAGTTGCGGGCATGGCCATGTTCCCACTGGTCTTTGCCAACGGCCTAACCCCTGGCCAGGGCCCAGGCCTAATGTTTGTCACCCTGCCCATCGCCTTTGCCAACATGAATGGCGGCCTATTTTTTGGCACCATCTTTTTCAGTTTAGTTAGTATTGCCGCACTCAGTTCGTCAATATCCTTGATTGAACCCGGTGTGGCCTGGCTGGAAAAATACGATGTAAAAAGACCGCTATCAACTTTCGGGCTGGCTGGTATTGCGTGGCTTGGCGGCTTAGCGTGCATTCACTATGGCGCCGTGTTTGATGCGCTAGACTACATAACCGCCAACATTATGCTGCCCATTGGCGGCTTATTAATTGCCATATTTGTCGGCTGGGTACTGCCAGCCAACACCACCGCTACCGAAGTGAGCATGGGCCGCGGTCTTATTTTCAAAGCTTGGCGCATAGCGCTGCGCTATATAGCCCCAGCGGGTATCCTGCTGGTCTTTTTAAATAGCCTTAAACTCATCTAAACAGGATCTATTCCGTGCGCAACCCGCTCTTAAATACCTTTATTATTGCCAGCTTAGTTCTGTTTGGCGGCCTTTATTATTACAGCGGCCAAGTGGAAGACCACTACAGCGACAACGCCGCACGCTACTTAAACGCCTCGCTAACCAGCATTTCAAGCTGGCAGGTGGCAGACCTAAAAGCCCAGCTATCGGCAGAAACTTTAGATAAGGTCGACGATGAGCAGCTGGCCAAATTGTGCGCGGACTACGCCCACCTAGGTCAATTTCAATCGATGGAAACGCCCTTGTTTTCGCGCTTAAGCGGCGCGCTGTCGCTGTTTAGCGAGCCGCCCAAATTAAGCTACAGCAGTAATGTTCACTTCGAACACGGCAACGCGGTAATGACCGCAACCCTTACTTTAGAAAAGCAGCATTTCAGGCTATACAATCTTAATCTTGGCAAGCCCGAACAAAGCCCAGCCGCCGAGTAACATTCAAACCGCCAATAAATGCGCCTGCAAATGGGCGCGAGCGGATTCCGACAGAGGTACTGGCCGATGCGCACCGTCAACACAAACCAAGGTTGACTCACCATCGGCAACCAGCTCGCTGCCGTCTTCTGAGTAGAGGCACTGTCGCAAACTAAAGCTACTATTGCCGATGTGCAGCACCCACGCCTTAGCTCTCAGCAAGTGGCCGTGATGCCACTCGCGGCGAAAGTTTAAGCCCACCGCCGCCATTATCAGCCCAAAATTATTAGCTCCTTCGCCCATTCCAAAGCCAGACTGCGCAAGCCAGTCGACCCGAGCCTCCTCTAAATAGCGAAAGTACTGAACATTATTAATATGGCCCATGCTGTCTTGATCGGCCCAGCGCGGCTTAATTAACACGTCAAACAAGGCTTTAATGGCAGCTTCACTCATGATGGACGATACACCTTTACGTTTTCAAAACCCTGTTCTACCAAATGTGAAGCGTGGAGACGGCTCATCACGCCCTTGTCGCAATACAGCATATAGGTTCGCGACTGATCGAGCTGCGCAAAGCGGCTATGTAGCTCGTAAAAAGGAATAGCCTGCACTTCACTCGTCGCCAATTTCAGAGGTTTACGATCAACCTCATCTGGGTGACGCACATCTACAATAACCGCGCCGGGCAGCGGGATCGGCAAGGACTCTACGGCGGCAACCGTGAGATCTTCGTCGGCGAGGGCGTCAATATTGATGTAATTGGCCGCGGCAATCGCCCGCTCTAGCACCGCAAAATCAAAATTCGCCTCTTGAGCCGCAATTTTTTCGGGCTTGGCGCGGGTGGTCGGCTTAACCGAAATCACCCCGCAGTACTCAGGCATATTGGCCGCGAAGGCCTCAGTGCCAATTTTAGCCGCAATGTTAATGATATCGAGCTTGTCGGCGCAGATCAGCGGGCGCAGCACCAAGGTGTCGGTGACTTGATCGATGACCGATAGATTCTGCAAAGTCTGACTAGAAACCTGCGCCACCGCCTCACCCGTAACCAAGGCCGCCACTTCTAGCTCGGCAGCGACTTGCGAGGCGGCACGCAACATCATGCGCTTGAGAATAACGCCCATTTGCGAGTTCTCAACATTTTTCAGAATCTCACCAACCACATCCTCAAAGGGCACGCTGACAAACTTCACACGATGAGAGGCGCCGTATTTTAGCCACAAATACAAGGCGACTTCTTTCACGCCAACTTCATGCTCGCGACCGCCAAGATTAAAAAAGCAAAAATGCGTGCGCATCCCGCGTTTCATGGTCAGATAACTGGAAACCGTTGAATCAAAGCCCCCAGAAATTAGCGAAACCACCGCATCAATGGTGCCCAGCGGAAAGCCCCCAAGACCTTCAATCCGCCGGTTCACAATGTAAACCAAATCCTGACGCACCTCGATGCGTACCGTCACGTCAGGGTTGTGCAAATCAACACCCGCAGACTCAACGTATTGATTCAGGCCGCCGCCCACGTAGCGCTCGACTTCACTGGAATTAAAATCGTGCTTACCCACCCGCTTACAACGCACCACAAAGCGTTTACCGCGGAGACTGTCGCCAATGGCAAGACGGGTTTTCTCGTAAATATCGTGCACATCCACCAGCGGGTATTCCAGCACCTCAACAAAGTGTGAAATGCCAGGGGTATTACTGAGCACAGCAACAAAACCAGCAATGACCTCGGGATCCTCACTCGCGGTTTCAATGGTTATTCTGTCCCAGTCACGAATAATCTCTAGGCTCGGATCTAGCGGCAGGAGTAACTTGCGCAAATTGTCGCGCAGCTGCCGAGTAAACTTCTTGCGAACCGGCTTACTCTTAATGATGATTTCAGGAAATAATTTAACGAGGAATTTCATTTAACGACCGAAAAAATGGAGGGGCGATTATTATACCCCCTCTGCCCAGCAGGGGGCAGCCCATCACCGTGCGCACCAAAACAGAGCAAATTATTGAGCAGAGCACCAATGTAACGCATTTATTTTGGCGTCGTGCACAAGCTTTAAGCAAAATTATCAAATGCAGCTAACAAGCAATACCGTGTAATAATCTTAAATCGGCATGTTTATTGCGTTTTCAGTTCGCAGATTGCGCCGCTATGCGGCACAATACATTGCGAATATAATTAATATCCCTCGGCGATGCCGAATTCAAACTTACTCTCTCTATCTGGAGGACGAAAATAATGTCAGAGAACACTCTGCAGTTAATCGCCGAAAATGACGTAAAGTGGGCCGATATGCGCTTTACCGATACCAAGGGCAAAGAGCAGCACGTCACTATTCCGGCAACAGACGTCGATGTAAGCTTTTTTGAAGACGGCAAAATGTTTGACGGTTCATCTATTGCCGGCTGGAAAGGAATTAACGAATCAGACATGATTCTGATGCCCGACGACGATGCATCTGTTTTAGACCCCTTCACCGAAGAATCTACTATTATCATCCGCTGCAACATCGTAGAGCCTACGACTATGCAGGGCTACAACCGCGACCCACGTTCAATCGCCCAGCGCGCCGAAGACTATATGCGCGCTACCGGCATTGCCGACAACGCACTGTTTGGCCCCGAGCCCGAGTTTTTCATTTTTGACGATGTTAAATGGAAAGTGTCAATGGAAGGCGCTAGCTATGCAATTGCCTCCGACGAAGCCGCATGGAAATCAGGTGACAACTTCGAAGAAGGCAACACCGGCCACCGCCCAGGCGTAAAAGGCGGCTACTTCCCCGTACCGCCGGTAGACAGCCTCCACGATCTGCGTGGCGCTATGTGTAATGCCATGACCGATATGGGTCTGACCATCGAAGTACACCACCACGAAGTGGGTACTGCTGGCCAGTGTGAAATTGGCGTTGGCCCCAACACCTGCGTTAAGAAAGCGGATGAAGTGCAGATTCTCAAGTACTGCGTACACAATGTTGCCCACGCCTACGGTAAAACGGCAACCTTTATGCCTAAGCCAATCGTTGGCGACAACGGTAGCGGCATGCACGTTCACCAGTCACTAAGCAAAGACGGTACAAACCTGTTTGCTGGCGATGTGTACGGTGGCCTGTCTGAAACTGCCCTGTTCTACATTGGCGGCATCATTAAACACGCCCGTGCTATTAACGCCTTCACCAACGCCTCTACCAACTCGTATAAGCGTCTGGTTCCTGGCTTTGAAGCACCCGTAATGCTGGCTTACTCAGCGCGTAACCGCTCTGCATCTATCCGCATTCCCTTTGTACCAAACCCCAAGGCCCGTCGTGTTGAAGTTCGCTTCCCAGACCCGTCAGCCAACCCTTACCTTGCGTTTGCGGTAATGCTAATGGCTGGTCTTGACGGCATTCAAAATAAGATCCACCCCGGCGATGCAGCCGACAAAGATCTGTACGACCTGCCAGCCGAAGAAGCTGCCGCCATCCCAACGGTTGCCTCTAGCCTAGAACAAGCCCTGCAAGCACTGGATGCGGATCGCTCGTTCTTGACCGCCGGCGGCGTATTTGACGACGATACTATCGACGCCTATATCGCCCTTAAGTCTCAGGAAGTTGAGCGCCTAGCCATGACAACTCACCCCGTTGAGTTCGATATGTACTACAGCGTTTAAACCACACTGCGCCTAAAAAGCCCGCTTAATGCGGGCTTTTTTGTGCCGGCAACCTTCGCTAGATTTACCCCCTGTTGCACATAGCCCACACCAATAGCAAAGCTTGCACTCCACAGCGCTTCACCACATCATAGAGCCCTTAAACACCGAGGTGCTGTATGGCTCGCAACTTACTCGTAATTTGTTTCACGCTGCTTACCAGCCTTAGCTTTGCCACTGAAATTTACCGCTCCACGGACCAGTACGGCAACACCGTGTTTTCCGACAAGGCGCCAAAGAACAGCACTCCCGTGGTACTCCCCCCCACCAATACCACCCCAGCAACCGAAGTTAACAGCCAAGCTAACCACCGGCCAGCCAGCACTAGCGTCAGCGCCAGCAACCAAATCACAATTCAATCACCCAGCAATGGCGCCATTATCGCCAACGGACTACTCCCCACCACCGTGAGCGCAAGCACTAAAAGCCCATTAGATTCTTCCCAGCACATAGTTTTCAGCCTAGACAATAAAACCCTAGCCAGCTCTAGCAGCACGCAATTCACCATCCCCAGACTAAGCCGTGGCCCCCACCGCATCAGCGCCACCATAATCGACGAGCACGGCCGACGAATCGGCAAAGACGCCGTCGATATTATGGTGTATCTACCAGGAAACTAAGCAAAGCCGATAATTAGCGCACCAATTTAGAGCGCAACCCCCTATACTAAGGGCAAGGGCGCCCGCAAATATTGCGTGCCACCCCCATCGACACTGCACTATATTGGGACTCAGGTCACAAGAGGCCCTCAAAAGCCGTCGATATTGGCGGTTAAATCTCCCTAACTCGCTTGGCCTAGAAATTGCTTTGAGCTAATGCATTACGAACATAATGGCGACGCTATGCCCCCGAGTAATATCCACCATCAAATTCTCGACAACCTTAAAACGGCAATCTTACTGGTAGAGCCGAACCTGACCGTGAGCTACATTAATCCCGCGGCAGAGGCTTTATTGGCGGTGTCAGATCAACGCATTCACGGCGAAGCCATCACCAAATTATTTCACGAACAAGAAGACACCCTTGTTAAATTACTCGACGCCATTAACAACTGCGAGGCCTATACCAAGCGCGAGACCGTTCTCACCCTGCGCTCGGGAATTGAAATCACCGTCGATTACGCCGTAACCCCAGTTACTGAAAATCGCCGCACCTCGCTCATCATCGAATTACAACCACTGGATCGACTCATTAGAATCAGCCGCGAAGAAGGCCTATTGTCGTCACAGCAAAATAGTCAGGCGCTAATACGCGGCATTGCTCACGAAGTTAAAAACCCTCTTGGTGGACTGCGCGGCGCCGCGCAACTGCTGGCCCGCGAACTCAACGACCCCAAGCTCCACGACTACACCAACATCATTATTGAAGAGGCCGACCGCCTGCGCAATTTGGTCGACACCATGCTCGGCCCCCATCGCGCGCCCGAAAAGCAAATGACGAATATCCACGAAGTTTTAGAGCGCGTGCGCCAGCTCGTCGAAGCCGAGAGCGAAGGCTATATCCGCATTATTCGCGACTACGACCCCAGCATTCCCGATATTCTTGGCGACCGCGAACAATTAATTCAGGCGTTTTTAAATGTTACCCGCAATGCCCAACAAGCACTGCGCCAACACGGTAACGAAGATAGCGACCCCACTATTATTATTCGCACTCGCACCCTGCGCCAACTCACCATTGGCGCCCACCGCCATCGCTTGGTGTGCAGCGTCGATATTATTGATAACGGCCCAGGCATCCCCCAAGACCTGCGCGCCTCAATTTTTCTGCCCATGGTCAGCGGCCGCGCCGAGGGCACAGGCTTAGGCCTGTCAATTGCACAATCCATACTCAATCATCATAACGGACTAATCGAATGTAGCAGCGAGCCGGGCAACACCACCTTTTCACTGCATATTCCGCTGGAGCAAGCCTCATGAGCCAAACCAATGCTGTCTGGATAGCTGACGACGATCGATCGATACGCTGGGTGCTAGAAAAAGCCCTAAACCAAGCCGGCATCATTACCCGCTGTTTTGAAAATGGCGACGGCCTGCTAAGCGAATTAGAGTCTGAAGTACCCGATGCCATCATTAGCGATATACGCATGCCCGGCATCGACGGGCTTAAATTATTGTCGCGTATTACCGCCGCCCACCCAGGCTTGCCGGTAATTATCACTACCGCGCACTCCGACTTAGACAGCGCCGTAGCCTCTTACCAAGGTGGCGCTTTCGAATATTTACCCAAACCCTTTGACGTAGACGACGCGGTTGCCACCACCCAGCGCGCACTGCAGCACGCCAATAAAAACCGGAATTTACTGCCCGAGCAGGCGCCGCTAGAAACTACCGAGATCATCGGTGAAGCGCCCGCCATGCAGGAAGTATTTCGGGCCATTGGCCGTTTGTCGCAGTCGAATATCACCGTGCTCATCAACGGTGAATCCGGTACTGGTAAAGAGCTAGTCGCTCAGGCGCTACACCGCCACAGCCCCCGCGCCACCAAGCCTTTTATTGCATTAAACATGGCCGCCATCCCTAAAGACCTAATGGAGTCGGAACTGTTTGGCCACGAAAAAGGCGCCTTTACTGGCGCCAGCGCCCAGCGCCGCGGCCGCTTTGAACAAGCCAATGGCGGCACCCTGTTTTTAGATGAAATTGGCGACATGCCCGCCGACACCCAAACCCGTTTATTACGAGTGCTGGCCGACGGCGAATTTTATCGGGTCGGTGGTCACACCCCCGTCAAAGTTGACGTGCGCATTATCGCCGCCACCCACCAAAACTTGGAAAAGCTGGTTAAGAGCAATCACTTCCGCGAGGATTTGTTTCACCGTATCAATGTTATTCGCATTCACCTGCCCAAGCTCTCGGAACGTCGCGAAGACATACCCAAGCTCATGCAGCACTTCTTTACCCGCGCGGGCAATGAATTAAACGTTGAGCCTAAGCGTCTGCGCCCAGAAACCGAAGAATACCTATGCCAAATGGAATGGCAGGGCAATGTTCGTCAACTGGAAAACACCTGCCGCTGGCTGACGGTGATGGCCTCGGGCCGCGAAATTCATATCGACGACCTGCCACCTGAGCTACTAGAGCGCCCCCAAGGCGAAGCCGCGCCCGCCTCTAACTGGCAGGACAACCTCAAGCGCTGGGCAGACCAAGAACTGATGCTAGGCCGCGAAAAACTACTCGACCGCGCCGTACCCCAATTTGAACGCATCATGATTGAAGCCGCCCTGCGCCACACCCACGGCCGCCGCCGCGACGCCGCAAACCTGCTCGGCTGGGGACGCAACACCCTGACCCGCAAGATTAAGGAATTGGGAATGGGTGGAGATGATGAGGATTGATTTGGGGCGAGTCGGGTGTCTGAAGTCGGATGTCTGAGGCTTAAAGAACCGGTCGGACGTTACACAACGAAGCTCCGCACGGTTTTTCGTCTGACGTCAGACCTCCGACGTCAGACTTGCCCCTATAAACCCCACTTGCCGCCACGCTTCATAACTCACTAGCGCCACGGTATTCGACAAATTCAAACTGCGCGCCTCGGCCATCATTGGCACCCGCAGGCAGTGTTCCTGCCCTAAGCTTTCCCGCACGGCTGGCGGCAGGCCCGAGGTTTCTGAGCCAAACAGCAGTACGTCTTCAGCTTCAAATTTGGCGTCGGCATAATTGCGGCTGCCCTTGGTGGTTAACGCAAATATCCGGCGGTCGCCCATCGCTGCCAAAAAACTCGGGTAGTCGGGATGGCGGGTCACCCGCGCTAGGTCAGCGTAGTCTAGCCCCGCGCGCCGTAGTTTTTTCTCCTCCATATCAAAACCCAGCGGCTCAATCAGGTGAAGATGGCAGCCATTATTAGCCACCAGCCGAATAATATTACCGGTATTGGGGGCAATGCGCGGCTCGTACAAGGCAATATGGAACATAGCTGAGGCACCAAAAAAACTAAGTGGCTAATAACAATATAGGGGATAAAAAAATACCGCATACCGAGTAATCAGTAATGCGGTATTTTTATACGAGCGCCAGAAATTAGTGTGTCGTAGACGCCGCTTCGGCCTGACGCGCAGCCGCTTCTTCGGCTTGGCGATAAAGCGCTTCAAAGTTCACTGGCTGCAGCGCCAAAGCGGGGAAACCACCTTTCACTACCAGTGAATCAACCGCTTCACGCAAATACGGAAACAGCATATTAGGACAAGCTATGCCGAGTAGCTGACGCAATTGCTCGCCTTCAATACCTTCGGCCATAAACAAACCAGCTTGATGAATTTCCACCAAGAAGGCAGTTTCGTCATCTTCAAGCTTGGCGGTGATCGTCACCGTAAGAACCACTTCGTAGGTATTGTCAGCCACCGCTTTGCTGCGGGTATTGAGGTCAACCTGTATTTTCGGTTTCCACGCCTTGGTAAAAATTAATGGGCTAGCGGGAGACTCGAAAGATACGTCTTTAGTGTAAATACGCTGTAAGGCAAATTTGGCTTGAACGGGCGTTTCTTCTGACATTGTTTTCCGTTTCCTAAACTAATTTAAAGGGGTTATACCGTATATAAGGCCTAGTTCCACACTTAACAAGGCTACTAAGAGGCAATCAGCGCATCTAATTTAGCGCCACGCTCTAAGGCATACAATTCATCGCAGCCGCCAACATGGGTCTCGCCGACCCAAATCTGCGGCACCGTGCGCTGACCACTGCGCTTAGCTAAGTCACTGCGCAAATCATTGCGACCGTCGACTGGGATTTCGTCAAAGGCCACACCCTTGCTAGTCAACAACTGCTTGGCGCGAACACAATATGGGCAAAATCGCGTTGTATAAATTGTTACCTGTGCCATTTCCACCTCTTTTATAACATCTTCACTTACGCAAAACACCGCGTCACAAAATACTGACCAGCTTTATTTTTTAATCAGCGGCATTTGCATTATCTGCCACTCAGAAACGCCACCTTTAAGACGGTAAACTTGGCTATAGCCCAGCGAACCTAACTTTTTACCCGCGGCGCTAGCATGCTGCCCCAACTTGCAAACCAATATCACCGGCTTGTCTTTTTCAACGTGGTCGGCTACTTCTTTCTCTAGCTTAGAGAAAGGCAAATTGACCGAACCCAAAATATGGCCCTTGCTAAACTCGGCCTTATCGCGCAAATCGATCACTACTGCGCCTTGCTGGTTCACTAAATTCACCATTTGCTGGGGGCTAAGACTCTTCCCCGCGCGGCGCTGCTCATGAAAGCTCAGCAACAACAGGCAAGAAATTAATGCCGATATCAGTACCCACTGCTCAGCAACAAAGGGGATTAATTTATCCATGGAAACATCTCTTTATGCCATGTGCGCTGCACAATTCGCGAAAAAAGCGAGAGTATACACTGCCAAGCAGCAATTCTCACCCACCGCCGCATAGCCTCAACTCTGCGAAAAAGCTACAATGCAACGTTAATCCCCAGTGTTCTAAAGTGTGAGATTTATGGCCAACACCCTAGCAAAAAAACCAGTCGTACTCGTCATCCTCGACGGCTTTGGCTATCGCGAAGACCCTAAAGACAATGCTATTTTCCACGCCAACACCCCAAACTGGGACCGCCTGTGGCACGAAGCACCTCACACCCTTATATCTGGCTCAGGCCTTGATGTTGGCCTACCCGACGGCCAAATGGGCAATTCAGAAGTTGGCCATATGAGCCTTGGCGCCGGCCGCGTGGTTTACCAAAGCATTACCCGCATCGACAAAGCCATTAGCGACGGCGACTTTTACAGCAACCCCGTTTACACCCAAGCCGTCGATAAAGCCGTTGCCGCGGGCAAAGCCGTGCACATTCTCGGCCTGCTCTCGGCGGGTGGCGTACACAGCCACGAGAACCACATTCTGGCAATGATTGAGCTTGCCGCCCAGCGCGGCGCCAAGCAGGTTTATGTTCACGCCTTTTTAGATGGCCGCGACACGCCGCCGCGCAGCGCCCTAAGCTCGCTCGACAAGCTCGATGCCAAATTTAGTGAACTGGGCTGCGGCCGCACCGCCACCATGATTGGCCGCTACTTCGCAATGGACCGCGATAATCGCTGGGACAGGGTCGAGAAAGCTTACAATTTACTGACAAGTGCTGACGCCGACTATTGCTACGACAATACCAGCAGCGCCTTGCAAGCAGCCTACGAGCGCGACGAAAACGATGAGTTTGTCAGCGCGTCTATTATTCAGAAGGCGGGTGATCGCGACGCCAAGATCAGCGACGGCGACAGCGTCATCTTCATGAACTTCCGCGCCGACCGCGCTCGCGAAATTACCCGCGCCTTTGTCGACACTGACTTCGATGGCTTTAAACGCAAAGTGCGCCCCGCGCTGGCAGAGTTTGTAATGACCACCGAATACGCCGACAGCATCCCTGCCGCCGTCGCCTACCCACCCAGCACCATGCACAATAGTTTTGGCGAAGTAATGGAAAAGCAAGGTAAAACCCAGCTGCGCATTGCCGAAACCGAGAAGTACGCCCACGTTACCTTCTTCTTTAGCGGCGGCCGTGAAGCGCTTTATGAAGGCGAAGAGCGCAAACTGATCGCCTCACCAGATGTTGCCACCTACGACCTACAACCAGAGATGAGCGCCCCCGAACTGACCGACCAACTGGTTGCGGCAATTCACAGCGGCAATTACGACGCTATTATTTGCAACTACGCCAATGGCGATATGGTTGGTCATACCGGCGTATTTGCGGCCGCGGTTAAAGCGGTTGAAGCCTTAGATATTTGCATAAAACGCGTTGCCGATGCAGTGTTAGAAGTTGGCGGCCACTGCCTAATAACCGCCGACCACGGCAATTGCGAGCAAATGGTAGACTACGACGCCGGCCAAGCGCACACCCAGCACACCACAGAACTAGTGCCATTAGTCTATGTGGGCAGCAACAAACAGAAACTCCAAGAAAAGGGCGGCAAGCTGGCCGACATTGCCCCCACTCTCTTGGGCTTAATGGCTGTGGAGCAACCCGCCGAAATGACCGGCGTAAACTTGCTTAGCGACATTTGAAACGGCCAGCGGCCTTGTCCATTCGCATGAAACTCTGCCGCGCTGTAGTGCTCGCATCACTGCTAGCCGTGCAGTTTGTCAGCACTGCCGTGGCCGACGGCGAAGCCAGCAAGCAACAACTGCGCGAGCTCAACCAAAAAATAGGCAATTTAAAAAAGTCTATTAGCAAACAACAGAGCGAACGCAGTAAAACCGCCAAGGCACTGCAAAGTATAGAAAAAGATATTGGTGTCACTGCCGCTAAGCTGCACCACGCCAAGCAAAAATCACAGCAACAACAACAGCAGCTAAACGAACTAGAAGCCCGTCAGCGCCAATTGCGCAGCCAGCAAGAAAGCCAAAAAGCGCTTATTGCCGAGCACGTGCGCAGCGCCTACGCACTGGGTAAAGAAAGTCAGTTAAAAATGCTGCTGAATCAAGAAAACCCCGAAGAGCTCAGCCGCACCCTCACCTACTTTGATTACTTCAACCGCGCCCGCAGCGTTGAGCTGCACAAATACCGCGACACCCTTCAAGAATTAGACGACATCAAGCCCGCGATCGCTGCCGAAGCGGCGGCCCTAGCCGACAGTCGCCGCGAGCTTGAGCAACAGCAACACGCCTTGGTTGAGCAAAAGCAGCGTCGCGCCAAAGCCTTGGCCGGTATTGATACCGAAATCGCGAATTCAAGCAGCTCACTAAGCGGCCTCGACAAGCAGCGCAAAGATCTCGAGAGCGTACTGCAAGCCGTTGAGCGCGAAGTGACCAATATTGCCATGCCCGCCAACTACAAACCCTTTAAAGCCCTGCGCGGAAAAATGCCTTGGCCCATTAACGGCAAGCCATTAAATCGCTACGGTGCAGCGCGCCACGGCAGCTCAGTAACGTGGCAGGGCATTCAAATTAGCGGCAATGAAGGCGATGCCGTAAAAGCCATTCATAATGGCCGCGTGGTCTTTGCCGACTGGTTGCGCGGCGCCGGCCTGCTTATTATTGTTGACCACGGCGGTGACTATCTCAGCCTTTACGCTCACAATCAGAGCCTATTGCGCGCCGAGGGAGACTGGGTGCGGGGCGGCGAAGGCATTGCCACCGTCGGCAATAGTGGGGGCCAACGTCAAGCTGGGCTGTATTTTGAAATACGCTACAAAGGGCGCCCTACCGACCCGCGCAGCTGGTGCCGCTGAGCTAAACCACGCTAGCCAATTACGGCTCGGCAGCTTTCACCAGCAAAGCAAGATACAATAAGTTTCGTTTTAAAGACGTTCTGGGAATTCATTTATGCCTGATATGTTTCGCCACACCTTTTCTGCTTTATTGGTATTACTGCTGGCAGCACCTACCCCGCTACTGGCCGACCAAGACAAAAGCGCCGATCAAGCAGAGCAGCTCGCCGAAGCGAGCAGCCAAGGCCAGCTACCCCTTCAGGCACTGCGCAATTTTGCCGATGTATTCAACCAAATTCGCCTCAGCTATGTTGAAGAAGTAGACGACAAAACCCTGCTCGAAAATGCTATTCGCGGCATGCTCAGCGGCCTCGACCCGCACTCAGACTATCTCGACGCCAGCTCCTTTGAAGACTTACAAAACCACACCACTGGCGAATTTGGCGGCCTCGGCATTGAAGTCGGCATGGAAAACGGCTTTATCAAGGTCGTCACCCCCATCGACGATACACCCGCAGAGCGGGCTGGCATTCAACCTGGCGATCTGATTATTCAAATCGACAACAAGCCCATAAAAGGCATGAACCTGCAGGAAGCGGTTACCTTAATGCGCGGCCCAGCGGGCAGCAAAATTGTGCTCACTATTTTGCGCAACGGTGTTAACGCGCCCTTTGAAGTGAAACTCAAGCGCGATGTAATTACCGTTGCCAGTGTGCGCGGCGAAATGCTCCAGCCTGGCTACGGCTATATTCGAATTTCACAGTTTCAAAGCCGCACCGGCCAAGACCTGAAAAAAGAATTAGCCACCCTCAACGCCGGCCGCACGCCCCTAAAAGGCTTAATTCTAGACTTGCGCAACAACCCAGGCGGCTTGCTGCAAGCCTCAGTGCAGGTAGTGGACGAGTTTATCAACGACGGCCTTATTGTTTACACTGAGGGCCGCCTACCCAATGCCTATAGCCGTTTTATGGCCAGCGCCAAAGCCCCCGCCGATGACACGCCAATGGTGGTATTAATTAATGGCGGCTCGGCCTCGGCCTCAGAAATTGTCGCTGGCGCCCTGCAAGACCACCAGCGCGCCCTTATTGTCGGCACCCAAAGCTTTGGCAAAGGCTCGGTGCAAACGGTACTGCCACTATCCGAAGACAGTGCAATAAAACTCACCACCGCCCGTTACTACACGCCGAGTGGCCGCTCCATACAGGCACAGGGAATTATCCCTGACATCGTGGTAGAAAAGGCACGGATAGAAACCTTAACCGCAGGCATTCAAGTTACCGAAGCCGATTTAGCGGGTCACCTTGGCCGTGGCGATGGCGCAGAAAGCGACAGCAATAGCCGCAAACAAGATAAAAAAGACAAGAACGACAGCAATGAATTAGCCGCCAATGACAACCAGCTCTATGAAGCGCTAAACTTATTGAAAGGCTTACACATTATGTCTAGCGCCAAGAAGGCCTTGGCCGAAGCGAACGGCGAAGCAGAAACTGCAACAAAGTAAGCGGCAAGCAGAAAGACAGGAAAAACAAAAACGGGCCGCGGCCCGTTTTTTTATAAGCGAACTTCTATTCCCCGCGCCGCCATATAGGCCTTGGCTTCTGGTACGGTGAATTCACCAAAATGGAAAATACTGGCGGCCAATACAGCGTCGGCATGCCCCTCAATAATCCCATCGACTAGATGGTCGAGATTACCCACCCCGCCAGAGGCAATCACCGGCACCGCTACCGCATCGGAAATCGCTCGCGTTAACGCCAAGTCGTAACCGGCCTTGGTGCCGTCGCCGTCCATGCTGGTTAATAGCACCTCACCGGCGCCGTTATTTACCATTTTAATCGCCCACTCCACCGCATTAATACCAGTGTGTTTGCGACCACCGTGGGTAAAAATTTCCCAGCGCGGGCGGCCATCTGCTTCGTCGGCAACGCGCTTGGCGTCAATAGCGATCACAATGCACTGAGAGCCAAAACGGTCGGCCGCTTCTTTTACAAAATCGGGGCGGTGAATGGCGGCAGAGTTAATACCCACCTTGTCGGCACCGGCGTTAAGCATGGCGCGAATATCTTTAATCTCGCGAATACCGCCGCCAACCGTAAGCGGAATAAATACCTCCGTAGCAATCTGCTCCACGATGTGCGCGGTGGTTTCTCGGTCTTCGTGGGTAGCGGTAATATCTAAAAAGGTGATTTCATCCGCGCCCTGCTCGTTATAGCGCTTAGCCACCTCAACTGGGTCGCCAGCGTCGCGAATACCAACAAAATTCACACCCTTCACCACGCGACCTTTGTCAACGTCTAGGCAGGGAATAATACGTTTAGCCAAAGCCATTATGCTGTCCTGTTCCGGTGTTTAAGCCTTGCCGTCGCAATAGCTTTGCGCTTCGCGCAAATCGAGCTGACCTTCGTAAATTGCGCGACCAGTAATAGCGCCGAGAATACCGGCATCCGCAACTTCTTGTAAGGCGCGAATATCATCCATATTGGTCACGCCGCCAGAGGCAATCACTGGCAAGCCGGAAGCTTTGGCCATCGCAACCGTCGCATCAATGTTCACACCCTGCATCATCCCGTCGCGGGCAATGTCGGTATAAACAATGGAATCCACGCCGTCTTGTTCAAAGCGCTTAGCCAGCTCGGTGGCCAATAAGGTAGAAACCTCCGCCCAACCATCGGTAGCCACTAAGCCGTCTTTGGCGTCTAAACCAACAATCACCGAACCAGGAAAAGCCTTACAGGCCTCGGCAACAAACTTAGGCTCTTTAACCGCCTTGGTGCCGATAATCACGTAATTCACACCGGCATCCAAATACTGCTCAATGGTGTGCAGCGAGCGAATACCGCCGCCAATTTGAATTGGCAAATTGGGGTAGGCCTTGGCAATGGCGCTAACCGCCTCGCCATTCATGGGCTTGCCTTCAAAGGCGCCGTTCAGATCGACCAAATGCAGACGACGGCAGCCTTCCTTTACCCAACGCGCCGCCATTTCAACGGGATCGCTGCCATAAACAGTAGCATCATCCATTTCGCCCTGACGCAGGCGCACACAGTGGCCGTCTTTTAAATCAATCGCGGGAATAATCAGCATAGTGAAACCTTAAAATTAGTCAGTTACTGGGAAGAAGGCCGCAGGACGATCCCAGTTCAAAAAATTGCTCAGCAAACGCAGGCCCATATCACCGCTTTTTTCGGGGTGAAATTGCACGGCAAACACATTGTCGCAGGCCAGCGCCGCATGTACTTGCACGCCGTAGTCGCAGCTGCCCGCCACAAACTCTGGCGCGTCAACGTAATAGCTGTGCACAAAATAGAAACGGCTGGCGTCGGGAATACCCGCCCACAGCGGGTGCTCAATGGTCTGAATAACATTATTCCAACCCATGTGCGGAACCTTAAGACGCCCACCTGCTGCATCGCGCAGATCACTGCCAAAGAACTTAACAGCGCCAGGCAATACGTCTAAGCACTCAACGCCGCCATTCTCTTCACTGGTTTCCAGCAATGCTTGCATACCAAGGCAAATCCCAAGTAATGGCTTTTGCGCCGCAACTTCCTGAATTACCTCGTCTAAGCCACGGGATTTAAGCTCTGCCATGCAATCGCGAATCGCGCCCACACCGGGAAAAATCACCCGATCGGCGCTTAAAATTGTGTCAGGGCAATCGGTAACAATGACCTTAACGCCATCGCCAACCTTCTCGAGGGCGCTGGCCACCGAGTGCAAATTACCCATGCCGTAATCGATTACGGCAACGGAAGACTTACTCATATTGAAAAATCCTAGAGACTACCCTTGGTAGAAGGCGTAATGCCCGCCATCCGCTCATCTGCCTGCAAGGCCATGCGCAGCGCGCGGCCAAAGGCTTTAAACACGGTTTCGGCCTGATGATGGGTGTTTTTGCCGCGCAAGTTATCGATATGCAGGGTTACCTTGGCGTGATTAACAAAGCCGTGGAAAAACTCAGAGAATAAATCCACATCAAAGCCGCCAACGCTGCCACGGGTATAGGGCACATGATATTCCAGACCGGCGCGACCAGAGAAGTCGATCACCACCCGCGACAAAGCCTCGTCTAGCGGCACATAGGCGTGGCCGTAGCGAGTAATGCCTTTTTTGTCGCCAACCGCCTCGGCAAAGGCTTGGCCCATGGTGATGCCAATGTCTTCAACGGTGTGATGAGCGTCGATATGCAAATCCCCTACCGCGTGAACGTCTAGGTCAATTAAACCGTGACGGGCGATTTGATCCATCATATGGTCAAGAAACGGCACACCCGTTTCAAAATGGGATTTACCCGTACCATCTAGATTAACGGTCACAGTAATCTGCGTCTCTAGGGTATTACGGCTGATCGTAGCTTTGCGCTCGTTCATCGACGCCTCATCGGTTATTTGCTTACAATGAGGTATTATAAAAAATCCCGAACCGTATTACACCAAGCAGAAACGTCATAAATGCCCGTATACGCAGAAATCATCACTAATCCAGACCAACAAGACAGCAGCGATCTGGAAATACTCTATCCTGGTAGCAGCGCCAAGCTGGTCGCCGAGGCCGCCGCTGGCAAGCTAATCTTGTTTGGCGGTCGCTTTAATGGCCGCCTGCTGGCCGCATGCACCCTCACCCCCATATTCGGTGGCGACTACCAGCTCGCACAGCTCTCTGTGCGGGAAGTGACCCGCCGGCGCGGGGTTGCTCGGCAATTAATCATCCAAGCCATGAAGCAACTCCCTCCCGACCTAAAGTGCATTTCAGCAGATTTGCGCAAAGGCCCAGAGCTGATTAACTTATTCTCTGAGCTGGGGTTCAGCGCCAACAACACCATCTGGCAGTGGCATCGCCCCGACGCATGAGTAAAACCACATTCAGTCAGCAATTGCTGCAATGGTTTGATATTGCCGGCCGCAAAGACCTGCCTTGGCAGCAAGACATTAGCCCCTACCGAGTTTGGGTGTCGGAAATCATGCTGCAACAAACCCAAGTCAGCACGGTAATCCCCTATTACCAGCGATTTATGGCGCGCTTTCCTGACCTAGTAAGCCTTGCACTCGCGGCCAACGATGAAGTGCTCGCGCTATGGACAGGTCTTGGCTACTACGCCCGCGCCCGCAATTTACACAAAGCCGCCAAAATGATTTGCGAAGACTTTGGCGGGGTATTTCCTAACGATCCCGAAACCATCCAAACCCTACCAGGAATTGGTCGTTCCACCGCCGCGGCCATTTACTCCATTGCTATTGGCGGCCGCGCGCCAATATTAGACGGCAACGTAAAGCGCGTACTTAGCCGCTACGCCGCTATCGACGGCTGGCCAGGACTGAAAGACATCGAGGGCCAATTATGGCTCCTCGCCGAAGACCTCACCCCTAACAAGCGCGTGGCCGACTACACCCAAGCCATCATGGATCTCGGCGCCACACTCTGCACCCGCAGCAAACCCAAATGCCCAGAGTGCCCAGTGCAATCTGGCTGCGCAGCCTATGCCGCCGGCAACCAAACTAATTACCCTGGCAAAAAACCAAAGAAAATAACGCCCGTTCGCGAGATTCACCTGCTCATCATTGAAAACCCCACCGGTGAAATTCTGCTAGAACAACGCCCCAATAGCGGCATATGGGGCGGCTTATGGAGCCTACCCGAGGCCATCGACGTTGACGCCGCCAAGCATTATTTAGACAACACCCTCAACGCCAAAGGCCACATTCAGACTTGGCCAAATATGCGCCACACCTTCAGCCATTTTCATTTAGATATCACGCCACTGCACATCAAACTCAAGGCCGATATCAGCACCACCATGGAACCTCGCGAGATGCTCTGGTATAAGGGGCACAGCAATCAGCAAGTCGGCTTGGCGGCACCCGTCAAAAAATTGCTCGACGCCGTATTCAGCCAAGATTTACTAAGGAAACACAGCGCATGACCCGCACCGTATTCTGCAAAAAATATCAGCAAGACCTCGAAGGCCTAGACAAAGCCCCCTACCCAGGCCCAAAAGGCCAGGATATTTTCGAGAACGTCTCTAAAAAAGCCTGGGAAGAATGGCACGCCCACCAAACCATGCTCATCAACGAAAAACACCTGAGCATGATGGATCCAGCATCGCGAAAATTCTTGCAAGCCGAGATGGAAAAATTTCTTTCCGGCGAAGAATATGAAAAAGCAGAAGGCTACGTTCCACCCAGCGAATAAGTCATTGCGTTTGGGGCTTGACTCGCAGATTAGGAACAGGTTTAATACGCGCCTTCTGAGAAGCAGCCAAAGCTCTCAAATATGCCCAGATAGCTCAGTCGGTAGAGCAGAGGATTGAAAATCCTCGTGTCGGCGGTTCGATTCCGTCTCTGGGCACCATTTTAATTATCAGTTTTTTCCCGAATCCTTCCCAAAACTTTTTCACCTCTGGGCTTTTTGCCCCTTCTGCGTTTTGGTCTGCAATAACGGTTTCTGGTGGCAATTCTAGTATTTCTGCGACTTTTAGACACTGTGCGTCATTAAGAGTCTTTATTCTTCCGGTTTTGTGATTGCTCACCGTTGCTCGGGTAATGCCTATTTTTGCTGCTGCTTGGTTATCGCTCGGCAGGTTCAGCTTTGTTTTTACTGCTTGTATTAGCGTGTAACTATCCATTTTTTCTGCCTCTGTATGTCGCTAGATACATATTCTGCTTGACAACTTTATTTTATGCAATGTATCTTGCGACTAACACTGTATTTCACTACTTACACGGTCTTAGGCATGACGCAAAAAAAATGGTTCCTTGACCTCTGGTTTTTCGTTCTCTGTCCTCTGGCGGTCTATTTCGTGCCTCCTTCCGCGTTTTCACCCTTTCTCATTGTTTTAATATTTTTACTGGTCTTGCTTTGGTCATTTTTGCGGATCATGGATTTTACCGATCGCTCGTCGGGCGTTGGTTGCATAGGTGAGGTTCTTAGCTAATGCAATTCTCTTATCGTTGTCCTTGGTGCGGGCTTTCGTGGTTTTCCGATAGCTGTCTCTGCCCCATTTGCAATAACGAAGGCGTCAATCTCCATGAGTAGGCCATATTGGCTTGATGACGTTGGCCGGCCAATAGATTTTGGCACCCCCTATTCTCAGCATGTTCGTGATTATCATTTCTGGATCGGCTTAGAACGCATGCGGTCTTTTCGTGCTGAGTTACATCGTCATCAGGACGCCAAGGCTGCTAAACAGTGTTTGAGCTTTGGCGGCTGTGTTGCCCCTTGCGAGCATTACCGCCTTGAGCATTTGACTCGTATGGATGATTTAGCGGCTTTGTCTCAATCCTCAGATCGTATCATGGCCGAAATGCGGCACGGGTTTTCAGTGGCGGCCCCTGTAACACCGCCACTTAGTCCCATGGGTGGGACTCACAGCCCAAAATTGATCAAAAAAGCAGCAGATTCTTGGGCTAAAAACCATGCTAATTGATTGGGTGACATCTCGTATTTCCCTAGAAGATTGTTCAGAGTCTGTTCGCGCCGCTGCCGTTCAATTGGGAGATCGTGTTGTGAGGTATTGCCCAATAACTGGTGAAGTTCGCTATGAGGTTCAGGCTTGGGATTCTATACGCTCGGATAGCCATCAGATTTCTGTTCGTTGCACATCAGACTTATGGATACAAGGCAGTCCTGCTCGGATCATGGGCGACGGTTGCGCTGTTTTCGGTTCCGGTGCGTCAAGGGCTCTTGATTTGATGGGTTGTGTTACTCGTATGATTGCTTTTGTTACTGATTACCTCGGCGCCGGCGCTTTACCTGATCCTAGTCTTTTTCGCGTATCTCGCGTTGATGTTACCTCGAATTTATTGCTTGGTTCCCATCAAGAAGTTTTGCAAGGCCTCCAAATTTTGCGGAATTGTGAGGGTGGTAGGTATCGCATAAGCCAACAGCGCGGCGAGACTTGTTATTGGAATCACGGATCAAAATTGAGGTCTGGCAAGGCATATTCAAAAGGCCCACATCTTATTGAAATGATGAAAAAACCAGATTATACGGGCCGGCAATATAGCCCTTTAGAAATTCAAGCGGCTATGCCACTTTTGAGGCTTGAGTTATCTCTGAAACGAGAATTTTTTCTCCGCAATGATTGGCGTGAATTAACGCCAGCGGATTTGAATCGCGAATGGTGCGAATATTTCGAGCGCATGATAGGGGGCGCTGACATGGTTAATGAATCGGATTTGAAAACTAAAATTTTAAAGGTTGCTCCTACCGATGGGCAAGGTAAAGCTGCGTATGGTTGTTGGGCAATGATTCAATCTCAAGGCTGGGAAAAGGCCCGTGATTGTTATACCAAAACGACTTGGTATCGGAATTTAAAAATTTTGCGTTCTGCCGGTTTGGGGGACGCGGATATTAGCGCGGGGAAGGTTGTCGCGCTTCGTCAAAGGATCATCGAAGCTCAACAAGTTTCAGATTGGTCACAACTCGTAGCTGCATAAAAAGGTAAATATTATGAAACAGAAAATGTTTGTTTGCGGCGTATCTCGTCGCCAAGGTATTTCTAAGAAAACCGGCAATCAATACGACATAGCGATTGTCACAACTTTACAGCCGCAATATGGCACTGATGCAAATTATGTGGCGTCTGGTTTTAAAGTTGTCGAAATGCAAGCTCCAGCAGTTTTAGTTACTCAAGCTCTTTCTTGGGCCTTTCCTTGCACTGTCGATGCCGAATTGTCCATTCGTAATGATGGGAAGCTTGATATTATGAGTATGGCTGTTTTGTCTAAAAGTAATTTAGCTGCAGCGTCTTAGGCTTAAAAAATGACTGATTTCTATTTGGGATGCAATGATGGCTCATTCACTACGGTTAAAACTCTTGCGGGTGTGGTCATTCGTTGTAGCGGAACAATTGCCAACGTTTCCGAGGCTGAACTAATCGAAAGCCTATCAACGGGTACGCTGTCCCAGTGGTTCGACGTTATTTTTGGAACGCCCAATCAGGCCGAATTGCAAACAGCATTCATGGCCGGTTGTACGATACCGCTAATTGCTTATTTGTCAGCGTGGGCGTATGGGAAATTAATTAATTTCGCTACTCGCGACGACAATAATTATTAGAATTCACCTCTAGGGGTAAATCGCTCACCAGTGCGTTACTGGTCACACTTCGGGGGCTATCTCCGACAACTTTAAATAAGGAGTCCTTTATGGATTTTACAGCAGTTACATCGGCTATTGATGCCACCACCATCGTCGCGGCGGTTACTGCGATCGCAGCAATTAAGATCCTCCCCGGTGTTGCTAAATGGGGATACAACAAAGTTATTGGCTGGTTCGGCGGCTAATCACTTTTTGTCGGGGCTTCGGCCCCGTTTTTTATTTATTTAAAAAACTTTGCGGTGATTAAATGATTTTAATGTCCTTCTCTTTTTTGCTCGGCATTGGTACTGCTGTTGGTATTATCGTGGGGTTTAAAGGTGCGTAGTATTATCTCCATTTTCTTATTTTTTTTTGCTTCGTCCGCTTTTGCCGGTTATAAATGGGTACATGACAATTCGACAGGTGTTTGCGCTGAAAATCCAGAACAAGCTTGTTATACGGTAACTTTGGCCAAGATTTGGACAGGTACAAGATGTGCGCAAGATGTTGGTGGTCAGCCGTCACAGTATAGTTGGATATTCACAAGTTGTTTATACGTTCCTCCTCCTGCTGATGATTGCGCAGCAAAATCTGGTGTTTCTGTGTGGACATCAGTAGATCAAGCCCCGTTAATTAAAGATGCTGACGATTGTTTAGCAGAATGTTCTCTCGTTGTTGATTTTGATTCGAGTACACCTTCAACTCGGTGTACATATACCGGCACTGTTGCCGATCTTGATGAAAACGACAATATTATTCCCCCAAATGATTATCCTGATGAAACTTCGCCTGAGCATTGCGAGGTTGATAACAATGCTGGGGTTTGTCTTGATTCAAACCACCCTGATAATTCCGTCAATGGAGACGGTTCGCCGGCTGAGGGTTGTCCAGATAACCGGCCGCAATACGGCAAAATTGCGCTTAACGGAAAAACTTATAATGTTTGCGTTGCATCTGGTGGGGGTGGCGAGGGGATCACATACACTCAAGACCCTAATAAGCCGGTAAACACTGGCGGCGCCGGTACAGAGGCACCTGCAAATAGCGGTGATTCTGGCACTGGTGGTGCTGGCCCTGCAGCTCCTCAAACGGGAAACACCGGTGGTGGATCATCTGATCCAAGTACTTCGGGTGAATTAGGGGAAAATGATTTTTATGAAGCTGGGCAAACTGGCAATGGTCAAGACTTAACATACTCTAATATTTTAACTAATTTCCAGTTTCGTGTTTCCGAATCCGCGGTAGGCTCAAGCTGGAAAAATTTTTTTAATGTCAGCATAACTGGTTCCTGTCCGTCTTATGCGCTTAGTACGTGGATATTCAATATCACTTTTGATCAATGGTGCTCCGCTATGATGCCGTGGGGGCTAATCAGCGGTGTTTTGATGGCGTGTGCATTATTTATGGCTGGTAGGATCGCGTTCACATGAGGGCTGCATAATGTCGTTTGGAGAAATTGGCGACTGGATTGTAAATTTATTTTTAGAACTTATTCAGTTTTTTCTTGATTTACCAAAATATATATTAGATGGTTTTTTGGGTGCTATTGCATCAATTATCGAGAAAGTGCCTCCGCCAGCTTTTACTGTTAACTATTCAATTGTTGACTATATTCCGGCTGACATTTCATATTTTTTAATTATGTCGTCCTTTCCACCTGCGCTAGCTATTATCGGTGGGGCGGTTACCTTTCGTTTTCTTCGTCGCGTATTAACTTTGGGTATTTGGTAAATGATCGTATTCCATGAGGGCTTGCCAGGCTCGGGTAAATCGTATGAAGCATGCGCAATGCACATATTGCCGGCGCTTGATCGCGCTCGTAGGGTTGTTACAAATATCGAAGGTATTAACCATGCAAAATTTTCTGAGCTTTTGCATATTCCAGAATTGGATTTGAAAGATAAGCTAATTTGCGTGTTCGATCATGATATTGAGCAACAAAAAAAATTATTTTTGGAGTATTCGGGCAAAGATGCTCTGATTATCATAGATGAAATTCAGAATCTTTTTCCTACTGGTCGTCAACAACTCTCAACAGAGTGGAATCGTTATATTTCAGAACACCGGCATGATGGTCTGGATATTGTGCTTATGGGTCAGGATCGTCGCGATTGTCATCCAATGTGGCGCCGTAGAATTCAGCGAGTAATTACGTTCAATAAGCTTTCGGCTGTTGGACTAGATAAACGTTATCGGTGGGAATGTTACGAAGCCACAAGTCCCGAGAAATTTAAAAAGGTGACAGGGGGTAACAGGTCATACGATAAAAAATATTTTGGTTTGTATCAGTCTCATACTGAAGGTACTGACAACAAAGACGTTTACAAAGACAAGCGCGCGAACGTGCTTAATAATAAATCTATTAGGTTTGCAGTTCCTGCGGTCATCGTTGTTTTATATTTTGCTGTTTCTTTTCTGTATGATTTTTTCACGCCCAATTCTTCAGTTGTCGCTGAAATTCCTAAAACTTCGCCCAAGCTTGTTCAGCCTCAGCGTGAAAAAATCGAAACTGTTTCGGTTCCATCAGAACCTGCTGAGCCTCCACCGATAGACATTTTTGATAAATTTGCAAAATCTAATAGATTGCGCTTATCGGCTCTCGTTGTTTCACAAGATAAAAGTAAATTTTTTGCGCAAATCGACGTATTAGATAATAGCTATCATCGACAAGAAGTTTTTAATGTGCAAGGTTTGCGGGATATGGGTTGGCAAGTCACATATAGGGATTCGGGGTTGTATATTACTAAACAGGGCGTTACTCATATTGCGAGATCGTGGCCTATTGATAAATTCGGTAAAGTAGATAATGACACTATGGCGCAGCTTTAGCGCTTGCGACGAAGGAGCTATCGCTAAAACTGCGCCATAGTAAATAAATAAAAATAATTTATCAAAAGTGTTAAAATGATGTATCAATTTCCTAGTTTTGATGTATAATGAATACATCATCAAAAGGGAGATACTAAAATGCTAGATAGAGTTGAGTTAGGAAAAAAAGAAATTGAAAATCTCGTTTCTGCCGGTGCGATTACTTCTTGTCATGCTCGTATATTTTTTGATGATGACGATAAAACGGTAATCGGTTTTGTTATGTTGGATTTTCGCGGTAATGGGCTTAACCTTGGCGTTAGAAAACAGCGAGGTGGTCAGCGGTTATTTAGCAGTATCGAGGCCGCTTATAGATTTGGTATTTCCTTAGGTTTTGATAATGTGATTTTTCATCGTAGTTCTCTGATTAGTGCTGTTGATGATTATCTGGCCGATAGGGCTGGTTGATTATTCCTAATAAGCCCAAATTATTTTCTGTAGTCCTTGCGGGTGCGGTTGCTATAAAGCAATCTTTTATTGAATAAAATTGTTGTGCCGGCTGCTGTTGTTTTAAATATTTGATTTATATGATGATTTAGGATTCTTAAAAAGTTTTTTATATTTTAAAATCATTTTTATATTTTTGATGTTGCAATAGCAATCGATTACCGCCTTTCTAATATCGTCAATGGGTTGGTGCGGCCCGCAAAAAAAAATAGCCTTATCATTTTTTTTGAGGACTCGGCCCATTGATCGACACTCACTAATAACACTTGTGTGGTGGGGTGCATGGGGCTTTTCCCCATGCGCCCCTGCCACACGGCGAGTGCCGCCGGAGGCCCCTCGGAGAGCCTGCGGAGCATTCCTCGATATATAATCCTGTTTTTATAGGGATTTTGTAAATGTCAGGTCTTTCGATTTCTAATGCTTTTGATATAGAAATGTTGCTTTCTGAGCATGGTTTTAGACGTTCTGCGGGTAAAACTTGGAATGATGCTGCTGATCGTTGGGTAATGACTACATCACATAAAGCTGATCATCTTCATGATTTGCAGAAATTAGAATGGTTACAAGGTCATTTTTCGGGCTTATTTTTATCAGATATTAATGAAGATATCATTCTTCGAGTTTCGCATCTAAAGAAGCAAGAAAGCAGCTCTTCTACTGCCAATCGCTATTTGTCATTGATTAGGGCTATTTTGCGGGCTTCTCGAGATGATTGGCGCTGGGTGCACTGGGTGCCCTCTATAAAGTTCTTTCCTGAGCCTGAGCATCGCGTTAGGTGGCTTAAACCAAATGAGGCAAGGCGGCTAATTTCTGAATTGCCGTTGCACCTTTCGGCAATGGCTAAATTCAGTTTAGCGACTGGTTTACGTCAATCCAATGTATCTTATTTATCGTGGGATCAAGTTGATTTAAAGCGGCGTCTTGCTTGGGTTAATGCGGCCGATAGTAAGTCGCGGCGCTCTTTCGCTGTTCCGCTTAATGATTCTGCGCTCGCGGTTTTATTCGATCAACGCCGGCAAAATAAAAAATTTGTTTTTGTATACAAGGGCTTACCAGTTGGTCGTTGCTCAACTGCTGCATGGACTAAAGCAAAAGACAGGGCAAAAATTGAAGATTTTCGCTGGCATGACTGGCGGCATACGTGGGCAAGTTGGCACGTTCAAAACGGTACAACATTGTATGAATTGCAGGAACTCGGCGGGTGGAAAACCTTAGATATGGTGCTCAGGTATGCTCATCTAGCAGGGGATCAACTTATGACTGCTGCGCAGCGTATCGACAAAAATTGTCATTTGGCGTATTCATAAATATTGCAAGAATCACTTTTTTAAGTGTGTTTTTAGAGCATAGGATTGAAAATCCTCGTGTCGGCGGTTCGATTCCGTCTCTGGGCACCATTTTAATTATCAGTTTTTTCCCGAATCCTTCCCAAAACTTTTTCACCTCTGGGCTTTTTGCCCCTTCTGCGTTTTGGTCTGCAATAACGGTTTCTGGTGGCAATTCTAGTATTTCTGCGACTTTTAGACACTGTGCGTCATTAAGAGTCTTTATTCTTCCGGTTTTGTGATTGCTCACCGTTGCTCGGGTAATGCCTATTTTTGCTGCTGCTTGGTTATCGCTCGGCAGGTTCAGCTTTGTTTTTACTGCTTGTATTAGCGTGTAACTATCCATTTTTTCTGCCTCTGTATGTCGCTAGATACATATTCTGCTTGACAACTTTATTTTATGCAATGTATCTTGCGACTAACACTGTATTTCACTACTTACACGGTCTTAGGCATGACGCAAAAAAAATGGTTCCTTGACCTCTGGTTTTTCGTTCTCTGTCCTCTGGCGGTCTATTTCGTGCCTCCTTCCGCGTTTTCACCCTTTCTCATTGTTTTAATATTTTTACTGGTCTTGCTTTGGTCATTTTTGCGGATCATGGATTTTACCGATCGCTCGTCGGGCGTTGGTTGCATAGGTGAGGTTCTTAGCTAATGCAATTCTCTTATCGTTGTCCTTGGTGCGGGCTTTCGTGGTTTTCCGATAGCTGTCTCTGCCCCATTTGCAATAACGAAGGCGTCAATCTCCATGAGTAGGCCATATTGGCTTGATGACGTTGGCCGGCCAATAGATTTTGGCACCCCCTATTCTCAGCATGTTCGTGATTATCATTTCTGGATCGGCTTAGAACGCATGCGGTCTTTTCGTGCTGAGTTACATCGTCATCAGGACGCCAAGGCTGCTAAACAGTGTTTGAGCTTTGGCGGCTGTGTTGCCCCTTGCGAGCATTACCGCCTTGAGCATTTGACTCGTATGGATGATTTAGCGGCTTTGTCTCAATCCTCAGATCGTATCATGGCCGAAATGCGGCACGGGTTTTCAGTGGCGGCCCCTGTAACACCGCCACTTAGTCCCATGGGTGGGACTCACAGCCCAAAATTGATCAAAAAAGCAGCAGATTCTTGGGCTAAAAACCATGCTAATTGATTGGGTGACATCTCGTATTTCCCTAGAAGATTGTTCAGAGTCTGTTCGCGCCGCTGCCGTTCAATTGGGAGATCGTGTTGTGAGGTATTGCCCAATAACTGGTGAAGTTCGCTATGAGGTTCAGGCTTGGGATTCTATACGCTCGGATAGCCATCAGATTTCTGTTCGTTGCACATCAGACTTATGGATACAAGGCAGTCCTGCTCGGATCATGGGCGACGGTTGCGCTGTTTTCGGTTCCGGTGCGTCAAGGGCTCTTGATTTGATGGGTTGTGTTACTCGTATGATTGCTTTTGTTACTGATTACCTCGGCGCCGGCGCTTTACCTGATCCTAGTCTTTTTCGCGTATCTCGCGTTGATGTTACCTCGAATTTATTGCTTGGTTCCCATCAAGAAGTTTTGCAAGGCCTCCAAATTTTGCGGAATTGTGAGGGTGGTAGGTATCGCATAAGCCAACAGCGCGGCGAGACTTGTTATTGGAATCACGGATCAAAATTGAGGTCTGGCAAGGCATATTCAAAAGGCCCACATCTTATTGAAATGATGAAAAAACCAGATTATACGGGCCGGCAATATAGCCCTTTAGAAATTCAAGCGGCTATGCCACTTTTGAGGCTTGAGTTATCTCTGAAACGAGAATTTTTTCTCCGCAATGATTGGCGTGAATTAACGCCAGCGGATTTGAATCGCGAATGGTGCGAATATTTCGAGCGCATGATAGGGGGCGCTGACATGGTTAATGAATCGGATTTGAAAACTAAAATTTTAAAGGTTGCTCCTACCGATGGGCAAGGTAAAGCTGCGTATGGTTGTTGGGCAATGATTCAATCTCAAGGCTGGGAAAAGGCCCGTGATTGTTATACCAAAACGACTTGGTATCGGAATTTAAAAATTTTGCGTTCTGCCGGTTTGGGGGACGCGGATATTAGCGCGGGGAAGGTTGTCGCGCTTCGTCAAAGGATCATCGAAGCTCAACAAGTTTCAGATTGGTCACAACTCGTAGCTGCATAAAAAGGTAAATATTATGAAACAGAAAATGTTTGTTTGCGGCGTATCTCGTCGCCAAGGTATTTCTAAGAAAACCGGCAATCAATACGACATAGCGATTGTCACAACTTTACAGCCGCAATATGGCACTGATGCAAATTATGTGGCGTCTGGTTTTAAAGTTGTCGAAATGCAAGCTCCAGCAGTTTTAGTTACTCAAGCTCTTTCTTGGGCCTTTCCTTGCACTGTCGATGCCGAATTGTCCATTCGTAATGATGGGAAGCTTGATATTATGAGTATGGCTGTTTTGTCTAAAAGTAATTTAGCTGCAGCGTCTTAGGCTTAAAAAATGACTGATTTCTATTTGGGATGCAATGATGGCTCATTCACTACGGTTAAAACTCTTGCGGGTGTGGTCATTCGTTGTAGCGGAACAATTGCCAACGTTTCCGAGGCTGAACTAATCGAAAGCCTATCAACGGGTACGCTGTCCCAGTGGTTCGACGTTATTTTTGGAACGCCCAATCAGGCCGAATTGCAAACAGCATTCATGGCCGGTTGTACGATACCGCTAATTGCTTATTTGTCAGCGTGGGCGTATGGGAAATTAATTAATTTCGCTACTCGCGACGACAATAATTATTAGAATTCACCTCTAGGGGTAAATCGCTCACCAGTGCGTTACTGGTCACACTTCGGGGGCTATCTCCGACAACTTTAAATAAGGAGTCCTTTATGGATTTTACAGCAGTTACATCGGCTATTGATGCCACCACCATCGTCGCGGCGGTTACTGCGATCGCAGCAATTAAGATCCTCCCCGGTGTTGCTAAATGGGGATACAACAAAGTTATTGGCTGGTTCGGCGGCTAATCACTTTTTGTCGGGGCTTCGGCCCCGTTTTTTATTTATTTAAAAAACTTTGCGGTGATTAAATGATTTTAATGTCCTTCTCTTTTTTGCTCGGCATTGGTACTGCTGTTGGTATTATCGTGGGGTTTAAAGGTGCGTAGTATTATCTCCATTTTCTTATTTTTTTTTGCTTCGTCCGCTTTTGCCGGTTATAAATGGGTACATGACAATTCGACAGGTGTTTGCGCTGAAAATCCAGAACAAGCTTGTTATACGGTAACTTTGGCCAAGATTTGGACAGGTACAAGATGTGCGCAAGATGTTGGTGGTCAGCCGTCACAGTATAGTTGGATATTCACAAGTTGTTTATACGTTCCTCCTCCTGCTGATGATTGCGCAGCAAAATCTGGTGTTTCTGTGTGGACATCAGTAGATCAAGCCCCGTTAATTAAAGATGCTGACGATTGTTTAGCAGAATGTTCTCTCGTTGTTGATTTTGATTCGAGTACACCTTCAACTCGGTGTACATATACCGGCACTGTTGCCGATCTTGATGAAAACGACAATATTATTCCCCCAAATGATTATCCTGATGAAACTTCGCCTGAGCATTGCGAGGTTGATAACAATGCTGGGGTTTGTCTTGATTCAAACCACCCTGATAATTCCGTCAATGGAGACGGTTCGCCGGCTGAGGGTTGTCCAGATAACCGGCCGCAATACGGCAAAATTGCGCTTAACGGAAAAACTTATAATGTTTGCGTTGCATCTGGTGGGGGTGGCGAGGGGATCACATACACTCAAGACCCTAATAAGCCGGTAAACACTGGCGGCGCCGGTACAGAGGCACCTGCAAATAGCGGTGATTCTGGCACTGGTGGTGCTGGCCCTGCAGCTCCTCAAACGGGAAACACCGGTGGTGGATCATCTGATCCAAGTACTTCGGGTGAATTAGGGGAAAATGATTTTTATGAAGCTGGGCAAACTGGCAATGGTCAAGACTTAACATACTCTAATATTTTAACTAATTTCCAGTTTCGTGTTTCCGAATCCGCGGTAGGCTCAAGCTGGAAAAATTTTTTTAATGTCAGCATAACTGGTTCCTGTCCGTCTTATGCGCTTAGTACGTGGATATTCAATATCACTTTTGATCAATGGTGCTCCGCTATGATGCCGTGGGGGCTAATCAGCGGTGTTTTGATGGCGTGTGCATTATTTATGGCTGGTAGGATCGCGTTCACATGAGGGCTGCATAATGTCGTTTGGAGAAATTGGCGACTGGATTGTAAATTTATTTTTAGAACTTATTCAGTTTTTTCTTGATTTACCAAAATATATATTAGATGGTTTTTTGGGTGCTATTGCATCAATTATCGAGAAAGTGCCTCCGCCAGCTTTTACTGTTAACTATTCAATTGTTGACTATATTCCGGCTGACATTTCATATTTTTTAATTATGTCGTCCTTTCCACCTGCGCTAGCTATTATCGGTGGGGCGGTTACCTTTCGTTTTCTTCGTCGCGTATTAACTTTGGGTATTTGGTAAATGATCGTATTCCATGAGGGCTTGCCAGGCTCGGGTAAATCGTATGAAGCATGCGCAATGCACATATTGCCGGCGCTTGATCGCGCTCGTAGGGTTGTTACAAATATCGAAGGTATTAACCATGCAAAATTTTCTGAGCTTTTGCATATTCCAGAATTGGATTTGAAAGATAAGCTAATTTGCGTGTTCGATCATGATATTGAGCAACAAAAAAAATTATTTTTGGAGTATTCGGGCAAAGATGCTCTGATTATCATAGATGAAATTCAGAATCTTTTTCCTACTGGTCGTCAACAACTCTCAACAGAGTGGAATCGTTATATTTCAGAACACCGGCATGATGGTCTGGATATTGTGCTTATGGGTCAGGATCGTCGCGATTGTCATCCAATGTGGCGCCGTAGAATTCAGCGAGTAATTACGTTCAATAAGCTTTCGGCTGTTGGACTAGATAAACGTTATCGGTGGGAATGTTACGAAGCCACAAGTCCCGAGAAATTTAAAAAGGTGACAGGGGGTAACAGGTCATACGATAAAAAATATTTTGGTTTGTATCAGTCTCATACTGAAGGTACTGACAACAAAGACGTTTACAAAGACAAGCGCGCGAACGTGCTTAATAATAAATCTATTAGGTTTGCAGTTCCTGCGGTCATCGTTGTTTTATATTTTGCTGTTTCTTTTCTGTATGATTTTTTCACGCCCAATTCTTCAGTTGTCGCTGAAATTCCTAAAACTTCGCCCAAGCTTGTTCAGCCTCAGCGTGAAAAAATCGAAACTGTTTCGGTTCCATCAGAACCTGCTGAGCCTCCACCGATAGACATTTTTGATAAATTTGCAAAATCTAATAGATTGCGCTTATCGGCTCTCGTTGTTTCACAAGATAAAAGTAAATTTTTTGCGCAAATCGACGTATTAGATAATAGCTATCATCGACAAGAAGTTTTTAATGTGCAAGGTTTGCGGGATATGGGTTGGCAAGTCACATATAGGGATTCGGGGTTGTATATTACTAAACAGGGCGTTACTCATATTGCGAGATCGTGGCCTATTGATAAATTCGGTAAAGTAGATAATGACACTATGGCGCAGCTTTAGCGCTTGCGACGAAGGAGCTATCGCTAAAACTGCGCCATAGTAAATAAATAAAAATAATTTATCAAAAGTGTTAAAATGATGTATCAATTTCCTAGTTTTGATGTATAATGAATACATCATCAAAAGGGAGATACTAAAATGCTAGATAGAGTTGAGTTAGGAAAAAAAGAAATTGAAAATCTCGTTTCTGCCGGTGCGATTACTTCTTGTCATGCTCGTATATTTTTTGATGATGACGATAAAACGGTAATCGGTTTTGTTATGTTGGATTTTCGCGGTAATGGGCTTAACCTTGGCGTTAGAAAACAGCGAGGTGGTCAGCGGTTATTTAGCAGTATCGAGGCCGCTTATAGATTTGGTATTTCCTTAGGTTTTGATAATGTGATTTTTCATCGTAGTTCTCTGATTAGTGCTGTTGATGATTATCTGGCCGATAGGGCTGGTTGATTATTCCTAATAAGCCCAAATTATTTTCTGTAGTCCTTGCGGGTGCGGTTGCTATAAAGCAATCTTTTATTGAATAAAATTGTTGTGCCGGCTGCTGTTGTTTTAAATATTTGATTTATATGATGATTTAGGATTCTTAAAAAGTTTTTTATATTTTAAAATCATTTTTATATTTTTGATGTTGCAATAGCAATCGATTACCGCCTTTCTAATATCGTCAATGGGTTGGTGCGGCCCGCAAAAAAAAATAGCCTTATCATTTTTTTTGAGGACTCGGCCCATTGATCGACACTCACTAATAACACTTGTGTGGTGGGGTGCATGGGGCTTTTCCCCATGCGCCCCTGCCACACGGCGAGTGCCGCCGGAGGCCCCTCGGAGAGCCTGCGGAGCATTCCTCGATATATAATCCTGTTTTTATAGGGATTTTGTAAATGTCAGGTCTTTCGATTTCTAATGCTTTTGATATAGAAATGTTGCTTTCTGAGCATGGTTTTAGACGTTCTGCGGGTAAAACTTGGAATGATGCTGCTGATCGTTGGGTAATGACTACATCACATAAAGCTGATCATCTTCATGATTTGCAGAAATTAGAATGGTTACAAGGTCATTTTTCGGGCTTATTTTTATCAGATATTAATGAAGATATCATTCTTCGAGTTTCGCATCTAAAGAAGCAAGAAAGCAGCTCTTCTACTGCCAATCGCTATTTGTCATTGATTAGGGCTATTTTGCGGGCTTCTCGAGATGATTGGCGCTGGGTGCACTGGGTGCCCTCTATAAAGTTCTTTCCTGAGCCTGAGCATCGCGTTAGGTGGCTTAAACCAAATGAGGCAAGGCGGCTAATTTCTGAATTGCCGTTGCACCTTTCGGCAATGGCTAAATTCAGTTTAGCGACTGGTTTACGTCAATCCAATGTATCTTATTTATCGTGGGATCAAGTTGATTTAAAGCGGCGTCTTGCTTGGGTTAATGCGGCCGATAGTAAGTCGCGGCGCTCTTTCGCTGTTCCGCTTAATGATTCTGCGCTCGCGGTTTTATTCGATCAACGCCGGCAAAATAAAAAATTTGTTTTTGTATACAAGGGCTTACCAGTTGGTCGTTGCTCAACTGCTGCATGGACTAAAGCAAAAGACAGGGCAAAAATTGAAGATTTTCGCTGGCATGACTGGCGGCATACGTGGGCAAGTTGGCACGTTCAAAACGGTACAACATTGTATGAATTGCAGGAACTCGGCGGGTGGAAAACCTTAGATATGGTGCTCAGGTATGCTCATCTAGCAGGGGATCAACTTATGACTGCTGCGCAGCGTATCGACAAAAATTGTCATTTGGCGTATTCATAAATATTGCAAGAATCACTTTTTTAAGTGTGTTTTTAGAGCATAGGATTGAAAATCCTCGTGTCGGCGGTTCGATTCCGTCTCTGGGCACCACTACTTTCCTGTTTAAAAATCAACAACTTACTACCAAGCGAAATCCAAGCAATTGCGCCCTATTTTTAATAGTAAATCGTTACCGTTACTGTATCGCTATAACTACCTTGCGACGGCGTGGTCTGTGGCGCCGTACGAGCGTAAATACTTTTAGCTTGGGCGCTACCCGTGCCGATGCCAGCAAGCGTATCGCTGTTAAGGGTGTCGCCCCAGCGCTGGCTCCGAGCGGCATCTCGATATAACTCGTAGCTTACATACTTACCAGCTCCGTTGTGCATACGGCGGGTATTTCCGTTAGCATTCTGACCGTTGTCTAATCCAATTTGATACGGCGTGGTGTTGGTGCACTGCGGTGCAATAATGGCTGTGGTATCTATATTCGCGCTGAGAATCCCCTGTGTGCCAAAGCTTATGTTTTGTACAGAAAAAACTGGATTGCAGCTCGCCACCACAATCGCGCTGACCTCAAAAGGGAAGCTGCCAGTACCGCTAAATGAGCCACCACTGGTGCAGCTTGTAGGAAAGGATGGAGGGAAAAGCGTCCCCACACTGCCTCGATATTGCATTTGAGCATCGACACCCGAGAAATTATTGCTGTAATTGCCCGGGATGACTGTGTTTTGGCTAGAATTAACATTGCCATAAACAGTAATGCTGCCACTTCCTGAACCACCCAATAGCGGCACCGAATATTGCAGGTCAACCTGATTAACCAAACTTGGAGTATCAGGCCAAACCACCGAATGCGCGGCATTTTGATATAGATTGAACTGCAGCTCGCTGCCTGCACTGGTCATTCGCCTTGGCAGGATTGTACTCCCCGAGCCCTGGGTTCCACTGCCAATACTAAAACAGAGCCTAAGCTTTACGGTTTGGAGCGCGGTTATGCCGCTTGTATTGCATTGGTAATTAATACTGGCACTAACACCGCTCCAGCCAGTAAAGGGATCACTCGCGCCGAAATCCACATTGGTCATGGTCGCACTGCAGCTTGTGGCGGCCTGAACTGAGGCCGGCAAAGCTGCAAGTATTGTGAGCAAGGCCGCCGTTATATAGGGTGCTGTCATGGTTGCTCTCGGCAGATCAATGGACCGATGGCGGAAATGCCATCCATTTGCTCAGGTAGCACTATATCTACAATACAATTGCCAGCACCTAACCGCTCCACGATAACAGGATTGTGCGTGGGCAAATCCTCTACATAGGCTTGACCATCGTGGCCCACAATTGCAAGGGGGTTTCCGTCCTGCAACACACGGCTGCCGAGAGGAATTGCTTTACCACTACTATCATGAAGAGTGAGCAAGACGGCACGCACTCGGCGCATACCGAAATCAACACGCACCCCTGCGCGTTCGGCAGGTACCGCGAGCACACTCTGCCTTTCGAATTGAATACTACTCGGCAATTGCAAGGGGTCGATAGACACTTGGTTGCCACGGTAGGCGCCCAAGCCTGTTAGTAAATAATAGCCGTGCTTATTGGTGCGACCGATAGGACGATTTTCCAATAGAACCGGCACCTCGGCAATGCCGTTAGTGGCGACCAATGCAAAACCGTCACTGACCTCGCGGGCGGGGAAGACACTTTGCGGCGCGTCGGCCATCCAGATAAATGAACCACTAAGGTCGCCAAAGGCTGATTCACCACTGGGCAGCGAGCGAACCCCGCCGCCAATTTGGGCGTAATCACCGCGGTATAATGCATCGGCTTGCACGTAATCCATTCCCCCTGTGCGCTGCATTTGCAGCCCCCAGCCAGCACCACCGTCAGCAGATACCCCGCGGCGAAGATAAGCTGCCTGCTGACTGTCGCCAGCGCGACTGTGGTTGACGGATACGCCGCCATTCACGCGGCTACCCAACGACACCGACAGTCCAGCATACAGACTGAAACTCTTGTTATTGTCGAGTTCACGAGAAGCATTAACAAACAGTGTGACCCCCGCAAAAAGGCGTTTGCTGTAGCTAGCGCCAATACTTCGGTAAGGCTCTTCTTCTAGCCTATCGAGACGACTGTAGTTTAGCGATACTCGGCCACTATTACTGGAACCAAGGCCTAGTAATAGACGCTCGGTGCGCTGCGGCGGTGGACGACCATCCCTAGATGCAATATCACGATAACTGCCAACGCTACGCTGCAAACTGTAATCAACCGTGACGCCAAGACGGCTCCAGTTATATCCCAAGGTTTGTTGCCTGCCGTCAGCTTGGTGGCCCGCGCTCTGCGCCAAAGAACCACTAAACAGCCCTACGCTGCCCAATGTAAATAGCGCCCCGACGCCTCCTGCCGCTAGCTGCTCATCACCTTCTGCGTGGCTTTCTAGGGTGACAGTATCACTGAGGCCGTGACGTAGGCTCGCGCTAGCGACGAGATGCTCGCGATAGCTAAACGAGTCGGTGCCGTATAATTGGCGAACACTACCTGCCTCTAAAGAAAAATCACTTAGTCCTTGTTGCAGCAAGCGCGGCGAACTGTAGAAAGAAAAATCTTGCACGGTGGTTCGCCCGAGAGCATCGGTTAACACCATTTGTGCTTCGCTCAAACCACTAATAGTTGGAATACTGTCAATGCGATAGGCGCCGGGTAAAACCTCGCCACTGTATTGACGTAGGCCCTCTACATAAAGCTCAACTTGCGAGGGCAACGCTGCCTCGCCAAAAAATGCAGGCAGCGGTTGCGTAACCAATTCTGGCTGAAGAGCGAAATTACGTCGCAATTGGACGCCGCCTAGTCGCGTCGCTCGGGTCCACGACAGGCCGCCACTGACAAAGTCTCCCGCTGTTACGGTGACTAGATCGTCCTGAGAGGACCAAGTCCAATGTGTATCTAGGCGAGTATAACTTTCATTGTCGCCACTACTGGCGGCCCGTAATAAGCTGGTATTCTCCACTACATTATTGGCAACAAAGGCGCGCATGGCGGTGCTAGCCGCGAGACTGTATTCACCGCGCTCATCTAGCGTCATGTACATATCGTAATTGAGTAGAGCACCAAGACTAGCCTGTGCTTGAAGTGTACGACTACGGTCGTTGTGATAAGACTGTCGGCTCATATTGAGCAGATGAGACGCGACCGTAAGGTGCAATTGTTGCTGTGATACGTCGTAGCGGTAATTAAGATCGGGGATTGAATCTAGTGCTAGGTACTGCTCCTCTGATGGCTTGCTCAACGCTATACCGATCACGGCAAGATGCTGCGGCAGTACATAAAAGGAACCATTAAGCGGCATCACCTGCAGAATATAGCGAGTGGGCACCATATTGAGAACCACTTCAAGATAAAGTGGCTCTTGGCTGCTAGGCATAACAGGCCCGTCGAGAAGTATTATGCCGCCGTCAGTTGTTAAAATAGGCGTAGGGGAAAGGTCAGCGCTAACCCAAACCGATGCCAGCGCGCAGCTAATCAGTAATGTCAGCTGGCGACAAAGGGTGCCGAGTGGGCTGACCATTGACTTGCATCCTTATTTCCGTCGCTGTAGCCACGCGGCTTGGCAAGCTGAAAGGCCAGAGCCGCGAATTCCCCGATAGCACGTAACCTGCGAGGCCTTTATGTTCGTAGAGTACCCGACCTTCGCTACTCATCAGTTTGAGATCTGTAATCTGGGCGCGGCTACCGCCGGTATTGTCCGTTACTAATTGCAAGCCTGCCTCAGTATGTTGCAAGCGCCAGCTGAGCTTGGCGCCCGCGCCATCTAAAGGTGAAGCAATAAATACTGGGACAGAAAAACGCAGCAAAAAATTAAGACCCGGTTGTGCGCCGGCCAGGCTGTTAACCCCCGTTTCGTCAACGGGCGGGGCCGGTAATTCATCCACTAAAATACGAAAACTGCGTTCGCCGGCGAGCGTGTCTGGCGCTATTCCGCCGCGCTGGATAATTCGTACCATCTGCCGACCGCCTGGGGCGATATTTAAAAATGGCGGACTGGCTACCAGTGCCGCAGAGGGCGCGAGCACATCCTTGCCATTCTGCTGCTGCCACCTAAAAATTCGCACTTGTGCTCGCAATGCAGTGGTGCCGGAATTACGCAAAGTCAAACCCTTAGCCACCTCTTGGGGCGTGAACTCCAGTAACGTAGGAGCAACCCCTAAGCCGGCAGCGAATGTTGGCAAAATTGTCAGCGCAAGAATCAGCCCGAGGAAGTGATGTAACCGCAACGAGAACCAAACAGCAGACAGTAAACGGTGCATAAATAAGGGGCCATATATTACTTAGAAAGTTACAGAAACCGTAACTGTATCAGAATACGTGCCCGCAGGCGGGGTAGTAGCGTTGTCGCCCGCTTCAACGCGCCCATATACCGTTATATCCTGCTCGATGCCGGTACCGGTACCAGCCTTAACACTACCAAAAGTAGTGCCATCGCCCCATAAAGCACTGTGCCCTGAATCACTGTATAGGCGATAACTGACAAAATTAGTTGCGCCAACGTCGGCCATACGACGTGTTGTAGCGCTGTCGTTTCCACCTTGATCCAGCGCAAGGTCGTAAGCGGCATCAGTGGTGCAAGTAACAGATACTGTCGACGTCGCCGTGTATGCGGTATTAAGCAGTTGAACCGTACCGAAGCTCATATCAGTGGCTGGAGTTGTCAGCTCACAACTATCTTCGATAGTAATATTAACGTCAAAAGTATCGCTTGTTTGACCGAATGAGGTGCTTGACCATATGAGCGTGCTAGCCAAGATTCCATATAAGTAATTCCGGTGAACAGCCATGCTCAACAATCCCTTTATTTAACAATTTGTGTGAGATGTGAGTATGTGCTTCCTAGGAAGTACTTATAGCTAGTAATTGTACGGATCATCGAATCCGTAGTGCGCAATAAAAAGTATTACACTCTGTCTTAATTTGTAGTGCACGCTAACGCTTACCGAGGGAATAAATTTCGGGACTTTCATGATGATCATTAGGCATCCATACAACACCTTTTTAATTGATTGAAAAATTTCGCCAGCTAATTGCAGGAATACAAAGATCCGCCACATTACGGGGTATGCGCTAGATTAAATCGGGTTCCCTCGCCCCAAACAAAAACGCACAGTCGCCCAACTCAACCGCGCCTTTGCCCGCATCGACAATAGCTGAGCTAGCGCCGACGACAACTATTTGCACAATTCAAAGGGTTTGTACTTAGGGTAAGCGCCATGGCAGTGTAATAAGCAGACTTGTGCAAAACCCTAGGCGCCCAGTATGATCATTAGCCTTACATATAACGAATGGCCTAAGTAGGCAAAAAACCACTCACTTCAGGAAGGAGAATAATATGGCAGTCCAAGTCATTCTTGAGTTCGATGCAGCAGACGGTAAGGCCGATACAGTCAAAGCGTATTTCGCTGAAATTTTACCCGACACTCGACGCTACAGCGGTTTCATTCAACTCGATGTGCTCTGCGATCTCGATAACCCAAACAGCTTTGCGGTGTACGAAACATGGGAAAGCCGTGAGGCCTACCAAAACTATTTTAACTGGCGAGCAGAAACCGGTGTGTTCACCAAGCTTGCCGAAATGATTGCCGACAAACCAAAGATGCGGTTTTTTGAAAATACAGGGATTTAGCCCTAAATTTGAATGGCTGCGCCGCGGCAGAGTGCCTCATGCCGTTGCGCGTCACGTTAAAAATATGCAGCTACGTCAACCTCGCCCAAGAAAACCGATTTGCAATACGTTTAATGCTGGGCGCTAAGCAACCACCATTACCATCTTAAACAGACCTTATCCCCCGCTTTTCGATACATACCACACCGTATTTATGCTCAAATTATGATCGTCATGATTAATGCGTTAAAATTCCCCAACGCCGTTGACCCAAGCAATATTGGTGTCGACATGCCAACCCCTCGCAGATTCGGTGAGCCATGAAACGTATTATTTACCCCGGCACTTTCGACCCTATTACCCGCGGCCATATCGATTTAGTTGAGCGCGCCTGTAAGCTGTTTGACACAGTGGTTATTGCCGTGGCCAATAGCGAAAAGAAAGTGCCCATGTTTGCCCTAAAAGAACGCATGGATTTGTGCAAACAAGCGCTGGCCCACGTCCCCAATATTGAGGTATGCAGTTTTACTGGCTTAACCGTAGAGCTCGCTAAGGCCCAAAATTGCAGTATTATTCTGCGCGGAGTTCGCACCGTGGCCGACTATGAGTATGAGCTGCAATTGGCCAATATGAACCGCTCCTTGGCGCCAGGTATCGAAACCGTGTTTTTAACCCCCGGCGAATCCCTGTCTTATGTGTCGTCTTCACTACTGCGGGAAATCGCCAGCATGGGCGGCGATGTATCGCGCTTTGTACCCGACAACGTCAGCGCAGCGTTAAACGCGCGTTTCCCCGCCCGCAAATGAGTCTGCTATGGCACTGATTATTACCGACGAATGTATTAACTGCGATGTGTGCGAACCCGAATGCCCAAATGAGGCCATTTATCAGGGTAACAGTATCTACGAAATTGACCCCAATCGCTGCACCGAATGCGTGGGCCATTTCGACGAGCCCCAATGTCAGCAGGTATGCCCAGTTGACTGCATCCCTTTAGATCCGGCCTTTATGGAAACCGAAGACCAACTAATGGAGAAATACCAGAAACTCATTGCGATTGCTTAACCTCGCCCCTCAGCGCCAACCCCGCAAACCCTAAGGGTGGCGCTAGACACAAGCTCACCTATCCCCTGTCATCAAATAAGCGTTATATTCCGTATCACTCTGTCTTAATCCAGCCACTCAAGGAGAATCAGATGAAAATAATTGCATGGATCAGCGCCCTAATATTGTGCAGCTCGGCACTGCATGCCGAGATTATCGAAACCAAATTAAGCCTGCCCAACAAGCTCGGCTCGGCAGTGCTATACCACGACTCAACAGCAAGCAAGTCCGGCCCTGCGGTGGTCGTGGTGCATGAGTGGTGGGGCCTTAACGACTACGCCCGCGGCCGCGCCAAGCAGTTGGCCGAAGCCGGTTACCCAGCAATTGCCGTGGATATGTATGGCACGGGCAAGAGTACCGAACACCCCAAAGATGCCATGAGCTTTATGAACGCCGCCTTGGCAGAACCAGAAAAAATGAATGCCCGCTTTGATGCCGCACTGGCCATTTTACGTAAACAGCCTCATGTTTCAGCTAACAAGCTTTACGCCATTGGCTATTGTTTTGGCGGCGCAGTGGTATTGAACCAAGCGCGGCGCGGACTTGATTTGGCAGGGGTAGCCAGTTTCCACGGCAGCCTAGGCACGGAAGCCAAGGCCGAGCCTAATACCGTAAAGGCAAAAATATTGGTTGCCACCGGCGGCGCCGATCCCATGGTGCCACCCGCCCAAGTTGGCGCCTTTGTTGAAGAAATGAGCACCGCTGGCGTTGATTTACAATTATTAAGTTTTCCAGGCGTGGTTCATAGCTTCACCAACCCCAGCTCCACCGCGATTGGCGAAAAAACCAAGATGCCGCTGGCCTACAATGCCAATGCTGATAAAGTTAGCTGGGCGGCATTAATGGCGATGCTCGCCGAGTAACTATTTAGAACAGCAAGTCAGGTAGGAAGAATGACTAAATACTACCGAGTGGCGAGTAGCAAGATTCACGGTCGCGGCCTGTTTGCCCGCCGCGACATTTGCGGCGGTTTCCTCTTAGGCATTTGCAAAACCAAACCGGCGCACACCGCCGGTTTACACACCCTTACCCTGCCAGACGGCCGCTTAATCGACGTTACCTGCACACTGAAATACATCAACCACAGCAAGTCTGCTAATGTGATTTACTACGATGACTATAGCGTTGTTGCCCTGCGCGACATTGCCGCTGGCGAAGAACTACTACACGACTACGGCGATGACTGGGATTAAACGCAAGTCTCCAGCGCGCCCTATAATGCTTAAAAAAAGAAATGCTGCACACCCAAGACACTGAATATCAGCAGTGCTATACCCATCATCATGTTGCTAATTACGCCGTAGCCCTGCCCTTTAGCAATAATACGATTATTCAAATAGAGCAACGTAAGTGCAAGAAACGGCATAAAAAACGCACCCGTAACCGCATACAACATCACCAGCCACACCGGCTTACTCATTAATAATAACAACATGGGCGGCAGGGCCAAGTACGCCAAAAATCCGCGATAGAATGGACTATTAGATTCTAGCGGCGCCTCAACATCCTTATGACCACCGCGTTGCTGCCAGTTTCTCAGTACGTCAGCAAACAAATAGGGCACACCCTGCCACACCCCGAGCATCGAGCTAAATACGGCGGCCCACACCCCAATCAAAAACACATTTCGAAACAGCGGATGTAAGGTGCGACCTAACTCATCAGCCATGGCTGGTAAAATTTGACTGCCCTGCACCGAGGCGGGTGCAGCTTTAGCCGCCAACACCATGATGCCCACGCCAAATAGTGCGGTAATCGCATAGGCCACCCCCAAATCAATTCGCGCCAAGGGCAGCGCACTGCGGTCATGCCACCCCTTTTCAGCCATCCAATAGCCGTAACACAGCAAGGTGACGCTGCCACCAACACCGCCAATAACCGCCAGCACCAAACGGCCGTGGGCTTTATTTCCAGAGTCGACCAGCAGCGATTGGCTAAAGCTAAGCGCGGATAAATCCAAGCTAAATACCGCCGCCATCACGGTGGTAAACATCAATAAAATTAAGACCTTCATCGCCTGCTCAAAAAAGCTGTAGCGACCAAATAACACTAAAATGAGGGCCAACAAAGAATGTATAAACGCCCAGGCATTCACCGACAATTGCGGTAATAGCGCATTGGCAGCAAGGCCACAGGCCGCCATTAAAGCGGCGCCTACCAAAAACCCCCAGAGCAACAAGTATAAGAAAAAATAAGCGTTAACCCAGCGCGGCAAATACACTGCCCAGCCCCGCAACACACTTTGGCCTGTACACAACTGCCAGCGCGCCAAGCCCTCATTCAATGCCAGTTTAATCACGGCGCCAAACACCACTGCCCACATAATGGACGCGCCAAGACTGGCGCCAGACACCGCCGCGGCCACTAAATCGCCGGCCCCAAGTCCCGTTGCTGCCACCACAAAGCCAGGGCCGATCAAGGTCAGGCTTTTTAAAAATTTCATCGCGATTACCCAAAAGAATAAAATCAGACTGCCGCCAAGCCTCAGTATGACAAGCAGGGACATTAGCGTCATCTGCGCTATTGCCAAATCTAATGCTTAAGCTATGCCAAATAGCTGGCGCCAATAAAAAGGCCGCATTGCTGCAGCGTATGCTGCGTTAAACACGCGCATTCATTACAATGGCAAACATGAGTACTCAACCACCAGATAAACCGCTTCACCAGCTTAAAACTGGTGCTTTTGGCCGTCGCCTTGCACTCTCTACCCTTGGCCTGCGTTATGGCAGCCGTGCGCTGCGCCAGAGTATGTGGCAACGAGTGAGCGGCAACGATGACGCGGCGCTGGCCAAACGCACCGAAAATATCGACTTCTTTGTTAGCGAGCTGGGGCGCTTAAAGGGCAGCGTCGTCAAAATTGGCCAGATGATGGCCACCTATGGCGACTATATGATGCCGCCCGAGGTTGCCGACGCCCTGCACAATTTAGAAGACAATACCCAAGCCATGGCGTGGCCGGTCATTGCTAAAGTTTTACAGAAAGAGCTGGGTGCCAACGCCTTAGCTGAATTAGAAATAGACCCAGAACCACTCGCAGCCGCTTCGCTGGGCCAAGTACACCGCGCAGTTTTGCGAAAGAGCGGCGAAGCGCTGTGTATAAAAGTGCAATACCCCGGCGTGGAAGACACCATCGACGCCGATTTTAATGCCGTGCTGCGTTTGCTAAAAATCTCCCGCCTGCTGAGCAGCACCCGCAATATCGATGACTGGTTTGGCGATATTCGGCTATTGCTGCACAAAGAAGTGGACTACGAACAAGAGCGCAGGGATTTAGATTTTGTCGGCAAGTCGCTCGCTGGCGATGATCGCTTTGTGGTACCCAAAAGTTACCCCGCCTTCTCTACGCGGCGAGTCCTAACCATGAGCTACGAAGCCGCCGACTCAGTGAACTCCGCTGCGGTGGCCGCCCTAGCCCAAGCCCGTCGCGACCGTTTGGGCAGCGCGGTATTAGATGTTTTTCTCACTGAGCTATTTCAGTGGCGACGCATGCAAACCGACCCCAATTTTGGCAATTTTAGAGTGCGCATAGACCCAAAGGGCGAGAGCGATAAATTAGTACTACTCGACTTTGGCGCGATGCGAATGCTACCCGACACCTTTGCCAATGAGTTCTGCGCCATGATGATTGCCGCCTACCAGCGGGATAGGCCGCAGTTTTTAGCCAAATCGCTAAGTTTGGGCTTTATGAAAGCCCACTTCCCGCAAACCGTACTCGACAATTTTGTCGATATTGGCATTGATATCGCCGAGCCCCTGCGCACTCCCGATGCTAGTGTGCCGGCCTGCGCAGTAAACGCCAACGGTCAGTATCACTGGCGCGACAGCGGCCTACCTAAACGCATTGCCAAACGTGCGATAGCCGCGTCAATCAGCAAGTATTTTGCGCTGCCGCCCAAGGATTTCTTATACGTGATGCGCAAGCTGATGGGTGTCTACGCCTTAATCTCGCTACTCGATGCACAATTCACCGCCGATACCGCGCTGCTAAAATACTTACCCAAAAACGAAAAATAGCGCTATAAACTCTAGGCATAAAAAAGGGCCGCTATAAGCGGCCCAAAAATTTGAGACTGAATGAGGGTAATTCCTAATCTTCGAGTACTACTACGCTAAAAAAGTTCAATCGGTTTACATCATTGATTGGGCAATGCCTTCTACATCCAAAGTCAGCTCCACAATTTGTGATGCAGGGCCAAGATCAAAATCAATCCCAAAGTCCTTTAAAGCAATTTGAGTTGTGCCGTGAAAACCTTGACGGTAGCCGCCCCAAGGATCTTTACCGCCACCAATCTCGCTTACAGCGATGGTCACCGGTTTGCTTACGCCGTGCAAGGTTAAAGTGCCTTTCAGCTCGGCCTTGCCATCGCCCAACGATTTAAAGCTTGAGCTTTTAAAGCTGGCGGTGGGAAATTTATCTACCGCCAAGAAATCTTTACCGCGCAAATGCTTATCGCGCTCGGCGTGGTTGCTGTCAACGCTGGCGGTTTTAATCGTCACGTCCACTGACGACTCATCGGGTTTGGCTGGGTCGTAATTAAAGCGCCCCTCAAAATCATTGAAGCGGCCATATAACCAGCTATAGCCCAAGTGCTTAATTTTGAAATTAATAAAAGCGTGCGCGCCAGCGTTATCAATTTTGTATTCCGTGGCCTGCAGGGCGCCGCTAAAGCCGAGTAAGGCAGTAAAACCAATCGCAATTAAACGTTTCATTCCTTCGCTTCCTTTTTGATAGTTGATGGTGCGGGGTGAAGTGCTGCGTCACGGCCCAGCATTTTGAGCAAGGTCGAGTCGCGGTTAATAAAATGGTGTTTTAAGGCTGCCAAGGCGTGAACGCTGGCCAGCAAAATCAAACACCACGCCAAAATTTCGTGAATCTCACCGGCAATGTCTTCTTGCTCTGGCAAATCGTGCAAGGTGGCGGGCACGCTAAACCAGCCGAACACCTCAATGGCGCGACCATCGGCGGTCGAGATCAAATAGCCGGCAATCATCAGCGCAAACATCACGGCATACAGCGCAATGTGGGTGAGGTGAGCGCTAATTCGTTCCCATACTTTTAAGGCTGGGTCATCGTTAGGCCGCATATTCACATTGCGCCAAACCGTGCGCACAATAAGCAAGCCAAACAACACGATGCCAATACTTTTATGAAGCGCCGGCCCGTCTTTATACCAAGGGTCGTAATAGGACAGCTCACGCATCCACACCCCCAGCGCAAACATCCCGACCACCGCCAGCGCCATGCTCCAGTGCAAAGCGATGCTCAGCCAACCGTAACGGTTTGGGGTGTTCTTAACAGACATTGCGGCTCCCTCGCTAAATTCAATGAGCCAAGTATAGAAGCATTTCATTGATAGAAAAGCGCAAAATTCTGGGTTAATAGATCAGATTAGTTGATGTATTTGCAGGAGTACAATTAAACCCGTCATGCTGGACTTGATCCAGCATCTGGTGGGGCGACCGTGAACTACATCAGCGGCACTGGATTCTGAATCAAGTTCAGAATGAGGTTACATAAAGAATGCATTGTATAGCGACATTTAAAACCCGAGCGCCTGCCCCTCGCGGCGCGGGTCGGCGGCGCCTTCCAAGCCAGATTTTTTAATCACAATTCCGTGCAGGCCGCTGGTTTGGTCGCGCTCACGAAATTGATGGCCGAGCTTGTTGAGCTGCTTTTTATCGCCGGTTTTGAAGCGACCGCTTTCCAGCTCCAAGGTGTCGCCCATCGCAACGATATGCCCCCGCGCAATGGCGGCGCTAATCGTGTCTCCCTCTGCCAATACGTGGTAAAGACTGCCTGCCACATAATCAATAATCCGCGCGCCGCCGGGCGAGCCAATCGCCAACACCGGACGATTATTTTTAAACACAATCATTGGCGACATTGACGAGCGCGGACGTTTACCCGGCTGAATGCGATTGGCTATTTTGCTGCCGTCAGCGTCTTTGGGGCTAAAAGAAAAATCGGTCAATTGATTGTTTAGTAAAAAGCCACCGACAAAAACCCGTGAGCCAAAGGCGGTTTCGATGCTCGTTGTCATACTCATCACATTGCCATCGGCGTCGACAATACTAAAGTGGCTGGTCGACGGTAGCTCCGGTGAGCGGCTGTCGCTACGCTTAGGCGCATCGGGCGGAACGCCGGCCTCAACCACCGCAAGGCGCGTGTTTTGGATCAGATCGGCGCGCTGTTTTAAGTAGTGTGAATCAAACAAGCCCGCGCTGGGCACCGCAACAAAATCAGGGTCGGCAACGTAGCGATTGCGGTCGGCAAAAGCGAGCCTAGAGGCCTCGATAAAGCCGTGCATAAACCCAGCCCCCTTCAATGCACCACTGCGGGCCTCAAACGCATCAAGCATGCCTAGAATAGCTAGCACCGTGGTGCCACCCGACGATGGCGGCGGCGCGCCGCACACTTGGTAAACTCGAAAGGGCGCGCACACCGCCGGCCGACGCACTGCATGGTATTGTTTTAAATCCGCAAGGCTCAGCCGTCCAGCCCGATTCGGGTCCTTCGCCACCGCGGCGACAATATCATGGGCAATAGCGCCGCGATAAAAAGCGTGACTACCTTCTTTTGCCAACAGTCGTAAGGTCTGTGCATAGGCGGGATTGGCTAAACGGCTGCCAATGGCCTTTGGCTGAAGTTGCTCGTCAAAAAAATACGCGCTAATCGCGGGGTTTACCGCAACCTTGGGCATTTCTTTAAGCAAAGTATGCAGACGTGGCGAAATAATAAAGCCGGCCTCAGCCAACTCAATTGCGGGTGTAAATAGATTCGTCCACGGTAATTTACCGAACTCCCTGTGCGCTGCCTCTAGCATCGCAACAACACCGGGCACCCCAACCGAGTGACCGCCAATAACCGCCTCAAAAAAACCCATCTCGCTGCCATCAGCGTTCAAAAAGTACCGGTCATCTATCGCTTGTGGCGCAGTTTCGCGGCCATCCCAGCTACTTAACTGATTGTGCTTGGCATCCCAGTGCAGCATAAACGCGCCGCCGCCAATACCAGAAGACTGGGGCTCAACCAAACCCAAAACCAGCTGCGCGGCAATGCCGGCGTCGATGGCTGAGCCGCCTTGACGCAGAATTTTTACAGCGGCTTCGCTTGCATAGGGGTTGGCAGTAACCGCCATGGCCGACTTCGCGTAAACCGTTGGGCTGTCTCTAAAGCCGCTTGCCGCCTCTGGTACAATGACTGGGTCGCTGGCGTAGGCCGGCGTCACGCCCAATAGCAGCAAGGCGACACACTGCAGCACCAATAAAGGACGCAAATAGAGCATTGACCGAGACTTGGAAAGAGACATAAACATCATCACGTGGCGGAATCCAGAAATCAGCTTGCCACGACACGCCCACAATCGCAAAGCACTCGCGCCTTACATCATGTCCCGCTCAACATCTCGCAACCGCCGTGAATAGCTGCGGCAGTGCTTCCACAGCCAATCTTCTTTGCTGCGCCGCGCCTTTTTCATGGCGGTGCCGCTGGCGTAGCCTTTGAGCTTTTTACCAGCGCCCAGCGCCTGCTCTAGGCGCACCACTTCAACTTTGCGCGCTCGGCATGCTTTCCAATCGGCGGCGCGAGCCGAGTGGCTCATTACTAAAAAGATACCCAATAGCGCAAGGGAGTATTTCATGGCGACCTCCGTGTCGACCGTGAACAATTGATCTCACTTATTTCTAGTTGCGAACTAAAGCTATAACTTAAAACACTGTAAAACCGAATGCAAAGCCCAGCCGCCGCGCCATTCACTGTCTTCTAGCGCAGGCCGGTGGCATAATAGATCGCTGTCGCCCGCTACCGGAATGCCTTGCATGAGCAGATATACCCTTCCCGAGTTTCTTGCCCAACACCATGTTACCGCCGACCTTCAAACTGTTATTTTAGGTTTAGCCGAGGTCAGCGTGACCATTAGCCAAGCCTTAGCAAAGGGCGCACTGGCCGGAATACTCGGCGCTGCCGGCGCTGAAAATGTGCAGGGCGAAGACCAAAAAAAGCTCGACGTTATCGCCAACGATTTAATCAAAGACGCGCTAGCCACACTGCCCGCCGTGCGGGGCGTGGCCTCTGAAGAAGAAACCGATGTACTGCCCTGCCACACCGATGGTCGCTATTTAGTTACCTTCGACCCCCTTGATGGCTCATCGAATATCGACATTAACAGCATGGTCGGCACCATCTTCTCGGTGCTGCCCCACACTGGCAGCGCGCCAGTGTGCGAGCAGGATTTTTTACAGCCCGGCCGCAATCAAGCTGCAGCAGGTTATGTGCTGTATGGCCCCTCGGTCATGCTGGTACTCAGCACCGGCAACGGCGTGACCATGTTCACCCTAGACCAAGACAGCAACACCTATCTGCTCACTGACGCCGAGGTTAACATTCCCGCCGACGCCAAAGAGTTTTCCATTAATATGTCTAACCAGCGCCACTGGACGGCCGGCATGCAAAGCTATATTAGCGACCTAATTGCCGGCAAAGACGGCCCGCGGGGCAAAGATTTTAATATGCGCTGGGTTGCAGCAATGGTCGCCGATGTACACCGCATTCTGTGTCGCGGCGGCTTATTCACCTACCCCTGGGACAGCCGCAAGCCAGAGCAAGCGGGCAAATTGCGTTTAATGTACGAAGCCAACCCCATGGGCTTTTTGGTTGAGCAAGCGGGCGGCGAAGTGTGGACCCCCGAAGGTAAAATACTCGACATTCAACCCGAGCATATTCACCAGCGGGTGCCGGTTATTCTCGGCGCCGCCAACGAAGTTAAAACCTGCGTCGATTACCATAAATAACGCTGAGCTTTTTCAGAGCAACAACCGAGATTTATTATCATGCTCAGCTACCGTCACGGCTTTCACGCTGGCAACCATGCCGACGTGCTCAAACACCTAGTTCAGGTTTTGTGCCTAGATTACTTACAGCAAAAGCCCACTGGGGTGTCGTATATCGACACCCACGCGGGCGCCGGTTTTTACCATTTTGGCAGCGCGTTTAGCGCCCAAAACCGCGAGTTTGACAGCGGCATTGCCAAATTGCGCGCCGCGGCAGCAAGCAGCGAATTCCCCGCGCCCCTGCAGCACTACCTCGATATTATTGAGGCTTGCTGTAAAGGCGAGGCCGAGGGCTACCCCGGCTCGCCCGCCATTGCCCTGCAAATGTTGCGCGAGCAAGACAAGGCCCATCTATTTGAGCTGCACCCTAACGATCACGAAAACCTGCGCAAGCGTTTTCACCACAGCGCGCGCATCAGCGAGAGCGACGGTTTTGCTGGCTTAAAAGCCCTGTTGCCACCCCCCAGCAAACGGGCGCTGGTGTTAATCGACCCGCCCTACGAAGACAAAAATGACTACCGCAATGTCATCGCCGCGCTCAAAGACAGCCAGCGCCGTTTCGCCAATGGCGTTTACGCGCTGTGGTATCCCTTGATTCCTCGCGAGGAATCCAAGGATCTTGGCCGCCGCCTAAAAGCTCTGTCACCCGACAATTACCTGCACATCAAGCTCACCGTGCAAGCCCCCGCGGGTGAACACGGCATGTTTGGCAGCGCCATGTTTGTTATTAATCCGCCGTGGCAACTCGCCGCTCAGCTAGAGCAAGCGATGCCAGTCATCGAGCAATTGCTCGGCGACGGCGTAAACAGCAGTTTTGAATTAAATTCAGCCATTCGCTAACGCTCGCAACGGCCAAGCCGTAAAACAGCCAGCAAAACTGACGCGCAGCCCAGACGAGAACTATATCAATATATTTTGATATAGATAAAAATCCTGCTACACTGCGCGGCATGAACTCAGCGAGCCCACTCAGCACCGCAATAACTGCGAGCAACGATGCCCTATTGCAACTCTGCAAAGCCGGCGGCGATATGCTGCGCCTGCAAGTTTTGCGGGTATTGAGTCGCGACGCCTACTCGGTTCAAGAGCTTTGCCACATTCTCGATTGCCGGCAGTCAGGGATGAGTCACCACCTTAAAACCCTAACCACCGCGGGCTTAATTACCAAGCGCAGAGAAGGCAATAGCCTATTTTATCGGCGCACTTACACCGCCGCGATCGCCGATTTAGCGCCTCTGCACGACGCCCTGCTCAGCAGCGCCGACCTCATGCAGCTAGACCTCGACCAGCAACAGCGCCTAGAGCAAGTCTACGTAGAGCGCGCCGAACGCTCGCGGGCCTTTTTTGCCGAACACGCCAGCGAATTTGGCGAGCAGCAAGAACAGATGGTGGCCTTTAATGTATACGGCCACAGTTGCATGGAATTACTACGCAGCAGCCAACCTCAGGGCGGTGAGCTCGCTATTGAGATTGGCCCAGGCGAAGGCGCTTTTTTAGCCGAACTGTCACCTCGCTATGCCAAGGTAGTGGCGGTGGATAATGCCGAGGCCATGCTCAAGCGCGCGGGCGAGTTTGTAAACCAACAGGGCCTTGGCAACGTAGCCATGGTGCTGGGCGACAGCCGCGATGCCCAGTTAGCGCCCAATAGTGCCGACTGCGTGGTGTGCAATATGGTGCTACACCACGTGCCTTCGCCGGCCGATATTTTTAAAGACGCCGCGCGCTTATTAAAGCCCGGCGGCTTATTTTGCGTTACCGATTTGTGCCGCCACGATCAAAGCTGGGCCCGTGACGCCTGCGGCGATTTGTGGCTGGGTTTTGAACCCGATGATTTAAGCGAGTGGGCCGTAGCCAGCGGTTTGCAAGACGGCGCCGCCGCCTACCTCGCCCAGCTCAATGGATTTCGCGTACAGGTTCGGCAATTTATTAAAGCCGAGCCCCACACTTTTCACACCCCGAGCCACAGCGCGTAAAACCGCGCAGGCCATTACCAAAGGACGATTGCCAATATGTCTGAATACAGTATTTTTACCTCGGAGTCGGTGTCTGAAGGACATCCAGACAAGATGGCCGACCAGATTTCTGACGCCGTGCTCGACGCAATTATCGCCCGCGATAAGCACGCCCGCGTAGCCGTAGAGACCCTAGTAAAAACTGGCATGGCGATTGTTGCCGGTGAAGTGACCACCTCCTGTTATGTCGATTTAGAAGACATCATTCGCGACGTAATCACCGGCATTGGCTACAACAGTTCAGACGTTGGCTTCGACGGCGCCAGCTGCGCGGTATTAAACGCCATTGGCAAGCAGTCGGTAGACATTAACCAAGGCGTTGACCGCGCCCGCCCAGAAGATCAAGGCGCTGGCGACCAAGGTCTAATGTTCGGCTACGCCACCAATGAAACCCCGTCGCTGATGCCCGCGCCGCTGTTTTACGCCCACCGCTTAGTAGAGCGTCAGGCCTACCTGCGCAAAAATCGCGTGCTCTCATGGTTGCGCCCAGACGCGAAAAGTCAGGTCACCCTGCGCTATGAAAACGGCCTACCCGTTGCCGTAGATGCCGTTGTACTGTCTACCCAGCACAACCCAGAAATTTCACAGAAAGACCTGCAAGAAGCCGTGCGCGAAGAAATCATTAAAAACGTGATTCCAACTGAACTACTGCACGCCGGCACCCAGTACCACATCAACCCTACCGGCAAATTCGTGATTGGCGGCCCCGTTGGCGATTGCGGCCTGACCGGCCGTAAAATTATTGTAGACACCTACGGCGGCATGGCCCGTCATGGTGGCGGCGCGTTCTCGGGCAAAGACCCCTCAAAGGTTGACCGCAGCGCGGCGTATGCAGGCCGTTATGTTGCCAAAAATATCGTTGCCGCCGGCCTTGCCGACCGCTGTGAAATTCAGGTGAGCTATGCCATTGGTGTTGCCGAACCCACCTCGATTTCGATCAACACCTTTGGCACCGGCAAAGTCAGCGACGCCAAACTGGTAGCCGCAGTACGTGAAGTCTTCGACCTGCGCCCCTACGGCATCACCAAAATGTTGGACTTAGCTCACCCCATGTACCAACCCACCGCCGCCTACGGCCACTTTGGTCGCGAGCCTTACGAGTTGACCTATAACTTTAAAGAAAACGGCGAAGAGAAATCAGAAACTGCTACGGCGTTTAGCTGGGAGAAAACGGATCGGGCGGAGGCGTTGAAGGCGGCGCTGTAGCGCGGGAGAGGCTGAACGGGAGACGGTATACGCAAAAGCGTAAAACCCGCTCAAAACTATTTGGAGATTGCCATGGAGCGGCGACATATACGAATGGATGTTTGGCAGGACTCTGTGGCGCTGGTTCATCATGTTTATGAATTCAGTGCAGCGTTTCCGCAAGATGAACGATTCGGGCTTATCAGCCAGATGCGACGCTCAGCAATTAGTGTTCCGAGCAATATCGCAGAGGGAGCCGCCCGTGGATCAGACAAAGACTTTTTACGCTTTCTGTATATCGCTAGGGGATCCTTAGCAGAATTAGAAACGCAAATAATTATAGCCACACAACTAGGCTATATAAACGAACAAGAGAATTGGCAGCCAGCCCTTGAACGCGTTTTCGCGAAACTGGCGGCACTAATTAACCGACTTAGGGCGAGTACCGAATGAGCGCTTTTGCGTCTCCCGTCTCCCGTCCAGCATTTAGCTTATAGAGGTATACACCATGAGCAACACCTTCACCGATTACAAAGTAGCCGACATCTCCCTTGCCGCTTGGGGCCGTAAAGAACTCAGCATTGCCGAAGGCGAAATGCCTGCGCTGATGGCTATGCGTTCAAAATACGGCGCTGACAAGCCATTGGCTGGCGCCAAGATTTTGGGTTGTATTCACATGACAATTCAAACTGGGGTTTTGATTGAAACCTTAATCGAGCTCGGTGCAGAAGTGCGCTGGTCGTCGTGCAATATTTTCTCTACTCAAGATCACGCCGCTGCTGCGATTGCCGCTGCTGGTGTTCCAGTATTTGCTTGGAAAGGCGAAACGGAAGAAGAGTATGAGTGGTGCCTAGAGCAAACTATTTTAAAAGATGGCCAGCCTTGGGATGCCAATATGGTATTGGATGATGGCGGCGATTTGACTGGCCTGCTTCACCAGAAATACCCGCAGATGATGGACCGCATTCATGGCATCACGGAAGAGACCACTACCGGTGTTCACCGTCTACAAGAAATGATGGCGAAGGGCGAACTAAAAGTACCTGCGATCAACGTTAACGACTCGGTAACCAAGTCTAAAAACGACAACAAATACGGCTGCCGTCACAGCCTGAACGATGCGATCAAGCGCGGCACCGATCACCTGCTGTCTGGTAAAAAAGCATTGGTCATTGGCTACGGCGATGTGGGTAAAGGTTCTGCAGCATCATTACGCCAAGAAGGCATGATTGTTAAGATCAGCGAAGTCGATCCAATCTGCGCCATGCAAGCTTGCATGGACGGTTACGAAGTGGTTTCACCCTACAACAACGGCGTTAACGACGGCAGCGAAGCCTGTGTTAACACGTTGGTGTTGGGCAACACCGACCTGCTGGTGACCACTACTGGCAACGTCAATGTTTGCGATTCCAATATGCTTAAAGCCCTGAAAAATGGCTGCGTAGTGTGCAATATCGGTCACTTCGACAATGAGATCGACACCGCCTTTATGCGCAAAAACTGGGAGTGGGAAGAAGTTAAACCACAGGTACACTTGGTTTACCGCAACAAGGCCGCTAACGATCACTTGATTCTATTATCAGAAGGCCGCTTGGTTAACCTTGGCAACGCCACTGGCCACCCAAGCCGTATCATGGACGGTTCTTTTGCCAACCAAGTACTGGCACAAATTTACCTTTACGAGCGTCGCTTCGCCGATTTAGAAGCTAACTTCAAAGCTAACGCCATTACCGTAGAAGTACTGCCCAAGAAATTAGACGAAGAAGTAGCCGCCCACATGGTTGCCGGTTTCGGCGGTGTGCTGACCCAGCTCAGCAAAACTCAGGCAGACTACATCGGTGTGCCCGTTGAAGGACCGTTTAAGCCAGAGAGTTATAAATACTAAGGCGGCAGACGCTTTACGGGAGACGGAAAACGCGAAGTCGTAGCGTCTCCCATCTCCCGTCTAGCATTTAGCCTAGCGGCTTTAATAAATACGGAAAGCTCGAAGCTTCCAACACACTACGGATTACATCATGGCAAACCGCTATAGCTTTGAATTCTTCCCGCCTAAAACCGAAGCCGGTCGCGAGAAGTTAAAAGACACCCGCAGCCAGTTGGCGGCTTTAAACCCCGAATTTTTCTCGGTTACTTATGGCGCTGGCGGTTCGACCCGCGACAATACCCGCGGGATTGTTTTAGAAACCAAAAAAGCAGGACTCTCGGTTGCGCCGCATTTGTCTTTTGGTGGCGATGAAGAATCAGAGATCCTGACCCTGCTCAATGACTACAAAGATGCGGGCATCGACCGCATTGTTGCACTGCGCGGCGACATTCCCTCGGGCATGGGCGCAACGCGTCAGGTTTACGCCAGAGAGCTGGTAGAGTTTATTCGCAAGCACACCGGCGATCACTTTCAGATTGAAGTAGCGGCGTATCCAGAGATTCACCCCGATGCCAAAAGCTATCAAGCTGACATCAACTTTTTGAAAAACAAATTGGATGCCGGTGCCAATAGCGCCATCACCCAGTATTTTTTCAATGCCGATGCCTACTTCTACTTTTTAGAAGACTGCGAAAAAGCCGGCATCGAAAAGCCGATTTATCCCGGCATTATGCCCATCACTAATTTTGCCAATCTCGCGCGTTTCTCTCGCAATTGCGGTGCAGATATACCGCGTTGGTTGACCCAAAAATTAGAAGGCTATGGCGACGACCAGCAGAGTATTATTGAATTTGGTACCGAGTTCGTCAGCGAGCTATGCCATATTCTGATGGAAGGCGGCGCACCTGGTATTCATTTTTACAGCATGAATCAAGTTGAACCGATTAAACGCATTGCCGAAGCGGTAATAAGCGCCCATCCATAAAAAAAGGGGTGAGGCTTGCGCCTCACCCCTTTGCCAATTATCTGGCAAAACTTTATTTAAAATAATCCGGCTTACCCTGCATCCACAAATCTCCCCACAACTGACCACCACCATCAATGGTGAGCACTTCACCGGTAATGAAACTGCCGCTAGGGCCACCGAGATACACACAAGCTTGGGCGATATCCCAAGGTGTACCGAAGCGCTTCATAGGGTTGGACTTATCGAACTCGCTCATGGCCTCGGGGCTGTAGGCACCCATGCCTTCGCTGTAAATAACACCGGGGGCAACGCAATTGACGCGAATATTGTATTCCGCCCACTCCACCGCCACCGTTTTTGAAAGGTGTATAACCCCAGCGCGGGCCGCACAAGTGTGAGCGCCGCCGCACATACCCCGCGGCACAACCGCGACAATGTTCACAATGCTGCCCTGCAGGCCACGGTCGCGCCATTGGCGCGCAGCGTGTTGCATCATATACCAGCTGCCATTGAGGTTATTATTAACCACGGCATCCCAGCCGTTTTTAGAGAAGTCGATAGACGATTGGGGGAACTGGCCGCCCGCATTATTAACGAGCACATCGAGGCGACCAAATTCGGCGTATATGGCTTCGTACATCGCCGCAATGCCTTCGTAATCACGAATATCTTGAAGCTTGTAACTCGCCGACAAACCAGCGTCTGTCAATGCCGCAACGGTATCGACGAGCTTTTGCTCGGTGCGTCCAGTAATAATAAGGTGGGCGCCAAGGCGTGCAAACAACCACGCAGTGGCTTTACCAATGCCGCTGCCGCCGCCACTGACCAACACCACTTGGCCCGCAAAAGAGCCCCCGCTAAAAGGCAGCGGGGCAGTGGCAAATTCAGCGTCGCTCGGTACGACCAGCGGCTTTTTCATTAGCAATATCTCAGCCGATTACGACTCTTAACGGAGTAGTTCGCCGGCAATTATCAGTTTACGAACTTCTGTTGTACCGGCACCAATCTCTAATAGCTTAGTGGCGCGGAACAGACGGTTTATTTCAGATTCCCAAATATAACCGCTACCGCCATGTACTTGCACGCCGTCGTCGAGGACTTTGTTCAAAGTGTTGGCTACAAACATAATCGCCGCTGCCGTCAGCTTGTGAATCTCGCCACGACCAGCTTCGCCGTGAGCAACGCCTTGGCAGGCAGACAGTGCGCGGTAGGTCATCAGCTTCATGGTTTCAACATTGGCGTACATATCGGCCAAGCGGCTTTGTACCATTTGGAAGCTCGCAATAGGCTTACCAAATTGCTGACGGGTTTTGGCGTAATCTACCGACAATTCCAATGCCCGCTCGGCAATACCGACACAAATTGGATTAATCATGGCGCGCTCAAGATCCAGACCGCTCATGACAACGCGGTGGCCCTGACCTAATTCGCCCACGATATTTTCTGCGGGTACGCGGCACTCTTCAAAAACCAATTCCGCAGTTTGGCTGCCACGGAAACCCATTTTAGTGAGTTTCTGTGCAACTTTAAAACCGGGGAAATCTTTCTCTACCAAAAATGCAGTGATGCCTTTTGAGCCTGCGTCTTTTTCGGTTTTTGCATAAACCAACAACACGTCGGCAACGGGGCCGTTAGTGATGTAAATCTTGCTGCCGTTCAACACGTAGTGATCGCCGTCTTGACGGGCAGTGGTGCGCATAGAACCTAGCGCGTCAGAACCTGCACCCGGCTCAGTCAAACCCAAAGCGCCAATCTTGGTACCGGCGCAGACATCTGGCAGGTATTTCTTTTTCAGAAACTCGCTAGCGTTTGCATAAATATTATTGGCGAACAAATTGTCGTGAACCACCCAGCTCAAACCTAGGGCGTGGTTCCAGCGCGAGAACGCCTGGGCGATAACGCCGCAAGACAAGAAGTCCATGCCGGCGCCGCCGTACTCAGGCGCAACAGTAACGCCCAACAGGCCGAGTTCGCCTAATTTTGGAAACAGCTCAGACGGCCACCACTCTTCATTGTCCATACGCTCAGCTAATGGATACAACATATCCTTAGCAATACGGTCGGCGTGGTCTAGCAGGCCTTGATGCTCTTCACCTAATTCAAATAAATTTGTCATGACTATTCCTCAATTCTTAGCAAACGCGCTTAGATGCGCAATACGCCGTAACGCGGATCTTCAATCGGTGCATTCATCGCGGTGGCAATCGCCATACCCAGTGCATTGCGGGTATCGGCTGGATCAATAATGCCGTCATCCCAAATTAACGATGAAGTGTAGTAAGCGCTACTTTGATGCTCGTAATCGTCAGTTACATCGCTGTAAATTTTTGCACGCTCTTCATCGCTCAGGGTTTTGCCTTCGCGCTCAAGCTGAGTGGTTTTAATGGTCGCCAAAGTTTTTGCTGCTTGCTCGCCACCCATTACCGAAATTTCGCTATTGGGCCAGCTGAACAAGAAGCGGCTGTCAAAAGCGCGACCACACATGCCGTAGTTACCAGCGCCGTAAGAGCCATTGGTCATAATAGTGAACTTAGGCACTTCGCTACCCGCTTGCACCATGATCATTTTGGCGCCGTCTTTGGTAATACCTTCGCGCTCGTATTCGCGGCCAACCATATAACCGGTGATATTCTGCAAGAACACCAGCGGCGTTTTATTCTGGTTACACAGCTGAATAAAGTGCGACGCCTTTTTAGAGCTGTCGTTAAACAGAATACCGTTGTTGCCGATAATGCCCACTTTATAACCCCAGATATGCGCAAAGCCGCAGATCAAGGTTTTGCCGTAGGCGGGCTGGTACTCGTGGAAACGGCTGCCATCGACTACACGGGCAATCACTTCCATCATGTCGAACTGAGTTTTGATATTGGCTGGGATAATGCCGTACAACTCTTTAGGGTCGTAATACGGTGCTTCCGGCGCCTGCTGCTGGGCATCCCATTTTTTGGTTTTGCTCCACTGGGCAACGATCTCGCGACCAATGGCAATGGCTTCTTCTTCGGTGTCTGCGGGGTAATCGCAGGTGCCACTTACAGAGGTGTGCATGTCTGCACCGCCCAGCTCTTCAACCGTGACTTCTTCGCCGGTTGCCGCTTTAACTAATGGCGGCCCACCGAGGAATACTGCGCCGGTGCCGCGAACGATTACGCTGTAATCACTTAAGGCCGGTACATAAGCACCGCCCGCGGTGCAGTGACCAAATACTAATGACAACTGCTTGCAACCCATCTTACTGAGGATGGCTTGGTTGCGGAAAATACGACCAGCAAAATATTTGTCGCCAAACAGTTCAGACTGCAGCGGCAAGAAACCACCGGCGCTGTCGCACAAGTGAATAACGGGCAGGTGATTCTCAATGGCGATATCCATGGCGCGAACAATCTTTTTGATTGTCATTGGATACCAAGCGCCACCTTTTACCGTGCTGTCGTTGGCGTGAATCAATACTTCACGGCCACAGACAATACCAATACCGGTGATGCAGCTTGCCGATGGCGAATCGCCGTCGTAGTGCTCGCCCGCCGCCAAGGTAGACAGTTCCAAAAATGGCGTGCCTGGATCGAGCAGCATTTCTAAACGCTCGCGCGGTAACATTTTGCCTTGGCGCGCCAAGCGGTCTAAATCCCGCTGGGGACGCTCGTGGCGAGCGGCGTTTTGGCGGCGATGAAACTCGCCCAAACGCGCTTCGTTAGCTTTAAGGTTTTCTTGGTACTCTGGCGAGTTAATGTTAACTCGCGATTGAATTCTACGCATGGCGATAGTCCAGCCGATATCAATGAATGTCAGAAGTGAATTTATTCGCTCTCAATTTCAACAAGAACATCGTCTTTGTTGAATTCGGAACCTTCACTCACGTGTATACGTCCAACAACGCCGTCACAGGCCGCTCTAACGGTCGATTGCAATTTCATACTTTCGATAGTCAGTAATTTATCGCCTTCAACGACGGTGTCGCCTTCGGCAACCAGCACTTCAACCACAACGCCAGGCATTGGTGCGCTAATAGCACCAGCACCAGCGCTGGCGCCGGAGGCCGCAGCGCGAGGATCAACAGCGGTAACCTTGAAATAATGGCTAGCCATTTTGATATAGATGTCGTCACCGTCACGAGCAACCCAAGACTCATAGCTGCGCCCGTCTAGCGTTAAGGTGCAACGTCCTTCGCGGCCGTGATCAAAAACAACGCGGCAATTCTGCTCGCCAATGGCCAAAATAAGTTCATCGGCCATGCTGCGCGGCGCAACTTTAACCAGCTCTTCGCCAATTTTGAATGTGTATCTCAACTCAGTTTCTCCATTCTTTCATGAGGCGGTATGGATAAGGCACTTCATCCATCATTGCCACAAATTGACGATCACTCAGCGCGGCCGTAGCTAATACAGCGGTTTGCAAATCGGCACTCAGCGCATCTGGCCCAAGGTCAGCCGCGTGGTCTTTGATAAAACCAGTATTCGTCTCGCCAGCAATAAACGCGGGGTGACGAAGCAGGCGGCCAAGGTAATCTGAATTAGTCTCAACACCGAGCAATACAAACTGCTCTAGCGCCTCACCGGCACGGGCAATTGCCGCATCGCGATCTTCAGCGTGAACAATGAGCTTGGCGATCATAGAGTCAAAGGCGGTACCGACTTTTTGACCTTCGTAACTGCCACTGTCAAAGCGCATGCCTTCGCCAACTGGCGGACGCAACATGAGAACCTTACCCGCAGCAGGCGCAAAGTCGTCGTCGGGAATTTCTGCGCAAATACGGCATTCAATAGCATGACCGACCTGCTTAATCTCTTCTTGGCGGTAGCTCAGGGGATGGCCCATGGCAATCCGCACTTGCTCCGCAACCAGATCAACACCAGTAACCATTTCGGTAATGGGATGCTCTACCTGAATACGGGTATTCATTTCCAAGAAGTAGTAATCGCCATTAGGGGCGAAAATAAACTCGATGGTACCGGCACCGGTGTAATTGGTTGCCTTGGCGATACCCACTGCTGATTCGCAAATATCTTTGCGCAGCTCTGGGGTCAGCGCGGGGGACGGCGTCTCTTCAATTACCTTTTGGAAACGGCGCTGAATAGAGCACTCGCGCTCCCACAAGTGCACGCAATTGCCGTGCTCATCGCCTAATACCTGTACTTCGATATGGCGTGGGCTTTCGATGTAGCGCTCTGCGTATACACGCGGATCACCAAAGTAACGCTGGGCTTCTACTTTTGCGGTCGCAACGATGTCACGCAAGCCGTCGGCTTCGCGAACAATCTGCATACCTTTACCACCGCCGCCAGCAGAGGCTTTAATCAAAACTGGGAAGCCAATTTCGATAATGCTGGCAATCAGCTTGTCTTCGTCGCCATCATCTATAACTGAAGGCGCGATAGGGAAACCGCGCTCGGCAACAAAGTCGCGCGAGCCAATTTTGTCGCCCATTAAGTTCATCACTTCTGGGCGCGGCCCTATAAAGCAAACACCCGCGGCGTCTAGCGCGCGAACAAAAGCCGCGTTCTCAGCCAAAAAGCCATAACCAGGATGCACCGCATCGACGCCGTGCTTTTTGCACAGCTCAACAATCTGCGGAATATCAAGGTAAGCGCTGACCGGTGTATCGCCAAAGACCTCAAAGGCCTCGTCGGCAAAACTGAGCGCAGGGCTTTCAATTTCTTGACGATGATAGAGAACAGCAGAAGGCAGCCCAAGATCCTTGAGCGTGCGCAGAATCCGCATCGCAATTTCGCCACGGTTGGCGACAAGTACTTTTTTGAAACTTCGTACAGCAGACATTGAATTTTCCAGTGTGCTTAGTTGATATTAATATTTATACCTTACAATTGAGTCATACTCAATAGCAAGCATTTACATTCGCTATAACAAACGTCAAAAAACGTGTCGTAAAGCGCCTACAGCAGAGATATAGCCAATACAAATCAAAAAGTTACAGCCAATCACTCACCTATTGATAAAGACTCAAAAAATTTAATAAGTGACGCTCAAAGCCAGCTTATTAGCTGAGCCGCAATAAATGACCGACAAAAAAAGGGGGGCGACACCGTCGCACACCCCTTTACAACAACCTTCCCTTAACGGACACCAAACTGCTTCCACGCGCTTAAATAAAAAGCCCCGCTCCTAAAAACGGGGAAAAATCGCACCTGGAAGGGCACTACTAAAAAACACTGCACGGAGCCAAGACCCCGCAGCGCAGCAATAGTGGAAACTCAGCACTATTGAGCAAGAGTTAATATAGACAATATTGACCTCGATATCAATATTTGTATACTCACCCCACTACCGCTAAGTAGCCAAATAGAAAAGTGCGCAAACCGGTATATTGAAAGTACCGCCATATTTTGCGCCAAAACACTACGAAACAGAGGCTAAAACCCTCAATAAGAACTTTTTATGCAGACAGAAATCGAGCGCAGCAAGCGCCTCGGCCAGAGCAAAAACCCGATAGTGCGCGGCCTACAAGCTGGATTTTACGCTTTAGCTGGCGTACTATTAAAATTGAGCCAAACTCAATTATAAGATAAACAACCCTTACATACCGTAAAAGGAAGGCCCCAGTGTTTAACGAAAATACCCTTGAAGGAAAAGTCGCTTTTATCTCTGGCGGCACCAGCGGCATCAACCTTGGCATTGCCAAATCAATGGCAAAACACGGCGCCAAAATCTGCGTGGTTGGCCGCGACATAGAAAAAGCCAATAAAGCTGCTGCCGAAATTACCGCGATTAGCGGCTTAGAAACCTTGGCCGTTAGCGCCGACGTTCGCGATTACGACGCCATTAATGAAGCGATTAAAGCCACCGTTGCTAAATTTGGCAGCCTCGACATTGTTATTGCTGGCGCTGCGGGCAACTTCTTTGCCCCCGCAGTCAATATTAGCCCCAACGGTTTTAAAACCATTGTTGATATCGACCTTATTGGCAGCTATCACGTATTCCGCGCCGCCTACGATCACTGCAACAAGCCCGGCGCCAGCTTTATTGCCATCACCGCGCCCCAAGCCGTGAATCCAACCCCACTGCAAACCCATGTGTGCGCCGCTAAAGCCGGTGTTAACGCCATGCTCAAAACCTTAGCAATGGAATGGGGCCCAGCAGGTATTCGGGTTAACGGCATTTCACCTGGTTTAACCGCCGAAACCGAAGGCTTAACCCGCCTATTTGCCACCGACCCCGCCGCTGGTGAAAAATTAGTAGCCGCACTCCCCACCCGCTACCTCGGTTCAGTTGAAGATATTGGCAGCGCCGCCATTTATTTGAGCAGCGATCTTGGCAAATACGTTACCGGCACTATTTTTGACATCGACGGTGGCTACCAGCTCGGCGACGCCAGCATAGATTGCGTAACACCGCGCCGCTAAGCCAATTTACGAGCACGCGCATTAACAGCGGCACCTAACGAGTCGGAGCAAGTACATGATTGAAATTAGCGACCAGCACCACGTTCGCACTATCGCCCTGAATGAGCCCGCCTCGTTCAACAGTATTACCGAAGAATCGGCCAATGCCTTACTAAACGCTCTGCGCGATGCTGTCGCCAGCGACACCGTGCGCGCCGTGCTATTAACCGGCAACGGTAAATTTTTCTGCGCGGGCGGCAATCTTAAGAATTTTATGGCTCAGCAAGGCCCCCTCGACGCCTACGTTAATAAGGCAATTGAAGAGACCTATAACCCGCTGGCCAATTACATGATGAATATGCCCATTCCGCTGATTTCTGCGGTAAATGGCCCAGCAATTGGCGCCGGTGTGGGCTTAGCATTAAATTGCGACATTGTACTGGCTGCCAAGTCTGCGTATTTTTCACTACCCTTTGTACCCAAGCTGGGTGTCGTTCCCGACATGGGCTGCTCATGGCTGGTGAGCAGAGGCCTAAATTACAATCAAGCATTGGCCATGTGTTTAACCGGCGACGCGCTCAGCGCCGACGATGCGGCGCGCGCAGGAATGATCTGGAAAAGTATTGACGATAGCGAGCTGATGACAGAAGCTTCGGCACTGGCGGCCAATCTGGCCAAATTATCTCCTGGCGCTGTTCGCAGAACCAAAGAGTCGCTGCGTGCCGCTTATCAAAACAGCTTTAACGAGCAGCTCCTGCTAGAGCAAAAATTGCAAACCGAAAGTTTCGGTGGCAAGGCTTTTCAGGAAGGGCTCAATGCCTTTCGCGAGCGCCGAGAAGCGGATTTTATTGCCAATGGCGATGAGTGATAACGCAACCGGCCTCGCACCCAGAGCGAGAGAAAAATACATAGTGAGCAAAGTAAAAAAGCCAAGCACCCGCACTCGACTCTCGCGCGAACAGCGCGAAACTGAAATTATTAGCGCTGCGCGACAAGTCTTTATTAATCGCGGCTATGAAATCGCCACCATTGCAGAAATAGCCGACATGGTGGGCGTAGTTGAAGGCACGGTGCTCCATTACTTTAAAAGTAAGCGCGCCTTAATGGCCAAAGTAATCGAAAATTTCTATGAAGAGATCACTCTCGCCATGGAAACGGGGGCTGCCGCCATCAGTGGCGCGCAAAATAAATTGCGCTATGTAATTCATACCCACATGTCGTTTTTGCACAATAACTGCGATCTCTGCACTGTAATTCTCAATGAGTCTCGCGGCTCGCATACCGAATTACTTGAAAAGGTGCACAACTTCAATCGCCGCTATACCAATGTCGTTATTAACGTGGTGCGCGAAGGCAAAGAAAGCGGTGAGATTGACGAATCCGTATCGCCAATCCTCATTCGCAATGTCGTCTTTGGCGCGATAGAACACTATCTCTGGGACATCGTCTCGGGCACCAAGCGCGAAGACAGCAATGTTATTGCCGAGCAACTCACTCACTTGTTATTCAATGGCATTGTAAGCAGCGCCGACGATTCCCGCAGTGAAATAAATCACCTCATTCTGAAATTAAACAAATTAATCGACGAGTAACAGACCTTCCGGAGAATGGCATGAGCGACATCAAATATAAGGGCCAGTGTGCCTGCGGTGATTTTACCTACAGCTGCGAAGGCGAGCCAGCCAGCGTAATGGCCTGCCATTGCCGCGACTGCCAGTACGCCTCTGGCAGCGCCTTTGCAACGGTTGCTTTCTTTCCCGCCGCTAACTGCGCAATGACCGGTCCAAGCAAAGTCTACACCGTTAAAGGTGAGGCCGGACTCACAGTAAAGCGCCACTTCTGTGGCAACTGCGGCACGCCACTGTATTCCATGCTAGCCGAAATGCCCGAGATGTTATTTATTAAAGTGGGCACCTTAGAAGACCCCAACCTTGCCACGCTGCAAGGCCATATGTGGTGCGCGTCTAAATTGTCTTGGCTGAAGCTAGACGACGGTTTGGTGCAATTACCAGGTAACCCCCCGCTCGCATAAGCCCAGCACCAATAGCACAAGCAATAAAAAAGCGCCGAAAGGCGCTTTTTTATTGCTTTAAGCCGACTAGCGGCTAGCTAGATCGAGCCTACATAAACACCACAGTGTCAGTATGCTTAGCTTCAATCTGATCTTTAAAATGCGCAATAATGCTTTTGCGCTTAAGCTTCAAGGTAGGTGTGAGCAGACCATTCATAATTGTCCACTCCGGTGTAATCACAACGTGATTGACCCGCTCATAAGCGGCTAGCTTGGCATTTATTTTCGCCAGCGAAGCGCTAAGGCTTGCAGTGAGCTCATCCGCAGACAAGCCTTTACCAAGCTCAGACAAGGTCGCCAATAACAGCGGCTGATCCAAACCATGACCACAAACGCAAACTTGCTCAAGCTCAACTAAAGAGCCGAAATCGTCTTCGAGTTTAATCGGCTGAATAAATTTGCCCTTGGTGGTTTTAAACACTTCGCTGATACGGCCGGTAATCCACAGATTGCCGTTTTCGTCGAGCTTGCCAGTATCGCCGGTGTGATACCAGCCATCGATAAGCGCTTCGGCAGTTTTTTCTGGGCTTTTGTAATAGCCAACCATCAAGCCATTACTTTTAAAGCATACTTCTTCATCGTCGGTAATTTTTATTTCAACGCCAGTTAAAGGCACCCCGACACAACCGGCTTGGGGCCGCTCGTCAGACAGCCAAAAAGTACCGTCACAGAAATTTTCGGTCATGGAATACCCTTCGCGCAGTACCACGCCAAGATTGATAAACCAATTTTGCACATCGCGTGGGCAAGGTGCTGAACCCGTTAAGACCATACGCGCTTGATTTAAACCCAGCTGTTTTCTGATCTGCTCCTTTTCAGCTTCGCCAAACCCTGCCTGCGCTTCTGGCGGAATCTTCGCGTCAATAGCAGCTTTAAATTTTACCCACAGGCGCGGCACAGAGAAGAAGAAAGTTGGCTCAACATCGCGCAATTCGGCGGCAAAGGTTTCTAGCCCCTCAGAGAAAGACACCACGCCATTACAGTACAGTGCATTCATTTCAACAATGGCGCGCTCAGCAGCGTGAGACAGTGGCAAATAAGACATGAAGCGCTCGCGCTCTTTACCCAAACCCACATTCCAATCTTTGTGCATACGCGGTAAAACCCGTCCTGGCGTGCCGTGCACATGCATTACACCCTTCGGATTACCAGTGGTGCCCGAGGTGTAAAGTATTGTCATTAGCGCTTCAGTGTCTGGCACTGGTGACTCAGCCATCGGCGGGTGAGCAGCCACAATAGCGTCTAGATTTGCTTCCGTTTCACAGCTACAGCCGTGTATCGCCACGCGCTTCATACCCGCGGGCAAAACCTCATCTGCTTGGCCGGCAATATCAAACTGGCCCAGGAAAATCATCTGACTTTCGCTGTGCTCTAAAATATAACGTGAAGACGGTGCATCCTGACCTGGGTACAAAGGCACGCTAACGTGACCACTCAGCATAATTGCAAAATCTACAACTACCCAGTCGGCACAGTTTTTTGCAAATACCGCGATACGGCTGCCGGGCTCATAGCCTTGCGCAGAAATATAGCTCGCTAAGCGACGCGCGCGATCAGCTACCTGCCCCCAAGTAAATTCGGTCCACTGCAAGTCTTTAGGCTGACGCAGAAACACTTGCTCTGCAGCCACCGACTCCCAGTGGTAAAACATTTCCAATGGTGTCTTTATCGTATTACTCATCGCTCATACTCCGGCAAATCTTTATTGTTGAATATCCCGGGCTGACTGCCCGGGATAGCATCCGCCTTACTGGAACAGCTCACCAGCAGCGGCCTTATCAATCACAATAGCTGGCGGCGCAAAACGCTTACCGTATTTAGCTTCTAACTCGCGGCAGCGATCTACAAAACGCTGCACGCCATAGGTATTAATAAACTGCAGATAGCCGCCTGTCCACGCCGGTGCACCGATCCCCATAATCGAGCCAATATTGCCGTCGGCTACGGTGCGTAATACACCGGTTTCTAGGCATACCAAACTCTCAATCACTGGACGGAACAGCAGACGATCACGAATATCTTGATCATTTACCTCGCCATCAACCTCGGCATTAAAATACATTTCCCGTAAACCAGGCCAAATATGCTTGCCGGCTTCAGTGTATTCGTAATAACCGCCGCCATGAACCCGACCTCCGCGCTTATGCTCGGTTAACAGGCAGCGCATCAGCGCAGTTCCCTGTGGCGTCGGATCATCTTCAGCTTTGCTCAAGCCCATACTGATTTGAGCATCAATAATATCTAAAGACAACTTTTGGCTAACTTCATCTTGCAGCGCTAAGGGGCCAACTGGCCAACCCACTGATTTACCTACCGACTCCACGCGCACTGCATTAATACCTTCGGCAATTAACTGAGCCGCTTCTTGTATTGGCGTACCAATAGTTCGAGAAGTATAGAAACCAGGTGAATCGTTAACTACGATGGGAGTCTTTTTCAGCTGGCGAGCCAGATCGAAGGCCTTAGCAAGGGTTTCTTCGCTGGTTTCTGCACCGCAGATAATTTCCACTAACGGCATTCTGTCTACCGGCGAGAAGAAATGCATTCCAATAAAATTGCTAGGGTTTGAGCTGGCGCCAGACAAAGACGTAATTGGCAGCGTAGATGTATTAGATGCCCACACGCCGCCCTCTGCCAAGCAGGACTCCGTCGATTTGGTCAGCGAGTGCTTGAGTTCGACGTTTTCAAAAACGGCTTCAATAATAAAATCGCAGCCCTGCAAATCGTCATTGCTAATACTTGGTTTGATGCGCGCCAATACATCTTGGGCGGCAGCCTCAGTCATCCGACCTTTTTGAATCAGCTTAGCCAGACCTTTTTCAGAATAAGCCTTGGCTTTTTCTGCAGACTCCATGGTTACGTCTTTAATAACAACGCTAATGCCGACCATAGCCGCCGACATGGCAATACCTTGGCCCATCATACCGCCACCCAGTATACCTAGGCGCGAGACGGTGCTTTGCTCAAACCCTTTGGGTCGGCTTTGGCCGCCAGCCACCTGATTCATTTGGAAGAAGAAGGCGTTAATCATGTTCTTCGCTTCTGGCGTGGTTACCAGCTGAGCAAACTGCCGGCTCTCGATACGCAGCGCGGTATCGAGATCTACGCGCAGGGTTTCGACCATAATATCCAGTATCATTTCTGGCGCAGGTAACAAGCCCCGCGTCTTTTTACGCAGACCAGCGGCATAAAATACGATTGCCTGGCGAATACTTGGCTGCTCTTCGCCGCCACCTGGTATTTTAAAGCCGCGCACATCCCAAGGCTGAACAGCTGCTAACTCATTGCCGCGCTGCTCAAGAATCCACGCCTTAGCGCGGGGCAGCAAGGCTTCTTGGTCCGCCACCGTTTCGTGAATCAAGCCGGCCGCAACCGCGGGCGCCGCGCCCAATTTTTTACCTTCAATCAAAAACGGAAAGGCTTTTTCAAAACCCAGCAATGTAGTCAGGCGCACTACGCCGCCGCCGCCTGGCAACAGACCCAAGCCCACTTCCGGCAGCCCAACCATAACCGCCTTGGAATCCACAGCTATGCGGTAGTTACAGGCCAAACACAATTCTAAACCGCCACCCAGCGCCGCGCCATTAATGGCGGCAACAACCGGAACCGGCAGTTTTTCTATGCCGCGAAATAATGCCTTAATCTCTTCGGTGCGCACAAATACACCATGCTCTTCACCGGGCTGGGCCGCGACCAAGTCGTTGAGATCACCGCCAGCAACAAAAGTTTTCTTAGCAGAAGTAATAACCACCCCCGCCAAATCTGCCTCGCCCGCTAATTTCTCGAGCGAGCTGCGCAAACCGTCGATAAACTCATCGTTAATCGCGTTTACACTGCCGCGCATATCCATAGTGACGGTTACGATATTGTCGCTGTCTTTTTCATAGAGAAATGATGTTGTCATTGTGCTTTCCTGAATTTTGTCTGCTGTTCGTCAGAGCGGCACCGCCGCGAAATTGCCTTGTGCGATGCCGAGATTACTGCCGTCTGCTACTCGCGGTTTACACCCGCTCGATGATAGTGGCGATACCCATACCGCCGCCCACACACAGGGCGACCAAGCCGCGCTTTAAATTGCGGCGCTCAAGTTCATCTAGAACGGTGCCAACTAACATACCGCCGGTGGCGCCTAGTGGATGTCCCATAGCAATTGAGCCACCGTTAACATTGGTAATGCTGTCGTCAATGCCAAGATCGTCCATAAAGCGCAACGCGACAGAAGCGAAGGCCTCGTTGATCTCCCAAAGGTCGATATCTTTAACGTTTAAACCGGCTTTTTTCAGGCATTTCAATGCTGCGGGGCCTGGGCCAGTGAGCATGATAACGGGATCTGTTGAGGTAACTGCGGTGGCGACAATACGGCCACGGGGTACCAGTCCCAACTCTTTTCCAATTGCCTCGCTGCCAATAAGTACCGCGCTGGCACCGTCAACAATACCGGAGGAATTTGCTGCGGTGTGTACGTGATTGATCTGCTCAACCGAGGTGTATTTAGACAATGCCATATCATCCATACCAGCACTGCCCATCGCTGCAAATGAGGGCCGCAGGGTGCCGAGGGACTCAAGGGTACTATCGGGCTTAATAAAATCGTCTTGGCCCAGAATCACCGCACCACTGGCATCACGTACTGGCACGACTGATTTAAAATAACCATTGTCTCTCGCAAAGGCCGCGCGCTGCTGCGACTGCACTGCAAAACTGTCGACGGCGGTACGATCCCAGCCGGCCAGAGTAGCGATCAAATCAGCGCCGACGCCTTGGGGAACAGAGCGCTGCCCAAAAATAAACTCGGGATCAGAAAACATCACCCCGCCATTGCTGCCCATTTGCACGCGCGACATCGACTCAACGCCACCAGCAACAATCAAGTCGTCCCAACCCGAGGCAATTTTTTGCGCTGCGGTGTTAACGGCCTCTAAGCCAGAGGCGCAAAAACGGTCTAACTGCACCCCAGCAACCGTTTCATCCCAGCCCGCAAATTGGGCGGCGGCCTTGGCTATATTGCTGCCTTGCTGAGCAATTGGGGTTACGCAGCCTAGCAACACATCGTCAACCCGGCTGGTATCAAGGTCGTTGCGCTGCTGGATTTCTTTCAGCAAGCCGGCGATCAACGCCACAGGCTTCACTTCGTTAAGTGTACCGCCCGTCTTACCTTTACTACGGGGACTACGAATGGCTTCATATATAAATGCAGCTGTGCTCACGGCGTACCTCGGATTTACATTATAGAGATTCAAATTCTGGCCAAAACTGACTTAGCCTAGGTTCGGGGCCACAGTGTGAAAGATTGGACTGACCGAGACAATGACCAAAAAATGACACAAAAATTAACATTTGAATGCAAGTCGTCAGCTATAATCACGCTATATGGATAATTTCGACTCGCTCAGTATCTCAATGGCCACCGTGGGCCGCAGCCTGTCTGGCGCGACAAACAAAGGGCTGAACATTCCCGCATTGCTGCGCAAATGCGGTATAGATGCTCGGCTATTAGAATCGCCACAAACCCGTATCCCCATCCAAAAATTCATTAAGCTATGCCGCCTCAGCAGTGACCGCCTCAATGATGAACAGTATGGATTGCTCGCCAAACCCCAGCGCTTAGGTACCTACCGAGCGATATGCGTTAACGTAGTACATGCCAAAACCCTTGGCGACGCGCTGCTGCGCTACATTGAATTTAGCAACCTCTTCGAAAACAGCTTGGCCTACCAGCTCAATGTGCAGGGCCGCCGCTGCGAATTACAAATTCGCCGCCGCGACAATATGCCAGTGCTAAACGATTTTGCCATAGACACCGCACTCATGGTGGTACACCGCTTTAGTAACTGGTTAATAAATGAGCGCATTGCCTTGCAAGGGGTGCGTATTGACTATCCCAGCCCCGCTTTTCATGAACACCACTACCTATTTTACGGTTCCCCCGTTTTAACAAGCCAAGCCTATAGCGCCCTTGAGTTTGACAGCGCCTACCTAGAGCGACCCATTGTGCAAAACGAAGCCAAGCTCGCGGGCTACCTAAAAGAAGCCCCAGCAAACTTGTATTTGCCTTTGAGTGAAAGCGGCCAGTTCTCGTTACAAGTACGCCATATTCTTAGCGAAATGCCCGACCACCTCACCGCCAAAACAGCGCTGCGCGACACTAGCGCAGCGCTGGGCTTTAGCCCCGACACCCTGCGCCGCCGTTTAAAGCAGGAGGGCACCAGCTTTCAATCCATACGCAGCACCATGCGCCGCGAACTCGCCATTCACTATCTGGCCAGTAGTAGCGACAGCATCGAAAAAATTGCCTACAAAACCGGTTATACCGAGCCCGGCGCCTTTATTCGCGCCTTTAAAAACTGGACCGGCGCCACCCCACTGCAATTTCGCAAGCAGCTCGAGCGCTAGCCGCATTTCTGTTCGGCGGCCCTACTGGCCGTTATTGACTTAGAAGTCACTAAGTGCCACCATCAAAAGATAAGTCCGCGGAAACCCAGACCAGTAGCGTCACAAGCACGCCGCTGCAGCCTTGGTTTCACGCTAATTTGCGGGAATATCCCGTCAAAATAACAGCTTAAAACACCCAATTCCGCGGTTTTTCCACACCTAGCGTAAGGACATAATCGCAGCCATAACCACACCCTCAGATCAGAGGTTTATACTATGAACAGCGTTGCCCCCCTAGCCGAAAACCCCGTTTCAGACTTTCAAAGTATAAAAGAAGCCGTTGATCTTCAGCGCGCCAGTTTTCTTGCCGAAGGCTACCCGAGCGCCAAAACGCGGATCGACCGCCTAGATCGCTTAATCGCCATGCTGCGCACCAATAAGCAGAAGCTGGCCGCCACCCTAAAAGCCGATTACAGCGCGCGCTCCCACTTCGACAGCGTGGTTTTTGACATACTAGTACCCATCGAAAGCCTTAAATACTGCCGCAAAAATACCGCCAAATGGATGAAGCCAGAAAAGCGCGGCGCTAAATTCCCGCTGAATGTACTGGGTGCCGACGCCCATGTTTTTTATCAGCCACTGGGCGTGGTCGGTATTGTTGCACCGTGGAATTTCCCAATTCAGCTCACGTTTTCACCGCTTGGCAACGCTATTGCAGCGGGGAATCGCGCCATCATAAAGCCCTCTGAGCTAACTCCGGCTACCTCAGAATTATTGGCAGAATTATTCGCAGAGTCTTTTAGCCCCGAAGAAATTACCGTGGTCAACGGCGGCCCCGAAGTTGCCTCGGCGTTTACCTCGCAAGCTTTTGACCACCTCGTGTTCACCGGCGCCCCCTCGGTGGCCAAACACGTAATGCGCGCCGCCGCCGAAAACCTCGTTCCTTTAACATTAGAACTAGGCGGCAAATGCCCCGTTATTATTGGCGAGGGCGCCGACTTAAAAGCTGCGGTTGAACGCATCTTCACCTTTAAGACCATGAACGCGGGGCAAATTTGCTTGGCCCCCGACTACACCTTTGTTAAAAAAGAAGTGCTGCCCGAGTTTATTCGCCTCGCTAAAAACTTTGTGTCCGACAATTTTGGCCATCTTGCCAACAACGACGACTACGGCTCGATCATCAACGCCCGCCATCGCGCCCGTATTGCCTCTTACATTCAAGAGGCAATGAGCAAAGGCTTTGAAACTATTCCGCTGTCTGACGACATTGGCTTAGACGCACTGCACGACCACCACAAGCTGGCACCAACCTTGGTTATCGACCCCAGCGACGATTGCAAAATTATGACCGACGAAATTTTTGGCCCCGCCATGCCAATCAAAACCTACTCCGACATCTCTACCGTCGTTGGCCACATCAATGCCGGCGAGCGGCCCTTGGCGTTGTATTACTTTGGCAAATCCCCATCCGAAATAAATTTGCTAAAGCACAACACCACCTCCGGCGGCATGGTCGTAAACGATATTGCCGCCCACGTTTTACAAGACACCATGCCCCTCGGCGGTGTTGGTCACAGCGGCATGGGTTCTTATCACGGCTTTGACGGTTTCCGTCAATTAAGCCACGGCAAAGGCTATTACAAGCAAGGATTACTCAGCTTAACGCCATTCTTCAAGGCGCCACACACCGACAAAATGCTGGCCTTGCTTGAAAAGATGATGGGCTAAACCTGACGCTGCTTTGGCATTAATAAGGAAATTTACTCGATGAACATTGAACGCTTTGTTATAGATATTAATAAAAGTCAGCTCGACGATTTACAGAGGCGCTTAGACAGCGCTCGCTTTTGCGACGACTTTAGCAATGACAACTGGGAATACGGCACCAATGCCGCTTATTTAAAAGAGCTAGTCGACTACTGGCGCACAGATTACAACTGGCGCGAACACGAAGCGACCATGAACCAGTTTGAGCATTTTCGCGCCGACATCGACGGCATGCCCATTCACTTTCTGCACAAGAAAGGCGTTGGCCCCTCGCCCACCCCGCTGCTCTTAAGCCACGGCTGGCCCTGGACCTTTTGGGATTACCAAAAACTCATTGGCCCACTAACCGACCCCGCCGCTTATGGCGGCGACCCCGCCGACGCCTTTGACGTGGTGATTCCCTCACTGCCCGGCTACGGCTTTTCAACGCCACTGACCACCGCCGGTATTAACTTCAGCAGCGCCGCCGATATATTTGTAAAGTTAATGACGGGGCTGGGCTACGACAAATTTGCCGCCCACGGCCACGACTGGGGCGCGATTATCACCGCCCAGCTCGGTCACAAATACGCCGACCGCCTAATTGGCGCCCACTTCACCACCATGCTACCGCTAGACACCTTCAGTGGTGGCGTTGTTGAAGAGCGCTTCTTTACTGCCGCAGACCAAAGCATTGCCGAAAAAAACGCGATGTTTTTTGCCGACGGCGGCGGTTACTTCGCCCTGCAAACAACCCGCCCGCAAACCCTTGCTAACGCACTAAACGACTCGCCAGTTGGCCTGTGCTCGTGGATTATAGAAAAGCGTCGCGACTGGAGTGACTGCGGCGGCAACGTAGAGAGCCGCTTTTCAAAAGACGATCTCATTACCACGGTCATGCTGTATTGGCTTACTCAAAGCTTTGGCACCTCGGCGCGCTTTTACTACGAAGCCGTGCACCGCCCCTGGACGCCGTCCCACGACCGCAGCCCAGTGGTAGAAACCCCCGTCGGCTTAGCCATCTTCCCAGAGGAAGTGCTCGGCCAACCCAAAGCGTGGATAGAGCACTACTATAATTTGCAGCACTACTCAGAAATGCCAAGCGGCGGCCACTTTGCCGCAATGGAAGAACCCGAGCAGCTCACCCAAGATATCCGCAAATTCTTTGCTAGCTTGCGCTGAATTATAGCGGCTTCGCGTTAATCTAAAGCCCCTTTCAGAACCTAAAACCGTAACTGTTTTAGGTTCTTTTTTTGCACACTCAAGACTTGCTTACATTCCCAAAAAGTTCAGAACAAACCTCTTGGAGAAAGTCCAATTATTGCAGCGAACAATATGCATAGCGCTCGTTAAAAAGTGCCCTACTTGCAAAATTCGACGTAGAATCTTACCTTGCCTAGAGGCTTAACTGAGTGGAGTACTTTCGGCTCAACCACACCAAATATATTTTCATCAAGAACAACAACTTCACTCTCAGGCTCATTTATGGTGTATTGCAACTTGCCATCAAGAACCACAATCTTGCCCCAGACAGACTCTTTAGTGCTGTGATCATTGAGCAAGCCGCTAGGAATGGTGTCTTCATTGAATTCAGAAGTTCTTTTATAAGCCACTACATTTTCCGGAAGATGTTTCATATGATTTACCTTCAAACTCTTACAACTGGGGAAATTAGGACCGCGAAGCGCAGAGAATCCCCCCTTGTTTGTAATTATTAAGTATTTACTCTATCGCCGTGACTCATTGGCTCTGAGACGAATAAGAACTCTAGATCAACACTGCCACTATTTTTTAACTGATGCGCTTCTTTTGCAGCAATATGAATTCCATGGCCCCTACCAACGTTGTAGGTAATGCCTGATATTTCAATTTGAGCAGTGCCAGACAGCACATAGAAGAATTGCTGAGAATTATTGTGAAAGTGACGACACTCTGATTCTCTAAGTGGAACTCTCTCCTGAATTACACTCAATAAGTCAGAGTTCAATAAGTACCAACCATCGGAGCCATTCTCCCACTTATAATGCTCGGCATTGTTCCCGCTGATAGCACTGATTGCAGTCATGCCGGACTTGATCCGGCATCTGGTGGGGTAACCGTGAGCCATTTCAGTGGTACTGGATTCTGAATCAAATTCAGAATGACAAAGGTAGCCTTCACAATACCGGTATATCGGGGAATGACATTTACAGGGTGCCAAAAACAAAAAATGCACAGTGAGAGTCGCCTCGCACTATGCATTTTAGAGTCGCTACAACTTACGCTGCGGGATAGCGCTCGCCTACCCAAGCGACAATATCGCTGACCACTTGCTGTCGATCTTCTGGCAGTTCATTGAGTATTTCGTGATAGAAATCAGGGTAAATCTTGAGGGCTTTGTCTATTGAACTTACGCCCTCAAACAATATTTCGCTGGACGAGGCAGGCACCAATTTATCGTCGCTGCCGTGCATTATAAATATTGGCAAACTGATATTGGAAAATTGCGCCGGTAATTTGGTGACTTTATTTACCAGCTCAGAAATAGTTTTTAAAGGAACTCGCGACGTAAGGTTTAAAGGGTCGTCTGAATAATCTTTAACCACGCCTGGGTCGCGACTCACCAAGTTGGGGGCAACACTAAACGACGGCAGGTTGGGAACAAAGGTACTCACAATGCCACAAAATAATTGTATCGGCGTATTGATGGCGTCTACCGACAAGGCCGCACCAGACAATAGTAATGCCGATAGTTTTTCTTGGTGCTGCAAGGTGTAGGCCACCGAGATTGCGCCGCCCATGCTATGCCCAAACAGCAGCAGTGGCAGTTTGTGCTCTTCGGTCACTTTATCAACCAGCTGATCTAAATCGTCTATACAATATTGTAAGCGATTGATCGCGCCGCGATGGCCATAAGACTGGCCGTGGCCGCGATGGTCGATTGCGTAAACGGTGATATTTTTAGCCACCAGCGCGTTCGCCAATTCGGCGTAACGACCACCGTGTTCGCCTAGGCCGTGGGCAATAATCATGACCGCCACAGGATTTTCTGCGTGCCAACACTGCCAGAAAATTTTAACGCCGTCGCAGCCGCTAAACTTGCCATTACTTTGCTTCATAGTTACTCCCTTAATTTGCGGCGTACTGCCGAATAATGTCGTTAAATTCGGCAGTGACGCTATCAAGCAGGAGCTGTGGCTCGATGATGGCCGCCGGATCAATATTTAAAGCAATGCAGGCGTTGTCACCGTGCGTAATCATGGCGTACATCACCGCGCAGCCAGGCCGTGGTGGCAGAGCGTAGTGCGCCAAAACCTTGGTGCCGGCCAAGTACGCGGTGTCGCGCATACCGGGGATATTACTGGCTTGGGCATCCATGCGACTCGTTACCAATGACATGAGCGCCGCCACAACGGAACTTGGCATAGCCAATAGGCCTGGCATTATCTGGTTAAAAAAGTCGATTGCCGGCTCTTTGCGCACTCGGCTAACAAACTCACTCACTTCTTTTAGTTGGGCTGCCAAATCGCTGTGTACTGGGGCGCGGTAACTTACTCCGCTAAATTTGTTGCCGCCCGCTGAGTCACCGGGCTTGCGCACACTTACGGGAAAAGACAATGGCACTGCTTCGAGTGTCATATCGTAGGCTTCGTGGTAACGACGAAAGCCGCCAATAATCCCTGCCAGATAAACATCATTAAACGACACGCCAGCAGCTTTAGCGGCGGCCTTTAAGGGCGCAAAGGGCACGTCTAGTAACTCAAACCGAGTTGCCAAGCTGCGCTTGCGAAACAGCGGCGAACCACCGCCACTTTGCGCCTGGGTTAAGGCGATAAGAGAGCGGCTATAATTTAAGGCGATACGCGAAAATTCGGTATTACCACTGCGCAGCCACGCCATACTCTGCCGGCCCAAGGCCGACACGCCACCAGAAAAATGTTTGGCGTCGCCAATTACCCGCGCCGCAAAATTCCGCGACCAAGGTGTGCCTGCGGTCTGCCATTTTGCGTCTGCATGAAAATGCTCATTAGGGTCGCGGGCCAGAAAACTGTTAAATAATTGTATTAAGCCACTGCCGTCGGTCAGGCTATGGTGAATTTTCATTGCAAAGGCGCTGCGCTGTTCTGCACAGCCTTCAATCAATACGACTTCCCATGGTGGCCGGCTACGATCGCAGGGCGTGGTGGCGAAGGTTTCTAAAAAATCCATTAGCTCCCGATAACCGCCAGGCGCTGGCAGCGACACGCGGCGCACATGGTAGTGCAGGCTGAAGGTATCGTCGTTTACCCAGCACGGTAGCTGGCCGGGAATACCGGTTTCAAACACCTTTTGCCGCAAACGCGGCACCGAGCTCACCATCCAGGTCATGGTATCTAAAAAGCGCTGCCAATCTGGGCAGCCGTCCAGCATATGCACCGAGGTGCCGGTGGAGCGGGTTTTTGGCAACACTTCCATACGCCACATAATGGCTTCGGCGGCAGACATGACTTTATCACCGCCCCAACTGCGCAAGACCTGCAAGCGCTCAGGGCTGCAGGCCTCGGCTTGCTGGGGAGCTGCATTAACAGCGGCAACTTTATTTACACGCGCTTTAGCGACTCTGCGCGGCTTTGGCGCTGGCTTTGGTTTTGAGTCTGGGGCGGCAGCCGGAACTTCGTCCGCCGTGACCGGCTTTTGCACTTCTTGCATAAGAACATCCTGCTCTGTGTTTATTTGCTGCGCTTAATTTACCAAGCTGCTGTCGTTCATTGTTTTGGTCTCGGTAGGCCAATCTGCCAAGGTATCTACAAACAATTGGCGCACGGCGGCAATATTGTCATCTAAATTTGCAGGGTCCCACTGGCTCACATCGATTGGGTCTAGCACGCAAATATCCACCGTGCCAGCGCGCATCGTTGCATCTTCGCGCCACATTAATTCGCCAGCATTGCGTATTACCACCGGCACAATAGGCACGCCCGCTTGCATCGCAATATGAAAAGCGCCTTTTTTGAAGCGCCCAACCTTGGGTGTGTAAGAGCGCGTACCCTCTGGCGCAATGGCCACCGACAAGCCGCGCTTCAGGCGGTCTACTGCGGGTTGCAGTGCATCAATCGCTTTTTTGGAGTTGCTGCGATCAAGGAAGGACATTTCAGCCATGCGTAAAAAGGGACCAATCACCGGGACATTTTCGGCTTCTTTTTTAACAACACCGGTAAGTTCGCGGCGAATAATATTGTAGAAAATAAAGAAATCGAGTTTGCTCTGGTGATTCAAAATAAACACTGCGGGACGCACCCGCCACAGATTGTGCTCATTGAGAATATTCACTTTTATACCGGCCAGTGCCAAGCCCAACTCACTGCCAATGGTGCCAACCATATCGGCTGCGCGGCGCGGTTCTTTGTAAAAGCGGTTATACGCCATGCCGGCTAGCATTGTTGCGGTCATTGCCGAATACGCGCCCACGGTTCCGGCAAACGCTTTAAACGGTGCGCGCTTGCGAGGATCGAAAGTTAATACCGGCCAAGCTTCGGCGCTCGCTTTGAGCAGCAGCTCTTTCTGGGGGTTAACTGCGGTGGCTAAACCAACGGTAGATAAGAAGTCGATATCTTCATCGCCATTGGCGTAGCCGTAACTTTTGCTCAGGCTAATTTTTTGTGTTTTGGCAAAACGGCGAACCGCGGCCGCTTTGTTTTTACCCCACAGCGGCTCGCCGTGTAGTTTGCCGTTAACAATGCCGCGCTTAATTTCTAGCTCGGTGGCCAGAATATGCTCTATACCGTATTCGGTCGCCAAGGGTTCTATTTGGTAGCGGGTTGCCGACGAGGCAATGGCCACGGTGTGACCTGCGCGCATATGAGCCTGCACCAGACTATAGGCTTCGTGAAACATGTGTCGTGCAATGCGTTCAATAAATAATTTTTGCCACAGCGCCCTAACCTCTTCCTCGCTATTACCTGCCCACTCGGCGATTAAATCTTTAAACAACAGCGTGAACTCTGCCTCGTTGGCAATTCCCTTAAATGGGGCCGTCACTCCAGTAACAAGTTCTTTAACACTAATTGTGCGATTGCGAATACGCTCTTTGAAATACTCAGCAACCGAATAGCCGTCAATCAAGGTGCCGTCAAAATCAAAAAAAGCGCCTATGCTTGGCCCCTGTGGTCCGGCCTTAATTTTCGCTATTGCGTCGGTGGTATTAAATACATCCATTTACTAACTCCAATGCACCGGCGTGGCGCTCTCTATTAAGAATAACTCTACATTTATTAGTGCTATCACGGCAGAGCCCTTGATACGCAAGCAGATACATTTAAAAAATTCGGTTGCCAATAGCTTTTCAGCTGCGTACAGCGCTCACCCCCTAGCAAATAGGGTCGAAAAACAAGGTATTCTGCACCAAGCCAAAGTCTGGCATTCAGTAAATCACGATTCCAAGTAAGTTTGAGCACATACACAAACAATAATGTCAAAAACGCGAGAGGCTTTGTATCTTATGTTGTAGCACAAACTGATGACCAACTAATGTGTACTTGGCAATCCTTGGCGCCGAACCTTCGCCAGCTTGAGCGCTGTTCGCGCCTGCACACTAGCTCTAAACATGGGGCTAGGTAGCCCAATGGCTTCGCTGCTGATCGCGGCCACATTTATTTGCCGAGCCCCAAGGAATCTTGATATCAACTATTGACCATTAAGTCAATATAATTCCCTAGGCAAGCGGTCTCGGTAGGCCTATTGGGCCACACAGTCCAGTTCGCGAACAGAATAAGGGGAGGCGAAGGCGTTATTCTTCCGGCGCCAAATAGCTCATAACGAGCGAGTGCACGGTATTTTGCACGGTGCGTTTAGAATTGCCGGAATAACGCATATGGGCGACGGTGTGCGCCATACCCATAATAACCCGCGCGGCGTCACTGGCATTAATTTCTGTCGAGATGGAGTTATCTTGGCGACCTTCCAAAAGCAGTTTGCGCAGACCGGATACCGCTTCTTTATAAAAATCGAGGTACATATCCCAAATAAAGCCCCGCGTAAAACCTGACCACTCCAGCCATATCCGCACGTAATGGCTGTTCTCATCGATCAAAATCTGAAAGGCGAGCAGCAAATCTTCAATGCGTTCATAAGCCGGTGCCGCTTTATCTAAACGCACAATAATCATTTGATCGAGAAAATAGCGGTGGATTTCGGTCAGCACTGATCTTTGTAGCATGTCTATCGACGGAAAATAATGAAATACCGTTGGAATAGACACCCCCACTGCAGCGGAAATATCCGCGTGATTAGCATTGGCCAATCCCCGCTCGGCAAACATCTGAATGCCACAGTGCAATATTTGCTCGTGGCGCAACTCCGGCGACATTCTCCGGGCACGGGTTTTCGGTTCGCTACTACTTACCGGTTTAACACCCTGCTTTTTCAATTCGCATCTCCATCTATAACTCAAATACCCTCACTAAGGGCAGAACTCATTTAGCACCCGTTACGTAGATAGGCGCGACCTAGTATATCGTAGTTTCACATCGTGGTTTGCCCTTAAAAGCGGCCGCTAGCGCACTACCGGCCGCTTTTGAGCAACAGAGAATTACTACCAAGATAATCACTGGCACCACCCCTGCGTACTTACAGATACTATAAACGCGGCGCTTCAACAGGAGAGACGGCGATGCTTAATAGCAAGGATGACGCTATAACCACCAGTAACGATCGATTTAATATCCACCTCGCGCTGCTGCTTGGCGCGATGGCCATTTTGATCCTTTTTATACCCGATATGGGCTAAACCCTTGCCCACACATTAGCTAAAGTGGCAAACCGCGCACTTTAGTAAGTAAGCCACCTCACAAAGACGGCGGCCGGTAAAGCTCAAGCCCGCTTTTGCATTAGACCACCTTAATCTACCACCCCCGCACGGCTTGATCGGAGTTGTTGTTGCCAGCGTATAAGCTAAGGCACACCTCACTGGTCAGGCCCGATGATTCAAACCCTAGAAGAACACATTACCGTAAAGCGGCCTATCGCCGATTGCTTTGCCTACTTGCGGGACTTCGCCACGATCGAACAGTGGGATCCGGCGGTATTGCGCGCCCGTAAGCTAAGCCCTGGCTCGGCAGAAATTGGTAGTGAATACCAACTAGTACTAAAACTGCCCAGCGGCCAATCCACCGTTATGCTCTACACCCAAATCGATATAGACGAGCAGCGGCAACTGGTATTGCGCGGCGTAGGGCGTAATTTTTCAGCACTAGACACCCTAAACTTTAAAGCCTTAGACCCGTACACTACCGAAATTCACTATTGCGCCGAGCTCCACCTCGACTGGCTGCCATCGCCCTTTGCGTGGTTCATTAGCCCCCTGCTAAAACGTATCGGTAAAAATGCCATTTGCGGCTTGCAGAACGCCTTAGAAATCCCCGCGGCTCCCGCCGCGCTAGGTTTTAAAGATGCCATTGCCGACCGGCTTATACTGCCCGCCGCGCTCAATTTCGGTCGTCGCGGCTATTTGACCCAAGCCAGAAAATCCCACTCAACACGCGCAGATGGCAAAGTGATTGCAATCACCGGTCCCACGGCTGGTCTAGGCCTTAGCGCGGCCTGCGAGCTCGCCCGCCTCGGCGCCAGCTTAATTCTCATTGGCAGAGATAAAGCCCGCCTAGACCAAGCGGCCAAGACCATTCAAGACTTTAGCGGCTGTACCAGCAACGCCCTTCACATCTACAACACAGACTTATCTAAACTTAAAAATACCGCGACCACCGCCAAGCAAATTAGCGCAAATTACCCCCGCATCGACGTGTTAATTAACAATGCTGGCGCACTGTTTGCCGAGCGCCAAATCACCGAGGAAGGCATTGAACGCAGCTTAGCCCTAAATTTTCTTGCTCCGCTATTACTTACCAAGGCACTAAGCCCGAGCTTCACCCAACATAGCAGAGTGGTTAATGTGGTCTCCGGCGGGCTTTATTTGCAGGGTTTGGCACTCGATGATCTCCAGTACTGCAAACCCCCTTTCGATGGCAGTAAAGCCTATGCGCGCGCCAAGCGCGCACTATTAACAATGAGCCAGCACAGCGAAGGCCAGCTCGCGAACATTCATACCATGCACCCAGGCTGGGCAGCCACACCCGGCGTTGCTAAATCTTTACCTGCCTTCAACAAGGCCATGCACCGTTATCTTCGCGACAGCCGAATGGGAGCAGACACCATGGTTTGGCTAGCCACCGCACCAGAAGTAGAGCACGCCCCTTCTGGCCAGCTCTGGTTCGATCGCAGAATCCATACCGACGCAGTACTACCAAATACCACAAGTTCGGCGCAAGACAGGCAAAAACTACGGGATTGGAGCGAGCAGATACTGTCTAAGCTTATGTTTTAATTTCAAATTGTTAGCCCATAACACGCTGCAGCAGGCCAAACTCAACAGCGAGCGCTGCACACTGTTTGCGATATTTCCTACACAACAAGGGGTTAATTGCCGATTTCCCTGCTTAGCGAAGCGAGTACACTTAACAGCGTCAAGGATGACACCGGTGCATACAGGGATGTACTGCACCACATATACCGGCTCTAGGGCCGGTTTTTGTTTTTATAGTGTTCACATTTCTACTGTTCAAGCCCACCGCAAAAGCCGATTTCAGTCAACAGTACAATATACAAGCGTAAAAAAGCCCCAACGTGCGGGGCTTTTTGGCAAACTACCTTAGCAGCTTATTCGGCGCCAACAATCTTGATCAGCTCAACATCAAATACCAATGCGGCATTTGGGCCAATCATTTCACCCGCACCACCCGCGCCGTAGGCAAGGGCTGGCGGTATAAACAATTTCCATTTAGAACCAACTGGCATCAACTGCAATGCCTCGGTCCAGCCGGGAATAACGCCGCCAACAGGAAAACTCACGGTTTCACCACGCTGGTACGAACTGTCAAACACAGTGCCATCCAGCAAAGTGCCGTGATAATGCACTTCTACCGTGTCGTCAGCCGTCGGTTTGTCGCCTTTGCCTTCAACCAATACTTGATACTGCAAACCGCTGTCGGTGGTAGTTACACCCTCAACGCTGGCGTTTTTAGCAAAAAAGGCCTCTGCTTCTGCCTTGTTTTTACCGCCTGCGGCTTGAGCCTCTTCTTGACGTAGCGCCAGCTGCTTCTGCTGGTAGGCTTGCAGGGTACTCATAATGTCTTCTTCAGACATCTGCATTTCGCCACCGGCAAGTGCGTCACGCACCCCAGCACTGAAGGAATTAACGTCTAGGGGCAGGTCATCGCCAAAACGAGCACCGATATTCGCGCCGATGCCATAGCTCACCTTGCCGATCTCGGTATCTAAATTAGCTTTTGACGATGCATCGTCATTACAAGCCGTAAGCAGACCACTCAATACCACCGCACATACCAGTGTCTTTTTCATGTAACTACCTTAATTTTATGGATAAAAAAACCGTCGTGGATTCGACATGTGTTATCAGACCTCAGTCTGCCACAAGCGTTCCAACAGGCCCAGAGCCATTATCAATAAATACCTTGAGCTGCGCCAACACTTCAGTGATAGATTCTCTGTGACAAGTTTGTATAATGTAAATTGATGTTTTTTTAACCATTTACAGGGTTAAACTCATGACTAGTAGCAATAATAACAAGGGCAAATCAACTATCAGCCCACTGGCAACATTGCACCACTTGCAATCCGAGCTATTCACGCTCAGGGAAAAGCAGATTAACGTCTTAGAAAAAGCGATCATTGTCCTCGAAAAAGAAGAAAACATGCAAAAAGCACAGCTCGACAAAGCGCGTGTGCAACTCAAACTCTACCAAGATCGCCTTAAGGATCCCAAAAATGCCAAGCCAAGCGCACAGGGCCGCATTAAAACCAGCGTAACAAGCCTGCAGCGCAATATTGAGAGCGATCAGGCCAGCTTAGCGTTGTTACGGGGTAAAATTATTGAGCAGCGGCTACTGTTACGCAAAGAAAGAGCCGTATTGAAAGCCATGCTCGACACCGATAAGTCGCTCGGCAAACCACTAAGCAAGCCCAGCGCCAACAAAGCCAAGCCAGCAGTTAAAGAGCCTGCCGCAGCCCGACCAAAACCGGCAGAAAAGCCAGCAGCCAAGACCGCCGTCAAAACTGAAGCAAGCAATACCGCCGCTAACATCGAGACACCAGCCGCGCTTGCCGACACGGCCCCGCCATCAAAAGACGCTATCGACCTGCCCCGCCCCAAGCGCCGCGTGCGCCGCATGAGCGACATTCCCAGCCATCCAGACAAACAAACAGATCGCCTAGCCAGCTTATTTGACGACTTCTAATTAACCGCTGCGGCCATCGCCGCAGCCAACTCCGCGAGATCCGTCGTTAAGCTAACCCGCTCCCTGCCCGTGTACACACGGGCATAAGCCTGCAGATTGAGCTCATACTCGTTTGCATCATCTGGCTGGGCACTGCTGGGCATAACACTGAGCAGGTGAGCAATTGCGTCAATTTGCAAGCGCTCGGCAGCCAACTCTGCGGTTTTCAATGCTTGGTATAGGGCCTTGCGCTTTGGCCCAGTTGCATTGGTACGCAGGGCACGCAGGGGCAACACATAGTTTTCGCGCAGCTCCGCCGACTCGGCCACCAGTTCATCGACCTGCGCATTGCTCCAGCAGCGCTGGGCACAGGCCCAATATCCGGCCGCCAACAGCAAGTTTACATCTAGCTCGTAACGATCTTGCAAGTGTAAACACTGGGCTTGAATCGCCGGTTGCGAGTACACTGCCAGCGCATAATCCCACAGCGAGTAGTCACGTATGGCTTCTCGGGGACGATCATCAACAAATTTTTCATCCATTAGCGATACTCACGCTATAATCGCGGCCCATCATGATAGAACTCCTAAATCTCAGCTTACAACGCGGCGGCAAGCCATTATTAGAGGCAGTCGACCTGCGGGTCAATCCCGGCGAACATATTGCGCTGGTCGGCGCCAATGGCAGCGGCAAATCTAGCCTATTTCAATTGCTGTGCGGCAAACTCATTCCCGACAGCGGCGAGCTGCGCCTGCCCAGCAGCTGGCAAATTGCCCAGATGCGGCAAGAAGTCGACGCTAGTAATCAACCCGCCATAGAGTATGTTATAGACGGTCATCACCGTTTTCGCGACATTGAAGCGGCAATCGCCAACAGCCGCGACGACCATCAGCTCGCAGAACTTCACGGCGAACTCGATCTAATTAATGCCTACCAGATACGCAGCGACGCCGAGCGCCTGCTCACCGGTCTTGGCTTTAAGCTCGACGAGCTCGAAAAGTCGGTAAATGACTTCTCCGGCGGCTGGCGCATTCGCCTTAACCTAGCCCAAGCGCTGATGTGTCCCTCAGACCTAATGCTGCTGGACGAACCCACCAACCATTTGGATCTCGACGCCAGCCTGTGGCTGGAGCAGTGGCTGCACCGCTACGAAGGCACTCTGCTGCTTATCTCCCACGACCGCGACTTTATCGACGCCTGCTGCGACCACGTTGTGCATCTTGAGCGCGAAACACTGACCCGCTATCGCGGCAACTACTCTGCCTTTGAACGCCAGCGCGGCGAGCGCATGGCGCAACAACAGCAAGCCTTTGAAAAACAACAAGTGGTGCGCGCCCACATGGAAGACTTTGTGCGCCGTTTCCGCGCCAAAGCCACCAAAGCCAAACAGGCGCAGAGCCGGCTTAAAGCCCTAGAGCGCATGGCCGAAATTGCACCGGCTCATATCGACTCGCCGTTTCGCTTTAAGTTTTATGAGCCGTCGCAGTTCTCTGACCCACTGCTAAGCCTGTCGCAGGCTGACCTTGGCTACAACAGCGCGATTGTAAAAAAACTGAACCTGAGTATTCACCCCAATACCCGGCTGGGCCTGCTCGGCGCCAATGGCGCGGGTAAATCAACCCTCATGAAAACCTTGGCGGGCAGCCTGCAACCCCTGCACGGCCAGCGCCAGCAGGGCGAACACCTGTATATGGGCTATTTCAACCAGCATCAGCTAGAATCTTTGGACTTAAGCGCCAGCCCCATACTCCAGTTGCAGCGCCTGCGCCCGACAGCCCGCGAACAGGAAATTCGCAATTTCATCGGTGGCTTCAATTTTCACGGCAGCCACGCCGAACAGAGTTGCGAAAACTTCTCTGGCGGTGAAAAAGCCCGTCTGGCGCTGGCACTCATTGTTTGGCAGAAACCAAACCTGTTACTACTCGATGAGCCCACTAACCACCTTGATTTAGAAATGTGTCACGCCCTCACCACGGCGTTGCAAAATTTTGAAGGCGCGGTGATTTTGGTGTCCCACGACCGTCATCTGCTGCGCAACACGGTAGATGAATTTTTGCTGGTCGACAGCGGCAAAGCCGAACCCTTTGACGGCAGCTTAGAAGACTACCGCCACTGGCTGCTCAATCGCGATAAAAGTGCGCCGGCAAGCGCCACCGACCCCAGCGCGCCCTTAATCGACAAAAAGCAGGCCCGCCAAGACGCCGCCGCGCGCCGCGCGCAGCTCGCGCCGCTAACCTCAAAAATCAAAAAACTAGAGCAAACCATGCACAAGCTTGGTGAGCAAATGGCGGCCATTGAACAACAGCTTGCCGATGTCACACTTTACGATGACGCGAATAAAAATAAGCTTAAGCAGATACTGGCCGAGCAAGGCCAGCTCAGCGCAAAAAATGACGACATCGAAGAGCAGTGGCTGGCACTACAGGAAGAACTAGAGCTATTGGAAGCTGGGGCATAGGCCCTAGCTTACCTCGCGACGCCTCACACCCCTTAGCTCTGAACCAGTCTACGACCGCCCCACCAGATACCGGCTCGGGGGCCGGTATGACGTATTTTTATGGCCGGTACGACGTATTTTTTACGGCCGGTATGACGGTGTATTGGTCCGGCATATCTGCACAATGCTGTCATTCTGAACTTGATTCAGAATCCATTACCACTGAACCAGTTCACAACCACCCCACCAGATATCGGCTCGGAGGCCGGTATGACGTATTTTTTACGGCCGGTATGACGGTGTATTGGGTCCGGCATATCTACGTAAAGAGTCGTCTACTTAGCCTTTACCGCTTGTAAAAACGCGGCCATGCCTTCTTGGTTGGCTTTGTCTAATTGCTTGGAAATGTCCATTGCGGCCATGTGTTTACTCCATTCAGCAAGGCCTGGCACCTCACTGAGTAGATCCCATTGATACACTTTTTGAGCACACAGGCCTCCCGTAATTAAGGCATAGCGCACCACAATATCGGCCATTGTCAGCTCATCGCCAACTAAATACTTGCTGTTTGGCAGGTGAACTAACGCGGCCAGTGCCTTGCAGCCTTTTTGAAGGGTTTCGCGGGAGTCGGCCTTAATATCGTCGCTCACTACTTTGCCAGCCAAGACCTCTGGAAATAAGCGGCGCGCTGGTAACTCAATATACAGTTCTGCCACTTTCATAATTTCATTTACTTTAGCGCGCTGAAAAGCATCCGCAGGCAAGAGCGGCTTTGCTGGGTAAGTTGTTTCTAAATAATTAAGAATAACGCTGGTTTCTGCTAAGCAGCCTTGCTCGGTTTCAATACACGGCACTTTACCCATCGGGCTTTTAATATTGAACGCCGGATCCATACCCGGAAAGGTGGTGACCTCGTCAAAATCGAGGCCTTTATGCAATAGGGCGTGCTTCACCATATTGAAATAATTACTCACTGCAAATCCGTATAATTTGAGCATAACAGCACCCTCGGCTATTCAATTATTGTGTTTAAATTATTACCGCCACCAGCAACATACACCATTGCCATGTTAATCGCAGTATTGCCAAGGGAACAAGATGCTAAGTTGCTCGGTGGGTTGATGTTGGCTAAGCTTCGCTTCCGTCACCGTGCTGCCACACCATATTTGGCCTGACAATAAATTCCCTAAAAGCCACGCAGAGTAGACCATGAGCATTGCACTCCCTATTACAAGCCCTTTGGATATGAGCAACATCAAAGGCTTTTTGGCCGACGACGAAGCCCAGGCGCTGTATGACTACGCGCTGAGTGTTGCCGAGCGTGGCCCGGTGCTAGAGGTGGGCAGTTACTGCGGTAAATCCACCATTTATTTGGCCCTCGCCTGCCAACAAAAGCAGGGCGTGGTGTATGCGGTGGATCACCATATTGGCTCCGAAGAACATCAAGTTGGCGAGATGTTTCACGACCCCGAACTGTACGATGCCAGCGAAGCCCGCTTCGACACCTTCAAAGAGTTTCGCCGCAATATTCGTCGCGCCGGATTGGAAGACACCGTGGTGCCGCTAGTTGCCACCTCAGAAGTCAGCGCCCGCCACTGGCAAACGCCGCTAGCAATGGTCTTTATAGACGGCGGCCACAGCCTCGACGCTGCGCTTTGCGACTACCGCTGCTGGGCAACACATATCATTAAAGGAGGGATATTGGCGGTTCACGATTTATTCCCCGCGCCAGAAGAAGGCGGCCAAGCGCCTTATGCCATTTACAAGCTGGCGTTGGCATCTGGCCTGTTTGAAGAGATTGCACGGGTAAATACCTTGGGTTTGCTGCGCCGCCTTTAAGGCAGATAGAAGCAAAGGTGCCGCCTAACGGGGCGGATCAATATGCGCGCCTAGCGTCGCATTAACCCGAAACCACCCGGCAATGCTGTAACGCAGGCGGCTGGCCGCGGTCACTTCGTGGGGAAAGCGATCACTGAGAAACACCACCAAACTGCCCATGAGCGGCGCTATTTTACTTATTGGCTCCACGCTCGGCTGCAGGGTATCGCTATACATCAATAACTGACCGCCATCGGCCAAAGCCCAGCCTGGGTTTAAGTAAAACACCGTGGACAAAACGCGGTTAGTGCGGCCCTTAAACGCATCAACATGCTTTTTGTAAAAAGCGCCCTCGGTATAGCGCGAGAAATGCGCCTCGTAATCAAATAAGCCCATAAACAAGCGGCGATTTAGCCCCCGCCGCAATTGTTCCATCCACGCCAAGTAACTGGCCTCGACGGGGTCTTGCTGGCTCAGCCAGCGAATCTCGTCTTTGCGCACAAAGGGGTTAAGCTGAAACTCGTCAGCGCGGCCCACCCCCGCCGCCTGAAAGACCTCATCTTCAAAGGAGGCTATGCGCAAGAACAGTGCCTCGGCAATGCTCGGCGGCAGCGCTAGAGGCAAGACCACATAGCCAGTTTCGACTAAGGCATCGGCGATTTGATCAAAAATCAGTTCGGCGTCTGGCGCCGCTACGAGTAATTCCGCCGCCACTGTTTGCTCCCCAAAAAAGCGCCTTTGTAGCGCCAAACACGCCACTGTGTCATCAATTAAATTCAAGCGCAGCCTATTATTTCTGGCCTTAACAACCAAACGCCGCCGCAGTGAATTCAGCCAACTGCATGGCGAGTGTAAAAATGCCTTGTAAGCCTATGACATTCCAAAGAAAATAAAGCCACCAGCCATAACACACGGCACTGCCATGTCTGCACAAACCGATTACGTAAAATGGTTCCGCAACTCTGCGCCCTACATCAATGCCCATCGCGGTAAAACCTTTGTATTGATGTTTGGCGGCGAAGCCGTGGCCCACCCCAATTTTGCCAATATTGTGCACGACATCGCCCTGCTCAACAGTCTTGGCGTGCGCCTAATTTTGATTCATGGCGCCCGCCCGCAAATCGAGCAGCGCGTTAAAGACGCGGGCATTGAAAGCCGCTATCACAATGATTTGCGCGTCACCGACGACATTGAGCTGCGCTGCGTCACCGACGCCGCCGGCACCTTGCGCGCCCATATTGAAGCCCTGCTGTCGATGGGGGTGGCCAACTCACCCATGCACGGCGCAGCCATTCGCGTGTGCTCGGGCAACTACGTTACCGCCCGTCCTATTGGCGTGGTTGATGGCGTCGATTTACGGCACACCGGCATGGTCCGCAAAGTAGACGCCGCCGCGCTGCAGCAGCAATTAAATAATCAGCACATTGTGATTCTGTCGCCCATTGGCTATTCCCCGACTGGCGAGGTTTTCAACCTTACCGCCGAGGACGTAGCCGTGCACACCGCCGCCGCGCTCAAGGCCGACAAATTAATTTTATTCACCTGCGATGCTGGTTTGCTCGATAGCGACGGCCAATTAATTCACCAGTGTGAGTATCGCGACGTTGACAGCGAGCTGGCCAAACAACCCCTACTAAAACACGACAGCATTGTGCAGGCGGTGGTCGAGGCCGGCGATATTGGTATCAATCGCTGCCATATGGTGTCCTTCCAGCAAGACGGCGCCCTGCTGCGGGAATTATTCACCCGCGACGGCGCCGGCACCTTGATTACCCAAGAGCATTACGAGCAGTTTATGACTGCCGATATCGACGACGTCGGTGGCCTGCTTGCGATCATCGAGCCGCTAGAGGCCAAGGGCGTACTTTTAAAACGCTCGCGGGAATTGCTAGAAAACGAAATAAACCATTTCAAAATTCTGGTCCGCGACGGCATGGTGGTCGCCTGCGCGGCGCTCTACCCCTACCCCGAACAACGCAGCGGCGAAATTGCCTGCGTTGCCACTCACCCCGATTACCGGGGCGCCGACCGCGCCGAGCGTTTGTTAGCACTGCTCGAAAAAGAAGCCCGCCATCAGGGTTTAGATTCAGTGTTTGTGCTTACCACCCAAACCGCCCACTGGTTTCAGGAGCAGGGCTATGTGGAGTGTAAAATCGACGATCTGCCGCCTGCTAAAAAGCAGCTCTACAATTTTCAGCGCAACTCCAAAGCCTTTATCAAGGTGTTAAATTAAGATGCGAGTGCCACGCGTTTATGTAGATCAGCCCTTGTCTGGCGGCGAGCTTAGCCTAGACGAGCGCGCCGCCCACTATATTGGCCAAGTACTGCGGATGCGCGCCGGACGGGAGTTGCTGCTGTTTAATGGCGACGGCCATGCCTATGCGGCGACCATTACCGAGGCCTCCAAGCGCAGCGTAAGCTGTCAGGTCGATAGCACGCCACTAAAAACCATGCCAATTTCTCCGCTAAAAATAGAGCTGGGCATTGGTATTTCCAAGGGCGACCGCTTCGATTGGGTTATTCAAAAAGCCACCGAGCTGGGCGTTACCGCCATAACGCCACTGTTTACCGAGCGGGTAGACGTAAAGCTCAGCGGTGAGCGGCTAGAGAAAAAACAGCGCCACTGGCAGCAAATTATGATCAGCGCCTGCGAGCAGTGCGGCCGCAATGATTTGGTCACTATCAATACTGCCCAGCCCCTCGCGCAGTGGTGCAATGACTTGAGCGCGCCAGTAAAACTGGTACTGTGCCCTGCCGTAGCAGGCACTATTACCGCTGATCACGCCACCGACGTGGCGCTGTTGGTCGGCCCCGAAGGCGGCCTGAGCGACAGTGAAATAGCAGATTGTTTACGGCAGGATTTCGCTGCGCTACAACTGGGGCCGCGAGTTTTACGCACCGAAACCGCGCCTATAGCCGCCATTAGTATCTTGCAATACCGCTGGGGCGATATGGGCGCCTAGGCCATTTAAATACATAATCTACGCCAGCCCTTAAACCGGAGAGGCCGTCATTTTGAACGCCCTACCTCGTCATTCTGAACGCCCTACTTCGTCATTCTGAACTTGATTCAGAATCTG
>NZ_JARGNU010000012.1:0-23587 GCF_029212375.1 Zhongshania sp. | reverse complement strand
TCACTATGGACGCCTTACCTCGTCATTCTGAACGCCCTACTTCGTCATTCTGAACTTGATTCAGAATCTGGCGCTACGAAGCTCCATGGGTGCCGCCCAATGAGATACCGGATCAAGTCCGGTATGACATCTTTTTAAAGTCCGGTACGACGGAATGTTGGAGCGGGTATGACGTATAGGACTGCCGTTCTGAATTCATTTACGGCTCGGGGCTGGTATGACATGAGAGGCCGTCATTCTGAACGCCCTACCTCGTCATTCTGAACTTGATTCAGAATCTGGCGCTACGAAGCTCCATTGGTGCCGCCCAGTGAGATACCGGATCAAGTCCGGTATGACGAGATATTGCAGTCCGTGCCACACAACAAAGGCCGTCAATATGAACACCCTACCTCGCCATTCTGAACGCCCTACCTCGTCATTCTGAACTTGATTCAGAATACCGCTAAGCCCTCGATAATTTGACGCTCCATATAATCCCAATTGGGAATCAGCAGCGGCTGTTCCTGCACGCTAACCACGCTGTGAATCAGCGCGTGAGGCGGCGCTTCGACCGGCTCTAAATCGGCACTAATTAAACGCTCAATACGCGGCATACCGCTCAGCGCCACCGCAAAAAAAGGCAGCGTATCGCGGTGGCCAATACCATGGAGTACCGCAACATGACGAATTTCAATACCGTCAGGCAGCACGCCATCGCGCAGGCCTTCAAAGCTAAATACCGGAATATCCTGATTTCGCCACGACAAAGTGCCCAATAAAAATGGCGAGGAAATAGCCGAGTTAAGCCGCCCTGCAATCGTCACCTCGGCCACCGTTGCATTGGGTACCAGCAGCGCACCGCCCAACAGCGGCAATACAATATTGGCTAATACTGAGGATGTACTCGCTACGCTCTTCATACGTTCACCACTGCAGAGGTGGCATCATCAATTGCCTTTAACAACTGCATTTCTTGGTAGGGCTTGCCAAGGAAGTTATGGACGCCAAGGGCAAACGCCCGCTGGCGGTGTTTTTGGCCGGTGCGCGAGCTAATCATAATAATTGGAATGTCTTTTAAGCGCGGATTGCTGCGCACCCGACTCACCACTTCAAAACCATCCATACGCGGCATTTCAATATCCAGCAAAATAACATCGGGGAGGCGCTCACTGTCTTGCAGCTGATTCACCGCATCCAGACCATCGCGGGCCAGCGCCACTTCCATATGCTGGCGAGCCAGCAGGCGCGAAGTTACTTTGCGCACCGTTACCGAATCGTCGACCACCATCACCAGGCGCGTATTTGCCTGCGCGATTTGCGCCGGCTGCTCAGTTTTATCGGCCAGCAATTGCCGCGCGGTATCCGCGCGAATACTCGCCAACATATCCAAAATCACTACCACACTACCGTCGCCCAATACGGTTGCGCCAGACAAACCCGGCACCGCGGCAAATTGCGGGCCCAAGGTTTTTACCACCACTTCGCGGGAGCCCAGCAGGGAATCGACCTGTACTGCCGTGCCCGGTTCGGCGTTGCGAATTAACAATACCGGACGCGGCTCCACTTGGCCGTCTAAATGCGGCGCCCGAGAGATTCCCAGCAAATGCCCTAAATAGCGCAATTTATATTGCTGGCCTGCGTATTCAAAGTCTGGGCCGCCATCTTGGTAATACACGTCGAGCTCGTAGGGGCTAACCCGCACAATGCCTTCGATATTATTGAGGGGCACCGCAAATATCTCGCCGCCCACACTCACCATTAGGGCTCGGTTTACCGATACCGTAAAGGGCAGGCGAATTTCAAAGCGCGAACCCTGGCCGCGACTGGTTTGAATATCAATGGCGCCGCCCAGCTGTTTGATCTCGCTGCGTACCACATCCATACCCACCCCGCGACCAGATATTTGGGTGACATTACTCGCGGTACTAAAACCGGCGTGGAAAATGTATTCCAACAACTGCCGCTCGCTGAGTTCCGCGTCGGCGCTAATTAGGCCCAAGCCCTCGGCCTTGGTGCGCACCGCCTCTAGATTGATACCTGCACCGTCGTCGCTAATTACAATCACCACGTCACCGCCTTGGCGGTCAAAGCGCATGGTAATTTCACCCACATCGGGCTTGTCGGCGGCGCGGCGCTCGGCCTGCGACTCAATACCGTGATCAACCGCGTTGCGCAGCATATGCTCAAGGGCGGGAATAATCCGCTCTAGCACCCTGCGGTCCATCTCGCCTTCGGCGTTATACACTTTAAAATCGACGGGTTTATCTAACTCGGCGCCCAACTGCCGCACCCCGCGCCGCAAACGCGGCACCATGCGCGCAAAGTGAACCATCTGCGAGCGCATCAAGCCCTCTTGCAGCTCGGTATTAACCCGCGATTGCTGCACCAACAGGGTTTCCATGTCGCGGCTTTTTTCTACGAGGGTGCCGCGCAAATCGGTGAGATCCGATGCCGACTCCAGCAGCGAGCGCGATAATTGCTGCAGCTGGGAGTAGCGGTCAAATTCCAGCGGATCGAAACCGTCGGCGCCTTCGCTCTCCACCTGTTCTTGGCGAAAAATAATCTGCGCCTCGGTTTCCAGATCCAAGCGCCGCACCTGTTCTTGAAGGCGCTCAACGGTAATTTCCATTTCTTCCAGCGAGTAGTGAATTTCACTGACCTGCTCTTCAACTCGGCCGCGCGCAATCGAGGTTTCACCGGCAAGGTTAATCAAGCGCTCGAGCAGCGGCGAGGGCACCTTGATCATTTCTTGGGGCCCGCGGCCCCCCGCTGCCGCTAAAGTATTTTGCGGTTCGTCGACAAAACTTGGGGGGCGACCGTCGCCATGCGCTGGCAATAAGCCCGCAACGCGGTTCAGCACGTCCTCATCGCTGACTTGCTCGCTATCTGAGCCACCCTCTTGATTTAAACCTTCGGTGGCCGGTGTTTCAAATTGCGGTTCAAGCTCAGCGGTAGGTGCTGCTAGCTCTGCAACATGACTCACCAAGCGATCTTGGAAAGCCTGCACACTATTATAAAATGCGTCGGCATTGGTGCTTTCCGCCATCAGGGCGGTGGCAATCGCTGTTTCAAATTCGTGACTGAGATCGCCAAGCGCCGTCATGCCCGACAGCCGCGCACCGCCCTTAAGGGTGTGTAAATGGCGTTGAATATCATCTAACTGGCGCTGGTCTTCGCGGTTTTCTGAGAAGCGGTGAATCGACTCGTCCATGCTCTCGAGCAGATCGTGGGCCTCTTCCATGAAAATTTCGATAATCTCGGGGTCAATATCGTCTGCCGAGTAACTCTGCACAGCGGGCGCAACAACCTCGGCTGCCCCAGCGTGGTCGGCCACTTCTGGCTCAGCCATCGGCAACGGTAAATCGATACCGAGTTCAGGCTCTTCAAGGGCAGCAATTGGCGGCTGCGCGTTAACATCAAAGTCGCGGATTTTGTCGATCAAAGTCGAGTTTTCGAGCACCGTTTGCTCACCCGCCAAACGGTTTAAATAATCCATCAACTGGTCTAGGGCGTCATTGAGCAAGGCGATGAAATTGGCCGACACCGGATCTTGGGCGTGGCCCAGCAAAACTTGCATTGCCTGTGCGAGCTCGGCAACGGCCTCGCAATTTATCTCTTCTGCGCGCTGGGCAAACACCCCCAGCACTGGCGCGCAGTCAATTAACTCTGCCGCACTGATATTTTCGGTGGAGTTAAGCACATCGCTCAAGGCCTGAATACTGTCGCTGTTCACCGCTAAGAAGGCGTCCAGAGCACCCGCCGCCAACTCGCCTCGGCTGTCGCGGTCAGAGGAGAATTCCGCCTCGTGAATAAGCTGCACGGCCAGCGCATTAATCCGCGCCACCAGCTCTTTGGGCGTGTGCAACTCGACGTCTGCCGCAGCCGCCAACGCGTCGATCATTCTCCGCACTTGGCGCACCACGTCAGACATCAGTGCAATAAGGCGCTCTTCGGCGGCAACGCGCATCGAACGCAGCTCTTTAACCAAGCCTTCTAGTGGTGTAACCAGCTGGGCAATCGGCCCCACCTCGGCCATTTTCGACGAGCCTTTTAAGGTGTGCAGGGCGCGCTGCACATCGTCGCTTAGGCGCACGGGATAACTGTCTATTGAATCGAGATAGGCCTCAAGCACCCGTAAATGGGTGTCGGCTTCGCCAACAAAAACCGCCGTTAAACCGTCGTCATTTCCCTTGGCCAGTTTCGGCGACTGGGCCTCGGTAAGTGCAGCGGCTTGGCTCATCAACTCTGCCACCCCTAGCGCGCCGTTCACCCCTTCGCTAGGCACCTCGCGGCCATCGGCCAGCTCGGCCGTCATACTGGGCAGCAACTCGATCACTTTGTCTATCAGCTGTAGCCGCGCTTCATCAATAACAAAGCGACCATCAACCACCTTGTTTAGCATCGCCTCAATCGACCACGCCAACTCGGCCAATTGACTGGCGCCGACCATACGGCCACTGCCCTTTAGGGTGTGAAAAGCACGGCGCACCGTCGCCAGATAAGTCTCAGAACCAAAATTTATCCACCATTGGGGCAGGGTTTCATGTAGCTCTGCCAGCACTTCTTCGGCCTCTTCCAAAAACACGTCGAGAATGTCTGGATCGAGCTCAAAAAGGCGGTCGCCAATCGGCGCCTCTGCAACAAGGGATTCATTATGCTCTGCTACATCTGGCTTCGCTGCTGGCCATGGAATAACCGTAGCCGAGGCCGCCACATTCTGGTCTGCGGCAACGGGATACCCCAAGCGCGCCACACCGGCCTGCGCGTCAGCCAATAATCCTTCATCGGCATATTGGCGGCCTTTGGCGCTGCGCTCCAAATAATAATCTATCGCAGTTAAGGCATCGGCAAGGGCATCTAACATTTGCCATTCTGGCGCGGTATCGCCAATTAAAATTTCGCCGCTAATATAGTCTGCACAGCTTTCAAGAACCCCTGCCGGCTCGGCAAAATCGGCTTTTATCAGTGCTGCTGCCAGCTCGCGCAAACGCGATGGCACCCGCTCTAAATAAGAACGCTGCCACTGCTCTGCAACGTAAACGACAATAGCATCTTGCGTCTCAAACAATACTTGGCGACTGTCTGCCGCCACCTGCAGCGCGTCCGTGGCCAGCTCGGCGTCGAGCGGTTCGCTACTTGGATTTAAATCGGCGGGCTTAAGCGCCAAACGCTCGGCCAGCCGCAATAGCGCATTTACTAAACTTTGCTTATCGCCAATATTTACGCCCTTGCCCAAAATATCGGCAACCGCACGCAGTGAGTACAGCGGCTCGACTAATCCCAGCACGGCCAAAGTATCGCTTAATTGTTTGCAGCGCAGACGCACCTCGGCGAGATCCGCAGAACCCGCTAACATATCGGCGGCGGCGCGCAACTCACGCGCAACTGCCGCCCGCGTCGCGCTGGCAAATTGCTCGTCAGTGGTTACCGCTGGGTTATTTGCTGTGCCAAGGTCGCTAAAAATACCCTGCAGCGCATGGCGCTCTGCAGCCGCGCTAATTGAACGCGACGCCGCCGTACTGCTGGCAACATAAAACAAAATATCTTTAAGTAACGATATTGAAACGGCGCGTTCGCAAGCCGACGACCCCTGCGTTACAAATAACGCCAATTCGCTTTCTAAACGTTTTAATAGATTTTGCACCGCATAGTGCATGGCGATGGAATCGTTGGCCAAACCCTCAATAAGGGCCAGCGCCGCCCGCCATAAAACCTGCTGCTCTCGCCCCGAACACAGCTTGGCAGCCCGCCCGCAAACTTTGCCCAAATAAACTAAATTTTGGGCGTCTTCGCCACCGCGCAAATAGGCGGCCATGGCTATTTGATACATTTTCAAAAGTTTGGCGGCCAACTCCAAAAAGGTCGCCTCGGCCTGCACCGGACTCGGCTCACCCGCATCAACGGCAAGATCAAGCCTAGGATTAAAGAGCGCCGATGAAGAGAGTAATGGCTGGCCCAGCGCGGCGCGCAGATCATTAAAGATAATAATTAAAGACGCCGGCAAATCCCGACCAGAGTTGCTAAGGCGCTGTAAATAAGCCGGCAGTTCTTCGGCGCTAGACAACACCGCCTGCACCAAGGCTTCTTGAGACTCGGGCATGCTGCCGTCGAGCAGCGACAGCAGTGCCATTTCCATTTCTTCCAGCAGCAGTGCGGGGCCGCTGAACTCGATCATACGCAAACTACCCTGCACTTGGTGCAGGAGCGCCGCAGCGCGGGCAAGGGATTCGTGGTTCCCATCACGCAGCACGCCATTTAATAGTACTACGCACTGCCCTAGGGATTCGGCTATTTCACCGGCAACCCACTCCAGCGCGATATAATCTCGGCGATCAGTCATGTAATTCAACTCTGAATTTCTGTGCCCACCTGATCCCGATGGGCCAATACACCGGCCTGCCACCGCCATAACAAGAATGCAAACAAGCTCGCTCTACTATGCTCACAGTGGCCAAAGCGGCTATGCCTGTTGCTCTGGCAAGGTAAAGCCGGCTACCGAGCTGCGCAAATCGTTGGTCATTTCTGCCAGCGCGCCAATCGAGCGGGCCGTTTCGGTAGACCCCGCCGAGGTTTGCGAGGTAATTTCTTGAATAACCCGCATGGTGGACGAAATTTGCCCCGCCGAGCTTGCCTGATCGGCAGCGGCGCTGGAGATGTTTTCAATCAGCTCGGCCAGTTCCTGAGATACCGCCTCAATTTGCGTCAAGGCCGCGCCCGCGTCTTGGGCCAAGCGCGCGCCGCGTACCACCTCAGAGGTGGTTTGCTCCATGGAGATAACCGCTTCGTTGGTGTCGGACTGAATTGTTTTAACCAGTGCTTCAATCTGCTTGGTTGCACCCGACGAGCGCTCTGCAAGGCGCTGAACCTCGTCTGCAACCACCGCGAAACCGCGCCCCGCATCACCCGCCATCGAGGCCTGAATGGCGGCGTTAAGTGCCAAAATATTGGTCTGATCGGCAATGTCGTTAATCAAGGAAACAATGTCGCCGATTTCTTGGCTCGACTCACCCAGACGTTTAATACGCTTGGAGGTTTCCTGAATCTGTTCACGGATATTATCCATGCCCTTGATGGTGTTCTGCACCACTTCGGCGCCGGTGTTGGCGATTGCCACCGAGCGCTGGGCCACCGCCGCCGACTCCCGCGCGTTGGACGAAACGCGGTCGATGGTTAAGGCCATTTCGGTAATCGCCGCCGAGGCGCCGGCAATTTCCTTGGCCTGACTTTCCGAGGCCTGCGCCAAATTCAAGGCAGTAGACTGAGAGTTCTGCGCCGCCGAGGAAACCTGTACCGCGGTTTCATTAATCTGCGATACCAGTACCCGCAATTGGTCGATGGTGTAGTTTATGGAGTCGGCGATGGCGCCGGTAAAATCCTCGGTTACCGTGGCCGAGGTCGTCAAATCACCGTCGGCGAGATCGGCAAGCTCGTCGAGCAAACGTAAAATAGCGGTTTGGTTGCGCTCATTGGCGTCGGCGGTTTCACGCAAACGCTGGCCGGTGCTGCGCATAGACTGCCAAGCCAATAAACTTAAGCTCACCAGAATTAAGGCCACAAACATCAGCGCGCTGGCCACCGACAGAGGCCGCTGTTCGTCGAGCTTGGCAATAGAGGAGGATAAATTACTGGTCACTTGGGTAATTTGCGGCGCAGTCGCGGCAATCACCGCCGCCGCTTCAGAAGATTTCAAAAGCTCTGGCGAAACCTTAAAAACCTCGGTCATTGAGCCGCTAACCTGCTGGAAGCCCGCCAACATTCCGCCGAGTAATGCCCGCGCGTCTTTGTTGTTAACCTTGTCTACGCCAATGCCACTATTGCCGTCTAACATGCCCTGCAACACCGCGCCAAACTCAGTGGCATCAAGGCGAAACTGCTTTGCGGCCTCTTTTGCCGCATCGGTGCCGCTAATCATTTTGTCAATATTGCGGGCAATACGTTCGGCCAACCAAGACTGCCGCTGGGCAATCACCATCTGCTGCGCAGAGGCGCCATTTTTCAGTAAAATATCGACTAGCTTACTATTATTAAGCTGTAGCTCGGGAAGTAAGGTATTCAGCTTTTCGGCAACCTCAAAAAGAAAAACAATGAGCTCCCGGTTACCGACAATGGTGTCTGCCGCGTTGTTAACCTCAGCCCACAAGCGATTGAGTTCCTCTACGTCTGCGCCCAGCATTGCAGCGGGTGACGGCAGGCTTTTGGTGCCATCTACCAATTGGCTGCGCGCCGTTTCAAAATTGCGCTGGGCCCGCGCCATTGAGTCAAACTGACCGGGATCACCCAATGACGCTTGACGAGCATTATTGGCAAGCTGCTGGGCGTAAAGACGCATTTCACTGGTTAATTCAAGATAGCGTTGATCGTTATCGGTGTCCTGCAAAATAATGAAGGTATTAACACCCGCACCAACGAAACCAATTAAAATGAATAATACCAGCACGCTGACCGCGCGGCTGGTTCGCAGCCGTGCCATCGCGCCTTGATTTACTGCTTTCATCTACCTCAACTCCCAGTGCTTAAGCGTATGGTGTGGCTTACCGCGCTTACGCAGCAACCGTATAAAAATTACTATCATTGATTAATTGGTTGGGCCGAAATAAGGCCCAAGAACGATCATTGTGCAAATAACTACCTTGCACATAACTTGCCAAGCTGCGACCACTCATGGCGGAATCGCGGCGATAACTATCAACGGAAAAATGTTGCATGCCAAAGACATCGTCAACAATCAAGCCGATATAAATATCGCCTTTTTCAATCACTAGCACGCGGCGCTGGCGCTGCTCAGTGGTGCGCACCTCGCCGAGATACACCGTTAAATCAATTAGCGGCAATAGGCGGCCACGCACATTGGCCACCCCCCGCACCCAGCTTTTGACACCAGGCAGGCGGGTGGCGGCGGGTTCGGTTAGCACTTCGGCAATATCATCCATTGCCGTTACGCAGTAATGCCCACCGACCAAAAACCCCACCCCGCTCCAGCTTTTTACCACCTTGTCGCGGTCACTGGGCAGGCCGCTAATTTGCGCCCGACAGCGCTGGGATAAGGCCAGTAAATAATCGAAGGATGAGGTGTCAGGCATGCTTGCGTTCACCGTAGTTAATATCGCGCTTAAGTAAGTACGGCATTAATCGCCTTGAGTAGACCTTTACTGTCTACCGGTTTGGTCAAATAGCCCTTGGCGCCTTGGCGCTGTCCCCACAGGCGATCGGTCTCCTGATCTTTAGTGGTCACAATAATTACCGGAATACCGCTGGTTTCTGGGTCTCGGCTCAACTGGCGCGTGGCTTGAAAACCATTGAGACCGGGCATAACAATGTCCATCAAAACCACATCGGGCAATTCCTGACGAGCGAGGGCAAGACCCTGTTCGCCACTTTCGGCAGACAATACCTCATAACCGTTCTTGCTGAGAATTTGCGATATTTTAAAAATTTCTGTCGGCGAATCGTCGACAATTAAAACCCGTGGCATGGTGATTCCCTCGCGAATGCCGCCGAATAACGCGGCATATAACACCGCTCCCTGCCGCTTTTGATTGCGCGGCGCAGTCGACGGTGACAACTCTTAATGTTATTGCGCTTGCGCAATCTGTACATGGGTTTGAATGGCCTCGAGCAACTCGCCCTTGCTAAAAGGCTTGGTCAAATACTGATCCGACCCAACAATGCGGCCTTTTGCTTTGTCGAATAAGCCATCTTTACTCGACAGCATAATCACCGGCGTCGACTTAAATTCGCTATTATTTTTAATTAAGGCGCAGGTTTGGTAGCCGTCTAAGCGCGGCATCATAATATCGACAAATATAATATCGGGTTTGGTATCGGCAATTTTGGCCAATGCATCAAAACCATCAACCGCGGTAACCACCGTGCATCCCTCTTTCGCAAGCAGGGTTTCCGTGGTTCTACGGATGGTCTTGCTGTCATCAATAATCATAACCTTTAAACTAGAGAAGTTGACGCCCATAAATAATGCAAACCTTTTGCAGGTTTCTGTTTACGCACTAACATTCCCTTATATTAAGTGCACGCTGATTCGATTTTTACACGGAATACCGCTCGGCACCATTGCCTAAACAACTGCCGAACGAGCAAAATTGCTTGAACTTACAATAATGCGGTATTTTAACGGTATTCTGTGGGAGCTAATTATTAGCCTAGTAGCACTGCAGAAGAAACCCTTTTCCTCGAAGTTTTCGACATAGGTAACAAAATGACTATTCGCCTAGGCGTGGTGATGGATCCCATTGCACAGATCACGTACAAAAAAGACTCCACCCTGGCCATGCTGTGGGCCGCTGCCGCACGGGACTGGCAAATTTATTACATCACCCTAAACGACCTGTATGTGAGCGCAGGCCAAGCCCGCGCCGCTGCTTGCCCCCTAAAAGTATTTAAAGACCCCGCCCACTTCTACGAGCTTGGCGAGCGTGAAGATATAAGTTTGGGTGAGCTCGACGTCATTTTGATGCGCAAAGACCCGCCGTTCGACAACGAGTTTCTCTACGCCACCCACGTTCTCGAATTGGCCGAAACCCAAGGCGCCTGGGTGGTAAACAAGCCCCAGAGCCTGCGCGACTGCAATGAAAAATTGTTTGCCCTGCAATTTCCACAACTCGGCCCCGTTCACTTGGTGAGCCGCGACCAAAGTCGCCTGCGCGCCTTTCACGCCGAGCACGGCGATGTCATTATGAAACCCCTCGACGGCATGGGCGGCAGCTCCATATTCCGACTGCGGGCCGACGACGCCAATGTTGGGGTGATATTAGAAACCCTCACCAATCATGGCCAAACCACCATTATGGCGCAGGTTTACGTGCCAGAAATTAGCGACGGCGACAAACGCATTTTGCTCATTGACGGCGAAGCCGTGCCCTATTGCTTGGCGCGTATTCCCGCCAAGGGCGAAACTCGCGGCAATTTGGCTGCCGGTGGAACGGGCCGCGCCCAGCCGCTGAGCGACAGCGACCGCCGCATTGCCGCCGAGATTGGCCCCGTGGTGCGCGCCAAGGGCCTGCTATTCGTTGGCTTGGATGTCATTGGCGAATCCCTAACCGAGATCAACGTTACCAGCCCCACCTGTATTCGCGAAATAGACGATCAATTCGGCACCGACATTGGCGGCCAACTGATGGACTGTATCGCCGCCAAACTCGCGGCCGCGGATCGCTAATGGTGAGCAACAGCTTAGTCTTTGCCGAGGAGCCACGCCCACCAGAGCGACTCGGTTTTATTATTGTGCTTGCCACCGCCATGCATTTGGCGGTAATTTTAGGCATTACTTTTGCGCCAGAAAATGCCCGCATCAAACTGCCCAGCCTAGAAATTACCCTCGCCCAATACCGGAGCAAAGACGCCCCCGCTGAAGCCGACTATATTGCCCAATATGACCAAATAGGCAGTGGCACCCTCGACCAAAAGGCCGAGCTGCGCAGTAAATCCGACAGCGCATTTCACGACACCACGCCCAGCGAAGATGCACTTAAACTCGCCAAAAACACCCCGCAAGCTGCGCCAGCACCCGAGCTAAGCACCACTGCAGCGAGCTCGCGCACTACCGCCGCCAGCAGCACCCGCATGGTTTTGCAGCAACAGCAATGGCAGGGCAGCGACAGCAACACCGAATTAAGTGAAAACATTGCCTCCCTAGAGGCTCAGCTCGACCAGCTCAATCAAGCTTACGCGCGCATGCCGCGGCCCAAATTTATTACCTCGGTGGCCACTAAAGGCTCCGCCGACGCCCGCTACCTCAACCGCTGGGAGAAGCGGGTAGAAGACGTTGGTAACGCCAACTACCCCGAAGAGGCCCGCCGCCAAGGCATAGAGGGTGAATTGCGGCTATTGCTAATGCTCATGCCCGATGGCCGCATTGACGAAGTGCGCATTCTCAGCAGCTCGGGCAGCGCCGTGCTCGATCAAGCCGCCCACCGAATTGTGCGCAAAGCCGCCCCCTACGAGGCGATTCCCGCCGATGTGCTCGACGGCAAAAACCGGCTCGGCATCGTCCGCACCTGGCGTTTTGAACGCCAAGGTCTAAAGACCAAGGAAAGCTGATGCCGCTAGGGCTAAGCATTTATGTTAGCGAGCTTGTGTTTGGCTCAACTTCACCCATACTGAGCTTATGAACGAAATCGCCTTCTCCTCATTTAAAAATCACTTTCTCATTGCCCTACCGGCGCTGAGAGACGGAATTTTTACCCATAGCATTACCTACCTTTGCGAACACGATGCCAAGGGGGCGATGGGCATTGTGATCAACCACCCCATCGACATGGAAGTAGACGAAATACTCGAACAATTGGAGATCGACGGCCAAATATTTGAGCACCACGAACCGGTGTTTGCCGGCGGCCCCGTGCACACCGACCGCGGCTTTGTGCTGCACCGCCGCGACCAACAACACTGGGAGGCCAGCATCGAGGTCACCGACACCATTGCCCTGACCACCTCACTGGATATACTCGAGGCCATCGCCCTCAATCGCGGCCCCAGCCAAAGCCTAATAGCGCTGGGCTACGCGGGCTGGGAAGCAGGCCAATTAGAAGAGGAGTTACGGCAAAATACGTGGCTCACCCTACCAGCCAGTGAAGACGTCTTATTTAACGTACCCCCCGCCAAACGCGTCGATGCCGCACTGGCCGCACTTGGCATTAGCTTTGCCCAACTCGGCTCAGACAGCGGCCACGCCTAAGGACAGCAACACCCCATGGTGAACAAACCCCAAACCCTCATCGGCTTCGATTTTGGCCTGCGCTGGATCGGCAGTGCCGTGGGCCAAACCCTAACCAGCACCGCCACCGCGCAATCTGCGGTCACCGCCAAAGACGGTATTCCGCGCTGGGAGGAGATCGACAAGCTGTTCAACATCTGGCAGCCAGACGCCATTGTGGTGGGCCTGCCGCTAAACATGGACGGCAGCAAATCTGAAATGTCGCACCGCGCCCGCAAATTTGGCAATCGCCTGCACGGCCGCTTTGGCCTGCCGGTGCATTTTGCCGACGAGCGCCTGTCGAGCTTTGAGGCCAAGGGCGACATTATCGCCGACAGTGGCTCCAGAGACTTTAAAAGCCAAGGCGTAGACAGCCGCAGCGCGGTGATTATTTTAGAAAGTTGGATGCGAGGTTTAGACGCTTAATTATTAAACACACAGCCCAAAACCCAAGCAGAGACTAACGCCGCCGCCCCACTGTGCCGCCAGATTTCGGGCGGTTATCGTTCTCGTCTTCCTGCATGCGCAGGCCACCGGCCATCGAGTTCATTTTGTCGGGGTCATTGTCGGCGCCTAGCTTAATAAGCAGGCGTAAATCATTGGCCGAGTCGGCGTGGGCAATCGCATCTTGATAGGTAATTTCGCCAGCCAGATACAAGTCGTATAGCGCCTGATCAAAGGTCTGCATGCCCTGCTCGGTGGAATTGCGCATTAAATCTTTAATGCCCGCCACATCGCCCTTGCGAATCAAGTCTGAGGCCAAGGGTGTATTTAAGAGTATTTCGACACAGGCGCGCCGACCTTGACCATCGCGGGTTGGGATTAACTGTTGGGCGATCATCGCCTTTAGGTTTAGCGACAAATCCATCCACAGCTGTGGATGGCGGTCGGCGGGAAAGAAATGAATAATCCGATCCAGTGCTTGGTTGGCGTTATTGGCGTGCAGGGTGCATAAACAGAGGTGGCCGGTTTCGGCAAAGGTAATTGCCTGTTCCATGGCCTCGCGGGTGCGAACCTCGCCAATCATGATGACATCCGGTGCTTGGCGCAGCATGTTTTTTAACGCCACTTCAAAAGACTCGGTATCGATGCCCACCTCGCGCTGGGTAACAATACAGCCGTGATGCTGGTGCACAAATTCGATGGGGTCTTCCACCGTAATAATATGACCCCGCGAATTCTCGTTGCGATGGCCGATCATCGACGCTAGCGAGGTCGACTTACCGGTGCCGGTGGCACCAACAAAAATGATTAGCCCGCGCTTAGTCATCGCCAGCTCTTTCACAATTTCGGGTAGCCCCAATTCATCGCTGGTCGGAATTTTAGTCTCGATGCGGCGCAGCACCATCCCCACCAGATTGCGCTGATAAAACGCGCTTACGCGAAAACGCCCAATACCCCGCGAACTAATCGCAAAATTACACTCTTTGTCGCGCACAAACTCGCGGCGCTGCTGATCGTTCATTACCCCCAGCACCACTTCCCGCGCTTGTTCAGGGCTCAGGGCATTGCTGCTCATGGGAATCATTTGGCCGTTAATTTTAATCGACGGCGCCACCCCCGCGGAAATAAACAAATCCGACGCGCCTTTTTCCTGCATAATTTTTAATAGCTTTTCTATTTCCACTTACACAGTCCCCGGCATGATAGCGCAACGTTCATTATTAAAAGTTTTCCGGAAAGCGCGCTTTTAAGCGTGCGGCGTCGCGGTTGATTAAGCGCTTCGACAACATGGTTTTCAAACACTGATCCATGGTCTGCATACCCAGCGCCGCGCCAGACTGAATTGCCGAGTACATCTGCGCCACCTTGTCTTCGCGAATCAGGTTACGAATCGCAGGGGTGCCAATCATAATTTCGTGGGCCGCCACGCGGCCACCCTCGGGACGCTTGAGCAGAGTCTGGGAGATAACCCCCTGCAAAGACTCCGACAACATTGAGCGAACCATGGATTTCTCATCACCGGGAAACACATCCACCACCCGGTCAATGGTCTTGGCGGCAGAGGTGGTATGCAAGGTGCCAAACACCAAGTGACCGGTTTCTGCTGCGGTGAGCGCTAAGCGAATGGTTTCTAAGTCACGCAATTCGCCAACCAGAATAATGTCTGGGTCTTCACGCAGCGCCGAGCGCAGGGCCTCGTTAAAGCCATGGGTGTCGCGGTGTACTTCGCGCTGGTTGATCAGGCATTTTTTGGATTCGTGAACAAATTCGATAGGATCTTCGATGGTTAAAATATGATCAAATTTATTATCATTAATATAATCGATCATCGCCGCCAAGGTGGTCGATTTACCCGAGCCCGTTGGCCCTGTCACCAGCACCAAGCCCCGCGGTAACATTGAAATATCTTTAAACACTTGGCCCATGCCAAGGTCGTCCATGGACAATACCTTAGAGGGAATCGTCCGAAATACACCGCCCGCACCGCGGTTGTGGTTAAAGGCGTTAACGCGAAAGCGGGCCACACCAGGCACATCAAAGGAGAAATCCGTTTCCAGAAACTCCTCGTAATCGCGACGCTGGCGGTCGTTCATAATTTCATAAATCAGACTGTGAACTTCGCGGTGTTCCAGCGGCGGCAAATTGATGCGCCGCACGTCGCCATCCACACGGATCATCGGTGGTAAACCTGCCGAAAGGTGTAAATCAGACGCATTTTGTTTCGCGCTGAAGGCCAATAATTCGGTAATATCCATGAAATTCCTCAAGCACATCAAAGCAGCGCGCCGCAGATCACATATATAGTAGGCAGACGGCAGCAAAGTCCAAACTTTATAATGCGACGGTGACGCCGCACAACACAATGTTTTTATTCCGTCGCCTTACTATCACTGGCAAGTGGCGACAAAACACGCTCCCCAGCACGGGAATAATCTTTGTATGACAGCAAATAGCACCATCATAGCTAATATAGCAGCGATTCAGGCCCGCATCGCCACGGCGCAGCAACTTTCTAGCCGCCAACCGCCAAGCCCTACTCTAATGGCGGTAAGCAAAACCCGCAGCGCCGCCGAGATTCGCGCAGCCCTACAAGCGGGAATCGAGCATATTGGCGAAAATTATCTGCAAGAGGCCTTGGCCAAACAAATAGAGCTGCACGATCAACACCTTTGCTGGCATTTTATTGGCCCCATTCAAAGCAATAAAACCCGCACCATTGCCGAGCACTTTAGCTGGGTGCACAGCGTAGACCGCGCCAAAATTCTGAGCCGGCTCAACGAGCAGCGCCCTCCGCAGCTTGGCCCGCTCAATATTTGTCTGCAGGTCAATATTAATGGCGAAGCCAGCAAGGCCGGCGCCAGCATTGCCGACATTCCCGCACTGGCGGAACTCGCCCTAAGCCTGCCCCTGCTAAGGCTGCGCGGTTTAATGGCGATTCCCGCCAACACCGACAACCCTAGCCAACAGCGCCGCAATTTTGCCGCGGTGCGCAAACTCTTAAACAGCTTGCGCCAGCGCTTCCCCACTGCGCAATTAGATACCCTGTCGATGGGCATGTCCGGCGACATGGAAGCCGCCATTGCCGAGGGCGCCACCATACTGCGCATTGGCAGCGATATTTTTGGCTCCCGCGCCAGCACAGCGGCCGATTGACAGCGCATTCACTGCCAGTATCAAAACAGGGCTGATATACTGCCGTCGGCACAAACCCTGCCGCCCCGCACGCGGTGTGGCAGCGAGTATCAGCAAACACGGATTAAGGTGGAGAATACAATGCGCATAGGCTTTATCGGCGGCGGCAATATGGCCTCCAGTATTATTGGTGGTTTGGTCGCCAGCGGCTTTGCTGCCGACAACATCTGGGCCAGCGATCCCAACACCGAAAGCTTAGAAAAACTCCGCAACGTCGCGCCGGTTCACACTGGCAGCGATAATCACGCCTTAATTGCCGCCGTCGATATTGTAATTTTGGCGGTGAAACCCCAAATCATGAAAATGGTCGCCAGCGACATCGCCGCCAGTGTGCAAAGCCAGCAGCCGCTGCTTATTACCATTGCCGCCGGTGTTACCAGCAGCAGTTTAGACGGCTGGCTGGGCGGCAATAGCGCCATTGTGCGCTGCATGCCCAACACCCCTGCACTGGTGCGCAGCGGCGCCACTGGGCTGTTTGCCAACGCCAGAGTGAGCGCAGAGCAGCGTCAAGCCGCCGAGCAAATTTTGCAAGCGGTTGGCATTGCCCTGTGGGTAGAACAGGAAGACGAGCTGGACGCCGTTACCGCCGTCTCTGGCAGCGGCCCAGCGTATTTCTTTTTAGTGATGGAAGCCATGCAGGCCGCCGGCATCGACATGGGCCTGAGCCCCGATGTTGCCAAGCAGCTAACCTTGCAAACCGCCCTGGGCGCAGCGCAAATGGCCATAAATAGTGATGTTGATGCCGCCGAGTTGCGCCGTAGGGTAACCTCGCCCAAGGGCACCACCGAGCGCGCCATTAATATATTGCAAGACGGCGGTTTAAGCGCCTTATTCAGCCAAGCATTGGAAGGCGCCCGCCTCCGTGCCGAAGAACTCGCAATTGAACTGGAAGGAGAGTAGCCCCCAATGACTGCGGTCAACGAAATTAGCACGCTATTAATCAACACCCTGGTGAGCCTCGGTATTGCCTTATTTTTGCTGCGCATGATCTTACAGCTGGTGAGGGCCGACTATTACAACCCAATCTCTCAGTTTCTGGTTAAGGTCAGCAACCCCTTGGTATTGCCCCTGCGCAAGATCATTCCCAGTATTGGCAAGGTCGACACCGCCTCGCTATTGCTGGCGATATTAGTACAAGCGGTGGGCATAGCCATACTGTTTCAGATTTACGGCGGCCGGCTGCCCAATATTGGCCAACTGCTAGTTTGGTCAGTTCTGGGGATTTGCAGCGCCCTGCTCAATCTGTATTTCTTTGCCATTATCGGCAATATTATTATGAGCTGGGTTTCTCAAGGTGGCAGCCACCCCGCCGCGCGCCTGCTCTACCAAATTACCGAACCGGTCATGGCGCCGTTTCGCAAATTGCTGCCAGCAATGGGCGGTTTGGATTTGTCGCCGATCTTTGTGTTTTTAATTATTAATGTGCTAGAGGTGCTGCTGCGCCACATGGCCGCCAGCGCCGGCCTGCACCCTGCATTAATAATGGGTCTGTAAGCGGCAACATATTATGGCTCACCCCGATTGCTATCAGTGGCAGGATGGAAATTTAGTTTTATTCTGCCATATTCAGCCCAAGGCTAGCGCCAATGAGTTTGCTGGCCGCCACGGCGAGCGGATCAAAATTAGAATTATGGCCGCGGCCACCGACGGCAAGGCCAACGCCGGTTTAATTGCCTTTGTGGCCACGGAATTTGGGGTAAGCAAGCAGCGCGTAACACTTAGCGCGGGCAGTCAGAGCCGGCAAAAAACACTAAAAATTGAGGGGCCAGTTGCAATTCCCGAGGCCTTGACCAACATCGTAGTAGCAGAGCTAGCACAACAAGGATAACGGTCTAAATGACACCAGAACAAAATGACAGCGTCGGCATTGTGGTGCCCCAAACCCTGCATTTCGATCAGCCACTCACCTTGGCCTGCGGCCGTGCGCTCCCGAAACACGATATTGTTTATGAAACCTATGGCAGCCTCAACGCCGACAAATCGAATGGCATTTTAATTTGCCACGCCCTGAGCGGCCATCATCACGCAGCGGGTATTCATCACGCCGACGACCGCAAACCCGGCTGGTGGGACAGCTGTATTGGCCCCGGCAAGCCCATCGACACCAATGTGTTTTTTGTATTGAGCATAAACAATATTGGCGGCTGCAATGGTTCCACCGGCCCCACCGCCATTAACCCCGACACCGGCAAACCCTGGGGGCCAGATTTTCCGCCGCTGCGCTGCCGCGACTGGGTAGAAAGCCAATACCTAATGATGCAGCACTTTGGCATAAGCCAGTGGGCGGCCATTATTGGCGGCAGTCTTGGCGGCATGCAGGCCATGCGCTGGGCGCTAGAATACCCCGACGCCATGCGCCACTGCATTGTGATTGCCTCGGCCATGAAGCTGTCGGCCCAGAATATTGCCTTTAATGAGATTGCCCGTCGCGCCATTACCTCAGATCCCAATTTCTTTGAGGGCCGCTACTTGGAGCACAACACCCTGCCCCGTCAGGGCTTGGCACTGGCGCGCATGGTTGGCCATATTACCTATTTGTCTGAAGACGGCATGAAGCAAAAATTTGGTCGCGAGCTTAAAACCGGCAACCTCAACTTAGGCTCGGGGTCAGACAGCGATGTGGAGTTTGAGGTAGAGAGTTATTTGCGCTATCAGGGCGAGGCGTTTTCTGGCAGCTTCGACGCCAACACCTACCTGCTCATGACCAAGGCGCTGGATTACTACGACTTGGCCCGAGAGTATAACGACGACCCAGTGCAGGCCTTTAGTCACGCCAAGTGCGCGTTTATGGTGATTTCGTTTACCACCGACTGGCGCTTTGCCCCAGCCCGCTCGCGGGAGATAGTTGACGCGCTGGTCGCCGCCAATAAATCGGTGAGCTATGCCCAGATTGAAGCCGACCACGGCCACGATGCCTTTTTAATCCCGATTCCCCGCTATATGGATGTCTTTCACGCCTATATGAAACGCCTTAAACAGGAGCTTGGCCATGCGCTTTGACCTCACCCTGATTCAGCCGTGGATTAACGAAGGCGCCCGCGTGCTCGACCTTGGCTGTGGCGACGGCACACTGTTAGCCACCCTTGCCGAGCAAAAGAATGTGTCGGGAATTGGTCTAGAGATCGACCCTGCCAATATCACCCTCGCCCTCGCCAAGGGCGTGAACGTGATTGAGCACGACCTCAACGTGGGTCTGGGCAATTTTCGCGACAACAGCTTCGATATGGTGGTGATGACCCTCGCCCTGCAAACTTTGCGTTTCCCGCATTTGGTCATTGACGAAATGCTGCGCGTGGGCCGCGAGTGCATTGTGACCTTCCCCAATTTTGGTCACTGGCGCAGCCGCTGGTATTTGGGCCAGCGCGGTAAAATGCCAGTATCTAAATTTTTGCCCTACACTTGGTACGACACCCCCAATATTCACTTTTGTACGGTGAAAGACTTTGAAGCGCTGTGTACCGACAAGAATATTCGCATTCTGAATAGCGCGGTGATTGGCGCCGACAACAATCAAAACGCCATCGCCGATCGTTTTCCAAACTTACTTGGCGTTACCGCGGTTTACCACATTAGTAAATGAGCCGCCCATTACCGTATTTAACATAGAGTATTTGAATATGAATTTTGCATATCGCTTGTTAACCGCCGTTGGACTTGGCTTGCTGCTCAGCGTTAGCGCTGCGAGCCAAGCCCAAGAACATGAAGCCCCGCCAGTGACCGAAACCAGCAAGCAATTTGGCGACGACACTGTTCACTTCAGCGTGCTGAACAGCAGTTTTCTCAGCCCCAAAATTGCCCGCAGCTACGGCATAGTGCGGGGCAAGAATAAATTTCTAATCAATATTGCCGTGCGCCGCCAAGCGGGCACCACTACTGCGGCACTGCGCGCCCAAGTCAGCGGCAGCCAATCTGATCTTATTCACCGCACACCGCTGGAGTTTCGCGAAATTATTGAGCAAGACGCCATCTACTATATTGCCGAATTTGCCATTAGCAATGACGAGCGCAGAGACTTTCGCCTGCAGGTCAGCGTCGACGACAAACCCAGCTACGATATTCAATTTAATAAAATGCTCTACGTAGACAAGTAAGGAAACCGCCGCCATGCCAAACAGCCAGCCCGTAAACCACATAGTGGTGCTCGCCAGCGGCAATCGCGGCAAACTTCAGGAGCTGAACGATCTGTTTAGCGGGCTCGGCATAGCGCTGCGCAGCCAAGCCGACTACGACGTTATTGAGGCCGAGGAAACCGGCCTGAGCTTTATAGAAAACGCCATATTAAAGGCGCGCAATGCCGCCCGCCAAAGTGGCTGCCCAGCGCTGGCCGACGACTCCGGCCTATGTGTAGACGCCCTTGGCGGCGCGCCAGGTATTTACTCCGCCCGCTACGCCGGTAGTGATGCCAACGATGCCAATAATAACGCCAAGCTCCTGTCCGAACTGGCCGGCAACACGCAGCGCGGCGCCCACTTTCACTGCGCGCTGGCCTTTGTGCGCCACGCCAACGACCCCGCGCCCATTGTGTGCGAAGGCCTGTGGCAGGGCAGCATTCTTGAGCAAACTCGCGGCGACAATGGCTTTGGCTACGACCCCTTGTTTTTAATTCCTGCGCTGGGCCTATGCTCAGCCGAACTCAACAAAGCCGACAAAAACAAAATTAGCCACCGCGCCCTCGCCCTGCAGCAATTAGTGCCGCGCCTGCAAGCGGAATACTTGGCCAACCGCTAATGAGCACGCTGAGCCTAACGGTGGCTGACACCGCGCTCAGCCTAAACATTAACGACCGCGACAACCTACTAAACCAATGCCTTGCTGCCGGCCTGCCCGTGGCCCGCAGCTGTCGCAACGGCAATTGTGGACGCTGCGACTGCCAGCTAGAATTCGGCCACGTCCAATTGCGCAACGGCCAACTCGTCACCGCCCCCGCCACTATCGCGCTGTGTGTTAGCCATGCCCGCAGCCCTATTGGCCTAAACCAACTGCCCCTCGCCAGCCCGCCCCAACACTGGCGCTGCCAAGGCCTTGGCCCCCAGCAATTACAACTACCCGCTGGGCGACAAACACCCCCCAATATTGGCGATAAAGTTGCGCTGCTGTTTAGCGCCACCGTAACCATCAATAGCGTGGCCGCCGTCAATGGCCGCGTGATTAGCCTGCAAGATCACTGCGCCCACATCGCCAGCCATATCCAAAATCAAGATGGCATTGGCCTGCTCAATATTGACAGTGAGCACCACGGTAACTTTGTTCTGTGGCACAGTTATAAACATTGCCAAACCCTGCTGTGGCCAAACATAAACCAAAGCACCGGCCTCGCCGCGCAGGCCGCTTACCGCCACGGCGGCAGCATTGGCCACTATCAATTACGCGCCCAGCCACCTACACTAAGCGACTAATTTTTAAAGCTTATTACCCTAAATAAACACCCACAAACTTGGAGACACAGGCATGTTCAAATGGATACTTCGCGGCGTTCTCGCCCTGCTGGCGGTCATCGTGATTGCCGTGGTGTTCGCGCTCGAACCCATCGCCAAATTTATGATTGAACATGAAGGCAGCAAACAAGTTGGCGCGAAAGTGAACGTCGACAGTGTCGATATTCAGTTCTACCCCACCCACGTTGCCCTGCATGGCCTCACCGTGGCCAATCCCCAAGAACCCATGCGCAATTTGCTGCAAAGCGAAACCGTATCTGCCGATGTCGACAGCAAAGCCCTGCTAAAAATGCAGTTTATTGCCGATCAGGTATTGCTGTCTGGCCTGCAAATGTACACCGAGCGCAGCACTCCCGGCACCTTAGACGGCAAGATGCCGCCGCCAAAACCCGAGAGCGACAGCGCCCTACCGGGCATAAGCCTGCCCGACCCCAGCGCGCTACTGGCCGAAGAACAAGCCACTATTCAAGCCGAATTCGATTCGATTCAAACAGGCTTTAGCAACATTGAAAGCCGCTGGCAGACCAAAACCGCCGAACTGCCCGAACAAGCGCAATTAGACGCCTACCAACAGCGCTGGCAGGAACTCAAACAAAAGAACATCATCGAGCGGATTGCCGGCGCAAAAAAATTGCGCGACGACATAAAAGACGATCTCAAACAATTTAAAACCCTAAACGAAGACCTAAAAACCGATTCTGCCGAAGCAAAAAGTCTGAGTTTGCGCGCCGCCAATTTGCCCGCCGACCAATCCAAGCGCATGCTCTCTAAATACGGACTCGACCAAGGCAGCGAAGGCATGCTGCGCTTTTTGCTGGGCGACGAAGTAAACACCTTTGTGCAGCGCGGCCTAAGCCTCTACCAAGAAACCATGGGCAATATGGCCGAGAAAGAAGCCGCGCCCGCAGAAGCACCAAGCGAACTGCCGGTCAAACTCCTTGTTCGCCAAATTCTTATCGACGGCTACCAAGTAATTGGTGGTGAAAAACTGGCCTACTCAGGCGAAATCAACGACGTTACCGACCAGCAAGACTACTGGAACAAACCCATCACCATGGCCCTGCGCGGCGGCATGGAACAGAAATCGCAACTCGTCATCGACGGCGTATTCGACCAGCGCAACAACACCCTAAAAAGCGTGTTCAATATGGCCTTAAAACAACTCGCGCTATCTGGCGTCTCGCTGTCGCAAAGCCCAGACCTGCCCCTGCAACTTGAGAAAGGCATCGCCGATATCGCCGCCAACTTCTCCATCAACGGCGACACCCTTAAAGGCTCAGCCAAAGGCCTAGTCAACCAAGCCAAACTGCTAGTTGCCAACGCCGCCGCAGACAACAAAACCGCCAAACTACTCGCCGCCGCGCTGGAAGACGTCAGCAGATTAGTAATGGACCTGAGCGTAAACGGCACCGTTAATGAACCCGCCATCAAACTCAAATCCAACCTTGATAGTATTCTGGGCGACGTACTTGGCGCCGAACTCAAAGCCAAACTCAGCGAAGTAGAAGACGAATTAAAAACCAAACTCAGCAGCGACTACGGCCCCCAAATCGGCAAGCTCCAAGAACAACAAAATGTACTTAATCAATACAAAGACCTACTAGGCGACCGCGAAGCAGCCCTGCAAGCCCTGATGAAGGAAATGATGTAAGCGCCGCGCTTGCCGTCATACCCGACTCTATAAAACCGCCATACCGGACTTAAAAAGCTGCGTCATACCGGACTCGATCCGGTATCTCAGCGGGCGGCACCCAACTAGCTTCGTAGCGACAGATTCTGAATCAAGTTCAGAATGACTACGTTGCAAGCCCCGAGTGACAGCCTA
>NZ_JARGNU010000011.1 GCF_029212375.1 Zhongshania sp. | reverse complement strand
ATATTCGCACATCACTATGCAGATTGGAGCGAGGAGGAGACCATCCTATCGTTAATTGGGTAGAGCCGGGGTTGGGCTTGGTTGTCCCTCGATGCCCGAAGGTCGACTGGTGGAGTTTGGAAATTCACTAGAAATACAATTTGGGCACACCGTGGGCACAGGATGGGCACAGAGGCCCAAAACTAGCAGGCGAAAAAAAACGGCAAGCCAGTAAGTTACTGATTTGCCGTTCTTTAATGTGGTAGCGGGGGCAGGATTCGAACCTACGACCTTCGGGTTATGAGCCCGACGAGCTACCAGACTGCTCCACCCCGCAACTGATCTGCTGTCGTTTTCTCTATGACAGGGCGCGCATTATAGGAGCGGAAATTAATTCTTGCAAGCCCTATTGCCGAATAAGTTTAAATTAATGCAAATTAGATTTTGCGGATACGGTTTTGCCGGTATTTATAGGCTTTTCGTTTAGCCTTGTAGCGGCTGCGCAAGTATCCATAAGCCTGCACCAGTGAAGATGACCATTAGTAAGAGCATGGGCAGTTGGCTGAGGCTGGCTTGGCGCTGGCTTGGGAAGCTGCGCAGGGCTTCGGCGTGGGCGAGGTAAACGCTGGCGACGTGGCCGATCAGAATAAGCCATACCTGACTATTCCAAATAAAGCCCATGTCTGGCAGTACTGGTAGGCGGCCGCTTATGGCGGTGCCAAATAGATTCCAGCCCCAGCCAAAGGGGTCTGAGATGAGGCCGCGAATTTTTAAGCCTTGGTTGAGTAGTAGCGTGTAGTAGTGGGTGATGTGGTAGACCAGGGCTATCGGCAGCAGGCTGTAGCCAAAGCGCAGCGCCAGCTCGCTAACAGATAGCGTGGTTTGGGTGATGAGTTTGCCCAGCCACAAAAAGAGCCTGAATAAACCTAGGTAGAGAAAGGGTGATAGCAATAGGCACACCGTTTCGAAGCCGATATACCACGGGCGCAGGCTCAGGTAAGCGTATAGCGGGTGTTGGCCCAGCAGCGGCTCGAGGATGTGCAAAGGGTCCTTCCAGAACAGGTTAAACCACAGGCTGGTTTCGCGTAGGCCGTCGTATGCGGTGGACGACAGCATAAATAATAGGAAGACCAGCAAGCTGCCGTGCTCTACACGCTGCTCTAGCAAGCCGCTGAAGGGCATACGTAGCTGGAGTTTATATTTGCCCTCGGCGCTTGGCTGGTAGTGCAGTGGCGCCATCTTGGCGATGAGCTGAAACATGACCGAGAATAGCTCGCCATATTTAAACCAGTTTTGGCTGCCGTAGCGCCACACCGCCAGTATATTAATGATGGTGTAGCTGATTAGGATGAGTGACAGTGAAAAGGGTTTGGTATTGCCAAATAATTCTAGGCAGATAAAGGCCATATAGAGGCCGACGGCGGGCCAGTAGGCGAGTTGGCTAGGGTAGGTTTGGCGGCCTTGGCTAAATCGCTTTAGCGGCGCGAGCATGACTCGCCATGGATTAAGGTATTGGTACCAGTTGCCAAATACCGCGCTGAGGTAGCTGGCGCCGAGCGCGAAGCTGATCCAGAAAAAAGTCATATTGAAATTGCGGTAGCGGTCTTGATTGCCAATGAGGCCGCTGACAATTGCTAGGCCAAAGCTCAGCAGCACTATACTTTTTAATAGTGTGCTGAGTTTTATGGCCCTAGCGAATTTGAATAAACGTGGGTGGCCAATTGGCCATTGTTTGTGTGGCCGCGAGGCCTGCTCGGCGCGGTAAAAAAAGCCGAGTATTAAAAATGATAAAACCAGCGCTGCTATCGCCCCATAGATATACATCCAATAGGGCATGGGTAGCGTGTAGGGTTCGCCGAAGGAGTGCGCTTGCGCAATGCTGCTTAGCGTCAGACTAAATACACTGGCACCGATTTGTTGGGTGCGGCTGAGTTTAGGCATTAGCGCGGGTAAACTTCAAACGTCGCTAGCTGAATGCCGCTATTGTGCAGTTCTAGCGCAAAGCGTCCGGGTTGGCTTGCTACAAATTCAAAGTTGAGGGGAGTGTCGGCTGTTATGTGCAGGTGTTTGTCTATGCCGTGTAAATGCAGTTGATCGTTTTGGGTGCTGCGAATTTCAATTTTTACGGTGTCGCCTTGGGTCACCCGAATTAGTCGTGATTCGTAGTGACCGTCAACCACAAAATTGTATTCGTGTACGGCTGTTGCCACTGCAATTGCAGGCTGGCTACGCGGTTTAAGGAGTAGCCAGAGACCGGCGAGCACTAGGGCTGCGCAGGTAATAAAGACCAGTTTATGGCGCACTGCTTATATTGCCATTGCGGTTATAGGCGCGTTCCCACATTTGCACATAGCCTTCGGCTGAGTTGTACAGCGCGTCGAGGGCTTCTTTGCCGCCTTCTAGGCGCACTTCCTCTACAAAGTCGGCGACCAAGCCGTAATGCGACATGCCGGTTTCATCAATATGCCAGTATTTACCGCTTTCGGGGATCAATAGCATATTTACATTTACGGTTTTAAAGTTGGCAAACTGTGGTCCCCAGTCGTCGCCGCTAAATAGTGGAAAGGGATATTGCACTGGCTCAGAATCGCCGCCACGGGGGCCGGGGTGGCCGCCAAAGCCATTGCCGTCGGCGCCGTAACCTAAGCCTAACACTTGGTCTGAGTCGCTAATGCCCGCTTTGGCGCGCCAGAACTTTAGTTTCTCTAAAAACGCTTTGTGCTTAATGCCGTTGCCTTTGTAGGGATAAACAACGCCGCCATTTTTTAGCATGCGCACCACTTGGTCGCTAGTGAGGCCGCCGTGGGCATCGTGGGATGAAGCTAGCGGGTATTTAGGTGTTTGCTCATCGGCTATGTCGAGCATAATGTCTTTGCTGTGGTAGGCGGCGTGGTCAATATCAATCACCATGCCGCGGGTCATGAGGGCGCGCAGCGCGTATTCACCTAAGTCGGTAACGGTGCGCTGGTTGCAGCGTTTGCCTGGCGGGTAGAGTGGCGTGAGTCCGCCGGTGGCGTCAAAAATAGCCTGCGACAGTGGGTCGCTGCCGCTGCCCGGAATGGCGGTGGTCATCTCGGTGCCGGGGGTGCGAACCGAGGGCTCGTCAACGGGGTAGCTGCGGCATTCGGTGGTTTTCCAAAAAGCGCCAGTATCTAAGAAGTTGAGGAAGTTAATAACGTCGCCGCTGAAAATGCCAGTGCCGCCCAAGGAGCTATCAATATCGTGGTAGGGGTAAACATGGCGAACGCCTAAGTCCCACAAGCGCTGAATTTCGGCGTCAATTTGGGCTTTGTCGCAGCGCCGCTGTTCGCCGCCGCCAGGTAAAAAGGTCACGCCGCAGTCAAATACCTGAGCGACTTCCACCCCGAGAATCACCGCCATTTTACCGTCGTTAATAACGTCGCGCGCTTCTTGAGGGGATTTTACAATGCGGTACCAGCCTTTGCTGGGGCCGCCAGATTGAGCGTCGATATAGTCTTGTACTTCATATAGGTATTCAACTTGCTTGGTGGCAACGCTCATGTCGTCGCAGTCGGTGTCTGGCATGAGTGAATACGTTTGGCCTACTTTGCACAGCGCCGCAATATTGGTGCCGTGGTTAACCATCACTCGCAAACCGGCCAAGTAGGCGCGCTCCACCCATTTGTAGTACATCACTTGGTGGGTTAAGAAATTGCGTTGCGGCCAATCCACAAACGTCGGCCAGCCCTTGGTTTCGTGGTTGCCGGTGGGGTCGGTTTCAAGAATATTGTTAGCATCGCGAATACCGTTGGGGCCGTGGAACTCTTCGCAATCTTCCAGTGCGTGATCGACGCCAAAGCGATGAATAACTTGGCCGTAAAGTACGCCGCCGGCCGAGGGGCCAACGTCGCCAGCGTAAGACATCTCGCTAGACATACCCATATGGGTGTGAACATCGGCAAAGCCAATAATGGGTTTGTCGGCGCCATTGCCCTTAAAGGTTTCGCCGCTAATCGAGGTTGGCATTTCTGGGTAGTTAGTGCAGCTGGTACTGGGTGTAAAGTTAAATTGAGCGGCGGGCTCGGTGGTGGACGGCCCTGCAATTAGTTTGCCGCTGTCGTCGAGCTGCAGGGTTTGCGAGGTGCTTTCGGATACGATGCTGAATGTATTACTTGATGGGGTCTGATCAATTGTCCAAATTGCGGCATCACTCGCCGTTGGCTCGCCGCTGATGGTAGCGGTGCCAGCGGTGAGTAAGCGCTTATCTTTGCTGTAAAACAGATATTTGCCGAGGGTTGCCGCTTGCATATAAAAGGCTTCGGCCGTAGCGACGCTAGCGGCAGTGTTGCTGTAGCTGCCATCACTTGCGGCGACGGTGTATTTGTCGGTTTGTGCTGATTGCAGGGCGTAGCAGCCATTGGCCATGGCATAGCGATTCTGTGGCGCGCTATCTGTGGTGGGTGGGGTATTACTACGACTACTGGACGAACTAGAACCGCCGCAGGCCGATACTAAGACGGCGGAACAAATGATGAGGGCTGGGAAGTGCATTTTCATCGGCTAACCTGCAATGTTTGGTGGCACAGCCAATAGGGGGCGTGCCAGTGGATAATGGATACTGCGCTGCTTATTATTTGGGATAACTGCCAAGCTTTGGTAAATCGTTAGTATTATGTTTACTCTGTAAACTATCACGCTATTACATAAAAGTCGCTATTTGTAACAAAATAGTAACAACACATTAACTATAGTGCAGTTCTGGCCTTTACGCGGTGTATTTGGGGGTTGAATTTTTTGATGTTTTAGCGCGGTTGAACTAGGCGTAGCGACGCTAAGAGCGCCACATAGCGCGCTATGAGTGCTTGTTAAGCGTGCTTTGTTAGTGGGGTTTATACCGTGGGCGCCGCGTAGTTGGCGGTGGCAACAAAGAGGAAAAGGCTGCTGTTAATAATGGCATCAATCGGATCGCTATAGCCGGTCAGTGCCCAGCGGCGCGCAATTTGAATGACTGCGCCCACGAGGCCAGCGTAAATAATATCTTGATTTGGCCTCGCGCTAATATCGGCAAGCCCCAGCGAGCTGGCCAGTGAGCGAATCAGCACTGCAAACTCCTCCATGGCTTCGTAGTAGAGTTGGTCTAGGGTGTCGCTCACGCCGAGAATTTCAAATAACAGCAGGCGTGCAACCGCTGGCTTATCTTGCAAGGTATCAAAAAAGGCGTGCAGTCCGGCGCGGGCAAAGGCTTCGCTATTGCGTTCGGCCTTGGCAAAGGCGCACAGCATGATTTCTTTTAGGTAGTCGGTTTGCGCTTGGTAAACCTTGGCAAGCAAGGCCTCTTTGTTGGCGAATGACTCGTAAAAATAACGCTCGGTTAGCCCTGCTGCGGCGCAAATGCTGCGCACACTGCTGGCGGGGTAGCCAATGTCGCCAAAAACATAAAGGCCGGCATCTAGGAGTTGTTGGCAGCGTTCTGCGCGGCGTTGGTCGCCACTGGCGCCGCGGTAGCGGCGGGGTTTTAGGTTGGTTTCAGTCATTTGGTAATTTTGACATGCGTCACTGTCAGATGTAAAGTGACATGCTGTGTTGTCAAATGTTGATTGCGTAATAACGCGGTGACGGTTATCTAAATTGCTGCCGACTTAGTGAGCGCGGGGAGTTATCTGGCTGTGGATTATGATTTCGATTATCTGGTTATTGGTTCCGGTTTTGGCGGCTCTACGGCAGCGCATCGCCTGAGCCAAAAGGGCTATAAGGTTGGCATGATGGAAATGGGCCGCCGCTGGAGCGCCGAAACCTATCCTCGTTCAAATTGGCATTTTCATCGCTGGCTGTGGCGACCAATGCTGGGGCTGAAAGGCTTTTTTAATCTGCGCTGGTTTAAGCATGTGTTGGTGTTGCACGGCAACGCGGTGGGCGGCGGCTCGATTACCTACGCCAATACGTTGTTGGTGCCCAAGCCCGAGATTTGGCAACAGGGTAGCTGGGCGGGTTTAAAAGATTGGCAGGCCGAAATGCCGGCGCACTACGCGAGCGCCCAGAAAATGCTCGGCGTTACCGAGAATCGCATCCTTGGCCCCGCCGATCATTTGTTAAAAGAGGCCGCCGAAGACTGGGGTTGTGGCGAATCGTTTTATAAAACCCAGGTTGGGGTGTTCTTTGGCGATGAAGGTGAGGCGCAGGGTAAATCCTACCCAGACCCTTATTTTGATGGCGAAGGTCCTGAGCGAAATAGCTGTATAGCCTGCGGTGGCTGTATGGTGGGCTGCCGTTATAACGCTAAAAATAGTCTCGATAAAAATTATCTGTATTTTGCCGAGAAGCAGGGCACCCAGGTGTTTGCCGAAACCAAGGTGGTAAATGTGGTGCCCCTTAATGGTAAGGCCGACGGTGAAGACGGCTATGAAATCACCACGGTATTTAGCACCTCGCTGCTGTTTCGCAAAACCCGTCGCTGGCGAGCGCGGGCGGTGGTGTTTGCGGCGTCGTCGCTGGGCACTCAAGATCTGATGTTTAAACTTCGCGACAAGGGTTCGCTGCCGAATATCTCCAGCCAATTAGGGCGGCGGGTTAGAACCAATGCCGAGTCTTTAATTGGTGTGCGCCTGCCCGGCGAGCAAAATATGGATGCCGGTATTGCCATTGGCTCGGGTATTTATCTTGACGATAAAACCCATATCGAAGCGACTCGCTACCCGCGTGGATCAGATGCCATGGGCCTGCTGGTTACCGCGATGACTCGGGGCAAGCCCGATTGGCGGCGGGTGTTTAACTGGCTTTTTACTATGTTGAAGTTATTAATAAAAAGCCCAAAGCAAGCGATAGCGTCGTTGATTCCCTTTGGCTTAGCCCGCCAGACTATTATTTTACTGTGCATGCAGACCCTTGATGGCCATATTGATATGCAGTATCGGCGGGCTTGGTATTGGCCGTGGCGCAAGCGCATGGTCAGCGTGGGTGACCCTATACCTGCGCATATTCCCGAGGCCAGTGAATTTGCTTTGCGCACGGCGCGTCGTCTCGGCGGCATGGCGGGCAGTTTGATAACGGAGGTTTTGTTTAATATTCCCGCTACCGCGCATTGTATGGGTGGTGTGGGAATGGCCAGCAGCCGCGATGAGGGCGTTATCGACAGTCAAAACCGGGTGTTCGGCTACCGCAATATGCTGGTGTGCGACGGCTCTATGCTGTCGTCTAATCTCGGCGTAAATCCGTCGCTGACGATTACGGCATTAACAGAGCACGCCATGAGCTATATCCCCGCTAAAGCTGACGCAGCTTAAACCTTAAAGCGGAAGCTGTAGATTGATGCTGCCGCCCAGTTCATTGTTGCCGGCGTAGCTAAATTGCGCGGTAATATGCAGTAGCTGCGCCAAGCTGTAATGCAGGCCAATGGTGGGTGCATCGTTATTATAGGGATTGTCGAACCAACGATACGCCAACAGCAGCGATACCCGCTCACTCAGGGGGATGCTGCTGTTTAAATCATAAATGCGCTGAGAGGGAATCTCGCCAAAGCCAGTTTGCGGGCTCAGGTCGGCGTTCAGCTGAACCGCCCCCCACGTTGTTTGGTAGCCAATATGACTGGTGAATTGGCTGCGCTGTTGGTAAACCGTGCCAAGAGTGCTGCGCATCGCTTGTTGGTAAATATCTTTAACACTCAGTCCCATGGTCCAGTCGCCCAGCTGGTGGCTAACGCCAAGGTCGGCGTTCAACTGCAGATTGTGATCCACATCGCGATCGGCATCGAAGATTTTTTCTTCATCGTATTCTGAAATAAGAATGCTGCGTTCAATCAGGCTGATATTTTGCAGTTTGGCGGTGATTCCAAATTGGGTGTTCGGCAAGCCATCAATATTAAAGCGGTAGTTTGCGCCCAGAAAATTAAACCACAGCACCGATACTTCCATCGACGACTGCAGCTCGCCAAAGCTAAATAAGCCCAAAACCGTTGCAAAGCGCAGGCGATTGGCGTCGCCGTCGTCGTAGTTAAAACGTTCTGTACCGCGAAATTCTGAGCCACCAATAATATGCCATGCTGGCGCTTGGGTGCTTAAGCTGAAATGCCCGCCCACCTTAATACCATTGGTGTCATCACGCATGGCTTCAAGACTTTCCACCAGTGCGCTTTCATCACCGGGAATCACCAGTAAGCCGCGGGAGCGACCCTGCAGTGCTCGCCCTTCATCGTAGGCATCTTTTATGTTTTGCACTAGGCCATCGCTGTCGTCAACAAAGATATAGCCATCCATTTGCAACAGGGTTTCATTAATTTCACTGCCTAGTGCGACGGCGGCGGGATTGCTGTGTAAGGGGCTAAGTTGGTAATCGCCTGTTGCTGCATGAGCCGAGGTGGCGAAGAGTAGCAGGCCACAAAGGGGTAATACGCGATATAGCCTGAATGTTGACGTTGGCAAAAATGGCCCCCATTGGAATTTGCTAACTATGCTCGGTTGCCCGCTGCAGCGTGGATGAATGTCTATACTGTTGGGGAGAATAGTAGAGCGTATAAGTGGGGGCAAGCGCATTTCGGCGGTTTTGTGTAATATCCCGCGCTTGGATTACGCCATCGCAAGTGTGGTCATTGGAAATAGGCGCTTATGACAATAGTAAATAATGGCGTTGCCTTGGTTCAAGGGAAGACAATATGCAGCTATCCGAGCTTACTTAAAATGGTGAGCTTGGTGAGTAGGGCCTTAATGAGCATGCGCGCATGGCAGTTACCTACGGAGCAGCCTTCGCCGAGTAAATACGTAATGATTGTTGCGCCGCATACCAGTAATTGGGACTTTTTCTTGATGGTGGCGGTGGCCAGCAGTTTGGGGCGCCAAATTCGCTTTATGGGTAAACATCAGCTATTTGTTGGACCGCTCGGTGTTTTGTTGCGCTGGCTGGGCGGCGTCGCTGTTGAGCGCGATTCCCAACATGATTTTGTTACACAACTAGCTGATTTATTTAGAAAAACCGATAATATGGTGCTGGTTATTGCGCCGGAGGGTACTCGTAGTAAAGTCACGCGTTGGAAGGGAGGCTTCTACCATATTGCGGTGGCGGCCAAGGTGCCGGTAATTGCTGCTGGTTTGGACTACGCTAAGAAAACGATTTCGCTATTTCCCCCGTATTACCCAAACGGAGACTTTGCTCAAGATCTGGCTAATATTCAGGCGCGCTATCGGAAAATTACCGCAAAATACCCCGCGCAGGATGGAAGCTACCCCGATAAGGGCTAAATTCTAGTGGTTCAAACATTAACGTCTAAGTGGAATCCCCAGTTACTCTGTCTTGCTAAGTATTGGTATAACAAGAGCAATGTTAAGTAGGGCTTACGACGTAGTTAATACGTCGAGCGATTGGCTAAGTAGGTTTGGTCGCTTTATGGAATAAAAAGGCTTATGAATAACGGATTTTTAACAAAATTATTGGGGCCCGAGATGCCCCCTCATGGTCATTGCTATTTGTGGAATGAAGACTTGGTTCGTCTTCATGTGATTAGTGATGCCTTGATTAGTTTATCGTATTTCACCATTCCTCTGGCGCTGGTTTATCTGGTGCGCAAGCGCGACGATCTCAAATTTAATTATATTTTTGTTATGTTTGCGATATTCATATTTGCCTGTGGCGCGACTCACCTGATTAATATATTTAATGTTTGGTACGGCGCGTACTGGCTAAGTGGCAGCGTAAAATTGATAACCGCCATCGCCTCGGTGGGCACCGCAATAATGGTGTGGCCATTAATACCAAAAGCCTTGGCCATTCCGAGTAATGTTCAATTACTGGCGCTGAATCAACAACTTCGTGATGAGGCCGAGGAAAATAGCCGACAAAAGCAGCAAGTAGAGGGATTAACGAAAGATTTGGAAGCGCTGATTGCTGAGCGCACCAAAGAGCTGGCCGAAACGCGGGTGATGAAAACTTTACTGGAAAAAAATCATGCCTCACTCGAGCGCTCAAATGCCGCCTTGGAAGAATACGCGCGAGTAACCGCCCACGATATTAAAGAGCCATTACGCTCGATTTCGGTATTTGGTCAATTATTAAATGAGCGGCTGCTTGAGAGTTTGGGTGAGGATGAGTCTAAGTGGCTGCAAACCATGGTTAGCTCCGCGCAGCGCATGACAGTGATGATCGACGATCTACAAAAATACTGCGCGTCGCATTCGCTGGTGCCGTCTGGTGCCATTGAGCTGGATGTGTATTTTGACCGTGTCATTTTTGAACACAACGCGAGCCTAACAAAATACGCCGTGCAATTGCGCCGGCAGCCCTTGGGGGTGGTTAATATATCACCGCCAGCTTTACATCAATTAATCTCCGAGCTTTTAGGGAATGCGGTTAAATTTAGTCGCAATCAGCAGCCACCAATAATCGAAATTGGACCGTTAGACGTGGTGAATGACGGCGAGGTCGGCTTTTTTATTCGCGATAACGGAATTGGTATTGCCAGCCCTTATCATCAACGGGTTTTTGGGGTGTTCGAGCGGCTTCACGCCGAGGAAGTTTACGAAGGCACCGGAATAGGCTTGGCCATATGCCGGCGAATTATTGAGGAAAATGAAGGACGTATTGAGCTTGTTAGTGAGTTGGGCAAAGGTGCCGAGTTCCGCGTATATTTACCGGCTGGCGAACTTAGCTAGCTGTCGCCAGTTGGCTTGTTCGTTTGCTGAATGTTAGAGAAAATTTTCTCGCTGCTGGCAGCGTCAGTTCGCCAGAGTTGCTTAGCCAGCGTTGCGCCGGTGCGGCGGCTGCGGTCTAGGTGGCGGTTAAAGCGTCGGCAGTGCCGGCAAATAATAAGATGCAGACGAATATCAATGCGTTTCCAGCCTCGGCATTGCTCGTCGAGATGGTCGCTGGCGAGATCGGTAAACTGTTGGCAGTTCAGCATTCCCCGGTCTCCTGGTAGTGGTTAATGACGGCCATAAGTTTGAGGCGGGCGCGGTGTAAAATAACCCGCACATTGGCTTCGCTAATGGCGAGAATTTCGGCGATATCATTCAATTCGGTTTGTTCAACATCGCGCAATAAAAACACCGCCTTTTGGTTTTCTGGCAATATCGTTAAGGTGTGCTCTATACAGCGGCGCAATTGGTCTTCCTGTAGCATTAACTCTGGGGTGTTTATTTCCCAGCGCGACGGCGGGCTACTCCAGTGGCCGCTGCTGTCAAAATTGGCTGGGTCGACACTGGTTTGGATGTCGTCAATATCCCCATAGCTACTGTGACGTTTTTCTCGCCGCAGCCGCGACTTGGCCTCGTTACTTACAATTTGAATCATCCACGTCGACAGGCTCGAGCGCCCCTCAAATTTGCCAATGGCCTTGTAAATAGATGCCCATGCCTCTTGGGTTACATCTTCGGCAAACACATCGCCCGCGATCGCTCTAGCAACAATTAGCAACTTGCTGTGATAAATGCTGATTAGCGTTTTAAAGGCGCTATTGTCACCGGCTTGCAGGCGCTCAATAAACTGTTGATCAATAACAGACTGTGGCACTGTGGCATCCAAACCCAGATTAAGCCCATAGTGTCACTGATCCCCCTGTGTGCACGCAACCAAGCGGCGGCAATTTACTGTAAAAATAAAGTTTAATGACTCGTTTTATCCGTTAACACCGGCCGAAATTTGCGGTTTAGCCAGTAATCGACGCTCACATAGCGGCCGCCGCCTAAGGCGATTAGAGCCAGTAGCATTATTAGGTAGGTCGCAGCAAACTCAATGCCGTTATTGAGAATAACAATATTGCCGCTCGACGTGAGCCAGTCGTAATTGCCGTGGGCCTCGAGTAGCGAGCGGGCCGCGGCGAGTTTGTCTACCGATTCCACAACTCTCTCGTTGGCAAAGGGCGCACTGGCATCGGCAATGGCCTGCCAGCCAAATTGCCAGTGCACGCTCAATGCCGCCACAATCATGGTGATCGCGAGGGGAATGGCAATCCAACGGGTTGCAAGGCCTAACAATAGCAACAGTGCGCCGGCTAGCTCCGTGGCGGTGGCTAAAAATGCTAACAGGGTGGGAAAGGGCAGCCCCAAGCCCCAGTCAGGGTTGCCAAACCACTCGGCAGTGGCGCTAAAACTCGCCATTTTGCTGCTGCCTGCCATCCAAAAAACGGGCACCAAATACAGCCTTAAGCCAAGGGCTGGCAGTCCGTCGAGGGGCCGAAATGCGCGCGCGATGTAATCTTGACTGCGGTTTACGTAGTTAAAAAAATCTACCATGAACTAAACTCCGTAGAATATTGGCAATGCAGCTTGTGCTGTACGATTGGCAATGAGACGCAGGGCGGGCAAACTTGTTACAGAAAAAAAGAGTGAATTATTTTTGCGGGGTTTGTAACACTGGCTGGTGGAATACCTCTAATGAGCAGAGTCGTCATACGGCGACCAATTTAAACAATTAATTTATCAAGGTGACGACAACATGAAAAAAACTGCAATGACTGCGTTTGGTGCGGCAATGCTCGCTTCTTCTATGGCCTCAGTTGCTGTAGCTGATACCAACCCCTTTGCCGCCAAAGTAATGAGCAGTGGCTATCAGTTGGCGAATTACGCCAAAGACGCTGAAGGCAAATGTGGTGAAGCTAAGTGCGGCGCCGATAAAGCGGCCAAAGAAGCCAAGTGTGGTGCTAATAAGGCGGCCAAAGAAGGCAAATGTGGCGAAGCTAAATGCGGCGCCGATAAAGCGGCTGCTGAAGCCAAATGTGGCGCCGATAAAGCCGCTAAAGAAGGCAAATGTGGCGAAGCCAAGTGCGGCGCTAACAAGTAAATTTCGCTTCATATTGGCATGACTAAGCCCGCACCCACGTGATCTTGCGTGGGTTGCGGGCTTTTTTGCGTCCCCATTACGGACTGGCTAAATGCCAGCGCTCTCTTTATAGTGCCAGCCTAATACTGCCTCGGCGAGGTGGGTGTGCTATCTGCCGGACTTTAGAGATTAGTCATTGATTATTTCTGCCCCTCAAAAGCAATTGCTAACTGGATTGTCGCTGTCGTTAATTACCGTGTTTTTATCCAGTACGGTGGCGGCGGTGGGTAAGCACGTTTCCCAAGAAGTCCATGTTTCTAGCATTGTTATGGTGCAGTACGGCCTAAGCTTTCTGTTTGCGCTGCCCGCTATATTACGCTCTGGGCGAGCGGGCCTAGTGACTACGCGGCCGGGTTTACACTTAATTCGCGGCATTAGCGGCTGTGCGTGTTTCTATTTGTTTTACCTCGCGCTAACGCATATCGCACTGGTTGAGGCGACCTTGTTGCGGGCCTCGGCGCCACTGATGGTGCCATTGGTGCTTTTACTGTGGTTTAAGCAGCGAGTGAGCCGCCATGCCTGGCCGCCCTTGGTGGTGGGGTTTGTTGGGGTAATACTGGTACTAAAGCCGGGTTTTGCCGGCTTTAGCCTGTGGCATGTCTTGGCCTTGTTGTCGGCGCTGGGATTGGCGGTGTCGATGGTGAGCACCCGCGAATTAATGCAGGGCGAGCCTCAAAATAGAATTTTGTTTTACTATTTTTTAATTTCGGTCATCGTTAGCCTGCCCTTCTTCCTATTTAATTATCAGCCCATTCCCAGCTCGGCGTGGCTGGGCTTATTGTATATGGGCGTGGTGATTTATTTGGGTTTTGTGCTTTATACCTTGGCCTACCGCTATATTTCGGCGTCGGTGTCGGCGCCGATCAGCTATTTTGCGGTGGTGTTTAGCGGCCTTTTAGATTGGCTGATTTGGGATCATATTCCCGACCAACTAACCCTTGTCGGCATTGTGTGCGTGGTGATAGGCGGCGTGCTGGTATTGCGCAATCCGCCAGAACCTGAGCACCGCGCTTAAACCTTAGACGGATACAGTGGCGCTAATGGGGCGGTCTCTGCGCTCCTTTTGGCGGCTCTACCGCGCAGGGATTTAACCGCTTCAAGGAGCGCATTGGGGTCGACTCCGCCACCTTGCTGGGAAAATAATTGGGCATCAAGGGCATCGCAATAGGGTTTTAATTCGCTGGCGCGCTGCGCCAATTGGCTTAGGCTTAAGCTCTGCTGGTAATGAGCCTGCGCCCAGTGAATTAAGGCCGAGCGCAGCACTGGCGCTGTGGCGTCGCTCTGCACACACTTTTTCAATTGGCTAAATGCCTGGCTTTCACTCGTTGTTTTTCCCTCTGCTTTGTTGCTGTTGGCAGCGTTTAGCGTGCTGTGGCGAGCGCGATACCACGCAGCGGCAAACGCGGCATTGCTGAGGCAGAGCAGGGCGATAAGCGACCACAGTAGCGGGCTGGTAGCGGTGCTCGTTGCGTCGTCATTATTGGGGTTCGGATTGCTCGCTGTGTTGGCCGCTTGGCCGGTGCCGCCTGCCGCCAAGTTGTTTGGTGTGGCTTCGGTATTACCATTGCCGAGTAGTGCCGGTCTCACCGTAATGCGGCGCTCGGCTAAGACGGCTACTTCGGCTTTGTTGGTTTTGGTGTTCCACCAGGGAATCCGCACCTCGGGCAGAATAAATTCGCCGGCTTTGGTGGGAATAATCGCCATCGACTCGCTGCGGATGCCGGTCCATTTCGACTGTTCGTCGCCTTTTTCTATCTTGGCTTGGTCGGGGTAGAGCTTGGCATTGCTCAATGTATAAATGGGCAAACTCGGTAACTGCGAGCCAAGTAAACCGTCGGCCTGAATACTTACCGTGCGGGTGATGGAGTCGCCAACTCGAATATTGTCGGGGTCTTTACTCCAGTTTTCATTGAGCACTAACTCCTTGGCGGGCAACCACACTGCGCCCTTAAACTCTGCTGGTGGCGGCATAATTTTGAGTCGATGTTCTTGGCTACGTTTTACTACGAGGCGGCCAGGGTCGAGCATTGACGGTCGATAGCCCTCAACCCGCGCCTGCAAGGTAAGTGCCGGAATTGTCAGGTCGCCACTGGTTTGCGGATAGATTGAATAATGACGTTCAATAACTTGGTAGTAGCGGCCGTCTACCAAGGTTTGATAACGCTGCTCGCCGGTGGCTTCAATTACCGCGTTATCCACTTCGGGTGCTTCTAACGAAGCGTCTAAGAAATTCACCGAGGTAAAGATTTTCACCGTGTATTGCAGCTCACCCTGCACATAGGCTGAGCGCGGGGTGACGTCGGATTCTAAATACACGCTGTCGCCATTACTGCCCCGCGATTGGCTGCTCGCTTTGCTCACGGATATGGTCAGCGCCCTGGTCTGGTATTTGCCCATCGTAATGGCGGGGATGGTTAAATTGCCCTCGCGCTTGGGGGCGAGGGTGTAGTCCCATTGGCGACTGCTATTTACCTTGCCGTTGATGATATTGGTGCGGCTGCTTTGCTGGCGTCTAATAACGTGAAAATCATTTTCCAGCGCGCTGATGTCGGGTTCGTCAGTGAATAAAATACTGTCGGCGACCAGCGATAATATAAAGGTTTCTTCGCTGGATATTTGGTTGCGATCAACACTGGCGCGCACACTGGTGTCGGCAAACGCGCTTGGCATGCCGCTTAGTATGCTGAATAAAATAAGCACCAATTGCAGTGCGCCAAAGTGGCGGTGGGCTGAATGTCGCTTCATAGGCTGGGTGGTGCTCGCTGTGGCGTAGTGGGTGCGGGCAAGGCTAATGGGATTAATAAGGCGCATAATCCTCCCTCTCGATTTGCTCGCCGCGATGTTGGCGGAGCTGGTGTTGATACTGAAATTTGTTGCGCAATAAATTGTCGGGGTTATCCGGTATTTTGCGCAGCCATTGCTCTTTTGATTGGTCAGCTTCGCTCAGCGGCGCTTGGGACTCTACTGCGCCGGCGGGCTTGCCGTTTTCCTTGGGGTCGGCGTCTGGAGCGTCTTCTCCAGGCTTTTGCTCGGCAGCTTGTTTGGCGTAGTCGTCGGCGAGTTCAGACTTGCGCTGCTCCGCTTGCTGCTGTTTTTCTTGATCAGCACTGCTTTCGGTTTGATCTTGCTCGGTAGCGTCTTGGGATTCTGACTTGTCGTTTTGCTGATCATTCTTACCGTTATTTTTTTGATCAGAATTTTGCTGCTCAGATTTATCTTGTTGCGACGAGTCGCCTTGCTTGCCGTCTTGATTTTCTTTCTGGTTGCTGTCTTTGCCATCTTGGTCTTGCTGATCAGATGATTCAGACTGTTGATCTTTATCTGATTTGTCGCCGTCGCCTTTCTGGGATTGGTCTTGTGACTGGTCCTGCTGCTGTTCTTGCTGCTTTTTCAAATCCTCGACAATGGCTTTATTGCGCTGGGCATCGCTCATGTCGGGGTCTTGTGCCAGTGCTTCCTCGAAGGCGGCGATGGCTTCGTTTAGTTTGCCAGCCTTTGCTAGCGCATTGCCGCGATTATAGGCGGCATCGCTACCGCTAAGTTGGGCATAGCTCTCGGCGGCTGCGGCATAATCGCCGGCGCGATACTGGGCACTGGCCCGCCACGCGGGGTCTTTAAAATGCTCGGCAGCCGCGGCGGGGTCGCGCTCTAATAAGGCTGCGCCGCGCTGGTCTGGGGTTTGCCATAGGTCATTAAATTCTAGGGCATTGGCGGTGTTTGGCTGGGCAAGTAATAGTAGCGGCAATAGCAGCGGTAGCAGTAGATTGGGTAGCCAGCTGCGCCGAAAACCGAGTAGGCTCAATGGCAATAGCAATAAGACTAGCCACGCGCCAGCGTCTTTCCATTGGTCAAATTGACGCTCGGAATTTTTGCCGGTGGCGCTCTCTGCGCTACTGGCGTCGTCGGGGTTTAAGGCGCGGATATCGCTGTCGTCTAAGCTGAGTTCGCGATAATCGCCATTGCCTGAACTCGCTAAGGCGCGCAGCTCGCTAACGCTAAGGGCGGGCACAATAATATTACCGCTGCTGTCTTTGGCAAAGCCGCCCTCGGGCAGGGGGATGGGGGCGCCGTCGCGAGTGCCAACCGCCAATACCGAGAGCGGGTAGGGGCTGTCGTCGAGGAATTTCTGCAAGCCATTTAACTGCGCTTTATTGATGCCGTCTGTAATAAGCAGAATTCTGCCGCTGCCACCGTTTTGGTCTAACAAGTCTTTGGCGAGTGTTACGCCGGCCAGTGGATTGCTGCCAATCTGCGGCATCATGCCTGGGTGCAGGCCGGGAATCAGCGTGAGCAAGGTGTTTACGTCGTCGGTGAGCGGTGCCACCACAAAGGCATCCGCGGCGAATACCACTAAGCCGGTTTGACCATCTTGGCGCAGCTGCAATAGATCGCGGAGTTTGAAGCGTGCCTGGCGAATGCGCGAGGGTTGAATATCTTCCGCCAACATCGACGGAGATAAATCCAGCACCACCACCATGCCCTCGGTGTTTTTGTAGAGCGGGGTGGGGGCTTGCTCCCAAGCGGGGCCAAGTAAGGCGAGCCAAGCGATGGCGCTAAGCAAAAATAATAATGTCAGTGACCGAGCGGGTTTGGCGCCACTTTTACCGTCAAGCAAATAGGGTAGTAGGCTGGGGTCGATATGCTTTTGCCAAGCGCCCTGCTGGCGGCTTTGCCGCGCGAGGAGCAAGGCGGCGATGATTAGGGGAATCGCTGTCCACAGTAAGTCGGGACGTATCCAGTGCAAGCTTGGCAGCGTCATAGCGTGCCCCCATTTTGGTTTGGCGCAGGCTTGCGGGGCGCGAGTTCGGGTAGATTGCGCTTGAGCGCTAATAGCAGCCACAGGCCGGCGGCGAAGAGCAGCGGCCAGTGCAGCAGCGAGCGCTCGGGGCGGAGCATCTCCTGCTCTTGGTCAATAGGTTCTAAAGCGGCGATGGCGGCATACGCGGCCTGTAATTCAGCGGGGTTGCGGGCGCGGTAATAGGCGCCGCCGGTGGTGTCGGCAATGCTTTGCAGGGTGTCTTCATCTAGATCGGCCGACGGGTTGACGGTGCGCGCGCCAAAGTTGCTGCCAAATATACCGGGTACACGCATCTCGGTGGCGCCAACACCGATGGTGTAGATCTTAATGTTTTCGGCAGCGGCTAATTTGCTGGCTTCGAGGGGGTTTAAATTGCTGGCAGTGTCGGCGCCGTCGGTGAGGAGCACCACGACTCGGCTGTTTTCTGGTCGTTCGCGCAGGCGCTTTATGGCAAAGCCAATGGCGTCGCCGATGGCGGTTTGTTTACCCGCAAAGCCAACTTGGGCCTCGTCCATTAAGGTGTTAACGGTGTCGAGGTCGAAGGTCAGGGGTGACTGAATATAGGGCTGACTGCCAAACAGGATCAGGCCGAGCTTGTCGCCGCGGCGCTGTTGTACAAATTGATTAACGACCGCTTTAACAACAGTGATCCGCGGCAGCGCTTCATCTTGAATAACCATGTCTTCTTGCGACATTGAGCCGGAGATGTCTACTGCGAGCATAAGATCGCGGCCCTTAGTGGGCATGGCAACGGCGTCGCCAATCCAAATTGGTCTGGCGCTGGCCAGCAAGAGGGCGATCCATAGCAGTAACATCAGCAGTAAATCGAATTTATTACTGCTGTGTACGGGGGCCGATTGCTCGCCACTTAAGCTGCGCAATTGGCTAAAAAACGGCACCCGCAGTGCGGCGCCGCTGGCGCTGGTTTGCGCTTTAGACAGCCAGCGCACTAGCAGGGGTAGCGGTAGTAGCACAAAAATCCATGGCCATTGCAATTCAAACATAATGGCTCCGATGACGGGCGATCCACTGCTGCGCTTGCTTAAGCAGCTGCTGGCGATCTAGGGGCGCGGCGTGAGCCTGATAGGCTGCCGCAAACAAGGCATCGAGATTGGCCTCGGTAAACGCGGGTTTAGCGCCGCAGCCATAGTAAATAAAGGTTTGCCATTGCTCGCCACTGAGGCCAGCTAGTGCAGGCGCAGCGGGTTTAGATTGTTGGCAATGAATAGCAACTCTTCGCAATAATTGATTGAGCTGGCGGGCAAACTCGGCGTCGTTGTCGATGGCCTTTAGGGCGGCTAATTCTAATTGCGCGGCGCGGCGGTAGGCGCCGCGTCGGCGGTAGTGCCGCCACAGCCAGTAAGCGGCTGCAATTAAACAAAGGCATACTATAATTACTACCCACCAGCCCAGTGCCCAAGGAAAGTTGGGAACGGCGGGGGGCAGATGAATATCCGCTAGCTGGTCTAGGGGATTTGCACCCGCTGGGAGCTGTGTTGGGCTAGGCGTATTCATAGTGGTGTTGTCATGACGAGATTCATTTGCCCATCATGCCCCGTTGCAAGGTGTCAAAAAACGGCGCATCGGTTGCCAGCGAAATATGATGAATACCGGCGCGGCGCAAGCTGGCTTTTAGTCGCAGTTGGGATTGCTCGCGGCGCTCGTGAAATTGTTGGCGCAGCGCGGGGTTAACCATTAACTGCAAACGCTCCCGCCCATTGCTGACCGAATACATGCCCGCACTAGGTAGGTTGTCTTCGAGTGGGTCTTGAATCGCAATGGCGATAACATCGTTGTGTCGCGCAATGAGATGAAGCTGGCGCTCGGCGTCTTGTTCAAAACCGTTAAAATCGCTGACGACATATACCGTGGAACCGGGCCTAGTGATGCGGCGCAATTCTTCAAAGGCCTTGGCGAGACTTTGCGGCGCATCGATAAGCTCATCGCCGCTTGCACTGGTGTCGGCCAATTGCTGATTGTAGCTGGCGGCGGTGTGTATAAAATTTAACACTGCGCGGTGACTGCGCCGCGGCCGTACTTCGCGGTGCTGGTTGTCGGTAAATACCAAGCCGCCAACCCGATCGTTATTGTCTAAGCCGGCCCAAGCGAGGGTGGCCGCAACGTGGCAGGCGAGCACCGATTTGAAACAGTGGCGACTGCCAAAAAACATGCTGTTGCGCTGGTCTAGGCAGAGCACTACTGGGCGCTCTTTTTCCTCTTCAAATATTTTGGTGTGGGCTTTGGCGGTGCGCGCGGTGACTCGCCAGTCGATATGACGAATTTCGTCGCCACCCTGATATTCCCGCACATGATGAAAGGCCAAGCCCCTGCCTTTTACCGGTGAGGCGTGGCTGCCACTCTGTTTGGCAAAATGGCGACGCTTGGGGGTGGCGCGCAATTGTGCGCCGGCAAAACGGGTGTGGATCAGCGCCTGCTGATCCACAATGGCGCCCTGAACCGGCGCGCTAAAATTGCCCCGTGGCAGGCTGCTCATGCCACCGGCACCACCTGCAGCAGGCGGTCGATAATATGGTCTTTACGAATGCCGTCGGCCTCGGCTTCAAAGCTGAGAATAAGGCGGTGGCGCAATACGTCGTGGGCAATGGCTTGCACGTCGTCGGGGCTAACGTAGTCGCGGTCGTTGAGCCAGGCGTGGGCGCGGGCGCAGCGGTCGAGGGCAATGGTGGCGCGGGGGCTGGCGCCCACTTCTAACCAGCCGGCTAACTCGGCGTCGAGGCGGGCGGGTTCACGGCTGGCAATAACCAGCTGCACCATGTATTCCTCTACCGCTTCGGCCATGTGTAAATTGAGTATCTGCTCGCGGGCCGCTAGCAAGATGTCTTGGCTGAGAGGCTCGGGCTGGCTAATCTCGCCTTTGGCTTCGGCGCGCACGCGGCGCAGAATTTCCAGTTCTGCCGCCGCATCGGGGTAGGCGACGTTAACGTGCATTAAAAAGCGGTCGAGCTGGGCTTCTGGCAGCGGGTAGGTGCCTTCCTGCTCCAAAGGGTTTTGGGTGGCCATTACCAGAAACAAGGGCGGCAGCTGCAGGGTGTTGCTGCCCACGCTGACCTGACGCTCGGCCATGGCTTCTAGCAGCGCCGATTGCACCTTGGCGGGCGCACGGTTGATTTCGTCGGCCAAGACTAAGTTGTGAAATATCGGGCCGGGCTGAAATTCAAAGGCACCGGTTTCTGGCCGGTAAATATCACTGCCGGTAACATCGCCGGGCAACAAGTCGGGGGTAAACTGAATGCGCTGAAAACTGGCCGCGATACCGTCAGACAAGGTTTTAATCGCTTTAGTTTTAGCCAGCCCAGGTGCACCCTCGACCAATAAATGGCCGTCGGCCAGCAGGGCGATAAGTAAGCGGTCGACCAAGCTTTGCTGGCCAATAATTTGCGAAGTCAGCCAGTTGCGCAACTGGCCGATAGCGTGTTTTTCCGTCATCGAGGGAGGTCCCTTAGCGAGCGAGTTTTTATATCCGTTTATGTGACATTAGAAATGGGGATTTGCTCACTAATTTCAAGGCCAAATTCAGATTAGTTCGTTGTGGCGGCGGATTTTACGCTGTTATCCAACGCGGCAAAGGACTCAAGCAGGCAGCGGCGGTAGAGCTCGGGCTCATGCAGGGTTTTGGGGCTGCTGAGTACCGACAGGGTCATTACGCCGTTGTAGCTCATCACCACATGGAACAGGCCAACGTGATCCATAATTAAACCGAGGCCGAGCATATCCACTAATTTGGCGTCGTTAAAATACAGCGGCACTGGTGGTCCAGGTACATTGCTCACAAAGGTGCACGCGGGCATGGCGACCCCGCCGGGCCAGTAAGCGAGGGCCGACAGGGCGCGCAGTACACCGGCTTCGACACTGCTGGGCAGGGCGCGGCAGACGTTGCTCAAGGTACTGCGACCAATATTGTCACTGAGCTTTTTGGCTGAATTAGCGCCGTCGCGCACCGCTAATAAACGCTGCAGTGGATCTTCGATGTCGGTGCGTAAATTGCCAATCAGCATACTAATCGCGTTGCCGCAGTTGTCTTGGTCGCGGCTGCGAATATTGACGGGAATTACCGATGCCAGTGAGTTGCTGGGGAGTTTGTTTTGGGCAATTAAGTAATTGCGCAGGGCGCCACCGACAATACATAGAATGACGTGATTGACGGTGGTGTGCGGATAGTGGCGGCGAATTGCGCGAAGCCTAGCAAAGTCAAAACGCACCAGCAGCACATTGCGCTGGGCGTCGATGCGAGCATTAAAGGGTGATTTTTGCCAGCTAACAGGGGCGGCGTGATCGCGGGGTTCTGCGTCGCGCTCTTTGCGCAGCATAGGCATAAGCTGGCGGGCTTGCTGAATGAGTTCCAGGGGCTTGCGCAGATTATTGATGTAGGCCTTGCGGGCTACGCTCCAATTGCTTGGCGGCGTTTCGCCCTGCCACGTGTCGGTGGTGGCCGCGGCGTTGAATGCGCGGGGTTTTAAGCCGTGCAGGGCAGCGAGAATATCGGTGCCGGATACGCCATCTAAGGCGGCGTGATGCACCTTCATATACAGGCCAAAGCTGCCCTTGGCGTAGCCGGGCAGGCAATCCATGCCATTAATGATGTGGGCTTCCCAGAGCGGGCGCTGCATGTTCATAGGCTGGGCGTGGAGTTCGGCGAGAAAGTGTTCGAAATCTTGGTCAGTGGCCTTGGCGCTGAGTTCGTGGCTTTTGATGTGATTGTCGAGTTTGAAATTTATATCTTCCAGCCAATAAGGCTGGTCGAGATTATAGGCCACGGTGAGCAGGCGCCGCCGGAAAATGGCTGACAGCGATAGCCGCTGCTCAATGCTGCCCCGCACTTCTTGCAGGCGAAATTTTTTGTGTTTAACGGTTTTTGGGGTGTAAACCATCAGCGCCGCTATATGCATTGGCGCGTGCTGGCGCTCGTTGTGGGCGAAAAGGGCGTCGAGGCCGTTGAGTTGCTGCATAGTGAATCCATCCATTATTGTGTGGCAACACATTTTATTGGTTCGCGTAGAGGCTCGCCTAAAGGCCCCTGAATACGCGGATCGACAAGCATACGGCCAAAAGGTGACGCGCTGATGTTGTCGCCCCGCTTATTTGAGAAGCTGTATAAATGACAGCAATAAGTAGGCCACGTTCACTGCAGCAAGGATTTTCAGTAGCCCCTAGGCTTGATGGCTGATGACCCGAATACTTACATCCGCGCTTAGCGCTAAGTCTTCGAGTTTGGCGGCGCGCTCGCGGCCAGCTTTGCTGGCGCGGTAGAGATGGGGGGTCATAATCAGCAGTTGCTCAAATAATTCGGCGCTGAGTTTAGGGGTGCTAAAGCGCAGTGCGGTATCGCTGCTTAGTTGCCATTTGTCATTGAGTCCCGCCGCGAGGCTGGCGTGGGGCGAACGTCGGATTTCTTCGTAAATTTGCTGGCGCAGTTCAATCAAATGCTCGGGGCCGGGGTCGACCATCACAATATGGCCGCCGGCTTTGACTACCCGCTGAAATTCACTGAATACCGGAAAGCCAAAGGTGCAGAGCAGAATATCTTGGCTGTTGTCGGGCAGGGGAATTTGCCGGTTGCTGGCCACTAAACCGTTGATGCCGGAGTTACGGCTGCGGGTGGTGCGCACCGCCCATTTGGAAATGTCTAAGCCGGTGGCGGTGAGGGCGAGTTCGGGTCTGGCGTTGAGTAAATTCGTGCACACGGTGTTGAGATAATAGCCCTCGCCACAGCCGGCATCGAGAATGGCGAGCTCGCTGTGTTGGCCGCAGAGCTCAGCAACGGCTTCTGCCAGAGCTTGGCCGAGGGGGGCATAGGCGCCGCTGTCTAAAAACTGGCGGCGGGCCTGAATCATGATTTGGCTGTCGCCGGGATCGAGGGATTTTTTGTTCTGCACCGGCAGTAAATTAACATAGCCCTGCTTGGCTATATCGAAGCAGTGGTTGTTGCTACAGCGCCAAGTTTTGCCGTCGCGGTGCAAGGGGTGCTGGTCGAGTGGGCAGAGCAAATGTTCTAAAGCGAGTAGCGGCATGGATAATCCGTTGGTAGTAATGCAGCAGTGTGATGCGAGAAAGCAGGCGCTGTGCCTGCTCGTTATTATGCCATTTTGCCTGCGCTGGTGAGCCGCTATTTATCAGTCTGCCGCTACTGCTCTACTTTGGCACCACGCGCGCAGGGCGTCGAGTTGTTCGCTCATGGTGATGGATAGCGGCACGGTGGCATCGATTTCGGCCAGAATATGGGCAGTGCACAGGTCTTCATTGCGAGCCTTGGCCGAGTAGCGCGCGGCGACAATGGCCTGTTCAATCTCGGCGCCGGTAAAGCCGGCGCTGGCGGTGCTCAGCTCCAAACAGCGGAAATTGGCTAGCGGGTAACCGCGTTTTTCAATATGAATGGCAAAGATCTGTTGGCGCACTTGTTCTGAGGGCAGGTCGACAAAAAATACCTCGTCGAGGCGGCCTTTGCGAATCAGCTCTGGGGGTAGGCGCTGAATATTATTGGCAGTGGCAACCACAAATACTGGGTGTTGGCGCTCGGCCATCCACGTTAGCAGCGTGGCTAATATTCGCTTGGAAGTGCCGCCGTCGTGATCGTCGCTGCCGATGCCTTTTTCAATTTCGTCTATCCATAACACGCAGGGCGCCATGGTCTCGGCAAGCTTAAGTGCTTCGCGCACATTGCGTTCCGACTCGCCAAAAAATTTATTGTAGAGTGCACCCATGTCCATGCGCAGCAGCGGCATTCCCCATAAACCGGCGACCGCTTTGGCGGCGAGACTTTTGCCGCCGCCCTGCACACCGACTAGCATAATTCCCTTGGGCGAATCGGCGCCGCCCTGTTGGAATGCCTGTTCGCGTTTGCCTAGCCAGTCTTTAAGTTTGCTCAGGCCGCCAACATTGGCAAAGTTTTCGGTGTCGTATTCAAAGCTTAATACGCCGTCCATATCCAGCAGTTCAAACTTGGCTTTGTTTACGCTGCTGAGGTCTGAGTGGGTGATGGCGCCGTCTTGAAAAATCGCGCCGCGGGCCAGCTTGCGAGCGTCGTCTAGGGATAGGCCACGTAAATTATTGATGAGCTTGTCGAGCGCGTCGCGGTCGGTCTTTACCTTGCGACCGGTGGTGCTGCTGAAGTTTTGGGCTTCTTTGTAAATGGCGGCGCGCAGTTTGTGGTCCTCTGGCATCGACAAGCTGAAGCGGGCGCTGTGGCGTTTAAATTCGCTGGGAATGCTAAAGGCGTGGCTGATAAAAATAAGCCGTTTGCCACTGTCTTCGGCGAGCATGGCAATTTCTTTGATGAGGCGAATATTGCGGGGCTCGTCATTTAGGTAGGGGTGGAAGTCGCAGAGTGCGTAAATTCCCGCGCTGTCGAGACTGCGAATATGCTTTAGCACTGCTTCGGGTTCTGCGGTGTGGGGCAGATTGGCGGCTTGGTCAAAATCGGCGCGGCGCAGGCCATCGGTGACCGACCATGAAAACACCGGTAAGCCTTGCTGAATACCAAGCTTGGTAAGCAGCGACAAGGCGCGGCGCTCTTCCCAAGTTTCGATAATAATTACGGGTATTCGCGATTCAATAATCAGGCGCAGGTCGTGGCTGTCGTTCATTGCTTACTGATTACTCCGGTAGCGGCGCGGTGCGCGATTTTGAGCGGTGACGCCGCGACACTAATAATACGCCGCGCATCAATCTGCCTCCAGACTATAAGACTCACCAACCTCAGGCAATCACTCAGTGACGGCGGGCGTGCGCTCGCGCTGCTGCATCAACCACAGGTGGGCGTATTGTCCCTGTTGTGCTAACAGGGACTCGTGATTGCCCTGCTCGATAATTTCACCTTGGTCTAGCACCAAAATATGGTCGGCGTCGACCACGGTAGAGAGGCGGTGGGCAATTACCAGCATGGTGTGCTCGCGGGCGATATCTTTTATGGCCTCTAAAATAAGGCGCTCGGAGGCGCTGTCTAATGACGAGGTGGCTTCGTCAAAAATCATAATCGGTGATTTTTTGAGCAGGGCGCGGGCGATGGCCACGCGCTGTTTTTCGCCGCCAGAGAGTTTTAATCCACGCTCGCCAACCAAGGTGTCGACGCCCTTGGGCAGACGGGCGATAAAGTCGCTGAGGTGGGCCATGCGAATGGCCTCGTGGATATCTTCGTCGCTGGCGTCGATGCGGCCGTAGCGAATGTTTTCGAGAATCGACATATTAAACAGCACAGTGTCTTGGGGCACGATGCCCAACGCGGTCCGCAGTGACGCTTGGCTAACGTTTTTAATATCTTGGCCGTCGATCAGAATTCGACCACCACTGGCGTCGTAAAACCGGAACAATAATTTGAGCAGGGTGGATTTGCCCGCGCCGCTGCTGCCAACAATGGCGACTTTTTGTTTGGCGGCAACCTTGAAACTAATGTTATTGAGAATGGGTCGGTCGTCGTGGTACTGAAAATAGAGGTTTTCGACTTCGATACAGCCGTCCTGCAATTGCAGGGCGGGGGCATTGGCCACATCATTGATGTTGGGCCGCTGGCGAAGCAGGGCAAACATGGCTTCGATATTGGCCATAGAGCCTTTCATTTCGCGGTAGACAAAGCCGAGGAAATTGAGGGGCATAAAGATTTGCATCATAAAGGCGTTGATCAGCACAAAGTCGCCGAGGGTCATTTTCTCGGCCTGCACCTGACTGGCGGCGAGGACCATCGCGGCGGTCATCGCAGCGGCAATAATCAGGGCTTGGCCGGCGTTGAGGGCAAACAGGCTGAGGCGGTTTTGACGGCGCGCCAATTGCCAGCTGGCCAGCTCTTCGTCATAGCGCTGAGCTTCGTAGTGTTCATTGCCAAAATATTTGACGGTTTCAAAATTGAGCAAGCTGTCTACTGCGCGGCTGCTGCTGCGCGACTCGGCCTCATTGGCGCGGCGAATATAAGTGGTACGTCGCTCGGTGGCATAAATGGAAAACGCCACATAGCAAACCACGGCAATCAGTACGATAAGGGCAAACCAAATACTGTAGCGCCAGCCGAGCAATACCACCACCAAGCCAATCTCAATAAAGGTGGGCACAATATTGAATACCATAAAGCGCAGCAGAAAATTAATGCCATTGGTGCCGCGCTCGATGTCGCGAGACAAACCGCCAGTGCGGCGATTGAGGTGAAAATCTAAATCTAAGGAGTGCAGATGTTTAAAGACCGTGAGGCCGATATTGCGCATGGCACTTTCAGTGACACGACCAAAGGCGGTGTCGCGCAATTCGCCAAATAACACATTGGCAAAGCGCAGCGCGCCGTAGGCGAGCAACAGTGCCAAGGGCAGGATGACAATGGCGGGCTGATCTTTGCTGTCGAGCTGGTCAACAATATGTTTGAGTATAAACGGTAGGCCGACGCTGGCGACTTTGGCCGCCACGAGGCAGAGCAGGGCAAAGCCAATCCGCTGGCGAAATGCCAACAGGTAGGGAATCAGCTCTTTTAGGGTTTTCCAATTAACATCTTGTTCGGAATTAAAACTAGTGCCGTGGCGCATAGAGAGTTTCTTATATTCGGCGGCGCGGGGCGGCCTAGTGAATTATGTCGTTAGGGAAACGGTGGGGTTCCAGCTCAAAGCCTTCAATGCGATTGCCGAGGGTAACGACCTGGCCTTTGTAGCGCTCGTGACCGGTGGCGGTAAATTCAAATATATAGCGGCGCCAGAGTTTAATTTGGCCATTAGCGTCACGCTTGCACCACACCGCACGTAGTGCGACATGGCCGTCTAATAGCTGTAGTTGCTGCTGGTCTAGGTGTTTTCGGGTGGCGCGCAGTGCGAGTTCGCGGGTGCCTTGGGCGCGCCAAAAATAAGCGAGCACGCCAAAAAAGCAAAACGTTAGGGTGAGGTCGCCGAGGTCAAACATGGCGAAATTCCAGCGGGATTTTGCCCATTAAAAGATCCACGCAATTAGCAGCCACAACACCAAGAAAAAGCCGAAGAAGCCGCTGAGCATAAATTGCAGCTCGCCCAACAGACCGTCGCCGGCGGCCACAGCAAAGATCACAAGGGTGACAACGGTGGTGAAAAACGCCACCACAGCGGCGTCTTTTAAACCCATGCCGGCGCTAAAGTGCTGGTCGATAAACGCGCCAAGCAGCGGTAGGAATAGCATGGTCGCGACGCCGAGCAGGGCAAGGATCACAATTGACGCTACTGCCATCTTGACGGCTTGGCGGTCGTCGCTGGGCATTTTATCGCTCATGCTTGGCGTCCTCAGGCTTGCGCAGCTTTGACCAGTTCGCGAAACACTTCGGGGCGGGGCATGCCGGCCGCTTGAATTTCGGGGTTGTCGCCGGCGGTGTATATAGACACGGTGCCAACTTTAAATAGGCGATTAAAAAAGGACTGCTTAATTTTTACAGTGCGAATACCGCTCACCGACAGTTCGGTGCGCTCTTTGCTCATTAAGCCTGTTTCCAGAATGACTTCATTGCCGTTGATTTCCAGCTTGGTAGACTTACACCGCAAATACCACACCATTAATATAAGTATGCCGATGGCAGCGGGAATAAGAATAACCGCTAGGATGAATCCTAAGGGATTATTCCGAAACATGGCGGGGTGTTCGGCGTATTGATTGGTCACCGTTGGGTTCTCTCTATAAAGGGCATGAAATAGGTGTAAGCCTTATTCTACACGGAATGCTTAGTTGGTGTGCTAATCACGGCGTCGCCATAACGGCTATTGAATTCGGGCGGCATACGGCGCGGTTTGCCATTGCTCATGCGAATGCAAACCAGTTGCCAATTGCCCCGCAATAGCGTTTTACCATCGGATTTGCGGACGAGTTGGAAGTGGCGCGCCATAATAAGCCTGCCGTCGTTGGCGGTAAGCCAAGTGCCCATTACACATTCTTCGCCCGCGTAGGCTGACAAAATGTAGTCGTAATCGGCGCGACGAATTACCATTGCGGCATCGAGACTGCGGTAATCGTCTAAATTGAGCCCCAGTGCAACTGAGTGTCGCCAGCCCGCTTGTTGGCACCAGTCAACATAAACCGCGTTATTAACATGGCCTATTCCGTCAATATGCTTGGCTTCAACACTAAAATCGACAGTAAATGGGCCAAGATTGTCCCAGTCATAGATGTTGGGCATATTGCATAAATTCCATGTAAAATCGCCATTATTCCTTAATAAGGTGTAAATCGCGATGCAGTTTTTAAGGAACACAGCGATCTACGCTAACTAAAATCCTTAGGGCTTGTGATGTGAGTCTCAATTTAAGGCGCCAATCCTCGGTTTTCCCTTACTTTATCTATGTCACATTTTTGTTCTAATGCCAGTAACACGCTCAGACGCTATAATAAATACAAGAATCCGCTGAAGGGCAGAGTAAATGGACGTGTTTTTAAGCTGATATTGATGATGTTGTTCAAGCTAATTAACGGAGTATTTAGGATGAAGTATTTTTTCTTGAGTAAAACCCTGCTCGCGGTGGGTTTTAGCGCCAGCTTGGCGCTAACGGGTTGCGGTAGCAGCAGTAGTAGCAGCAATAAACCTAGCAACAACACTCCACCGGCTGAAGAGCAAGAGCAAGAACAGCCGGTTACTTCTAGTTACTCTGAGGTTGACGGCCCTCTAGATGCGGTTCAGCAGCCTTTGTCTGAGCAGGTTATTACGCCTCTTGCCAGTGCCGCAGCAGGCACACCGTTAGAGGGCGCAATTAATTGTGTTGGCGGTTTTGTTGTCACTGATGTGCTCGATATTTTAGATTCAATTCTTGTCCACGTAGATCCCGCCAGCCTGCAAGACCCAGCGGCATTACTCACTGATTCTGATACCGGTTTGCAAGCAGCTGTGACTGAGTTGGCGGCAGACCTTCCGGCGGCACTGGCGTCACTAACTGGCGCGAGCTGCACTAGTGGCAGCGGTGGTGAAAGTGGCAGTAATCCTTTAGCTGGCACACCTTTGGCACCGCTTGGCGACGCATTAGCACCAGTGTTAGCTGGCGCGAATGGCGGCGGCAGCGGCGTACCTCTATCAGCGGCGGTATTAATACAGCAATTAAGTACAGCCTTTAGTGAGGGGTTGGCATCGGTAGTTGCACAGGATCCGTCTGGCCAAGTAGCTGGCGCTCCCGTATTGGGTGGCTTGCTGGTGACTTTGGATGAGGCGCTCAGCGATTTGGCGATTACTGTAGCGGCACTGGAATCCATGGACTCCGATTTAACTGCGGCAGCAGTGAGTAGTACATTAGATAATTTGTTGAATAATGTTTTACTCAAAGTTGTGCCAATACTCTTTATTGAAGAGCAGGCAGACCAAGGTCCTGTTATTAGTAGTCAGATTGAAGCGGCTGTTGCTGCGTTAACTGGTTTGCTGGGCGGTGATCTTAGTGGTTTAACGGAAGGGGATTTCACTGCACTGTTTAGTGGTGGTAGCGAAGGCTTATTTGCTCCGCTGACCGATAGCTTGCTTGGCGGCTTGCTGTCTACTATCGTTGATGCCCTCGGGGGTGGTAGTGATTCTGGTGACGGTGGTACAACAGGTACAACGGGCACTCCTCTAGACGCAGTATTGGATCCATTGGCACCCATTCAGGCGGCATTGTCTTCGCAAGGTGGTGAGGGTTTAACCGGCACACCGCTAGATATCCTGCTGGTTCCCGTTACGTCTGCGTTGGCTGGTGGTGGTGCTTGTCCGCTTGCCGCTACTCCGCTTGCCGTTACCTGCAGTTTGGTGAGTGATTTACTCGCAATATTAACACTAAGCCCAAGCACTGATCCTTTAGTGGCTTTCCAAGGTTTGTTGGTAGGGTTTTTTACACCAGCCCAACAATAAGTCTGCTAGTAAGTTAAATTTTAAGCGGCCTTTTGGCCGCTTTTTCAATTTAAGCCAGCAAATAATTTAGCCGCCTCTTCTACTACAATGGCATGCCTTTCTGCTAGCGCTTGCTGATTGCGGTCATAGCCGCCGCCGATAACCGTGGCGACGGGAATGCCGTGTTCTACGCAGCTTGTTAATACTCGCCGATCGCGTTCGCGAATTCCTGCGATACTAATGTTTAGTAAACCAAGGGGGTCGTGTTGATAAATATCGACACCAGCATCGTAAAGTACAATATCGGGTCGAGATAGTTGTAAGGCGTGCTCAAGACCATTAACAACGAGATCTAAATACTCCCTATCACCACACGCTACGCCCACTTCTATGTCGAGGTCGCTACGGGCCTTGCGCGCGGGAAAATTTTTGTCGCAGTGCACCGAACAGGTAAATGCGGCGGGGTCGCTTTGCAAGATACTGGCGGTGCCATCGCCTTGATGCACATCGCAGTCGAATATCAATACGCGCTGTACTTTGTTTTGGGCTAATAGGGTGCGGGCGGTTACGGCAAGATCGTTAAAAATACAAAACCCAGAGGCAAAATTGTAGTGGGCGTGGTGGGTGCCACCGGCAAGGTGGCAGGCTATGCCGTGTTTTAGGGCCAGTTGGGCGGTGAGTAAGGTGCCGTTGGGTGAAATAAGGCTGCGCTGGCGCAAGCCCTCGCTCCACGGTAGGCCCATGCGGCGGTTTGCACTGGGGCTGAGCTGGTTATGGCAAAAGTCATGAATATAGGCGGGGCAGTGGGCGAGCGCTAATATATCGTTACGCACCCGACCAGGCCGGAAAGTATTGTGCTCGGTGGCAATTCCTTTGGCGCGTAAGTAATTAAATAATAAAGAGAATTTTTCCATAGGGAAACGGTGGCGGGCGTCGAAGGGGTAGCTGTATACGGGGTTGCTAACGAGGGGGATAAGTGCGCTCAACGGTGTTTTTCCTAGTGTATTCCATATAAGGCGACGGGCTGCTTAGCTGTCGGTCTTGCTCTTAATGGGGTGTCTGGTTTGCCTTGGTAATAGCTTGAATTAACGCACAATTTGCATCTAATGCGAACTAATAACATAATCTGCGCAGCTGTATTGACTTGGGCATGGTTTGTGCCTGCAAACATTGTCGTCCGATAGGGCAGGCCTGCACGGTGGAAGCTTTATTTACCCAAGCTTAAAACGGTGTTTTTGGCATCCTGATACACGAGAAATTGAATGCGAGAGCACTACGGAATAACAATAACAAGTTATAGCGGTGCAAAGCATTACACCGTTACCCAATTGATGCGCCGATTTATGGCTGGCGTCGGTATTTTCGCAGCAACCTGCTTTTTAGGTGGGTTTTTGGCGATCTACTTTTTGTCTTATCAGCTTGGCAGTCTAAATAAAGAAGTAGATAAATTGCAGGCTTATCAAGCGCTGATAAAGGAAGAAAATCAGAGCTTATTGAGCGAGCAGAAGTTATTGCAGGCCACGGTAGAAGAGAAAGTGGTGGCCTTGTCGGTGATGAGCGACGAGTTGGGTACCATTGAAACGCTGATGGGGCTTAGTCCTGAGCCTGATACTGCACTTTATCAGCGTTTAGATACCGCCAGTCAAACTGCCTCAGAAAAGCGCTTTATGCTCAGTACTATCCCCAGCGGCTACCCGCTGTCTGAAGCCTATGTCACGAGTCGCTTTGGTATGCGCAATCACCCCGTGCTTGGCCGTATGGCGCTGCATGGTGGCGCCGATTTGCGGGCTAGCGTTGGCACGCCGGTATACGCTACCGCAGACGGTGTGGTGGAGTCGGCAGGCATGAATAACAGCGGCTTTGGCCGCTTGATCAAATTGAATCACAACTTTGGGTTTACCACTCTTTATGGTCATCTCAGTAAAACTGCGGTGGCCATGGGTGATTACGTTCGGCAGGGTGATTTATTGGGATATAGCGGTAATACCGGGATGTCTAGCGCGCCTCATCTCCATTACGAGGTACGGCATTTGCATCGGCGTTTGGCGCCAGGACCTTTTATGGAGTGGTCATGGGAAAATTACGACGTACTTTTTACTCGCGAGGAAAAAATCAAATGGGATTCTCTGGCAAAAACGCTAAGAAAACAGACAGTAGCCCCCGAACGACGGTGGTCGCAGCTGGCACCACCCTTAACGGCGACGTCAAGTTAACGGATAACTTTCATTTAGATGGCGTTATGGAAGGTAATTTGAGCTCCGAGGGTGATGTTACCATTGGCAGTAGTGGGCGCTATACTGGGGATGTTAGCGCCAAGCGAGTTTTGGTTAGCGGTATTCTCGATGGCAAGGTAGATGCTGAGCGCTTGGAGATTGTGGCGTCTGGTCAAGTGAGTGGCGAGATAAAAGTGCGGGAGCTAGTGATTGAATCGGGCGGTCAATTTGTTGGCGCCAGCCAAGTAAAGAAGCATGATACCCCGCAGTTAAAGTCGGTGGCCGAATCGTCAGTTCCGGTTGCCGGTACTGACAGCAAGAGCAGCGAATGGGGAAATAAAACCGCCTGATCGTTGCTCGTCGCGGCGAGCGCTGAAATCGCGGCGCTTGTCGAGAACCCCTTCTCTTTGGTGTTGAGTTGCGCCAATCTGAAATTTAAAGTCGTTTCTCACCGCTATACACCGTAAAATACCCCCGCTTTTGGCGTGGGTAAGTTTTAATGAGCGCTATGTGGGCTTCCATGTAAGCCAATTGCTTGAGCGGCGAGCTGCCTGCTTGTGCGGTGACGCTTGTTGGTGGCGATCATGGTCGCTACTGTAGGTAAATTTACCCTTAGCATTTTGACGTTTGCCTAAATGACAGGCTTATTGTCATTATCAGTGCCTTCATTAAGAAAACCCATTAAGCTTTAGCTGTAACAACTGAGTGCATGGCGCCGGTCGCCTAATTCAGCTCAGCCATTTACAATGGCTGCACGGCGCTGACTCTCAGCTATTTTCCAACGGTCTTTACCAAGACCTAAAAAGGGCGCAATGAAAACACCGAAACGTATCCAGCCGCTGATTGACGATGGCATTGTTGACGAAGTACTTAGGCCTTTAATGAGCGGCAAAGAGGCATCGGTTTATGTGGTGCGCTGCGGCGAAGAAATTCGCTGTGCCAAAGTCTATAAAGAGGCTGCTCAGCGCAGCTTTAAGCAGGCGGTGCTCTACCAAGAAGGCCGTAAAGTTCGCAATAGTCGCCGCGCCCGAGCGATGGAAAAAGGCTCGAAATTTGGTCGTAAACAGCAGGAAGATGCTTGGCACAACGCCGAAGTTGATGCCCTCTACCGCCTAGCTAAAGCTGGGGTGCGGGTGCCGCAGCCCTATGGTTGTTTTGATGGCGTGCTGCTTATGGAGCTGGTGACTGACGAAGAGGGTGGGGTTGCGCCGCGCCTAAATGATGTGTCGATGTCTGCCGAACAAGCCATAGAAGATCATGCGGTGGTTATGCACTACGTTAAGCTTATGCTTTGCGCAGGTCTGGTTCACGGCGATTTATCTGAATTTAATGTGCTGGTCGATGAATATGGTCCGGTAATCATTGATTTACCCCAGGCCGTGGATGCCGCTGGCAATAATAATGCCCATAGCATGTTGGCGCGGGACGTGAATAATATGACTGAATATTACGGTCAATACGCCCCAGAGTTATTGCAAACCCGCTACGCCGATGAAATTTGGGCGCTGTATGAAGAGGGCGAGCTCAACGAAGACACCGAGTTAACTGGCCTATTTGAAGACAGCGGCGAAGCTGCCGACGTGGATGCGGTGTTAATGGAAATCAAAGCCGTGATGGCAGAAGAGGCCGAGCGCCGCGAGCGGATTCGCGAGGCCAATGAAGACGATTGAGTTTTGACGAGTAAGTCGGGCCTCGGGTTCGGCTGAGGTTTACGATTTACTCTGATGAATTGCCTGCATGAGTCCTTCGTGTGAACGACATCGGAATGCCTTAAATATTTAAGCGCTTTCTTAGTCTGTAAAAATTACTCCTATCCATACCTATATCCTTGGCGGCTTGCGCTTGGTTGCCATTATTACTGGCTAAAGATTGCGAAATGATTTGACGCTGAAAATCGTCGGTTGCTTGTTTTAAGTTCACGACTTCCGGCGCGGCGAGCGCATCGCTGACGCCGCTGCTAACGATCGGCGTACTGCTTGGGTTTAGGTTTAAGTCGGTGTTGCAAATGTGTAGCAAGGATGGCGTTGTTGGGTGGAGGCTTTTTGCCTTGAGCATGGCGCGGCTGATGGTGTGTTCTAGCTCGCGAATATTGCCAGGCCAGTCGTAACGTAGTAATTCGGTTTGGGCGCTGGGTTCTATGCGCACAGCTTGCAAGCCGAGACGTCGTCGTTGTTGCTCTACAAAAAAGCCGGCGAGCAGTAATACATCGCGCTGCCGCTCCCGCAGGGGGGGGACCTGAATGGGGTATACGCTAAGGCGATGGTAGAGGTCTGCCCGAAAGCGGCCCGCAGACACTTCTTCTTTTAAATTGCGATTGGTGGCGGCAATGATTCGCACATCCACTGATAGCGGCTGATCATTGCCAATGCGCTGAATCTCGCCACTTTGCAAAGCGCGCAATAACTTAGCTTGCGCCGCAATCGGAATTTCACCCACTTCATCTAGAAACAAGGTGCCGCCATTGGCCAGTTCAAACTTGCCTGCGCGGGAGTGGGTGGCGCCCGAGAAGGCACCTTTGACATGGCCGAACAACTCACTTTCTATTAAGTTTTCTGGTAGCGCTGCGCAGTTTACATAGACAAGCGCGGCGTCTGCACGATTCGAGTGTTGATGTATCTGCTGGGCAACTAGCTCTTTGCCGACGCCCGTTTCGCCACAAATGAGCACCGAAAGATCCGATTCGGCAACTACGCCAATTTCACGCCGCAAAACCTGCATGGCGTCGCTTTTGCCTACCATGGTTTGCCCGCTGCGTTCGGCCAATACCGCTTGCACTACTTGGTGCTCGTGCTGTAGGCGCGTCTCTAAACTGCGTATTAACTCTGCCGCTTTTACGGTGGCTTCGGCTAGCCGAATAAAGGCTTCGAGCTCCGTGGTGCGGGTATCGTCAAAAGTGCCGGTGGCCGCGGCGTCAAGGGTGAGCACGCCCCAAGGTTTACCGTCAATATGCAGTGCTACGCCCATGCAGTCATGTACGTGTAGGCCATCTCTGCCAACGTCGATTAAACCGTCGTAAGGGTCAGGTAAGGGCGAGTCGGCATCAAAACGCACGGGATTGCGACTCAATAAAATAGCGGCTAGGCGAGGATGCTGGTCAATATCAAATTGCCGTCCGAGAGTGTCTTCGCTAAGCCCATTAATGGCGAGCGGAATAAGCCTGTTTTGCTCAAGCCGTAGCAGGGCGGTGGCATCGCAGGGAAACACTTGTTTTACCGCGCGCAGCAGGCGCTGGTAGCGTTCGCCTTCAGATAAGGGTTGCGATAGGTCAGAAACGATCGCGAGCAAAGACTGGGTAAATTGGCTGGTTGTCATATTAACCTCGTGTGTTGTCAAAAAAACAACCTCTGCGGCGTGTCTAAGTGACAACGTTACGTTATTAGTTTTTTAAAATCAATAAGTTAGTTGTTGGTATGGTAATTGATAAGGTATATGCAAGGTCGCTATTCTTAGAGAATGGATTAGGCCGCGCAAAGTCGAAAATTACCTGGAGAGCGCTCAATGTTGTCACAACACAGTAAAGATTTGGTTAAAGCTTCGCTACCTGCAGTCGGCCCCAAGGTTGATGAAATCACTGCGGTTTTTTACCCGCTGATGTTTAACCGCTACCCCGCGGTTAAAGCCTATTTTAATCAGGCCCACCAAGTTCAAGGTACCCAGCCCAGAGCGTTAGCCAATGCCGTTGTCGCCTACGCGAGTAATCTGGATCGGCTCGAGGTATTGGGTGATGCGGTGGCTTTAATCGTCCAAAAGCATGTGGCACTAAATATATTGCCGGAGCATTACCCCATTGTTGGCGAGTGTTTGTTGGCGGCCATTAAAGAAGTATTGGGTGATGTGGCCAGCGACGAAATAATTGCCGCATGGGCAGAGGCCTATCAGCAGCTTGCAGACTTATTGATTGGTGCCGAAGAGCAAGTTTATCAGCACAATGAGCAGCGTAATGGTGGCTGGCGCGGAGAGCGTGAGTTTGTATTGGTGGATAAACAGAAAGAGAGTGATGTTATTACTTCCTTTTATTTCTCGCCTGTTGATGGCAAGGCCATTTGCAGCTACTTGCCAGGGCAATACATTACTATTATCACCGACGTTAACGGTGAGGCGGTGCGCAGAAATTACAGCTTGTCTGATCAACCTGGTAACGACTATTACCGCATCAGCGTAAAGCGCGAGCCAAACGGTGTGGTCTCTAATGCGCTGCAAGACAATCTTAATAAAGGCGATATTGTTAAGTTAACGCCACCTGCAGGCAGCTTTACGCTTAACAGCGAAGCGCGCCCTTTAGTATTGTTAACTGGTGGCGTGGGTATAACGCCAGCGATGAGTATGCTGAATCCGGCGCTTACGGCGGGGCGCGAAGTGCATTTTATTCACGCGGCAATGAATGGCAAGCATCACGCCTTTAAGCAGAAGGTCGATGAGCTGGCCGAAGGCAATGACAAGCTCAAGGTGAGTTACTGTTATGAAAAGCCAGAGGCCGGTGATAAGCCGCATTTTGAAGGTCAGATTAATCACGCGCTGTTAACTAATTTACTGCCGGTAGATCGCAATGTAGATGTATATTTGTTGGGGCCTAAGGGGTTTATGGTTGCTGCCTACAGCGCATTGAAAGATCTAGAGGTGCCGGTGGCTAATATTCAATATGAATTTTTTGGTCCATTAGAAGCCCTCGATTCGGCGGCGTGATATTGCAGCTAGCTCGGTATGTATAAAAGGTGCTTTATTTTTAAAGCACCTTAACTTACGTGTAAAAATATAAGGTAGGCATTCGCCGCAATGGAGTAAACTACGGTCCAATTTTTGATCCTACATGGACGGTAGCTAATGAATAAAATCGCATTTTTTCTCTTATCACTTACCCTAGCGTTAGCCACAACGCCAGTTTTGGCCGAGGGCGCTAGCTCGCTTCTTGACGATGGCACCAAAGCTGACTTTATTGTGACTGCAGGGTACACCAGCGGGGGTGATGATTTAATTGATGTGGAGTATGAGCGCGGTGGTAAGGATAAGATAACGGCGGGAGGTGAAATCCTCCTTGGTGTCGGTGTTGTGTTTTTGAGCAACGAAAATTTTGAGCTGCAATTAGCGGCAAACTATCATTTTGATGATGTTTCTGCGGAAAATGGCGATGCCAGCTTTGAGCGCTATCCCATAGATGTTTTGATATTTCGTCGCGCCGACAGGCATCGCTTTGGTGGCGGTTTAACTATGCATTTATCGCCCAGTGCTGAAATTGACATTGACGGCACGGGGCGTGAGACCGTTAATTTTGAAACAGCATATGGCGCCGTTTTAGAATACGACTACCAAGTGCTGAGCAAAGTTTGGCTTGGGCTGCGCTACACGCATATTTCATACGCGGTCGATAGTATCTTTAGGAATTCCGATATTGACGGAAGCAATTTTGGCCTAACAGTAAACTTTCGTTTTTGAGGCTCACCCTTAGAGCGCAACTCGATATGAAATAACCGGCGTTACTTGGTAATTCCGGCCTTTTATGGGCGGGATGCTCGCAATATCGTTGCCAGGATTGTGCACTGGAGGCGTCCACGCGTAGGTACAGCCAAGCGTGAATTCATGTTGCGATTGCCAAAGGTAGCTAGCATTGGCAACGAGGTGGTTGCGGGTTAGTGTTGGAAACGTGCCGCTAAAATTGTTGTCTTTAACCAGTTGCTGCACTGCGTGGGACGCGCCCCCGCGAAAGGTCCATTGATCGTTGGGCGACCACTCCGTTCCGAGCGTTACAGAAGTAATATTATTAAAGCCCAGTGGCAGTACTGCGTTTAACGCCTGCCCATTGAAAAGCCCGCCTTCGGCCCGATAGGAAAAGCGGGCATCGCCCAGCATATTTTTCCAATAGGTTCTGCGCAGGTCAGCGACCACGGCTAAGCTTGGTGTCGCTTGGTGAGACACGCCAACAACAAATGCCGCGGGCAATTGCATATCTTCAAACCGGCCTTGGCCATCTACAGGGATTTGATTATTTAAAATATCGACAGCCGTCAGCCGACCTTTACCCCTTGTCGGTTAACCGAGTTTCGAACTCATAGGCCAGAGCAACACTCGTTTGCGGGCTCATTTGCCATGAGGCGCCGAGTCTGCCGCCAATTCCCCAGCCCGACAGTCCGCCGGCGATCGGATGATCGTTAACGAAATTAAGATGCACACCGGCAAGCGTGGGAAGAGCGCCTACTATGGTGGCCAGTCCACCAGAGGCGCGGTCTTGCTGAACCAGCATTTTTACTTGTTTAGCGTCGTAGAGCGTTGCGACATTAATGCCTAAATTAACAATATCCAAGGCCGCACCTAGGCGGACGGTCGCGGTTGGCTGCCAAGCGAATGCGATTGGGATTCGCAGCGCCGTTAAGCGCGCAGAAGTTTCAAGGCCAGTGGCAACATTGCCGGTACTGGTTGTAGACAGAAAGGAGTCGCGACCGTATTCAATGCCAAAGCCCGCGGCTGCGAAAATACCCACGCCAAACGCCCAGTCGTCACCGCGGTAGCTGTAGGCTACTTCTGGTAAATCGTAGGGGCCGCGATTATTTCCTAACTTCGCGGTGCGCACAATTTCATGAGTCTGCTCGTTGCGAACATTAATGTCGGGACGTATCTCAGACACTTGCATCATGAGCTCGTGGCCTGGCTTGTTGGATAGAAGCTCAGCTGGATTTAAAATTATGGCCGCCGCGCCGGTAGCGTGGGCGACACCACCGCCTGCAAACCCACGGGAAACAGGGCCAAAGCCCTCTATTCTGCCTAATTCAACGGCAACACTTGCACAGCTGACACCAGCGGAAACGAGAAATGTCAGCAACCGCTTAGCGGTGGCATCGCGAGTTGTTTTATTCATTGTAATATCCATGCAAGCAGGGCAGAGCCCTAAACTAAATAGTGTTGGCAATAGCGCAGAGGGTGTGTGCTAGTACTAAAGGCGTTGACTTATTTTTATAAAACGATAATGAAAGCCATATTTCTAATAGTGCAGTTTTTTAATGCCGTTGTGAGATGTTTGTGCAATACGATGCCTGTTAAAGGGGGCGTATAATGCAAATTTTGTTAGCATGCGTATAAGTTATACGCAAACAAGAATCGTGTCAAGGCGAGTGTTTGATTGGCAAACGGACGTTGTGCTGTAGGTCTAATTACGTGGTTGCGCTGTGCTAAGCCTCGGCCTAAGAGCCGAGGCTTTTACGTGGAAAAGCGTATTTAATAGCGTTCTTGAATGCTTGCGTGCCCTATTTCTTAGTTTTGACCGACGATGTGTTAAGTGATTTTAGATCATTTATCACCGTTTTTAAGCGAATAATACCGACGAAGCCAATCATATGAGTAAGCGCAGCTTGCGCCATGTCTGCAGTGGGGTCCTCGGCCTTTTTGCCGGAAAGTGTGCGCAAAAAAACATTTAATTCGCGGTGGGCTAGCGCCTCTCCTGCTTCAAGGTGCATTTTACAAACGGTTGGCGAAAACCCCGCCTCTTCGGTAAAACCTGCCTCGCGCATTTTTGACCAAATACTTATTAATTGGGCGTCAATCGTACTTACGTGTGCCTTGCCGCGATATTGAATAATGTCTAGGGCGCCAATACTCGCTAAGACCTCGGCATCACTTTCTGCGTAGTCGTTACTCTTTTGTAGCGCGGCTAAAGACACCAGCCGTTGTTCAACCCCAGCTCTGGACTCGATGAGGCTGTCTAAGTGTGGAAATGCATTAATAGCATCGGCTGGGAGTGCAGTATTGTCCCCTTCAATTGCGCGCTTTATAAGTGGTAGGGATAGGCGCTTTTCTTTCTGAAGGTGGCGAACGGTGAGTATGCTGCGTACGTGATCTTCATTATATAGGGCAACGTTCGGCTTGGGGCGCTCGGGCTCAGGGATGAGGCCGTGGCGCAAATACACCCGTATAGTTTCGCGATTGACGCCGGTACGATTTTCAAGATCCCGCATTTTCATTCTAACTGGACTCGTTTGAGTAACTGACTGAATTAACAGGAAGTTTAGTCTCTATGTGCGTGTATTCTACACGTATTTTGGTGGCTTAAGGAAGATCGAATGAATTGGCATTTATTTATGCGTTTACACAATACGCATTTTTACGTAATGTTGTTACGTAGTTTGGTGGTGGCAAATAATAATTTAGCACCGCCGAGAGGTGTCTATTAGTTAAAAGGCAGTGAACACATATAATTTAACACTGCTGTCCCGTTAAGGAGAAATAAAAAAGCCTGATTCCACCACAATTGATACAATGAGATTGTCTATAAAACACTGTATTAATAGAGGGAACCAGGCCATGGCACATTGTAATACCATTCTTTCACAAATACTAAAACTTGTTCCGAGACATGAATTTGAGACCCTTGCCAAACAACACCATTCAGGCAACTCCTTTCGTACAGCCTCCCGTTGGTCGCAGTTCGTGTCACTGACGATGGCTCAATTGTCTGGGAGAAACAGCTTGCGTGACATCGTTGATAATATGTCGGCGCAAATGCATCGACTCTACCACTTGGGCAGCGCCAAACTATCGCGATCCAACCTGTCGCGCATCAATGAAGACAAACCCTATGCCTTGTATGAAGCGTTGTTTGGAAAGCTGTTAACGCGTTGCCAAGGCGTGGCGCCTGATCATAATTTCAAGTTTAACCACCCCTTGTATTCGCTGGATGCCTCGACTATCGACTTGTGCTTGTCTGCGTTCCCCTGGGCTGATTTTCGCACCACTAAGGCTGCGGTTAAGTTGCACGTCGGCTTGAACCATGCCGGTTATTTACCGGAGTTTGTGACCATTACGGAGGGAAAGAAACACGATGTGACCGTGGGTCGCATGCTCAACTTCCCTAAAGGGAGCATGGTTGCCATTGATAAGGCGTACAATGATTATGCTTGGTATAAGCAATTGACAGACAAGGATATTTTCTTCGTTACCCGGCTTAAGAACAATGCAAAATACCGTATTATTGATCGTCGATCCGTGTTGAAAAACAAAGGCTTAACGTGTGATCAAACGATAGAATTCACCGGCCCTCAAGTCTCTAAAAAGTGTCCGGTTCAGTTACGGCGGGTAGGCTATAAAGACGCGGATACGGGTAAACACTATGTGTTTTTAACGAACAATTTCAAGCTAGCCGCCAAGACGATTGCCGATATCTACAAAGCTCGGTGGCATGTCGAGTTGTTCTTTAAATGGATAAAACAAAACCTGAAAATCAAATCGTTTGTTGGCACGAGCAAGAATGCCGTGATGACTCAAATATGGATAGCCATGTGCGTTTATCTGCTCATTGCATTTCTTGCGTTTCAGTCAGGGCTTGCAAAAAGTATGCAGCAGATATTACGGCTACTGCAGCTTAATTTGTTTGATAAACGTGACCTGATGGCTCTCTTAAGGGGAGACCCATCTAATGACAGGCTACCCGATATCAATCAGTTGAAGCTCATATGAAAGTTAACGGGACAGCAGTGATAATTTAATAATAATTTTTTGAGAGCTAATTCGATATTTTCGGATTTAAGCGCCTCCAAAAAATAAATTAGAAAGGAAGAGTCTAGATGCGTGTCAAGTTAATTTCTTGCCTGATTGCAGGTGCCTTGGTTGCTCCGTCAGTAGGATTTTCGGCGGAGGAAGATGCTACAAAGACAAAAAAGAGATCTGCGAATAGGCTGCTAGAAGAGGTTGTGGTTACTGCTCAGAAGCGCGAGGAGAGCTCTCAAGACGTACCAATATCAATCTCGGCGTTCAGCGGGGAGAAATTGGAGGCGTTTGGTATCGAAACGACTCACGATCTTCAGAAAATAACGCCAGGGCTCACGTTTACCTACATTTATGGCTACACCATGATTTATCTGCGTGGTATTGGCAGTGAGGCGTTTCTCCCTAATGCCGACCCTGCCATTACAACGTATATCGATGGTATTAATATTGTACACGCCCATGGTAAGCAAGATGCGCTGGGGCCAGTTGAGCGAGTAGAGGTACTAAAGGGGCCGCAGGGTACGCTGTTTGGTCGAAATGCTGTTGGGGGCGCGATTAGCATTGTATCTAAAAAGGCTCCAGCCGAAGGGTATGCTGGATCGTTTACTGTAAATAGCGGTAATTATAATACTAAATCTTACCAATTGTACTTGGCATCTCATCTTACGGATTCGGTGAGCTATACATTGGCAGGTTTTGACGACCGTCATGATAACTACGATTACAACGTGCTTAATGGTCAAGAGGAAAAAGGTTGGAAGAAAGATTACACTACCGGCGGCCGATTGAAGTTAACCTGGGATGTAACGGATACCTTTAGTGTCACAGGTATTGGCTCATACACTAATCAGTTTATAGGTGGGAATCTTCGGAATGAGAATTCCAGGCCTTCAATGGTGTTTGGTATTGGTGCGACGCCAGATCAGCCAGATCGAGTTACTCATAATAATATCGAAGGCGGTAGTGGCTCAATTACAACCTTATATGGCGCCGTAGCGGAATGGAGCCCTGGGCCTGTTGATGTTAAGTTTTTGTATTCCGATCAAGAGTCCCATACTGATTGGGCTTTTCTTGACTACGATGGGACTGAAGAGGATCGCGCGCGTTTCTGGACGTATTACCAGTTCAGTCAGCAAAAAACGTATGAGCTCCAAGTAACATCGAACGAAAATACATGGATGTCTGACAATCTAGAGTGGGCGGCTGGTTTATATCGGGTTGAGGCGGAAGGTGGATTCGACCCATTATTCTTCTCTATAAGCCCAGAGCTAGTTACGGGAGCGCTTCTTAACCAACTACCTGATTTGGTATCAAACTTATTGCCGTCGCTAAATAAATTGACGTTGGAATCGGCCGGGATTATCAGTGCGGTTGCAGACTCAGCTTATGCTCAGGGCACTTGGAGTTTCAACTCGGCGTTTAACATGACCTTAGGTATACGCTACCAAGATGAGACAAGAGGGGTTGCAGGTAATTACTTAGATGTCGTTAATACATTGTTTGGTGATCCGGGTGCTGAGTACTATCAAAATCATGATCGCAGGGAATTAAACACGCGGATTCTTGAGTTTAGTCCGCCAGATATCAACGAAAAAACGTGGGCGCCGCGTTTGGCTTTTCAGTATTTTGTTAACGACTCGATCCAGCTGTATACGTCAGCGTCGCGAGCGTACCAGAGTCCAACGTATAACCTCGTAAACTTTTTTAGTGCGCCAGATCTGGTAGAAAAAGCAACCACTACAGCTTATGAATTAGGATTTAAATCCGATCTTTTCGATGGAACCGTACGCTTAAATGGTGCGGTATTTAAAACGATTACGGAGGATCCTATTTCATCGATCGTTTCCTTAACGTCGGGTGGGGTGGTTAGATTTATAAATGCTGGTGAGTCGCAGGTTGAGGGTGCCGAGTTTGATTTTGTATGGCAGCCAATGCCAGATTGGAATCCGGGCTTAGCGTTAACCGGTGGTGGTACCTACCTTGATGCAATATACACCGAGTTTACCAACGGTGCGGGGTACGATGAAGATACCGGCCTTTACTTTGGTAACGACAACCCTCTTGGTGATACGGCTAGGGATTTCTCGGGCAATCAAGTGCCTAGAACACCTAAGTGGAGTTCTAGCGTTTCCATTAACCAGTATCTAGAGCTGGGTGATTATGGTGCATTGGAAGGAGGTTTAGATTATTCCTATAAGGGTGATTATTACTTTACCCCGCAAAACTCACCGTATTTTGTGCAGCCTGGCTATGAATTGTGGAGTGCGAGACTTTCTTGGATTTACGAACCTTGGGGCGTAACGGTAACCGGATATGTTAATAATATTAAAGGTGAAGATTACTATGCGACCATGTTGGAAAATGATTTTGGTCGTCTAACAAACTTGGCTCCTCCGAAGCTCTATGGTCTGAAATTGAAGTGGGACTTCGATGCAGTGATTAACTAAAGCAATCCGTCGTACTTCGACAAATCGACATGGATAAAATATTAGTTGTGGAATAAGTCACATATCATTTCGATACATAACGTATATTTATAGCCGCGATATGATGTGTTTTACAATAAATAGGATGTAATAATCATGAAAAAATCATTAGCAACAATGTTAATATCTATTGCGGCAAGCACCGTTAATGCCCAGAGCTCGCAAATGACGTTGCCGATTCCTGCAAGTATTTTGCCAATAGGTGGCTTAGATTTAGCTCCGGTGTCTAGGTTGCTATTTGACTATACGGGTGGTCTTCCGTCGTTGCCAGGTTTACCGCTATTACCAGGTGGGGATGTCGATTTTTTAATAGCTGCCGTTCCTTATTTTATTGTTCCAGACGGCCTTTTAAAACTCGACGGGGTGCTGCCTACAGATATTCCGGCGCTCTCTGGACCTATCCATAGTTTGCTCGGAGCTGGTGGAGAATACGGAGCAGGAGGTGAATCTGTCTTAGACCTAGGGTTGGATGGCTTACACTTGGTGGACTTGAATAATGCGGTGGGATTACTTGGTGATCTTGGTACTAATCTAGAGACTATAGGCATTCTTCCGTTGCTAGAGGTGTCGGTATTTAATATTTTTGATGGCGGCCCGTTGACAGAAGATGGTATTCCGGTAATTGGTGTGTTGCTGACGGATAACGGCCTTCCGTTGTTGAATGATGGGGTCCAGTCTCTATTGGGTGATAACGGTTTGCAATTGCCGACTGGTGGTTTAGGGGCTTTCGGTGATATTGGCTTATCTTCTGTGGGCGGACTGTCAGGGCTGGGAGGTAGTGATTTTCAGTTGCTCGGAATACTGGGTGGCTTACGTTAGTTCCACGCCTGATCGATTTTAATACTTGGATTTATTGTTTGAGTTAATTTTCTCCCTATTCTTCTACCCTTATTGCGCGGTTATTATCGCGCTTTTTTGTACTCTTCGTTCATGGAAATAAAGTGTTTAGCGTGATTCTGTTTTTGAATTAAAGGAACGCTAAGAAAGGTAGTGGTGAGTAATACATAATCGAACTACGATAATTTCTGAAAAATGATACCCGCAGTGCTAAATGATTACGCTGTGACAGAAATTGAATGGTCTACCGACTTTCAGGACAACAACAATGTATCTAGTTCGATCTGGTGCTGTCGAAGGGTTTGATGCACTCGTTCGTAAGTTAGGGAGTAACCCGACTTGCATTAAACAAAATACTGGGCTCAGGCCTATCCAGTTTCGTGACCCAAATAGCTTTTTGGCCTTAAGTAAACTCGCGCATTTATTAGAAGCGGCATCACGCAGTTGTAATGCACCTTTATTTGGTGCATTGCTGGCGGATCATCAGGATTGGCATGTCTTGGGTGAGCTACCGATCAATATCTGTCAAGAACCGACGGTAGAAGACGCAATACTCAAGTTTGCTAGAATTCTATTCCTACATGCGGGTGGCATAGAGATTGTTGTCATTCCTAAGCGACAGCAAACCCAAATTCAGTTTCGCTATCTCAATAATAATAACGAAGACATGGCGCAGCTTTATCAATTATCGCTAGGACAATTGACACATATCTTTATCAGTCTTTCCGGGTCAGAGGGCGGAGTGTTAAGTCTCCATCTTAAACAGAAATGGCCAGAATCGGATCAGATATTTTCCCGAAAAATATTTTCTACCATCCAGTTTTCAAGCACCTTTGACGGGATATCTGTGAATTCTGCCGTTCTAAAAATAAAGCCACGTCCCGATGAAGATATGATTAAACAGCACTTTGATAATTATCTTCATCACTTAAAAAATAATTTTCCCAATAGTATTAGCGATCAACTTAAATCCCTAATAGGGCGCATGCTGGCGTCGAGTGAATGCACTTTAAATAATATTGCACAGGCGCTAGATCTTCACCCCCGAGAATTACAGCGACGACTGCAAGATGAAGGAACATCATATATAACACTAATGCACGAGACTAGAGAAAAAATTGCCAAGGAATATCTAGAAAAAAGCGATATTACGATAACCAATTTGGCCTTAAACCTTGGCTTTGCCGAAACGGCTTCCTTTACTAGAACTTTTCGAATGTGGACGGGTTTGTCACCAAAAGCGTGGCGCTATCAACAACGGAAAAAAAGCTAAGGTACGCTATTTAATTCAGCGAATAGACTCGGTTCATAAACAATTAGCAGCATCTCGACGCCAAATACAGCGGCATTCGCGACCGCTCAGGGGGTGTTCGGCCCCGACCCACAAGCCGTTTCCCCCTCGATCCCTGCCGGATTCTTCTGGATTTTGGCGCCGGTTAACGTCGCTGGAACAAGCTATTTTCCATGTTTGCGCAGATGCTAACAGCACTATTTGGAACAAGCGCTGCGCTTAGCTCGTGGTGTCTCGCCATAATGGCAGGGCACTAGCTTGCTGGCGTTTCATAAGTGTCGATGCGCTATAGGTCTGTTAATGTCGATCGACATCCAGATAAGTTAATGTATTTTGGAGTGGGGATGCCTCAGGGGTAGAGCTCATTTTGCAATTAGATCACTCATTAATTTAGTGGCTTAGCGATTTTTTATTAATTAGATGGAGACTGAAATAAACAAATCAAAAAAATGCGTTGACTGTATACGCAAAAAAACGTAATGTTAGTACGTGATTTGGTTTGAGAGCAATAATAATGGAACTATCCTGTACTTGCCGACTGGCGAGTTGATTGCGCTTATCCACGCTTTTGCTGTTCGTCAAACGGCGAATACTTATCGATTTCGGAGAGGTGTTTAATGAGTATCCCTAAAATTCCCGTGGAGTTAGTTGCTCCTATCTACAACCCGAAGACATTTGGCGATCGCGACCAAGTTAGGCGAATTTTTAAAACCTTGCGTGATGAATATCCGGTCGCAATTGCAGAGGTTCCTGGCTACGACCCGCACTGGATTATTACGCGTTTTGAAGATGTTCGGGAGATTACTCGGCGCGACGATATATTTTTAAACGCGCAACGTTCGAAAACGTTAGCGTCGTTGGTGGCAGAGCGCATGATGCGGGAATACAGTGGCGGCAAACCGCATATATTCCAAACTTTGGTGCATATGGATGAGCCCATGCACAAGGATTACCGCGCTGTTACCGCGAATATGTTTATGCCGCAAGAAATAGCCAAGCTAACGGATACAGTAAGTAAGACCGCGAAAAAGTGGGTTGCGCGCATGCTTGAGATGGGGCCTGAATTCGATTTTGCTGAAGAAATTGCGTTTCAGTATCCGCTGGAAGTGGTGTGTAACATGATCGGTATTCCTGAGCCCGACCATCAAATGCATCTTCGTTTAACGCAATGGATGTTTACCTACGCAGATCCCGATTTATGCCGCCCTGGTGCCGACCCTTCTGATCCAGAAGAAATAATTCGCACCTGGGATCTTGCCTATAACGAATGGCGGGATTACTTCATGGAGCTGGTGGGTGATCGTCGCAAAAATCCACGAGACGACATGGCGTCTGTGGTTGCTAATGGTGAGGTTTATGGTGAGCCCATGGAAGAGCGCGCGATGATTTCGTATCTGATCATCGCCGCTAGTGCTGGCCACGACAGCACAGCGGCTACCACCGCTCATTCTATGTGGCAGTTGGCAAAAAATCCTGAAATATTACCTCAGCTTAAGGCGGACCCTGCGCTGATCAAGAGTTTTGTTGAAGAGTCTATTCGCTGGGCTAGCCCTGTGCAGCAATTTACGCGTTCGGCGGCAGAAGACTACCCCTTCCACGATCAAGTAATTAAGAAGGGAGATATGGTTTACCTGTCATTTGTTGGTGCAAATTTTGATGAGCGCAATATAGATAATCCTGATGTATTCGATCCCACACGCTGGCCGAATCGTCATCTCGGCTTTGGTTATGGAAGTCATATTTGTCTTGGTCAGCATTTGGCGCGTTTGGAAATGGTCAAATTTTGGCAGGAGCTTATTCCTCACCTTGAGTCTGTCGAGTTTACAGGTGAGCCGGTCATGGCGGAATCTGAGTTTGTTTGCGGCCCTAAGTCGGTACCCGTGCGCGTAAAATTTTCTAATAAAAAGGCAGCATAGGAAGCGTGGCTAATGGCGACTGAATATAAAAAATGGCAGTGCGTTTCCTGTGGCGATATTTACGACGAAGAGCTAGGTTTGCCTTTGGAAGGTATCCCCGAAGGAACACGATTTGAGGATCTACCGGATGACTGGATTTGCCCAGCTTGCGGGTCTGATAAAACTGATTTTGTCGTTTTAGAAGAATGATTATTATTTAAGTACATCAATAATATTAGACAAAGATAGAGATGCAGAAATGAAATTCAAAAATAAAGTAGTTGTCGTTGCTGGTGGAACCAGTGGAATAAGTTTGGCTACCGCGCTTTCATTTGCTAACGAAGGCGCTAAAGTCGCCGTTTTGAGCCGGTCGCAAGATAAAGTTGATTTGGCCGTAGCAGCGTTAATCGAGGTAGCCGGCGAAGCGCTCGGGTTTTCCGCCGACGTGCGAGATATAGATGCACTTCACAATGTGATGGCGTCAGTGGCTGAATCTTGGGGCAGCATCGACGTGCTAGTGTCGGGTGCGGCTGGTAACTTTGCATCTCCTGCAGCGGACCTCTCTGGTAACGGTTTTAAAACGGTTATCGATATAGACTTACTTGGTTGCTTTAATGTTATGCGGGCAGCTTACCCGCATTTAACTAAGCCAGGTGCCGCAATTTTGAATATTGGTGCACCACAGTCTTGGTTGCCAACGCCGATGCAAATACATGTTTGCGCGGCTAAGGCAGGGATTGATCAAGTCACGAGAACCGCCGCCATGGAATGGGGCGCTGACGGCATTCGTGTTAACGCCATCGCGCCGGGTCCTATTGCAGATACCGAAGGCATGCGCCGCTTGGCGCCCACGCCAGCGGCCGAAGCGGTGTGGACAAAAAGTGTTCCTCTTGGTCGTTATGGGACCAAAGAAGAAATCTCGAAAGTTATCCAATGGCTATGCTCTGACGAAGCAGCATACATTTCTGGCGCGATCATTCCCGTTGACGGCGGTTGGTCGTTAGGCGGATCGAGCAATATGACAATGGCATTAACCGCTAAGTAAGCTATCGAGTTGGGCTATTTATGTCTGCTATAACATTATCCATAGACGCTTCGATTGCAAAAATTGCGCTTAATCGCCCAGCGCATTTGAACTGTTTTGGTACGGCGATGATTGCTGAGTTGATGGCAGCAATTGAACACGTGGTGGCGGCAGGTGCAAAGGTAATAATTCTAAGCGGTGAGGGCCGCGCCTTTTGTGCTGGGGCTGATCTTAATGATGCGATGGATCACCGCGATGAGGAAGGCCATGTCAATATAGCTAAGCCTCTACGAAGCCATTTTAATGCCTTAATGGCAATGTTACGTGATATTCCAATACCATTGATTTGTGCGGTAAACGGACCTGCAGTGGGCGGCGGTTGTTCGTTGGCAATTTGCGCAGATGTAGTAATTGCTGCGCAATCTGCCTACTTCCAAATGCCCTTTGCAAAGATCGGCTTGATTCCAGATATGGGCGTAACATGGCTTGCTCCTCGCTTGTTAGGACGGGCAAGGGCATTGGGTGTAGTGATGCTCGGCGAGCGTATTAGTGCAAGCCAAGCGGTGGACTGGGGCTTGATTTGGTCTTCTTGTGAGGATCAATTTTTGATGGTCGAAGCTATGGCCGCAGCAGCGAAGTTAAAGGCTTATTCACCGGAAACCTTGCATATGACGCGACGCCTTATTGATAAAAGTTATCTTACTAGTTGGAATGAACAACTTGAGAATGAAGCGTGTGCTCAAGGCGAAATGGGTAAGAAGATAGCCTTCACCACGGCGGTGAAGGCGTTTTTAGGATCAGCAAGTTAGTCATATTTTTATTCTATTTGAAGCACAATAAAAGGAGACAGCAATGTCGATTACATCTTCAGAGAACGTTTTCGATCTTTATATCGACGGTAAGGCCTACCGCCCCGAGGCGGCGACATATATTGATGTTATTAGTCCCGCTACGGGGAAAGTCGTTGCGCGCGTCCAGAATGCTAGCTCGGTAGATTTAGATGTTGCTGTTGCTGCGGCGCGTCGTGCGTTTAAAGCAGGGGAATGGCGCAACATGAAACCTGCTGATCGATCTAAGGTCTTGTATCGTATTGCTCAGCAAATCGCGAGTAATGCGCCCGAGCTAGCAGCGCTGGAAGTGGCGGCATCTGGTGGCACCATAAAGCGTATTTTGGGCCTCGATATACCTGCAGTGGTTGATCTGTTTATGACCTTGGCGGAGGAGGTAAAGACTTATCAATTTGTAGAATATATTTCACCTCGCCCCTTCCCAGAGCAAATGCATAGTCAGATTATTAAAGAGCCAATTGGGGTTTGCGGATTGATTACCGCATGGAATTTTCCAATATTATTGGCTTGTATGAAGTTGGCGCCGGCTCTGGCCTGCGGTAATACCGTTGTTATTAAACCTGCAAGCAATACTCCCACCTCAACAATTCGTTTGATAGAGTTAATTGGTGAGGTTGTGCCAGCGGGTGTGGTTAACGTGATAAATGGCCCAGGCGCAGAACTTGGCGACGCTATGACTCTGCATAAAGATATCGACAAAATATCCTTCACTGGCTCTACTGAGATTGGCAAGCGCGTGCAGCGCAATGCGGCGGAAACGTTAAAGCGCGTCACCCTTGAGCTAGGTGGTAAAGGTGCGGCGATTGTTATGCCAGATGCTGATATTGAACGGGCGGCTTACGGTGCTTTATTTGGAGTCTATTTTAATTCTGGTCAAGCCTGCGAATCGGCTACTCGACTTATCGTTCATGAAAGTATTTATGAGCCTCTTTTGCAACGTCTTAAAGAAATATCTGAAACCGTTGTGGTAGGTGACCCGATGGATCCGGCGACCGCAATGGGGCCAATGTCCAGCGAGTCGCATTTTCGCAAGGTAATGAGCTTCATTGAATCGGCTTCGCGAGATGGCGCGCGCATTGTTAGTGGTGGCGATCAGATGTCGGTACCAAACTGCGAAGGTGGCTTCTTTGTTAGGCCAACCATTATTGCAGACGTTGACAATGGTATGAACGTGGCACAGCAAGAAATATTTGGGCCAGTTTTGTCAGTGATTAAATTCTCGACAACTGAAGAAGCGATGCAAATTGCCAACGACACTATTTACGGATTATCGGCCGGTATTTGGACTAGCAATGTAGTCGAAGCACAGGCTCTGGCGCGGCGTTTAAATTCCGGTTCGGTATGGATTAACGACTGGCACATGATGCGTACCGATGTGCCCTTTGGCGGCTATAAGCAGAGTGGCTATGGGCGAGAGTTTAGTAAATATAGTTTTGAGTCTTATCTTGAAACCAAGGCCATTACAACGTCTTTCGAGACCAATGTTGCCAATAAGGCTTTGTACAAAATTGTACATTCTTTGTAATTGCTAGAAATTAAACCGAATTTCAAGAACAGAATAAGAGGCTATTACTATGTCTAGAACAGGATATTTGCAGTACAACATGCGCACCGTTGTTCACTCTGGGCCGGGCAGTATTATTCGCTTACCAGCTTTGTTTCAGGGCATGGGTGCTAAACGGGTGGTGCTGTTTTCGGATCAGGGTCTTAAGCAGATAGGTGTTGTCGATCAGATTGTGTCGGTATTTGAAAATGGGCAATACGGCGCAGGCCCCGAGTTAGTGGGTGTATACACCGATATTGCACCAGATGCAGCGTGTAGCAATGTCAATCAGGCACTGGCGTATGCACGCGAAGTTGCGGCAGACGCCATACTCGCGGTAGGTGGTGGCAGTGTGCAGGACGCCTCTAAAGGCGTGAAGTACGGCTTGGCTCACGGTATGACCGATATTCGCGATGCGACGCAATCAGGAATTAAATTAGAGTCTTGGCCTGCTGCCAAACATATGGGTATACCCCATATTGGCGTAGCGACAACGGCGGGAACTGGGGCAGAAGTAAGTGCTGGCGCGGTGTTTTTTAATGAAGAGTTGGGTATTAAGAGTAATTTAGCGGCGCCATTCCTCGACCCAGATATGGCGGTCTTAGACGCAAATCTTACCTTGGGCCTGCCTAAGCATCTTACTGCATCAACGGGTATGGACGCCTTGACCCACGCGTTGGAAGCCGTGGCATCACCTTGCGCTAATCCCTTCACCGACGCGCATGGTTTTATGGCCGCGCAGATGATCGAGCATAATCTGCCTATTGTGACCAACAACGGTAAAGACGTTGCTGCGCGCACGGCGATGTTGCAGGCGAGCTCAATGGCGATAGACGCTTTTGTGGGAGCTTTAAATGCGGTGCCGGTACATAACTGTGCCCATGCTTTTGGTGCGATTTACCATATTCCCCACGGTGATGCGAACTCGGTTCTGTTGCCGGTGTGTTTGCAGGTGTTGAGGGACTTCTATTTACCCAACGCTAAGCGTCTAGCACAAGCGCTGAATGTTGCTATTACCAGCGATAACAACGAAGTGGTGATGGATGCGGTAATGGAGAAAATGTCAGCGTTACAGGAAGCGACCGGCGTGCCGGTGGATTTCAAAAAATATAATATTCCGGCAGAAGATTACGAGAAAATTGCTTTCGCGATTGCGACGGATCCTTTTGCCGTATTTTTCCCCATTCCTCAGGACAGAATCAGTCAGATTATTGCCTTGGTGGTGTAGTGCCTATTGTCGCGGTGTAAGGGTTTCGTCACGCGAAATGCTCACTGCGACATGTGAAGACGAAAATACTTTAATAGGTCTGAGTGGGCGGGCTGCTGCTTGCTACGGTGATCGCTCGCTCTAAATTTGGAAAAATAATATGAAAACGCCTCTTGAAATGTTCTATCAGCGAGAGCAAGAAAATGCTGGTGAGGTTTTTCTCCGTCAGTCACTCGTCGGCTCTTGGCAAGATTATCGATGGGCAGAAGTGTCTAATCGTGTCCGCTGCTTCGCCGCCTATTTTAAATCATTGAACTTGCCTGCCGAGAGCCGTATTGCCGTATTTGCTCGAAATTGTGCAGATTGGGTGGTCACTGACTTTGCGATTATGTTGGCGGGTCATATCAGTGTGCCACTTTATCCAGGGCAAGATAAAGACTCTTCAAAATACATTCTTGAGCATAGTGGGTGTTTGGCTGCAGTATTAGGCGACTTTGATGTGAATGAGCATATCGCCGAGATTCTTGATAATAGCGTCCACACTGTTGCAATTCATGGTTGCACGGTAAGTACCGATACTAGCCTAGAAAAAATTGTGCAGGGCTTTGAGCCATATCAGGGATGCCCGATTCCTGATCCACAAAGCATATTTACTATGCTGTACACCTCTGGCACAACGGGCAATCCCAAGGGCGTAATGCTTCGCCACGGCACGGCGGCTAGCTCTACTCCTCGAATGCAACAAAGTCTAATGCCAGCGATTAACGGCCGACATCGACTGTTTTCCTACTTACCGCTATCCCACGCCATGGAGCGCGCGATGGTGGAAATGAATGCGCTGTATTGTAATGGCGTCATTGCCTTCTCTGCTGGCATGGCTTCATTCTTTCAAGAACTGCGTGATATTCAGCCTACGGTCTTTGCGTCGGTGCCACGGCTGTGGGTTAAATTTAAAGAATATGTAGAAGCAAATTTGGCTTGCACTCCAGAACAAGTCAAACAGCCAGAAGCCGCCGCTGAAGCGCGTCGTTTGCTGGGCCTTAATGAAGCGGTGCGAGTTTTAACTGGCTCTGCACCTTGCTCGCCCGATATTCATACATGGTTTGCAGATATTGGCTTGGCATTGCGTGAAGGTTATTCAATGACTGAAAACTTTTGCGATGGTTGCTTTTGGAGTGACGAAGAGAATCCGATACCAGGCTGTGTCGGCAGGCCTGCAATAGGTGTGGATCTGAAAATCACTAGCGATAACGAAATTTGCTTTCGCAGCGATGCCCTTATGACGGGATACTACAAAGAACCAGAGAAAACCGCATCGGTACTTGTGGATGGCTGGTATCACACGGGAGATGCAGGCCGCATAGATGAACATGGTCGGCTCTGGGTCACTGGTCGAATTGGTGAAACGTTTAAAACGAGTAAAGGCAAATTTATTCAGCCGGTTGCTTTGGAAGGCCGGTTGATGGAGTCGGGCCTGTTTCAACAAATTTGCGTTTTTGGACACGGCAAGGATCAGCCCTTGGCGTTTGTGTATCTGAATGACAAAGCGCGATTGATGTCGCTCGCAGATTTAAACATCGTCATCGCCGAATTTTTAGCTACCATGAATTCCACGCTGCCGTCTCATGAACGTGTTCCACGGATCATTGTTACACCGGAAGAGTGGACTATTCAAAATGGATTACTGACCCCAACACTGAAAATGAAGCGCAAAGTGATTCAAGCGCATTTTGAATCCTTAGTTTAAGGTGAATTGTTGATGTACCAACACAATAGTGATGACAGCAGCTTTGTTCTTAAAAACCTTATCTCAATTGCTGATCTGGAGCGCTCGCCTGCATTCGCGTCGGCGGGCTTTGATCTTGATTCGCTGCTCGCCATTAATAGTGAAGCGGGTAAATTGGCAAGTGCCGATTTAGCTAATTGCAATCGCGATGCCGATGCGCAGGGCACTCGTTTTGTGGATGGCGAGGTGTTGGTTCCCCGTAGTATTGTTGATGCTATTCGTGCACTGGGTGCAGGGGGCTGGCTTGGTTTAAGAACCGCAGTCAACTATGGCGGACAAGGACTGCCAGAGCTGGTAAATACACTGGCAATGGAAAATTGGGCAGCCGCCAATTTGTCGGTCACGATGCACGTGATTCTCTCCATCGGCTCAGCTATGGCTATTCAGTCCCACGGCACAGAGCAGCAAAAGCATTGCTATTTGCCAAAACTGGCAAATGGCGAGTGGTCGGGGGTAATGGCGTTAACAGAGCCCCAGGCGGGGTCCGATTTGGCGGGAGTAGCGACTGCCGCTAAACCAGAATCAGACTATTACAGAATAAAAGGCCAGAAATCCTTTATCTCATGGGGTGAGCACCAGGTCAGCAATAATATTATCCACCTCGTATTGGCAAGATTACCTAATGCACCTCTAGGCACTAAAGGCATTTCATTATTTATTGTTCCCAAGTTTCTTGCCGATGAAGAAGGCAAATACACTATACGCAATGACATTAAGTGTATTGCCGTAGAGAAAAAATTAGGCCTGCATTGCAGCCCCACTTGTGTGATGAGTTATGGCGACAATGAGGGTGCTGTCGGCTATTTAATCGGCGAAGAAAATCGTGGTTTGAACTGCATGTTCACGATGATGAATGAAGCGCGATTAAAAGTGGGTGTTCAGGCCTTGGGTGCTAGTGAGGTGGCGTATCAAGCCAGCCTTGCTTATGCAAATTCGCGTAAGCAGGGCAAATTTCTTGTAGTGCATCCCGATGTTAAGCGAATGTTACTTATTCAAAAATCGCTTATTGATGCGATGCGAACAATTGCTTACACCGAGGCGGTTCGCATCGACTGCGCCGAGATTAAAAACTCAGCGCTCGAGCAGGCGCGAGTTAACTTAATGATTCCTATCGTTAAGGCGTGGTTTACCGAAGTTGCCCAAGAAATTTGCGGTATGGCAGTACAGATTCACGGTGGTCTAGGTTATGTTGAAGAAACCGGTGTTGCGCAGTATTTACGCGATATTCGAGTGTCGACAATCTACGAAGGCACCAATGGTATTCAGTCAGAAGATTTAGTAATGCGTAAAATAGTGCGCGATAGGGGCGAGGCAATTGATGCCTTGTTTGCGGAAATACGCGACACCGTTGCCGACGCTCGCAGCGACAATAATTGCCATGCAGAGCGCGTTGCAGCAGCTATTTCTACTTTGCAGTTACGTGTTCGGTGTCTCTTAGCTAAAACAGATAATGAAAATATCGCGCTAGCGAATAGCTTTGATCTCATGATGAGCCTGGGCTATCTCTGCGGTGCTTGGGCGTCTCTGCGCATGTTGAATACCTGTTCGCGGCGTAGAGAGCTTGGTCGGCGTGTTGATGTAGCAAAATTTTATATCGACAGAATATTGCCGCGTATACATGGGCACGTCATCGATATGTCGGAGCCTAGTTGGCTCGGCACCGAGTTGTAATCACATTAATAAGAGATAATTTAGGAAAACCATGAATCGATATTGCTTTGAGGAAGATCATCAGCTATTTCGGGAGGCGTATCGACGCTTTCTTGAGCAAGAAGTGTTGCCGCATCGGGAAAGCTGGCGCGAAAACAACATTGTGCCCAAAGACATGTTCAAAAAAATGGGCGATCAAGGCTACTTGCTGTGCTGGGCGCCGGAGGAGTATGGCGGCTTGGGATTAAAGGATTTCCGCTATCAGCAAATCATGATGGAGGAGGACGCTGTGCGGGGCGAAGTGGGATTTTTTCACACCTTACACAGCCGTTTGGTGGGGCCATATATCGAAAAATTTGGTTCTGATGAACAAAAGCAACGTTACCTACCCAGCTGCATTTCCGGCGAAACTGTATTGGCGATTGCTATGACAGAGCCCGATGCGGGAAGTGATTTGGCGGGTATGAAAACACGCGCGGTTGATTGCGGTGACCACTGGCTTTTGAACGGCGCAAAAACCTATATTTCCAACGGTATTAACGCCGACCTTGTTATTGTTGCGGCTAAAACCAATCCAGATAAGCCGCGGCAGATTGGTCTGTTTCTGGTAGACGCCGCACAAGCCGGTTTCGCTCGTGGCCGCAACCTAAAAAAGCTTGGCCTGAAGGCCCAAGATACCGGTGAATTATTTTTTACCGATATTAAACTGCCAAAGAGCGCTGCATTGGGTGATCCAGATAAGGGCATGCATTATTTGATGCACAGCTTAGCCGAAGAACGATTAATTGCGGCCTGCGACAGTTTGGCTGCGGCAAGGCGTGCATTTGATGTGACCAAACTATTCGTTATAGAGAGAAAGGTCTTTGGGCAATCGTTGGCGCAACTACAGAATACCCGATTTAAAATGGCTCAGCTTTTTAGTGAAATCAATATCGCCCAGTGCTTTGTTGACCACTGCGTGGCAGAACACAATGCTGGCAAGTTGACATCTGAAATGGCAGCCCAAGCAAAGTTAATAAGCTCCGAACTGCAAGGGCGAGCTTGCGATGAGGGTGTTCAGCTTCATGGTGGTGCTGGCTATATGATGGAGTATGAAATTTGCGAGCTATACGCGAATGCTCGGGTAAGTAGAATTTTAGCGGGCAGTGCAGAGATTATGAAAGAGATTATTGCAAGGTCAGTTTTTGATACTAAATAGCGACTGTTTGCCAATGTTAACCCCATTGGTGGATTTTTATAAAAAGTGAAGATTCGCCATTTTTGCCTGGTTCGCCGGGCTTTTTTAATCGAAGTAGAAAAATTCTGCTATTTACATTAGCGGTGATATACCTTTGATTAGAGGAATATAATAATGACAAAAAGCATAAATTCTCGTTTATTAAGTCATGGTCTTGCGTCCTTGTTGCTTGCTTTGCTCGGCGGGTTTATGTTGGTGTTTTCCTTAATCGGTGGTATCTCATTAGATCCCTTACCTGCATTTTTACGTTAGACGTTATTGGTTCATCTACCGGCTGGCGAACATTCCATCTCGGTATGTTGATGAATGGATTAATGGCGATAGTGCTGGGGTTTTCGCTTACTGCGCTGCAGGTGGGACCAAAAGCAGAAAATTTGATTTCTCTTGGGATTGCGGTTGCGGTGTGGGGGAATGCGATGTTTTATCTATTTAGTATGTTTTCTCATAATCGCGGGCTAACACTGGGTGAAAACGTATTGGGGGCGTCTAATTGGGCGGGTGTGGTCGCATTCTTACCTGCCCTATTAGGTGCAATAAGCTTGATGTGCTCCTTGTCAGCAATGTTGTATTTTCATTTGCTTGGCGTGCAAGAAGCGTAATTAATAATTTAATGTAAGGGAAAGCTCAATGAATGTAGTTGATAAATGGCACAAGTATGTAGAGTTTCTCGACGCTACATTATTGGATGAAATTATTGATAAAGATGCGGTGTTCTTTTCGCCCGTAGTTCATTCTGCTCAGCGTGGCGAAAAGATCGTTAAAAAATATCTTTCAACAGCGATGGCTTTACTTAACAACGGTACTTTTGTATACACCCATGAAACCATTCAAAATGGCGTTGCGGTTCTCGAATTCGAACTGGAAATGGACGGGGTATTTATAAATGGCGTCGATATAATACATTTTAATGATTTAGGGAAGATTACAGAATTTAAAGTTATGGTTCGACCTTTACAAGGCATTATGATGCTAAAGGAATTGATGGCTAAGAGCCTGTCAGCACCGACGTGAGGGTACTGCAATCGAAGCGAGTTACAGTTTTTGAGGTTTATCTTATTAAGATCGGGGGGAATATGACGGCGACAAATGATGACTTACTTGTATTTAGGGACATGGTGCTGCGCTTTCTAGAGCAAGAGGTAGATTCGGAATTTGAAGCGTGGGAGCGTTCAGGCTTAGTTCCCAAAGCCCTGTGGAAGAAGCTTGGCGATGCCGGCATGCTTTGTGTTGATTTTTCGGAAGAATATGGCGCCGCCGATACGAGTTTTGATGTCGCTCTGATGATCATTGAGGAGCTTGCATGCAAGGGTTACTCTGGCTTGTCTTCTGGCTATAACATTCACGCCAATATTGTTGCGCCTTATATTCAGAGTATAGGGTCAAAGCAGCAGTGTGATCGGTGGTTGCCGGCGATGGTTTCCGGCGATGTTGTTGGTGCTATTGCAATGACTGAGCCTGGCGCCGGCAGTGATCTTGCCGCGCTTGCTACATCTGCTATCCGCGATGGCGATGACTATATACTTAATGGTTCAAAAGTCTTTATTACCAATGGTATTCATGCAGATCTGGTTATTGTTGCAGCAAAAACTGATCCTAAGGCTGGCGCTAAAGGGGTTTCTTTATTCTTGGTAGATACCTCGTTACCAGGATTTTCTCGCGGTAAGCAAATCGAGAAACTTGGTCAGCACGATAGCGATACCGCCGAATTATTTTTTAACGATTTACGAGTCCCCATGAATGCCCTGCTGGGCGAGGAGGGGAAAGGCTTTACTTATCTCATGGAAGAGCTACCGCGAGAGCGACTGGGTATTGCCGCCTGCGCTATTGGTGCGGCACGAGGCGCCCTTGCGATTACGCTGGATTATGTTCAGCAGCGTAGTGCCTTTGGTCAAAAAGTCGGCGCCTTTCAAAATTCTCGCTTTAAGTTGGCAGAAGTAAAAGCTGAGCTGGAGATAAACACCGCCTATGTTGAAAAATGCACGGCGGCCTATAAACGCGGCGAAATGACCGTAGAGCAAGCGGCGATAGTTAAATTGTCGGCTACGGAAATGCAGTGGAAGACGGTTAATGAATGCCTACGGTTATTTGGCGGTTATGGATACACAAAGGAATATCCGATTTCTCGATTCTTCGTTGATGCACGAGTCCAAACGATTTACGGCGGCACCTCTGAAATCATGAAAGAAGTTATTGCCAGATCAATGCTTGGTCGGGGCTAATGAGCCTTTTGGAGAATGCCTAGGCAGCGCCGAGAGGGTGGCCTGGGCAATTTTGCTGAATATGCGCAGGGAATAGAATGAAATTTTTTAAGTTTGTTGTAGCCATTTGGGCCTTGCTTCCCTTACTTACTGGTTTGATGGATATACTTGTAGGTCCATCTGCTTGGCGAGGGATAGGACTCGGGATCAACGACTTAGCATTAGCGGACTCTGTTCTAGACAGCCAAATTAGGTTTGTCGGTACTATCTGGTTTGCTTATGGGGTGTTGCTATTAGTTTGTCTCAAAGATGTAAAAAAGTACGCCACAATTCTGAACGGCGCATTATTTGTGGTTTTTTTGGGAGGCATCGCTCGGGTATTATCAATATTCATGGTCGGTTTTCCGGCATCGTCGGTAGGCTCCGGATTTATCATTATTGCCTTGTTAATTGAGCTTTTTCTTATGCCAGGGTTGATGTTCTGGTTCTATTACATCAGAAAATTTTCGAAAGTGACTTCTTGGTAATATAGGTGATTAACCGATTACTGTGCGTGGTAATCTCTCGTGCGCATGTAGCGCCAGTATGTGATTTGGGTGTGCGGGTAGCTAAAATTACGTAATGCGGCTGCGGAAACTAAAACCGCTTAACAATATTCAGGCCTTTTTGGCCAAATCTGAGCGAGAGTGTGCCGTCGCGGCTGCGGCTCAATTCGCTGAGGTCGCGGTGCTTAATACTTAATCTTGGCAGGTTGTCCGTACTCTGCTGGCCCCATGCGTGTTTGGTGTCGGTGGTGCTGGTCGGGATTAAGTTGCCACTAATAAATTTTTGCCAGAGATTTTGCTGGTTTTCGCCAGCGGCCACATTGCCGCTGCTTGTCATTATCCATGCCGCTACCGCAGCGGCGCTAAATAGTTTTTTCTGTAATTGTAACCAGCAGGCGAGGCGGCTTGGACTGATTAGTTGTTGGTCAATTAATATCTCGCCAAGACGGCGGTGTTGCAGACTGTGCTCGGCTAATGCGGCGTTGAGTTGCTGGTGAGTAATTTCGCCATTTTCGACAAGCAGTTGGCCTAAGCTGAGCTGTAGCGATTGCGGCATTTCACCGTTTTCTTTAATCGCGTGAGTGTGTTCTTTGAGGGTTTTCTGTAGTTTGAGTACGGCTTGCTTTTCAATGTTGCTGAGTTCATGGCGTTGAACTAGCACGTCGCCTAGGCGGCGCTGGCTCCAGCGCTGCGTACTTAAAGCCTGTTGCAAGGTGCTGGCAGTAATAAAGCCGCCAGATACTAATAATTGGCCTAGAGCGGTCGGGTTGGGCTTGGCGTTAGCAAGTTTTGTGGGGTGCATGGCTATGGCTCCTATTCCGGTGGGGTCACGGAATGGATGAGTTCAGCGTTCTATAATGCACAGTTCGGTGGCTGGTTTTCAATACGTAGATTGCGCAGCATAATTGATGTGTTTGATTGTTGGTGGCGTTGAATTTCTGGCTGGCGGGTTTGGCTAGAATGGTAAATATTGGGGCTGGGCGTAAAGTGCTGCGCGTTCTTGCGCAGCACTTTACGGCGGGGTTTAGCGTTAGTTTGCTACAGCTTAAAAGCGGTAGGTAACTTCGGCGCCGTAGCTGCGTGGTGGGCCCGCAAGGTAGTTGTCGTGGCCAAAGCCCGCTTGCAGATTAATTGCGTAGCTGTCGTATTCTTCATCCATAAGGTTTTTTACCCACAACGACACTGAATAGCTGTCGTCGCTAGCGTGCCAACTGGTTCGTGCATTAAACAACCAATACGCGTCTTGGCGAATAGCGTCGTAGCCGTATTGATCATTGTAGGCGCTATACCATTGGTCATCTTGGAAGTTGGCGTTGATGTTGGTGGTTAGGTAGCCCTGCTCATTTTCCCAAATGTCGTAGTCCAGCGAGATGCTGTAGTTAAATTCGGGAGCAGAGATGAGTTCGTTGCCGCTTAGGTCAACGCGGTCGTCAGCGTCAGCAATGGTTTCGGTGTTTGCTAAAGTGAGCTCAGAAAATTCGGTATGCAAATAACCAAAGCCAATTTGCAAAGTGAGTTTTTCTGTTATGCGTGCCCATAGTTCCGCTTCTGCACCGGCAATTTTTGAGCTACCGGCATTTTCAAGGAAGTTAGAGAAACCAACGACGTTTATAAATTGCTGGTCGGTGTAGTCATAGGAAAACAGTGCGGCATTTAGGCGCATGCTGTTGTCTAGTAAATCGGCTTTAAAACCAAGTTCAAAGGCATCTATATATTCTGGCGATGCGTACGCGGTTTCGATGGGCCGAGCAAGGTAGTAAGCGCCGCCGTTGAAACTGCCGCTGCGGTAACCGTGGCTTGCACTAACATAGACCATTACGTCTTCATTAACACGATAGTCAAATCCCAGTTTACCGGTCCACTCTGCTTCGTTGGCCTCTAACTTGGGGCCAGAATCAAGGGTATACGCGCCGTGTGTGTAGCCAAGGCTTAGCAGGTTTAGTAATAGTGTTGGGTCGCCGAGAATATCCACTAGTTGCGATTGGGATAAGGGTAGTGAAATGTACGCGTCGTCTACGCCGCTAGTGTTGCCGGGTACATAGGTGCCGCGCGGGCTGCCGTCGTAACCAATGCGGGAAATATTGAAGTAGCTTTGTTTATTGCCGTCTTTGGTATAGCGCAAACCTAAGTCCATGCCGAAGGTGTCGCTAAAATCAAAGCGCATTTGTGAATAGGCGGCGAGACTGGTTTTTTTGGTTTCCATGCGTTGATCTAGCATGCCGTAATCTAGCAAGAAGGGGTATTGCTGGGCCGTATCGGGCTTTGCAACACCTACGCGCACATCCGGTGGGGTGTCGAAAATATCGTAGATATTGTGCATGTACTGATCTTCGTAGCCATAGTAGACACCGGCGATGATATTGAACATGCCCTCGTACTCAGACGCGAAGCGCAGATCCTGGCTGTAGCCAATGGTGTCCGAAGACCATGTGATGGTGAGCAAATCGTTGGGCGAGCCATCAGTATCGGCTTTCTGGTAATAATCAGCGTCGTAGTAAGACGTTACTGAGGTTATCGAGTAACCATCGCCAGCAAAGGTAACGGTTAAGCCCGCAATATTGGTGTTGGTTATAAGGGCGCCGACCTCATTGGCTTCGGTTTCGTGAAAATCTAAGTTACGACTTTGCCGCGAGTATCCGTTGTAATCTGAGTTTGGGGCGCCGAGTAGGTCGGTGCGACCTTCGTTTCGGGCGGGCGTGCTAAGGGCGTCGTTGCCGGAGACGGTGTATTTGAATACGGTGTCCCAGGTGTCGTTGGGCGCGAAATGTAGGGCAAGTCGGCCGCCTTGAAAGTCGGTTTGGGCGCCATTTTCACTGCGGCCAACAATATCTGCGTAACCGTCGTCGCGTTTAAAACTTAAGGCGCCGCGCGCGGCTAAAACTCCGTCGATGAGCTGGGTTTCTGCGCCAGCTTCGGCACTGGTTGCATTGTAGCTGCCAGCGCCGAGCTTGATGTAATTGCTTGGTTCGTCACTAAATTGGGGGGTGCGGGTAATGATATTTATGGCGCCGCCAGTTGTATTTTTACCGTAGAGCGTGCCTTGGGGGCCGCGCAGTACTTCTAGGCGCTCTATATCAAAAAAGTTAGCGCCATGGCTGTAAACAGGGGCCAGATAAGTTTCGTCAACGTAGACGCCAATCGGGCTGGCTTGGTTGGAACTGTAGTCAGACATGCTCACGCCGCGAATTGAAAATATTGGTTGAATGTCGCCGTAGGGGCCGCTGACCTGCATATTGGGTACTTGTGCCGCAATGTCGCTGGCGTTTTCAAAGCCGTATTTATCTAGTTGGGTGTCGGTCATGCCGGTGACGGCTACAGGGATGTCTTGGGTGCTCTGGCTGCGCTTTTGCGCGGTAACGAGGACTTCCTCTAGCATGGGCCCTGCGCTTGCGACGTTGGCGCTGGCGGCAATGGCTATGTAGAGACTGCTGCGTAGCAGTTTTTTCCCTTTGAATAATGGCAATAGAGAGCGGTTTGGCATGGCTAAAATCCTTCCAGATTAATACAAATATATTGTTGTTTTTGTCGGTGGAGTTTAAGGTCGAACAATGCCGAAGTTTACAGTGAATATATTAGTATTTGGCGACATAATATTAGCATTTGATGACATTTTGAGCTGGCAATAATGACATTTAATTTAGCCTCCACGGCAGAATAAGTGGCCTGGAGTCTAGTTTACTGCGGTGGGATTTGCCTGTTTTGAAAGGATTTTCTGTAGCTATTTGGGGTAACGCCAAACCAGCGCTTTACTGCTCGATTAAACGAACTCTGCTCTTGGTAGCCTAGTAAGCCAGCAATTTGGGCCATGGGCATACGTTGTTCGGCCAAAAAACTCTGTGCTTCGGTGCGACGGATATCGTCGAGAACTTGCTCAAAGATATGCCCCTCGCTTTTAAGCCGACGTTGCAGAGTGCGAGGGTGCATGAATAACTCTTCGGCAACGCTTTTAATGTTGCAGTGCTGGGTGGGGAGTAATCGGCTAACAATAAACCGTGTTTGCTCGAATAACGTGACGGGATTGGTGCGGCTTTTCTTGGCGACATAGTTGGTCATCATTTCGCGCTGAAAGGTATTGGCCGTGCGAATAGGTAAATTGAATTGTTCTGGGGTTAACACTAGGGCGTTTGTTTCTTGGCCGAATAAAACGGGGCAGCCAAAGTGGCGTCGGTAGCGATTAATGTCGAGCTCACGAGTATGTCGAAACAAGATAGCGTCTGGCTTGTAGCGATATTCAGTGAGAAGGCCGTGCACATTGGCGGTTAAGCCCATGGCAAGCTCAATAGTTTGGCGTCGATAGGGAAGGTCTGGCACATCTATTTCTACTATTAGGCGCGGGAAGTTGGGCGCCGTTTTATCATCGAGAGAAAGTTTCAATGCGGGGCTGTGATACGAGATATACCGAGCGACGCAGAGCATGGCATCGCGCACGGTGTTGGAGGCGCGAGCCATAATGGCGATTGGGCCCAAGGTTTCTAGGTTTTGCTTTTTAGACAGCTGCAAGCCAAAGTCGGGGCAGTTTAGTTCGACGGCAGAGTTTTCTAATATTTGCATAAGGTGGTGGTAAAAAATTAAGTAGTCAAAATCCCCGAGCCGTTTTGGGTCTAAATTCAATTGGCTAATAAAAGGCGTAGGGTCGGCACCCAATTCACGAACCAACTCTTGATAGCCGCTAAGTGAAGACGAGCGAATAAGGGGGCGCATGGTGGATGTCCTGTTTAGCGGATATATGTCGTCAAATGCTAATTATTAGCACAGATTCTGAATGGATACTGCTCGGCGTAGCGGAAAGTAAGTAAACACACACGTGGAGAGTGCCAGTGACAAAGCTTAATACCCGTAAAATCATTATAGTTGGTGCTGGATTTTCAGGTTTGGGTGTGGCCATTCAACTTCAAAAAGCGGGTATTAGCGATTTCGTTATTTTGGAAAAGGCCGATGAGGTCGGCGGTACTTGGCGAGAGAATCACTATCCGGGCGCGGAGTGCGATATTGCCTCGGCGCTGTATAGCTATTCCTTTGAACACAATGCTGACTGGCAATATAAATGGGCTGAACAGCCGCAGATATTTGATTATTTAAAGGGCACCGCCAAAAAATACGGCTTGTATGCGCATATTCATTTTGGCGTGGAGCTTGGCAGCGCGCAATATGATGAGGCGGCGCAGTGCTGGCATTTGCGCAGCGCTAACGGTGATGAGTGGCAGTGCCAGTTTTTAGTTACTGCGGTAGGGCAGTTACATCATCCGTTTACGCCGCGGCTGCCGGGGCAAGTTAGCTTTGTGGGGCCGCAGTTTCATTCGGCGGCGTGGGATCACCGTGTTGAGCTGGCAGGCAAGCGTGTGGTGGTGATTGGCAATGCCGCCAGCGCGCTGCAGTTTATTCCGCAAATTGCGCCGCAAGTGGCGAAGCTCACGGTTTTTCAGCGCAGTGCGAACTGGGTTATTCCCAAACTCGACAGGCCTTATAAGGCGTGGGAGCAGTGGCTGTCGGCGCGTATCCCTCTCGTGGCTCGCTACTATCGGTTTAGTATTTGGTTGCGCAATGAGCTGCTGATTTATCCAATAATGCAGGGGCGTAGCTTGCATCGGCGCATTGCTCTGTGGATGCACCGTCGCTATATAAAAAAATATATTAGTGATCCCGTATTACGGGCCAAGTTAACCCCCGACTACCCCATGGGCGCCAAGCGTATACTCGTGTCTGATGACTATTATGCGGCGATGGCGAGAGCAAATGTTGAGCTGGATGTAGACGGTATTGCGCGCTTATCTGAATGCGGTGTGGTAACTGCAGGTGGCCGAGAAATTCTCGCCGACGTCATTATTTATGGCACAGGATTTAAAACCAATCCGTTTTTGGCGCCAATGACGATCGTGGGTAAGGATGGCCTGAGTCTGCGCGAGGCATGGGGTAGCGGTGCTCAGGCATATTTGGGGATGATGACTGCTGGTTTCCCAAATTTTTTTATGATGTATGGCCCCAATACCAATTTAGGCCACAACTCGATTGTGATTATGTCGGAGGCTCAGGCGCGCTATATCACAGACTGTATTCAGGTTTTAGATAGGGATGGGCGTCGTTCGATTGAAGTGAAAGCTGAGGCAGAGCAACAATACAATGCCGAGCTTCAGCAGCGTTTAGCCAATATGGCATGGAATACGATTAACGCAAGTTGGTATAAAGATGGCGATAAAATCACCAATAACTGGCCGGGCTCGACGTATGAGTATATTCGTCGCACGCGGCGGGTGTGTTGGGATAATTATCGATTAAGGTGATTTTATACACCAAGCATCAGTTTACACTGGGGCTTAAATGCTCGGCGTGGAAACGCAGGTGTGACTCTATAAAACTGGCGATAAAATAATAACTGTGGTCATAGCCGTCGTGGTAATTGAGTTGCAGTGGGTAGTTTTTAGCCTTGGCTGCGGCGTCTAATAGTTGCGGCTTGAGCTGCTCAATTAGAAATTGATCATCGTTGCCTTGATCGACAAGTGCGGGTACAAACCGAGTTGCGTTGTTAATGAGTTCGCAGCTGTCGTAGGCCTTCCAATCTGCTTGTTCAGCGCCCAAATACGCCGTAAACGCTTTTTGTCCCCAAGGGCAGTTTACCGGTGAGCTAATTGGACTGAAGGCCGATACCGAGCTGTAGCGCTCGGGATTTTTTAAGGCGATAGTCAGTGCGCCGTGGCCGCCCATGGAATGGCCGGAAATGGCACGCTGCTCAGATATAGGGAAGTGTTGCTCGATAATTTCCGGCAGCTCTTTAACGATATAGTCGTACATATGGAAATGGCGATTCCACGGCGCTTGGCTGGCGTTAACATAAAAGCCTGCGCCTTGGCCTAGGTCGTAGCTGTCGTCGTTAGCGACGTCGCCGCCGCGAGGGCTGGTGTCGGGGGCGATAATGGCGATGCCAAGTTCAGCGGCAACACGCTGTATACCGCTTTTCTGCATCACGTTTTCGTCGGTGCAGGTTAGTCCCGATAGCCAGTACAGTGCCGGTACTTTTACGCCGGTATTGATTTGGGGGGGCAAAAAAACGGCAAAACGCATCTCGCAGTTGAGGGTGCTAGAGCGGTGGCGATACTGCTTATGCCAGCCGCCAAAGCATTTGTTGTTGCTAATGTTTTCTATGCTCATTTGCGATTCGCGCCGCTTTTCAGCGGCGCGTCCTTGTGGGGGCTGGAGGACTAGTAGTGAATAACTGAGCGAATACTCTTGCCCTCATGCATTAACTCAAAGGCTTCGTTAATGTCTTCGAGTGGCATGGTGTGGGTAATGAAATCGCTGAGCTTAAATTCGCCAGCTAAATAGCGTTCTACGTAGTCTGGTAGTTCGGTGCGGCCGCGTACGCCACCAAAGGCGGTGCCGCGCCAGACTCGTCCCGTTACTAGTTGGAAGGGGCGGGTTGAAATTTCCTGGCCAGCGCCGGCTACGCCAATAATAATCGACTCGCCCCAGCCCTTGTGGCAGCACTCTAAAGCCGAGCGCATGGTGTTAACGTTGCCAATGCACTCAAAAGAAAAATCAACGCCGCCGTCGGTCAGTTCAACTATCACCTCTTGAATCGGCTTGTCGAAGTTCTTCGGGTTGATGCAATCGGTGGCGCCGAGCTTGCGGGCCAGTTCAAATTTACTCTCGTTAACGTCGATGGCAATGATGCGGCTGGCTTTGGCCATCACCGCGCCGATCACGGCCGACAGGCCAATGCCGCCCAAACCAAAAATAGCAACGGTGTCGCCCTCTTTTACCTTGGCGGTATTCATCACTGCGCCCATGCCGGTGGTGACGCCGCAGCCAAGCAAACAAACTTCTTCTAGAGGCGCGGCAGGATTCACTTTGGCGAGGGAGATTTCGGGCAGCACGGTGTACTCAGAGAAGGTTGAGCACCCCATGTAGTGGAAAATCGGTTGGCCGTCTTTGTAGAACCGAGTGGTGCCGTCGGGCATCAGGCCTTTACCTTGGGTTTCACGAATTTTCTGGCAAAGATTGGTCTTGCCCGATTTACAAAATTTGCACTCGCGGCATTCGGGGGTGTACAGAGGAATTACGTGGTCGCCGACTTTTACGCTGGTGACGCCTTCACCGACTTGTTCAACAATACCACCGCCTTCGTGGCCGAGAATGGCGGGGAATATGCCCTCGGGGTCGTCGCCAGAGAGGGTGAAGGCGTCAGTGTGGCAAACACCAGTGGCGACGATTTTAATCAATACCTCGCCCGCCTTGGGGAGCATTACATCGACTTCTTCGATTTTAAGTGGCTGACCGGGACCCCAAGCAACAGCGGCTTTGGATTTAATAAATTGCTCAGACATGGCGATCTCTCTGTGGTGGCTGCGGTATAGCTGGTGTGATTTTAAGGCCTACATTGTAATTGTTTCTCGATTGATGATAATGGCCTTAAATACAAAACACTTTTACGAGAATGTAATAATGAACCAGTGGCAGGGCCTTGCTGAATTTGTTGCCGTAGCCGAAACCGGCAGTTTTACTGTGGCGGCTGGGCGTTTGGCGGTATCAGTGGCGCAGGTCAGCCGGCAAGTCAGCGGCTTGGAAGACCGCCTAGGCGCCAAGTTGTTTTACCGCACCACCCGCAAAGTGGTTATGACGGAGAATGGCGGTGTTTACTACCAACACTGCCGGAGCTTGATGGATGGCTTGGCAGAGGCTGAACGGGCTATTTTAGATTTACAGGCTACACCGCGCGGTAAAATTAAAATGACCGCGCCGATTACCTACGGCGAAGAGAGCGTAATGCCGCTTGTAAATGATTTTGTGTTGCAGTATCCGCAACTGGAGTTGCATTGCCAGCTTAGCAACCAGCTCGACGATTTGGTGACCCAAGGCTACGACTTGGCGATTCGAATCGGCACGTTGAGCGATTCGGCGATGATGGCAAAAAAACTGGCATCGCGAACCCCCTATGTTTGTGCTGCGCCGAGTTATTTGAACCGCTATGGCATTGCTCACTCATTGGCCGAATTAGAACAGCACAATTGCTTGGTTGGCGGCTCGGACATCTGGCGATTTCAGGAGGCGGGCAAGTCGCGGAATATCCGCGTGTCGGGCAATATCCACTGCAATAGCGGTCACGCACTGGTTGATGCCGCGTTAAAAGGGGTAGGGCTAATTCAGTTGCCCGATTATTATGTGCAGGCCCACCTTGATGAAGGCAGTTTGATCAGTTTACTAGACCATTTTCGTGAGCCCGAAGAGGGTATTTGGGCACTATTTCCCCATAGCCGTAACTTGTCGCCCAAGATTAAGTTGCTAGTTGAGTTCTTGGCAGCGGGCTTAGGGCCTGCGAGCAACATAGCTTAAAGTGTTTACAAAGGCGCCATAACGCGATTAAGTTTTAATCTTAGTGAATTATCATGTTGCGGTGCTTATCCTCGGGACAACTCATTTGAAAATGATCTTGGCCACCCATTAGCTCTAAAAAGGCGCCGTGGTTGAGGTGGATTAAGTGCTCGTGGTCACCGCTTTCAAGATAGATGTCTTGGGTGTCATTGAGTTCTTCGTCCCAGCTAACCGGCATACCGTAAACTTGGCCAAGGGCGGGCACGGCACCGACTTCGCAGTCATCAAAGAGCGCAGCTAATTCCTCCTCGGTAGCCAGCCGGTAATGGCTATGCATATGAGAATTAATACGGTCTAGCATAAGGCGATGATGGGCAGGTATTACGCACATTCTATAGCGATCACCATCGCATATAATTATAGCTTTGGCGATTTTTTCTAGGGGCAGCTGAGCTGCCGCAGCGGATTGTTTGCTGCTGCGACTATGGGCGTGGCTGACTAAGTCAAAATGAACGCCTATTTTACATAGGTGGGCTGCAATTCTGGGTGACATGGCCATGTTCTTACCCTCCGGCATTGCCAGATTAATCGTGTTCGACCTTACATGTTTGAATATAGTGTGCGTGTTGTTTCCTGTCTAAGACGGGATATTTGCTAGGGCGGGGTTTAATAAAGGCTTTAAGTATAAGCGCTTTAGGGTGTGCAATTAAGTAATGCGCCAGCCTTGGTGGGCGGGCATTACTTTACTTATTTCTACGTTTTTCTGAAATTGTCATATTAACGTCATTAGGATGTAACATTTTTACACGATAATTGTTCCCTTGGCTGCGGTGCTTTAGCCACATTTATTTTTCTATCTCGATATTGGCCTGCAAAAAGCGGAGTGTGTATGTTATCTAATCGTGTTGGTGTTAAATCTATTCAAGTTTTGGCGCTGTCTTTGGCCGCTGTATTTTCGTTGCCGCTGAGTGTCTTTGCCGACGAGCCTGTGCAATTAATCGAAGAAGTAACCGTAGTTGGTGCAGTGCGCTCAAGCGCTACCATTGTTGTTGCCGACATTGATGTGGCTGGCGATGAAAGCTTGCAAGAAATGCCTGTCGCTTACGAGTAAAACTGCTTTTAGTGGTATGTCATCTTTTAAAAGCCGCTAAAGGTATTTAGCGGCTTTTTATTTGCACCGCCGAAATAATTTTTATTTGATGTAGTTGCTCATTCAATTTTAAAACTTCACTTTGTTCGCCATTGCTAATACCCAGCGCGATATGTCCTGCGGTGAAGTTACCCAAGCCACTGTCAAAACTCTGCCATTTATTTCCTGTCCATGCCTGCACCCACGCGTGGGGAACAAACACATATTTGCGTCCTAAAAATCGTTCGTTGTTATAGGCCAAGCCAAATACCACGCGGCTGGGAATGCCGGCTGTTCGGGCCAAGGTTGCCAGTAGCAGGGCGTGCTCGGTGCAGTCGCCCTGTTTGCTGTTAAAGGCTTCGAGTGCGGTGGCATAGCCAGAGTAGCTGGCTTCGCTGCTCATATGCCGGGTTACAAAGCGGCTGAGCCTGCGCATCCGCGCCGCAGTAGTGATGGTTTTATCGGTAAGTACGCTCTCAATCACCGTTTGAAAAACCGGCTCGGTACTGGGCAGCCAGTAGCTTGCCTGCAGCGCAGTGGCTAGGGTTTCTGGGCTGGGTTGGGCTTCGGTTCCACAGTCATCACATACGAGGATTTCTGCGCCGTCGGCCAGCGGGTTGACGGTTTGCTCAAAAGTGCTGGGTGGTGGGGTAGGTAGCCCTTGTAAGCGGTAGCGAATTTTACCGCGCAGGGCGATGTCGGTAATTTTGTACGGCGAGGCAATGAGCTGTCGATAGACGTGAGTTGTTGGCTCGAAGTAGGCCTGGGCGCAAGCTTGGCTGCAGTCAGTGATGATGACGTCGTCGCCCCCGCTAGTGCTTCTCTCCTCTAGGAAATAAAAATATTGATCGGCAAATAATATGGTATTGCGCTGGGGATCACCAAACTGATGGCGCTGAATTTTCCAGCGAATGCTGGGCTTGTCTGGCGAGTTGTAAGGCTGAATTTGCAATTGAAAGTGGTCGAATTGCTGGCTGCTAAAGTTCCAGCTGTAGTAGGCAATGGGTTTGTCTTGTTCAGCTCTATTTAGCAGAGCCAGGCGCAGCCCCTCGGGCAAATAAAACGGCTGGGGGATCGGGTATTCGCGGCTATTCTTTGTGGCATTACTCTGCCTAACGCTCAATATGTTGCCGTGTACGGTTGCCTGCATCTGGTGGTTAGCGGTGCCAGAATTAAGGTGCTTGGTGGCTGAAATCGGCTGGCCGCCAAGACTTTCGTGATACTCCAATACCGTTGTGGTGGTAGCGTCGGGTGCGCCGGGTTGGCTAACAGTGAGTACTACGGTGTCTCGCGTGAATAGGGTGTTTTTACTTTGGGCGCGGTTGATATGGCGATAGCCCATTTTATGCCCCGCTAAGCTTAGCGTTTGCCACTGTTCCCCAGTGTTTTGAGCTGGGTGTTCTTGGGCTGAGTTCGTTTGGGGTAGGCCCGCTTGGGACAAGCAGGGCAGACTTATCATTAGCGCGCCAAATAAAAGCTGAGTAGTGACGCGCATTTTATGAGGCGGCCAGCAGCTTGTTTGCGCTCAGCCAGTCGCGACTGAGTTTAACAACCTGTTCGCCATCTTCTTGCAGCGCCATATGGCCAACGCCTTGAATAACTTGGTGGCTGACGTTGGCGGGTAGCCGCTTTACCCTGCTTTCGAATTCTTTGGGCTTGTGCAGATAAGAGTGTTCTGCACGCAGGATCAAGCTTGGCACTTGAATGTGCCGCAGCGTTTGCCACGGCGAATACGTATGTTGAAAATTATGGGCCTCCCATTCTCTGCTGTAAGCCAGTTTAAATTGGCCGTCGGTTTGTTCAATTAATCCGGCTTCAGCATATTCTGTAAATGCAGGCTCAGAAAAGTGGCGGTAGGCGGCTTTATGCCGGTGGTAGTCGATAAACGCTTGGCGACTCGGCCACAGCTGCTGGCGATTTTTAGTGCGTTTAACCAAGTTCGTTCGACCCATTACTTGGGTCGGGGCAAGGCTTGCCAGCATTGGCAAAAATCGGCCAGGAATAGTAGCTGGGTCAAACATGAGTACGGCCTTAAACAAGTCTGGGCGTTTTACTGCGGCTAAGGCTAGTACGGTGCCGCCAATAGAGTGGCCCATGGCAATTACGGGTTGGCTGTTAAAGTCTGCTTGATGATCTAAAAAGGCAATGAGATCGTCGGCATGGTCGCGCCAGGTAAAGTTTCTGGGTGGGTGAGCGTTGCCCCACATACCGCGATTTTCTAGCCCAGCGATTCGGTAATCGTATTTAAAATGGCTGAGAAAGGTTTGGTAGCTGCCAATTGGAAAGCCGTTGGCGGCGGCAAATAGCAGGGGTTCACTGCCTTGGCCAAAGGTTTGCCAAATAGCGGGCCCGCGGCCAAAATCGGATTGTTGGGTGGTCAACATAGATACTTGTCTTATACTTTGGTGTTAACGAAGATCATAACATGGCGCACTAAGGCGGGTGGAGATTTGGCATCGTTGAAATCCGCTATGGCGGCGCAAGGCGCGCCGAGATATTGTAGCGAATACCTTAGTTTTAGGGCGTAGGTCATTCGAGTGCGCCATAATATTGGGAATCTCATGATGTTCACCTATAAAGTTATAAGCTCCTTTGCCGTTACCTTGTGTACGCATGGGTGAAATGGCGGCTGTGTTAGCCGCAGGCGATAAGCCGTTTTGCAAAGTTAGTGACAGAGATAGGCGGAGTTTTCTTTGGACATAGCAACGTTATTAGGCATGTTGGGCGCACTCGGGGTTATCGTCACTGCGATTGTGCTGGGTGGGAGTGCTAGCGGCTTTATTGATACGCCGAGCCTGTTAATTGTTGTGGGTGGCGGCTTGCTGGCGAATTTGGTGAAATTTCCCTTAGACCAAACGATGGGCGCCTTTAAAGTGGCGTCGCGGGCATTTGTACACAAACCAACCAGCTCTGAAGATCTTATTGCTGAATGTATGTCTATGGCGGGGGTGGCCCGCAAAGAAGGTCTGCTGGGTTTGGAGTCTTTGGAAATCAGTAATGAATTTCTAAACAAGGGCGTGCAGATGGCCATAGACGGTCACGACCCTGAGTTTGTTCGTCGCGTATTAAATAAGGAAATAAACCAGACCATTGAGCGCCATGAAATGGGCGAGGCGGTATTTAAGGGCTTTGGTGAGTCGGCGCCAGCAATGGGCATGATCGGAACCTTGGTTGGTTTGGTTCAGATGATGTCCAATATGTCTGACCCCAAGGCGCTTGGCCCCGCGATGGCCGTGGCCTTGTTAACAACCCTATATGGCGCGGTTTTGGCGAATGTGGTCGCGCTGCCGATGGCCGAAAAAATGGCGTTTCGCACGGCTGAAGAACGCCGTAATCGGCATTTGATTTTAGAGGCCGTGGACGGTATTCAAGAGGGGATTAACCCTCGGGTACTGGAGTCACTGCTGCAAACATACCTACCTGATAATAAGCGCGAAGTAGAACCTAAGTCTGAGGAAGCCTAAGTGGATGAGGCTCCGGTAAAAAAACAGGCCGCTGGCGCGCCAGCGTGGGTGCTTACCTTTGCTGATTTAATGTCACTGCTGCTGGCTTTCTTTGTGCTGTTGTTTTCCTTCTCCGAAATGGATAAGCAAAAGTTTAAGGAGTTGTCGGGATCAATGAAGGATGCCTTCGGCGTTCAGCGTGAGATCCCCGCATTTAAGCCGCCAATAGGCACTAGCATGATCGCTAGGGAGTTTAGCCCCGGCCAACCCAAGCCCACTGTTGAGAATCAAGTACGCCAAGAAGCGGTACGCGAAATGCGCGATTTTGTGCAAGTGGAGGCCGACGAGGCCCTTAATGACGATTTAGAGAAAGTAAAAGCCCATCTCGCGGTGGAAATAGCCGAAGGCTTGGTGGAGGTTGTTGACGATGGTGAACGGGTTATCATCATCCGTATTCGCGAACGTGGCTCTTTTCCGTCGGGTAGCGCTGATTTGTCGCCGGGTTTTGAACCTGTCTTGGCTAAGATGGGTTCTCTATTAAATGAAATTGACGGCCAAATTGTGGTTGCGGGGCATACCGACGACGTGCCAATTCATACCGACCGTTACTTCTCTAATTGGGACTTGTCCTCTGCGCGCGCGACCACGGTATTGCGAGGCATTATTGAGGCCAGTGGGCAGCCAAACGAGCGATTTCGTATAATGGCGCATGCAGCAACCCGTCCGCTTGCTGAAAATAGCAGTGCAGAGGGGCGGGCGCGCAATCGGCGTGTTGAGATCTTTCTGTTGCGCGGTGCTAAACATGAGCCAACGATGGGGCCTGCTATTGGTGGGCGTGAGACCTCACTGCTGGATTCTGATTGACCCTGCCCGCCGCTAGCCAGCCGAAAGCGGCGTAAATTTTCGAATTTTGCTCATTTCTATTTTTTCTAACGAAAAATTCACTGCCTGAAAATGTCGGGAAACGAATTTTTGCAACTGAATGTATTGGTTAGATTTGTGATAAGTATCACAGGTGTGAAGACTACGTATAGTTTAAATACCGAATAAGTTGCCCAATGTACTGGTTAATACCCAAAATACAAGGCTGCTTAAAAGGTGAAATTAATGACTATTCGTACAGTGCTAACAGCGGGAATTGCGTCAACATTACTATCTCTTAGTGCGCATGCAACTACCGGAACTAACTGGGCTTTTGAGGCGATTTCCAAATCTACCGGCTATACCGTGAATGGCCAACAGGCAGAGTCCAATCAGTTTGGTTTAGTGAAACACAGTAATACGTGTAGCAATGACGAACTATACATTAGCTGGGCGAGCGATAGTGCCAATGTTTGGGCGCTTGCTGGGCAAAAAATCTCGCTGGCAGCCGACTTTGACGGTGTGCCAATGGATATTCCGCTCGAGGTCGTATCGATAAAGCCAATGGCGGGAAATATGCATCAGGTAATTTTTGGTCATTCCTTTGCTAACCCAGAATTATTAGCGTTAATGAGCCATGCAAGCTCGGTGAATGTGCTAATGCCCTCGGTGGAGCTGGCCAAATACTTTAAGCAAACGGGTGATAGTTTTTCCCTGGCAGGCTTTACCCAAGCGCGCTTACAGGCACTCACACGCTGCAACTCCCAGAGCAGCTGATTTCACTCCAAGTTAAATAGGCTCGGTGGGGCTGGGGCGAATAAATGGGTATTTGTGCCAGCCAATTCATTTCTCGATTGTCTTCAGCCTTCGTTCAGCTAAGTCCTGATAATGTACAAGCACATTCAGGAGGAACTGATGATGACAAAGACAACAGCTCTTAGTTTAGAAAACCCCCGCTTGCTTCGAAATATGATGCTGACGGCATTGTTAGCCTTGGCTGTGGCACTTGCTCCAAAGCAAGCCCATGCAGACAACGCAGACGCAGCCGTTGCGGTATTGATTGGTGCAGCGGTTTTGTATGCGGCCCACGACTCTCATAAATCGGATAAGAGGTACAAACAGCAGCATGCCCATGTTCACGATCGCCATTGTGGACACCATGTAGAGTATCGCGGTAATGACCGCCGTCACGACGGCCATGTGAATTATCAATATCAACGCGATCGCTACTCTTCATCCTACGGTAAGCATCACAAATACGTAGAGCAGAAGCACAGCGGCAAGCATGGCAACAAATACGCCAAACAGTACGATAAGCACGATAGATACAGCCGCGACGACCATAAAGGCAATAAATATAGCAGGGATGATCGTCACAATAATCAGTCTTGGAACACTCGGGTGCGAGTTAGCCAAGGGCATTAATACTAGCGATGATTAAGATACGACGATGAATGTGGCGGCTGCTTTGGCCGCCACATTTTTTTGTGATTATGTAATTGAGCTATATGCGTCAGCCGCGATTTTGGTTTGGTAGTGCTCGCGTTTACCCGCCAATACATTGATTCGGTCGATATCGTTAGCCGCCCAATTGAGTACTTTTTTATCCATCACCTTAAACCACAGCGGCGGAATATACGCGAGTAGGAACATTGCGTAATAGCCGGCTGGGAGCTGTGGAACGTCATCGAAGTGCCGCAAACATTGGTAGCGACGACTGGGGTGGGCGTGATGGTCGGAATGGCGCTGTAGCTGAAAGGTAATGAGGTTTGAGATCAGCGAATTCTGGTTCCACGAGTGCTGGGGCTGCGGTGTTTCATAGCGGCCGTTATCGAGTTTTTGGCGCAGTAAACCGTAGTGTTCAACATAGTTAGCGGCCGTTAAGTTGGTGTGCCCAAGTAAGCTGGTAATGATCACAAACGCCAATACCGTTGGCCCACAGAGAACGCCTACTAGGGTAAAAAATAGCAAAGTGATTATTGCGCCCGGCAGTATCTCGTTTTTTGTCGACCAGAAAGACAGGCCTTTAGCATGTAGCCTATCTGCTTCTAGGCGCCAGCCGCGCAGCCATGTGCCAGGCATTTCTCTGAACATAAAACGGTAAAAATTTTCACCTAGGCGAGACGACGCGTGGTCGTGGGGGGTGGCGACATCGCGGTGGTGGCCGCGATTATGTTCAACACTAAAATGGGGTAGTGCCGCAATGCCTAAGGCTAGGCTTGCCGCCCAGCGTTCTGGCCGATTTTTCTTATGGCCTAATTCGTGGCCAAGATTTAAAAATGCGCCGCCTAAACCCATGCAAGATAAGGCCAGCGCCGCTAGACCTAAAATGGATAGTTGTGCATACCACGCGAAGGCAATAGCACTAAACCAAACCACTATGACGCCTGCGAGCGCGACGAACAAAGCCCAGCGAAAATAGTTGTCGGCGTCCAATGCGGGTACATCGGCTTCGTCATGGTTGTTGGGGTCTTGGCCGGAAACATAGTCGAGTATAGGGATCGCGACATAAAAAATAACAAAGCCTAAGGCTAGCCAAGCGCTGTTACCGGTTTTTATCGCTGGGATAATGCCAATTAGGGCCAGCCAGGGCATAAAAAAGGCATTGATCATCCACAGCCAGCGAAAACGCTGAGTAAGATCGGTAATCGAGAATCGCGATATTGTTGTTGCCATAGTTTATCGTCCTTATTATGTGGTCTTGATTAGCGGCGCCAAGTCTCGTTAGAGGCGTTAGGCTCATTCATTAGTCTACGCTTAGCGATTAAGGAGTGAAATGTTGCTACTGACCGCCGAAATTGTTAATTTCGGCCACTATGGATAAAAATAACAATTTTAGTTCAATTTCCCCTACTGGGTTGCGGCCTGCACTGGGCTTGTTGATTCTGTGCCAAACCCTAGAGGAGCTGGGTTTAGATCATGAAGCGGCGAGTGCAATAACGGGCTTGAGTCGGCGCGAGCTGGAGACGCCGGGCTACCTGATACGTTCAGATCAGGAAATTGCCTTTATTAAGGCAACGCTCGCGGCGAACCCGCGTCCTGACCTTGCCTACCTTGTTGGCCGACGCTACCACTTCGGCGTTTTTGGTATTTGGGGTTTGGCGCTTATTTGTAGTGAGAATTTACAGCAGGCGTTTCAGGTGGCTCAAGAATTTATCGAATTGACTCACAGCTTTGTCGGCTTGGAGCTGAACGTCGACGGCGCAGCGGCAAGCTTGGCGTTGCGCGATAACTACCCCGCCGGCGCAGTGCGCAACTTTGTGGTTGAGCGCGACCTTATCGTCACGCTGGTGGTCGCGACGGAGGCCGCGGCTCAGAAATTACCGCTTATGCATCTGGATGTTGCTATTCCCGAACCGGCGCACGCCAAGGAGATTGAACGGCTCGTTGGCTGCCCTGTGGTATTTAATGCTCGTCATACGCGGGTGAACTTCGCGCGCGAGATACTGCAGATTACTCTGCCCCAGGCGAATGCGGTGACGTGGTCGGCCTGTGTTAGGCAATGTCGCGAGCTCATTAGTCGTCAGCATGGGGAGCGCAGTTTTACGCATCGCGTGCAACGGGCTATCGCCGACTCTGCCTTTAAAGGAATTGGCGCGGTGGCGCAGCGCTTAGCTATTCCCGAGCGAACTCTGCGCCGGTTATTACAACGCGAGGGCGCGAGTTATCGCGCGCTAAGTCAGCAATTACGTTTAGATTTGGCGCAGCAATACCTTGCTGACGATAGCTTAGGGCTCGATCAGTTGGCTGAAAAGCTGGGCTATAGTGAGGCAGCTAACTTCAGCCACGCTTTTAAGCGCTGGAGTGGAATGACGCCAGGGGAATATCGGCTTAGCTGCAAGCATGCTAATAGCAAAATTCCTTTATAATACTCGGCGTTAAAATGGGAGTGTGGCATGACAATACAAGAACTTATCGATCGTTTGGCCGAGCGGCCAGTGGATTTCGCCGACGTAATGGCTGTTATTGACGCCGAGTATGATTTTACGCCAAGTGCTTTTCAAAATGGCGAGCAGCATAATGCTGCGGGCAGCAATAATGGCTCATGTAAAATATTTGCGTTTGCAGCTTTAAATCAGCTAAGTAAAGAGGCGACGTTAAATGCCTTTGGCGATTATTACAGCAAGGATGTGTTGGGGAACCCCAGCGGGGAAGATCACGCTAATATTCGTAACTTTATGCGCAGCGGTTGGGCGGGAATTCGCTTTGAAGACAGTGCTTTAACCAGTAAGTAGCATACTGGCGCCTGCAGTTATTGTTAGGCGCCAGTTTTTATCGCTATTTTGTGACTAGCGCAGCGCGTCTTCTTCGCTAACAACAGGGCGGTCGGTTTTTGTGCCGCGCATAATATTACCTGCTACTGCATCGTCGCCGCCATAGTGGGCTAGCATGACGTGATCGTCGTGAACCTCAACTAAAACGCCAACAAAGGGCATGTCCATCATAGTACCAGACACGCGGTAACTGACTAGGTCGCCGGCTTTAAAGGTCTCGGGCTTAAAATTTAGTTCAAACGGGCATTTTTCGCCGCTGCTACTACCCATATCCATCATGGCTTATCATCTCTGTTTATTGATTTTAGGTTTGCGATCTTTAGTTGCTGGCGCCGCATTGGCCAAGCTAACTAATAAGTACCGTGAATTTCCAGTTTAACGCCGTCTGCACGTAGAATCGAGCTGTGGTGTACGCTAGATCGTTAATTTTAATAATGGGCCGGCTCCAGTGGGGCTGCTGGTGGTAAATAATCTAGGCGAAAACCCAATGAAAATACTGAAACGGCTGTGCTACACCTTGTTGGCACTGCTTGCGCTGATCGTGTTGACGCCCTTGGTAATGATTCAATTTGGCTCTGCGGGCATGGCAACTACCTCGAAAGTTGTGCTCAATATGGTGCTTGGCTACGGCGGCGAGGCACCCGATGCAAGTGATATTCAGCAGCAGCTCGAGGTTGCTGAGGGCTTTAGCGTGAGCCTGTACGCCAGTGATCTCGGTAAAATTCGCTTTTTACACGTGACAGACGCCGGAGATTTACTTGTTAGCCGCCCGCGTAGCGGCGACATAGTCTTACTTGAGCGCGATCGCAATGGCGATGGCTTGCCCGACGCTCAGCGAGTACTGCTTAGCAGTTTAACGCGACCCCATGGTTTGGACATTGCTGCGGGCTGGCTGTACATAGCCGAATCTAACGGGGTTGGCAAAATTGCCTTTGATAGCGCCCAAGGACAAACCAATGGCAGCTACCAACGCATCGTTGATGACTTGGATGACAAGGGTAATCACTGGACTAAAACTCTGCGCGTAGGCGATGACGGCTGGCTGTACTTGAGCGGGGGCTCTAGTTGCAATGTGTGCGAAGAGGAAGATCCCACCCGGGCGACCATTATGCGATTTCGCATGGACGGTAGCGAGTTTGGGGTTTACGCCACTGGCCTGCGCAATAGCGTTGGGCTGGACTGGGCGCCGTGGAATAACGCCCTTTACGCGACCGATAATGGCCGTGATTTACTGGGCGACAATTTTCCGCCCTGTGAACTGAATCGTATTGAGAAAGGAGGGTTTTACGGCTGGCCCTATGTTAACGCCAGTACGCCGGACCCTGATTTTGGCGGAAAAAACGCGGCAGCTACAGCTAAAAATATACCGCCGAGCCATGAATTTCGCGCTCACAATGCGCCGCTGGGTTTACGCTTTTTGCGGTATAGCAAGGTTGGTGGTTTCGAGCGCACAGCCTTAGTAGCCCTGCACGGTTCGTGGAATAGAAGTGAGCCGGACGGCTATAAAGTGGTGTCGCTGCACTGGCAGGGCGACGGTACTATTGTTGAACAGGATTTCTTGAGTGGATTTTTACAGGGTGATCGGCTAATAGGTCGGCCGGTGGATATTGCCGAGGCCAATGATGGCAGCCTCTATATTTCGGATGACTATTCGGGTTCGATATACCGCGTAGTGGCAGGTAAAACAGCTGTTAGTAGCAGGCGTCTTGAGTTGCCGCAGCAACCTCAGGGGAGCAGCAAGAGCGATCCGATGTTAGGCGCATATAGCCCTGAACAGCGCGATCACTTGAGGCGTCGCGGTGAACAGCTGTTCAATGACTATAATTGCAGTAGCTGTCATCGCGGTGCAGCCCTGTCGGGCTTAGCTGAGCGTTACGAATTAAATGAATTAGCCAGCTTTTTTAGCGCGCCAATACCGCCGATGCCGGCTTTTCCACTCAGCGCAGAAGATCGCGAGGCCTTGGCGGTATATTTACTACTAAGGCCTAATACTGACTAGCGGCAGCGAATTTTTAGATTTTTGGGACCGCGCAAATAAAACGCGTCGCACCATTCTATTTTTTCCTGGGTTATCTCAATAGTTTTAAAGCGATCAAACATATGATTTAAGGCCAGTTCGCCTTCGAGCAGGCCTAGTGCGCGCCCCACACACATGTGAATGCCCCAGCCGAAGGCGGTGTGCTGACGCAGGTTCTCACGCCGCACATCGAGTTGATCGGCATTTTTGAACACCGACTCATCGCGGTTGGCGCTGGCATACATGGCCAGCACGGTGGCGTCTTTGGGAATCGTCACGCCGGCAACTTGGGTTTCCGAGATCGATTGGCGAAACAAAAACTGAATTGGTGACAGGTAGCGCAGCACCTCTTCGGTCATATTGGGTACCAGAGAGCGGTCGGCGCGGGCGATTTTTTCCTGTTCTGGAAAATCCCGCAGGCAAATAATGGCATTAGAGATTAGGCTGGTGGTGGTTTCATTGCCGGCAATCAGCAACAACACGCACATGGCCAGTACTTCATCAGCAGTAAGTTTGTCGCCTGCTTCCTCGGCCTGCACCAAGTCAGAAATCAGATTGGCTTCGGGCTTTTTCCGAACTTCGGCTATGCGCTTTAGGAAGTAATCTCGGAAATCTTCGGTGTCTTGGCGCATTTCTGCGCGCTGGGCATCGGTTAATGCCGCCGCATTGCCGCCGGCGGTGACATTATTAGACCAGCGCCGAAAATCTGCGCGCATCTCTGTTTCAATGCCCATGATTTGACCTATGATATGGACCGGCAGCGGTGATGAGAACTCTTCAATAACATCAAATTCTTCGTTCTCAGAGGCTTCATCGAGCAATTGTTTAACAATCGCGACAATTTCGGTGCGTTTGCTGTCCAGCATCCGCTTTGAAAAGGCTTTATTCACTAAATTGCGCAAGCGAGTGTGGTCTGGTGGATCGCTCGCCAGCAAGTAAGGTGAGTCGGGCGCAGGGTTGAAATCGCCGAAGGCCAGCTGAATTAAAGGGCCTGACGAGAATTGCTCGTGATTACGCAGTACCGCTTGCACGTCGCTGTGGCGGCTAACGGCATAGGCATTCATTTCAGGGATGTACTTAACCGGTTCGTGTTCGCGAAGGTAGGCGTAATACGGGTAGGGGTCGGCTTGAACAATGGCTTTGGTTGGGTCGTAATTGGCGTAGGGAGAGCTCATAGTCTGTAAATCCTAATTTTATTGTGCGTAGGCCATCTAATTCAATATTTATTGACTAATTTATCAGTATTGGCGGAAGAATAAAATTATTCCATGCTGTATTTATACCTATGCAGTGCTTAAGGGGTTGTTTTGTTTGGTTAACTTATTGAATTCTAAGCTAAATACCTGTTTGGCTGGCGCCGCTTGGTGGCGGCCTGTGCTGCAAGGAAAGGTGGCCAATTTAGTTGAGGCTCTACGATACAATACGAGATCGTAGTAGACTTATCGCCGCTTAATAAGATAGCTACACGGCAAGCTGGAATACTATGTGCTTGTGGAGAGAGGCTACATTTAACGAGATTGGTCGGCTGATAACTACGGCCACTGATGTGTGACAAATTCGGGTGCCAAGGAACGAAAAATGAAATCCATTCTGCCGCTGATATTTTCAGCTTTGTTTTTATTTGCCTGTGCAAGTAACGAGACTGTGGTGTATTCCAATGGATTCAGTTTTGGCAATTACGATTATGTTGTAATCGAGCGCGATACTAATAGCGCTATTTACGGAATGGACCTTGAATTTGGCAATATGATTGGCGCTTACAATATGGCGGTAGTTGGCTCCAAAGAAATTGAAAACCTGCCCTACACAGCAAAAAAGCGCACATTGGGAGTGCAGTTGTCGGTTAGCGGCAGTGATGAGCGCATTATGCTGGGTATCTCCTTCCAAGACTTTATCACCGGGCGGACGGTAGCTACGATTGGGTCCACGGAAAAAGGCGACTTGTTCGACCGCGATGACCGCAAGGATATTTTTGAGCTAGTTAGCAATACCGTGGTTGCTGCGATCAAACGTGACAAGCAGCTGAATGTGCAAAGTAGCAGATCGCTTGACCGCAATAAAGCGGTGCCCGTGGCGGCGCCGGTGAATAATAATGAATACGACGAGTACGAATCGGCAGCGGAAAAGCCCTATTCGCTAACACCAGATTTTTCTGAGTAAGCTTTTATAAGCAGCGTTGCTGCACTTTGCGACGGCTGCCTAGGCTACGCTTTGCAGTGACGATTTTGTTGTACTTGGCAAGCGCTTCGTTACCCATCTAAATGACTAAGCCCAATGTATCACCGCTGCAGCTGACTTCTGAAGAGAGCTGTCACGGCTTATTTTATTAGAACACCGTTAATAAGATGCACACATTCCCTTAGCTTTTCTCCGTTTTAGATTGAACTTTTTAAACTGTCACATAACTGCAATATTCAGTTCATATATCTGTCACTAAGTCTCCCTAACATACTCTCCATTAATACAATCCTAGAAAACCTTAGCGTCTGTTCCGGAGATTAGTTCTTATGAAAAAGTTCTTTGCATTAACCACGATGGCTACGGCCATGGTACTTGCCGGTTGCGGCGGTGGTGGCGACATTAATATAAATGCGCAAAACAACAGCACTACTACCAGTACCGGTGGTGGCAACGGCGGCAGCACATCTGCCAACGGCTGCGCGAGCTATAGTACTTCAGGTGGAATTACTCGTCAGGGCGCCGACAGCGGTGTTAACTGTGTATATGGACCTGACTTTGTTAGCCTGACTAACCCCATCGACATTGGTCCTTCTACTCCAGTGGTATTTACCAAATTGGCCAACGGCGGTGTTCACGTTTTTCGTGACAGTTTAGTGGTGGGCCGCAACTACAGCAGCGATGCCGACCTTGTGGCTGCGGGCATCGCAAAAGGTGGCGACGGTTCAAAAATTGAAATAGAAGCAGGTACTACCCTAGCTTTTCAGTCTTCAGATGACTACGTAGTAATCAACCGCGGCTCTCAAATTTTTGCCGAAGGCACCGCGTCTGCACCAATTACTATTACCTCTGTATCCGATGCAGTGGATGGCACTGTTGGCGCGGAAGAAGTTCAGGCCTGGGGCGGCATGATCATCAACGGTTTTGGTTTAACGAATAAGTGTGCCTATACCGGTAGTCCAGCGACAAATGATTTGGCGACAACTGCATCTGGCTGTCATGTAGCTGCTGAAGGTAAGGCTGGTGGTGGCCAGACCCATTACGGCGGTGCTAATAATGCCGACAGCTCAGGCTCACTGAAATACTTCATCGTTAAACACACTGGCGCACAGGTTGAAGAAGGTAATGAATTAAACGGTATATCTTTCGATGCCGTAGGTTCAGGTACGACGGTTGATTTCTTGCAAGCCTATTCTACCTATGACGATGGCGTTGAAATGTTCGGCGGTGCAGTAAATATTAACCACTACATTGCAATGTATGTTCGTGACGACTCTATCGATATCGATGAAGGTTACAGCGGTACTTTTGATTACGCACTTGTTATTCAGTCAGAAACAGATGGTAACCACTGCGTGGAATCTGACGGTATTGGTAGCTACAGTAGTAAGGATCAGGCCACCATTGATGATTTTGTAGCGCGGGGTTTGAACTCTCGGGCCACGATTAAAAACATGACTTGTATCATGTCTTCTAATGATGGCCCTGCAGGTACGGCGGCCGGCTTAGGGACTCACGATCCAGGTGCTGGCATGCGAATTCGTGAAGCGCATTTCCCTATAATTCAAAACGCCCTGATTACTTCTGCCTACCAAGGCGATGTATTAACTGGCGATGACGATTACAACTACTGTGTACGTATCGAAAGTGCTGAGGGCTTGAAAGCGGCGGACGATGGCGACTTAGTCATTGAGGGATCCATTATAGCGTGCTCGGATCTTACTAAAGGCGACAATTTGCCAAGTGGTAAAACTCAGCTTGAGTTTATTAATTTGAAAAGTCAGGCCCTGCACACGCTGGAGAGTGGCGAAGATCCAACTGCAGCAAGCAACGCGAATCTAGACATACTTGATGGCTTCTACTCTTTGCCAGTAGCGAGTATGAAAGTGGGCGGTGCGGCGCCAACGGTATCGCCTGTTGCTGGTCGTGCGTTCTTTGGCGCGGTGGTGAAGGATGACGATTGGACTGCTGGCTGGGCTTACGGAATTGACCCTGCAAATCGCGGCGAGCCGCTGTGGTTCGAATAAGCGACACAACAGGTTCAGCTTAAGCCGTAAATCAGAGGGCGCCTTACGGCGCCCTTTCTGTTAAAACCCGATCAATTTATGCACGTGGGTCTTTTCTCATGAAAAAGAATGTAATCAAAAAAGGTGTGCTGCCCGCATTTACAGTCAGCGCACTTAGTCTTGCGATAGGTGCTGTAGCTCAGGAGGCCGGATCTGATGGCTTTGCACTTAATAAGCCAATAGAAGAGGTTGTCGTCGTTGGTCGCTTAAAAAGCAGCGCCGAGAATGTTGTTATGGAGCGGCTAGAGCAGGAAGTTGCAATAGACTTCTTGAGCTCAGATGCAATTGGGCGTGTTGGTGACTCAACGGTTGCCGCTGCGCTGCGCCGCGTGCCAGGTGTCACCTTGGTGGATGACAAGTATGTGTTTGTTCGCGGGCTTGGCGAGCGCTATTCCAGCACCTTGCTTAACGGTGCGGTGGTGCCCTCGCCAGATTTGTCGCGTAGCGTCATTCCCTTAGATATTTTCCCTACTTCAATAGTTGACTCACTTGCTGTCCAAAAAGTGCACTCGGCGGATATGCCTGCGGCTTTTGGCGGTGGCAGTGTCGATATTCGGACTAAGGGAATTCCGACAGATCTTGTGTTTAATATTGAAATTGGCAGTGGCATGAACACTGAATCCGATGGCAATTTTTTAAGCTATAGCGGCGGTGGCGATGATGCCTTAGGCAAAGACGATGGCACCCGCGCATTATCGTCTGCACTGACACAGGCGCTGCGAACCTATGGTGGTAGTTTTGATCGCAATGATATTTTGGCCGAAATGCGCAAAACCAATCCAAACGCGACAATTACTGATGCCGAAACGGTAAACCGTCAACTTGCTACTGAGCTATATCGCAAAATTGATGTTTACGAGGTGAGCGGCGATCCCGATTTTTCTGCAGAAGCCAATTTGGGAAATCGCTTTTATCTAGGCGATAGTGAGGAAACTGAGTTCGGGTTTCTTGCCGGTATCGCTTACGATTCCCAGTGGCGTAAGAAAAAAAGTGTGAGCCGCTCGGTAACTGAAAGCGAAGAAGCGGATGTCAAAAATGAAACCACACAAAATGTGTCGTTAACTGCAAACTTGGGTTTTGGCTTGCGCTTAAACGAAGATCACTATATTGAAACCACAAGTTTATTTTTGCGTAACACCGACGATCGCGTTTCAATAACAGACGAATACGATTTGGATAAGCCGTTTTCTGTAGGCTCCAATTCTGATCGAGTGTTTAAGCTTCGTTACGAGCAGCGTGAGCTTGAAATTCACCAAATTCGGGGTGAACACAAATTAGGCGAGGCCAGTCGCGCGTTATTTGGCGGTGACTCATTAGCAATGCTAGATGGCTTGGGTTTCGATTGGTTTTATTCAGATAGCGAATCGACGACAGAAATTCCAAACGAAGTGTCGGTGCAAACAAATCATCAATTTGGTTCACCGTCAGTTACTAGTGTAGTGCGCGACAGTTCGTCGGCGGATTATCGCTTTACCGAGCTTGAAGATCAGGTGGAGAGTTACGGTTGGGAAGTGAAAATGCCGTTTTCAACGCGTGATTTTGCTTTTGAAGTATCCGGTGGCGCTGAATACTGGCAAAAGGTACGAACGTACCAGCAAACCCAATTTGGCCTTGGTAGTGTCAGTGCCTCTAACGAAGCCTTAACGGGCTCATTGGCGACGGTGTATAGCGACCAAAATATTCTGAATCAAAGTCTCGGCTACCAACTTGCTGTTGCGGGCAGTAATTCAGAAAGCTACCTTGCCGCTAATCGCGTTGACGCTTATTACGGAAAATTTGATGTTACTTGGCAGGAAACGTGGCGTGTTGTTGCGGGGCTCCGGTATGAAGATTACCAACAAGTTGGCTTAACGTGGGATCCACTGGATTTTACCGGCATACCTGTTGTTACGTCTGAGTCCGGCGGGCAAGAGGCGATAGCCAAAGAACTGCAAGATGCGGTGTTCACTAACGATGATACTTATACATCATTGGCGGCCACTTATATGCGGCCAGGCTTTTATGCCGAGGACTTTCAACTGCGATTCGGCTATAGCGAAACAACGGTTAGACCAGACTTGCGAGAAATATCTAAGGCCAGTTACATCGACCCAATTACCGGCGCGTTGGTATTTGGTAACCCAGATGTGACTCCTGCACAATTTAAAAATTATGATGTGCGTGCAGAATGGTTTTTTAGTAATGGCGATAATTTAACGGCGTCGCTATTCTATAAAGATATTACTGACCCCATTGAACAATTCCAAGCTGCTGCTGGCGATACCAATACAGCGGTTGAGATTATCAATGCAGAGAGCGCAACGATTACTGGGGTTGAGTTTGAGTTTATGAAAGATCTTGCTGATGTTTCTAACAAGCTTATGCCATTCTTCTTGCAGGGCAACTTAACCTTGCTTGATACTGAATTGGTTGCAGGTTCAAAAGCTGACGCACCAACTAATCCAACTCGCGACTTGGTTGGGGCATCGAAGTATTCAGCAAACTTAATACTGGGTTATGACGCACCAAATGAGCAGCATTCGGCAACCTTGTCATATAATGTATTTGGTGAACGATTGTACTTTGCGGGCCGGAACGGTGAGCCAGACGCTTACGAGCAGCCGTTTAATTCGCTGGATGCTACGTATTCTTACTATCCTACCGAAGCGATTATCGTTAAGCTTAAGTTGAAAAATATTCTTGATGAAAGCTTGAAAATCGAACGCGATAATGTGGTGACGTTCTCCGAAGATGTTGGGCAGTCATTGAGTGCAAGTGTTCAATATCAGTTTTGATTGCTAAAATTGCTATACTTAGGCGCCTTTAGGGCGCCTTTTTTATGCCTTAATTACTTTTCAATTTTAACCTTGCCGCTTTGGCGGCCTGTTTTTTGGCGCGCTCAACGTCTCCTAGGCGATGTAATACCAATGCAGAAAATTGGTAAAATCGGTATTCATCGCTATCGAGGTCAATGGCCTGATTAATTGATTTGAGTGCGTTGCTGAAATCACCTTGTTCAAAATCCGATTTTGCCTTGCTGTAATGCCAAAATGGGTTTTGCTTGCGAAATACCTCTGATGCTTTTTCAAGCAGTGTTGCCTGGTCGTTTTTTCCAAGGTCGCGATAGAGGCGACTTAAATTGCTAATGGCGACCTGATCGTTTGGGTTGAGTGTTAGGGCTTGACGAAACGCGATGTCGGCGTCATCGTTACGCGCATATCTGCGCAGCAAGGTGCCGAGATTTCCCCAGATATGACCCGCATTGGGGTTTAAATACAGCGCTCGCCGAAAGTAGCGCATGGCTTCATCGTTCTTACCTTGATTCAAAAACTCCGCGCCACGATTGTTGTAGTGTTGTGCTGCGGCTTCTTGTTCGCTAAGGCGTTGCTGGGGGTAGTGGTACTCGTAATTGTCTACGCTTAGGTCGACGACTTCTTGGCCATCGTCGCCAAAGTCGACAAGAACATTGATGTGTTTGTAAAACACCAAGCTGTTGTCGCTAATCATATCCCAACTTGGGGGGATGGTGACTTCGTTGTAGTAGGCGTTTAGGTTGGCCTCTCTGGCGAGGGCAATGAAAAGTGAGCTTAAGGACAGGCAGTTTCCTCGATGAGCATAAAACGTCTCAGTGGCGTTTAAGGTAATGCCTGGATCGTAGCTTAAGCCCAATTGGGAGGGACGTATCATACTGTCGAGTAGATAGCTTAAACGCGCTCGCGGGCTCAGTGCGGCGGGCACGTGTTCTTCGACGAAATAGCGCATGTCTGCGTTAATAGCCAATATGTTTTCTTCTGGGGAAATGTTGATGGTCTGATTATTGTCATTGTTGTCCTCTTGTAATAGCGCCGTGACTTCCGCTGCCGTTGGCGCGGAAATATTGAGGGCAAGCTGCTGCTCGCGCGTATTGGCAGCGCAGCCGATTGTAAGCGTCAGCAGGCTTATGTTAAGTAAACTAAAAAGCGTAAGCGCTGGAGATAGTTTGAATCGCACTGGCATAAATCACATCGGGTTTTATTTTAAGCAGATTTTAGGATGTTTGAGCGTATTTCCCTAACTATAGACTGGAATGGGCGGCTAATGTCTGCTTCTTAAGGTATTTTAACTAATTATTTTTCTGGTTGAGCGTCGGCAATAACGACGTCTGTTGCCGCTACTGCCGATGGGATTGGCTGGGGCTTATATCTTTCTGTCTTGCTGTTCCCAGTAGGGTTGGCGAAGTTGTCGCTTCAGTATCTTGCCCGAGGCGTTGCGAGGTAGCTCCGTGCTGAACACAATCTTCTTGGGGCACTTGTAGGTGGCGATATGTGCCTTGGCGTAGTCAATTAATTCTTGTTCAGTGACTAAGCTATTCTCTTTGCATACCACAACAGCGGTGACGGCCTCGCCCCATTTGTCATCGGGTGTACCTATGACCGCAACATCGGTGATGTCTGGGTGGCTGAAAAGTGCATTTTCAACTTCAATTGGGTAAATGTTTTCACCGCCGCTAATAATCATATCTTTAACTCGGTCAAAAATATAAAGATAGCCGTCTTGGTCTTGATAGCCTGCGTCACCGGTGTGGATGTAACCATTAATCAAGGTTTTTGCGGTGGCGTCGGGGTTTTTCCAATAAGCCAGCATGGTAGCGGGGCTGCGGATTAATATTTCGCCAACCTCACCTTGTGCTACGGCAAGGCCATGCTCGTCGATAATTTTTATTGCTGTATTGGGGGTGGGCAAACCGGCTGATCGCAAGCGCTTGCTACCTTGGATGTGGTCTTCGGGCGGCAAATGTACCACTGTTCCAGAAAGCTCTGTCATGCCGTAATTTTGCACAAAGTTACATTTTATAATGCTTAGGGCGTCGAGTAGCAGTGCTTCGGGCATTGGCGCGGCGCCGTATATGATTTGCCGCAACGATGACCAGTCTGCTGTGGCTGCTTCGGGTAATAGTAAAATGGCGCGCAGGGCGGCGGGAACTAAAAATGTACGGCTAACACCATATTCCGGTACGACGTTGAGAAATTCGGTGGGCGAAAACTCAGGAACAATCACCGCACTGGCCCCGCCGCGCAGTGCCATAAAGGCTAAACCAATGCCGCCTACATGGAAAAATGGCATGGCGAGTAAGCAGACATCGTCAGGCGTTATGTTATTCCACGCCATCTCTGGGTGATTTTGGTAGACCCATGGATCGAAAAAAGCGCGGTGGGGAAGGACCACGCCCTTAGGGTGGCCGGTAGTGCCGCTGGTATACAACTGTAGGGCGGCGTCATCGGCACCGACACTAATATTGGCTTGGCTACGCGAGCTGTTTGCAATCCAATTGGCTAGTGTTGGCCACTCTGGGTGAATCGAGTCTATGACAATAATGTGTTTTAACGTGGGCGTCGCCTGCTTGATTACCGCAGCAGTATTAGTAAAATCGGAGCCAACAAACAAGACCTTCATCTCGCTGTCGTTGCTAATATAGCTTAATTCTTTTGGGTTGAGCCGCCAGTTAAGACCAACAGTTACGGCGCCAATATGTGCGGCGCCGAGTAATAGTTGCAAATAGTGATCCGAGTTTTTGGCTAATATCCCCACTCTGTCGCCTTTGTTAATGCCGGCTGCAAGCAAGGTGTTCGCAATAGCATTGCACTGCTTTTCCAAGTCGCTATAACTGCTGTGGCGGTCTTTAAATATAAGCGCAGGGTGGTTTGCTTGAGTCGTTGCATAGTGACGAATCAGTTCGCCAAAGGTGCGGGATGCTAGGTTGGCACTGGTCATGGAGGGTTCCTGCCACGTGTTTAATCGTTGGTTGTTTAAATAAAAGTTTAGTGGCGCACCGCGATGTCGCGGCGAACCTCAGAGTATAAAATGCCGCACTACTTAAATGGGTGATTCCACCAGACCGCCGTCTACTGTAATACTTGTGCCATTCATATACGCCCCTGCGCTATTACTGGCGAGCAGCAGTAAGGGCACGGTAAGGTCATCCATGTTGCCCAACCGCCGCGCAGGAAAGCCTTTGATATAGCGCTGGCCTGATTCGGACGAAAAATAATCGTCATTAATTTCCGTTAAGAACCACCCCGGACACAGGGCATTAACTCTAATGTTATCTCTGCAGAGCTCCATGGCCATGGATTTTGTTAATTGCACTACCCCTGCCTTGGAAACATTGTAGGCAACTTTCATTACCCCAGTATGCTGCCCGTAAATAGAACCAATATTGATAATGCTGCCTTTGGTGCCGGCCTCGACCATTTGTAGCGCTGCCGCGCGTGCCACTCGCCAAGCGCCGCTGAGATTGGTTTCCATTACCCAGCTCCAATCTTGCTCATTGGTATCGAGAAATTTCTTTGGCTCGTCGGCAACCCCCGCATTGTTGATGAGAATATCGAGGCCGCCGTATTCTTCTTTGATAATGGCAAAGGCCTTAGTTACGCTGTCGCTATTGGCAACATCCATTGTTACCGCGTAGGCGCTGCCGCCGTTGGCGCGAATGTTCTCTACAGCGTTGCCGAGTTTGTCGGCACGGCGGGCGGCGAGAATAACGGTGACACCTTCGCTAGCCAATACATTGGCGAAATGAACGCCGAGCCCGCTTGAAGCGCCGGTAATAAGACAAATTTTGCCTTTGAGGTTGAAATAATTGCTGGCCAAAATAGAATCCTTATTGAATAGTTGTGTGAGTCAGTTGATGTCGTTAGGTCTTGGAAACAACTTTCCTCGCCCTCGGTTTGCTTGGTGCTGTTGTCTTGTTTGCCGTTCTGCTACGGCTAGTTTTAGCGCTCGCTAATTGCGCGTTGTGATCTAGCGTTTTGGCCGCATTGAGTAAGTCACGAAACGCGGTGTTGATACACTGATGATAAAAGTCGGGGTCTGGCAGCATCTCTCTGCAACAAATAAACGTCAGTGAAACGCTGCCAAAATAGCTGTTCACGGTGTGGAATAATCCAGCGCCATCAAGCGGCGCACCGGCCCCTAACCAGAGCATGGCTTTGGCGCCGCACATATACATCGGAAAGGCAGGGCCGGGCACATTGGTGACAATCGTGTGTAAGACGGGTGCTTTGCTGCTTAAACCGGTACTGGCCGCCACCCGCATTCCCAGTGAGGCGAGTCCAGAGGGAATCGAGTTTACAATGGTCGAGATTCGCTCAACGCCAATCGCATTTGCATACGCTTTGCTGGCCATAGCATCGCTATGAATTAATTTTAGGCGCTCTATAGGGTCGGCGATATCGGTGCGTAAATGTAAGCGCATACCGGCAACTTCATTGCCACCCTCTGCGTTGGCATTGGTTTCGGTACGGGTGCTAATGGGGACGCCAGCGACTAGGGAGTTTGTTGGTAGCTCATTTTTTGATTCAAGATAGCTGCGCATTGCACCGCCGACGATACTGAGTAATACGTCATTTAGGGTGCACTCGCCTACGGTGTTTTTAATATATTTTAGCTCTTGTAAATCCATCCGCAGGCCGCCAAAAACGCGGTGGGGCGTAACGGCATTGTTGAAGCGAGTGCGGTCTTTAACGCTGTGACTGGTGAATGCTTTTCCGCCATAGCCTTTGTGCTCTTCTTTGCGTGATTTAAATGCGTGCTTAATGGCTTTGCTGAGTTTTCTGGGCGATTTAAAAACATTGAAATACGCGTTTTTTAATAGCGCGAATTGGCTAGGGTCGTCCTCGCCCCGCCACTGGTCGGGCTCGCTGATGATTACATTGTCGGGGCCGAGGTCGTGTAGGGCTTCTATAATCTGATTGCCCGTTGCGCCATCAATCGCGCTATGATGAATCTTTAGGTACATTGCAAAACAGCCAGAGGGCAAACCGGTGATATTGTCTAAGCCCTCAATAATATAGGCCTCCCATGGTGGGCGATTTAAATCGAGAGGACGGCTGTGCAAGCGGGCGAGCAAAATACAAAACTGGCGCCAGTCACCGGGCTGGGGAAGCGCGATATGGCGAACATGAAATTCAAGGTCGAAGTTTTTGTCCTCTACCCAATACGGACTATCTAAATTAAACGGCACCCGCACAAGCTTGCGACGAAACACCGGTGATTTATGAATGCGCTCGTTGAATTTAGCCAAAATGTCTTTGTAGCGAACAATGCCATCGGGGGCACTGCTGGGGTCGTAAATGAGAATGGGGCTGATATGAAGCGGTGTGGAGTTACTTTCGTTGTAGACAAAAATGGAATCAAACTGAGACAATTGCTTCATAAAATTTTCCTTGTTTAAACACGCTTGTCTTTCACCTGAATTTTACTAACCGTTTTAATATTCGGTATCGGTTGTAGGTCCAGCGAGTGGTCTATCATCATGTACTCCTAGGGTACGAGTAAATAATGATGTTCGTGTTGGGGTAGTTTTGCTGACTCCAGTGTGCGTGAGCCTAGGGTCTAAAATCAACCGAGATCTAAGTGTATTAGTCCTATTTAAGCTTAAATTTTATTCATTCTTGGGAGCATTAATCATCGCGGTATAGGCTGAATAAATCTCTCTTATTTTGATGTATATGAACTGGTTATATAAGGATGCCGTTATGCATGATTTACCCCATTTTTATTCCGTTATGGTTGATGCGACTGCGCAGAATACGCTGCGTTGCAATGCCGAGAATTTGCCAGAGCTAGTGGTTGCCGCGCCAGCACAGTTTGACGGCCCTGGTGATCAGTGGTCGCCTGAACAATTGTTAATGGCCGCTGCTGCCAATTGTTTTGTATTGTCCTTTCGCACCGTGGCAGAGATTGCCAAGTTGGAGTGGGAGTCTATTCAATGCCATACAGAAGGCGAGTTAGATAAAGTGGCACGAACTATGCTTTTCACTAAAATTAATACCAAGGTAAAGTTACAGCTAAAAGACGTCGCCAGTAAAGATAAGGCAGAGACCTTGCTTAAAAAGGCGGAGATGATTTGTCTGGTCAGCAACTCTCTTTCAGCAGAAAAACATTTGGAAATCGAGATTGTCGGTAGTTAGCACGGCGATAGCGTCGGTGTGCGTGAATGAGGCGAGGGCTATTTTTTGCTGAGAACGGGGCTAGCGTTAAGAGATTATTTTGTTAACGCAAAAGGCGGTACGGTTATTTTATGGTGCTATTTGATTTGGTACCTGAGTAACGTGTATTTTTGTTTTGACGCGTCACCAAAAATTTGGGTAAACGCCCTCGGTATAAGTGCGATCATTGGCTTGGGTTTGATACTCAGTGTTGGTGGTAGCGCGGACCCTTGGCAAAATTTTAGGCTATTTCTTATGCCTTTTTGTGTGTCCAGTTTTTCGGCGCTGATAAAAGGCCGAGATTACCTGTTTGTTTTTTCGCCAGAGCCAAGGGAATTGCTGACCGCTATTGGTTGTTGCCTAGTATTTGTAGGGCTGATTATGTTGCTTAAGTATTGCTGTCGGCCCGCGGAGATCGCTCCCGAGTCATCGGAGAAATAAGCAGAGGTCGTTGAAGTGTGCTAATTGAGCGATTTTGGTGAACTGTGGTCGTTGGCGGCGTATATGCTGCCGCCAACGGTTTCGCGGTACCGCTATAGCGCAAAGGCTATGATTAGCCCTTGCTAGTGTTTGATCTGGCCTATTAACTGATTTCGTCGCTAATCATAGCAAGCCAGTTTTGGGCCTCGTCAATGCCCTCTACGGCCTTAACCACGCAGGCAATACCTAATAAATGCTCTTTAAGCAGGGTTCGCATGGGCAGATCGAGTTCCTGAGCCTGTTCCTGTAGAAACAGAAAGGCCTGTGCGCTAATGTCGTCAATGTGCATCTGCTGCGTATTTTGACGATATTCTGCTAATCTAACTACTTTTTGGGCGGCCATCTCAGATCTCCTTTGATCAACTTGGGATCAGTATAGGAGGGGGCGTGGTAACAAACCCTTCGTAATTACCCGTAGCCGCGATAGTGTTTATTAGTAGTCGCGGGCACTGCGTCGCTAACGCAGCGTAATTCCGCTAGTCTTTAGACTATTACAGAAATAAGGATTGAATATCTCCGTATGTCAGAAACTATTGTGATTGGCGCCGATGGCGTCGAACAAATGCCCTTGAAGAGCTACACCGAGAAGGCTTATTTGGACTATTCCATGTACGTTATTCTCGACCGCGCGCTGCCGAATATAGCCGATGGCTTAAAGCCGGTGCAGCGGCGGATTGTGTACGCCATGAGCGAGCTGGGTTTAAAAGCCAACGCCAAGTACAAAAAGTCGGCGCGTACCGTTGGCGACGTTATCGGTAAATTTCACCCACATGGCGACAGCGCGGTTTACGAGGCCATGGTGCTGATGTCGCAGGACTTCTCATACCGCTACCCACTCATTGACGGCCAGGGCAACTGGGGTTCGCCGGATGATCCAAAATCCTTCGCGGCGATGCGTTATACCGAGTCTAAACTGACCAAATACGCCGAAGTGCTGCTAAGCGAACTGGGCCAAGGCACGGTGGATTGGGTGCCGAATTTTGATGGCGCCATGGACGAGCCCTCTACCATGCCGGCGCGGGTGCCCAATATACTGCTCAATGGCACCACCGGTATCGCCGTGGGCATGGCCACCGATATTCCGCCGCACAATTTGCGCGAGGTCGTTAGTGCCTGTATTCATTTGTTGGATGCGCCGAATGCCTCGGTGGCAGAACTTTGCGAGCATGTAAAAGGCCCAGATTTCCCGACCGATGCGGAAATAATTACGCCGCCGGAAGACTTGCGCAAAATTTACGAAACCGGCCGCGGCTCACTGCGGATGCGAGCCTTGTGGCTGCAAGAGGGTGACGATATTGTTATTACCTCGCTGCCTCACCAAACCTCGGGTTCCAAGGTGCTGGAGCAAATCGCCCAGCAGATGCAGGCCAAGAAGCTGCCTATGGTAGTGGATTTGCGGGACGAATCAGATCACGAAAACCCCACGCGCTTGGTGATTATTCCCCGCTCAAATCGGGTGGATGCGCAGGCGGTGATGAATCATTTGTTCGCCACCACCGATCTGGAGCGCAGCTACCGAGTTAATATGAATATGATCGGCCTCGATGGTCGGCCACAGGTGAAAAGCCTCGATCGAATCCTTAACGAATGGCTGGAAATTCGTACCAACACGACCCGTCGACGCCTTGAATTTCGCTTGGACAAGGTGCTGCGGCGCCTGCATATTCTCGACGCCTTATTAATTGCCTTTCTTAATATTGACGAAGTGATTGCGATTATTCGCCAAGAGGAACAGCCCAAGCCCGTATTAATGGCGCGCTTTGATTTGACCGATACCCAAGCGGAAGCGGTTTTAGAGTTGAAGTTGCGGCAATTGGCCAAACTCGAAGAAATGAAGATTCGGGGCGAGCAAGACGAGCTGGCCAAAGAGCGCGATTCACTGGAGCAAACCCTCGGCTCTAGCCGCCGCATGAAAACCTTGGTGCGCAAAGAGCTGCTGGCCGTGGCCGAAGAGTTTGGCGACGAGCGGCGCTCACCCTTGGTGGTACGCAGCGAGGCCAAGGCGTTTTTGGAGGAGGATATTGTCGCCGCCGAGCCAGTAACGGTCATTTTGTCGGAAATGGGCTGGATTCGTGCGGGTAAAGGTCACGATATTGACCCTGTGAGCTTGAGTTACAAATCGGGTGACCGCTATAACTTAGTGGCGCGGGGCAAAAGTAATCAACCGGTGATTATTCTCGACAGTACCGGCCGCAGCTATACCGTGGCGGCGCATACTTTGCCTTCTGCGCGGGGGCAGGGCGAACCGCTAACTGGGCGAATTAACCCTCCATCGGGGGTTAGCTTTACGGGCATGATGATGGGCAGTGACGAAGGCCATTATTTATTGGCCTCGGATGCCGGCTATGGCTTTATCGCCAAATTGGCCGAGTTACAGAGCAAAAACAAGGCCGGTAAAGCCGCCTTAACGTTGCCAAATGGCGCTAAAGTGTTGGCGCCAATCGCGATTGCCAATCTAGAAAATAGCTATGTGGTGGCGGTGACAACTGAAGGCCGGATGTTGATTTTCCCCGCCGCTGAGTTGCCTGTTATGCCCCGCGGTAAGGGTAATAAAATGATCGGTATTCCCTCGGCGCGACTGGCAAGCCGCGAAGAGTACGTCACTGCAATTGCGGTGTTTGGCGAGCGCGACGTGTTGAAAGTTATTTCGGGTAAGCGCCACTTGTCACTGAAGTTTGCCGAGCTTGAACACTATGTGGGTGAACGCGGTCGCCGCGGTCACAAGCTGCCACGCGGCTTCCAGAAAGTGGACGCCATAGAAACCGTCAGCCCTGTTTAATCAGGGCTGTCGGTTTGCTCTTCTTGCTGCCGTAAGCTGTCTTGCTTGAAGGACTCAAGACTCAGCTTTTTAAGCTGAGTCTGCTGACGCTCTAGTAAGTCGTTATACGGCGATTTCATGCCGATGACTTGATTGCCGCGAAAGTCCCCCCACGCCTCAATTCGTTCGTGTTCGCGACTGTTTGTGTCTAGCCATGTGCCCTTGCCCTCAGCGGTGGCGCGGTGTAGTTGATCTATTGCCGCGCACTCCATTGCCGCGCACTCCCAGTGATCGCCTTCACCAAAAATATGGGCTATGCCAGCGCGGCTGCGCAGGATTTTGTCCAGTTTTTGAAATAATTCGGCGCAGCATAACGCGCGGAACAGGGGGTGGTCGGTGTCGGCAATCTCAAAAAAGCGCAGACTAATGGCGTTGTGGCGGTGGACTACGATGTCGGCATGGTAGAGCCTAGCGATGGCCTCGCCACGCGCGTAGCTGGTGCGCAGATGCTCGCGGAAACTGTCGGGGGCCATTTGCGCGTGTAGCGAGTCGTAAGCCTGCCAGTGGCAGTGCAGCACGTAATAGTCTTTAAAGCGGTTTTTGCCGAGTTGGCTCAGGCGTATTTGGGGGTTGTGAATTTCTTCGAGGAGCCGGCCTAAACTGTCGCTGCCGCGATATTGGCATTCATCATCGCGCAGAGGTTGTGCGAGTCTGGCCCGTGCTAGCTCCAATAGCTCTTCGACGCGACGCATGGGTACGGCAATAACAGCGTAGCTAAAGCAGGCGAGCAGGCCGGTAAGAATTAGCAAGGTCTTGCCTAGGTCGCGAATCTCGTCGCCAATCAGTTCGCGGCTCAAGGACAGTTTGACCAGTCCTAGGCGGCCATCTGCCGCTACCTGCGCTTCGTAATTGAGGTTTTCGGCGCGCCAGTGACCGGCTTCGGCCACGGCTTCTTCCCGCGCGTTGGCAATGCTGCCGTAAACGATCAGCGGGCTGTTGATATAGTCCTGCAAAATTGCTTGTAGGCTGACCTTGTCGTTGCGTAACAAGGCTTGTTGGCTTTGGGAGGCCAGCTGATTAGTCCATTGTTGGCCAATCATGCGGGTGGTTTCCAGCAGTATTTGTTTGCTGGCGGTCATGCTGGTGAGCAATAGCGTGAGTCCAGCAATCGCACAGATTAGGGCGGTAATCAGTCCGCACTTGGCAGACAAGGGGAGCTTTAGAAGCAGCTTCAGCATTTGCTAACATTCCATCCGGAATTAGAGGTTTTATTTGAGTTGCGAGTATATCAAGGCTCGCAGCACTTGGGTGGAATCACATCAACCGCTACAATACGCCGATTATCGTAGGGGGTGGTGTGAACGAAATCATATTGATCAATATTGCCGGAGATGATCGTCCGGGCGTGACCAGTAGCATTACCGGCATTTTAGCTGACCACGGGGTGAATATCCTCGATATTGGTCAAGCGGTGATACACGATAATTTATCGTTGGGCTTATTGGTAGAGGTGCCAGCCAGTGCCGAGGCGGCGAGTATTCTCAAAGATATTCTGTTTCGCACCCACGAAATGCAAATGCAGGTACGATTCTTACCGGTCAGCCCCGAGAGTTACAATCAATGGGTAACAGGGCAGGGTAAGCAACGCCATATCGTAACCTTGTTGGCGCGCAAAATCACCGGCCGTCACATAGCAAGCGTTACTGATATTGTGTCGCGCTACGCGCTCAATATCGACCGTATCGATCGGCTGTCGGGGCGTGTGCCTCTCGAGGGCGTGGCTCAGCAGTCCAAGGCCTGCGTGGAGCTGTCGGTGCGGGGCAATTTGCTAGATGCCTCAGATTTTCGCCGCGAGTTACTGCATTTGGCCAGTGAGCTAGATATTGATATTGCCTATCAAGAAGACAATATGTTCCGCCGTACTCGGCGCTTAGTTGCCTTCGACATGGATTCGACCTTGATCGAGGCCGAAGTTATCGATGAGTTAGCCAAGGCTGCTGGTGTAGGTGAGCAGGTCGCTGAAATTACCGAGCGTGCGATGCGTGGTGAAATTGATTTTACCGAAAGCTTTAAGGCGCGGGTTGCACTGCTTAAAGGTTTGGATGAATCGGTGCTGGAAGGCATTGCCGAAAACCTGCGTATTACCGAGGGCGCCGAACGCTTAGTGTCAACTCTGAAACAATTGGGGTATAAAACCGCGATTTTGTCGGGGGGCTTCACTTATTTTGGCCATTACCTACAGAAAAAGCTCGGAATCGATTATGTGTATGCCAATGAACTGGTGATTCGCAATGGACGAGTGACCGGCGAGGTGCAGGGTGTTGTGGTTGATGGTCAGCGCAAAGCGGAGTTACTGCGTGAAATTGCGCAGCGCGAAGGCTTGAATCTGGAGCAGGTTATTGCAGTAGGCGATGGTGCTAACGATCTTCCTATGCTGAGCATTGCTGGTTTGGGTATTGCGTTTCGGGCTAAGCCCATTGTGCGGGAGAATGCAAAGCAGTCGATCTCAACCTTGGGGTTGGACGGTATCCTCTATTTATTGGGAATTAGTGATCGTCTGACTGGGTGATGTTTCGCGCTCGTGGGCCGCATTTTACAATAGACCTGCGAGTGTTTTTACATTAGTGCGCTAGTTAAATGCCGCGAATTCGTAGCTCATACTTGGCATCGGCTCGTTCACATAGCTGCCCTGAATAAAGTCGGGGCCCAGTTGCCACAGCATGGCGAGGGTGGCCGCGCTGCCAACATTGGGAATCAGCACTCGGCTCTTCAGTATTCTGGCTTGCTCAACAATCGCCCTAATCTCTTCATTACTCGGGGTGTCGGTTTTTCTGAAACCGGGTTTTACGAGGTGGGGCTGAATGTGAGATAGGAATTTATTGCCTTTCTTGGCGCGGCCGAAATTGCGTACGCTAAGCGCAGAACCCATTTTTTGCAGCTGCTGAGCAAAATTTAGTGCCGGTTTCAATGCGTTGGCAATGCTCTCTTCATTAAATTGCAGTATGACCGATGAGGGTGGTAGCCCCGCAGCTTTAAAGGCAACGCTTAGCCATGAGCAAAATTCGGGGTCGTGAAACACATTGCCGCTAAGGTTAATAATTAGCTTTAGGTCTTGCCCCGTTTGGCGCTCCTTTGCCAGCTGCTTGGTCGCTTCCACCACAATCCAGTGGTCGAGTTTATTGTTTTCTGGCTCTTGCTCTATAACTCTAAGCAATTCTCCGGCGGTGACTTCGCCCTCTACCCAGTTTTTTATCTCTAGGGAGGCTTCGTAGTGGTCGCCGTCGGCATCGCCAAGATTGATCATGGGCTGGAACTGCAGTGTGAGACGACTGTTGGCCATGGCTGAACTGAATGCCGAGGTCATCGATTCGCGGTCGCCTAGTTGCTGGCGCTCGTAATGGGTGATTGCCGCATTATTGCCACCGCTAATAAAAATTTTCTCCACCGCATGAAAACTAGTGTCTAAAAGCAAACCGGCACGGGGTGGGGTGAGGTGATTGATGGGTGTAATGGCAACGCTAACGGAACATTGCAGGGACTTTTTTTTGACTTCAAAAATGTCGTTTTCAATCGCTTTACATAGCTCAAACCCCATTTCCAGCGCAGCGTCACTGCTAACATGGTGGCTGATGGCAGCAATCATATCGTCGGCCACTCGGCCGTAATGCTGAGCGGGCATGATGTGGCGTACGTGTTTACTAAGGGCTGCCAGTAAGATCTCAACATCCATCAAGCTGGAGTTTTGGCGTAGCTTGCTAAAGTGATCAATCGACAGCAGTAATAAGGAAGAGTCGCTATTGCGCTCGCTCTCGATGAATTCTTGCAGGATTTCCTGAAAGCGGTATTTACTGGCCATTTGGGTGCTGAGATCCAGGCCGCCAACCTGATGATTGCTTTCGTCATCGTGCAAGGTGAGCTGCACACAGGCTTCGTCGTCGTAGGTAGCACTATTGCAGGTAATGAGGGTTTTATACTCACTTGCATCACTGTGGGCGAAGCAAATCTCTAGACGCTGTTGTTCTTTGTGGAGTAGCTGCTTTTTTAGGGCATTTTTAAAGCGGTCCTGATCTTTGTTGGTAATAAGATCAACAATAGGGAAACCGTCTAAATCTTGCCTGCCCATACGTTCGCAAAAGGCTGGATTGGCATAAATCACCATGCCGTCGGTGATGTAAGCGAGCGGGTCTTGGTGGTCGCTAAGCAGCAGCGCGTTGCGCTGTTCGGCTTCACCGAGGGCCGTTTCACAGGCTTTTAATTTGCGGCGAATGACTAAGCCGCGTTGTTCGCGCAATGCGGCGCTTACCAGCTGTGGAATATTGTATTTACTAATGATGTCGACTACGGCAGCGTCGGGCAGGTTTAAGGGGTCGCCTTCGCCCATATAAATGATCGGAACATCCGCCTGATGTTTGCGCAGTAAATGACCACAGCGGTTTATGTCTAGCTGCGCACGTTCGGCGTCAAAAATGAGTACGTCCCAGCTTTTGCCTGTAACTGCTTTGCTCAACTGCTCACCGGTTTCCAGTGATTGGGTATGAGCAACCCTTCCTGCGCGACGACAGCAGGTAATTATTTGTTCGGCATCATTGTCTGCAAGGCAAAACAGCAGGATATTGATGGCGGTGTCGTTACTCATAGAGGCTCATTAAGGTGGCGGCGGTGAGAGTGTGTGCGTACCTTACAGTATTTCCCAAAGCTGATTGAAGTCGCCTTTATTGGTTTTGTCTACGTCCGGCACATCATTAAATGCGGGGCGTGAAATGTCTTGGAATGTAAATAATTTAAAGGCATTGGAGTGTTCAATTTTTTCGTCTAATTTAACCCGCATTGCATGTCCAGGTCGCACTAATTCGACTGTCTGGCCTTCTGCGAAGCCAGTAACACTCGATAGCAATAATAGCGGACCTTTTGCCAATTGACCGCCAGGCAGTAGCATGGCGCGTTGATAATCTTGAACAGCCAGTCCGGAACTGACTAAGCGCACACTATAAGGCGTTGCGGTAGAGGCGATGGTCTCGATGCCAATTTGATGAATGTCATCGCTGCGCAACCAGCGCACTACCGCAATACGCCAACCTTCGTGGTCGCTGGCCTTAATACCAATTAATTCTCCGGTGCGGATTCTGGCTTGCGCGGATTCCGGCCATTCCAGCCGGTAACCTGCGCTACTGGTGTCGAGAATCCGTGAACGTAGATATTGATAGCTAGTATCGGGCGCTGGGCTGGCGCTGCCGTTTGAGGGCAGGCTATAGCTGATGGTCTCGATATGGTGGGGTTGGTGCTCAAAGTCGATATCTAGGTGTTCTTTGGTATTGTTGTCAACGTCGCGGGTGTCTAAGCCACCGCTGCCACTCCATGGATCATTGAGTTTTTTACCTTGTTTTAGATACGGGTCGGGGCGTGACTCGGCTTGATCGCGATCTATTTTAAACTGCTCAAAGTCGACTTGGTTGGCCACATAGTAATGAGTGGCATTCATACCAAGGGTAATAAGCACGGGGTCGTCGCAAGGAACACGTTCAGCGGCCCGCGCGGTGGCGGCACTCCATGCAATAGAAAGGTGGTCTACGACGGTTTTTGGCAGGGTGGTGACATGGTCGGTTTTGCGAACTGACGGATTGCGCGAGAGCGCGCCGCCTTGGGCCAAGATGAGCTTGGTGTCGATACCCAGCCAACCAGGTGCGGGCGCGCGCGCTATCAGTTCGCGGTACACCGGTTGATTGTCTTCATCGGGATTGAGTAGGAATACACAGCTCTCTAAGCGATCGCTGCGCAAGTCAATGAATGCAGTCCAAAAATTGAGCTCTTTGAAAATATCTTCAATATGGCGTTGGGGCAGTTGGTGCGTGCGGCTGCAAGCCATCATTAACGACCGTAAATAGGCCTGAACTACTGCCCCGTCGCCGTGAACGGCATCGCTCACCTTGATTTTGAAGAGTTTCATAACACTGGCGCAGCGGTAAATACGATGCAGGTTTAGCCAAAAACCGCTGTGACAGTTGCGGTAAAGTTGGTAGCTGCGCAGCAAGATGCAGCTGTACTCGGTCAGCGCTCGGTGCAGGCAGCTAGCCATTGCTTCTTTGGGGCGAAGTAGCCGGTTTTCAGATTCAAAACTCTGAAATGCTTGGCAATACCCTGTCGCCAACTGGGTGTTAAGGGTGTCGGCGAGTAATACTATTTTTTGGGTTTTGTCGGGCAAAATAATGGGTTTGTTTAAATAGTGCTGGGCAAGCCCTTTGGTGACGTAGTGCACTTGGGGGCGGATTTTTTCAAGGATTTCATAGCGATCTTTAGCTTTACACGAGACGTGACTAAGCTCTGACAGCGCTTGAAACAGCTGGCGGGTAGATTCGCCGAGATTTGCGAGCGGTAGGCTGCTTAACCAAGTGTTTACCGCGTTGGCATTTAGTGCAAACAGGCTGTGGGTGTCGCGATTGTACTTGGGTAGGGTCACAGCGAGTTTTGAGCTACTATTCATCATATCCTGATCTTTTCCGCAGTCTCAAATCACATATATTAAGTTTGTGTATTAAGTCTATGTTTTTACGCGTTAATTCATAATAGCGCAAGTGGTCGTTTGCTGCTTGCGTGGGGATCTTCCCTCACTAAGCGGGGCACTAAATAACCTGGTAAGCCCGCCAGAACCTCACGCATTAGGGTTTTTGCATGGTGTTCGCTCACATCGAAGTGGCTTGCCCCCCTGACCTTATCCAGTACATGTAAATAATAGGGCATAACGCCAACGTCAAACAGTCGACGGCTTAACGTAATGAGAATATCGGCATTATCATTAATCCCTTTAAGCAAAACACTTTGATTTAACAGTGTTATTCCTGCTTTTTGCAGCGTACTAAGGGCGGTGCTGGTTGCACCGTCAATTTCATTGGCGTGATTGCAGTGAATCACCATGACGGTGTGCAGGCGATTATTGCATAGTGTTGAAATTAGCTCTGGGGTGACCCGCGCGGGTAATACGAGTGGCAGCCGTGTGTGCAGGCGCAGGGTGCCGACATGGGGTATGTCGGCAATGCGGCTGATTAATTTGTGTAAATAATCATCGTTCGCGGCGAGGGGGTCGCCGCCACTGAGAATAACTTCGTTGATCTCGGGGTGCGCGGCAATATAGTCGAGCGCCTGCTGCCAATCTCGTTGGCTGGGATTGTTGTCGCCGTAGGGGAAGTTGCGGCGAAAGCAGTAGCGGCAGTGAATGGCGCAGGCGGGGCTGGTAATGAGTAGTACGCGGCCGTGATATTTGTGGATTAAGCCAGGCACGGGGTTAGCATCTAGCTCGGCAAGGGGGTCGTCAATAAATCCGGCTTGGGGTGTCATTTCCTGCGCTTGTGGCAATACTTGCAGTAACAGCGGGTCGTTCCAGTCACCAGTTTGCATCTTGGCAATAAAGGCTTCGGTGACTCTCAGCGGGAATTGTGCGAGTGCTGCGGCAAGATCGGGGCGGTCGGCAATGTCTAAGCCAAGGCGGCTAAAAAGCTGCTCTGGATCGCGAATCATCTGCTGCATTTGCCGTTGCCAGCTTTCAGTCTGCCAAATTGCGGTGATAAGGGGTATCATTGTTGCCTTTTTAATCTACGGTTTTCAACATAGCCGCTGAGGAGAATCATGGCCAATTATTCAACTAACGAATTTCGTAACGGGCTTAAAGTTATGCTCGATGGCGAGCCCTGTTCTATTCTAGATAATGAATTTGTTAAACCCGGTAAAGGTCAGGCCTTTAACCGAGTGCGTCTGCGCAATCTCAATTCTGGTCGAGTGTGGGAGCGCACCTTTAAGTCTGGCGAATCACTGGAAGGCGCCGACGTTATTGACCAAAGTATGGAGTATCTCTATAACGACGGCGAATTTTACCACTTTATGGATCCAGAATCCTTTGAACAGGTTCAAGCCGACACTAAAGCGGTTGGCGATGCCTCTCAGTGGTTAAAAGAGCAAGATGTGTGCACAGTGACTTTGTATAACGGCGCACCGCTTTCGGTTACCCCGCCTAATTTTGTTGAGTTGCCCATCGTTGAGACCGATCCCGGTGTGAAGGGTGATACTGCGCAAGGCGGTACTAAGCCCGCTTACCTGAGTACCGGCGCAGTGGTAAAAGTGCCTTTATTCCTCAGCGAAGGCGAAGTGATCAAGGTCGATACCCGCACTGGTGAATATCAGAACCGAGTTAAAAGCTAAATGAGCCAGTGGCGGCCCACTGCCGATTTTACGGCCTTGGGCCGTCGCGCCCAGCTTCTTAGTCAAATTCGCGGTTTTTTTGCGGCGCGCGGGGTGTTGGAAGTTGAGACCCCGCTGCTCGCCTCTGCGCCCGTTACTGATCCCAATATAGAAGCTGTTTCTGCCCAATCACCGTCCGGTGAGGGGCAGATGTATTTGCAAACTTCCCCTGAATTTGCCATGAAGCGTTTGGTGGCGGCCGGTAGTGGACCAATTTATCAGATTTGCAAAGCGTTTCGACGCGGTGAGCGGGGGCGGCGTCACAATCCAGAGTTTACTATGCTCGAGTGGTATCGCCCGAACATGAGCCTTGATGCCTTGATTAACGAGGTCGTGGCGGTCGTTGCGTTGGCCGTCGGCGATGCGGATGTTGTGCAGATGACGTATCAGCAGGTGTTTGAGCTGCATTGCGGATTAAACCCCCATGCGGCTAGTCTAGATCAGCTAAAAGTTTGTGCAATGGAGCATCTGGATCTCAGCTTTGACAGCGGCGATCGCGACCTGTGGTTACAGCTGCTGATGTCGTCGGTAGTTGAGCCCGCATTGAATCCTAAGCAAATCAGTATTGTTTATGACTTTCCCGAAACGCAGGCGGCCCTGGCAAAAATAGCTGTGAATGGCGATGGTCAGCGCGTAGCACGTCGTTTTGAGGCTTTTTACGCGGGGATGGAGTTAGCCAATGGCTATGATGAGCTGCGCGATGCCGGCGAACTGGTGCGGCGCATTAGTGACGATCATTCCCGCCGCGCCGCAGCGGGACAAGACTTGCCGCCGGTAGATCGCTATTTACTCAAGGCAATGGCGAAAATGCCGGAGTGCAGCGGTGTGGCGATTGGTTTTGATCGGCTGGCAATGATTGCCTGCGGTGCTGAGAGAATAGATGAGGTGATCGCGTTCCCGCTTGAGAGAGTGTGATCTTTGCTCGGGAGACGCATTACGGGAGGTGCAAGGGCCTGAATACAGTTTTGTCTCCCGTTCAGCGTTTTCCGAATTACTTGAGGGTGCCCAAAGTCTCTCCCAATCGGGTAGGTGTTGTCGCTGCAAATTTCTCCGCCCACTGCGCGCGGTCTTTGCCAAACAACACAATGGCGGTGGAGCCGAGTTTGAAGCGGCCCATTTCGGCGCCTTTCTCTAAATGAATCTCTCTTGCGCCTTTGCGGTAGTCGGTGGTTTTAATGCCGCTGGGTGGCGGTGCAATTTGCCCGTCCCAAACGGTTTCAATTCCCGCCACGATCATGGCGCCAACTAAGATAACCGCCATTGGCCCAGCTTCGGTCTCAAACAAGCACACTGCGCGCTCGTTGCGGGCGAACAAGGCCTGCACATTTTCCGCGGTGGTGGTATTTACCGAAAATAGCGCGCCGGGAATATAGCTCATAGATTGCAGGGTGCCCGCGAGCGGCATATGCACGCGGTGATAGTCGCGCGGTGACAAATACACCGTGGCAAAGCTGCCGCCTTCAAATAACGCGGCAGACTCGCGATCGCCGCCGAGTAATTGCAGCAGGCTGTAATCTTGGCCTTTGGCCTGGAAGATTCGCCCATCAATGATCTGGCCCAGTTGGCTGATAGCGCCGTCGGCGGGGCAGGCAATGTCTTGGGGTGCTGCCGCAATAGGCCGCGCGCCCTCTTTTAATGCTCGCGTAAAAAAGGCGTTGAAATTGCTGTAATTGCGGTAGTCGGGGTCAGCGGCCTCGCTCATGTCGACCTTGTACTGACGAATAAAGCGGCTAATCAACATATCCTTTAGCCAAGGTATTTGAGTTTCTGCTAATTTGCCAACAAGCCGAGACAGCAGGTGCTGGGGTAGCAGGTACTGCAAAATAATAAACGCGATGTTCACTGAGCCTTCCTTCTGGGTGGCGTTTTAGGGTTGCTGAGCGCTGGGTTGCGGGCGGTCGCCGATTTCAATTGGGGTGTCGTCGCGATTTCCCCATTCGCCCCATGAGCCGTGATAGCCCTTGATATGAGGGTAGCCAAGAATCTTCATCACTAAGTAACTGAGGCCAGAGCGGTGGTGGGTTTGGCAGTGGGTGATAATGGTTTTGTCGGCGCTGAGGCCGAGTATATCGAGCTTGGCCTGCACTGCCTTCAGGTCTTTCAGGCGCATGTGATTGTCGCGATCGATCAGTTCTAGCCAATCGAGATTGATTGCGCCGGGTATATGTCCGCCGCGCTGTGCCAGAACTTTTTCGCCGCGATATTCCTCTGGAGAGCGAGCGTCCCAGATTGCCAGCTGGCCGTTGTCGAGCAGGCTGATAAAATCCTCAATCTCGGCAATCGGGGCGCTGTCGAGGATAATGTCAATTTCGCTTGGTGGTGGCAAATTAGCCACTTCTTCGCTGGGGTGGCCGCCACTGAGCCAGGCCTGCAAGCCGCCGTTTAAATAGGAATAATTGCGGTGACCAATTACGTCTAAGGTCCAGATTAGTCGCCCAGCCCAGCCGCCGCCCTCATCGTCATAGACAATAACGTGCTTGCCTGGCGTTAGGCCAACTCGTGAAAATAACGCCTGTAACTGCTCGACGGAGGGCAGCTTGCCCGCGGCCGGCTTTATGCCGCACTGCAGCTCTGCTGGCGCAATGTGAACGGCGCCGGGCACGTGGTGCTTGGCGTAATTGTCGGCGCTGCTGGTATCTAAGATAAGCAGATTGGGCTCGTGGAGTGAGTCGGCGAGTTGGGTCGCCTCTATAACTAATGGCCAGTCTTTCATAATAAGTAATGTGTTCGCTGATTTTTGGTGAATTGTAGCAGTACAGGCCAGTGTGATGTGATTTAAATGGCCCGTTTCCGCCGGCGGTAGTGTGATGCAAAACGCCGAGTCTTAAAATTACGACACTGTATATACGATTTTACTCACAGGAGCGACTAGTGGCGGTAAATTATTGCGCGCCGAGGCTGTCAATAATTTGCCGATAACTGGCCATGCGCTCGGGGCGAATTTTATCCTCGGCCTCCGCGGCAAGCAGTGCGCAGCGCGGTTCGTGCTCGTGTTTGCAATCCCGAAAACGGCACAGACCCAAGAACGGTCTGAACTCGATAAAACCCGCCAATACTTTTTCGCGATCCATATTCCACAGCGCAAATTCCCTGATGCCGGGTGAGTCGATAAGGCTGCCGCCATCGGGGAAATGGTAAAGTCTGGCAGTCGTGGTGGTGTGCCGGCCCTTAGCTGTGGCTTCAGACAGCGCGCCAATACGGGTGTCGGTGCCAGGCAGTAAGCTGTTAACCAGCGAGGATTTGCCCACCCCAGATTGGCCAACGAACACGCTGATATGCTCGCGTAGAGTGGCTTTCAGCTCGTCGAGTCCGTGCTCAGATTCCGTCGAGGCGCGAGTGACTGGATAGCCAATTTCTTCGTACCGAGCGAGCATGGAGTTAAGGTAGTCGCTGTTCTCTTCGTTAACTAAGTCAGTTTTATTGAGTAGTAAGATCGGGCGAATGCCTATGGCCTCGGAGGCCACCAAGTAGCGGTCAATAAGATTGGCGTGGGCGCGGGGTTCGGGGGCAATTACAATCACGATATGATCGATATTGGCAGCGACTGGTTTGAGCTTGCCGTGATTGTCGGGCCGTTGCAATAGGCTGCGGCGCTCGTTGCAGGCGACCACGACGCCGGTGGGCTTGCCCTCGTGCCATGTAACGCGGTCGCCGGTGACTAAACCCTCAACCTGTGCTCGCACATGGCAGCGCTGGCGCTGGCCGCCGTCACCCTCGACCTCGACCTGCTGGCCAAAATGGCTAACGATCAGGCCACTTTGCTCTGGGCCAAGCTCGCCCTCGTTTAGGGCTTGGTCGGCACGGCTGTCGCGTTTGCTTGCGCGCTCGGTGCGTTCGGCCTGAACTTTTTCTATCCGCCAGCGTTGCTGGCGGCTGAGTTTGCGTTTGGTCATAGACACGTCATTCGCCGGAGAAGCGTCATCTTAACCCATGAGCTGATATAATCGACACTGTGGCGTGATAGACGCAGCGTGTTTCGCCATCATTTCTAGTTTTGCACAGCCTTAAGCGCAGACGCGGCGCGGTTTGGATGGCATTCAATACACCCATTTTTATATAGCAGAGGCATCAGCATGGCTAAAGCACAGAATCTAATTTGGATTGATCTGGAAATGACTGGCTTAGACACCCTCAATGATCACATTATTGAAATTGCCACCGTGGTCACCGACAGCGATCTCAATGTGTTGGCCGAGGGTCCAGTACTGGCGATTCATCAGCCCGATGAGGTGCTCGCGGCAATGGATGAATGGAACACGCGCCAGCACGGCGAGTCGGGCTTGGTTAAACGGGTGCAAGACACCTGCATTACCGCGCTAGAGGCCGAGCGCCTGACCCTCGCCTTTCTTGATAAACACGTCGAGAAGGGTGCTTCGCCAATGTGCGGCAATAGCATCTGCCAAGATCGGCGCTTTATGGCCAGAGAAATGCCCGAGCTAGAAGCCTTCTTTCATTACCGCAATCTCGACGTTAGCAGCGTGAAAGAATTGGCGCGGCGCTGGCGTCCGGAGTTGATGAAGGGCTTAAAGAAGTCTGGCGCGCATCTGGCCTTAGACGATATCCGCGACTCGATTGCCGAGCTCCAATATTACCGCGAACATTTTATTCGTATGTCCTAAGAGTTTTAGGTTGGCTGTGGGCCCTTGTTGGTATAAACCCCTATTGTTGTCACTGATAACATAGGGTCTTCTTGTTGTTTTTATAATGTAGTTGCACGTTTGTTCGTTGGGCATTTTGCGAAGTTTTATGCCGCACTAGCGAAAACAGATATATCAACTATCTTGTAAACAATGAAGGGGAAACCAATATGAAAAAACTGACCGCACTCTGCGCAGCAAGCCTGCTGTGTTGTACCCAAGTTTCAGCGCAAAGCTACTTTGACGAATTGCTAATTTTCGGCGACAGCCTGATGGACTCTGGTAATTTAGGTTTGCGTTTTACCAACCGCGTCGGCGACGGCAGCGGTAATTTTTCAACGGGTGCCTACGCCGAAATTGCACCGCAGCACTTGGGTAAGGCGCTGGGTTTGGCAACTAATTCGGCGGTCGGCGGCGGCACTAGCTATGCGGTTGGAGGCTATGAAACAGCGGATATTCTCAATTCAATTAACGGCACTGGTTTAGCACTTCCCGCCGGTGGGGCTGTGGCGAGAGCGGCTTATTTAACCGAATTTCCTCGGATTAACCCCAATGCCTTGATCTTGATTGACGGCGGCGGCAACGATTTCCTCAACGGCACTGCGAATAGTCAGGCGACCATTATTGCATCGGCACAAACCTTGGTGGGTGCGGTGAAGGCGCTGAGTAATGCTGGCGGCCGTTATATTATGCTCAGTAACTTGCCCGATCTCGGTAAAACCGCTGCCGCGCAGGCGCAGAACTTCTTAACACCAGGTTATGCCGCTGCGGTGTCTACTGGCGCTGCTGGTTTTAACCAAGCGGTGCAAACCTACGCGAATTTAAGCGGCGCCAATATTATTCCGGTTGATCTTGCTGGTTTGATTGCCTATGTGTCGAATAATGCCGAGGCCTACGGCTTTGCCAACGGAAGCAATGCGGCTTTCGGTCCGCTGGCGAATTTTGACCAGCGCTATATGTGTTTTGATGACGGCCCAAGCAATAATGCCTGCATTGAACATCCTGTTTACGGCATCAGTCAGCCAACGGCAGACCCCAGCAAATTGCTATTTAACGATGGCGTGCACCCAACGGCAAAACTTGGCGAAATTACCGGTGATTATTTGATTGACGTAGTAACGGCGCCTCAGGTTGTTGGTCAGGTGCCTAGCTTGGGCTTGGGTATTGCGCGCACTCAGCAGCAAAGCTTGGTTCAGGTAATGCGCGAAAATCGCTGGTTAGCTGACGGTGATCGCCTGTTTATTAGCGCCAGCGGCGCAACAGGTGATGAACCAACGGGCGGTGATCAGGAGTCTAAACATTTAACCTTGGGTCTTAGTCGCGCGGTGTCACCAGGCTTGAGTTTGGGGGCGGCGATCAGTATGGCCGATCATGAGTTAAATACCGATGGCAGTGAAATTGCGGCGACCAGTGTTGGTTTCAGTGGCTTGGTCAATTACCGCGAGGATCGCTGGCTTGCTGAAGGCAGTGTTGGTCTGAATGTGGTGGACTACAGCGACATTGATCGTAAATTTAGCCTTGGTAGTCAGAATTTGACGGCTGCTGGCGGGGCGGATGGTCACGGCTGGCATTTAGATGGCCAGCTCGCCTATAACATGCTGTCTTCGCAAACCGTAAGTTTGGCGCCGGCGCTTGGCTTGCGCTGGTTAAATAGCAAGGTGGACGGCTATACCGAATCTGGTGGTGCGGTGTCTAATTACCAGTGGGGTGAGCAGAGCCGTGCAAGCCGCCAATTCCGTCTTGGTATGCTTGCCAATGCGGCGCTGAGCGAGAACTTTAGTTTGTATGCCGAAGCCTTTGCGGTCTCTGAAGAAGAGGATGCGAACGAGACTATTGAAATTCGTAATACTAATCTTGGCTATACCAGCTATCGTCTGCCGAGCTACCAAAACGACGGTGACAGCTTTGCTGATGTAAGCTTGGGCGCGGCGCTGAGTGTGGATAAAGCGAGGGTGGCGCTGAACCTGAATTACAATGATGAGGGCGAAGGGCGTGAGAGTGTGATGTTGAATTATTCGCGGCCTTTTTAAGAGCCGCTAAACGCTTGATGGGAGGCGGAAGGCGCTAAGAAAGCTCCGCCGTCTGATGAAATAGCAGCGCTGATTATGGCGCTGCTTTTTCCTTTAATTGTTCCAATGCCCAATCGATATGCTCAAGCGCGATGCTCTCGGCATTTGATCTCTGTTGCTCAAGGGCGTTAATTGCAGCCTTGCTAGCAGGAGCGTTTCCTAAGCCTACCGCTAGGTTACGCAGCCAGCGCTGGTAACCAATACGGCGAATGGCGGAGCCTTCGGTGTTTTTTAAGAAGGTTTTCTCATCCCATAAAAACAGTTCAATTAAGTCGCTATTGTCCAGCTGGTGGCGGGGCGAAAAATCCTTTTCGGCGGTGTTTTGCGCAAATTTATTCCACGGGCATACCAGCTGGCAGTCGTCGCAGCCAAATACTCTGTTGCCCATCAGTGGTCGCAGCTCCACCGGAATACTGGTTTTCAATTCAATTGTTAAGTAAGAAATGCAGCGCCTAGCATCAACTTGGTAGGGCGCCACAATGGCGCCGGTAGGACAGTCGTCTAGGCAGGCGCGGCAACTGCCGCAATGTCCGGTTTCTTGGGGCGGATCGATGGGTAGCGGCAGATCAGTATAAATTTCGCCTAAGAAAAACCATGACCCAGCTTTGCTATTGATCAGCATGCTGTTTTTGCCAATCCAACCCAGGCCCGCTTGCTCGGCAAAGCCCCGCTCCAAAACGGGGGCGCTGTCGACAAAGGCGCGGTGCTGCCCGCCAGCGATGCCGCTAATTTTTTCGGCGAGTTGGCTCAGGCGTTTGCGAATGAGCTTGTGGTAGTCGCGGCCCAGCGCGTAGCGGGAGATATAGGCCTTGTCTGGCTTGCCGAGTACTGTGTTCATATTCTCGGCGTTGGGCAGGTAATCCATGCGGGCGCTAATCACCCTTATAGTCCCCGTGTGTAGCTCGGCGGGTGCGGCGCGCAGGCCCTCGCGCTCGGCCATATAAGTCATGTCGCCATGATATTGTTTGTCGAGCCACTCCCGCAGGCGCTGGGCATGGGCCTCATTGCTGGCGGGGCTAATACCAATATGGGCAAAACCGAACTCGCGGCCCCAGTCTTTAATTTGTTGTGCTAGTAGGTCGAGTTCGGAGGAGGTTTGGGTCATTAGATTGCCAGTGCTTGCTTGCGCGCTACGGTAGACAGGTATTTTACACATTTGGGAAGTCGCCGTATGTTGCCGGCATTTTTAGGTGCGTAAAACTATGGTAGTCGGTGGAATTTAGAATGCCGCCGGCCTCGTCTGCGAACTAGAATCAATAGTCGCGGTCAATGGGGCGCGGGTTTTGGATTCATTGAAAACCGTGAACCTTCGCCAAGGAGCGGGGCTTTCATTCGTGGTCCTACGGGGACGTTGGATCTATGTGTTAGAACGTGCCGCCGATTAGGCAAACCCTTCGTGTTTTCACTATCAGGTATTTAATAATTGCGTGTAATTGCCCTTGTGTTGGTAATGCTCCTGACGTCTGGCTGTGCGTCAATGTTCGAAAATATGTCTATGGCTGCTCAGGCCAAGTTTCAGCAAATGCTGGCTAATCAATTTGCTCAAAAATTAAGCTCAGCGATTGATTTGGTGGCGAGGCAGCTGGCGGTTAAAGGTGGCTTCTTGGATGATCCCATCGTGCGAATTCTGCTGCCGCCGCCCTTGGGCTTGGTGATAGATGTGGCGCGGGATTTTCATGACAACCCGCAAGCGGCGTTACTGGAAACCCTGATGAACCGCGCGGCCGAAAACGCGATTCCTGTCGCTGGGCCGGTTCTGAAAAACATTGTGGCCAATATGGATGCCGATACCCTGCAAAAACTGTTGAATTCTCCTCAGAGCGCGGCCACCGAGCTGTTGATGGCCGAGGGTGGCTCGGCGGTGCAGCTGGCTCTGTTGCCAGCAGTGAAGGAAAGTTTGGCGGTCAATGGCGCTATTCGATTGTATGGCGATTTGCTGGACGCTCAGCAAAAAACCGGTGCAGTGCTAGATCCCACAGCGGCTGCTAGCGAACAAGCTGCGGCAGAACAGGCGGTTTCCCAAGATCAATTGGGTGAGTACGTGGCCCAACAGGCCGCCGCTGGTTTATTCAAAAAAGTGGCGATAAAGGAGTTGGCCATTCGGGATTCGCTTAACAGTATCGTCGACAGCCCGCGGTAATAAGCTAGGCGTGATCTAGGGCAGCCGGCACGCAGTGTCGGACTGCCGGTGCCCGCTTGCGCTATGATAAAGAGGTATTTTACGTATTCGGGACGTCATGGTATGCCGCAGCCACAATTATCGCCAAGAAAGGCCGTCGCCCCAGAGCAGCTACTGTACACCGCTGCGCAGGTTCGGGAGTTAGATCGTTTAGCAATTGCTAGTGGCATAGCGGGCTTTGAATTGATGCGCCGCGCTGGGCAGGCCGCTTTTGATCTTGTGCAGCAGTGCTGGCCAGATCATTCGCCTATCGAGGTGTTTTGTGGTGGCGGCAATAACGGTGGCGACGGTTATGTGCTTGCGGCTTTGGCCGCTGAGGCGGGTTTGCCGGTGCGGGTGTGGGCGCTGGCGCCGCCGGAGTCGCTTAGCGGTGATGCTGCCTTAGCATGGCAGTGGGCGCAGCGTGCGGGGGTGGCGGTGACGCCGTGGCGAGGTGAGCTGCCTGCTGAAAATAGCGTGGCGGTGGATGCCATGCTCGGCATTGGCTTGCGTGGTGTGGTGCGCGAGCAATACGGCTTGGCGATTCAAGCCATCAATACCACCAACGTTCCAGTACTGGCCATTGATACGCCCTCTGGCCTGTGCAGTGATACTGGTCGAATACTGGGGCTTGCGGTCAGGGCCAGCCAAACCATAAGTTTTATAGGTTTAAAGCGCGGCTTGTTCACCCTAGATGCCCTCGACTGTGTGGGCGAACTCAGTTTTGCCGATTTAGCGGTGCCCAGAGATGTGTACACTACACTGGCGGCGGCGCAGCTTGATGGTGCGGTTAGTCATTTGAATTTGCCGGCGATGTTGGCGCAGTGGGGGCCAAGACCCCGCAATGCGCACAAAGGCTTGGCCGGTCATGTGCTGGTGGTGGGTGGCGATTATGGCATGGCGGGGGCGGCGCTATTGGCTGCTAGCGCCGCTGCGCGCAGTGGTGCGGGCTTGGTGTCGTGCGCCACGCGTCCTGAACATATCGCGGCGTTAGTAGCCGCGCGGCCAGAATTAATGGCACATGGTGTTAGTAGTGCTAATGAGTTACAGCCACTTTTAGCCAAGGCTAGCGTAGTGGTGGTTGGGCCGGGCTTGGGGCAGCAGGCGTGGGGAAAGGAGTTATTAGTGGCGGCGTTGGCGGCCAATAAGCCAACGCTGTTTGATGCCGACGCTTTAAATTTAATTGCCAGCGAACCCCAGCTCCTGCTTTCTCACGACGGGCCACGTATACTCACACCCCATCCTGGCGAGGCGGCGCGGTTGCTGGCGTGCAGCACTGCTAGCCTGCAGACTGACCGGTTCGCTGCGGCGCGTATGCTGGCTGAGCGCTTTGCTGCAAGCGTGCTGTTGAAGGGTGCTGGTACCGTTGTCGCGACTGATGCCGCGCTGTATCTGTGCAGTGGGGGTAATCCTGGTATGGCGAGCGGCGGCATGGGCGATGTGCTGTCGGGGGTGATTGGCAGTTTAGTGGCCCAAGGTTTATCCCCGCAGCGTGCGATTTGTCTTGGTGTTGCGGTACACGCTGAGGCAGCGGATATTGCCGCTGAGGCGGGCGAGCGCGGCATGTTGGCCAGCGATGTAATTGATCAGTTACGAGGTGTAATAAACGGCTATGCAGCGTTATCTTGATGGCGAGTCCGACACAGTCGCGGCAGGTATGTGGTTGGGCAAGGCTTTGCAGGGCGGGGCTGTGGTGTATCTCGGTGGTCAGCTTGGCGCGGGTAAAACCACGTTTTGCCGAGGCGTATTGCAGGCTTTTGGGCATGTGGGCGCGGTAAAGAGCCCTACCTATACCATTGTTGAACCCTATGAGGCGGCTGGGGTCAGTGTGTATCATTTCGACTTGTATCGTCTTGGCGATCCGGAAGAGTTGGAGTATATGGGGATTCGCGACTATTTCGATGGCGACGCGGTATGCTTGGTCGAATGGCCTGAGCGTGGCGCAGGTGTTTTGCCATTGGCAGATATAATGGTTAGCATTGAGGTGCAGGGAGCGGGTCGCCTCCTTGTCGCGAGTGGTGCTACGCCACGCGGGCAGCAAATCTTGGCGCAATTGAGCGAATATGAAACGGATTAACAGTGTTGTCCTGACTTGCCTACTTTGTTTAGCCGCTGCCGCTCAGGCGGCCGAAATTCGCGACGTTCGATTTTGGCGAGCGCCCGATCACAGCCGCGTGGTTTTTGATCTTAGTGGGCCGGTCAGTCATGAATTAATTACCCTTAGCAATCCCAGTCGCCTTGTTATTGACATTCAAAACACCACGCTGGGCGCAGACACTAAAAGTTTACAGTTTGCTAACAGCCCAGTGACGGGTTTACGTCATGCCGACAAGCCTGGCGGCGCTCTACGCATTGTGTTTGACCTGAGTGCTGAGGTGCAAGTGCGCAGCTTTTTATTAGCCGCGAGTGGCGATTTGCACGACCGTCTAGTGGTGGACTTTTTAGACAAGGGCGAATCTATTGAAGCCCAAGTGATTAAAAGCGTTGAAACTAGCTCGCAGCGCGATGTGGTTATTGCCATCGATGCCGGTCACGGCGGTGAAGACCCTGGCGCGATTGGTCCTGGGCGCGTTAGGGAAAAAGATGTTGTTTTTCAGATTGCCTCGCGCCTTAAAGAGCGCTTTGAACGCAAGAAAGGTTACCGCGTAGTGATGATTCGCAACGGCGATTATTACGTGGGCTTGGCTAAGCGGCGAGATCTTGCCCGCAAGGCCCAAGCCGATTTTTTTGTGTCTATACATGCTGATGCGTTCACCCACCCTCAAGCCAATGGCAGCTCGGTGTACGCTTTATCGAAACGCGGCGCGACCAGTGCCTCGGCGCGGATTTTGGCTCAGCGTGAAAACGACGCGGATTTGGTGGGCGGTGTGAGTCTGTCAGATAAAGATCAAGTATTGGCGGGGGTATTAACCGATCTGTCGATGACCGCCAGCCTCGATGCGAGTCTTAGTGTGGGCGCCCAGCTTCTGAGTGAAATGTCTAAAATCTCGCGGCTGCATAGTAAGCGGGTAGAGCAAGCGGGGTTTGCAGTGCTGAAATCACCCGATATTCCGTCGCTATTAGTTGAGACCGGTTTTATTTCTAACCCCGGCGAGGCAAATAAACTCAAAAGTAGTAGCTACCAAAGCAATATGGCCTTGGCGATTTTTGAAGGTATCGACCGCTATTTTAGAGAGAGCCCGCCGCCAGACACCTATTTTGCCGCACTCAAGCGCGGTGACACTCCTAGTGGCCAGCGTGTTGTTTCTGGTGGTCAGCGTATTGCTTCTGGTGCTCGTGAATATACTATTGCACGCGGTGACACGTTATCTGGTATTGCCCAGCGCTATAATGTGCCTCTTGACGACCTCCAGCGCCATAATCAACTGTCGGGGAGTAGTATCCGCGTCGGTCAAAAAATACAGATTCCCGCCTCATAATGACTAAAATTCGTTTATTAGATCCCCGTTTGGCCAACCAAATTGCCGCGGGGGAAGTAGTTGAACGCCCCGCGTCGGTAGTTAAAGAGCTTCTCGAAAATAGCCTCGATGCTGGCGCCCGCCGGATTGAATTGGATATTGAAGAGGGCGGCGTTAAATTAATTCGGGTTCGCGATGACGGCCAGGGTATTGCCGAAGAGGATTTGCCTCTTGCGCTCAGCCGTCACGCCACCAGTAAAATTTCGGTGCTGGAAGATTTGGAATCGGTTGCCAGTCTCGGTTTTCGCGGTGAGGCTTTGGCCAGTATCAGCTCGGTGTCGCGCTTGTGTTTGAGCACAGCCCAAGAGGGTGCGACGTCTGGCTGGTCGGCGCGCAGTGAGGGCCGAGATATGGAAACTGTGCTGGCGCCAGTGGGGCATCCGCGGGGTACGACTGTAGAAGTACGGGATTTGTTTTTTAATACCCCTGCGCGGCGCAAGTTTTTACGTACTGAGAAAACCGAATTTAATCATCTTGAAGAAGTGGTCAAGCGTCAGGCCTTGAGCCGTTACGATGTTGGCTTTTCCCTGCGTCACAATGGCCGCGCAGTGCACAGTTTAAAGCCTGCCGACAACCAGCTTGAGCAAGAGCGGCGCTTGGCGTCTGTGTGCGGGCCGGCCTTTATGGAACAGGCCTTGTATATTGATCGCGAGGCGGTGGGCCTGCGGTTGTGGGGCTGGGTGGCGCTGCCGAGTTTTTCACGCAGTCAGGCTGATCTGCAACATTTTTACGTGAATGGCCGCTATGTGCGCGACCGCTTGGTGGTGCACGCGGTTCGCCAAGCTTACCGCGATGTGCTTTTTCATGGTCGCCATCCCGCCTTTGTATTGTATCTGGAGTTGGCGCCCGCGGCGGTGGATGTAAATGTGCATCCGACCAAGCACGAAGTGCGTTTTCGCGACGGCCGCACGGTGCACGACTTTATATTCCGCACTTTGCACAAAGTACTCGCTGATGTGCGGCCAGACACCGTGCCCCAGCAGGCTGCGATTGCAGCGGATGGCGGCGAATCGCTAATGGCGATGCCGGAAACCCAAGCGGCTATGCCCTTGGGCGAGGCGGGGTCGGCCTCTTTGGCGGGGCCAAGTGCGGGTGCATTTAATGCGGCGCCGACATCATTTCAGCCCCAGTACAGCTCGTCATATACTCCTCCTTCTAACGCGGGGGTGGCAGATCAGCGGGCAAATTATCAGCGCTTGCAGGCGGGGCCAAACAGTGTTGCACCGGCAGACGACAGTACCGCGCCACCCCTCGGCTATGCCCTTGCCCAGCTGAAAGGCATTTATATCTTGGCTGAAAATCAGCAGGGTATGGTCTTGGTCGATATGCACGCCGCCCACGAACGCATAACCTACGAGCGGATGAAAAACGCTCGTGAAGGTGAGGGAATTCGCAGTCAGCCCTTGCTGGTGCCTATGAATTTGGCGGTGAGTGAGCGCGAGGCCGATTGTGCTGAGCAGCATGCTGAGGTCTTTGCCGAGCTGGGTATGCGCATTGAGCGCGCCGCCGCCGAATCGATTATTGTGCGGGAATTGCCGACGATTCTGGCCGATACCTCCGTGGAGCAGCTGGTCAGAGACGTGCTGTCGGATTTGTTGGAGTTTGGCAGTACTGATCGCATACAGGCTCACATCAATGAAATTTTATCGACCATGGCCTGCCACGGTTCGGTGCGCGCCAATCGCCGTCTTACTTTGCCCGAAATGAATGGTTTGTTGCGGGATATGGAGGCAACCGAGCGCAGCGGGCAGTGCAATCACGGTCGGCCGACGTGGGTGCAGGTTGGTCTTGCCGAGCTTGATAAGTGGTTTTTACGTGGCCGCTGATCCGGTGAACGATTGCACTAAGGCCTTACCACGCGCCATTTTTTTGATGGGCCCGACTGCCGCAGGTAAAACTGATCTAGCCTTGGCACTGAGTGAGCGGCTGCCCTGTGATTTGATTAGTGTTGACTCTGCCCTAGTTTATCGCGGCTTGGATATTGGCAGCGCCAAGCCGGATGCTGAAACTCTAGCACGCTATCCTCATCAATTGATTGATATTTGCGACCCAAGTGAGGCCTATTCCGCGGCGAATTTTCGCCGAGACGCACTGGCGGCTATGGCCAAGAGCGCGGCGGCGGGGCGGATTCCGGTTTTGGTTGGCGGCACTATGTTGTACTACAAGGCCTTACTGGAAGGTTTGGCGGATATGCCGCCCGCCGATCAGCAGGTGCGGGCGGAGATTAATACCATAGCCGAGGCCGAAGGTTGGCCCGCGGTTCATGCCTTGCTGGCTGAGGTGGATGAAGCTTCGGCGGCGCGGATACATCCAAACCACTCCCAGCGTTTGTCCCGAGCTCTAGAAGTTTATCGCATAAGTGGTGTCACCATGACCGAGTGGCAGGCTCAGCAAGCTGAGCAGGTTTTGCCGTATCGGGTGTGTCAGTTTGCCATTGCACCGCCGGAGCGCAGTGTTTTACATCAGCGAATTGAGCAGCGCCTACGGCAGATGTTTGCCCAAGGTTTTGTTGAGGAAGTAGCGGCCTTGATGGCGCGGGGTGATCTTCATGCTGACCTCCCCGCGATTCGCGCGGTGGGTTACCGGCAGGTGTGGGAGTATTTGCGCGGCGATTATCCTCTTGATGAGGCCTTTGAGCGGGCCTTGATTGCCACGCGGCAATTGGCCAAGCGGCAGTTAACGTGGCTGCGCGGCTGGCCAGATTTGCAATGGCTAGAGACTGGTGGCAATGTTGATTTGCAACTAAATTCCGTGTTAGCGCATTCTGGCACTGCCGAATTGCGATAACTTAGGTATACTGGAGACTACCCAGTCTTTTTGCGAGCTTGTTGTTGGGTTTGCGATCCTAATACTGCTTTTTGATACGTTTTATCAACGCCCGATTTGGGCATACAGGAGGTCCACCATGTCAAAAGGGCATACCTTACAAGACCCTTACCTGAATATTCTTCGCAAGGAGCGCATTCCGGTTTCTATCTATCTGGTTAACGGCATTAAATTGCAGGGCCAAATTGAGTCTTTCGACCAGTTTGTGGTGCTGCTAAAAAATACGGTTAGTCAAATGGTCTATAAACACGCCATTTCTACCGTGGTTCCGTCGCGTGTTGTTCGTTTGCCAATGGCGCATCCGCCAGAAGACGACGAAGAACAAGAAGACGCATAATAACGGCGATTTGTTGATTTGAGGTTCGTCCTTGCTATTTGAAAGACCTAATTCTGGTGAACGCGCAATACTGGTGCACCTGGATTTTCACAGTGAAGACGAGCGCGAAGACTCCAATGAGTTTGTGCAGCTGGTCACCTCCGCAGGAGGCGACCCAGTTGCATTTATTACTGGGTCTCGTAAACGTCCGGATGCGCGCTTATTTGTGGGCACCGGAAAGCTCGAAGAGATTCGTGAAGCACTGATCGCCAATAAGGGCGAGCTGGTGCTCTTCAATCATTCCTTGTCACCAAGCCAAGAGCGCAATATCGAACGCGAATTACAATGTCGCGTGCTTGATCGTACCGGTCTGATTCTCGATATTTTTGCGCAGCGCGCCCACACCCACGAAGGCAAATTGCAGGTTGAGCTAGCTCAGCTGCAGCATATGTCGACGCGTCTGGTGCGGGGCTGGACTCACCTCGAGCGCCAAAAAGGCGGCATTGGTTTGCGCGGTCCTGGCGAGAGCCAGTTAGAGACCGACCGCCGCTTGCTGCGGGCGCGAATTACCGCCATTCAGTCGCGCTTGCAAAAAGTGCGGCGCCAGCGTGAGCAGGCGCGGCGAGCGCGGCGGCGAGCTGAGATTCCGGCTCTGTCATTGGTGGGTTACACCAATGCTGGGAAGTCGACACTGTTTAATGTGTTAACGACCTCCAGTGTCTATGCTGCCGATCAGTTGTTTGCGACCTTGGATCCTACTGTGCGCCGGATTACGGTAGACGATGTTGGGCCAGTTATCTTGGCGGATACCGTTGGTTTTATTCGCCACCTGCCACATAAGTTGGTTGAAGCGTTTCGGGCGACTTTAGAAGAGGCTGTAATCGCCGACTTATTAATCCATGTTGTAGATTGCGCCGACCCAGAGCGCCAAGACAATATGAAACAGGTGATGAACGTGCTCGCCGAAATTGGCGCGGCGGATATCCCCATTCTTGAGGTTTACAATAAAACTGACCTCATTGGCGGTGAGCCACGTATTGAACGTGACGATTCTGGTTTGCCAGTGCGGGTGTGGTTGTCGGCGCGGGACGACCAAGGCTTAAATCTGTTCTACCAAGCCTTGAGTGAATTGCTCGGTAATGAAATTTGTGAAACCAGTATTACCTTAACTGCAGCGCAAGGGCGTTTACGCGCACGCTTATTTAATCTCGACGCAGTATTGGTCGAAGAGATGAATGAAGACGGTTCTCAGCGCTTAAAAGTGCGGCTTCCAGAGGCTGATTGGCAGCGAATACTCGCTGGCGAGTCAGTTACAGAAGCGTCGCTGGACTCTAGTCGTCCGGTTAGCACAAAGGAAGAATTCTGCTAGACTGCCCGCCGGACAAAATCGTGATGTCGCGGGCGTTCCGCAGCACAAGTTGGCTGCGGCATAAAAATAGCGAACCACAACGATAATTGATAGGAGAGGGCTATGGCCTGGAATGAACCGGGTGGCGGTAAAGACAATGATCCTTGGGGTGGCAATAACCAAGGACCGCCAGATTTAGACGAGGCTCTGAAAAAGCTGCAGGACAAGCTGAACAGTATTTTTGGCGGCGGCAAAAAAGGCAGCGGCAGTAGCGGCGATTTTAACCTTAGCGCGAGCGCCTTAGGTGTTGTTGCAGTGTTGGCTTTGGTCGTATGGGGCTTGTTTGGTTTTTACCAAGTTGACCAGCAGGAGCGCGCCGTGGTGCTGCGCCTTGGGGTTTACCATGAAACAGTGATGCCCGGTTTGCGTTGGAATCCGCCGTTGATGGACGAAGTAAATAAAATCAATGTGACCAAAGTGCGCGGTATTGCGAGTCGTGGACAGATGCTGACCGAAGACGAGAATATCGTTGATGTCGCTTTGTCGGTGCAGTACACCGTGTCGGACCCAGCTAACTTTCTTCTTAAAGTGAAAAGCCCTGAGCTGAGCTTAGAGCATGCATTGGAGAGCTCTTTGCGCCACGTAGTGGGTAGCTCGAAAATGGATCAGGTGATTACTGAGGGGCGTGAGCAAATAGCGATCGACACCCAAGAGCGCCTTCAGGGTTATTTGGATACCTACCAGAGCGGTATTTTGGTTGCCAAGGTCAATATTGAAGATGCGCAGGCGCCATCGCAGGTGCAGGATGCCTTCGATGACGTAACTCGCGCCAAAGAAGATCGCGAGCGTTTAAAAAATGAGGCCGAGGCTTATGCTAATGGCATTATTCCTGAAGCCCGCGGTGCGGCTCAGCGTCAGCTCGAAGAAGCGCAAGCCTATAAAGAACAAGTGTTAGCCAGAGCCGAAGGTGAAGCGCAGCGCTTTGTTAACCTTTACGACGAGTATCGCAAGGCGCCGAAGGTGACTCGCGAGCGTTTGTATATCGACGCTTTAGAAGCGATGTACAGCGATGCCACCAAGGTGATGGTAGATGTAGAGGGTGGTAATAATATGATGTATCTGCCACTGGATAAATTAATGGATAAGGCGGCGGTAACGCGGCAAGCGGCGTCGGAGCCGGACGTGCGGGAGTTGACCGACAAAGTGATCGAGCAGTTGCGCCGTGATACTCAAGGTACGCGTAGGGAGGGTCGCTAACATGGGCGGACGTAATTTTACGATTGTTGTAGTTCTGCTTGGGTTTATCGTGCTGGCCTTCAATGCGCTCTATATTGTGCGTGAAACAGAGCGTGGGGTGTTGCTGAAGTTTGGTGAAGTTGTTGATCCCGATATTAGTGTGGGCCTCCACATAAAAACGCCATTTGTGCATATGGTGCGTAAATTTGAACGCCGTATTATCACCTTGGATGCGCCAACTCAGCGGTTTTTGACCATTGAGAAGAAGCCTTTAGATGTCGATTTTTACGCCAAATGGAAAGTGATCGATACCCAGAAGTATTACACTGCGACTAATGGTGAGGAAGCGCGCGCCGACGGTTTGTTGGCTCAGCGGATTAATACCGGTTTGCGTAATAAGTTTGGCGAACGCACCTTTCACGATGTGGTGTCGGGTGAGCGGGATCTGTTGATGACAGATCTAACCCGTGACTTGAATCAGATTACGACCACTGAGTTTGGTATTCAGTTGGTCGATGTGCGGGTTAAGCGCATCGATCTACCGTCGCAGGTGAGTCAGTCGGTGTTTGATCGAATGAAGTCGGAGCGTGAGCGAGAAGCGCGTGAACATCGTTCTACTGGTCGCGAGTTGGCGGAAAAAATTCGCGCCACGGCAGACCGGCAGCGCACCGTTATTGGCGCCAACGCCTATCGTGACTCTGAAATTCTGCGCGGTGAAGGTGATGCCGAAGCTGCGCACACTTATGCGGCCGCTTATAACCGCGACCCAGAATTCTACGCTTTCTTGCGCAGTCTCAGCGCCTACCAGTCTTCCTTTAGCAATAAAGGCGACCTATTGGTGGTTGACAGTAAGAGTGAATTCTTTCGTTACCTGAAACAGGGCGGCAGTAAGCAGTAAGCCTTGTTTCGCTCCTCGCTGTGGCGGGGAGTGTGGTATCATTCACACATCCGGGTTGTTCCGAGGCCTAAACCCCCTCGGTCAGCGCGGATTTTTTATGTTTGTAGCAGGCAAAGCGCATGTGGCAGGAACTGTCAGTGGCTCTCAGTCTGGTGCTTATTATTGAAGGTTTGCTGCCTTTCCTCAGCCCCGAGCGCTGGCGTTTGTTGGCATACCGGATGGCGGATATGAACAGTCGATCTGTGCGTATTGCCGGTTTAGTGAGTATGTTGGCGGGGCTAATTTTATTAAGCTTGTTGCGCTAGCGTCTGATGGCAGAGAAAGAGAGCAAAAAATACGTATGACTTCGGTAGATCGTTGGTTACTTCCAGATGGTGTAGAGGAACTCTTGCCCGCTCAAGCGGCTCAGGTTGAAGCTCTGCGCCGGCAGCTTTTAGATTTGTATAAGCGCTGGGGTTACGAGTTAATTATTCCACCGATGTTGGAATACACCGAATCACTGTTGGTGGGCTTGGGTAGTGATATTGATTTGCTCACCTTTCGGGTGACCGACCAATTAACCGGTCGAATGATGGGTTTGCGCGCCGACATAACGCCGCAGGCTGCCCGAATAGATGCCCATAGCCTGGGTCGCGAAGGCCCGGTCCGGCTGTGTTATGCCGGTAGCGTCTTGCACAGCAAGCCGAAACAGCCGCTGGCATCGCGATCGCCTATTCAGTTAGGCGCCGAGCTATACGGCGATAATAGTCCGGCTAGCGATTTAGAAATTATTTGCCTAATGCTCGAAACCTTGCGAGTTGCAGGTTTAGATGGCATTACCTTAGATACCGGTCACGTTGGTATCTACCGTGCAGTGGTTAAAGCTGTAGGATTAAATGCCGAGCAAGAAGCGCGCTATTTTGATATTTTGCAGCGCAAGGCAAAGACTGAATTAAAGCTGTTTGTTGCAGCGCTGCCGGTCTCAGCGAATGTTGCCAAACAGCTGCTGGAATTGAATGAGTTGCACGGCGGTGTAGATGTGCTGAGTCGGGGCCGAGAATTGTTCGCTGATATTCCCGAGGCGATTGCGGCTATTGCAAGCTTAGAAGAATTGACGGGCGCTTTAGCGCTGCGTATTGCTGATATCAAGTTTTACTTTGATTTGGCTGAGCTGCGCGGGCTCCACTATCACACTGGTGTGGTGTTTTCTGCTCTGGTGCGCGAGCACGGTCAGGCGCTGGCCTTAGGTGGTCGTTACGACGACATTGGCGTGCTATTTGGTCGCGCTCGTCCGGCTACCGGTTTTAGTATAGATCTTAAAGCATTGTTAGAATTGTTGTCGCCGGTGAAAGAGCCGTCGGCAGTGTTTGCACCCTATGACCCGGATCCTCAGCAGTGGCTGTTTGTTCAGTCTCTGCGGGATGCGGGTGAGCGGGTGATTTGCGGCCTGCCGGGTCAAGATGTCGATACGACATGTGACCGGTTGGTTGGCAAACACGAAGGACAGTGGTGTCTTACACCATTGCGAGATTAGGCCTGCGCACTGTGGGTCAGTTGACTAACCTTTATCCAGAGAAACGGATATGAGCAAGAATGTAGTGGTGCTTGGCACCCAGTGGGGCGACGAAGGCAAGGGCAAAATCGTTGATTTGCTTACTGATCAAGCGGCAGCTGTCGCGCGTTTTCAGGGTGGCCACAATGCTGGTCATACCTTGGTTATCGGTGGTGAAAAAACAGTATTGCACTTGATTCCGTCAGGTATCCTGCGCGAGGGTGTAACTTGCCTAATCGGCAATGGTGTGGTTTTAGCGCCGGATGCACTTTTAAAAGAAATGGCTGAGCTAGAGGCGAAGGGTGTGCCAGTGCGTGAGCGTCTGCGCTTGAGCCCTGCTTGCCCTTTGATTCTGCCTTACCACGTTGCCCTCGATTTGGCGCGTGAAGCTGCGCGTGGTGAAGCAAAAATAGGTACCACTGGGCGCGGTATCGGCCCCGCTTACGAAGACAAAGTGGCGCGTCGCGGTTTGCGCTTGGGCGACTTGTATAATGCCGAACGCTTTGCAGTGAAGCTAAAAGAGGTTATGGAATACCATAACTTTATGCTGACCGAATACTATAAAGTAGCTGCGGTTGATTACCAAAAAACCCTCGACGATGCCTTGCGCATGGCCGAAGAAATGCGGTCTATGGTTACTGATGTTACTAGTGCGTTACATAAGTACCGTGCAGATGGCGCTAATATCTTATTTGAGGGCGCGCAAGGCTCGCTGTTAGATATCGATCACGGCACCTACCCTTATGTAACCTCGTCCAACACCACCGCAGGTGGTACGGCAACAGGAAGTGGCTTTGGTCCCCTGTATCTGGACTATGTGTTAGGTATTACCAAGGCTTACACCACGCGTGTTGGTAGTGGTCCGTTCCCGACTGAGCTGTTCGATGATGTTGGTGCTTACCTAGCCAAGAAGGGTCATGAGTTTGGTGCAACAACAGGGCGTGCTCGTCGCTGCGGCTGGTTCGATGGTGTGGCCTTGCGCCAAGCTGTGCGTATTAATAGCGTGACCGGCTTGTGCTTGACTAAATTGGACGTGTTGGACGGCCTCGAAACCATTCGCATGTGTGTGGATTATAAAAATCCCGCCGGTGAATCGATTGCTGCACCCTTCGACTGCGAAGATTACGACACTATCACGCCTATATATGAAGACATGCCTGGTTGGTCGGAGTCTACTGTCGGTGCTAAGTCGCTTGCAGAGCTGCCAGAAAAAGCGCGGGCGTATATTCGTCGCATAGAAGAAATTGTTGGCGTGCCGATTGATATTATTTCAACTGGCCCAGATCGTGTAGAGACAATTGTGCTGCGTCACCCTTTTGATTAATTTATAAAAGGGTTGTGACGACAAAAAACCACCTTCAGGTGGTTTTTTTTGCAAAAAATTTCAAGATCAGAAGTTTGTTCATTGGGTGGACGGGCTTGTTCGCGACTACTCTCGTGAAATACTCTGTTCGATTTACTAGCTTACGTGGTTTCCCTTTGTTTGTTTAATGACCGCTAATGTTGGATTTTTGAGTGATAAGTAGTCAGCTTGCTCGTTTAATAAGCGGCTATACAAGTATTTCAAATTCTTTTGCGAAGTGTGTTGACTCCCAAGCTGGCATCTCTATAATGCGCCTCCTCAACTGCTGACGCGGACTTCACCGAGGTGAGGG